>JBOHKH010000058.1:0-1635 GCA_050728995.1 Rhizomicrobium sp. | reverse complement strand
ATTGCCAGTTCAACAGCATGCCGCCACGTTGCCATGATCCATTCCTCGTTCAGCCAATCGTAAACGAGGAATCCGCAAGCAAACCACTCGTTCCATGATCGGTTTCATGGAATCTGTCGTCTAGTCCCTGCTCGCCGTCATCATCGGCTTCGCCTGTTTGACCGCGGCGACAATGTTGGGGTAAGCCGCGCAACGGCAGAGATTGCCGCTCATGTATTCGCGGATTTCGTCATCGCTCTGCGCGTGGCCCTCCCGTACGCAGGCGACGGCCGACAGAATTTGCCCTGGCGTACAATAGCCGCATTGGAAAGCGTCGTTATCGATGAAGGCCTGCTGCATCGGATGCAGCATGCCGCCGGCGGCAAGTCCTTCTATTGTTGTCACCTTGCGGCCTTGTGCAGCTATCGCAAGCGTAAGACACGACAGGATTCGTCGGCCATCAAGCAATACCGTACACGCCCCACATTGGCCGTGGTCGCAGCCTTTTTTTGCTCCGGTCATGCCGAGGTGCTCGCGCAACAGGTCGAGCAATGACGTGCGGATATCGAAGGCCAGCTGATGATCCTGTCCGTTGATCGTAAGCGTGGCATCGACCGGGTCGCGTGGATTTTTCGCTGTTGTCACGGGTGAGGCCTGCGCGGCGGATGCGCGGCCCAAAGCCGGACTCGCGGCTGTCGAAATGCTCGCCATCAGGAAGGACCTCCGGTTGGAACTGGAGCTGGCCTGGCCCGGCGATCGCTTCGTATCGTGTTCGGACATGGCGGGCCTTGGCGACCTTGGCGTGCGGCGCTTTCATGCCGGCGCGGATTACTTCAACTCCGAAGCTAACGGCAAGCGGGCGAGCTGCGTTCCACCACCGCGCTGACGTCCTACCGCGAGACCAGCGCATTCTTGAGACGCCAGGATTTCCAGGCTAACCTCATTTCAATCGGAGGACACCCATGTACGAAACCCTGGAAACTCGGGTCGCGCCGGGCATCCGTGTTAGCCCGCTTTCGCCAGCATGCGGCGCCGAAATCAATGGTGTCGATCTGAGTAAGCCCCCGAACGAAGATCAGTTTCGCGTGATCAAGGAGGCCTGGAACGAGCACCTCGTGCTTGTGTTTCGCGGCCAACGTTTGTCGCAGGACGATCAGCTTCGTTTTGCGTCCTACTTCGGAGGCCTTGGCAGCCGCAAAAAGGCGCCGGAACCTTTGCGCGCTCGCGCCGAGGGCGTCCGGCAGGACCACGACAAGGTGCTTCTGGTCACCAATATTAAAGTGGATGGCAAGCCCATCGGTGCATTCGGCGATGGCGAGTTCTGGTTCCACATCGATTCCGGCTATTCGGCGCGACCGTACAAATATACGTTCCTTTACGCACTCGAGCTGCGCTCGCGCGGCGGCAACACCATGTTTTCGAATATGTACAAAGCTTATGAAGCGGTGCCGTCGGAATTGAAACGGAAACTCACGGGCAAGAAGGCGCTGCACATTCACGAATATAACCGTGCCAAGCAGGCGGACTCCTCCGGCGACATCAGCGGCATTCCGCATTACGCGCACCCGGTCTTCATCAGTCATCCCGAGACCCGCCGCAAAACGCTATTCGTCGACCGATTGATGACGACGCGCATCGAAGGCCTGGGCCAGGAGG
>JBOHKH010000057.1:0-1660 GCA_050728995.1 Rhizomicrobium sp. | reverse complement strand
GATTATGGCTGCGTCGGTCGCAAAGCAGTGAGGGAATACGCCATAGGCGAGGCCTTGCGGGCCTTGATCGCGGCGGCGAAGAATGATCCGCTGGCCGCATAGACGCTTCAGCGAAGACCCGTCATGCCGGGCAAACGCGTGCAGATCGATGATGAAAGTTGGACGGCACTGGATTTGTTGGCGCATGATCGCATGATGACGTTCCAGGAATTGGCCGACGAAGCGTTTGCCGACCTCCTGAAAAAGCACGGCCGACCCGTCGATCTTCGCGCCGCGTTGCGAAAGAGTGCTGGTTCAAGCGCGCAAATCATAAAGCTCGGCCGCGGGAAAAAAGCGCCTCGCCACGGAAGAAACAAAAGCGCTGGTTAGATTCCGGAGCGTCAGCCGGCCTTGCGCCGATGTCCGCCCGCGCCGCGGCGCTTCGCCGGAGTGCGGTGGCTCGCTTTAGTGTTGGCCTTGCGTGCGGCGCCGCCGCCTTGAACGCTCTTCCGCAATGCATCCATCAGATTGATCACGTTGGAGGGCGCATGCTCCTTCGGCTGCTCGATTTTTTCGCCCTTTTGTTTCCTGCGCAATAGCTCCTTCAAGGCATCCTCGTACTCATCCGCGAATTTGTCCGGCTGAAATCGGCCTCGCTTTGTCTCAACGATATGAGCGGCCAGATCGAGCATGTCCTTCGGGACTTTCTCGTCGTCTATGTCGTCGAAATATTCGCCTGATTGGCGGACCTCATACGGATAGCGCAGCGTCACGCCCATCAGTCCCTTGTCGCGCGGCTCCAGCGCGATGATGTGCTCGCGGGATGTGAACACGACTTTTCCGATCGCCACCATGCCCTCTTTGCGGATCGCCTCGCGTATGACCGCGAAGGCCTGCTGCCCGACCTCGCCGTCGGGAACGACGTAATAGGGATCGGCGAGATACAGCTCGTCGATTTCGCTCTTGGGTACGAATTCTTCGATCTCGATCGTGCGCCTGCTCTCCAAGGCCACGGCCTCGAGTTCCTCCGGCTCCGGCACGGTGTATTCGCCCTTGCTGAATTCATAGCCTTGGACGATGTCGGCTGCCTCGACATTCTTGCCGGTCTCCGCGTCGACCTTGCGATACCGGACTCGGTTGCCGGTCTTGCGGTTGAGCTGATGAAAACTGATCTTCTCCCGCCCTGACGTTGCCGGAAACAACAAGATCGGGCAGGAAACAAGCGAAAGCTTCAGATAGCCTTTCCAGTACGCACGCGGGGCCACCGGATCCACTCCAAACCTGAGAACCTCGACTCAACCCCGACTCAACCGACCGAAACGGCAGGCGGTTCCACCTAACCCTCGCCTTTCACCGCCCCTGCCTCGCGGCGTGACAGCGCGGTGCGGGAACTGCGTCCGTTGGGGCAGGTTCTCGCTTCAGGTCTTTCCCGTTTTGCCGTACCGGAGATTGCCCATGTCGCCTCGTCCTTCACATGACACCCGTGGGCACAGCCGGACCGTCGTCATAACCGGGGCCACCGCGGGCGTGGGGCGCGCCATTGCCAACCGTTTCGCACAGGCCGGTGATCGGCTTGGGCTGATCGCGCGCGACGCCGAAGCGCTCAATGCCTTGCGGGACGAACTGCAGGGCCGCAATGTGGAGGTCGCGGTCGCGCCCGCGGACGTGTCTGACCCGGATG
>JBOHKH010000056.1:0-1684 GCA_050728995.1 Rhizomicrobium sp. | reverse complement strand
GACTTCCGTGCCGGCGGCCGCCCGTTCGGTGGCTGCCGCGAGAATGGCTCCCGGGAGCGGATTGCTTTCCGGCTCGCCGATACCCCGGCAGGTCACGCAGATGTAAATCACCGGCGCGGCCTCCGCCGTCGCGCCTCGCGAAGCAGGCGAGTTGAAAACGTCCGTCATTTCGCTCTCACGCGGATTCGATCATCGGGTGGCGGCGGCGATATCGGGCGCGGCCATGCGTTCTGACTGTTCTTCGCAGCCACGCGGTCTTCACTCGCGTGCCAATACGGGCTGCAGATCGTCATAGCCCATAATACGATAGATCAGGTATGAAGCGAGCCAGGCGACCACGAACACCCCGATAATAACGAAGCCCAAATTGTTGAAGTTGTCATTTAAGCTGGCGATGACAGACCAAAAGCCTCCCTCCAGTCCTAGTTGATCGCTGAACAGGCCGAGTGCCTCGATGCCGCCGATCAGAATCGCTACCACGACCGCTACCAGCGTGATGGTCAGATTATAATACAGTTTCCGGATCGGCCGGACAAAGGCCCACTCATAAGCACCCAGCATCAAAATGCCATCGCTGGTGTCGACGAGAGACATGCCCGCCGCGAATAAAGTTGGGAACACCAGCACAATCCAGATCGATAGCCCCTGTGCGGCTTGCGCTGCTGAAATGCCGAGCAAGCTGACCTCGGTCGCGGTGTCGAAGCCGAGACCGAACAGAAAACCGAGCGGCGCCATCCACAGCGGATTTGACACTAATCGGAACATTGGCCGGAAAAGACGCGCAAGCAGACCGCGATTGTTGAGCAGAATGTCGAGATCGTGGTCCACGTAGGGCTTGCCGCATCGCACCCGATTGAAGGCATTCCAGACTCCGCGCAGGATGATGACGTTCATGGCCGCGATGAGGAACAGGAAGAGCGAGGAAACAGACGTCGAGATGATGCCGCCCATTTCCTTCCAGCCCTCGAACCGCGTCTCGATCGCAGCCGCGGTGGCCGCAACCGCGGCCGCCACGAGCACGACGACGGCGGAATGACCCAATGCAAAAAAGAAACCGACCGTGACAGGACGCTGCCCGTCCTGCATCAGCTTGCGCGTAACATTGTCGATCGCGGCGATATGATCGGCATCGACGGCGTGACGCAGGCCGAAGCCCCACGCGATCAAACCCGTACTCAGCAGCAACGGCTGCGAATGAAAGGCAATGAAGGCCCAGGTCCAGGCACCGACGTTGAATGCGGCCAGAATGACGTAAATGCCGATCACACGCTGGCGCAGCCCCTCGGCGCGGGGATCGATTTGGAGAATTGAAGTGGACATGACAGTCCCTAGGGTTCGGGCTGTCCTTGCAACCAAACGAGCTTCGCTCCTCGCGAAACTTGTACACCAGGAACACCCCGCCCGATGCGGCTGCGCAGACCGCGGTTGATGGCAGGTCTCCTGGCTCGCGGGTCTTTGCCTAACGCCGACCTTCCCGGTTTCCCAGTGGCCCTCATGGCAGCAGGCTCGCCGCTTACAGTTGCGGGGGCAGCCGCGGAGTCGGACGCCGTCCTCACCGCGTTCCCTTTTGATCCCCGAAGGGAACCATCACGAATGAAGCTACAGAGGCGGCCGGCTGACGTCAATTAATTTCATGAGCGCCCACCAGTGGCAAAGAGCTGCTATCAATCCGTTGGACCGGCTT
>JBOHKH010000055.1:0-1920 GCA_050728995.1 Rhizomicrobium sp. | reverse complement strand
AGCCGATATGCACGCGGCCAATGATTGGCGCGATATGGTGCTCGCAAAACGATTCGAAGCGGATGTCGCGCAGCACCACGACTTCGTCGTAACCCCCAGTCTCCTCGAATGTCCGGTGAAGATAGTCACTCGGATCGGCCGCATAGCCGGAGAACCATTCCTCGTAGGCGCGCACCACCCGCGCCGGCGTGGCGCGCAGCCCCTCGCGATCGGGGTCGTCGCCGGCCCAGCGGATCAGCGTTCGCACCGCCGCCTCCGCTTCCTGCCGGGACGGTCTTTCCAGCCGGCCGGCCTCTGCCGAGCGCTTGTTAATCAATGCTTTATCCATTCGACTCCTCCGGCCGCGCCACACGTCTCGGGCCGATAACCCGCCCGATCGTCGGGACGCGATGTTAACAAACCGGCAACCTTCGCTCCAATCACGCTTATCGGATGCAAGGGATGCGCAAGGTTCATAGGCCAAAATCTCGTGAATTGTCGACGAGACCAATTAGGCGGCGGCTTTGATCGCCGCCTCGAACAACGTGCCAAGCGGGACTGGGACCATGCGCCCTCGCGCCAGCCTCAAAAGACCCGCCATCGTCACCCGCCGCGTCTTATCTCTCATTGTCCGCGCCGTTGCCATCGCCTCGATGTCGTTTGGCATTACGTTCGGTTTTCTCTCCGGCACCACCGCACCGGGGGCGCATTATGATCCATACAATTTCGCGATCGGCGTCTCGGCGCTGTTCGGTGCCGCATGCGGCGCGATCGGCCTCCTTCTCTCCCGCATCAAGCAGATGAAACGGGAGCTGCGCCTCCTCGAACTCCGGCTCGACGAAGCGGCGGACCGCAACTGGGAAATCAAGGAGGCGGAGCAACGCGCCAAAAGCTTTTTCGAAGCCCAGGACGACGTCATCGTGCGGCGCGACAGTAGCGGCGCAATCACCTACGTCAATGATGCGTTTTGCACGCTTACAGGCCGCGACCGCAATTCGCTGCTGGCAACCGCATTTGCACTGCCTGCCCTGGCGGCAAGTGAAACGGCGCAATTGCCCGATGGCACCCGCGTCTATGACCAGAAAATCGCGTCGCCCGGCGGCGCGCGCTGGATCGCTTGGCGCGAGGTCACCATGCGCGGTGAATCCGATCATGAAACGCAAAGCGTCGGCCGCGACATCACCGATCGGGTCGACGCCGAGCGGGCGCTGGCGGAGGCGCGCGATCAGGCCGAGGCAGCGAACCGCGCCAAATCGAGCTTCCTTGCCATGGTCTCGCATGAGATCCGAACCCCGCTTAACGGCATTCTCGGCATGACCGAACTGCTTGCTGACACCCATTTATCGGCGGAGCAGACCGCCTACCTTAAGGCCGTCAGAGTCTCGGGCGAGACCCTGCTCGCTCTGATCGATGAGATTCTCGACTTCTCCAAGATCGAGGCGGGGCGCCTCGACCTTGCGGCACAACCGTTTGCGCTTGCCGCCCTGGTCGAGGAAACGGTCGAACTGTTGGGACCGCGGGCACAGGCCAAGGGCCTCGAAATCTGCTGTTACGTCGACGAACGATTGCCCTCGCGCGTTGTTGGGGACCCGGCGCATCTGCGCCAAGTGCTGTTCAACCTCGCTGGCAACGCGATCAAATTTACCGAACGCGGCGGCGTTTCGATCACAGCCGAACCCGCCGGAGAACCCGACGCGGTCACCATCGCGGTGCGCGATACCGGCATCGGAATTTCGCCTCCGGATCTGTCACGCATCTTCCTTGAGTTCGAACAAGGCGAAGGCGGCTCGGCGCGAAGGTTCGGCGGCACCGGGCTCGGCCTCGCCATTTCGAAGCGCATCGTCGAAAGCATGGGCGGCACGATCACAGTCGAGAGCGTGTCCGGCAAGGGCTCGACGTTCACAGTCACGTTGATGCTGCCGCGCGCCCGCGCGGAAGACG
>JBOHKH010000054.1:0-1934 GCA_050728995.1 Rhizomicrobium sp. | reverse complement strand
CGAACATCTCGCCGGGGCCGATGAAGCGCATGACGATTTGGGCGCCATCGCTTCCCGACTGAGAGATACGAACACCGCCCTCGATCACAGCATGGGCTCGTACGTTCGCGTCGCCCTGGTTGAAGATCAAAGTGTCCTTGGGCAGACGCCGTACGCGCGCCGAGGCTGCGACGGCATCGATCCCAGAGGACGTAAGTCCAAGAAAGAGCTCCATAGTCGCCAGGGCCGCAGGAGCAAGCTGAGCGTCCGAGATCATCTAAGAAGCTTATCTGGGCGGCTCGACCAAGGGGAGCAGTTTGTTCCGGCGCAAATCCGCTTACCCGTCGCTGCGGTAAGCTTGATTCAAGCCAATGCAGAGTACCGGACGCGTCCCCACTAGGGTCGCGGCGCTGTCTGATCAGAGCGGCCGCGCCGATCGCCCCAGGAGATGGCCATGAATGCCGTTATCACCGCCCGCGCGTTGCACGTGCTCGCCGTCGTGATTTGGATTGGAGGGGTATCGATGGCGACGACGGTCGTACTGCCGGCCGTTCGGCGCGGGGATCTGGGCCAGAACCGGCTTCAGGCATTTCAGGCGATCGAGCGTCGGTTCGCCTGGCAGGCGCGGATCGCGATCATCGTGGTTGGGCTAACGGGCTTCTACCTGACCTGGCGACTTGATCTCTGGGATCGGTTCCGGGCGGCCACATTCTGGTGGATGCATGCGATGGTCTGCGTGTGGCTGCTGTTCGCCTTTGTTCTGTTTGTCGGCGAACCGTTCATTCTTCACCGCCAATTTCCTCGCTGGGCAACGGCGCGGCCAGGCCCGGCCTTCGCCTGGCTGCACCGGGCGCATTGGGTCCTGCTCGCACTGAGTTTCATCACGATCTTCGGCGCGGTCGCGGGCAGCCAGGGATGGTCGATCTTTTGACAGCCGGGGTTCACGCCGAGGCGCGGAAAACAGGAAGAGGTCAAGAAGATACCGAATGGGATATGAGGGAGAAACCCAACAATGACACTGGATGCCGAACGCACCGACCGGCCGCTCGAGGATTCCGTCAGCAACGTGCTGAAATGGGTGCTGCTTGTCGTTGCCATCGTCAGCTTCGCGTTGCTCGCCTGGGCGACGGCCGTGACGTATCGGATGGCGCCTCCACAACCGGACCGCTTTGTAGCCGCGAACGGCACCATGCTGATGACTGGAGGCGACATTTTTGCGGGTAAGGGCGGTTTCCAGAGAGCCGACCTGATGGATTACGGCAGCCTTTACGGCATGGGTTCCTACTATGGTGAAGATTACACAGCCTCAATCCTGGTCCGGCTCGCCGACGCGACACAGAACAATATCGCCCTCGCAGGGTCCGGAAAGGCCTTCGCTTCGCTGCCGGTCGAGCAGCAGGCAGCTGCTACATTGGGGATGCAGCACGCCTTGCAGCGCATCGATTTGACCAAGCGCGAGGTCGTGCTTCCGGACTCTGTCGCCGCCGCTTTGGTCGCGGTGCGTGACCAACTTGCCACAGCGCTCCACACCGCCAATCCGGCGGAAGGCTGGACACCGGCCTACAGCCTCAGCCCACAGCTGGCACGGCAGACGGCGGACTTTCTGGTGTTCTCCGCCCTCACCACTGTGGCGCGTCGCCCTGGCGTCAGCTGGTCCTGGACACAGAACTGGCCTTATGAGCCGCTGGTCGGCAACACACCCACCACCAACACGTTTCGTTGGACGTGGATGAGCTTCTGCTTCACCTTCTTCGCCTTCGGCGCGGTGTTGTTCATCTATGAGTTCTTCCTGAACAATCCCGACGACGCGCCGATGGACCCCGTGCTATCGGCGTTCCGGCCGCTCACGGCAAGCCAGAAACGGATCGGAAAATATTTTCTCGTCGTCGCGGCGCTTTTGCTGGTGCAGATCGGCGCTGGCATCATCATGGCGCACTCCTACTACGATCGGACGA
>JBOHKH010000053.1:0-2118 GCA_050728995.1 Rhizomicrobium sp. | reverse complement strand
TGAGCGAAGGAAGACTGGCCTCCATCACATTGAAAGCCGAGAAGAAAATGATAAGCGCGGCGAGCAGCGCAAAGAGGTTGCCGGCCGCGAAATAGAGCATGACTTGGCTGATGAGGAGCACGGCGACCGCGCCGACGAAGACGCCCTTCATGCGACGATACTTTTCGGCCACGATGATGGCCGGCAGCATGAAGGCGACGGACAGGACAAGGACGGGCAGATAGACCATCCACTGATCGTCAACCGCCAGGCCAAGCGTGCCGCGCAACAGGCCCGGCACGACCAAAAAGCTCGCCGTCAACATGGCATGCAGCGCGAAAATCCCGATATCGAGCCGTAACAGTTCCCGGTCGCGCAGAACCGAACCGATCATGGCCGGTACAGCCTCCGCGTCGCGATGCACACGCGCGCGCCGCGGGCTCGGCACAACGAACTCGGTGATCGCGATGCCAACGAACGCCAAGCCCACCATCAGCCAGAAAATCCCGGGCACGCCGATGAAATTCGCCACGATCGGGCCAAGCACCAGCGCGACCATGAAGGAGCCGCCGATGGTGATCCCCACGAGCGCCATGGCCTTGGTGCGGTTTTCCTCCCTGGTCAGATCGGCGACCAACGCCAGGACCACGGAGCCGACCGCGCCACCGCCCTGAAGCGCTCGGCCGAGAATGACGCCATCGATCGAGGTCGAGACGGCGGCGATTGCGCTTCCCGCCGCGAACAGAACGAGTCCAATGACAATCATGACCTTGCGGCCGACGCGATCGGACAACAGCCCAAAAGGGATCTGCAGGATTCCCTGTGTCAGTCCGTAAATGCCCAGCGCCTCGCCGATCAGGTATGGATTTGCACCCGTCAGCCCCCGCGCGTAGGCGACAAAAACCGGATAGATCATGAACAGGCCGAGGAGCCTGACCGAGAACACTGCTGCAAGAGACCCGGCGGCGCGAAATTCTTCTTTTTCCATGTCAATCAACTGAGTAGAGCCGCTCGAAACAACCTTCGCACCCCGCTTCACGGCCGGACAATGCCTCGCGGCCTCGCCGCGGGTCAATTGCGGCGGCTTGCCGCTGGCGCGCTACTGCTGATATAGAGCCTGCAAATCGATCGAAGACGACGCGGCGCGAACCGCGTCCTGGATATAGGTCAAAGCCATGAAGCCGGACACCCATCCCGACTACCACACCGTCAAGGTCGTCATGACCGACGGAACCGAGTTCACGACCCGTACGACCTGGGGCAAGCCCGGCGATACGCTTCACCTCGACATTGATCCGAAGTCGCACCCGGCATGGACCGGCGGGCAGCAGCACCTGATCGACCGCGGCGGCAGATTGTCGCGCTTCCAGAAGAAGTTTTCAGGCTTCTTGAAGACTTAGCAGTTTCCGGACAAGTGGCCGCCGGTTTTCCGAAGAAAATGCGACCAAATCCCTAAACTGGAGCGCTGCCCGATACACCATAATCGGTAAGTGCTCTAGGGGCCGCCCGCCGGCGTCACGACGCTTCGGTTTCGAAGGCGGCCTTCAGCAAACCCAATTGCCGCTCGACCGGATTGCCGTCGGTAACTCTGACCGGCGGTACCGCGTGCATGGTGGCGTCGAGCCGGCGCACTTCTGCCTGCAGCTTCACGGATCGCGCAATGAGTTCCTGCAATTTGCGCGGCAGAAGCGCAATGGATTGCGCGTCCCCGGGGTCACAGCTCGTAAGCCTCACTTTGGCTTTTTCCTTGCTGGCCTGGGCGAGCGTCATCTCGCCCTCCTTTACCGCGCGGTGCAACAGGAGCCACGAGGCAAGCTGCATCAATCGGGTCGTCAGCCGCATGCTTTCGGTGGCGTAGACAAGCGCAGCGCTGCGTTCGAGCTTTTTGGATTCCTGCCGTCCCGGACCGTCGAGATAGCTGGCGGTCTCCTCGACGAGCGCCATTCCATCACGAAACAGGATGTTGAAGACGCTGGAACTGGTCAGCCGCTCGCTGAACGAGACCGCGTCGGCTTGCATCGAACGCTTTTCGGACATGGTACGCCTCACTCGGTGCCAGCATCGCCCGACCAGCCCTTCAAGTCCAGAGCGAGCCTTGCCAAAGCTTCCGACATAGTTGCCGGCGGCCCGCTAGTGTCC
>JBOHKH010000052.1:0-2141 GCA_050728995.1 Rhizomicrobium sp. | reverse complement strand
GGCTGACGTGAAAGCGTTCTGCGAGAATTTCGGCCGTGCGTTCGGTCGCGCGTTGTCCGGCAAAAGCCGCCTCGAACACGTTCTCCGGCAGCAGGAATTGCGCGGCGACGCGATTGCACAGAACCTCAATGTGCTGCGGGCGCTCAGGCAGGCGTTCGACATATTCGTCGTCAAGCGGGTCGATGCCGCTGGTGTGGAACAGCAGATGCCCGAGCTCGTGGAACAGTGTGAATATCTGCCGGGTCTTGGCCGCGCTGTTGTTGACGTAGATTATCGGAAAAACGTCGTCGTAAAGACTGAACCCCGAAAAGCCTTCCTCGCGGAACGCGTCCTTGAAAACGAAGATGCCGACGCGGTAAAGCGCCTGCCTCCACTCCTTCAATGCCTCGTTGGCATCGCGCCATCCGGTTTGCCGTTCGAGCGAAATGCCGAGGTAGTTGCGCACGCGCGCGGCCATGGTATCGGCCGACATGCGCGCCGTGAATTTCACCTCCCGCGTGATGAGCCGTTCGGCCGGATTGCGCCCTTGGGTAAGCTCGTATAGCCCAAGCTGAAGCGCCTTCGCCTTGCGCAGCAATTGCTGTATGCGGCGCGGAAGTTGCGCAAACTCGGCGTCGGGCAGGGTGCGGAACGTCTCCTGAATCGGCGGCACGTTGGGCGGCTGCGGGAAAAAGAAAACCGCAACCGGGATGCGGAACTCTTCGGCCATGGATTCGAGTTGCGGATAGCTCGGTAACGCCGTGCCTGCTTCCCACGCCACGATCTTTGCAAATCTCTGCGCGGCTTCCTCTTGGCTGAACCCGGCGCGTTTGCGCGCCCACGCAATCACGTCCTTGTTGGCCGGGATTCCCGCATTGGGCATGCATCACCTCTGCCGATGTGAGGGTGCCACAAATTCCGCCGATAACCTATGGCCGGTCGCTTTGGCGATGCGCGGCAAGGTGCGCAGCGTCGCCAGAGTGCGGCCTCTCTCCAGCCGCACAATGTTGCCTTGGTCGGTGTTGAGCCGACCGGCAAGCTGACGATCGCATCGCGACTGAGGGAGAGGCGCCTGGATCGAGCCGCCTCGGCCTCGACGTGCTCGAATCGTTCCGCCTGAAGATCGTGAAGCCCGAACGGTGCTTCGCGATGTTGACCATCGAAAGGGGCGGGCGGGCGCCGCTCCACCGAAAGTGCTAGCCGATATCGATCTCGCCGGGGATCACGTGGGTCAGCTTGATGGCGCCGATCTCGAGCGTCATCCTGGCCTTGAGTTTCTCGTGACCCTTGAGATCACCGGATTTCACCGCCGCGTGGACGGCCTTCTCGATCTCGCGCTGGGAGGTGACGCCGACCACCTTGAGATATTTGCGGACGGCCATGTTGAACTTGTCCTCGTCCATATGCGTCGCTCCATCGCTGAGCTTCGGCCATTGGGCCGCGGGGCACTATGCCACTGTCCGGCGCCCGATGACCATCAGCGGCGGGCGGCCTCTTTCGCGGCCCGCCAGTGGGCGTCCATCTCGGCAAGGTTGGATTCCGATGGCGTTTTTCCTTCTGAAGCAAGCCGGTGTTCGACCGCGCTGAAGCGCTCCGTGAACTTCCGGTTGGCCTGGCGAAGGCAGGCTTCCGGATCGAGGTCGAGCTTCCGGGCGAGGTTCGCGAGCACAAAGAGCATGTCGCCGAGTTCGTCGGCGAGGCGCGCCGGCGCGGGCTGCGCTGCGGCCAGTTCGACCTCGAGTTCGGCGGTTTCCTCGGCAAGCTTGGCGAGGACCGACTTCGCGTCCGGCCAGTCGAAGCCGACCCGGGCGGCACGCGCGGTGAGCTTCAGCGCGCGGGAGAGCGCCGGAAGTGCGAGCGGCACGCCTGCGAGCGTGCCGCCGGAATGCTCGTCATGGCGGACCGCGGCGCGCTCTGCCGCCTTCGCATCCTCCCAGGCGCCGGGTACGGGTGGTTGCCCCGCAAACACGTGCGGGTGGCGGCGAATCATCTTGGCGGTGATCGCCCCGGCGACGGTGGCGAAATCGAACCAGCCGCGCTCCTCGGCCAGGCGCGCGTGATAGACGACCTGGAACAGGAGATCGCCCAGCTCATCGAGCAGTTGGGCGCGGTCGTCGCGGGCGATGGCGTCGGCGACCTCATAGGCGTCCTCGATCGTGTAG
>JBOHKH010000051.1:0-2267 GCA_050728995.1 Rhizomicrobium sp. | reverse complement strand
ATCGAGGCGATGCGCGGCAAGGTTTTGGGCGGATCATCGTCGATCAACGTGATGGCCTACACGCGCGGAAATCCCGGCGACTACGATCGCTGGGCTCAAAAGGGCGCGCGTGGCTGGTCCTATACCGATGTGTTGCCGTATTTCCGTCGCTGCGAGACTTGGGAGAACGGTAATGATCCCTGGCGCGGCGGCAAAGGGCCGCTCGGCACCGAATTCGCCAGAACCAGAGACCCGCTATACGACGCTTGGCTCGCGGCTGCCGAAGCGTGCGGCTATCCGCTTACGCCCGATTACAACGGCAAGCAGCAGGAGGGCTTCGGCCGCGGCCAATACACCATTCGCAACGGCCGACGCTCGTCATCGGCCAACGCGTTTCTCAGACCGGCACGCCGGCGAAAAAACCTCAGCGTCGCCATCAACGTGCATACGACGCGCGTTGTGATCGAGGGCCCGCGCGCCAAAGGCGTCGAGTACCTCAAGAACGGCGAGACGGTGCGCGTGGAGGCAGCGCGTGAAGTCATTGTCGCGGCTGGCGCGTTCAATACCCCGCAAATTCTCATGCTCTCCGGCGTTGGACCCGCGGCACATTTGCGCGGCCTTGGTCTCGACGTCGTCGCCGACCTGCCGGTCGGGAAGAATCTGCAAGACCATCTCGGCGCCTACATGACCTATACGCGTCCGCAGCCGGGCACGTTTTACCGCGAGATGCGCTTCGACCGCATGGCCGTGAGCATGCTGCGCGCTTATTTGTTCGGAACCGGTCCGGGCACGGTGGTACCGGGCGGATTGCATGCGTTCGTCAAGACTCGGCCTGAACTCGCGGTCCCCGACATCGAATTCATGTTCCGGGGCACCTCACATAATCCTCATCTGTGGTTTCCGCTGGTTCGTCCCGCCTTCGTGGACGGTTTCGGCATCCGCCCGACGCTTCTTCACCCCGACAGCCGGGGCGAGATTCGCTTGCAAAGCACCGATCCCATGGCGCCACCGCGCATCTTCTATAGGTTCTTCACCGCGCCCAACGATTTGCCGACCTTGCGCGAAGGGTTCAAACGCGCGCGCGAGCTTGCCTTCAACAAGGCACTCGATCCGTTTCGCGGCGAAGAGATCGGACCCGGGGCCAGCGTAAAGACCGATGCCGAAATCGATGCATGGCTGAAGAAAGTCGTCATCACCGCACATCATCCGGCCGGCACCTGCGCCATGGGCCTGGACGGTGTGCTCGATTCGAACATGAAAGTGCGCGGCATCGAAGGCCTGCGCGTGTGCGATGCCTCGGCCATGCCAGACCTCGTCAGCGCCCACATCAACGCCTGCGTGATCATGATGGCCGACAAGGCCTCCGACATCATTCGCGGCAGGTCGCCGCTACCGACGGCGGAGGCGGCGTAACCGCAGGGTAAACGTAACATCATTCGCGCGGCGCATTCGTTCATATGCGCCCAGAGTTACGTCAGCTCATCGCAGTGCAGCAATGGATTGCTTATTCGGGCGAAAACCTTGCGAGCGACGCTTCGCTGTCACAGCCTGAGGTAGCGTGCCCTGCTCACCATTCAGCGCAGCCCTGCCACGCATCCGAGCACCGGTGCTGGCCAGCCAGGGGAATCGTAATAACGAGCGCAAGATATTTACGCGCGCCGTGACCAAGCACCAACAGCGACTTTTTATCGCACCAGAAGGTGTATTGTAAACGTCAAATCAAGCAGGTCGAATGACTCCAACTGCTGGGGCGCGTCGTGATCTGGACAAGCGCAAGCACACTTTCCAGTTCGCCAGAAATGTCTTGGATTTGAACGTTCTGGACTTTCGGCGTCAAAGCCAGCGTTGTTTGCCACCCGCTGGGGGCGCACCCAGCCAAAAATCGCGGGAGGAGTTCTGATGACACAACAAAGTTCGCGGGCAAGAGGAGGCATTCTTCCATCTTTTACGGCAACGCGCTGGACCCAATTGGTTCTCGGCATCATCTGCATGTCGGCGGTCGCGAACCTGCAATACGCCTGGACACTCTTCGTCCTTCCAATCCAGCACACATTCGGCTGGTCAAAAGCAGAAATCCAAGTCGCGTTTACTCTGTTCATCCTCTGCGAAACCTGGCTGGTACCTGTTGAAGGCTGGATCGTCGATCGCGTCGGCCCCCGCTGGATGATTCTCGCCGGCGGAATCGGAACCTTTCTCGCTTGGTTCATCGACGCCCATGCGGGCGCGCTGTGGATGTTTTATGTCGGCGGAGCTCTGGCGGGCTTTGCTGGCGGCGCGGTGTACGGCAC
>JBOHKH010000050.1:0-2291 GCA_050728995.1 Rhizomicrobium sp. | reverse complement strand
GACCTTTCTGACGTCCCCTGGCGGAGAGGCGAGAAAGGGGCGGTTCGCCAGACCATTCTCCGGCTTGCCGGCCGAATTGGGGCGACCGGCCCGCCGACCGTGCCCGCGCACGTATTGGCCGAATAGGGCCAAAATGATTCGTCTCAGGAGGTGCCGGCGGCCGCAATCGTCTGCGGGCGGCCTGTGCCGTCAACGCGGACGTAGGTGAAAACACCCTCGGTGACCTTGATCGGCTCGATAGCTGTTCGCCTTCGGGCCCAGCTCTCGATTTTTACCGTGATCGACGTGCGCCCAATCCTTTCGACGTTGCAAAAGCAGGTGACTTCGTCCCCGACCAGCACGGGACGATGAAACACCATACCCGCGATGGCCACGGTCACTACCCTGCCGTTGGCCTGCCGCGTCGCAAACGTCGAGCCGGCGAGGTCCATCTGGCACAGGAGCCAGCCCCCAAAGATGTCGCCGTGCGGATTGGTGTCGGCCGGCATCGCAATGGCGCGCAGAGCCGGCTCCGAGACCGGCCACACCTGCTGCGGGTTCGATAGGGTTGTGAGGGAATCGGGCAAGGGACGACCGAGGTTGGCGGAAATGGATGGCAGGCCAAAAATCTAGGCGGTTTTGCCGCGCGCCGCCAGCCAACGGGCGTGGCGAGAAGTGGGAACGACGACACATCGTACGGCGTTTTCCACAAGCTTGTCAGAGCGCCAGCTTCCCACTGGGAAATCTCGCATGGAAATCGAGACGGTTGCGGGGCAACAGCAGGCAAGAACCAACGGCGGTCCGGGACTCTACCGCGGGACGGAGAGCCGGTTTCTTGCTCTGCTTCCCGAACGCGAGCTCGGACGCCTGATCGCAATGTGCCAGCGCATCGAGCTGGCGCCGCGGCAAATCCTGCACCACAGAAATCTGCCGGTAGAGTACGTCTATTTCGTCGAAAACGGCTTGGTCTCGGTCATGGCGAAGGTCGGTGACAATGATTGGGTCGAAGCTTGGCTGGTCGGATCGGAAGGTACGACGAGCGTCCCGGTGCTGCTGGGCGACAGTCAGACGCCGCTCCGCCGCGTCGTTCAGATCGGCGGGACCGCCTTGCGGATTCCTACTTCGGCATTTCACCACGTCCTCGATCAAAGCGAGCCTGTTCGACAGCTTCTATTCAAATACACCCAGCTCGTTTTGCTGCAGAGCAGTCAATTCGGGGCCTGTAATGCGCAGCATTCCGTGCGGGAACGGCTCGCGCGCTGGTTGCTGGTCGCGCGAGATGGACTGGAATCCGCATTAATCGCGATGCCGCACCAAGCCCTGGCACGTCTGATCGGTGTCAGACGCGCCACCATTTCGGAATGCCTAAATGGCTTCGAGGCACGTGGCGCGATCCGCACTTCGCGGCGGCTGGTGGAAATCGCCGATTCCGCGAAGCTCGAAGCGCTTTCCTGCGATTGTTATCGCATCTTCAAACGGGAGCGGCGCCGGCTGCTCGGCCTATGAAGGACGAAGCGTAGCCCGGCACCCACATCGGCATTGCTTGGCGCCGACCGTGTCGTCGTCTCCCACAATCGAGCACGGCTGTAATGCACGCTTCCGTACAATTGCTTTGAAACTAAGAGCGGCTGTCACGTTTGCTACTACAGATCACACACTAGCAAAGGAGCATTCTATCATGTGCGATTATAGCCTCCATGGGGTCGCCTCCCGGCCCGCCAAAGTCGGGGATAGACTGATCACCACCGATTTTCGCAACACGCTGACTCGGGGATTCGCCGCGGTTGGAGAGCCCGACGTGGCGGTGTGCCTGCTGCCCGGTACCGAAATTGCGTTCGAGCAGGAGGTGCAGCGTCATTATGCACTGTTGCAGACTCTGTTCTTCAAGAAAAGCCGCTGGAACACGGGTCAGAAGCTCGGCCGCTTCCGCCAGATCAATATGGATCGGCCGAATACTCACCACGACTCGGTCGAGTTTCCCGACGGGCGGGTGGTGCTGCTGACCCATCTGCGCGCGGGACAGCGTGCAACCGTGTTGCAGCTGCCGGTGCACGGTCCGGTCGCGTCCGAAGGAAAAGCCCAGCAGTCCGCGCCGGCATCGGTTCATGCCCGGTAATCGGAACGGTGCTCGCCGGAGCTTTTCCGGCGAGCGCCCTGACAGCGACCATACCCGTCCTTCTTATTTTTGCAGGATTGGCCCAGTTCATCGCCGGTCTGTTCGCTTTTCGTCGCGCCAATGTGCTGGCCGCGACGGCATTTTGCTCGTTCGGCGCATTCAATGTCGTGACCGCAGCGTTTCTCGCGCTAGTACC
>JBOHKH010000049.1:0-2294 GCA_050728995.1 Rhizomicrobium sp. | reverse complement strand
CGCTCGCGCCAGACGACCTCTTCGGGCTTCGTGATCCCGGTCGCGCCGAGATCCTTGCCCTGAAGCCCGTGCTGGGCGCCAAGGAAGTGGCGCAGAAAATACTCGTGCCCCTTGCCCGATGACCCAAAGAGGTTCGAGCGCCAGATGAACATGTTGCGCGGGAAGTTGATCGGATTGTCCAGATCCTCGGAGGCCATGCGGAGGCGGCCCGATTTCAGCTCCTGGGCCACGTAATCCTTCACTTCGAGTCCCGCTTCATCCGCCGCGGCGGCAATCGTCAACGGGTTGATCGCCAACTGCGGCGCGGTCGGCAGCCACCCCATCCGCTCCGAGCGCACGTTGAAGTCGACCAGCGTGCCGTGATAGACGTTCCGATCCGCGAACGGGGAGAGCAGCTCGTCAATCCCGAGCGTCTCATAGCGCCACTGATCGCTATGCTCGTAGAAGAACGCCGTACCGGCCATCTGGCGCGGCGGACGCACCCAATCGCGCGCGAAACTCAGCATGGTCCACCCGGCGAGCGGGCGTATCGCCTCCTGCCCGGTATAGTGCGCCCAACCCCCGCCGGAAACGCCGATCGTCCCGCACAGCATCAGCACGTTGATGATGCCACGGTACATCATATCCTGCTGAAACCAATGGTTCACCCCGCTTCCGATGATGACCATCGAACGTCCGCGGGTCTTCTCGGCATTCGCCGCAAAGCCGCGCGCCAGGGCGATGGCCTCGGCCGCGGGGACGCCGGTGATCGGCTCCTGCCAGGCGGGCGTATAGGCGATGTTGTCCGCGTACGAGTGCGCGGCCTCGCCACCAAGCCCGCGATCGAGCCCGTAATGGGCACAGAGAAGATCGAACACGCTGGCGACGACGGTCTCCCCGCCAGGCAGCGCGAGCCGCTTGACCGGAAGATTGCGGACCACAGCGTCGCCTGCGCCTTGCACGTTCGCGGTATAGCGCTCGCGCGGCCGGCCACCGAAGTACGGAAAGGCGACCGGAAGCACGTCGGTGCGCCGGTCGATCAGGCTCAGGACGAGGCTCACGTCACGGCCGGAAGCGGCGTCCTTCTGCTCGAGATTCCAAAGCCCGGCGGCCTCGCCCTCGGCCGGCCAGCGAAAGCCGATCGAACCGTGCGGCACCACCGGCCGGTCGCTCTCGGCGTCGATCGCCACGCATTTCCACGCATTGCGATCCCCCGGGCGCGGCGTGCCCGCGAGGTCGCTCGCGCGGAGGAACCGGTCTGTGACCCAGGCGTCGCCCCGGCGGCGCAAGCGCACCAACATCGGCAGATCGGTGTAGCGGCGACAGTATTGCTCGAAGTATGGAACCTTTCGGTCGAGAAAGAACTCGCGCAGCACGACATGGCCCATCGCCATCGCGAGCGCCGAATCCGTCCCCTGCTTCGGATGCAGCCAGATGTCGGCGAGCTTGGCGACCTCCGAATAATCGGGGGTGATCGCCGCTACCTTGGTACCGTTGTAGCGCGCCTCGACCAGGAAATGCGCATCCGGCGTGCGCGTCTGCGGCACATTTGAGCCCCAGGCAATGAGATAGGCCGAACTGTACCAGTCGGCCGATTCCGGGACGTCGGTCTGCTCGCCCCAGGTCTGCGGGCTCGACGCCGGCAGGTCGCAGTACCAGTCGTAGAAAGACAGCGACGTGCCACCGATCAGACTGAGATAGCGCGCCCCCGACGCATACGAAACCTCCGACATCGCCGGGATCGGCGAAAAGCCGACCACGCGGTCGGGGCCGAAGGTCTTGATGGTATGGATATTGGCGGCGGCAACGATGTCGGCCGCCTCGTCCCAGGTGGCGCGAACGAAGCCGCCGCGCCCGCGTATTTCTTTGTATTGCCGCGCCTTCGCGGGATCCGCGACGATCGACCCCCACGCTTCCACCGGCCCAAGCGTCTTCCGCGCCTCGCGCCACAACCGGAGCAGGCGCGCCCGCACCATCGGATGCTTCAACCGGGCCGCGCTGTAGAGGTACCAGCTATAGGAAGCGCCGCGCGCGCAGCCACGCGGCTCGTGGTTCGGTATGTCCGGACGCGTGCGCGGATAGTCGGTCTGTTGCGTCTCCCACGTCACGATACCGCCTTTGACGTAGATCTTCCAACTGCATCCGCCGGTGCAGTTCACGCCGTGCGTCGAACGCACGATCTTGTCGTACTGCCAGCGCGACCGGTAACCTTCCTCCCAGTCGCGATTTTCAAGGCGAACCTCGCCGAGGCCGTTGGCAAACGGCGTGCGCTTGTGCACGAAGTAGCGGAACCGGTCGAGAAAATGACCCATTCG
>JBOHKH010000048.1:0-3635 GCA_050728995.1 Rhizomicrobium sp. | reverse complement strand
TCGGCGCGCGCGAATGTCCGCCGCCTGACAGGTCGTCCTCAAAACCGTACCGGAACCGATGCGCCGCCGGCGCAAGGACAACAGGAGAAGAACCATGACCACTTCCGCAAAAGGCACTGCACTTGTCACGGGCGCCTCGTCAGGCGTCGGCGCGATCTATGCCAATAGACTGGCGCGCCGCGGCTACGATCTGATCCTCGTGGCGCGCAACCATGGGCGCCTCGAAGAATTGGCAAAGCGTATCAGGGGAGAGACCGGCCGGGCGGCAAGGGCCGTCGGGGCGGATCTCAACGACAGGGCGGATCTCGGCCGGATCGAAACGTTACTGCGCACCGACGCCAGTATCACGACGCTGGTCAACAACGCTGGCGTCGGAGCGATGGGCCCGCTGCTGGCCTCCGATGTCGACAAAATGGACGAGATGATTGCGCTCAATGTCACAGCGCTCACCCGGCTGACCTATGCCGTCGCACCCGGCTTCGTCGCCCGCGGCGCCGGCACGATTATCAACATCGCTTCGGCAGTCGCCATTTATCCGGAAATCCTGAATGGCGTGTACGGCGGAACAAAGGCATTCGTGCTGGCCTTGAGTCTTTCGCTCCACAAGGAGCTTGCCGAGAAGAATGTTCGCATCCAGGCCGTTCTGCCCGGCGGAATGACAACGAATTTCTGGGAAGCGGCCGGAAGTTCGGTCGAGTCTCTGCCGAAAGAAATGCTGATGCGTGCCGACGACATGGTCGACGCCGCACTTGCCGGCCTTGATCAAGGCGAGCTCATTACCATTCCGTCCCTGCCGGACGCCAATGATTGGCGGGCTTATGAGGCCCTTCGGCAGAAGCTGCTCCCAAACTTGTCTCTCAGCGTTCCAGCGGCGCGTTATCGAAGCGCCATCGCGGCTTAGATCACTCGGACCGCAGGCATAGGTACCATTTACCAACGACCAAACTCGCAAAGGAATATGTCATGACCCAACCAGCACACATCGAGGCCGGCGTCGGAAAGGTTCTTTACACGGCCAAAACCCGCACCACCGGTGGACGGGAACACGGATCGTCCCGCAGCTCTGACGGTCGCCTGGAGGTCAAGCTGTCCAGCCCGGGCGCCGCGGGCAACGGCACCAATCCGGAGCAGCTGTTTGCCGCGGGTTGGTCGGCATGTTTCGAAAGTGCGATCGGGCTTGCCGCCCGCAATAGGAAAATCAATCTGCCGGCTGACATCGCCATCGACGCCGAAGTGGACCTGAACCTGGCAGACGGTGGCTACTTCCTTGGAATTCGCCTCAACGTCAGCGTGCCCGGTGTCGAACCCGCGATCGCCCAGGCGTTGGTTAACGAAGCGCACCAGCTTTGTCCGTACTCGAAAGCCACGCGCGGCAACGTCGACGTTGCGATCAACCTGGTCTAAGCC
This sequence comes from Rhizomicrobium sp., assembly GCA_050728995.1. Classification (GTDB taxonomy): domain Bacteria; phylum Pseudomonadota; class Alphaproteobacteria; order Micropepsales; family Micropepsaceae; genus Rhizomicrobium. The sequence goes on along the minus strand of JBOHKH010000048.1, from coordinate 2,228 downwards.
GCGCACACGCGCGGACGCGATCGCCGGGCCGGAACCCCAAACCGATAGTAGGAGACACACCATGAATCGCCTCACAAACAAAGTTGTCGTCATCACAGGCGGCACGAGCGGGATCGGTCTAGCAGCCGCCAAGCAGTTCATCAAAGAGGGCGCCAGGGTCGTGGTGACAGGGCGTAGTCAGCACTCGGTCAGCGACACTCAGAGGGAACTCCGCATGAACGGTGTCGCGATCACCGCTGCTGTCACGAAATTAGGCGACCTCGATTCTCTGTTCCAGCAGGTGCGCGAGAAGTACGGGCGGATCGACGTCCTCTATGTGAACGCAGGTATCGCCAAACTGGGCTCCGTCGCGGACACAACCGAGGAAGTCTTCGACGACGTTCTCGATACCCACTTCCGCGGCGCTTACTTCACCGTGCAGAAAGCATTGCCGCTCCTGAATGATGGCGCGGCTATCGTCTTGATAACCTCCTGGCTCAACGAGACCGGTGTCGCAGAAACATCAGCAGTGTCCGCCTCGAAGGCGGCGCTGCGCAACTTTCCCCGGATACTGGCCTCCGATCTGATCGGCCGGAATATCCGCGTGAATGCCGTCAGCCCTGGCGTGATCGAAACGCCCCTTTTCGGCAAACTCGGCCTTCCCGAAGCCGATGTCCAGAAACTCGGCCAGGCCCTCCTTCAGCAGATCCCGGCGAAGCGCTTCGGCAAGCCGGAGGAAGTCGCGACAGCCGTGACATTCCTCGCGTCCGACGATGCTTCTTACATCACCGGCGTCGAACTCGCCGTCGAAGGCGGCCGCACCCAGCTCTAACCGGCATCGTTGCACTGTCGTGCCGCCGCTTCGGTTGCCGCGGCGCCGTACCAGAGCGAACAAGGTCAATGCAAATGTCCTATCAGCGCCGAATCGAGACACGCTCGGCGGTCGAACGCATCGCCGCCTTTGCTGCTGCGGCTCGGCCGGAGCACATGACGCCCCACATCCGGCAGCTTTTGAAGCGTAATATTCTCGACGGTCTCGGCTGCGCGATCGCCGCGCTGCCGGGGTCGCCCTTTCAAGCGCTGCGCGAGCAGTTCGAGGAATACCGAGCCTCGGGTCGCTGCACGTTGATCGGCGGCGGCAAGACCTCCGCAGATCAGGCAGCGCTCTTCAACTCCGGCCTTGTACGCTACGTCGACCTTCTCGACAGCTACATGTCGCCTGGCGGCCTCTGCCATCCGAGTGACAATCTCGGGACCGTTCTCGCGGCGGCCGAACAAGCAGGGGCCTCCGGCGAGGAATTCATGCTGGCGCTCGCGGTGGCGTTCGAAATTCAGTGTAGGTTCACGGCCGTTGTCCCCGTGATGGCGAAGGGCTTCAACCACGCCATTCAACTCGCCATCTCGGCGTCGGCGAGCGCGGGGAAACTCTTCGGGCTCTCCGCCGGCAAAATCGCGAATGCGATCGCGATCGCGACGGTCGATAACGTCTCGCTCAGCTGTGTGCATGCCGAACCCGTGTCGCAGTGGAAGGGCTTCTCTCCCGGGATGACGGGGATGCGCGCCGTCTACGCTGCCTCGCTGGCGAAGCGCGGTTTCATGGGTCCAGGCGGTCTATTCGAAGGCCCAAACGGGCTCGAACACATGTTCGCCCAGTCGATTCCGGTGGATTGGGAGGATTCCTCGCTCGAGAGCGTCACCCAGACGGTCACGAAGAAATACTGCTCGCTAATTCATGGCCAGCCGGTCCTGGAAGCGGTGCTGGACCTGAAGCGTCGCAACGGTTTGACGGCGGCTAGCGTCGAGCATGTGCGCTGCGACATCTTCCAGACGGGCTTCGACATCGCTGGGGGTGGGGGCTTTGGTTCGAAGGACCATCCACAGACCAAAGAGCAAGCCGACTACAATCTGAAATACCTCATCGCGGCAGCGTTGCTCGACGATCGGGTCGGGCCCGCCCAACTGGAGCCAGCGCGCATTCAGGCGCCGGACGCACAGGCGCTGCTCGCGCGCGTCGAGGTCCATCCCGACGAGCAATTCACGGCTCGCTATCCTCAAGAGCTCAATGCCCGCATCACCATACGCACAAAAGACCAGCGGGTCTTGGTGAAGGAGCAGGTCGGGTACGAGGGCGGCTTGGCCAATCCCATGTCGTGGGACCGGACCGTCGAGAAGTTCCACTGGCTGAGCGAAGCCTTCGCTAATGAGAATCTCCGGAGCAGGCTCGTCCGGGCCGTGCAGCAGCTTGATAA
>JBOHKH010000047.1:0-3817 GCA_050728995.1 Rhizomicrobium sp. | reverse complement strand
GGTCATGCCCAGCTCAGCCGGAAGCCGGGGCTCCACGTGCATCCACTCCAGCCTGGATGCAGGAGATCTTGCGCGGCTGAGGGCCTTCGCGGAGAAGGAGAAAAGCTCCGTTTCGTGGGTCATCAAGCTCGCCGTCATTGAGTTCCTCAACCGATCCTCGCCCGCCGGATCCGCGAGCGTGGGCAATCCGATGTCGAGCAACGAGACGAGGCAGGGGATGCCATGAGCACCAACGGGCGCCTTCAAGCATTTCCGTCCGAGGCGGCGAAAGCCGCCGGAAGCGTGGTCGCGGCCGCGGGCCGCGGCGCGTACCGGGAGGCGGGAGTCCTGACTTCCGAAGCGGACGCCGGTACCCAGGGAATCATCGCTCGGTTTCAGAGCGCGTGGCCGTCGCAGGGACTTGGCCGTGTGGTGCTCAGGAACAGCTACTTCGCCAATGTCATCGAGATCGACGGGATGGGGATTGCGCTCTGTACCGACGGCGTCGGCTCAAAGTCCATCATTGCCCAGGAGATGCACAAGTACGACACCATCGGAATTGACTGCGTCGCGATGAACGTCAACGACATGATCTGTGTCGGGGCGAAGCCAGTCTCCCTCGTGGATTATATCGCCGTCGAGCAAATGGATGCCGCCGTCATCGATGCGATCGGAGTGGGATTGCATGAGGGAGCGAAGATGGCGAACGTCACGATCTCTGGTGGCGAGATCGCGCAACTGAAGGAAATTGTTCGCGGGTTTGACCTGGTGGGCATGGCCGTCGGCCGTGTGGCTCTCGACAAGGTCATCTCAGGACGCGAGGTAAGCGAGGGAGATATCGTCATCGGGGTGAAGAGCAACGGCATTCATAGTAACGGCCTCACGCTGGCGCGGAAAGCCTTCTTCCAGGGGCCCGGGAACTATCGCATCGACCACAGGTTCGCGGAGCTTGGCGTAAGCCTTGGCGAGGAACTGCTGCGGCCGACCGACATTTATGTTCCCGAAGCAATGGAGATCATCGAGACGGTCAGGGGAGTCAAGGCCCTCATCAACATCACGAGCGACGGACTTCTGAATTTGGCCCGCGTTGAGGCGCCGGTCGGTTTCGTCATTGACGACCTGATCGAACCGCAGCCGATCTTCTCGCTGATCCAGAGCCACGCTCATGTCGACGATGCGGAGATGTTCGAGGTTTTCAACATGGGGATCGGATTTTGCTATGTTGTATCTCCGCCGGATGCGGATCTAACGATTGCGGTTTTGAAAAAGCATCATCGCGAGGCGAAGTGGATCGGATATGCGGTCTCCGATCCCGAACGTCAGGTCCGGATTCCCGCCCGTAATCTGCTCGGAAGGCACAAGTCCTTCCGGCAAGCGTGACACCAGCGTGACCATACGTGGTTGATCCGCGGTGCCGGCCGCCGGTTTGGCCTTGACCGTAACACCTTTTACAAGCCCCCGATAATCTCGCAGCCTCATGCACGGAAGCAGAGTGGCCCGCTGCGTCTCGCCGGCTGACGCTCGCGATTGACTTCAATCCAGGCCTGCACATGGCACCAGGTTCTCGACCCGTTGCCACTTTACGTCATCGCGACACTCCGGTCTGTCGGTCGGTTCGTCCAGAGTTCTGGCTGCACCGGCCGCGCTTCTGTCCTTCGTTGTTGAAATTGCGAATCCGGTCTATATTTTCAGATATAACTCGGAGGTCGGCAATGACTGATGCCGCACAAAGCAGGGCAACCCGAAACTACCGCGCGCGGCTTGCGCGGCGCGGGTTCACGCGCTTCGAGGTCATGGCGCGCGAAGCCGATCGCGACCTGATCCGCACCCTCGCGCGCCGCCTGTCCGAGGAAGGTCCAGAAGCGGAGCGTGCCCGCTCGACAGTACGAACGGTTGTTGTGGGTGCGCTGCCGAAGCCCGGCAATATCCTTGCCGCTCTGAGGCGCTCGCCAATGGTCGGCGCCGATCTCGAGATTTCCCGCCCGCGTGAAAAAGGGCGCAGGGTCGATCTGTGACGCGCTATCTTCTCGACACGAACATCATCAGCAATGTCGTCAAGCCGAAACCATCCGCCTCACTGCTGAACTGGATGGGCGACCGGTGCGACGAGGATTTGTTCATCGCCTCGTTGACCGTTGCCGACAAGTCTGCCGGCCGGAACCAAAGTTCGCTCAGGACGGACTGCCTAGCTGGGCCGGGTGGGATTTGCGGAGGGTTGACCACGGCGGCAATGAAGCCCCGCAATGCGAGGGCGGAAGCGAGCCGACTCGCGGTGTTCGGGCTGCCCTGAATCCACCATGCGCGATCAAGGCCAATGGGAAACGACCGTTAATGGCTGAAGCGTTGTCAAGAGCGGGGGTCCCGCGGAACACTCCGTTATTTCCGACGAGCACCGGCTTTCCGCTCAGCTCAGCCGGGTACCATACGAAGACATGCAGAGTCGCGTTGCGTGCAGGTACGAAGACCGAAGATTCGCGTACGCCGACGGTGGCGGCGGCTGCGAAGTGAGTCCCAGCAAGCACGAGGACGGCTATTATCAGGGCGAACGGTCGCATATCGACGCTTCACGGTGGGCCTGGGGCAGCTTCCAATGCCCTCTTCCGGCGGAGAAGGGAACGCCTGCTTTCCCACCACGTCCCAGCACAGCTCACCGATTGTGGTCCGGTTACACTATGACTAATAGTGTAATAGAATCGGCGGTCATGCCGTATGTGCAAGGATGTCGGCTAGCCGCCCGCGGCGGCTTCTCGGAGCGGCTCCGCGCGCTATCGGGCGCCGGCCTGGATCCCGGCATTCACCTCGGCAAGCGCCTCTTGCACGAGACTCATGGCCTTCACGCGGTGCCCCGCCTTGTCCGCCATCGCCATATCCAACTGGTTGTATGCCCGGTTGAGATCGGCACGCGCATTGAACATGTGGCCTTGTACCGCAAAGGCCGTACCGGCTGCCGCCATCCCCCCGAGCAAAGCTCCGCCCAGCACTACGGTAAACCGCAAGCGAGACATCCGCACTTCACGCATGATCGCATTTCTCCCGCCGCTTGCAACCGCTGGGCAGTCGGATTGCCCACACCGAACGGCCGCGTCGGCTTGAACCACGAATCAACTCCAGGTGTCAATCGGCGCGCAAAATTGACCCCCTATTGGCGTGCATTTTGGCCCCCGCTGCGGGGGTTGTCCCGGCTGTCGTTCATAGCCAATGCGCTGATCATAGGACGGTCTGAAGGCGCACCGTTTTCCGGCGTCATCTGGCGAGGCGTGCCCCAAGGCAGTCTCGACGACGTTCAGTGGTTCGTCGACCGGCTTCGCATGGCGATCTTCGCCGAGTGCCCGCTGTCGCTGCCGGACAGCGGGCACGCAACGCCTCCAACCCAAATCGCGCCGCAACCGGCGTTCCTCTCCAAGCTCGTCGCGCGCGACAGCAACCTGGGCCGCACCCATCTGTTCACGTTGAACTACGATACGTTGTTCGAGCAGGCACTGGAGCTGCTCGGTGTCCAGTATTTCGACGGCTACACCGGCAGAGCGGCCACCCGCTTCGACCCGTCCGGCCATGGGCTTGACATCTACTACCCAGGTGAGGTCGCCGAAGGCTGCGTCCGCCGCTTCGACAAGTTCCTGCATTTGTACAAGCTGCATGGCTCGATCCACTGGTTCGAGCAGGGCGACGAAATGCGCGCCCGTCATCCCGACCTGACGCCGTTCCAGGGCAATGCGAACTTGACGCACCCGGGAAGGCGGCAGCGCTGAAACGTCTGGACGGCGAGACCGCCCCTGTGGGTATCGTGCCGGCCGCCTGTGGCTGAGGTCGCCACCCCGCTGCCGCCTTCTCTCATGCG
>JBOHKH010000046.1:0-3855 GCA_050728995.1 Rhizomicrobium sp. | reverse complement strand
CTGGCGCGAGAGCGCATGGCGCCGGCATTCTCGTTGACCACGATGGACGGGCGGCGCGTCTCACTGGACGAACTGCACGGCAAAGTGGTGCTCATCGACTTTTGGGCATCGTGGTGCGCGCCCTGCCGCGCGGCTCTGCCCAACATTAAGAAAATCGCGCAGAAATTTCAGGGACAGCCGCTGGTGATCCTGAGCGTGAGCCTCGATAGCAACCCGCAGCAATGGAGGGATTTCGTCGCGAAGAACGAAATGACCTGGCCGCAATACTTCGACGGCCGGTTTAACGGGCCAATCGCCAGGCTGTTCGGAGTGAACGCGATTCCGCACACCTTCACAATTGACGCCGATGGAGTGATGCGCGAAGAGCATGTGGGAGACGCGTCCATCGAAGGCCGACTGAAGAAGCTGGTGGCGCAAGCTGAGTCGGCGCAGAGCGAGCAGCACCAAGCGCAATAGATTTGTCGCCGTTAGACGCCAGGGGCGGAGCGGCGGATGGCGGAATGCATGCCGATGCCGCCGAGGAGGAAGCTGCGCGACTCGACCTGGCAATAACCGGCGCGATCGAGCATGTTGGAAAGCTCCTGGATCGAGATGAAGGAGCGGAGCGACGCCGGAATGTAGGTGTAGGTTCGCGCGCGACCGTGGAGAAGCAAGCCCCAAAAGGCTCCCTGCGCGTAGAGATAGGCGAGGTAGCAGGCCCGGAAGAGCCAGTTCGAAGGCAGGAAAAAATCGAGCGTGACGAGGAGGCCGCCGGGGCGGGTGACGCGCTCGATTTCGCGGAGAGACGCCGCGAGATCTGGGAAATTGCGCAGCCCGTAGCCGACCAAAACACAGTCGAAGGATGCGTCGGCCAGGGGCAACGCCGCGGCGTCAGCGCAAGTTGCGTCGCAAACGCCGCGCCGGCGCGCAAGGCTCAGCATCGATTCGGTCAAATCCACAGCCACGACATGCGCGCGCGGCAGACGCTCCAGGACGAGGCGCGAAAAATCCCCAGTGCCAGCGGCCAGATCGAGCACTGCGGCGTTTTCGGGCAGCGTGAGTTGCTCCACGCCGCTGCGTTTCCAGCGACGGTCCATGCCGTAGGAAAAAATACGGGTGACGAGATCGTAGCGCGGAGCGATTGAGCCGAACATCCCACGCATCAGGCGCGCGTCTCTTTTTTCTTCAGGAAGCGCCATCAATCTGTCCAGGCCGGGGTCCGCACACCCTTGGCAAACGCAACAAAGGGTGCGGCGCCCCGAAAATTTAGAGTCAAAAGCAGAGATCCCTCGACGGCGATAGAGCCGCCTCCGCCGGGATGACATGCGAATCAACTAGCGCGAATTGTCAGCGGCCGTGGTCGGGGAAATTTTCCCAGCCGGTGGGGCAGTCGTAGGGCATCTGGGAGTGGCCCAGGGCCTCGATTTCATGAATTTTGCCGTCGTAAACCTTGAAGATATGGACGGCGACGTTGTCGAAGGGCTTGAAGTTCATATTCTGGGACGTGACGCCGGGAACGCCGACGATTTTCTCGGTCTTCTGATCCATGGGATGGCGGAACTGCGAGAAGCCCATGACCAGGCCGGTTTCGGGATCGGCGATCATCACGCGGCGCGGCTCGATGCGCTTGATGTAGTCCATCACATGGGTCTTGAGCTGCGCTCCGCAGCCGAGAGAGCCGAGGACCTGGCGCGGAGTGTGACTGGCGGGCAGAGGATTGCCGGTGGTTTGCATGCCGTTTTCGCGGCGGACGCAATCGTCGGCGAAAGGCGCGTTATTCGAGTCGGCGGAGGTAACAGCCGTATAGTACATGGGCGCGATTTTAAGCATTTCGGCGCGGGTATTGCGCTCGGAAGGCGGCACTTTTTCGAGAAACGCGGGGCGCGGCGTCTGGAGATTCTTCATCTGCGATGGCGTGCTGGTGGCGTACAGATGTTCGGCGGCGACGATTTCGCCGTGTCGAATTTTCAGGCGGACGGCAACCTGCGTGGGCTGATCGTCCACGCGCATCTCGCCCATGAAACCGATTTCCTCGGAGACGGGATCGGGCACGTAGATCTTGAAGGTGGTCGGCAGCGCGTCGGCGGTTTTCCAAAGGCCTTCGCCAGGGTGCAGCACCTTGGTGTTGTCGACGAATTCGACGTTGGGCGCCAGCGGAACGCGCGATGGATCGTGGGCCACGAGCGCGGCGAGGTAGTTGTTCATCGCGCCTGTCAGGCAGGCGCGGTCGCAGTGCGCCGGTAGTTTTTTTGCGGCTTCAGCAGCGCTGGCGCGAGATGCGACGAGCGGTGCGCTCGACAAAAGCAAAATCACAATTGCTGTATGGATGCGGTTCAAGGCAGTTGCCCCCATTTCCGATGTAAGGACCGCAGAGAATCTACCTTCGCGAGCGCGGAGTTGCAAAGGATTTGTTGCGGAGTCCGCGACGCTCCTCACGATTGCTAAAAGCAAATGGGCACCGCTGACAAAAATCGCGAAGAATCGACATCCTAAACTCGGAAGAAAAACGCTAAATCAGGAACACGGTTTGGCCGGTAAGGTCGAAACGCTTGCGACAGCGGATGTTGCGGCAAGCGACCAGGTTATCGACGCGGACCATGTAGGAACGGGCTTTCTCGAACTGCTTTTTGTCTTCGGCGTTCGCGCCCTGAGGCGGCTGCGCTTTTTTAGTGCGGACCATCCAGCGAACGGGATAGGCATTCTCCTGCCGGCAGTGCGGGCAGTTGAGAGTCATCTGCTTGGTTTCTTCTTTTTGGTCGTAGAAGCGGTTTTCATCCATGAACAACAAATTAACAGAAAACTGGAGGCGCGAACAGACGGAGACAGCAGCAGCCGCTCCGGCACGGCCCAGCGGGAGCAAACCTCCGCACTCCACGAAAATACGGAGATGCTCCCTGCCGTCCGCGCTGCGACGGCGCTTGGAGAATCGTTATGCCTCTGCTTAGCCTCGCCATCGCCGGCCAACCCGGCACCGTCTGCTCCAGCCGCGCCGGTGATGGTGAACGGCCACACCCTGTTCAGCGTCGAGCAGATCCTTGGAGCGCCACGAGCCGGAGACTACGTAGCCACAGGGGACGGCTGCTCCTTAGCACTAGCACGCATGAACAGCAGACACATGAACAGCAGACAGAGGATGGCAGCAATCTCGGCCGCTCCCGCCGGCTGGAAGTAACGGAAGAGAGCGGCAGTGTAGTCCGGGGCAACGAACCAGGTCATACTCATGACAACCCAGGCAATGCCGTCCAGCAGGAGCCAGTACCCGAGCCAGCGCGGCAGAAAGCGCGAGCGGATGACCAACGATCCAAAAGGCAACAGCCACAATCCCCAGAACATCTCGTTGATGCCTTCCGTGTGCGCATGCATCTGGATCAAGAGCATGCCGATAGCCTGGCGCGTGTGGGCGTCAAGGCCGGCGAAGGCATTACCGCCGCGAAAGATGAGGAGCGCGCCCACGCTGAAGGCCACGGCCACCAGGTTGAGGGCCGACGAAACCAGCACCAGAGCCACAAGTTGTCGCGCACGGTTGCGGTCCACATTCTCGAAGAGGCGATAGAGAGCCAGGCTGAGGCCGATGAAGATGGCCGCGCAAAGCGTCTCGGCAACCATGCCCCAACGATAGAGCGTCTCGTGCCCGAGAACTCGGGCCGCAGTGGCGGCAGCGTCGTTCCGCGCGACTGTCTGCGAGGGGACATACACCAGGTAAAATGTGCATGGGCTGAGGGCCAGATACCACAGGCCGGCGATACGGGCCTTTCTCTTCAGCGACGTCGTACGGGCCTCCGGTATTGAGGAAGTGTACGTCAAAAGTAAGTTACGCGGAAGCGCGAACCTCGTCGAGGTTGACAAAGCGAAGACCGCGATCGCGCCAGCGCGGCA
>JBOHKH010000045.1:0-9565 GCA_050728995.1 Rhizomicrobium sp. | reverse complement strand
CGAACGAACCGTCGAGGCAACCTGGCGGCGCATCGGCGACCTGCTCACCCGGTTCTCACCAAGCGAGTGCGCAAACTACCTCGTCAATGCCGGATACGCTCCAATATGATTGGATCACGCTCTAGCGAACCAGACAAAAGGCAGGTTGCCGAATGAACAAGTTTTTTCTGATGAGTGCAGCGGCGGTTCTGGCGAGCACCGACACGGCAAGCGCGGGCACGCATACGTTTACGTTTCACTCGACCGGCGGCGGGAGCTACTGCGACGGCGCCGCGTGACTACGGGTCTCTCCAGCGGTATCGCCGCTGCCTGGATTCACACCAACAACAACTGCGCCAGCGGCACCAGCCAAGGCTCGGGGCTGCTTGAGAAAGTCAAGGGCCTCGGCAAAGTTTGGATCCTGAGCGACAACTTCGAAGCCAAGAATTACGGCATCTACACCGAACAACTGTTTTACACGTTCAACCGGAGATTCACAAAGTGGACGCTGTGGATTTCTTTATCAGGCATCACCGGCTTCGAAGCCAACAGCGGCGTTCTCGAGAGCGCCGGCGCTCATGGCGCGACGAGCCACGGCACCACCAGCACCGTTGCGAAAGTGGCGCGACTGGTCGCGACCCGTCGCCAGTAAGCTGGGCTGGCACTCCATACAACTACAACCGTTCATCGTCTGCGAAATTCCAGCGACAGGATACGTTTTGCAGCGTCGACGGCCAGGCCCCTAGCGTAGCAACGAAAAGCGCAACCGGTTTATCCGCCCTTCGTGCCGTGCCGCACCTGCATGATGAGCATGGTGATCGCGAGCCAGACGAGGGTTTGCGCGACGAGGGCGCCCACCGAAACACCCAGCGCGGGCGCGGTGACGGGCACGAGGCGGGCGGCGACCGGATCGATTTTCATGATGCCGTGCTCGTGCGCAACCAGAGCCGCGGTCATCGCTTTGCGCGACCAGTAGGCGCCGATCAGAAGCTTCGCCAGCCATTCGCCGGCCCCCGAGAGGGTCGCCACCATGCCACTACCGAAAATGAGCTGCGGGGCGAGCGCGAGCGGCACCACGACGGCCGCCTGGTCGCGGCTGTTGCTCACGGACGAAATGATAAGACCGATGGCGACCCCGTTAACCGCGGCGAGCGAGGCCAACAGAAACTGCTCCCACCACAGGCCCGGAACCTCCTGCGCGAGCAGGCTCGCCACGCCCATCAGCAGCAAGACCTGGCAGATTGCGAAAAGCGCCATCACCAGGAATTTGGAGAGCACGAAGGCGAGCGTGGACAAATTGATGTCGCGCTCGCGCAAGTAGATCGGCAGTTCGCCGACGATCGCTTTCGCCGAACCCGCGCAGCCGATCCAGATGCAGGTGATCCCGAGCACGACAAGAAAGGAGACTTTTGAACTTCCGACTTCGAAGCCCTTGCCGAAATCCGCAAACGCAAATCCCAGCAGGGCGCCGACGATCACCGACTGGAGAACCGCCATGGTGAGCGTGCGGCGATCGCCCCAGACGAGCGTGAGATTGCGCGCCGTGAGAATCCCGAACTGCCGCAGCGCATCGCGCGTGCGCGCGAACAGGGAGCCGTGGCCCCGCTGCGGCGGTTCTCCGGGATGGCGATGTTCGAAAGCGCGTTCGCGGCCGCGCAACCGGAACGCTTCCTCGAAGCGGTCATGCCAGGCCGGCGCGCCGTCGCGCGCGATGGTCTCGAACACTTGGCCGAGATCGCGAATGCCGAAGAAGGCGCGCAATTGCGTCGGACTTCCACAGAAGGTGACGAGCCCGCCCTCGCCCATGACGATGATCGTGTCGGCCACCGCCTCGACATTGGCGAGAGTATGGGTGACGCAGACGATCGTCATGCCACGGCCGACCAGTCGCTTGAGAAGCTGCATGATCTCCCGATCGGTCGCTTCGTCGAGCCCGCTCGTTACTTCGTCGAGGAACAGCAGGTTCGGCCGGCTCAAAATTTCGGTGGCGAGGCTGGCGCGCTTCCGTTCGCCGCCGCTGAGCGTGAAGATCTTCGCGTCGAGCCGGTGCTCGAGGCCGACACTTTGCGAGGCCTCGGCGATGATGAGATCGCGCGCCTCGGCCGACATGTCAGCGGGCAGCCTGAGCTGCGCGGAATAGACGAGCGCCTGCCGGAGAGTGAGGAATTCGTGCAGCGGGTCGGCCTGCGGCACGTAGGCGATATCCTGCTTGAGCAGGGAAAAGCATTCGTGCACGTCGAAACGGCCGAGCTTCACCGCGCCGCTGGTCGGCTTCCTGCGGCCGGACATGACGTTCATCAGCGTCGTCTTGCCCGAACCGCTCGCGCCGATGACGCAGACGAGCTCGCGCGGCGGAAGCTCGAGCGTAACATTGCGCAACAGGAAGAGCGGCGCTCTTTCGCGCGCCTGCTTGCAGACCGCGTAGGCGCCGAGCGTCGCGCCCTGGGCGTGACTGCGGACTTCCACGTGCGTCCCGTCGTAGTAGAGAATGAATGTTCCGATCGAGATGTGATCGCCGGCCTCGAGCGCGGTCGCGTGCGGGATCCTTTCGCTGTTCACCCAGGTGCCGTTGGTGCTCCCGAGATCCTCGATGCATATCGAGCCCATCCTGACGACGAAACGCGCATGACAGCGGGAAACCGTGGGGTGATCGAGATAAAGAACCTTCCGCTCGATGCCGTCGGTCGCGGTCTCGTCGCGGCGCATCACGAAGAGATTGTGGGTGACGGGCACGCGCGCGGAAGTTGCTGCGGCGGGAGCACCGCGTTTCGGACCGGAGATCGCCTGTGCCGACATCGCGAACCCTCATTTGCCGCCCGGCGCCGCCGGGGGGGACCTGCTCGAAACCCTCCCAATTAACAACGAGAAAGCCCGCCTTTCGATGGCATGGAACCGCGGGCGCACGGCAAAGCAGCGAACAGGAAATGATCAGATCGCGCGCAACCTCGTGGTTCGACAGACTCACGGCTCGACGGGCTCACCATGAGGCAAATAGGAATCCTCAGCCCGCATCGCCTTCGCGGGGGACAAGCGTGCGGGCGATGACACGTCTAATTCTTCCAACGCGCCCCAGCCGTGGAATAAGTTGAACTGTCATGCCTCGCGAATGCTGGACACCCAGGCGGCGGCCGCCGCACGTTTCAATTTTTTGAGGGCAGCCTGCTTAACCGGGCGCGATTCTAAACCACCGGCTCGTCCACGAACGCCCGGCCTTCGCGATCGTCGATTTCCACGATCCACAAATCGGGATCGAAGCGAATCTGCTTCTCGAAATACTTTGCCGTGGCAGCTTCGTCGCTCGTTTCGCCGAGCGGCCGGATCCAGACGAGTTCGCCTTCGCCGCGCCGTGCCTGACTCAGCACCGTCGAATGGCCATCGGGCCGGGCGAGCTTCAGATAGAGCGCACCCGCTTCTTCCGCGCCGTGCCGCAGCACGTAGACCGACGCGCCCGCGACCTCAGCGCGACGCATCAGGGCTTTGACATAAATTCCGATCTTGAGGCGCGCGGTCACCCCGCGTCATTAAGGACGGCGGTCGAAGCCTGCAAGGATTGCCCGGCAAGATGGGCGGTCTCGGCGACCCCGGCATGCGGCAGGCGCACGCGCACGCTCGTGCCCTCGCCCTGCACCGATTCGATTCGCATCTCTCCGCCGTGCAAAGCGGCGAGCGCCTTGACAAGAGCAAGCCCGAGCCCGGTTCCTTCCTTGACGCGCGCGGCCCTTCCTTGCGCAAACGCTTCGCCAAGCCGTAGCAGATCGGATTCGGGAATTCCCACGCCGCTGTCGGCCACCGCGAGTTCGATACCGCTGCCGGAGCGTGCTGCCGCAAGCCAGACCGTACCTCCGTTTGGCGTAAACTTCACGGCATTGGCGAGCAGGTTCACGAGGATCTGTTTGATCGCACGGCGGTCGGCGAAGACAACCGTCGCGCCGGGCGCAATCCGCGTGCGCAGGGTCACGTTTTTGCGTTCGGCCTGAAGCTTCACGAAGTGGAGCGCCTGCTCTGCCGTCTGGTCGAGCGCAAACGTTTCTTCGTGCAGCTCGAACTTGCCGGCCTCGATCTTCGACAGATCGAGCACGCCGTTGATCAGCTCAAGCAGGTGCCGCCCGCTTTCGTGGACAAGCTTTGAATATTCGAGGTAGCGCGCGTGCCCGAGCGGCCCGAACATTTCGTGCGTCATCACTTCGGAGAAGCCGATGACGGCGTTGAGCGGCGTGCGAAGCTCGTGACTCATATTGGCAAGGAAGTGCGATTTGGCGCGATTGGCCTGCTCGGCCATGTCGCGCGCGCCGATCAAAGCGCGTTCGTGCGCCTTGCGCTCGGTGATTTCGCGCGTGACGGCGACGATGTCGGCGGGGCTTCCGTCCACCGTCCCTACAGGCCGGCAGCGCACTTCGGTCCACACGATGCTGCCGTCCGCGCGCCGCAGGCGCACCTCCGCCCGCGCGGGTTGACCGAAACATCCGGCGTCCACAAAGGCGGAACGGAGCGGCACGACGTCCTGGGCGTCGACGAGCGAAGGCAGTGCCCGTCCCTCCAGGACGCCGGGATCGAGACCAAGCAGGCGCTTTGCCGCGGGGCTCGCGAAACGGATACGGCCATCCGGCGCGTGCAGCGTGATGAGATCGGTCGCGTTGTCGGCCAGGAGGCGATACATCTCCATGCCTTTGGTCGCGGCCAGATCGGAGGCGCGCTGTCGTTCGAGCGCGGCGATGGCGATGACGGATGCCTGCAATATTGCCGCCAGTCCGCAGCCCGCATAAATTTGCCACGCGGGATCGGCGAGGCGCGACGGCGGCAGCCAGTCGAGCGCCTCGATGGCGCCCACCGCAACGATCGCAAGCGCCGCGGCCGCGGCCGCCCGCAGTACGGCTCTGCGCCCCCCGGCGAGTGCGGCTTCCGCGGGCACGAGCGCAAACCAGATGAGCAGCGGCGATCGCGTGCCGCCGGTGATCGCGACCACAAAGCCGATCAGCGCGGCAAAGCAGGCCAAAGACGCGGTTTCCAGAATCGCGAGCGGGACGCCGGTAATGGCAAGCAGCGCGAGCGCGCCCGGCGCAAGCAGCCCTGCCAGCGCGATCGTCTCGAGGACGTCCGGAGGACCGACCAGCTCCACATAGGAGAGCCACAACAGAGCCCCCAAGGCGCATTTTGCTGCCTGGAGGGCCGCAAAATGCGGCCGCGTCAGGCCGCTGCCGCTCGGCGCTAAACCGCTCTGCTCATGCATTCCGGACGCCGCGATTCGAAACGAGATCGCAGGGTGGAGAGGCCCGATTAATGAAGATTGAAGAGATGCCGGTATCCCTCGTTAATCCCCAGCCATGTTCGAGTTGCGCGGCGCCCCCCCGAAGGTCACCGGCCCCGAACTTGCGACGCCCCGGGCGGAAGGCTACAGAATCGCGCGCGCCTTCGCGGGGAACCGATGAGCTGCTCTGCCATCATGACGAGAGCTCCGGCGACGCTGCGCGAAAACGAAAGCCTGGCGCAAGCCGCGGCAACACTTCTCTCGCAGAATCACCCCAACCTTCCGGTGGTGGACGGCAACGGCCACTATATCGGCATGTTCGGGATCGACGATCTGCTCGGGCTTGTCGTACCGCGCATCGCGCTGGCGGGAAATCTGCTGTCCAACCTTCGGTTCATCAGCGACGATCCGGCTGACTTGCGCCGGAAATTCGACGCGCTGAAAGATCGGCCCGTTTCGGAATTTGCGAACCGGAGCTACCCGACGCTCGAACCGGATTTGCCGCAGATCGAGGCCATCCGCCTGTTCTGCCGCTACCACAGCGCACTCCCCGTGATCGACAAGGCTTCCGGAAAAGTCCTGGGAATGATTTCCCGCCGGGACGCTCTGCGCACGCTCGTCGAACCGGTCGGGACGTGAACATTCCACTTCCCGCCTCGACCGATCCGCCCTTCGCACTCGCCGCCTCGACGGCAATTCTCGTCGCTGCGTTCGCGCTGATCGCGTTCGATCGGATGGACCGCGCCGTGGTGGCGCTGCTCGGAGCGGTGCTCGTGGTCCTCCTGGGCATTCTCGACCAGGCCCAGGCCGTCGCGGCGATCGATTTCAACACGCTGGGGCTTCTGGCCGGCATGATGCTCATCGTCAACGTGTCGCGGAAATCCGGCGTTTTCGGGTACGCGGCCATTCGCGCGGCGCAGCTTGCAGGCGCGAACCCGGCCGGCGTCCTCGCCGTTTTCGTCGTGATCACAGCCGTGCTCTCCGCCTTCGTCAACAACGTCACGGTCGTGCTGCTCGTCGTCCCTGTCACACTCGTCGTCTGCGGCGAACTCAAAATCGCGGCGTATCCGTTTCTTTTTGCGGAAATCTTCGCAAGCAACATCGGCGGCACCGCGACCCTGATCGGCGATCCGCCGAACATTCTCATCGGTTCGGCCACGGGACTCGATTTCAACGCGTTCGCATCCAATCTGGCGGTGCCGATCGCGCTGCTGCTCCTGGTCCAGATCGCCGTCGGTCACGCAGTCTGGGGCATCCGCATGAAAACCGCGGCCGAGGATCGCGTCCGGGTCATGGCCATTCGCGCCTCCGAATTGATCGAAGACCGCTATCTGCTCGTCTGTTCGCTCGTGGTTATCGCTGCCGTCATTCTCGCGCTCGCCTCCGCATCGTACCTTCACCTCGAACCCGCGACCGTGGCGCTCTGCGGCGCAGGCGTTCTCCTGCTTCTCGACTCGCTTCACGCGGACCGGGCGAGCCGGGCGCAAAATCTCACCCGCGCGCTCGCGGATGTGGAATGGACGATGCTCATCTTTCTCTCCGGGCTTTTCGTGATGATCGGCGCAGTGGAAAAAACCGGACTGCTCGCGATGATGGGACGGCTACTCGTTTCGCATTCCGGACACGATGCGCGCGTGGCGGGCGGCCTGGTGCTCTGGATTTCGGCCGGGCTGTCGGCTCTCGTCGACAATATCCCCTACGTCGCGGCCATGATCCCGCTCGTCAAGGACGCCGCGCCCCAGTTTGGCGGAGCGCACGCGCTCGCCCCCTTGTGGTGGTCGCTGGCATTGGGCGCCGGTCTGGGTGGCAACGGCACGCTGATCGGCGCAAGCACAAATATCACTGTTGCCGCCCTGGCCGAACGCGGCGGCGTGCGTTTCGGATTTGTGTCCTATGCCGTTCGGGCGCTTCCGCCGATGTTGGCCAGCGTCGCGCTCGCGCACCTCTACCTTTGGTGGCGCTATTATTAGTGCCTGGAAATCGACGGCGGGTGTTTCGCATGGCGGCATCCTCATGCTTCGACCTGCCTGCGCGAAGCCGAAGCCTCGCTTCGGCAAGCTCATGGTTCGACAAGCTCACACCATGAGGACCATAAATTACCCCTCAGCCTGATCCTGCAGAAGGGCCAGTCTGTCGAATGGTGAGATCGACTCACGCATCGATGAATGGGGCAGAAGGCAACGGAGAAATGCAGATGAAACGCGTGATCCTCCTGGCCGCTCTCGGCCTCCTCGCAGCGGCTTGCGCCGGCCCCGACGCGAAGCTTCGCAACACGCCTTCGTTCCGCGAAGGCTACGAAGACGGATGCGCTGCCGCAACGAATGCGGGCGCCGACCTGCGCGATCGCCCCGTGGGGGATCGCCAACAGTATGCGGGCGACGAGGCGTACCGCGCCGGATACGGCAGCGGTCTATCGCTCTGCCGTCGAAGCGATCTCGATTCGGCGACGAACCCTCAGTCCGGGCCGATCGGGCTGCCGGGGCCCGGACACTGATCAGGCTGCCGCGCGAACGGGGTGATCCTCCTTGTCGAGGTTTTCGCCTGCGAAGTCCCAGTTCAACTTTCCGGCCACCGCTTCGAGGTATTTCGCGCGGGCATTCTGATAATCGAGATAATAGGCATGCTCCCAGACATCGATGGTGAGCAGACAATTGGTGTGGCGCGACATCGGATCGAACGCATTTCCAGTCTTCGCGACCGAGAGCTTGCCGCTGTTGGAAACGAGCCACGCCCAGCCGCTGCCGAACTGGTCCTTGCCGGCCTCCGTCAGCTGTTTGAGCAATTCGTCCAGGCCGCCGAAGTCACGCTCGATCGCGTGTGCCAGGCGTCCCGCCGGCTTGGACGGCCGCGGCGACAGGCTGCGCCAATAGAAGTCGTGATTCCACACCTGCCCCGAATTGTTGAAGATCTTTTTCTCCTTGTCACTTTCGTGTCCGGCAGTCGTGCGCACGATCTGTTCAAGCTTCATCTCGGCGTATCGCGTTCCTGCTACGAGCTTGTTGAGGGTTTCGACATAGGTCTTGTGATGCTTGCCGTAATGGAAGCCGATCGTACGGGCCGAGATCGCTGGTTCGAGCGCAGATTCGTCATACGGCAAAGGAGAAAGCGCAAAGGGTTGGGCCATTGGGGGACTCCATTTCGAGCGACGGGCAGATACGCTTCGCACCGACCGAAACCTCCGACGAACTGTTGAATCCCGACGGCCCGGTCGAACGTTCGGCGCGAAGAGTCAAGCCGCGGGCGGGCCAGTGGTTCCGACCCTCGGAATCGAGCAAAGCCGCGGAGTAGAACCCAATTGTCGCAACGATCCTTCCGCTCATTCGTTCTGAGCATAAAGCATTATCGCAAGCTAAACCCCTTCGCCGATTTTTGCCGGGAAGGGAAAGCCGGTTTGCGCGAGAGGATCAGAGGACTTGAGCACACTCGGAATTCAGCGCAAACGGAGGACCACGATGGAACGATGGCGCGCCCTCGGGCTCGATACGTCCTCGCACGCCGATCTCCTGCTCCGGCGGTTGACGCATCTGGCCGAACTTTCGGGCAGCGATGTCTCGCTCGTCGAATCCCTCGGCCAGCACACGGAGGAAGTGCCGGCGGGAACCGAGCTGATCCGGGAGGGAGCGGCGCTCGATTCGCCAAAACTGCTCATGGCGGGCTGGGCCTGCCGCTTCCGGACTTTGCCGGATGGTCGCCGACAGATTTTCGAGTTCATTCTGCCGGGGGACATCTATGGGCTGTGCCTGCGGCCACAGGCGATCGCGCTTACCACGTCGCTCGCCCTGACGCCCGTCGTGATCGCAGATGCGGGTCCGCTCGGCACCGCGATCACCGAAGGCTCCGAAGCGCACCCGGGATTGACACGTGCCTGCTACGCGACCGCGAGCCTCGATGAGGCCTATCTGCTCAACCAGTTGATGCGGGTCGGCCGTCAGACAGCTTATGAGCGAACCGCCCATTTCATCCTGGAGATACACGAAAGGCTGAGCGTCGTGGGGCTCGCGGGCGAAACAACGGTCGCCATTCCGCTCACCCAGGAAATCATGGCTGATGCACTGGGCCTCAGCGTGGTTCACCTCAACCGCACGTTGCAGCAACTGCGGCGAAATCTGCTCATCGAATTCAAGGGCGGTCTTGTGCGGCTCCTGGAACCCGAGCGGCTCTCCCAGATCGCGAATTTCCGCATTCCGCGCGTCACCCAGGCCGAACGCGCCGCCGCCTAGAGCGTGATCCAATCATATTGGAGCGTATCCGGCATTGACGAGGTAGTTTGCGCACTCGCTTGGTGAGAACCGGGTGAGCAGGTCGCCGATGCGCCGCCAGGTTGCCTCGACGGTTCGTTCG
>JBOHKH010000044.1:0-10453 GCA_050728995.1 Rhizomicrobium sp. | reverse complement strand
TCTTCAACAAACTCAAGAACGCACGGCGCGTGGCTACCCGTTACGACAAGACCGTGGACAGTTTCCTCGGTTTCATCCAACTTGCTTCAATCAAAATCTGGCTTAAGTTTGTCAACAGGTCCTAGTATCCGCTCCGGGCACCGGGGAGACCGGTCGCCGCCATGACGGGGGAAAGCCATGCCGCATCTCGATACGGGCAACACGGGTTTTATGTTGCTCTGCAGCAGCCTCGTCATGCTGATGACGCCCGGGCTCGCTTTCTTTTATGGCGGGCTCGTCAGCCGGCGAAACGTTCTCGCCATCATGATGCAGTCGTTCGTGTCGATGGGCTGGACGACCGTCGTCTGGTATGTCGTCGGCTATTCGCTCTGCTTCTCCGGCGGCCAGGGCGGCATCATCGGCAATCTCGACATGGCGTTCCTGCATGGCGTGACGCTCGCCACGCCGTCGCCCACGCCCGGCATCCCGCTCCTGGTGCACATCGCCTACCAGATGATGTTCGCGATCATTACGCCGGCGCTCATCACCGGCGCCTTCGCAAACCGCGTATCGTTCAAGGCGTACATGCTCTTTCTGACGCTGTGGCTCCTCTTCGTCTATTTCCCGTTCGTGCACATGCTGTGGGGCGGCGGACTGTTGCAGCGCTGGGGCGTGCTCGATTTCGCCGGCGGCATCGTCGTGCACAACACCGCGGGCCTCGCCGCCCTGGCCTCGGTTCTCTATGTCGGGCGCCGGCACGTGATCGACACGGGCCCACATAGCGTGCCGCTGGTTGCGCTGGGCACCGGGCTTCTGTGGTTCGGCTGGTACGGGTTCAACGCCGGCAGCGAATTCCAGGTCGACTCGGTCACGGCCGTGGCGTTCCTCAACACCGACCTGGCGGCCTCGTTCGCGGCGATCGCATGGATGGCGGTCGGCTGGTGGCACGACAATCGCCCGACCTTCGTGGGACTTCTGACGGGTGCGGTCGCGGGACTGGCCACCATCACGCCGGCCGCAGGTTATGTCTCGCCGCTTTCTGCGGTGATCATCGGAATCGTTTCAGGCGGCGTCTGTTTCTTCGCGGTGGCGCTCAAGAACCGCCTCAAATGGGATGACGCGCTCGACGTTTGGGGCGTGCACGGTGTCGGCGGCGCGCTCGGGATCGTGCTTCTGGGGGTCTTCGCGACCACAGCCTTCAATCCGCACGGCGCAGATGGGCTTCTGGCCGGCAACGCGGCGTTTCTTGGAAAGCAGGTCGTCGCGGTTGCGGTCTCCTCCGCCTGGGCGTTCTGCTTCACCTATGCGATGCTGTGGCTCATCGACCGCATCACGCCCGTGAAGGTCGGGCAGGACGCGCAGGTCAGCGGCCTCGATCTCGCGCTACACGGCGAGACCGCCTATCTCGGTGAAATGTGAGGAGCCGCGTTTGGTCTAAGGCGCAATCGGGTGAGGTGTGCAGCACTTCACCCGTCAAATTGCGCGAAATTCAAGGAATCTGGAGCACGGTCTGATTCAGCATGATCAGATCGTGCTCTAGTCGTCGCGGTAGACGCGCTCGCGGCGCTCGTGGCGCTCCTGTGCTTCGATCGATAGTGTGGCGATCGGGCGGACATCCAGACGCTTGAGCGAAATGGGCTCGCCCGTCTCCTCACAAAAGCCGTAGGAGCCGTCTTCGAGCCGCCTGAGCGCCGCATCGATCTTGGCAATGAGCTTGCGCTGGCGGTCGCGCGTGCGCAGCTCGAGCTGGCGCTCCGCCTCGGTAGCGGCGCGATCCGCCAGGTCGGCATTCGGTACGGTTTCCGCCTGAAGGTTCTGGATCGTTTCGCGGCTTTCGCGAAGGATGTCGTCCTTCCAGCGCAAAAGCTTGCGCCGGAAATACTCACGCTGCCGCTCGTTCATGAAGGGCTCACTCTCCGACGGCCGATAGCCGGCCGGAAGCTCGATACCCATGGACACTCCCCTGCTGCGATTAGCCCCTCGACGAGCGGGCGGGTTTATAGCGACGGGCACTCATACCAGCAAATGAATTTCGGGGGCTCCCCCGCTCAGCCGCGGTGGTACGGGTGGTTAGCGAGAATCGTCAGCGCTCGGAAAATCTGTTCGGCGAGCATCGCGCGCACCAGCAGATGCGGCCACGTCTGCGGGCCGAAAGCGAGCCTGCGGCCCGGCTTGACAGTGGGGCCCGGATCGAGCCCGTCGGGCCCGCCGATCAGGAACGCAAGGTCGCGGGCACCCGCATCGCGCATCGCGGCCAGCATCTCCGCGAAGGCTTCGCTCGTCATGCCTTTGCCGCGC
The DNA here is from genome assembly GCA_050728995.1 of Rhizomicrobium sp. Taxonomy (GTDB): domain Bacteria; phylum Pseudomonadota; class Alphaproteobacteria; order Micropepsales; family Micropepsaceae; genus Rhizomicrobium. Next base: position 8,176 of record JBOHKH010000044.1, on the reverse strand, counting down.
GCGTCCAGAGCAATCACATGCGCGCCGGACGGGACGCGGCCGGCAAGCTTTTCGCCTTCTTCGGCGATCCGCGCGCGCGCCTCGCGCAGTCGCGAGACGGCAATCTCCTCCACCACGAGGGAGCGTATGCCGAGACGATGGCCGATGCTGCGCGCCCGCGTCAGATACTCCTCGACGAGCGCGTTCTGTGGCGTGCCGCGCGCAAGGCCGGTTGCGAGAATCGCAATGCGCATTGCCGTATGTAAGCGGGTTTCGGATCAGTGCGCGAGGACGCGGGTGGGCTCGTCGACCGACCACATGCCTTCGAGATCGTAATAGGCGCGAACCTCGGGGCGGAAGATATGCACGATGATGTCGCCGGCATCGACGAGCACCCAGTCGCCCGATCCCAGTCCGTCCACCGGCCGCGTGCCGTATCCGGCCTCCTTGAGGCGCCGCGCCAGATGTTCGGCGATCGCGCCGACATGGCGTTGCGAGCGCCCGCTCGCGATCACGAGCGCGTCCGCGAGCGAAGAGCGGCCTTCGAGCTCGATGGTCACGATATCTTCCGCCTTGTCGTCGTCGAGGGAAGTGAGGATTCGGGAAAGGAGCAGCTGCTCCTCCTGTTTGCGGGCCTGGTGCGGCACCGCCTTCGTCGGCGCGCGTGCGGCGCCGGTCCTAGGCGTGGGAATGCGATCCTCCGTTCTCGCTTTGCACGTTGAACGCGCGGATCGGGGATATCTTTCCCGTGTTGGAGAGCCCTATGACCGCACGCCTCACGATTGCACGACTCACCGTAACATAGTGCATCCGGCCCGGCCAACAAGGCGCGCGCGGATCGCACTCGCGCTTTCCGGGCTGCGCCGTGCATCGAGAATGGCAAGGGCTGGCGGCGTCGCGCCTGCGATCTTTCCGGCGGCGCGAAACCCGAATCGTCGCGCCAATCTCGATACAAGCGGAGCCAGCGCCGTTCCCGGCCGCCGCACGATCGCAATGGGAAGGCTGCGTACAAGATCCGGCCATTTTCGCCAGCGATGGAATGTCACAAGATTGTCGCTTCCCATGATCCACACAAATCGCAACTGCGGAAAACGCCGTTTGAGCCGCGCAACCGTGTCGATCGTGTAGCGTGTGCCCAGCTCGTTCTCGATTCCTGTAATGCGGATTCGGGGGCAGTGCCGCGAGAGGCGGCGCGCGCCTGCGATTCGCTCTTCGATCGGCGCCATCCCGCTTTCGGGTTTCAGCGGATTCTGTGGCGAGACCAGCCACCAGACGTAATCGAGCCCGAGCGATTTGAGGGCGAGTTTGCTAGCATGGAGATGTCCTTCGTGCGCCGGGTTGAACGATCCGCCGAACAGGCCCACGCGCAGCCCCGGTGCGACGGGTCCGGGCGGTCTGATCCAGTCTGTAGCCCTGCCGTTCACGGAGACCAGGCTCGCGGAGCCTCCGCATGAAGGCGGCGCGCGCGTTGCTTTTCGATTTCGACGCCCAGCGCGCGCAACACCCCGGCAACACCCTCGCCGCTCACGCCGGAAACCAGCAATACCGGTCTGCCGCTCGCTTTCCGCAGCGCCGCGAGCTTGCGGGCAAGAAGTTGCTTCGGGATCGCATCGGTCTTGTTCAGCGCGACAATCTCCGGTTTCTGCGCGAGCCCGTGACCGTACTCGGTCAATTCGCGACGGATCGATCGGTACGCCCGCGCGATCTCCCGCTCCGTGCCGTCTACCAGGTGCAGGATAACACCGCAGCGCTCTGCGTGACCCAGAAAACGGTCGCCCAAACCTGCGCCTTCGTGCGCGCCTTCGATCAGGCCCGGAAGATCCGCGAGAACGAAATCCGTCGCATCGGAGCGCACAACGCCGAGCTGCGGCGCCAGCGTGGTAAACGGATAATCCGCGATTTTCGGCCGGGCTTTCGATACGCGGGAAAGAAAGGTCGACTTTCCCGCATTCGGCAAACCGATCAGTCCCGCATCCGCGATCAGCTTAAGTTGCAGCACGACGGCTTTTTCCTGGGCGGGCTGCCCGGGATTGGCGCGCCGCGGGGCGCGATTCGTCGAACTCTTGAAGTGGGCATTGCCGAAGCCGCCGCGGCCGCCTTCGAGCAGCAGCACCCGCTGTCCGGCCCCGGTGAGATCGCAGATCGGCGTTTCGCCGTCGTCCTCGTAGATCGTCGTTCCCACCGGCACCCGCAACACCGCGTCGGCGCCGTCGGCGCCCGTCATTTCGCGGCCCATGCCGTGCTGACCATTGCTCGCCTTCACATGCTGGCGAAATCGGAAATCGATCAGCGTGTTGAGATTTTCCACGGCTTCGGCCCATACATCGCCGCCACGGCCGCCATCGCCGCCGTTCGGACCACCGAACTCAATGAACTTCTCGCGGCGAAACGACACGCAGCCGTTGCCCCCCGCGCCGCTCGCGATGTGGACTTTCGCCGTGTCGAGAAATTTCACGCGCGCGATCCGCGGCTCGCGGTTGACCCCATGCGCCGAAGAGCCCTCGCCCTTTTCGGGAGAGGGTTGCGAGAACGCGTGCCTGTTACAAATCGAGGCGTGGGTGGGAGGCCTCTACGCCGCGCCTTCGCTCGGCGCGATGGATACATAGGTCCGGCGCTTGAACCCCTGCCGGAATTCCACGCGCCCGTCGCACAGCGCGAACAGCGTGTGATCCTTGCCGATCCCGACGTTCTCGCCGGCAAAGAATTTCGTGCCGCGCTGCCGCACGATGATGTTGCCCGCGCCGATCGCCTCGCCGCCGAATTTCTTGACGCCGAGTCGCTGTCCCGCCGAATCGCGCCCGTTGCGCGAGGAGCCGCCTGCCTTCTTGTGCGCCATCTCGTGTCTCCTACGCGCCTGCGTCGATTGCGGTGATCTTCAGCGTGGTGAAGTGCTGCCGATGGCCCCGTTTCCTGTGGGTATTCTTGCGCCGCTTTTTCTTGAAGGCGACCACCTTCTCGCCACGGCCGTGTTCGACGATTTCCGCGTGCACGATCGCGCCGGACACGAGCGGCGCGCCGGATTTCGGCGAATCTCCGCCCAAGAGCAGCACTTCCTCGAGCCTGAGCGTGGCGCCGGCCTCGCCGGCCAGCCGATCGACGGTCAGCACGTCATCCACCGCCACCCGGTATTGCTTCCCGCCGCAGCGGACGACCGCAAACATGCCCGAAATTCCCTGAAATTCGCGCCCAAGAGGCCGCCGACCGGCCAACCTGGCGCGAAGCCGCGCAATATACTTACGCGCCTTGCGGGGTCAAGCGGCCGGCCCGCCTCAGCATTGGGGTCCCCCGGGGCACGGCTGTAGGATGGCGGGCCCTTAGCACGTATGGAAGGACAGATGACCCGGCAGCAGCTCAACCGCATCTGCGGAATTGCGCCAATCGTCATGTCGATATTGGCGCTTTCAATCGCGCTTGCGGCCGGCGTGTTCGGGTGGGAAAGGGGTCACACGGACGAGGGCTCGCTGGCCCATGTTTTTCAACTTCTTATCATCGCGCAGGTGCCGCTTGTAACAGTGTTTTTGGTTACCGCTGACTGGACACTATTGGGACGTTTCGCAAGGACCATCGCGATCCAAGTCTTGGCTGTTATCTTAGCCTTTGCTCCGGTCGCCTATTTCAAACTCTAACAAGCCCCTACATCTCGCGGCGCGCCCGAAACGCCGCGGAAAGTGTCCCCTCGTCGAGATAATCGAGTTCGCCGCCCACGGGCACGCCATGGGCCAGCCGGGTCACCCTCGCCTTCGAGTGGGCGAGAACGTCCATGATGTAATGCGCGGTGGTCTGGCCCTCGACCGTCGCATTCATCGCGAGGATGACCTCTTCGACATGGTCGGTCACGCGTGAAACCAGCGGCGCCACGTTGAGCCTCTCGGGCGTGATCCCGTCCAGCGCGGAAAGTGCGCCGCCCAGGACATGATAGCGCCCCCGGAACACGCCCGCACGCTCGAGCGCCCATACGTCGGCAACGTCTTCGACCACGCAGAGCAGGTGGCTGTCGCGGCGCGGATCGCGACAGATCGCACAGGGGCTAGTGGTATCGTAATTGCCGCAAGTTTCGCAGGTTCGGATCGCGGCCGCGGCCTCGCGCATCGCCTGACCGAGGGGTTCGAGCAGCGTCTCGCGTTTCTTCAGGAGAAGCAGGGCTGCGCGTCGCGCCGAGCGCGGACCGAGCCCCGGCAGTTTGCCGAGCAGCTGCACGAGTTTCTCGATCTGCGGCCCCGCCGGCAGCGATGGCATATCCTACCCGCGACTTCCGGAGCCGGCAGGAAATCGAAAGAAATATTCAGGTATCCGTATGATCACGTTTCATCCGTGGACGGAGGAATGTCTCCCCGATCGCGGACGGCCACGATCTCGGCTCCGGGAAAGCGGTCGAGGACGGCCCGGACCATCGGCTCCTGGGCGACCCGTTCGAGCTTTTGCGCCTGCCGCGCTTTCTTCTCTTCGGCGAGTGTCGGCGCCCCACCTTCGGCCGCGACGGTTACCACCCAGCGCGCGCCGGTCCATTCCTTGAGCTTCTGCGCGAGATCGCCTGCAAGCGTGCGCGGCGCGCCGGGCGCGGGGCGAAATTCGATCTGGCCGGGCTCGAGGCGCAACAGGTGCATGTGATTTTCGATCTGCACCTTGAGAATGCTCGCGCCTTTCTCGGCCGCGAGCGCCGCGAGCTCGCCGAGCGAATGGAGGTTGACCGCTTCCTCCGGAGCGCGTGCCGACGGTGCGGGCGCGCTCTCTGCCCGCGGCAAAATTTGTGTATTGCGATTGCCCGCAATGGCAGATCCCCCGCCCGGCGGAGGACCTCCAACCCGCGTCGGGCGACCCGGCGGCGGCGTCTGCGATCCGGCCTGTTCGATGGTGTCGCGCACCAGCTTCTCCGTAGGCGGAAGATCGGCTGCATAGGCCAGCCGCACCAGCGCCATTTCGGCGGCCGCAACCGGACGCGTCGCATCGCGCACTTCGAAGAGGCCCTTCAGCAGAATCTGCCAGGCCCTCGTCAGCGTGGCCAGCGACAGGTTTGCCGCCATGGTGGCAGCGCGTCGCGCCTCGCCCGATCCGCCGTCGAAGAACCCTTCCGCTTCGGGCACGACTTTCAGTCGCGTCAGGAAATGGGTCATCTCGAGCAGATCCTGCATCACAACCAGCGGATCGGCGCCACACTCGTAGAGCTCGCGCAGTTCGCCCAGCGCAGCGGCGATCTCGCCCTTCAGCGTCTTCTCGAACAGATCGAGAATGCGGCCGCGGTCGGCGAGCCCCAGCATCGCGCGCACGCTTTCCGCGCCGATTGCCTGGCCCTCCTCATGCGCGATCGCCTGGTCCAGCAGCGACAGCGCGTCGCGCACCGAGCCTTCCGCCGCCCGTGCGAGCAGCGCCAGCGCCGCGGGTTCGATCTCGACCTTCTCCTGTGCGGCAATCTTGTGGAGATGCGACACGAGTTCGCCGGTCTCGATCCGGCGCAGATCGAAGCGCTGGCAGCGCGACAGGATCGTCACCGGCACTTTGCGGATTTCCGTGGTGGCAAAGACGAATTCGACGTGCGCAGGCGGCTCTTCCAGCGTCTTGAGCAGCGCATTGAAGGCATGCTTCGTCAGCATGTGCACTTCGTCGATGATGTACACCTTGTAACGCGCGCTCGCCGGCGCGTAGCGCACGCTGTCGATGATCTGGCGCACTTCCTCGACGCCGTTGTTCGAAGCGCCGTCCATTTCCTGGACATCGAGATGGCGCGATTCCGCAATGGCAACGCAGGGCTCGCACACGCCGCAAGGCTGGATCGTGGGTTCCTTGCGCGTGCCGTCCGGGCCAACGCAGTTGAGCGCGCGCGCGATGATCCGCGCCGTCGTCGTCTTGCCGACGCCACGCACACCCGTCAGCATGAAGGCGTGCGCAATCCGGCGCGTGGCAAAGGCGTTGCGCAGCGTGCGCACCAGGGCTTCCTGCCCGATCAGGCCGGTAAAATCCTGTGGCCGGTATTTGCGCGCGAGCACGCGATAGGCTTCGGTTTTCGCCGGAGGCGGATCGAAGCCAAGTGAGGGTTCGTCGGTATCGTTCATTGCCGCCGGATCATAGCAGGATGGCGAGGGGTGTCATGCTTCGACAGGCTCAGCATGAGGCATTTTTGTTTTCCTCACTGAGCTTGCCTGCCATCGCCGAAGCGAGGCCTCGGCTTCGCGCAGGCAGGTCGAAGAGGGAACCGGAAGGGAAATGAGAGGACGGCTGTGACCCGGCGCGGATTCGTTACGGCTGCTTCCTTCCGTACCTGACCGGGTTGGCGAGCGCTCCGTCCGCCGCCGCCCTCCCGCGCCCGATATAGCAATCCGTGGCCGCTGCGCAAAGGTTCGTACTCCTCTCACCCTTCGATGCGCTCAGGGTGTGGGGAGATTTGTCATGCTGAACCGGTACTCGCCAGCGGTCTCTCATCTGACCTTCGCGAAGGGAACTCCCCCGGTTATGGGTTGCCAACCCGTGAGACTCCAACAGCTCTCCATGCTTGAGCCGCTGCAGGCTCCCGACTGGTAAAACGCGTCGGTGCTGCTTCGTAGTCTGGGCCTTTTGTCGTAGAGCCATCTCATTGAATTTACGGGTGAGTATCCGCTCTGGCTGAAAGGTGCCCGCTCCGTTTCTACGATCCAGTAATTCTTTCCCTTTGCGAGCCGCGTCGGGGAAATCGGCACCTTGATTCGTCCGCATTGTTTCGGTTGTCCGACGGTTGCGCTGACAAGCCCCCCCTTAAAGGTGCCGTTGAGCGTCGAATATATCGCCACCGAGAATCCCGAAGGCGCCGCCGACTTCAAAGGCGCATCCGCAACAATGATTTCCCTGACTTTCTTACCCTTGCCGATTACGGGCGTTGCCACCCGCGTCCAACCAACGAAGTACGAGCTGGAAGAAGTCACGGTGCTGACGGTAAAACCGTAATTACAAAGAAACTCCCGGTTGGCATCCGGCGTGTAATGGTCTGATGCAGCCTGACGGTCCGGCTGGCCCGTGGCCGACACGAGTGAGAAAACGCTGACAAGCGCTGTGGTCGCAATCAGTAGCGACTTCATCGGATGGCCTCCTCTCAATTCCGCGACGCAAAGGGCGGCGGCGACCCGCGCCGGATTCGTTACGGCTGCTTACTTCCGGACCTGACCGGGTTGGCGAGCGCTCCGTCCGCCGCCGTCCTCCCGCGCCCGATATCGCAATCTGTGGCCGCAGCGCAAAGGTTTGTACTCCTCTCACCCTTCGATACGCTCAGGGTGTGGGGAGATTTGTCATGCTGAACCGGTACTCGCCAGCGGTCTCTCATCTGACCTTCGCGTAGGGTACTCCCCCGGTTATGGGTTGCCAACCCGTGAGACTCCAACAGCGCTGCATGCTTGAGCTGCTGCAGGCTCCCGACTGGTAAAACGCGTCGGTGCTGCTTCGTAGTCTGGGCCTTTTGTCGTAGAGCCATCTCATCGAATTTACGGGTGAGTATCCGATGCCGCTCGCGGCGGGTGCCCGCTCCATTTCTACGATCAAGTATTTCCTTCCCTTCGCGAGTACGGGTGTGCGTATCGGCACCTTGATACGGCCGCATCGTTGCGGTTGTCCGGCGGTTTCGGTGGCAAGCTCCTTATAGGGCCTGTCGTGGCTCGACGTATATATCGCCACCGAGAATCCCGAAGGCGCCGCCGACTTCAGAGGCTTATCCGCAACAATGATTTCAGTGACTTTCTTACCCTTGCCGATTACGGGCGTTGCCACCCGCGTCCAACCAACGAAGAACGAGCTGGAAGAAGTCACGGTGCTGACCGTAAAACCGTAACTACAAAGAAACTCCCGGTTGGCATCCGGCGTGTAATGGTCTGATGCAGCCTGACGGGCCGGCTGGCCCGTGACCGACACGAGTGAGAAAACGCTGACAAGCGCTGTGGTCGCAATCAGTAGCGACTTCATCGGATGGCCTCCTCTCAATTCCGCGACGCAAAGGGCGGCGGCGACCCGCGTCGGATTTCTTGCGGCTGCTTCCTTCCGGACCTGGCCTGTCTGTCGGGCACCAGGTCCGCCGCCCTAATCCCGGCCAAAGTATAGTACCACACACTGGCCAAAATTAGGTCCTGTTGACAAAGGAATTCTCAGCCAAGCGGCGATGTGATTCAAGACTGCCTCTTGAGGGAGGCAGAAGTGATTCGCGGATTGATGAGCGATGCGGAATGGGAGTTTTTCGAGCCGTTTG
>JBOHKH010000043.1:0-11123 GCA_050728995.1 Rhizomicrobium sp. | reverse complement strand
CCTCAGGGCCGCCGGCACGCTTTACCGTCTCGACGTCTCGACGTCTCGCCCGAGCCTGCCTTGCTACGCCGGACCATTCTGCGCAATAGGATGCGCACAGGTGCGGACCTGGCCGGCACGCGGCACGGCGTGGCTGCAACTGAAAAACCGGCTCAGGTGTTCCCGGGCACGGATACTCCTAGCCTCTTCGATGGGAGACGCAGCGACGTGACGAAACAGACGCCGCCGTCGGGGATGGTCAAACCATTCGCGGTGCTCCGGGTGCCCTCCGGCGCGGGATCGCAGCCCTTCGCAGAAGTTGATCTGCTCGATCCGTTTCGCCGTGCACGTGGTCTGCCGTTGCGCCCCATCGCTTCAGAAACCGTGCGCCCCATTGCATTCAAACCCACCGCGCCAAAAACGCGGGAAGAAATTGCCCATCTGTATGAGGCCGGTCGCACCAGCGTCGCCATGAGCTTCCACGAACTGGCGCTGGAGACCATGGAGGAGGTAACGCGACAGGCGCCTGACCACGCGGCCGCCTGGCGCGATTACGCGGACTTGCTGCGGTTGGCGGGGAAGGACGTGGAGGCTGCCACAGCCGACTCGCGCGCCATCGAGGCGCCGGCCGGCGCCTGGCCGGTCGCGACTGGGGAGCGCGACGCCGGCAAGCTGGAGCGGCTTGACCAGAAAATGCGCAAACGTGTGGAAAAAATTCCCGACGAGCAGCGCTCGACCTGGCTGCGCGAGCACTTGTTCGGTCATCCGCTGGATGTTGCCGCGATGCGCTACCTGGCGAACGAGGAGGACCAGGAGCAGGACCTGCATACCTCCGAGGCATTGATGGAGCGCGCGCTGGAGTTGTCCCCAGGCTACCTCGATGTGCGCGGCGACTATGCCCGGCTTTTGATGAGGAAGCGCGACCATCTCGGCGCCTATCGCGAGACCGCGATCCTGCTGGCCGCCAAGCCGGCCAGCTTTGAGTTCCGCATGATGCGCTCGGAAGCCGCGATCTTTCTGGAGCGGTTTGACGAAGCGGTTGCGCTGCACGAAGCGCTGCTGCAGGAAGAACCGCAGCATCTGAACGTTCTGAACGCCTACGGCGTACTGATGAAAAACCTGGGCCGCCGCGAAGCGGCGGAGCGTACCTTTCGATCGGTACTGCGCGTCGAGCCAACCAATGGCCGTGCCTATCTTGGTCTGTCGGATTTGCGGTCAAATCGTCTGAACGAAGGCGATGTCGCCGACATGATGCGGCACCTGGCGGCCGGCATTCCCGACCCCGCCAGCCGGAAGTGCATGGCCTCTGCGCTGGCGCAGACGCTGGAGCGGATGAAGGAATACGAAGGCGCGTTCGAGGCTTACGCCTTTTCCGCCAAGGTCTGCAAAGAGGAGGTGGAAAATACCAAACACGCGCATGACCCCGATAAGATCGAGGAACGCATGGCCCGCATGCGGAGCATCTTCACCGCGAGTTTGATGAGCACCCGCATGGAAGCGCCGCCGCCCAACCCCGCGACCACACCGATTTTCGTTCTGGGCATGCCGCGCGCCGGCTCCACGCTTGTCGAGCAGATTCTCGCCAGTCACCCTGAGGTTGAGGGTACGCGCGAGTTGCCTTCCGTGGAGTCGGTGACAAGGCGCATCGGCATGAGCCGCCTGCTTGTCGCCCCCAATGTGTATCCGGAGCGCGTGCCCGACTACAGCCGCGTAGAACTGCACGCGCTGGGAGACGATGTTCTCCGCCATATGGCACTGTTCCGCCACACCAAATTACCCTACGTGATCGACAAGCGGCCGTGGAACTGGATCGATATTCCGTTCTTGGCGCTTGTTCTGCCGCAGTCCAGATTCATCGACATCCGGCGCGCGCCGATGGCTGCCGGTTTTGCGATGTTCAAGCAGATGCTGCCGACCGATGCGTCCTTCAGCTACGATCTGGTGCACATCGGCCGCTACTACCGCACCTATGTTGCGCAGATGGAGTATTTCGAGACCATCATGCCGGGGCGCGTGCTGTACGTCCGCTATGAAGATCTGATTGACAATACCGAGGCCGAAATCCGCCGGATGCTGGATTATTGCGGCCTGCCGTTCGACGAGCGCTGCCTCCGCTTCTGGGAAACCGGTCGCGCCGTGCTGACGCCTTCGGCGGAACAGGTCCGCAAGCCGATCTATCGCGGCGCCGTCGAACAGTGGAAGAACTTCGAACCATGGCTCGGCGAATTGAAGGAATCGCTCGGTGATCTTGCAAACACTTGACCGCGTTTTTGCGCTCCTGCTAATTGCCGCCGCGACGGCAATTTCATTGTCGGCCAATGCGACGCCAATCGAAGGCGCCGGTGTTGCCGCCGTTCCGACGGCGCCTGCCAAACCCGCGTCGGGTGCTACTGCTCACGCTTCTGCCGTGCCAGACGACGACAACGATAAGGGCTCCTCGCCCTTGAAGCCGGGGGAGTCGTATCGTCTGCTCGGTTTCTCCCTCAGCGGATCGAAGCACATTGACGCCGATGCACTGATCGCGGCCTTGCCTCAGCACAAAGGCGATCCGATCAACGACGCACAAATCAGGGCCGACACCGACACGATCAAAAAGACGCTCACCGCGCGACATGTCCATTTCGCGGAGGTTACGACCACCCTTCTACAACGCGAGGGACCTGGCCACCTCACCTGGGTCATCTGGGACATCCAGCACATCGATGCGTTCAGCCGGGCTCCCTTTCAGGGGTTTTGGACGTTCGGTGGCCAGACCTTCTCCGGCAACAAGGCGCTCACCAACGAACAACTCGAAAAAGCCATTGGCCTGAAGCCCGGCGAGCGCATCCGCGAGGGGGCCATCAGCGATGCCCGCACCGGCATGGAACAGGCTTACGACAGGGTTTTTCCCGGCAAGACGGTAAAAATCGCCGTCACACTGAATTTAAAAGTGAAACCGAGCCGCGTGGCGACCTTCACGTGGCAGATTACCGAGCCTCCCGGCAGGTAGGGCGTCACCAGGATGTGTATGAAGCAAGTGCTTTGAGCCGCCAGGATACAGAGGAAAAGCCTCTGCCGGCCGGACGCAAACTTGACGCGGGCGAACAACGTCAGAATCGGAGAACCGTGACCCAAGAGACGAACCCGGGCGTCGCGCCGGGGACGGCACCTTCCGCGCAACCCGGCTCGCCGAACGCCAGAACGCCGGCCGAAATCGCACTGATTTACGAGCGCGGCCGTACCTGTATGGCCATGGGCTATTACCGGCACGCGCTGCGCATTATGCAGAAGGTTACGCGTCTGGCTCCCGATCACGCCGGAGGCTGGCGGGATTACGCGGCGTTGTTGCGCCACGCCGCGCGCGATGATGAGGCCGCGCAGGCCGGCGCGCGCGCCATCATCGCGCCCGCCGATGCGTGGCAATCTGCGGGGGGCCCGCAGGATGCCGCCGAACTGCGGCGCCTGGACGAGGCACTGCAAGAGCAACTCGCGGGGATTCGCGAAGACCAGCGCGCCGGCTGGTTGCGCGAGAGGCTGGTGGAAAACCCGTTCGATGTGGCAGCGCTTCGGTATCTGGCCGATGAAGAGAATAGCGCAGGCGACTCCACAAGAGCCGGCTACCTGCTTGTGCGCGCGCTGGAACTGTCACCTGCCTATCTCGGCGCGCGCGCCGCCTACGCCTCTGTACTGGCGGAACGGCGCGACTATAGGGCGGCCTATCATCAGTGCGCGATTCTTCTGGCCGCTGCGCCGGACGAATTCGGGTACCGGCTGCTGCGGGCCGATTGCGCCATGAACATCGAACGCGTCGACGAAGCAAAAGCGCTTTACGATCAGCTGTTGCGGGAAAAACCCATGCATCCCGCGCTGCTGCGATCGTATGGGTATTTGATGAACACCGTGGGCGACCGCGACGAGGCGGCGCGAACATTCCGGAGCCTGCTCGCGCTTTATCCCAACGCCGGCGCTGGCTATTATGGCCTGAACGAACTCAGGGCCAACTACCTGACCGGGGACGACGTCGCGCAGATGAGGCACCGTCTGTCCGCCGGCGTTCCGAACAGGGCCAGCCGCCGGAGCATGGCCTACGCGCTGGCCCAAACGCTGGAAGGGATGGGCGAATATGAGGCGAGTTTCCAGGCCTATGAATTCGCTGCCAGGGTAAGCGCCGAAATCGCGCGAGAGTCGCATTGGGCCTATGATCCCGCCGAGTTTGCTCAGCGCCTGAATCGCATGCGACGCACCTTTACAGTCGGCGCGATTGCCGCCCGCGTCGCTACCGCGCCCCCCAATCCCGCCACCACGCCGATCTTCGTCATGGGCATGCCGCGGGCCGGCTCGACCCTGGTCGAGCAGATTCTGGCCAGCCATGACCAGATCGAAGGGACGCGAGAACTTCCCGTTGTATCAGAGGTCACCGGGCGAATCGCCCTTAGCCGCCTGCTTGTCGCGCCCGATGTGTACCCGGACAGGGTGCTCGAATACTCGCGCGCCGAGCTCGATCGATTCGGTGCGGATGTGCTGCGCGGCATTGCCGAATTCCGGCGCAGCAAGTTGCCCTACGTGATCGACAAGCGCCCCGGGAACTGGGTGGATGCGCCGTTTCTGCATCTTATTCTCCCGCAGGCGAAATTCATCGCGGTCCGCCGCGCTCCCATGGCCGCCTGCTTTGCCATGTTCAAGCAGATGCTGCGGCGCGACGCCGCCTTCAGTTACGACCTGACGCATCTTGGCCGTTTTTATCGCGACTATGTGGACTACATGGATTACCTGGACAGCGTCATGCCCGGCGCGATCCTGCGGGTTTCCTACGAAAGCCTTGTCGACAACACCGAGGCGGAGATCCGCCGCATGCTGAATTATTGCGGTCTGCCCTTTGATGAGCGCTGCCTGCGGTTCTGGGAAACCGATCGCCCCGTGCTGACGCCTTCGGCGCAACAGGTGCGCAAGCCGATTTACCGGGGCGCGCTGGAACAGTGGAAGAATTTCGAGCCATGGCTCGGTGAGCTGAAGGCAGCGCTGGGGGACTTGGCGTAGAGGGACGACAAACACGTGAGATCAGGTTTGGGATGACTGCCAAGGGCGAGAGGGCGCCGTTTTCGGCAGCATCCGAGGAAGACGGTATGACACGTTCCTTGTCCGGGACGGATTTGCAGGCAGAACGACTGAGCGGAGGGCCGAACCCGGTAGCCATAACGCCGGCCTCGCGGCTTTACGAGCGGGCGCTCACCTTGGTCGCTATGGGTTTTCCTGGAGAAGCCACCACGGTTCTACGCGACATCAGCGTCCGCGTTCCTGGCCACGCGCCAGCCTGGAATAAGCTCGCAGAGCTGCTGCGTTTCGCGGGAAAGGATAGAGAAGCGAACGGCGCGATGTCCCGGGCCGCCGACGGTTCAACGCTATGGCCGGCAGCTTCGGACAGTCGTACACCGGCAGAGATTGTCGCCGCCGAACGCGCGTTGTTGGAGCGCGTGGGAGCGTTGAAAACGCCGCCTGAGCGACTGAAAGAATTACGCGACTATTTGGGCGGTCATGAAATCGACGCACCCGCCATGCGTGTGCTGGGCCGTTTCGAACAGGAAAGTGGCAATCTGATAACCGCGCGCGCCCTGTTCGAGCGTGCGCTGGTTCTGGCTCCGGATTATGACAACGCCCGCGCCGATCTCGCGCTTTTGTTGTTGGCCGTGGGTGAGAATAAGCGCGCCGTTGCCGAAAGCGGCCTGCTGATTTCCCGCGCGCCGGCAAACATCGAATACCGGGCGCTCCACGCCAATGCCCTGTGCGCCGTCGGCGACTTTGACCCGGCCATTTCGATGTTCGAGCAGGTGGTGCGCGCGAAGCCCACAAACGCGCGCGCTCGACGTGTCTATGCGAGAAGTCTGTACATTGCGGGTCGACGCGAAGACAGCGCGCGGGAATATCGTGCTTGTCTCGCGCTGGAACCGGGCATGGCGGAGGCTTATGCAGGCCTTGTGGACCTGCGCGGCGACTATCTTACCGCAAACGACATTGCTGCGATGCGCGAGCGTCTGCGCGATGGCGACCTTGACCTGGAGAGTCGCAGGACAATTCAATACGCGCTGGGGCACGCGCTGGAACGGACGCGAGATTTTTCCGGAAGCTTCGCCGCCTATGAAGCAGGCGTGGCGTTGTCGCAGACGATCGCGGCAAATCGGGATAGAACCTATTCTCCAGCAAAGCATGCCGACGAGCTCGCCCGCCGGCGCGCCGTATTCTCGCGACCTCTGCGTGCGCGCGGGGCGCCCGCGGAAAAGCCTCCCCACACCCCGATTTTCGTGGTCAGCATGCCGCGCGCCGGGTCGACGCTCGTTGAACAAATTCTCGCGAGCCACCGTCTTGTGGAAGGTACCATGGAATTGCCAGTGCTTGCCAACGTGGTGCGGGACTTATCGCTCAGGCGACTTATTTCGAAACCCGACGCCTATCCGGAATGTATAACGGAAATGAACGCTTTTGAACTGTCCGACTTGGGCACTCATTACCTTGAGGAGTGCAAAGCCTATCGCAGGACGAATCGTCCATACTTTATCGACAAAGGCACGTCGAACTGGTTGGACGCCGGATTGATCCGCCTGGTCCTGCCACATGCAAAAATCGTGGATGTTCGGCGTGAGCCGATGGCGGCGTGTTTTGCCATGTACAAACAGCAGCTCAAGATTGACGCCCAATTTCCTTACGGATTCCGCGAACTTGCCCACTTCTATACGCAGTATGCCGGCATGATGGCTTACTATGAGACGGTGATGGCCGGGCATATTCACTTTCTCTCCTACGAACGCCTGGTCGAGGACACGGAAAGCGAAATCCGCCGCTTGCTGAAGTATTGCGGACTGCCCTTCGAGGAGAGCTGCCTGCGGTTCTGGGAGACCGGCCGCGCCGTCGCCACGCCCAGCGGGGAGCAGGTGCGACAGCCGATCTACCGCGGCGCTGTTGAGCAATGGCGCAATTTCGAGCGATGGCTTGGTCCATTGAGGGAGGCGCTGCAGGAGGCGGGAACCGTGGCTACCGCGGGGTCGCAGACGCCGGGCTGGTGTTGACGCCTTCGGCGGAACAGGTGCGCAAGCCGGCTGGGCCCGCTGAAGGAATCGCTCGGTGATTGACGTTGCCCCCGACTTTCATCCAGCGGCAACTTGAGTCTGGCGGTTGATTTTCTCCATCAGGTCTGGCGAAGCAATGGGCCAAGGCGCGTGGCCCCCAAGAGCCTTGGCGGCTTGGCCCATTGCCGTCCGAACTTTTTTGCGTAAACGGCTGGCGCCAGCCAGCCGATGCGAGAATGCGGACGGACTTCGTTGTAATCGCGACGCCACTCCTCGAGAGCCATGCTCGATCGCCTCACCCACCATTGCGACATCATTGAGACCGGCAACACTTGCTGGCGATTCAAAAACCGCAACTGACCTTCATCCTACAGGCAGTTCACGGCGCCTCCCGCACGCTCCGCTGCGCGCGCGGGTCCCTCCGTGGCCTGTTCCGCGCGGCTCGTCAGCGGGTCATTTTTAGACGCGAAACAGGGGTCACAATTGGAAGCGATTTGACACACGACCCTTTTCTGGCAGTGGATGCGCCTGCCTGGCGACGTTCTTTTCGCGATCGGTGCGCTGCTGATGGCGTGGGATTTTATCGTCAAGCTGCGCCCGCTTTATCCGGAAGCTTTGGACCGAATGATTTTCCGTACACGCCTTGAACCATTGACCCAACCGGCGCAGGCCCGGCGCGCGGCTATCACATCGCAAATCCAGGCCGAAGCCGGAATCGACGAGGCGATGATCGAGCGTCTCGTCCGCGATTTTTATGTCCGGGTGCGCAACGATACGGTGCTGGGCCCGATTTTCGCAGCACGGATCGAGAATTGGGAGCCGCACCTGCAGAAGATGTTTGCCTTCTGGTCTTCTGTCGCACTCATGAGCGGGCGGTATCACGGCCAGCCGATGGCCAGGCATCTGCCGCTCCCGATCGACGCGCGGCACTTCGACCGCTGGCTGGCGCTGTTCGCCGAAACGGCTCGTGATGTCTGTCCGCCGGCGGCGGCAGAACACTTTATCCATTTGTCGCATCGTGTTGGCGAAAGCCTTGAGCTTGGAATTGCCAATTCGAACGGAATATTGCTGAGGAAAGGCCAACGGTATTTCAGAGTTCCCGGAAAGTCCGCATCGGGCCGTGCCGGCGATGACGCCGACGCGGCCGACGCCAATCAGGGGATGGATGCCCAATGACACAGGAGGCGCTGCTTCTTTCGCGACTGCAATTCGCATGGGTCATTGCTTGGCACATTCTGCTTCCGGCTCTCACCGTGGGGCTCGCCTCCTTCATCGCTTTCATGGAGGGCCTTTACTTCGCGACACGGCGCGAAACCTATCTTCGTATATCGAGCTTTTGGACGAAGATATTTTCGGTTTCCTTCGCGATGGGTGTGGTTTCGGGCATCATCATGCCCTTCCAGTTCGGAACGAATTGGAGCCGGTTCTCGGATGCCACCGCCAACATCATTTCTCCGCTGCTGGCCTATGAAGGACTGATGGCTTTCTTTCTCGAAGCCGCTTTCCTGGGTGTCTTGCTGTTCGGGCGGAATCTGGTGCCGCGCTGGGTTCATTTCTTTGCCGCCCTGATGGTCGCCGCCGGCACGCTGTTTTCTTCCTTCTGGATACTGGCAGTAAACAGCTGGATGCAGACGCCGGCAGGCTACGAAATCATCGACGGTCGCTTCTTTCCGAAGAACTGGGTGGAAATCATCTTCAATCCGTCCTTTCCGTACCGTCTCGGGCACACCGTCATCGCTTTCTACGTGACCACGGGGTTTGTGGTGCTGGGTGTCGCCGCGTGGCTGCTGCGCAAAGGGCGCGCAGCGGACGAAGCCCGAACCATGTTGTCGACGACGCTCTGGGTTTTGCTGGCGCTGGTGCCATTGCAGATCTTCCTCGGCGACCTGCATGGACTGAATACGTTGAAATATCAGCCGACCAAGCTTGCGGCGATCGAGGCGCACTGGAACAGAGAGGCGCGAGCGCCGCTGACAATATTTGCCATTCCGGACGAGAAGCAAGAGACAAATCACTTCAATGTTGATGTACCGCTGCTGGGCAGCCTCATCCTGACACACGACCCCAACGGGATTGTTCCCGGGCTCAAGGAGGTCCCGCCCGATCGGCGCCCCCCGGTCGCAATTCCCTTTTTCGCGTTCCGCATCATGGTTGGGATTGGTTTGATCATGCTGGCTGTGGTGATTGTGGGAAATTCGTTGCGCATGCGCGGAAAGCTCTATGGAAGCGCGGTCTTCCTGCGCGCATGTGAATGGGTGGCACCGCTTGGCTTCATTGCTGTCCTGGCCGGTTGGACCACCACGGAAGTGGGCCGCCAGCCATGGACGGTCTATGGCATTTTGCGCACGGCAGACTCGGTGTCTCCGTCGCTGACGGGGCTCGACGTTGCGCTATCGTTCGCCGGCTACATCGTGGCCTATCTTGTCATGTTTCCGGCAGGCGTGCTGTTGATGGCAAGGATCGTGCGGCGGGGCGTGGAGGCGCCCGCAACCGAGGGACACGTCGAGGGCGGCCGTCCCGATTTGCCGGTGCTCGCCCTGCCGGGCGCGCATGGAGAAGGAGGGCGGCCATGATTCCGTTCACGCTCGATCTGGTGCCGATCTGGACGTTCATCCTCGGAGTCGGGGTTTTTCTTTACGTGCTCCTGGACGGGTTCGATCTCGGTGTGGGTATCCTGTTCGGCTTGGCGCCCGACACGTCCTCGCGCAACCTGATCATGAATTCGATCGCGCCCATCTGGGACGGCAATGAAACCTGGCTCATTCTTGGCAGCGTCGGCCTCATGGCAGCGTTTCCGCTCGCCTTCGCGATCATTATTCCCGCGGTCTATTTCCCGATCGCGATCATGCTGCTCGCGCTGGTGTTCCGCGGCGTCGCCTTCGAATTTCGCTATCGGGACGCCGAACACAAGGGCTTCTGGGATCACGGGTTTTCCTGGGGGTCGGTGATCGCAACCTTCGCTCAAGGCATCGTTCTTGGCGCTTTCATCCAGGGCTTCAAGGTGGATGGCCGTCATTTCGTCGGGAGCAGCTTCGATTGTTTCACGCCGTTTTCGCTGTTGACGGGCCTGGCGCTCGTGTTCGGTTACGCGTTGCTCGGTGCGGGATGGCTCGTGCTCAAGACCGTTGGCGATATCCAGATGAGGGCCCGGCGTCATGGTCGTTTTGCTCTTGTGGGGGTCCTCATCGCCATTGCCGCTGTCAGTATCTGGACGCCCGTCTCGGACATTGGCGTTGCACACCGCTGGTTTTCCTGGCCGAACCTCGTCATCCTGGCGCCCGTTCCCGCGATCACGGCCCTCATCGCAATCTACGTCTGGCATTCGCTGAACCGCCAAAGCGAGGCGGGTCCATTCCTGGGCGCGGTTGGTCTTTTCCTGATGTCCTACATCGGAATCGCGATCAGTCTGTGGCCGATGATCGTTCCGTATCGCTACACCTTGCGTGAAGCCGCATCCTCCGAAAGTACCCAGGCGTTTCTGCTTGTCGGCACACTTGTCTTGCTCCCAATCATCCTTCTTTACACGGCATGGTCGTATTGGGTGTTTCGCGGCAAAGTAAGGGCCGATATCGGATATCATTGAGACGGCGTTTCGCGCGGAATATGGTGACAGCGACAACGTTCCCATAGCATTGACGCTCAAAGCATTTGCGGCTGGTCACGGGGCGGCTGTTTGGGCTTGCGACCGGGCGCGCGGTGGAGGAATATGGGGAGGAATATGGTGACAGCGACAACGTTCCCCGTACCTCCGACGCTCAAAGGAGTTGCGTCTGGTCGTCGGGCGGCTGTTTGGGCTTTCACATGATGCGGGGCAATCGGGCCATGACTCCTTCATGGCACGCGGTTCAATGAAATGCTTTTCGCAGCTGTGTTGGCAGCAAGCGCGATTTGGAGCATGATTTGCCGATTTGACCGTTTGCGGACTGATGCGTAGTGCTTGCCTCGCGTGCCAATGGGGAACACTGCCGCTGTCCCCGTATTCTCAACCAGTATCCGAGCGTCACCTTGGGCGGCCAGCCACAGGAGCACCTGAGCTGGTGGCCATCCGGGAACCTGAAGCAGGATGCGAATTTCGCCTATGCCTACGACCCCGAGAACCGGCTCCTG
>JBOHKH010000042.1:0-11219 GCA_050728995.1 Rhizomicrobium sp. | reverse complement strand
CAATGGGCCAAGCCGCCAAGGCTCTTGGGGGGCCACGCGCCTTGGCCCATTGCTTCGCCAGACCAGATGGAGAAAATCAGCCGCCAGACTCAAGTTGCCGCTGGATGAAAGTTGGGGGCAACGTCATGGCGTGCTTGCAATAGTTGAAGCTCCAAATCTCGTCGCACCGGATGCGCCGCGCGTTCACGCCGTGGACCGCCTTGTTATCGAACTCCGCGGGGCAGCCCGGCCAATTCCAACTGCTGCAGGACCGTAACCGGGGACACGTCCACAAGGCGGCCTGTCCCCCGGATGGAATTACTCGACCAAAGGGCGAAGGATTTGGCGGCGCTTTTCGTGGAGTAGGCGCTTCATAATTTTCCAATGTCGCGAGTTAATTTGACAATAATCTACGGTTAAGCGATGAATGCATCAAGGATTATTTTCCAATAAAAAGGAATTGCTTTTTAATGGCGAGGCCGAAAAACCCACGAATACGCGAATTCATCCTTCGAAACATCTCGGAACACCCTGCCGACATCGCCTCGTTTGCCGCCCAACAACTGGCGGTAACCAGGGCCTCGGCAAATGGGTATCTTCGAGTTCTGGTCGCTGATGGCCTTGTCGAGGCAACCGGGAATACAAAGGCGCGCCGATATCAGCTTCGGACGCTGGATTTTAAGGACCTCACACTGAATTTGAATGAGAAAAATCAGGAAGATGTTGTTTGGAGAGACGAGTTCTTCCCAAGGTTCGAAAGTATGCCGGACAATGTAACCGGGCTTTGCGAATACGGGTTTTTGGAGATGCTTAACAACGCAATTGAACACTCCGAAGGTACGACATGCAGGATCGTATACGGCAGGAACTATGAGAATATTTGGCTGCAAATTCGGGACAATGGCATCGGGATTTTCGACAAGATTACAAAAGAATGCCAGCTTACTGACAAGCATGAAGCGATATTGGAACTCTCTAAGGGTAAGCTGACCACAGATAAATCGCGACACACTGGCGAGGGAATATTTTTCACTTCGCGCATGGTTGATTGGTTCGAAATCGTATCTGGTGGCCTTGCGTACATGCGCAGACGCACCCCCGGAGACGATTGGCTTATCGATGTTGAAACTCGACCTGGAGAACGAGGGACAGCCATCTATATGCGGCTTTCGACTGCGGCCATGCAGACGACAAGAGGAGTATTCGACAAATATGTTGACGACGATGCGAGGTTCTCGAAAACTATTGTCCCACTAAAATTAGCCAAATATGAGGGCGAGCATCTGGTTTCACGCTCTCAAGCTCGACGCATTATGATGCGCGTGGAGCGCTTTTCGGATGTATGGCTTGATTTCGAGGGCGTTGCCGACATAGGGCAACCTTTCGCCGACGAAATATTTCGAGTTTGGCAGTCGGAACATTCAAAAGTTCGATTGACCCCTCACAACGCCTCGCCGGAAATTGTCCGGATGATTCAACATGCCCACGCCAACGCTAACGAGAGACAACGGACTGAGGCTTCTTCGGTTGATGGCTCGACCTGATTGACTTGGGTTTCTTTTTTTCTGAAGAAGCGCTTTCCTCGATCTGCCCCGTAGCGATCCGCATGACGTGGACGGCGGTGCCGATGTCATCCGCTGGGCGCTTCTGGCCTTGGGGTCCTTTGGGCATGGGGCTATCCTGCCACGATCTTGGGCATTACGGGAGGGCGAATGTCTCTAGTCGCGTATATTGCCATCACTGGTCTGGTGGCATTCTTCTGTGGTGGCGCGGTCGCCACGTTCAACATAATGCGGCGCGGCGCTTCGGATACGTCCGAATGGACGCCTGAGCATATCGCGTATGTCTTGATGCGACAGATTGCGGCCGCTGAGGGAAAGCGTCTGCCAAACGATAAGGGAGCCAACCCAACCAGTGGTGCCTCGGCTGACCGTAAATGGCTGCTCGACACATTCGCCGAATGTATGCAGGCCGTCAGGGAACCCGACAAGCGCGTAGGTCAACCCAAACTGTAACAGTGCCGATTATTGGGCCGGCGCGGCCGGGCGTGGAGGCGCGGAAATGACAAAGAGCCCGGGATCGAGCGGCAGGTCCGCCTTGACACCGCTGATCGAGACCGTGGTCAGGAGGCCCTGCGCGTCGCGCACGGTCCATTGCTTGAGAGCGAGCGCGGGTTCGCCGAAGACGAGCGTGATATTGCCGTTGACGCGGCCGCTGTGCGAGCGCGCGCTGACGATCATCTGGCCGTTCCGTTCCTCCACGCCCGTGATGTCGTTGTCGTCGCGCAGATCGACATCGTCGCCCAGGATCAGATCGAGCGGCGTCGTCCAGAGCGCATAGCGGTCCGTCGTCCCGAGTTTGCGATTTTCGACGGCGACCCAGCGGCCGTCGCTGACGATGAGGGTCGGATTGGGCGGGGTGTACTCGAAGCGCATGCGGCCCGGCTTGTCGATGTAGAACCGGCCCTGATCGACCTGTCCTTCCGGTCCGATCTGCACGAAATGCCCCTGAAGCGTATGAATGGCGTTCAAGGATTCGCTGACGCGCTCGAGATCGGCGCGCTGGCTGGCGTCGAATCCGCCGCGTAGCGGGGCCGGTATCGCAGCCGAAAGAAGCACGAGCAAGCCGGCCGCAGCCACGCTCTGCGATAGCCTGAGGCCGATCCGGCCGTGCACGCTGTCCTTTTCGGCCATGGTTCGGATGGCAATGAGCGGGATTTCCCCTTTAATATGAGCGGCCGGCCGGAATAATCAACGAACCCTCACCTTCTTCCCCGTTCATGGCGCAGCTGTCCGACGCAGAGCAAAGCCCCTACCCGCATATCGGCATTGTCGGCGCCGGTGCGTGGGGAATGGCACTCGCCCATGTCGCGGCGAAAGCGGGGCGAGCCGTCACGGTGTGGTCGCGCCGTCCGCCCGGCCCGCAGAGCGCGTCTTTGCTGCCCGCGTCCCTCGTGGCCACGCGCGATCGCGATCGGTTGATACAAGCCGATGCCGTTCTCGTCGCCGTTCCCGCGCAACAGACGCGCGACATTCTCCGGGAATTTCGCTGGCGCGCCGAAACTCCGATCGTGCTTTGTGCCAAGGGCATCGAGCACGGGACGGGCAAGCTCCTGACCGAGGTGCTCGCCGAGGTCATTCCCGGCAGCGAGGCGGCCATCCTTTCCGGACCGTCGTTTGCGCGCGACGTGGTTGCCGGCCTTCCGACCGCCGTGACGGTCGCCGCGCGCGCACCCGTCGCCGCGCGACTGCAGGCCAGTCTCGGTCACGCGGGCTTCCGTCCCTATGCAAGCGAGGATCTCGCCGGCGTCGCGCTCGGAGGCGCGGCCAAGAACGTGTATGCGATCGCTTGCGGAATCGTCGTCGGATTGGGTCTCGGCGAAAGCGCCCGCGCCGCGCTGCTTGCACGCAGCTTCGCGGAACTGCGCCGGCTTGCGCCCGCGCTCGGCGCCCGTGACGACACGCTGATGGGGCTGTCCGGTCTCGGCGATCTTATGCTGACGGCGACGAGCCCGACCTCGCGAAATTTCTCGTTCGG
Organism: Rhizomicrobium sp.; assembly: GCA_050728995.1. Lineage (GTDB taxonomy): Bacteria > Pseudomonadota > Alphaproteobacteria > Micropepsales > Micropepsaceae > Rhizomicrobium. The sequence continues at coordinate 7,703 of JBOHKH010000042.1, read as the reverse complement.
ACTTGCGCTCGGCAAAGGCCGTACGCTTGCCGAATTGCGCATCGCCGGTGCGCCGCTTGCCGAAGGCGTCCCAACCGCGCCCGCGCTCGTTCTTCGTGCCGGCCGGCTCGGCGTAGAATTGCCCGTGGCCGAAGCGGTGACGGAAATTCTGGCGGGCGGGATTGCGCCTGCCGATGCGGTGCCGCGGCTCATGGCGCGGCCATTCACAACGGAGTGAAACAATGCTGTTTGTCATCACCGCAATGGACAAGCCCGACTCGCTTTCCCTGCGCGCGGCGGTGCGCCCCGACCATCTGGAGTACGCGCGCGAGACGGGTCGGGTGAAACTCGGCGGCCCTTTTCTCGACGAAAAGGGCGACATGATCGGCAGCCTCGTCGTGATCGACGCGCCGGACCTCGAAGCGGCGCGGCGCTGGCAGGCCCAGGATCCTTATGCCAGGGCGGGATTGTTCGCGCGGTCGGACCTGCACCCGTGGAAAGCGACCGTGAACGCCTGCGGCGCGGAATTTTGATGGCATACTGGTTGTTCAAGACCGAGCCCGGGAGCTGGTCGTGGGCGCAGCAGACGGCGAAAGGCGCCAAAGGCGAGCCCTGGAGCGGCGTGCGCAACCATCAGGCCGCCAACAACATGAAGGCGATGAAGAAGGGCGAGCGCGGGTTCTTCTATCATTCGGGCGCCGAGCGGCGCATCGTCGGCATTGTCGAAGTGATCGGCGAATACCGCCCCGATCCAACGGATGCGACGGGTAAGTTCGGGCTCGTCGACGTGAAGGCCGTTGCGGATCTGCCCGCGCCCGTCACGCTCGAAACGGCCAAAGCCGATCCCGCGCTCGCCCTGATGACGCTGGTACGATTCTCGCGTCTTTCCGTTCAGCCCGTCGGCGACGCGGAATGGAAGCACATCCTGAAGCTCGGCGGATGGAAGAAAGAGCGGTAACCCTTCGGGCGCCGGATCGCCGCCCCGCCCGCCTCAGCGCTGGCGCTGGAAGAGCACCGTGCCGTCGGTCTGGCTGACATTGTAAAGCGAAATGCAGCGCGGATTTTTCAGGTCGTGGCAGACGAGGTCGACTGCCAGGATGTATTTCGCCGCATTGGTTGCCGCGACGCAGACATAGCGCCCCTGGACGTCCGTCCGTGCCAGCCGCGTCGTTGCCAGGCGGCCGTATTGCGGAACGATCCCGAAATTCTTGGCGGTGTTGAGACCCGTCACGCAGATTTGCTCCTCCGCGCCGAGAATCGCCCGAATCCGGCCCTGCAGAATGGCGCTGATCTCCCGCGGCTGGATGAAGTCGGGATAGACCACCCCGAAATAAATCCCGGCGGCGAGCGCGAGCAGAAACCCGCCGATGACGATGACGCGCACCGCGATCCATTCGCGCGCCAGCGAGCGCTTTGTTGCAACCACATCCATCGACGACAAGGGCCCCTCCGTGCGGCTTTATTTCATGGTGGGAATGGCAAAATCGGGATGCTCGCGCACGCCGCCCCTGGGCCAGCGCTGCGTCACGGTCTTGATACGGGTGAAGAAACGGACGCCTTCGGTCCCGTGCTGGTTGATGTCGCCGAAGGCGGAGCGTTTCCAGCCGCCAAACGTGTGATAGGCGAGCGGCACGGGAATGGGGACGTTCACGCCCACCATGCCCACCCGCACGCGGCTTGCAAATTCCCGCGCCGCGTCGCCGTCGCGCGTGAAGACGGCAACGCCATTGCCGTACTGGTGGTTCGAGGGCATCGCGATCGCCGTTTCGAAATCCGGCGCGCGCGCGATTTGCAGGACGGGCCCGAAGATCTCTTCCCGGTAGGTCCGCATGTCCGGCCTCACGCGGTCGAACAGCGAGGCGCCGAGGAAATAGCCGTTCTCGTAGCCCTGCAGTTTGAAGCCGCGGCCGTCGACAACGAGCTCCGCGCCCTCTTTCACGCCGAGCTCGATATAGGAGACGACCTTTCTGCGGAGCTCCGCGCTCACCAGCGGTCCGTACGCAGCGTCGGGATCGGTGGGCGGCGCCACCTTGAGGGTTTCGACCCGCGGCTTGAGGCGGGCGACCAGCGCGTCGGCAATTCTGTCGGTGACCGGCACGACGACGGAAATCGCCATGCAGCGTTCGCCGGCCGAACCGTACCCCGCGCCGATCAGCTCGTTCGTCACCTGGTCGAGATCGGCGTCGGGCAGAACGACCGCGTGGTTCTTGGCGCCGCCCATGGCCTGGACGCGCTTTCCCCGCGCCGTGCCGCGCGAATAGACGTGTTCGGCGACCACCGACGAACCCACGAAACTCACCGCCTGGATATCGGGATCCTCGAGTATGGCATCGACGGCTTCCCTGTCGCCATGGACGACGTTGAGCACGCCCGCCGGCGCGCCTGCTTCCATCAACAGTTCGGCCAGGCGCAGCGGAACGCTCGGGTCCTTCTCGCTGGGCTTGCAGATGAACGTGTTGCCGCAGGCGATGGCGACGCCGAACATCCACATCGGAATCATCGCCGGGAAATTGAACGGTGTAATTCCGGCCACGACGCCGAGCGGCTGGCGCATGGAATAGATGTCGATGCCGGGACCTGCGCCTTCGGTGTATTCGCCTTTCATCAGGTGCGGGATGCCGCAGGCGAACTCGATCACTTCGAGCCCGCGCTGGACGTCGCCGCGCGCGTCGGCGAGCACCTTGCCGTGTTCGCTCGAAAGAAGGCGGGCGAGCTCGTCCATGTTCTTTTCGACGAGCGCCTTGAAATCGAACATGACGCGCGCGCGGCGCTGCGGATTGACCCGCGACCATTCGGGGAAGGCGGCCAGCGCCGATTCGACCGCCTTGCGCACCTCGGCGCGGCTCGCAAAGGCAACCCGCGCCTGCACGTCGCCCGTGGACGGATCGAACACATCCCCGAAGCGCCCCGATGTGCCTGTGACCGATCGTCCGGCGATGAAATGCGCAAGCTCTTTCATGACCAACGGCTTTTTTGCGGAAGCGCCGCGCGGGCGGCCTGGCGGCTTGATACCACGCGCAAGGTGGCGGCTAGCAAGATGGGCGGCACAAGGGAACGCGGGATGCCTCGGGTAATGTTCGGTTAAGCGCTTCGCGAAAATTTTTTGCAAGCTGTTAGGCTCTCCGTAACCGGTTTGGGGCGAAACAGAAGGGCCGCGTGCTGCGAATCTTCGGATCTGCCGTCGAATTCCGTCCCGAATCGGGGCAAAAACATCGGCGTCCACGGTGCGCGGCAGCCGAAGAAGCATCCGCTCCCGGAGCCCGCCCAGCGATGGAGCTTTCGCCTTGCCCATGACGGCCGCCCGCTTCGTGACCGAGAGGGAGAGTTACGGGCTGCCTGGCGGGTATTGGCGATGGGTGGCTCTCGGGCTGTTTCTGGTCGGAACAGCGGTGGCCGGCGTGGTCATTGCCCGGCCCGCCCAAACCGGTTGGCTCGGTGTCGGCCTCGTCTCGGGAATCGGCGCCATCGCTGCGCTGGTTTTCTATGCCGTCTGGCCGCGGGCCAGCAGGGGGGCCATCCGGGCGAAGCACATCGCCGAAGCGGCCACCCGCGCCAACGTGGCCTGGGTCGTCACCAACCGCGATGGCGCCGTCATCGACTGCAACGACGCCTACCGCGACCTCGTCGGCGTTCGCGGACGCGAAGCGCTGCCGCCTCCGCAACTTGCGATCGGGGCGGATTCGGCCGCCGCGATGCTTTACCGGCTGAGCCGCAAGGCCGCGGCCGCGCAGGCGCACGAAGAAATTTTCGAGGCCGCCGCCGGGTTCGATCTGCTGGGTGCGGTGCGCCCGCTCTCCGACGGCTGCGCGGCCTGGTGGTTCACACCGCGGATCGCTTCGCGCGATCCGCGGGCGGGCGCGCCCGAGATTCTCCCGCGCGTGCTGGCCGCCGGTTCCTCTGCGCTGTTCGAGGAGGCGCCGATCGGCATGGCGATCGCCGGGCCCGACGGCGTCGTTCTCGAATCCAACCGGCCGTTCCGCGATTTTCTGGGGGCGGAGATTTGCGGGCGGCCGCTGACCGACGTTGCGACGGCCTCCGATGCGGCCGCGATCGCAGAGGCCATCGCGAACGCGCGCGACGGAACCGGCGCGGTCGTGACGTTGCACGCCTCCGACGAGCGGCTGGCGGAGATCCATGTTCGCCCGCTCGCCGAAACGGGCCGCATCGTTCTCTATCTCGTCGACGTTTCCGAGCAGAAGGCGCTCGAGACCAAGTTTGCGCAGTCGCAGAAAATGCAGGCGGTGGGCCAGCTCGCCGGCGGCGTTGCGCACGACTTCAACAACCTTCTGACCGTCATCATCGGCAATTGCGAATTTCTGCTGATGCGCCACGGCGCGGGCGATCCTTCGTTCCGCGAGATCAACGAGGTCCACCAGAACGCGCTGCGGGCCGCCACGCTCGTCGGCCAGCTCCTCGCCTTCTCGCGCAAGCAGACGTTGCAGCCGCGGGTGCTGATTCTCCGCGACGTGATCGGGGAACTCGCACAACTCCTGCGCCGGCTGCTGCGCGAGGGCATCGAATTGAAGCTCGAACACGGCCCGGAGCTCTGGCCGGTGCGCGCCGACGAGACGCAGATTTCCAACGCGCTGATCAATCTTGTGGTCAATGCGCGCGACGCCATGCCGAAAGGCGGCACCGTGACGATCGCCACCGCGAACGAAACGATGGAACGCGCGACCTCCATGGGTTTCGGCATGATGCCCGCGGGCGATTACGCGCGGATCGAAGTGCGCGATTCCGGCATCGGCATCCCGAAGGAAAACGTCGCGAAAATCTTCGACCCCTTTTTCACCACCAAGCCCGTCGGCCAGGGGACGGGACTGGGGCTCGCCACCGTTTACGGCATCATCAAACAGACGGGCGGCTTCATCCATGTGGACAGCGAGGTCGGCAAAGGCACGCTGTTCCGCATCTATCTGCCGCGTCACAAGGGCGAGGTGTTGGCCGCACCGGCCGAGCGTGTGCAGCCGCGCGACATTACGGGCCAGGATACGATCCTGCTCGTGGAAGACGAGGAAGCGGTGCGCAGCTTCGCCGCGCGCGCGCTGAAGCTGCGGGGATATCAGGTGCTGGAAGCCTCGGGCGGCGAGGAAGCGCTCGAGCTGGTGCGCCGCCATACGGGCGCGATCCACCTTCTCATCACCGATGTCGTGATGCCGAACATGGATGGCCCCACGCTCGTTCGCGCGGTGCGCCGGCTCAGGCCCGACACGGCCGTGATCTTCATGTCGGGTTACGCCGAGGAGGCCTTTCGCCGCCACGACGAAAACGCGGCCGAGTTGCATTTCCTCGCCAAACCTTTCGGCCTCAAACAGCTCGCCGCGAAGGTCAAGGACGTACTCTCCGGCGCCCCGGCGGTGGCGGAGGAGGACAAGTAGGAATACTGCGCGCGCGTCGCCATCCACACCACCACCAGGAGCGTATCGTCATGCGATATCCGTTCGCCGCCACGATCGCCGGCGCATTTCTTCTGGCGTTCGCGAGCGTCGCGCACGCCCAGACGGCCGGCTCGCCCGACGTTCTGATCCACACGTCTCTCGGCGATATCACGGTGGCGCTCGACCGCGCGCACGCGCCGAAAACCGTCGCCAATTTTCTGCGCTATGTCGGCGAAGGCCATTACGACGGCACGATAGTCTATCGCGTCGTTCGCGGCTTCGTGATCCAGGCCGGCAGCTACGATTCGGCGACCAACTCCCGTCCCGTCCACGATCCCATTCCGCTCGAAGCGGGCAACGGATTGAGCAATGTGCGCGGCACCATCGCCATGGCGCGCGAAACCGATCCCGATTCAGCGACGGCGGAGTTCTTCATCAATCTCGCCGACAACACCGGCCTCGACCGCCAGCCGGGAGACGCCGACGGCACGACGGGTTATGCCGTATTCGGCCACGTCGTCAGCGGAATGGACGTGGTGGACAAGATCGCCGCCGTCCCCCTCGCACCCGGCGGTCCCATGCCTGGCGCGTTTCCCGCGCAACCGGTGACCATCGAGAAGATCAGCGTGGTGTCCGCGATGCCGCCTGTTCCATCGGACACGCCGCCGCCCCCGCCGCCGCCCCCCATGCCGTCGGACTCGCTGCCGCCCCCGCGATAAATCTCCAATCGTCTTTCCAGTGTCATGCCGCGCGACTGCGGGGCACCCCGCATGACACGTGTTGAATATCGGCCGTCGCGGCCGACCGGAATCTTCCGGACCGCGCCGGTCGTTGTATCGATCGGAATGTAAAGGTCATCGGGCAATATGCCCAAGCTGGCACGCTGGCGCGACATCCCGACAGCATCGCGCAGCGCGCCTCCGCGATGAACGTCCGATCTCTATCCCGCCGCATCCTTCCTCCTCCCGGCCGTCCCCCGCCTCGAGCGGATGGCGGTTTCCACGTTGAAATGATTGACGTTTCGGTCAAAACGTATGGCAACGCCGTTCTGACGGATGGCCGAAACGACCAATCATTCCAATCCAATGCGCGTGCCGGATGGCCTCGCTTTTCCCTTGCCGTCCCAGATCACCGCGCCTCACTGAGCTTGCTGAGGTGCTTGATAAAATCCCAATGTCCACCCCGGCTGAGGTAACTCGGGTGGTAGGTCCGGAATGAACTCGCCGGCAAGCACGGATGTCCGATCCGTGCAAGCTGCCGAACCGGGATGTCCTTGACCACCGGCGTGAAGCTGCATTCGGGAAACACGCCCGAGAGAAGGTCGTCGTAGCCGGGTCCCGTGAAGAACAAGCAGACGTGTGGCCGCAAAATTTCCAGCTCCTTAGCCACAAGCCCACATTGGCACTCCGCAAGGCATGTCCGCAGTGTTTCTGGAGCACTCAGGACAGATCCACCCTGGAAGTCGCAGCGGGACAGATTGTTCCAGATGAGCCCGACATCGCGCCAACCCTGGACTTCTCTAAACGCTTGCCAGAAGGGAGACCTCCGATTTATCGGTTGATTGTTCGAGAAGTCGAACATGCGGTATCCCCAGCACAGCGCTTCAACAGAGTCGTTGTTCGCAAGAAAGTCCTGCAAAGTCGAAACGTCGGCGTAAGGATAATCGACCTCGTATTGCGGATAGCGCTCGCGAAGATTGCGTGTCCATTCCCATCCGTAGGTCTCTTGACCAAAGAAGAAAATTCGGCGGCCTGCCTCAGCATAGCCGGGAGGCACTGACAGGAGCAGAGGCGGGCCAAGTTGCGCAGCGTCATCTTCCGTGAATTGCAGCGATCTCTTCCAATCGGCGTAGGCCGCTTGCAGCCGCTGGTTCATGTCCTGGCCGTTCATCGCGCTCTCCGGAAGGAACAAGAGGAACGTAGAACGCAAAACTCTTTCGTTCCAGGTCTCTCTGCCCAGAACGCCCGGTGCAAACTGACGCTAATTGGCGCAAATTCAGAGGGCTATGGAGTAGACGTAGTGCTCATCATCATCGGTCGTGGCCCGCCTGTGGCCCGAGACTGCAACGCGCCGCAGCCGCCCGGCAACGGATCTTCCGCCACGCCACATCGCTGCAGTCGGGCGATATCGTACCTGACAGATGGTCGAGCATTTCGCATCTTTCCGCGATTAACTGGTGCGCCCTTGGGGAGGGAACATTCATGAACAAGTATCTGATGCGTAAGCGTCCGGTCTGACACGCCTTGTTCCGCGCGATGATCGGCCGATGCTGGTCTTTTGCGTTGCTGCTGGAGCGACGCTTGAGACGGGTGACATCCTATGTCTGGACAGACGCTTAATACGACG
>JBOHKH010000041.1:0-12794 GCA_050728995.1 Rhizomicrobium sp. | reverse complement strand
TGGTGGTCGGGCGGCTGTTTGGGCTTTCACATGATGCGGGGCAATCGGGCCATGACTCCTTCATGGCACGCGGTTCAATGAAATGCTTTTCGCAGCCGTGTCGGCAGCAAGCGCGATTTGGAGCATGCCGCGCGGCCGGCAGCTACGCCCCGATGGTCCCGGCTTTGGCCAGGTCATCGGCCTGGACAAGCAGCCGTTCAAGCCCGGCGCGGTCAAAACCGCCTCCTGCAGGTGGACTCGGCTGAATTCGAGATACGGCCTCTGTTCCGTCATGACGATCCGCCGTCAGATCGTTCGGATGCAATCAGAGACGGGTGACGAGCGGCAGCGACGACTCACGCGGCGGACGTGCCGCGGTTACCGCAAGCGAGCGGGCTCGGCTGCGGCAGCGAAGTCCCACAGCAGCGGGTCGGGACTGCACGGCTTTTGCACGGATTTGTTCTCCGTTTCGTTCCCTTTGACGCCCTTTCCTTCCGAATGGCTTGCCGCACCGTTCGCAAGGAGGGCGAGATTTTGTTGGAAATTCTGGTGCCGGAGGTGAGAATCGAACTCACGACCTACCCCTTACCAAGGGGTTGCGCTACCACTACGCTACTCCGGCAGTGCCCGGACGCCCGCGTGAAACAGCCGCCGCGCTCGGGCGGGCTGCTATAGCCGAAGCTTTGCGGGAGTAAAAGAGTGGCGAAGACGCCTCGTGAAGAGCGGCGCGAGCGGCTGGCGGCGGCGCTCAGGGCCAATCTGAAGCGCCGGAAAGCGCAACGGCGCGGCCCATCCGCCACGGCAGAAAATGTACGCGACGGCGCGGCCCCGCCTCCCGGGGAATCGGGCGGCGAACGAGAAGCGCCGTCGCCGAAGGATTGACCCGCCAGGACTTGGCGCGCCGGCCGATTTCGGTCTTGATACGAAAAAAGAGGTCTCATGGACCGTATCCGGATCGAGGGCGGCGCAAGGCTCCAGGGCGCCATCCCCATCAGCGGCGCCAAGAACGCGGCGCTGCCGCTGATGGCGGCGTGTCTGCTCACCCACGAACCGCTCGTTCTCGTCAACGCGCCGGAGCTGGCCGACATCGCCTTCATGACGGACCTGTTGCGCAGCTTCGGTGTCAGAGCCGAACGCCGGCCTGGCGCGCTGTCGCTCGCGGCCGGCGCGTTGCGCGGAACGATCGCGGGCTACGATCTCGTACGGAAAATGCGCGCGAGCTTTCTCGTGCTCGGTCCGCTCGTCGCGCGCTGCGGACAGGCAAAGGTTTCGCTGCCGGGCGGCTGCGCGATCGGGGCGCGCCCCGTCGACCTGCACATCCGCGCGCTGCTCGCGCTGGGCGCCGCCATCGAGCTGCGGGAAGGATATGTGGTGGCGAACGCGCCCGCCGGCCTGCGCGGCGCACGCATCGAATTTCCGCAGCCTTCGGTCGGCGCGACGGAGCACGCGCTGATGGCGGCCGTCCTTGCCAAAGGGGAAAGCCGCATCGTCAATGCGGCGCGCGAACCGGAGATTGTCGATCTCGGGCACTGCCTTCAGGCGATGGGCGCGCGTGTGTCGGGTCTTGGCACATCGTGCATCGACATCGAAGGCGTGAAGGCGCTGCACGGCGCCGAATACCGCGTGCTGCCCGATCGCATCGAAACGGGAACCTATGCTTTTGCGGCGGCGATCACCGGCGGCGACGTCGAGCTTCTCGATACGGATGCGGCGCTGATCGGCGCCATCGTTCCGCTGCTCGAAAAAATCGGCGTGGAGATCGAAGGCACCGGGCGCGGATTCAAAATCCGCCGCAACGGCGGACGCCCGCGCGCGGCGGATGTGACGACCGAGCCGTTTCCGGGCTTTCCGACCGATCTCCAGGCGCAGTTCATGGCGCTGATGACCACCGCGTCGGGCGTGTCGCACATCCGTGAGACGATCTTCGAGAACCGCTTCATGCACGTGCCGGAACTCGTGCGCATGGGCGCCGACATCCGCATCGAAGGCGATACCGCGGTGGTCACCGGTGTCGAACGTCTCAAGGGCGCGCCGGTGATGGCGACCGATCTGCGCGCGAGCGTCAGTCTGGTGCTGGCGGGGCTTGCGGCCGAAGGCGAAACGATCGTGAACCGCGTCTATCATCTCGACCGCGGCTTCGAGCGCATCGAACAGAAGCTTTCGCAGGTCGGCGCGCGAATCGAGCGGCAGGACGCATGAAAACGAAAAAGGTTGTGCTCGCGGCCGAGGACGCGAATGATCTGGAGGCGATCTCCGCCTGCCTGCAGGACGCGGTCGCGCAGGTGAAAGACCTCGTCTACCTGCCGAAAGCGCGGCGCTTCGCGGGCCTGTTCAACCGCTTCAAATGGGAAAGCGCGCCAGGGGGTTCGGGAACGCGCGTGCGCGCCGGTCTGCACATCGACGGCGTGCTGTCGGCCAAATCCTCGCACCTGAGAACGGGCAATCCCGAGGCGGTGGCCTCGCTCCTCGCCATCCGCTTCGAACCGAAAGGCGCGGACGATCCGGGCGGCATCGTCGAGCTCGTGTTTTCCGGCGGCGGCCTCCTGCGGCTCGAAGTCGAATGCATTTCCGCGGGCCTTGTCGATCTCTCCGGCGAGTGGGCGGCGCGCGGCCGTCCCGTCCACGAGCTCGATTCCTGAGATGACGCTGGCGTGCGGAGCCGCGTGAGACTTGCATGACCGACGCATCGCGCTTCCGGCTCGCCGAAGTGCGGCTCGACGAGAACACGCTCGTCCGCCGCACGCGCGAGATCGAACAGGAGCGCGAGATCGCGATCTACGATCTTCTCGAGACCAACTGCTTCGCGCCGAAAGGCTCGCCCGGCGGTCCGTACCTCCTCGTTCTCGGCGTCAAGGAGAACCGCCTCGTATTCGACATCCGGCTCGAGAGCGGACGCGCGCATGGCCGCGTGATGCTGTCGCTCACGCCGTTCCGCCGCATCGTCAAGGACTATTTCATCGTTTGCGACAGTTATTTCAGGGCGATCCGCAATGCGCCTGCCCACCAGATCGAAGCGCTCGACATGGGGCGCCGCGGCCTGCACGACGAAGGCTCGACGCTCCTGCGCGAGCGCCTGAAGGGCAAGATCGACATCGATTTCGACACCGCGCGCCGGCTGTTCACGCTTCTTTGCGTGCTGCATCTGAAGGGCTGAAGCGGTGCGCGGCCCCAACGGCGAGGAATTGCCGGGTGCCGTCCTCTTCGCCTGCACGCTGAACGCGGTGCGCAGCCCCATCGCAGCCGCGCTGATGCGCCATCTCTACGGCCGCTTCGTCTATATCGATTCGGTCGGCGCCCGCTCCGGCGACATCGATCCGTTCGCGCTCGAAGTGATGGACGAGATGGGAATCGCCCTTTCCGGCCACCGCCCGAGGCGCTTCGAGGATCTGGAAGACGTGTCGTTCGATCTCATCGTCACGCTGTCGCCCGAGGCGCACCACAAGGCGATGGAACTGACCCGCACGATGGCGGTGGAGGTGGAATACTGGCCGACCTTCGATCCGACCGCGGTGGAAGGTTCGCGCGCCCAGCGTCTCGACGCCTACCGGGCGGTGCGCGACGAATTGCTGGCGCATATCGAGCGCCGATTCGCGGCGGGCGCGCCGGGCGACGCCTGACCGCGCGCAGCCTTGGCATTGCTTGCTTTTCGGCGGGTTCGGTGCAATCTCCCGCCGGCAAAACCGCTTCGGGGACGAATGGCAAAGGAAGAACTTCTCGAATTTCCCGGCATGGTGAGCGAGCTCCTGCCCAACGCGACCTTTCGCGTGAAACTCGAAAACGGACACGAGATCATCGCCCACACCGCCGGCAAGATGCGCAAGAACCGCATCCGCGTGCTCACGGGCGACAAGGTGCTCGTGGAGATGACGCCCTATGATCTCACCAAGGGGCGCATCACCTATCGCTTCAAATAATCCGGCGCTGGTGCTCGCCAGCGCGAGTGCGAGGCGGCTGGCGCTGCTGGCGCAGGCCGGCATCGTTCCCGACGACATCCGCGCCGCGAACATCGACGAATCCGCGCTCAAGAACGAAACCGCGCGCACCCACGCGCTGAGACTCGCCGTCGCCAAGGCCCGGCGCGTGGCGGAAAACTGGCGGGGACCGCCCGCGGTCATTCTCGCCGCCGACACGGTGGTCGCCTGCGGCCGCCGCATCCTGCCCAAAGCCGATACGCGCGAAGAGGTCGCCGCCTGTCTCGCGCTTCTCTCGGGGCGACGGCATCAGGTGTTCACCGCAGTCGCCGTCCTCTCGAGCGCACGCGCATCCTTGCGCCAACGCGTCGTTGCGACGCGCGTCGCCTTCCGGCGCTTGCAGGCGCAGGAAATCGACGCCTATGCGAGGTCCGGCGAAGGCGAGGGCAAGGCGGGCGGCTATGCCATCCAGGGACGGGCGGAAGCTTTCGTCAAAAGCCTGAACGGCTCGTGGTCCAACGTCGTCGGGCTGCCGCTTCTCGAGACCGTTCATCTCCTTGCCGCGCAGGGATACGTCGCGGCCTGATCCGTGCTATCGTCGGCCCCGCCGATATTCGACGCGTTCCGAGATGCAGAAGGAAATCCTGATCAACGCGGGAGCGGGAGAAATCCGCGTTGCCGTCCTTGAGAACGGCCGGCTCGAGGAATTGCTGCTCGAGCGCACGATCGGGCGCGGCGAAGAAGGCGCGCGCAAGCGCGCGGGCGGTCTCGGCAGCCGCAGTCTCGTCGGCAATGTGTATCTCGGGCGCGTGCGCCGCGTGCTCGCCGGCATGCAGGCGGCGTTCGTCGATATCGGTCTCGACCGCGCGGGGTTTCTGGGCGCGCGCGAAGCGCGCTCGCTCGCCGGCGCCGCCGTGGCGGATACGCCCGCCGCGGCCTGCGCCAACGGCGCTCGCGACCTCCTTTCCGCCCACCCGACCGAATTGGGCGCCGAGGATCGCGCGCCGCGCATCGGCGATTGCGTGCGCGAAGGCGAAGACATCGTCGTGCAGGTCGTCAAGGATCCGATCGCCGAGAAAGGCGCGCGCCTCTCCGCCAATCTGTCGCTGCCGGGGCGCCTGCTCGTGCTCTTGCCGAACCAGCCCGGCATCGCGCTTTCGCGCCGCATCGAGGACGAAGCCGAGCGGTTGCGGCTTTGCGAAATGTGCGAGCGGATGCTGCGCGAGTCCGAAGGCGCGCTCGCGCCGCACGCCGGATTCATCGTGCGCAGCTCTGCCGTCGGCGCGGAACTCGCGGACCTGCGCGCCGACGCCGAGCGGCTGTCGGACGCATGGCTTGCCGCGATGGAGAAGCGCGAGGGTGCCGCGGCGCCGCAGCTTCTGCGCCGCGAGCTCGATCCCGTCGAACGCATCATGCGCGACGAATGCGACGCCGACACCACGCGCGTGATCGTGGACGATGCGGAAGCGCTCGCCGCCGCGCGCGCCTATTGCCGCCGCGCGATGCCGGAAGCGGACAACCGCATCGCGCGCTACGACGGGCCGGGCCTTCTGTTCGACCTCTATGAAATCGAACAGGAAATCTCAGCGCTGCTTTCCCCGCGCGTGCCGCTGCCGTCGGGCGGCTGGATCACCATCGAGGGCACCGAGGGGCTCACCGCCATCGACGTCAATTCGGGAAGCTTCACCGACGGCGCCGGGCCCGAGGAAACGAGCTTCCGGGTGAACCTGGAAGCGGCCGCCGAAATCGGCCGCCAGCTTCGCCTGCGCGGCATAGGCGGGCTGATCGTGATCGATTTCATCCACACGGCCGAGCCGGCGCATTCGCAAAGTGTGCTGGAGGCGCTTGCGCTGAGCCTGGCGCGCGACCGCACGCCCACGCAGATTCTGCCCATGTCGGAATTCGGTCTCGTGGAAGTCACCCGCAAGCGCATCCGCGATCCGCTCGCGCGGCAGCTGACCGAAAGCTGCCGCCCGTGCACGGGGCGCGGGCGCATGCCGTCCTGCGAAACGGTGGCGCTCGACATCCTGCGCGGCGTGGAACGCGAAGCGCGCCACGCGCCGGGGCATCCCATTTTCGTGCGCGCCGCGCCCGAGGTGGTGGAGTGGATCGAGAGCCGCGGAGAAGAGCTGCGTGGCGAACTTGCGCGCCGCGGCGTGGCGCGGGTGTCGTTCGAAGCGCGCGACGAATTCGCCCGCGAAGGTTTCGATGTCGCCGTCCAAGGCTGAACCGGCGCGGCGCAAATGTCCCGTCTGCCGCCGCGCGCCGGACGCGAAGTTCCGACCGTTCTGCTCGAAGCGCTGCGCCGATATCGACCTTTCGCGCTGGCTCGACGGCCGCTACGCGATCCCGGCGGAAGAACAGGAGCCGCCGCAGGATTCGTCGGGCGGGCAGGAGGTCGACAAATCCTAGCGCGCGCTCCCTTTCCACGCTTCCGAGTCGATTTTTTCCTCCCCCGCGCTTGCGTGGGCGAGGGGGATCGCGGAACGCGGTGGAGGGGGCCAGGCGAGCCCGATGTCGTGCAACTTCGAGCTTCCCTGCTGGACAGCCGCCGCCCGCCTCTTTTACAAAGCCGCCCTTCCGGCCTCCCGGACATGCCCAGGTAGCTCAGTCGGTAGAGCAGCGGACTGAAAATCCGCGTGTCGGTGGTTCGATTCCGCCCCTGGGCACCATTCGCCTAATAAAATCAGGTACTTATGGGCGACGCTTTTCCGGCGGTTGACCGGGACGCTCTCGGGACAACTGCCGGGACAACTGGCGCGGGGCAACGTGACGCCCGCCAATTTCACCCCGACGGACGAACGTCGAACAGAGAAACTGGATAGACCGCCGACACGGCATTCTGACGCTACACTCGAACGGGATTTTCGAAAGCGACAGCATAACATGGAAGTGCAGTGGTTCTTGGAAGAGCGGACGACGTTCTTGCGCTACTACTACGACAGTGCCGCGGCTCCATTTCTGGAAATCCATCGAAAGATTGAGGCGGGCGAACCGCCGTACAAAAGCTCAGGCACCGATCCAGACGCCGGCGCGTCGGACGAACCGCCTTACATGGAAGAGTGGAGCGATGCCGCTAATGCGCTCAATTTCCTCGGCCGGTCCTGCATTTCGATGTTGAGCGGGAGCATGCAGCTTTATTTTGAGGCGTGGAAACAGGAACTCAGGATCGAACTCGACGATACGGACAGAAGGGTTTTCTCGAACAACGGAATCCTCTTCGGGTACCGCGACATCTTTGAACAGCTGCTCAAAGTGCCGTGGAAGGATTGTCCCGCCGATCTTACAGTCCTCGAACAGGTGACGTTGGCGCGGAACAATGATCAACACCCGCAAACTATTACGTCACTGGACGCCTACCATCAGAAACGCGACTGGAAGAAGCACCCGGACCTGTTCTTCATCAGCGATCGCGACCGCAGGGCGCTCGCGGAGCAGCCCGACAGCGACGCTCTTTTCACGTTCGCGAATCGAGTGGAAGTGACGCGGGATAAGCTGTTCAAGGCAATCAATGAGCTGGAGCAGCTCGCCGGATGGCTTGAGCCACAACTGATGACGCTCCGGTACGGAAACACAACCGGATTTCCCGTGCGCGAATAGACGCCGGGGGGGTCGGCGGTCCCGGACCACTTGTTTCGATCCGAGTTATCGCATAGCAATCGGATTCTTGTTCGAATCGCGTCGCTGAAGGTCGTGCAAACGGCACCACGGGATGCGCGTGATTGGGACGCTTCCATCGAGGCGGTCGCCGCGGCCATCGCCGAGAAAAGGAGAGACCGATGACTCACGCCGTCTCTGGCGGGGGCAAGCCCCTGCCCATGTCCGTCGACAAAGTCGGATTTTTGCTCGACCGCCTCGGACAGGATTGCGCTCCCCTACAATATTTACGCGAGCTCACGCAGAACGCCATCGAGGCTGTTCGGCGTAGCGGTAATGCGGGACACGTAATCTGGGATGTGGATTGGATCGCCTACGACCTCGGCGGTCCCATGAAGCTTTGTCTCGTCGACACCGGCGACGGAATGAGCGGCGGCGAGATGATCCGATTCATAAACCAGCTTTCCGCTTCTGGGGCGCAGCAATCGTTCACCGGCAACTACGGCGTGGGCGCGAAGATCGCCGCCGCCACCAAATTTCCCGCAGGTGTCGTGTACCAATCGTGGAAGAACGGCGATGGTCATATGGTGCTGCTGGAAAAAGATCCGGCTACGAAAGAGTACGGTCTGCGGCAGTGGCCGCTGAAAGACGGTAATTATTCGCATTTTGTTCCCCTCGATGACGCAGTGAAGCCGGGCGAGATCAAGAGCCACGGCACAAAAGTAATTCTCGTCGGCACCAAGGAGTCGGACAGTACAATCGCTCCGCCGCCCGACGTGCCGTCGCCATCGCGTTGGATTTCAAAGTATCTGAACACCCGCTATTTTCGATTTCCGACGGACGTGACAGTCAAGACCCGCGAGGGTTGGGACAGCCCCAGGACGGATACTGACCGCAATGTCCTTCGAACGATCACCGGCCAGAAGCCGTATCTCGACCAGCATTCCGTAAAGTCGGGGACCCAGTCGCTCACCGGCGCGAAAATACACTGGTGGATCTTGAAGGATGAGCCGGCGATATCGAACAACAGCGGCTTCATCGAGTCGGCTGGACACGTAGCGGCGCTGTACCAGGACGAATTGTACGACCGAGCCACGGCTAGGTCTGCCACGGCCATGCTCCAGCGATTTGCTATCCTCTTCGGCTATCGGTGGGTCGTGTTGTACGTAGAGCCGACCGCAGAAAATGGTCTGACGACCAACACCGCACGAACGACGCTCCTGCTCAACGGAGACAAGCTACCGTGGGACGACTGGGCCTACGAGTTCCGCGAGAATATGCCGAAGGAGCTATCGGACTTCGTGAATGAGAAGGCGGCGGCTCTCACGGAGAAGGACCACATGAGCAGCATCCGGGATCGCCTGAAGGCGGTGATGGACCTGTACAAGGTGAGCCGCTATCGCCCCGCGCCGCTCGGAAATTACTTGTCCGACGACGGTTCGGCGGTGCGTGTGGGCCGTTCGGTTCTGGCGGAACGCACGTCCAAAGACGGCAGGAGCGCGGCGGCCCGCGAGGTCGGGGACGCGCGGCTCGGCAATCGGGATGGTGAGGTCGGCAACATCTATCATCTGTTCGAGAAGAAGGGCGGGGTGCCGAGCGACAAGGTATCGAGTGATCCATTCCCGGTTGTTAAGTGGGTCAGCGTGGAAAACGGCGGCAGGACGGCCGACGACGACATGGAAGACAAAGCCGCGAACTTTGTGCAGTCGCAGAACACGCTGCTGATCAACGCGGATTTCAGGGTGTTCAAGGACATGATCGCGCGTCTCTGCAAGGCGAAGGAACCGGGCGCGGTACCGACGATCCAGGACGTCGTGGAGGAAGTGGTCCACCAGTGGTTCGAGCAGGCACTGGTGGAGACGGTGTTGGGCATTCAGCAGTTAAAGGGCAGCAAGGAATGGGGCCCCGAAGCCATCGACAAAGCCCTCAGTCCTGAAGCTCTCACATGTTCCGTCATGCAGCGATATCACGTCCACGTAGCTTGTAAGCGGGATCTGGGAGCAAAACTCGGAAAATTCGCGGTTGCGAATTGATGCGCGGAAAGTGTCGTGCGGCATTAGCTCTCACAGGAGGTCAAGTAGTTCGTCGTATGTGACCACGAGAAGACCGTCGATCTTTTGATATTTTTGCTTTCGCCGCTCATCAGTCACGACGGTGTAGCCGCCAGAGAGCGCGACGCCGACCACCGTCCACTCGATTGCGTCGTCGTACCCGCCTCGTATTGGGAACGTCGCGTTAAGGCTTTCCGCGACCGCGGCGGCGGCGAGGCGGTGCTCCTCGTTACACCGTTTGCGAACAAACTCGTCCTTCGGGAGTGTTTCGCACTCGTCTGGAAACGCACTCTTCGCGCTGTCCCACACTCGGTTGTAGATCAGGACCGTGCCCGCCTTCACCGCGGTTAGAACGACCGTTCGCTCGTTGGCCTTCGCGTCGGCCCATGATTTCACCGCCGGTACGTCCATGAGGTACGTAACCGGCTGCTCAGGCATCGTCCTCGCGCTCGTCTACATCCGCGTCTTCGGCGCGCGCGCGAGACGCGTTCTCAATGTAGGCAGCTTGGTATTTCGGCTTGATCCCAGAGAACTTGTAGAACTCTAGGTCGTCGAATTTGTCACGTCGCTTCGCCGTTCCGAAGACAGACGCGAACTTGAAGCCATACTTCGAGAGCTTGTATTTCCACTCGTCAACTCTCGTTCCGCCAGCGCCTTTAGGTATGTCCGGATCACCTTGGCGTTCGATGTAGCGGTTCCACGCGGCTATCGCGCTGTCCTTATATATTCCGAGCTCGACGAGCCGGAGTAAACTCGCGTACATTGAAATGTTCAGTTTAGCGGCGAATTTCCTCAACTCACCTATGTCTAATCTATCACCGGAGATGAGGACGCGCGCGATGCGCCGAGTTAGGTCGGCGGGCGCTAAGAAGTGTGCGGCGAAGGAATTACATCGCCTTTCGACTGCGTTGTTAGCGACGCGAGAGTCGGAAAGACCGGTCTGTCCAAGAACGCAGTGGTAGAGTTCGTGTGCCAGAGTGAAGGACCTGCGCACGTGCGCCTGTTTACGCGTGTTGATGACGACAACGTCGTACGGATTTCCCGTGATGCAAAACCCCGTTCCGTCGGTCTCGGGGAACGACAGTTGAAGAACAAACACGTTCAGTGTTTCGACTGCCTGTCGGAGTGCGGCGAACATCAAGCGGGCGTTTGCAAATCCAAGCTGCACTTCGTCGGTGAAGCGCAGCGTCTGCCTGAGATCCTTCGCCGCGTCCGAGATCTTCGCGTCGGAATCGACGAGGGCGGATACCCTCAGTGATTTATCGGCACCCCCAAGGTCGGTCGCTGTCTTCTGAATGTCTTCTGCGAAGTCGATCCAGCGTAAAGTCGGGCGCGCGTATCCGCCCGGCGCGGGCTTCGACAATCGGAAATCGGGGATGCGGGTGTCCCGAACCTTCACCTCTTCGGCGAACAGCAGTACCTCCGGTACCAGCAGTTCACGCGAAAGGTTGTGAATAACGCCTTCTTTTCGTTTCGGGGGTGATCGCAGGAATTCCGCCAGTTCTGATTGGCGCATACCCACGCGGGAGCTAAGCTCCGCTTCGCTCAGTCCGCGCGCTTTCCGTACCTGCTCGACGTTTCGCTTCAGATTGGACATGAATCGCTCGATGCCTCAGATGAGTCTAGGGGATTTCTCAAGCGTCGTGCAATTGGGCGTGGGCCTCCACGCGGGCACGGCGATACTGCAGTCGGTGATCGAAATTGCGGGCACACCGCTGAGCCGGCGAATCGAACGCTTGAGGCAGCTTGCCGAGGTCAAGGCCAAGCGCGACGCGAAATACGACGACTGCTTTGACGAGGCCTGCAATCTGCAGGGTGATCTGGAGGTCAAAAAGATCCAGTTTTTCAACGAGTACAAGGTGGTAGTCCAAGTAAACGGCGGCGTCGCGATCTCATTGTGTTTTCTGCTGGCGGCCATTGCCTTTCTTGCTAAATGGGAAGCACCCGTCTGGGCGGGCATCATCATCGTCGCCCTGAGTTTTATACCGGCCGGGTTGTCGCTCCTATTCCTGCACAGGCGGTGGGCAGACAACACGGTGAGCCTGCTACGAAGGATTACCGCTCTTGAAGGCCGCATTTTCGCACCTAACCCGGGGACGTGAGCACCGGTTACCTCGCTAACTTCGCGCAACTTGGGTGCCACGCGTCGATCCCGTCGGTGATCCGCGTCCCGCCCGGCGTCATCGGCTCCCCGCAGTTCCGGCAGCGCAGATTGCGGTTCGACAGCGTCGCGTCGGCCGTCGCGAGGTAGAGATCGATCAGCTCGTTGTTTTCGACCGGCCGCGGCGGCGCGGGCTTCGGACGCCACGGCAGCGTGTCGCCCGCCACAGGGGGAGGCGAGGGGGCGTTCGCGGCGGCGGCCATCGCGCCGTAGTGGTCGATCCACGCCTGAGCGGTGCCCTCGACCATCAGCTCGGTGAACGCCCACACCAGCGCGTCCACCCGGTCCGGGGACGCTTTCGCGCGCTCGCGGTCGAAGTCGGGCGTGAACGAACACATCTGGTCTTCCAGCGTCGATAGCGCGCCGACGTGGTGGACGCGCGACTGCTCGTAGAGCGCCGACACCGGCTCCGCGCGCGTGTACTTCCCGCGGCTCGCGTGCACGGATTTGTACGACGCGTTCGGGTCGACCATGCGCACCGTCGCCTCGACCATCTCGCCGCCGTTGTTCGTCTCCGCGACGATGCGGTCCGCGCGGTGCGCCCGGTACGCCGCGACCGCGACCCGCGCCCACTCGATCGGCGCGTACCGGCCGCTCAGGTCTTCCAAAACGTAGCCGTGGCCGTCCTCCCCGGTCCCGGCGACGACGATCCCGGTCTCGTCGGCGTCTTCGCCGGAAGTGACCGCCTGGCTTATGGCGCGTCGGGCTCCGCTACGCCTCCATCAGGTCCGTACCGGCAGCTTGAGTTTGGCGCGCGATAGTGCGCGACCGATTCACCGCGCCGCACCACCTGGCTGGCCTTCATTCGCGGACCATGACAGCTAGAGCGTGATTCTGTCGATTTGAATCTGTTTGGGATTCCCAGAAGGTCGCGAGTCTGATTCAAGATGCTGGCTGGTAGGAGGTCAGCATGGATGGTTCGACCGCTTTCTGAGGATTTGCGCAAACGGGTGGTGAGGCGGGTCGAGGCTGGACACTCGTGCCGAGAGGTCGCCGAGACGTTCGGGGTGAGTGTCGCCAGCGTCGTTCGATGGTCGCAGCGCAAGCGGCAGACCGGAAGCGTGGCAGCCAAACCGATGGGGACCCGGCACCCAC
>JBOHKH010000040.1:0-13098 GCA_050728995.1 Rhizomicrobium sp. | reverse complement strand
GAAAGCGGTCGAACCATCCATGCTGACCTCCTACCAGCCAGCATCTTGAATCAGACTCGCGACCTTCTGGGAATCCCATACAGATTCAAATCGACAGAATCACGCTCTAGGGGATTGGGAATTGGGGCGGCCACACCGGCGCGATGCGCGGGCGTTTGGCCACACCCCGCGCGATACCGCAGATCTTCGGCACGTGCTGGTCGCGCCAGTCGCGCGCGGAGTTCCAGCTGATGAACAGCGCGGCATAGATGTCGGCGAGCGAAAATCCGTCCGCGAGCAGCCAAGGGCCCGAGACGGCACTCTCGAGAATCATTAAACGCTCCCGGATGCGATCGCGCGCCTTGATCTTCAGCCCTTCGCTTTGCGCGCCCTCGGGTACGAAGCGCGCCGGGTAATCGTCGATTTCGACCATCGGATAGATTTCCGAAGTCATGAATGCGAGCCAGCGCAGGGCCTCCGCCCGCGCGAAGCTACCGGGCGGCGGCAACAGCTGCGCGTCGGGAAAACGCTCTGAGATAGTCAGCAGTATGGCGAGCGTCTCGGTGAGGATCTTACCTTCCGGCAGCTGCACGGCCGGCATTTTCCCGACCGGATTGAGACGCAGGAAATCGGGCTGGCGCTGTTCGTTGCGCTCGAGAGAGACCTCGCGGAATTCGTACTTGGCGCCGGCTTCGGCGAGCGCGGCTTCGACGGCAAAGGCGCCGGACCATTTTTCGCCGTAGATGGTCCAGGTCACGGGCCGCCCCCAAGGCACCGGTCAGGGATCAGCGCGAATAGTATTCCACGATCAGGTGCGGCTGCATCTGCACCGCATACGGCACGTCGGACAGCTTGGGCGTGCGCAGGAACTTCGCCGTCATCTTGCCGTGGTCGGCATTGACGTAATCCGGCACGTCGCGCTCGTTGCTCTTCACCGCCTCGAGCACCAGCGGCAGTTCGCGCGCCTTGGGTGCCATCTCGATCGTATCGCCTTCCTTGACGAGATAGCTCGACACGGTGACGCGTTTTCCGTTCACCCGGATGTGGCCGTGGCTCACCACCTGGCGGGCCGAAAACACGGTCGGCACGAACTTGGCCCGATAGACCACCGCGTCGAGGCGGCGCTCGAGAAGCCCGATCATGTTCTCGCCGGTGTCGCCGGGCCGGCGCGCCGCTTCCTGGTAATAGCGCCGGAACTGCCGCTCGGTGATGTTGGCGTAATAGCCCTTGAGCTTCTGCTTGGCCTGGAGCTGGGTGCCGTAGTCGGAGAGCTTGCGTGCGCGCCGCTGGCCGTGCTGGCCCGGCCCGTAAGAGCGGCGGTTGACCGGGCTCTTGTTGCGGCCCCACACGCTTTCGCCCATGCGGCGGTCAAGCTTGTATTTCGAATTTGTGCGCTTCGTCATGGATCGTCCGGAAAGGGAAACGGGCTCCGGCGGGGAGAGCCCCCCGCGGGAAGGCGCGCACTATAGTCAGGGCGGTTTGGCTGTCAAACGAGGGGCCCTGCTTAACGGCGGGGCGCGGCCGGGTTATGCCTTTGGCCACGCGGGCGTGGCGGAATTGGTAGACGCAACGGACTTAAAATCCGTAGGGGCGAAAGCCCTGTGCCGGTTCGACTCCGGCCGCCCGCACCATGCTGCGTGGAGTGTTCCCGTGACGAATGGCGCCAGGGCGCCCCATCGTCTCTCGCGTGAAGACCGAGTAAAGTCCGGTGGCGAATTCCGGGGATGGCTCTATGCACCGCACACGAATTCTCACGCTCGCGCTGTCGCTCTCCTGTCTTGCGGGACCATCGCTCGCCGCCGTGACCATCTCCTCGGCGGCGACACAGAACATGAACTGTTCGAATGGCGTCTGCGCCCCGACGGCGGAAGATGCCGTCCTCAATGTCGGCGATCTCGAGACCTTCCTCGGGTCCGGAAACATCGAAGTAACGACCACCGGGTCGGGTGTTCAGGCGAAAGACATCGAACTGCGGGCGGCTCTATCCTGGAGCACGGGCAGCGAGCTCACCCTCGACGCAAATGAATCGCTGACGTTCTATCAACCCGTAGAAGTCCAGGGAATCGCCGGGCTGATACTTGTCACCAACGATGGCGGAAGCGGGGGCGAGGTAACGTTTGTAGCGAAAGGTCAGGTCACTTTCGACAATTTGTCGAGCACACTCACAATCAACAATATCGATTATACCCTCGAAGGGAATCTCAAAGACCTCGGGAATGCTGTCGCCCTAAGGCCACGGGCGTCCTACGCACTTGCAAACGATTACGATGCGAGCGGAGACGGTGTCTACACGTCCCCACCCGTTGCGACCGCTCTTCAGGGCCAATTTTCGGGACTTGGCAACACGGTTTCCCATCTGACAATTTCCGATTCATCCGACTCTGATAGCGTCGGTCTATTTTCGCAGGTCGCAGCAGGTGGGTCGGTCGAGAATATCCGGCTCGTGCAGGTGACCGTCAACGCTCCCAACACCGATTATGGCGTAGGCGGCCTGGTCGGGTGGGCCTTCGGCACCGTCAGCAATTGCTCCGCAGCGGGCAGAATACGGGGCACAGGGAGTGTCGGCGGGCTAGTCGGAGCCGTCAGCGGCGTTGTCAGCAATTCGCACGCGCGGGGCCGCGTGCTGCTGAGCGACGGCATGGCCGCGGGCGGATTGGCCGGCTGGAACGATGGCCTGATCGAGGATTCCTGGGCCGAGAGCACGCTGATCGGGCCTCCTGCAACCGATTATGTCGGCGGCCTTGTCGGCGCAAATCAATTGACGCTTCAGGAAGATTTTGCCCAAGCCAAAATTCGTGTGCGCGGCGCGGAAGGATTGGTTGGCGGATTGGTCGGTGGAGATGTCGACTACGGCCGCTCGAACATTACGGATTCCTATGCGATCGGCAGCGTCAGGAACTCCGGCAACGCGCAATTCCAGTCCTATGTCGGGGGATTGATGGGCTATAATGTTGTGGGTTCTGTGAGCACGAGCTATTCGGCGGCATCCGTGAAAGCCAAACGAAACACCCTTCTTGGCGGGTTCTTCGGAACTGACACAGGCAGTGCCAGTTTGTCGTATTGGGATAAGACAACGAGCCGCACCAACGAGGGCTCGGGCGACGGCAACAATTCTGGCCTTACGGGATTGACCACTCAGCAACTGCAATCGGGCCTGCCGAATGGATTCAATCCGACCGTATGGGCCGAAAACCCCAACATCAATTCGGGCCTCCCATATCTGATTCACAACCCGCCGCCGAAGTGATCGCGCGGAAACACCTGCGGCCGTGCGCTCGTGTCCCTGGATTCCTGCTTCTGCGGGAAGGACACGGTGTGCTACATTGCAGTGATCGCCGGCTTTCCTGCCGCGGTCGACCTCGGCCACGCGCACATCGAAGAATGATCGAGTTGGTGCAAACGGCTGAGTTACCTAACTCGGTGTTCACCAGGCCGGTGACAGGCCAGCTACCGTCTCTCAAACCTGTACACATTCTGAGCGCCGTCCAGGACGAGAGTCCGTCCCTCATCTGCGACTTGCAACCGAAGCCCGCCCGCCCACGGCGGACTCGTCAGCACCACGAGCAGGTCGCCGTTGGGCTGATCTTCCACTCCCAAGGCACTGCTCCAACTCTCAAATTCGACCCGATATCCGCTGTTTTTCCGGCGCAGGCTCAGTGGCCCTAACTCGTGACTTTCATAGTCGCCCGCAAGTTTCTCCAGCCGCGCCACCGACGTGGCATCCAGTTTCACCCGGGCGAGTCTTCCTGCTACTGCCTCGTTCTCGGTTTGCGCGGCCGATGCGATCATCTTCTCTGCCTTCGGCGGTGCGTCAAAAAGCAACTCAAACAGCTTCTGGCGAGTAGCCGCGAGGAAGTAGTTGGCGAGACGGATGTTTGTGAGCACGACCGCGCCAATCTCCTCTTTGGGCAGAAAGTACAGATCGGAGGAGAACCCGAGGGTATTGCCGCCATGGCTGATCACCTCCAACCCCTCGGTTTCGCTTCTGAACAGGCCCAACCCGTAGCTCGTCTTGTCGCTGATTTTGATTCTGCCGTTCCATCGTTCCTCGAGCGCTTCCACGGGAAGGAATTGCTCTCCAGTGGGCAGCCTTCCTCCGTTGAGTTCAAGCAACAGGTATTGCGCCATGTCGATCACCGTCGACCATGCCGCTCCCGACGGCGCAATCGCGTTGGCGAAGCCCTCAAATACCAAATCCAATAAAGCTTCGTTTCCGCCGAGATCGATTGCGTGAGGAGATGCGGCCCCCACGTGTCCGTCGTCATTGAAAGTCGTCATTTTCATGCCTAGCGGCTCGAACACCGACTCCCGCATGGCCCGTTCGTAGGCATCCTCAAGAGATCCTTGTCGCAGGAAGCTTCGTGCCGCCGCATAGCCCCCCGCTGCGACCAGGTAATTGGAATATTGAAAGGTTTCCCCAAAGTCTGTCGTCGGTTTCATCTCCTTCATCTCGGCTAGCCGGTTCTCGGGGGTGACCCCTTTGAACTTAAAGACAAGATCGAGGTCGCGCCGCGGCATTCCGGTCGAGGCAGAAACCGTATGCCACATCTCCAGCCTCCGAGTGAGTTCGGCATCGGCCAGGGCGAAGTCGGGCAGAAGTTTCGTGACCGGCGTCGACCACTCGAAGTTACCCGCGGCCACCAGCCGAGCCATCATCAGTGTAGTAAGTGGCTTCGTTGACGACCCGATCATGAACTGCGTTTCCGGCCGAACCTGTTCGCTTGAGCCGATTTTGCGCAGGCCGAAACCTTCGGCGAAAACGATCCGTCCCCTTTGCACCACTGCGATCGCCGTTCCTGGGACGTGCATTTCTGCCATGGCGCTGCGAAGGAAATCTGCCATTTCCGAACTCTGCTCTTCTTCCCACATCCGCCGCGGGGAGTTGGCAAGGTTCGGGGCGCTCAGACCTTCCGGTTTCCACTGCTCCATCAGTTCGCTGATTTGCGGGAACCTGCGGTTCAGTGAACCATTCGCTCCAAGGATCAATGTTATATAGGTCTTGTCTCGCAACACGCGCAAAATAGCCAACGCGCTACGCGATTGGGCGGCGGGCACGTCGTACGCGATCTGACAGATCGCATCCCATCCGCTGCTCCCCGGCATCTGAATTTTCTGCAGCAATGGGAAATCAAAGCCGTCGTCGAACAGTCGCCACGCCTGCCCGGCGATCTCCTCCGGCGTACCCGCGACTGGACTTGCCGCGAAGGCAACTCGCAGGTCCCTCTCGGGGCTGAGAACCGTAACCACATGCCCCGATTCCAATTCCGGCGCCCATCCGGCCGGCAGCCGAATGGCCGCAGAAGAACCGGGCAGCTTCACGCGGATTTCGTTCGTAGATGGATTCGCCATACGCCCTTTTCCACTGCCGCTTGGAGACGAGGCAAAAGCTAACGCCGGCGTAGAAGCCGCGCAATCTTGGCGGCCGAACACGCAAACGACACAGTTGGGAATGGCGGAATTATCGCGTTGCCGTTTGGCCGCGAACCGCTTAATTAGCCTCCATGAACAGCCTGACCGAAATCCGCGCGAAATTTCTCGATTATTTCGGCGTGCGCGGCCACGAGGTGGTGGCATCCTCGCCGCTGGTGCCGCGCAACGATCCGACGCTCCTCTTCACAAATGCCGGCATGGTGCAGTTCAAGAACGTGTTCACCGGCCAGGAGAAGCGCCGCTACGCGCGTGCTACCACCGCGCAGAAATGCGTGCGCGCCGGCGGCAAGCACAACGATCTCGAAAACGTCGGCTACACCGCCCGCCACCTCACCTTCTTCGAGATGCTCGGCAATTTTTCGTTTGGCGATTATTTCAAGGACGAGGCGATAGCTTATGCCTGGGAGCTCGTCCACAAGGATTTCGGCCTGCCGAAGGAGCGGCTGCTCGTCACCGTGTTCGCGGAGGACGACGACGCATTCCGTCTGTGGAAGAAGATCGCCGGCCTGCCCGAAGCGAAAATCATCCGCATTCCGACCTCCGACAATTTCTGGTCGATGGGCGACAGCGGCCCCTGCGGTCCGTGCTCGGAAATCTTCTTCGATCACGGGCCAAAGCTTGCTGGCGGCCCGCCGGGCTCCGCCGAACAGGATGGCGACCGCTTCGTCGAGATCTGGAATCTCGTGTTCATGCAATACGAGCAGTTCGCGGGCGGCGCGCGCGCGGCCCTCCCGCGGCCGTCCATCGACACGGGCATGGGGCTCGAGCGCTTCGCGACCGTCCTGCAGGGCATGCACGACGTCTTCGACACCGATCTGTTCCGGCATCTGATTGCGGCCTCCGTCGAACTCACGGCGCAACCTGCCGCCGGCGCCCAAGCCGCGAGCCATCGCGTCATCGCCGATCATCTGCGTTCGTCGGCGTTTCTGATCGCCGACGGTGTGCTCCCGTCGAACGAGGGCCGCGGCTATGTGCTTCGCCGCGTCATGCGGCGGGCGATGCGGCACGCCCACATTCTGGGTGCGCGCGAGCCGCTGCTTTATCGGCTGCTGCCGGTGCTGGTCGCGGAAATGGGACAGGCCTATCCGGAGCTCAAGCGCGCCGAAGCGCTCACCTCCGAGACGCTGCGGATCGAGGAAATGCGTTTCCGCGATACGCTCGCGCGCGGGCTCAAACTGCTCGACGAGGCGACGGCCGGTTTTTCGCGCGGCGACAGGCTGTCCGGCGAGACCGCTTTCCGGCTTTACGACACCTACGGGTTTCCGCTCGATCTCACGGAAGACGCGCTGCGGCCGCGCGGCATCGCCGTGGACACGGACGGTTTCAACGCCGCGATGGCGCGGCAGCGCCAGGAGGCGCGCAAGGCCTGGGCGGGATCGGGCGAAACCGGCACCGACACGCTGTGGTTCGCGTTGCGCGACGAGATCGGCGCGACCGAGTTTTTGGGCTACGATACCGAGCAGGCGGAAGGCACGATCGTCGCGATGCTGAAGGACGGCGCGTGGGTGGAGCGTGCGCAGGCCGGCGAGACCGTCCGTATCCTGACGAACCAGACGCCGTTCTATGCGGAATCCGGCGGACAGGTCGGCGATGCGGGCGCGATGTTTTCGCCGAAAGGCGGCGAAACCCGCGTCATCGACACCGAGAAGAAGCTCGGCGCGCTGCATGTGCATGTGGTGGAAATCGTGCGCGGCAGCCTCGGCGTGGGCGACGTGGTCGAATTGCGGGTGGATGGCGAGCGCCGCCGCGCCACCCGCGCCAATCATTCGGCGACGCACCTGCTGCACGCCGCCTTGAAGCACGTGCTGGGACCGCACGTGTCGCAGAAGGGCTCGCTCGTCGCGCCCGACCGGCTGCGATTCGACTTCAGCCATCCCAAGGCGGTCACGCCCGACGAACTCGCACGCGTTGAAAACGACGTGAATGCCGTCATCCGCCAGAACACCGACGTCTCGACGCGGCTGATGCCGACGGCCGATGCGATCGCCGCCGGCGCCGCAGCCCTGTTCGGCGAGAAATACGGCGACGAAGTACGTGTGCTGACGATGGGCGACGCGGACACAAAGCCTTACTCCGTCGAGTTGTGCGGCGGCACGCATGTGCGAATGCTTGGTGACATCGGGCTGTTCACCATCCTTTCGGAAAGCGCGGTGGCGGCCGGCGTGCGCCGGATCGAGGCGCTGACGAGCGAAGGCGCCCGCCGATATCTTTCGCGCCAGGCGGAGATCGCGCGCGAGGCCGCGGCTGCGCTCAAGACCAGCCCGGCCGAATTGCCACTGCGCGTCGCGCAACTGGCGGAGGAGCGCAAGCGCATCGAGCGCGAACTCGCCGACGCGCGCCGGGCGCTCGCGCTCGCCGGGCCGTCGCGTGCGGAGAGCACGAACGATGGGCGCGAAATCGCCGGGGTGAAGACAATGCTGCGCGTGCTGGAGGGCGTCGGCGCGAAGGATTTGAAGAGCCTTGCCGACGACGCGAAGGCCAAACTCGGTTCCGGCGTCGTGGCGCTCGTTGCGGTCGCCGATGGACGCGCGTCACTGGTCGTCGGCGTGACGGATGACCTCAAGAGCCGCATCGACGCGGTCGATCTCGTGAAGCGCGGCGCGGAAATGCTCGGCGGGAAGGGCGGCGGCGGCCGCGCCGATCTCGCCCAGGCCGGCGGCCCCGATGGCAGCAAGGCTCAGGTGGCGCTTGACGTCATTGCCCGCCGCCTCGCCGATTTCGCACCGGCTTAGAGCACGATCTGATCATGCTGAATCAGACCGTGCTCCAGATTCCTTGAATTTCGCGCAATTTGACGGGTGAAGTGCTGCACACTTCACTCGATTGCGCTTTAGTGAGGCTCCTCCCACGCGCAGTGGAGCGGGGGGGGCCGCCGATCAGAACGGGCCTTTGGCGTAGACGCAGATCTTGTTGCCGGTCGGATCGCGCAAGTAACAGCCGTAGAACGTCGTCGAATCCGCGGGACGGGGACCCGGCGCGCCGTCGTCTTTGCCGCCGCTCGAAAGCCCCGCGTCATACGCCGTGTGCACCGCGTCCTTCGACGGCGCGACGAACGCGATCATCGTGCCGTTGCCCGGCGTGGCCGGCTTTCCGTCGAACGGCGCGCAGACATAGACGCCATGGCTGTCCTCGCCCTTGCGGCCATAGCCGATCCATCCGCCGTCATTGAATTTGCGCTCGTTGCCGATGGCGCCCATCACGGCGTCGTAGAATTTTCCCGATGCCTCGCCCTCCGCCGCGCCGATGGTGACATATCCGATCATGGTTCGCTCCCTGGTTTCGCGTTTCGGCACCCTATCGCAATTTCAGAACAAAGCAAGAACTCACCCACGAAGTTCTCCTGCACGGCGATCAGGCGTGCGCCATCGCCGCCTTGAGGTTCGCATCGACCTTG
The DNA here is from genome assembly GCA_050728995.1 of Rhizomicrobium sp. GTDB lineage: Bacteria > Pseudomonadota > Alphaproteobacteria > Micropepsales > Micropepsaceae > Rhizomicrobium. The sequence goes on along the minus strand of JBOHKH010000040.1, from coordinate 4,295 downwards.
TCGAGAAAACCTTCCGTGGTCAGCCAGCCCTGCTCCGGGCCGACCAGGAGCGCGAGGTCCTTGGTCATGAACCCGGACTCCACCGTTTCCACGCACACCCGTTCGAGCGTGCGCGCGAACCTGTCAAGCGCCGCGTTGCCGTCGAGCTTGGCGCGATGCGCGAGCCCGCGCGTCCACGCAAAAATCGACGCGATCGAGTTCGTCGACGTCGGCCGTCCCTGCTGATGCTCGCGGTAATGGCGCGTCACCGTTCCGTGCGCCGCTTCGGCTTCGACGACATTCCCGTCGGGCGACATCAGCACGCTCGTCATGAGCCCGAGCGACCCGAACCCTTGCGCCACCGTGTCGGACTGCACGTCGCCGTCGTAATTCTTGCAGGCCCACACATAGCCGCCCGACCATTTGAGCGCGGAAGCCACCATGTCGTCGATCAGGCGGTGCTCGTAAGTGAGGCCCGCCTTCTTGAAAGGAGGCGCGAATTCCGCGTCGAACACCTCCTGGAACAGGTCCTTGAAGCGGCCGTCATAGGCCTTGAGAATCGTGTTCTTGGTGGAGAGGTAGAGCGGAAAGCGGCGTGTCAGCGCATAGTTCATCGAGGCGCGCGCGAAATCGCGGATCGAATCGTCGAGGTTGTACATGGCGAGCGCGACGCCCGAGCCCGGGAAATCGAACACCTCGTGCTCGATCCTCTGACCGTCCTTACCTGCGAACACCAGCGTCAGTTTTCCGGGACCGGGCACGCGGAAATCGGTGGCGCGGTACTGGTCGCCATAGGCGTGGCGGCCGATCACGATCGGCTTCGTCCAGTTTGGCACGAGGCGGGGCACGTTCTTGCAGATGATCGGCTCGCGGAAGATCACGCCGCCCAGGATGTTGCGGATCGTGCCGTTCGGCGATTTCCACATCTTCTTGAGATGGAACTCCGCGACTCGCGCTTCGTCAGGCGTGATCGTTGCGCACTTGACGCCGACGCCGACGCGCCCGATGGCTTCCGCCGCCTCGACCGTCACGCGGTCGTCCGTCGCGTCGCGATGCTCGATCCCGAGGTCGAAAGTGTCGAGCTTGATGTCGAGATAGGGCAGGATAAGTTTCTTCTTGATGAGCGCCCAGATGATCCGCGTCATCTCGTCCCCGTCGAGTTCGACGACCGGATTGGCAACCTTGATCTTTTCCATGAACAACCCCGGAGCAAGCGCAAGCGGCGGAGGCTATAGCGGGGCGATTCCGGTCCGTCAAAGACGTGAAATTTCGCCGCGCCCGAAACTCAAATGAGTCCACCCGCCATCATCCTTTCCCATCCGCAGCTCGGCGAGAACATCGGCGCGGCGGCGCGGGCGATGGCGAACTTCGGGCTTTCGGATTTGCGCCTGGTGGCGCCTCGCGCCGGCTGGCCCAACCAGAAGGCGGTCGCAATGGCGGCGGGCGCCGCGAAGCTCGTGGAGACCGCGCGCCTGTTCGAGAGCGTCGCAGCCGCGCTCGCCGATCTTCATCGCGTCTATGCGACGACCGCGCGCGACCGCGGCATTGCGCGCGAGGTTCTGACGCCTCCGGAAGCGGCGACGCGCCTGCGCGCCGCGGCGGCCCGCGGCGAAAGGACCGGCATTTTGTTCGGCAACGAGCGCGCCGGCCTCGACAACGAGGAAATCTCGCTGTGCGACTCTGTCATCACTATTCCGACGGCGGAGTTCGCCTCGATCAATCTTGCACAAGCCGTGCTGATTGCGAGCTACGAGTGGTTGCGGGCGGGGGATGCGACTCCGGGCTCGCGTCTCGAGCATGCGCCGCTGCAGCGCAAACCCACGCGCGACGAGCTGCTCGGCCTGTTCGAGCATCTGGAGCGCGAACTGCTGGCGAGCGGCTTTCTCTACCCGCCCGACAAAGTCGGCGGGATGCGCCGTGCCATCCGCGCCACGCTCCACCGCGCGCGCCTCACCTACCAGGAAACACAGACTTTGCGCGGCATGATCGTCGCCCTCACCAAAGGCAAGCACCGGGCCGGAAAAACCCAGTAATTGAGGCACGAAAGCGAAAGATTTGCAGCATCACAGTTCGTCGTTATATTGGCAGCGGGAGGACGGCGGCGGACGGAGCGCTCGCCAACCCGGTCAGGTCCGGAAGGAAGCAGCCGTAACGAATCCGCGCCGGGTCGCAGCCGTTCTCTCACTCCCTTTCCGGCTACTGCCTTCGCCGACCTGCCTTCGCCGAAGCGAAGCTCCGGCTTCGCGCAGCCAGGTCGAACGATGCGGCCTCCGCGCTGAATCTTTTTGCCGGCCGTCGGGCTGGGAAAACAAAACACGGTGCCTGTGGCACGGCTCAATCGGGAAATTCGGGTACGGCGGGGTATGCGTCGAGCAACGGGCCGAGGGTGGCCTTGAGCGGCCCTAGCCATGGTTCGAACGCCCGCCACCGTTCGACGCCGTCCTTAAAAATCGGACGGCGCACCTGCTCGTTGCTGAAGGAATTGAAGGCGCGATCGCTCTTGTAATATTCGAGACAGCCCGGCTCGAACGGAAGCTCCAGGAAATCGAGCATGTGGCGCACTTCGCCTTCCAGATCCGCGACGAGATTCTCGTAGATGACCCGATGGATTTTTCCAGGCATGGCGCGGTCGTAATGCGCCATGAGCCGCACATAATCGCGATAGAAGCGGCCTATGTCGGTGAGCTTGTAGGAGAGAGGCGGAGCGTGCGAGAAACTTACTGTGTAATTCGCCCAGCAGCACGCGACCGGATGCCGCCGCACATCGATGATTTTGGCATTGGGCAGCATGAGCCGGATGAGACCGATCTGCCAGATATTGTAGCAGTTCTTGTCGACAAAGAACGGCTTGCCCTTGGGGCGATGGGTTCGGGTGTACTCCAGATACTTTTCGCCGAGCGACCGCAGATCATCGGGCGTAAGCCTGTCCATGCCGCTGGGATAGTTCGGACCCGTTTTCGGCATGACGTCCTCGCCGACGATCCGGACCATCGTTTTTAGTTCGCCCGCGAATTCTATTTGTGAATGAGCGCCGAGAATCTGCTCGGTGAGCGTCGTACCCGACCGCTGCAGGCCGACGACAAATATCGGTTCGGCGGACGGATAGCCGGCGTCTTCACGCGCGCGGAAAAGCTCCGGGGTGAACACCGCCCGGGCGCGGTCGACCATCGACGTCGTCGAATCGGGGTTGTAGGCAAGCCCGATGCGACGGATGGCGTTGCCCTTCGAATAGTAGCGGAATGCCTTCTCGTATTGCTTCACGTCGTCGCAAGCCTTGCCAAGTGCGTAATAGAGGTCGATGCGCTCGAGCGCGCCGACAGCCGGATTTGCGAGCTGCGCCTCCATGGTGCGGACGTCGTCGGGCGTGAGGCGGGAGGTTTTCATGCTCGCAAGAGCCCACCACGCCGAGCCCGCCCCGGGATCAAGACAAACAACTTTGCGGAGGCACGAAATGGCCTCGTCCGAATGCCTCCCCAGGGCCCGGAGCGAAGCGGCAAGACCCATCCAGGCCTGAACGGAATCCGGAATTTCCGCGGTCAATTCCCGGAACAGGTGCGCTCCCTCGGCATATCTCCCGGTCCTGTTTAACAGATGCCCTTTCATCGCCCGGAAAAGGGCATTGAGCGGGCTCTTCGCCAGCAGGATCTCGATCTCGTCCAGCGCCGGGTTCAGCTTGTTCAGCTCCATCAGCGCGACTGCGTAGTTGTACCGGTAGGCGACGTGGCCGGGCGCGCTTCGGACGCACCTTCCCAGATATTCCTCCGCGAGATGCGGATTGCGCGACCGTTGCGCGATCTCGGCCATGAGATTCAGCGCATCGGCATTCCACGGATGTCTTGCCAGGAATTTCTCTGCGATCTTGTTCGCTTCTGCTTCCCGGCCATCCTCCAATGCGTCGGCCACCGCCAGCAGTTTCGGATCACGAATCGGCTGCGCCTCGTACAAATCCCTCCGCATTTTGGCGAGAGGATCGGATTCCGCGTTCGGCCCGATGAAGGCAATGTCGGGAGCCTGGAGGGTCGGGCCAGGCGTGGGAGTCGGCGATTGCACGTATCGAATTCCATGAACAAAGCCCGGGGGATCGTACACCTAAGGCTGGGCGGAAGAACAGCTTCATGCTTGCGCTCGCGTGAGACAAATCAGAAAACCTGCCAGGAACACGCCCAAAGAATGCGGCATCCGGACCGCAACTAGGACCTGTTGACAAACTTAAGCCAGATTTTGATTGAAGCAAGTTGGATGAAACCGAGGAAACTGTCCACGGTCTTGTCGTAACGGGTAGCCACGCGCCGTGCGTTCTTGAGTTTGTTGAAGAA
>JBOHKH010000039.1:0-13673 GCA_050728995.1 Rhizomicrobium sp. | reverse complement strand
CCGCTACGCCGGCCGAATCGATAAGGCCGAGACCCCGTCCACGAGCCCGGAGCAAGCCGGCCGCCATCGGACTGCGACAGACGTTCCCCGTACACACAAACAAAAGATTGGCCACCATGGACCACAGCCAACTACATGTAAGAGTGCAGATGCCCCCGCACCGGTCGCGCATTGACTACTCCGCCGAACCCGGACGCGCAACCGCCAATCGGCCCGCGCGTCCTACAGCGATTGCGCCCGGGCGCCACCCGTCGCAGACGGAATGAGAGTCGCCGCTCCCACGGCAGATTCGGGGCTCGCCTCAGGCCGGCGCGAAAACGTGACTGCGGCGAATCCCAGCGCAAGAACGATCACGCACGCCAACGAAAACGACGGCTCGACCGTGGCAACCAGCGACGTGCTCGCGATCGCTCCCACATAGATGGCAAGCGCGGGGCGTTGTCCGAAGCGCGCTTCGAGAATGTGATGGAGATGCTCCCGGTCCGGGCTGAACGGCGATCGCTTGCCGCGAATGCGAATCGCAATCAGTCGCAGGCAGTCGAGCACCGGCAGGGCAAACCAGACGCACAGCGTTTCGAGCGGAATGCGACCCGTTGCGTGGGCAGCCGCCGCCATGATGCCGATCGCGAAGGTCACGCCGTAGCTTCCGCAGTCGCCCAGAAAAAGCTTGCCCCGCAGATTGAAGGCCAGGAACACAAGCGACGATCCCACAATTGCGACAGCGGCGAAATGCGTGGTCTGGTCCCCGGCGATCAGCAGGCAAAGCGACCACACCGCATACATGGAGCCCACAATTCCGTTGCCTCCGTCCGCCATGTTGACCGCATTTACGATGCCGACGGTAGCGACGACAAACAGCGCTGCGAAAGCAGTCTCGCCTATCGGAGTCGCCGCGGCGGTTCCCCATCGGAGTACCGTCGGGAAAAGGCGGGGATCGACGACGAGCGCCATCGCCGCGAACAGAATCAGAAAGAAGATTCGCGTCGGAGCCCGCAACCCGGTTTGGTCGTCGGCGAAGCCCACAATTCCCGCGCCAAGGCTGCACAACACGAGCACCAGTTGCAGATGCCGGTCGGAATCGATGCCCAGCGTCACGGCAACGAGAATGCAAACAGCAAGCGGCAGGAGTATCGCCAGGCCGCCCACAAGCGGAACGGCGGAGCGGTGCCGCTTACGGACGCCGTCGGGCTCGTCAAACAAGTGGAGATGCGCGGCGATCCGGTTCCGGCTGACGCATACGGCAAGCGCCAGCAGCGCAGCAAACAAACCCGCCCCTCCGGTCGCAATCGCCCCTTGCCAAGCCATGCGATCCCCGAACCCCCTTTGAGGAGAGTACAGGCCCGCGCGCCCCGATTGTCAAGAAAATTGCTGGTAGCGCCGCATTTTGAAATTTTCGCACTCATTTCTTAAGGCGCGCGAGGATCGCAGCGATCGTTCCAGGGAGGCCGGTCGACGGTGGTGGGTCAGTTTGGGGACGGTGCCGGGGCCAGGGTAGCCTTGGCGCAGGGAAAGGTCTCCGCAAGGGCTGCATAGACCAAACTAGCGGCGGGTTGGTCCCGCGTTTCTGGGTGCAGCACAAGATATTTCGTAACCATGTCATAGGCTTGTTGGTAGGTTACATGTTCTGACGGGCAAATCGCCTGCAAACTGACAAGCGTCTCCGCCTCAGAACCGATGAACCCGTTACAAAATCCAGCGGCCCAATTGCTTTGTGCGGCAATGTAACTTTGGCAATATTGGTACAGCTCATTTCCGTTTGTTTCAGCCAAAGATGGGGAACTGCAAAAGAGACATACACTAGCCAACAGGGTTTGCCACGTTTTCATTATCGCCTTCCAATCTCTCTATCATTTTCACGATATCTTCAACTTCCCATAAACGACTATCGACGCCAGCAGCTTGCGCGGGCGTCATGCGGTGGGCACCGTGAATTTTCACGAAATTATGATACGTCGTATGTAATGCGAAAGCGTAAACGTGGTTTTCGATCTTCTTTGAGAAGGCCAGCGTGAGGCGCGCATACCGCTTGCAATGCTGGCGGATAATCCCGTTGTTACGCTCGACGTAGCTGGTCGAAATCTTGCGCGGATCAGGATTGCCTTCTACTCGATGCTTGACCGCGCCAAGGCACTCTGCGGGGCTGTTAAATGCGGAGACGGCAGCAACGTTGGAGGGCTACAGCGTGACGTTGCACTCATGATCACCGTGGCCCGCCAACGGCAGATCGTCAGGGCGCGTTCGTTCGCGCGGCGATACGGCTGCGCACCAGCGACAGATTGACGGGTCGCGCGCACGCCAGCGCGGCGGCGTCGAGTTCGGCGACGAAATCGCGAATGGCGCCGGGAGATCGCTCGAGGCGGAGCAGCATCTCCTCGATCACCGGATCGGGCACATAGAGCTGGCGGTCGGAGAAGAGCTTTCGCGCGAGCGAAGCGAGCAGCGCCTCGTCGGGCGCCCACAGCGGCAGCGCCGGAATGGCGGCGAACCGCGAGCCGAGATCGGGAAGCAGGAACGGCCAGCTTGCGGGGTGCGCGCGTCCGGTCAGAAGACAGGGCGCGGCACCGCACGCGCGCCCGAGCACCGCGAACAGCGCCGCGTCGCGTTCGGAGCAGCACTGCGCCCGATCCACATCTTCCACCACGAGCGCGCGCGCCTCGTGCGGGCCCTCTGCTGCAAGGCGCGCGGCCGCGACGGAAGCAGCATTCGCCGCCTCCCGCCAGACGCTCGCGAGATGGGATTTCCCGCAGCCGCCCGGCCCGTAAAGCGCCACGACCGGGACCGGCCACCCGGGCCAGGAATCGATGTAGGCGACGGCTTTCTCGTTTCCCGGACAGACGATCAGATCGTCGCGCGCGAGACGCTCGGGCGAGGATAGCGGAAGCGGAATCTGCTGTGGCCGGCGCATCGCCGAAACGGACGAACTCATGCGGCCCGGCGACGGCCGGCGAGTGCGTTAATTCCCACACCCGCGTAGGCGAGCCATGACAACACGGTCAAAAACGCCGTCGCATCCGCGGCGTAGCGTTCGCCGTCCGGCCAGCGCAAGCCGAAGGTGAGAAGCAGCAGCGCGAGCGCGATGTAGCCGATCTGCATGGCGGTGCTCGCCTTGCCGACCAGAAGCGGTTCGATGCGCACCGGCAACGCGAGAACGCGCGCGAGCACGATCCCGCCCACGATCGCCGCATCGCGCGCGATCACGAGCAGCGTCAGCCACACGGGCGCGATGTTCAAAAGGGCGAGCGTGAGAAAAGCGGCCGTCATCAGGAGCTTGTCGGCCGCCGGATCGAGCAGGCGGCCGAAGCGGGTCGCGAGCCCGAAGCGCTTCGCGAGAAACCCGTCGGCGGCATCGCTCAGACCCGCGAACGCGAAGACGCCGAGCGCCGCGCGGTCGGAACCGCTGACGAGCAGGAGCGCCAGCGCCGGCGCCGCGGCCAGCCTCAGCCCGGTCAGAAAATTCGGCAGGTGGCGCAATACGCGCTTCATCGTTCCCCGGTTTCCGCCTGCGGTTCCAGCCACCACGTCCCCTCGCGATTTTCGAGCGCCAGACCGGAGCGGGCGAGCTGGGCCGTCAGCTGTGCGGGCGATCCCACATACTCGATTTCGAGCTGTGCTTCGCCGATGTCCACGCCGGTCACATCGACGCGGCTCACGGTTGCGACGGAGTTCAGCTTCTGGACGATCCGGCCCCAGTCGGCAAGCGAGTCCGCATGCAGGGAAACCGCCATCACGGAATGCCGGCCGTAATCGACGGTCGAGCGCAATTTCCACGAATCGACGATCGCATCCGCGGCACGGCCGGCCACGTCCGCGAAGGCTTTGGACGCCGCCGTTCGCGGTGGAACGGGCACATCGAACCCGGCGACGGTCGGCGGGCTGCCAGCGCCGAGCGCGCGCACCCTCACCAGCATCCGCGCACGCTCGGGAATGACGAGGACGAGATAGGCGGCGGCGGCATGGACGCGCGAGGCCATGGGTTCGACATCCTGCCATTTCGTGCGGTCGAAGCGGATGGCGGAGAGAACCGGCGCATCGATGGCGTCGTCGGGCGGCAGCACGAGCGGTACGGCACGACGGGCGAATGCCGGGTCCGTCCAGGCTTTCGTCCACGGCGTTTGCGCCGACCAGCGGGGCCCCAGCGGAATGACGAGGACGGGCTTCGCAGTCGCTTCGGAGTAGGCAATGTCCGCCTGCTGGAGAATGCGGCGGACCGCATTTGCATTGAACACGTAGGTCATGCTTGCGACGAAGCGTGTCGTCGAGCTGCGGGCGTCGTGCACCTGGTAGGAGCGCACCAGACGTTTCAGCGTCGTCGGATCGAGCGCGGGTTGATGCGCCCAGTCCTCCTGCCGCGTCAGTTTCCGGTAAAGCGTCTGCCAGGCCTTGTCGCGGCCGCTGTCGATCGCCTTGGTCTGCGCATCGACGGCCGAAGGCGCAGACGCGTCAACCTTGATGCCGCTGACGGTATAGACGTCGTCCGCCGCGCGTGCCGGGTGCGGCTGGGCGGCCATTCCGAGAACAAGAAGGCAGGCGGCGAAGAGCTGGCGCATGGCGGACCCGTTGGCGGCTTCGACTATAGGGGTGCTACCTTTGCCGCGGAAGCGCGGGCGCGCCGCTTTCTTCCGGCCGACAGGTTTCGAGGAATCGCGTGACCACCCGCAGGGCCACGTGTAAATGCGATGAACCAACGCCCGACGGTGCAGCGACATGAGCAAGGGAGGCCTCACCTATCGGCAGGCCGGCGTCGATATCGATGCGGCGGACGCGCTCGTCGAGCGCATCGCGGCGGCGGCCCGGCAGACGCGCCGGGCGGGTGCTGCCGCCGCTCTCGGAGGTTTCGGAGGTCTGTTCGACCTCAAGGCAGCCGGGTTCCGCGACCCGGTGCTGGTCGCCTCGACCGACGGCGTCGGCACCAAGCTTCGTCTCGCCATCGAGACGCGCGACTTCTCGACGATCGGCCAGGACCTGGTGGCGATGTGCGTCAACGACATCGTGGTGCAGGGCGCGGAGCCGCTGTTTTTTCTGGATTATTACGCGACGGGAAAGCTGGTGCCCGACGACGCCGCCGGCGTGATCGAAGGAATCGCGCGCGCCTGCAGCGATTGCGGCTGTGCGCTGATCGGCGGCGAGACGGCGGAGATGCCCGGGTTCTACGGGGCGGGCGATTTCGACCTCGCCGGTTTCGCCGTCGGCGCCGTCGAGCGCGAACAGATGCTGCCGAAGACAACTCTGATGCGGCCGGGCGATGTGCTGATCGGCATCGTCTCGTCCGGCCTGCACGCGAACGGATTCTCGCTGGTGCGGAGCGTGATCGCGGATGCGGCGCTTTCCTGGGACGCGCCGGCGCCTTTCGCGCCCGGCGTGCCGCTCGGCCCGGCACTGCTGGTGCCCACGCGTCTTTACGTCAGAAGCGCGCGCGCGGCCATGCGCGCCTGCGACGTCAAGGGATTTGCGCACATCACCGGCGGGGGAATTACCGAGAACCTGCCGCGCATCCTGCCGCCGAACGTCAACGCCTCGATCCGTCTGGGAAGCTGGCCGGTCGCGTCCGTCTTCGAGTGGATCGCCCGACAGGGAAACATCGCCGAAACGGAAATGCTGCGCACCTTCAATTGCGGCATCGGCCTGATTGCGGTGGTCGCACCGGAAGAGCGGGAGCGTTGCATCGAGTCGTTCGCGGGCAGCGGAGAAACCGTGCACGAGATCGGTTCTCTCGTGAGCGCTGACGGAGAGCCGCGTGTTACTTACGCCGGCACAAGCCTTTTCGCATGAGCGCGCGCGCGCGAACCGCCGTCCTCATATCCGGCCGCGGCAGCAATCTGCAGGCGCTGATCGACGCCTGTACCGCCACGACCTTTCCGGCGGAAGTCGTGTGTGTGATTTCCAATGTTCCCGAAGCGGAGGGTCTCGCGCGGGCGGGGCGCGCGCGCATCGCAACGCGGACGCTGGCGCACGGCGCCTTCGCATCGCGCGAGCACTTCGATTCGGCAATCGAGGCATGTCTGCACGAGTTCGAGGTGAGACTCGTGTGCCTGGCCGGCTTCATGCGGGTTCTTTCGGACCGGTTCGTGGAGGATTGGCGCGGACGCCTGGTCAACATCCACCCCTCGCTGCTACCGGCCTTCAAGGGACTGAACGTGCACCGCCGCGTGCTCGAGGCGGGGGTGCGCATCTCGGGCTGTACCGTGCATTTCGTCGTCCCCGAACTCGATTCGGGGCCGATCATCGCCCAGGCGGCAGTGCCCGTCCTGCCGCAGGACACCGAAGAGTCGCTGGCGCGACGCACTCTCGAGGCCGAGCACAAGATCTATCCGTTCGCACTTGGTCTTCTTGCCCAAAATCGCGTGCGGCTCGAAGGCGGGCGCGTGCTGTCCGACGTCGAATCCCATGGCGGGGAACGGCTTTTCAGTCCACACTTGCGGTCCGGTGAATCGGGAGACACAGGCGGTGCCTGATGCGCACCGCTTGACCGCACCGCGATAGTTGCGCAGGGCATATACGTGCTCAAAGCACGTATTTGACGGGGGGCATATCGGATGGGGAACGCCGGCAGCACGCTTTTGCTTGTCGTGGCGGCGGTTTCGTCGCTGTCGTTCAACGCGGCCGCCCAGACGGCGAGCCCGCAGGCGCCGGAAAGCCGCGCGGCGGCGATCGAAGAAGTCGTCGTCACCGCCACGCGCCGAAGCGAGAAGCTCGAGAAAGTCCCGCTGAGCGTCAGCGCCTTCAGCGATGTGAAGATGGACGTGCTGGGCGTGAAAAACTTCGCCCAGCTGGCGAAGTTCACACCCGGCGTGACATACGATCCGGATACAAACAATGTTTACATTCGCGGGATCGACTCGACCGCCGGCTCCGGAACGACAGGCATCTACATCGACGACACGCCGATCCAGATCCGCAATCTCGGGTTCAGCTCCAACAATTCGCTGCCGGCGATCTTCGATCTGGAGCGGGTCGAAGTGCTGCGCGGGCCGCAAGGCACGCTGTTCGGTGCGGGTTCGGAGGGCGGCACCGTCCGTTACATCACACCCCAGCCCAGCCTCACCGATTACAGCGGAATTGCGCGCAGCGAGATATCGTTCACGCAGGACGGGCAGCCAAGCTACGAGGCCGGCGCGGCCGGAGGCGGTCCGATCGTCGAGGACGTCCTTGGCTTCCGCGCCAGCGCCTGGTACCGCCGCGACGGCGGCTGGATCGACCAGGCGAACTATCGCACCGGCCAGACGACCATTCCGGATGCAAACGGCACCGACACGTATGCTCTGCGCGGCGCTCTGACCTGGGCGCCGCTGTCGCGGCTGACGATCACGCCGTCCGTCGACTACCAGAACCGGAAGGTCGGCGATCCCGATCAATACTGGGTCGGCATTTCCGATCCCGGCTCGGACACCTACAAGAGCGCGACGCCCGACCGCATGGTCGACAAGGACCGGTTTTATCTCGCATCCCTTGCGATCCACTACACGGGCAATTCCGCCGAGCTGATTTCCGATACCTCCGTGTTCGGCCGCGGCGAACACGTCAACGGCTACAGCGGCACGCTCTACAATCTCTCCTATTTCCAGCAGATCCTGCTCGACGGCACCGATCCTTTCGGCAATCCGTGCGGACCGCCGCAGTGCCGGACGGACCTCTATCCGCTGCTGACGCCGACCGGCATCAATTTGCCCGGTCTGCCCGATTACCTCGCGCGCGCGAACATTTCCAACACGCAGCACGACGTTACTCAGGAAGTCCGGCTGCAATCGACCGATCCCGACGCGCGGCTCGTCTGGGTGATGGGTGTTTTCTACGCGGGCAACGAACAGGAAAGCAAAGAAGAGATCAACGACCCGGAACTGCCGCAGATCACCCAATATCTCTGGCACGAAACGGTGCTGCAGGCCTGGGGCGAGAATCTGCTCGCCAACGGCGACGATTACATCAACGATACGCTCGCCCACGACAGCCAGATTGCGGTGTTCGCGGACGCGACATACGCCTTCACCGACCAATGGAAACTCGAAGCGGGCCTGCGCTACGCGCGCACGCATTTCAGCTTCGCCAACTACGCCGACGGGCCGCAGAATTTCGGGCCGAGCAGCGGCACCGGCGCGGAAGGCGAAACACCGGTCACGCCCAGGGTGAGCATCGACTTTCAGGCGACACCCGACGACCTGCTCTACGCGACCGTGGCCGAGGGTTATCGCATCGGCGGCGCAAACCCGCCCTTCCCGCTCATTGCCTGCGGCGTCCCCAGCGTGCCGGCTTCCTACAGTTCCGACACCACCTGGAGCTACGAACTCGGCGCCAAGGACAAGTGGCTGGGCGGCCTGCTGCAGACGGATGCGAGCGTCTATTACGTGAACTGGAACGGCATCCAGCAGGACGTCTATCTTCCGCTGTGCGGACTGCAATACACCGCCAATCTCGGCAAGGCCGTGAGCAAGGGCTTCGACCTGCAGGCCGACTATCAGGTCACCGACGCGCTCCACCTCGACGGCACGCTCGGCTACACCGATGCCCGCTACGTGGCGAGCGCCTATTCGGCCGACGGTTCGCTGCTTGTCGCTTCGGGGGAAGCGATCGGCACGCAGCCCTATATCTCGCCCTGGACGTTCACGATCGGCGCCGAATACGATTTCAACGCCTTCGGCTACGACTCCTATGCGCGCCTCGACGACAGCTTCGCGAGCGAAAACAATTGGCCGCTCGCCACCGAGAACCCGCTGTCGGAGTCCTACGATCCCGGTCTCGTCCCCGATCCCGCGACCAACCAGCTCGACGCGCGCACGGGCGCGAACTTCGGGAACTGGGACCTGGCGGTGTTCATGAACAATGTGCTCGGCGCGCATCCGCAGCTCGACCTGAACCATCAGGACGCGAACACGCTGCTCTACGAGGCCAGCACGTTCCGCCCGCGCACCACCGGCGTCGAGGTGAACTACCGGTTTTGAATCGGCTGCTGCAGCGCAGCAGAACCCCTTGACGACACCTGGGCCTCCTCCTATATCGCCGCGCAAGGGTTGGCACTCTCCTCAGGTGAGTGCTGCCACCTGCCGGACTTTCGTGCCGGCTGACCAGTTAACCACCTGCTTTCGTTGAAAAAACTAGGAGGCAATCCATGAAGTTCCGTCCGCTTGGCGACCGGGTGGTCGTCCGTCGCGTACAGGAAGACCAGAAGACTCCCGGCGGCATCATCATCCCCGACACCGCCCAGGAGAAGCCGCAGGAAGGCGAAGTCATTGCCGTAGGGCCCGGTGCCCTCGACGAGCACGGCAAGCGCGTCGTGCCCGAAGTGAAGGCGGGCGATTTCGTCCTGTTCGGCAAATGGTCCGGCACCGAAGTGAAGCTCGATGGCCAGGAACTCCTGATCATGAAGGAGTCCGACATCATGGGCATCCTCGAGGGGCGCGCCCACAAGCCGGTGAAGAAGGCCGCGTGAGGCTCCGCCTCGGAAATCAGAAATCGGAAATCTGAAATCAGAAGGAGCGGGATCTAAGGTCAGCGACACAACCGGTATTCCGATTTCCGGTTTCTGACTTCCGATTTCCGCAAAACGGAGTTTTGCAACAATGGCAGCCAAAGACGTACGATTCGGATCCGACGCGCGGGAGAAAATGCTCCGCGGCGTCGACATCCTCGCCGATGCCGTTCGCGTGACGCTGGGGCCGAAGGGCCGCAACGTCGTGATCGAAAAGAGCTTCGGCGCTCCGCGCTCGACCAAGGACGGCGTCACCGTCGCCAAGGAAATCGAGCTGCACGACAGGTTCGAAAACATGGGCGCGCAGATGGTGCGCGAGGTCGCGTCGAAGACCAACGACGCGGCCGGCGACGGCACCACGACGGCGACGATTCTCGCCCACGCGATCGTGCGCGAAGGCGCAAAATCGGTCGCGGCCGGCATGAATCCGATGGACCTGAAGCGCGGCGTCGAGAAGGCGGTGGAAGCCGTCGTCGCCGACCTCAAGAAGCGCTCGAAGAAGGTCAAGTCGAACGAAGAAATCGGCCAGGTCGGCACGATCTCGGCGAACGGCGACAAGACCGTCGGCAAAATGATCGCGCAAGCGATGGCCAAGGTCGGCAATGAAGGCGTGATCACGGTGGAAGAGGCGAAGAGCCTCGAGACCGAACTCGACGTGGTCGAAGGCATGCAGTTCGACCGCGGCTACATCTCGCCCTATTTCATCACCAACGCCGACAAGATGGTGGCCGAGCTCGAGGAGCCATACATTCTCATTCACGAGAAGAAGCTCTCCTCGCTGCAGCCGATGCTGCCGATCCTCGAGTCGGTCGTGCAGGGCGGACGCCCGCTCCTGATCATCGCCGAAGAGGTCGAAGGCGAGGCTCTGGCGACGCTCGTCGTCAACAAGCTGCGGGGCGGCCTCAAGGTCGCGGCCGTGAAGGCGCCGGGCTTCGGCGACCGCCGCAAGGCGATGCTCGAAGACATCGCCACCGTCACCGGCGGCCAGGTGATCAGCGAAGATCTCGGCATCAAGCTCGAGAACGTGAAGCTGAACATGCTGGGCACGGCCAAGAAGGTGCGCATCACGAAGGACGACACCACGATCATCGACGGCTCGGGCAAGAAGAACGACATCCAGGCCCGCGTCGGACAGATCAAGCAGCAGATCGAAGAGACCACGTCCGACTACGATCGCGAGAAGCTGCAGGAGCGTCTGGCGAAGCTCGCGGGCGGCGTCGCGGTGATCCGCGTCGGCGGCGCGACGGAAGTGGAAGTGAAGGAGAAGAAGGACCGCGTCGATGATGCGCTCAACGCCACGAAGGCGGCGGTGGAAGAAGGCATTCTCCCCGGCGGCGGCGCGGCTCTCCTCTACGCCACCAAGGTGCTCAACGGTCTCACGGCGGAAAACGAGGATCAGAACGCGGGCATCGCGATCGTCCGCAAGGCGATCCAGACACCGATCCGCCAGATCGTCGAGAACTCCGGCGTGGAAGCCTCGATCGTCGTCGGCAAGCTGCTCGAGCAGAGGTCGAACACCTACGGTTTCGACGCGCAGACCGAGCAGTATGTCGATCTCGTCGAGGCCGGTATCGTCGATCCGACCAAGGTGGTCCGCATCGCGCTCCAGGATGCCGCAAGCGTTGCGGCTCTCCTGATCACGACGGAAGCGCTGGTCGCCGACCGTCCGAAGAAGGAATCGCCTCCCGCGATGCCGGGCGGCGGCGGCATGGGCGACATGGATTTCTAAATCCTGTCGTGGCCCGGGTGCGAGCGTAGCGAAGCGCGACCGGGTCACCCATCAGTCATGCGAAAGGGCCGGAGGAAACTCCGGCCCTTTTTGCTACCGGTCGGATCATCCCGATCGCCCGCAATGTCAATCACGAGGCGGCGGCGAAAGCGTTCTGCACCGATTCCAAGATTCTGTGCATAAGCGACGCGATCAATACTGCCAGTTCAGGCGCATTGTGAGGGCAATGAACCAGATAACGGTTTCGCAAGCGGCCGTACTGGTTATGCCCGGGGACGCTCTCGCCATCGCCGGTCCGGCGGCGCTTCCCCAGGGCTCCGACGTGTGGTTGCCGGCCAACAGCACCTGCGACGTCACCAGCACGGTCAACCTGCCCAACGGCAAGAACTCCGTGCGAAGTCGGGCATCCGCCGCTCGCAATCGGGCGGGATGTGTGATAATCTCGGTCCGGCTTCGATATTGGCAGACAAACCAATGCAGCCGACAAAACAATTGGGCGTCGCGGTCATGGTGGCGCTGTTTTCGACCGTTTCGGCGCAGGCTGCCGTCATCGTCTCGTCGGACGCGACGCAGAACATGACGTGTGCTAACGGCGTCTGCGCTCCCACCGCGTCAAAGGCGGTTCTCAACGCAGGCGATCTCGAAACATTGCTCGCGTCCGGCAACGTCGAGGTCACAACCACGGGCGAAGGCGTCCAAGCCAGGGATATCACCTTCAAGGCTCCCGTCACCTGGTCGAGCGGCAGCGTTCTGACGCTGGACGCTCGTAAATCGATCGCCATCGATCGGCCCATATCGATTGCGGGCCTCGCCGGCCTGGCACTCGACACGAACGACGGCGGCCGCAAGGGCAACTACATTTTCGGAAAGAAGGGCAACATCACGTTCGCCAATCTGTCGAGCAGTCTCACGATCAATGGCGTTTCCTATACGCTCATTGGCGACCTCAAGACTCTGGCATCCGATATTGCTGCCAACCCGAGCGGCAATTTTGCCCTTGCCAACAACTATGACGCCAGCGGCGACGGGACGTACGCGTCTTCGCCGATCGCGAGCTTTGGCGGCACATTCGACGGACTCGGGACCAGTTTCTCCAACCTAAGCGTCGATGGTGCTACGCAAACGGATGAAGGTACTTTTGAAGGCCTTTTTGCGTACGTCGAACGTTCCGGAACTGTGAGAAACATCGCCGTTTCGAATGCAGTCATTTCAGTGCCGGCAAATGTTGCGGGAGGGGGAGTGCTTGTGGGCGGGAACTATGGGACCGTCCAGTCGTGTGGTGCGACCGGTTCTGTGTCTGGTGGGAAACTGAAGAAATTTTTTCCTGAGTTAGGTGGACTTGTAGGGTTTAATGACGGCACGATTGCCTACTCCTACGCTGGGGCGAAAGTGACTGAGACAGGGGGAGGCGCTGGAGGGCTGGTTGGCCTAAATGGCGACGAAATAGTTCAATCCTACGCGACAGGCGACATTTCTGGACCCGACTCGGGAGGTTTAGTCGCGGACAACGAGCAGGGTGTCATCACCGGCAGCTACGCGACCGGTCATGTTGGTCTTGCCAAAGATGTGGGTGGCGGACTTGTCGGTAACAACTGGGGTGCGATCGTCACGAATTCCTACGCAACGGGGTCAGTCTCGGGCGGAGCCGTTCGCGGTCTCGGCGGATTGATAGGCCAGAACGCCTACAGCGGCGCGAGCGTCAGCTTCTCCTATTCGACCGGGAGCGTTCGCGGAACAGGAAGCGTCATCGGCGGATTGATCGGAGACGACGAGTCCCAGTCTGGCAGTCTCGACGACACCTACTGGGACACGGACACGAGCGGCATCACCAATCTCAGCCAGGGCGCCGGCAACATCGCCAACGATCCCGGCATCACCGGCCTGACGACGGTGCAGTTCCAGTCCGGCCTGCCAGCCGGTTTCGATCCGAAAGTGTGGGCCGAGAAGGCCAGCCTCAACGGCGGACTCCCTTATCTGCTCGCCAACCCGCCGCCGCGTCATTGACGCTTTCGCCGTCGTCAGTCACGGGCGGTGCCGAGACGGGCGTCCTCCGAGCTGCCTGGAAATGCCGGGGAGTCGTTAAAAAACAAAGAGAAATCATCGTTTGGTGGTTCCGTTCCGGCGTGGCATTCTTAAATTGCCATCGCAGGGCCATCACATGGATTGCGAACTTCTGCTCCGTACGGTCCGGCGTGACAGCCGGTTCGCGGCGCTGATTCTTGCTGCGCTGATCGCCCCAGCCGCGCAGGCGGCGGTGACTGTTTCGTCGGATGCGACGCAGAACATGGCGTGTGGAAATGGCGTCTGCGCGCCGACGGCAAGCAAGGCCGTGCTCAACGCAGGCGATCTCGAAACGCTGCTCGCGTCCGGCAATGTCGAGGTCACAACCACGGGCGAAGGCGTCCAAGCCAGGGACATCACCATCAAGGCTCCGGTCACCTGGTCGAGCGGCAGCGTTCTGACGCTGGACGCTCAGAAATCGAT
>JBOHKH010000038.1:0-16876 GCA_050728995.1 Rhizomicrobium sp. | reverse complement strand
CGAACGAACCGAAGATGGCCTACGCCGGCGCATCGGCCGGTTCGTGCGTCGGTTGCAGTCCGAAGCCTGCGCAAACTTTTTTGCTCACGCCGGATATGCTTCAACGTGAGCGGAATCCGCTCTAAATGCGCGCCAAGCGATATGGCTATAATGCGATCCGATTGCGGCGTGTGCTTGTCTTCTTTGATGTAGCCTATCGCCTCTTCCATGATTCGTTTAGTGTCTTCACCAGTGGGCGCCTCTCTGGTAAGATCGCGGAGTTTCCGCTTCGGACGGCCGCGAGACAAGGCTTCTCTCCATGAAGGACTCGGACGACCAATATAGCGCAGAAGAGACAGAACAACGTCTGCGCAAGATGCTGCGCGGCGCATTCGCTGGGCCGCCCACACCATTGGCCGCGGTCCCCACGAGGCACGGGAAGCGACGGGCTCAGCCTAAACCGGGTCGGCTCGATTCGGCTAGGCAAAAATCCAAGATGGACCCCATTTCCAAAATCGGCCCGCGAGGGTAGTTTTCCGTTTCTGATGGCAGGGTGGGGCGAACGACGTGCTGTTATCCGATACTGATATCAACGCGCGTCTTGGCGAATTGAACGTTGCCACAGACAATCCAAACTTTCCCTTCGATCCAAATAGGCAAGTTCAGCCTTGCTCAATTGACTTGCGGCTGTCGCCCGTAATCTGGGTGCCCAGAAGATTTCGGCGCGTTGATCTCATGAACAATACGCCACTCGGGCCACAGATCACGAGCGCATTTAAGAAGAAGAACATTGGCAATCGCGGCTATTTGCTTCGCCCGGGGAGATTTGTTCTGGGGAGCACCTATGAGTCTTTCGACCTCCCAACTGATTTGTGCGGCCGCCTTGTGGGCCGAAGTTCTCTGGGTAGACTGGGATTGTCGGCCGCTGGCACGGCAAACTTCATAAATCCGGGCTGGCGAGGTCGGATGCCGGTTGTACTCGTAAATCACAGCCTATTTTCGGTCCGAGTTCATCCATACTTGGGCATCGTGCAGCTGTGCTTGACGCGGCTCGCCTCGGCGCCCACGAAAGTATACGGACAGGGCGGCCTCGGGAGCAAATATATAGATGATGACGGCGGCCCGTCGCGATACTGGCTTGACTATACCGTTGAAACACTTCGGCGAAATCTGCAGTTGAAGAATACAAACGCGAATGCGGAAGCGTACCTTGAGTCCTTCTCAAAGCAACTCGATGAAGCTACCTGCGCTAGATTTCTGAAGCGGGTGAATTCCATCAGATTCGTCGCCGATGGGCCAGATTTTGTGAGTGGATTTGTTCGGATCGAGGGCCGGCGCGTCGCGAAAACGTGGGCGATAGGAATTGGAGCAACGCTGGTGGTTTCCCCGGCAATCAATTTCTGTTCGTCGCTTAGCCAAATGGGACTTCCCGGTTTTGCAATTTTGGCGACAATGGCTGCAGTTGCGTTCGCGGGATATGTGTGGGCATATCTCCGATATTGCGGCACTTCGATGTCGACCGGCGAATTGCGAGCCGTCGCCCAGAACACAAAAAATGTCTGATTCGCGCAACAGTTTTTGCACGCGGCTCATTGCCTTGTCACGGGGCAGTCCTTCAGAATCCTGAAGGGGCGCGATTCGCAGGCACGGCTCGCTATGGCTACCAACGGCACCAAACTTGAGCAGCCCTGGGTACAGCCCGGGCAATACCAGCATTTCAAAGGCGGCCTTTACCGAGTGCTCTTCGTGGCAACGCACTCAGAAACCGGCGAAGTGGTGGTCGTTTATAGCTCCGAACAGACCGGCGAGCTTTGGGTCAGGCCTCTTTCCAAGTTTACTGAGGAGGTCGCGGTGGGGGGGCGGGCAACTCCGAGATTCGAGCGCTTACGTGAAATCGAATCTCGTCCACAGGAATCTTTCGCGCCGCTCGAGCGCCGCTCCGCTGGATGCTATTCGAACGGCAGGCCATAAGACGGCGCCGGGCCGTGCTTTTCGCGCCAGCGCAGGAACCGTGCCGCCTGAAACCTGAAGTCAGGCCGAACGAGATTGATGGTAGGTTAGACGCTTGCCGTCGCCAGCGCAGATCGCGGCAATGCAACGGGCTTCGTCTGTCCAACCCAATGCCGCACGACGATTGAAGCGGAAATTGAATTCGGCGACATAACGGTGCAAATGCTTCTCGCCGCAGTGCTGGTACACGCCGCGCATACCGCGCTTGAACACCGAGAAGAAGCCCTCGACAGTGTTCGTCGTCACGTCGCCACGCGCGTACTCTTTCGCGGAATGGTTGACCGTTTCGTGCTCCGAGAACATGCCGGACAGGTCATCATAGAGACGGCTATCGTCGGTATGCACGCGGCTTTCGTGCGAGATGTTGTCGGCAACGATTTTCATGACCGTCTTTTTGTCCGCGCGGGGAACGTGAAATGACCGCGCCTTGCCGCCCCGATGCACAAGGGTAATTACGACGCGCTTGTCCAGAGTTCCGGATCGCTTGCGGTAGGGATAGCCAGCGCGGGTATGGGTGCGAGGGTTCTCGACCTTGCCGATGTAGGTTTCGTCAACCTCCACCACTTCTCCAGCGCCACCTAAAGGGACGGAAAGGCCGCCCTCCCGCATGGCTTCCATGACGCGGTGGTGAAGGAACCAAGCGGTATTGTACTGGCAACCAAGAGCGCGGTGTAGCTGGTGAGCGGAGAAGCCCTTTTTGCTCGACGCGCCAAGCCAGAACGCCATCGCCCACTGGGTAAGCCTGGCATGGCTGCGTTCCATGACGGTGCGCGTCGTGACCGTGAAATCCTTGCGGCATTCCTTTTCGCCGCAGCGGTATCGGCCCAGCTTCTTGGTCGCGTAGTGCTTCAGGGAGCCGCAGAAGGGGCACACAGGGTCATCCGGCCAGCGGGCGGCTTCAAACCACTCCCGGGCGGCGGCTTCGTCGTGAAAGTGCTTGGCTGCGAAGATGTTCGACATGGCGGGTTCCCTCTTTCGCAGCCAATATAGGGCTAGTGCCGTGTGGTGTCAACTACGTAATTCGGCATTCTTGCAACAGGCTGTGGCTTGGGTACACTCGCGCCGACAGTACGGGTGCCGGGCGGTCCGGCGGGTGGGGTAGCGGCAGGCCTGAATGGCGACAACAAATGCGGTCGGTGCGCCCGTGCGTTCCGGCCTGTGGCAGGTGATTCGGGCCGCGTCGCGTCCTTCGCGACTCGCGGCTGCCGTCGGCCTTCTCGCCGTGGTCTCCGGTGTCGTCTCCTACGCGACCGTCACCGGACTTGTCCCGTATCACCCAACCTCGGCGGCGCTGATCGCGCTGCTGGTCAGCAATCTTCTTCTCGTGCTGTCGCTCGGCGCGCTGATCGGCTGGCGGCTGATCCGGCTGTGGATCGACCGCCGCTCGGGAATCGCGGGCGCCAAGCTGCATGTGCGGCTCGTCGTCATCTTCAGCGCCATCGCCGTCATCCCGGCGATTCTCGTCGCGGTGTTTGCGGCCGTGTCGCTCGACCTGGGCGTCGAAGCCTGGTTCTCCTCACACGTGAAGGCGGCGCTCGGCAGCGCCGTCCACGTCGCCGACCGTTACGTTCAGAGCAGCGAAAGCCAGATTGTTGAGGACGCCTACGAGATCGCCAACGGCATCGAACACGATCCCGAACTGTTCGATCCGGACAATCACGTGCGCCCCGACATGCTGTTCACCAAGCTCGCGACGCTGACCACAGACCGTGGCCTGCAGGCTGCCTATATCATCGACTCCCACGGCCATGTGCTCGGTAGCACCAAACAGCGCTTCCTGCCCGATCTCGCCCCGCCCAAGCCGGGCGACATCAGACAGGCCTCCCACGGAACGATCGTCATAGACGCCAATGCGAAAGTCGGCGTGGTGCGCGCGCTGATCCGCTTGCAGGCGCTGAACGACGCTTATCTGCTGGTGGTGCGCACCGTCGATCCGCAGGTGCTCGCCTATTACCAGAAGACCGTCAATGCGGTCTCGGAATACAAGCGGCTCGAACAGAACCGCTCCCAGGTGCAGCTTGTTTTCGCCGCCCTCTACGGCGCCGTGTCGCTGCTCATCCTTCTGGCGGCGATCTGGCTGGGGCTGTGGGCGGCCAACAATCTGGTGCGGCCGATCTCGCGGCTGATCGGCGCAGCCGAGCGCGTCTCCCACGGCGATCTGAAGGTACGGGTCGAGACCGATCGCGACGATGACGAGATGGGCACGCTCGCCCGCGCCTTCAATCGCATGATTGCGGAGCTCGACAGCCGCAGAAGCGAACTCATGCGCGCGAACCTCCAGCTCGACGAGCGCCGGCGCTTCACCGAGGCGGTGCTCGCGGGCGTCAGCGCAGGCGTGGTAGGGCTCGACGGCGAAGGCCAGGTTACAATCGTCAACCGCGCCGCCGCGCGGCTCCTCAATGCCGAGCCCGAGGAACTTGAAGGCCGGCACTACGCGGAAGCGATGCCGGAACTCGCAGGAATCGTGCGGCGCGCGCTGCATGAGCCAATGGCGCGGTCGAGCGGCGAGGCGACACTCAGACGTGGCGGAACGTTACGGAGCCTGAGCGTGCAGGTGGCAGGCGAGGCGGGCGCCGGCGAAGCGGGATTCATTGCGACGTTCGACGACATTACCGATCTCGTCTCCGCGCAACGCACGGCCGCGTGGGCCGACGTCGCCCGCCGCATTGCCCACGAGATCAAGAACCCTCTCACGCCCATCCAGCTCTCCGCCGAACGGCTAAAGCGCAAGTATGCGAGCGAGGTATGCAGCGATCCCGAGGTGTTCCGGCAATGCACGGAGACCATTATTCGCCAGGTGGGCGATATCGGGCGCATGGTGGACGAGTTCTCGTCTTTCGCGCGCATGCCCTCGCCCAAGATGCGTCCGGAGATCGCGCAGGAGCTGGTGCAGCAGGCGGTGTTTCTGCAGCGCGCGGCCCATCCGCAGACCGACTTCGAAATCGGAGGCGAGGTGCGCCCGGTCCGCTTCGAATGCGACGGACGCCTCGTTTCCCAGGCGCTCATCAACGTGCTCAAGAACGCCGGCGAAGCCATCGAGGCGCGCATGGCGGCGGGTGCGGACGAGCGGGGGCATATCGCCGTGACCGTGACTGCCGATGGCGCTCGCGTTCTCTTCCGCGTCGCCGACAATGGGATCGGCCTGCCGCAGACGGAGCGGCATCGGCTTACCGAACCTTATGTCACGACGCGCGCGAAGGGCACCGGGCTCGGCCTCGCCATCGTGCGCAAAATCGTCGAAGAACATGGCGGCGAAATCGAGATTCTCGATCGCGAGGACGACGAACCGGGCGCCGAGGTGCGCCTCGGGTTCCCGCTGAAACATAAGAGTGCACATGTAACGGAGCCGGGTGGAAGGGATGAGCAAGAACGGATCGCCGATCGCGCCTGAAC
Organism: Rhizomicrobium sp.; assembly: GCA_050728995.1. Classification (GTDB taxonomy): domain Bacteria; phylum Pseudomonadota; class Alphaproteobacteria; order Micropepsales; family Micropepsaceae; genus Rhizomicrobium. The sequence goes on along the minus strand of JBOHKH010000038.1, from coordinate 11,494 downwards.
TGCTGGTGGTGGACGACGAGGAAGACATTCGCGAGCTGATCGCTGGGATCCTGCGCGACGAGGGCTACACCGCCCGCGTGGCCTCGGACAGCGACACGGCGCTTGCGGCGGTGCGCCAGCGCCGGCCGCAGCTTGTCATTCTCGATATCTGGCTGCAGGGGAGCCGCCTCGACGGCGTCCAGGTGCTCGACCTTTTGAAGCGCGACCACCCGGACCTTCCGGTGGTGATGATCAGTGGACACGGCACGATCGAAACGGCCGTCGCCTCCATCAAGAAAGGCGCCTACGACTTCATCGAAAAGCCGTTCAAGGCGGACCGCCTGATCCACGTCACCGCGCGTGCTCTGGAAGCCGCGCGGCTGAAGCGCGAAGTGCAGGAACTGAAGCTCAAGGTGGGCGACGATCTCGAACTGGTCGGCACTTCCTCGGCGATCGCGCAGGTGCGCCAGCTGATCGACAAGGTGGCGCCCACCGGCAGCCGCATCCTGATCACCGGTTCAGCGGGTTCCGGCAAGGAACTGGTTGCCCGGCTCATCCACGCGCACTCGCGGCGCGCGGGCAATGCATTCGTGGCGATCAACTGCGCGACCATGGCGCCCGACAGGATCGAATCCGAACTGTTCGGTGAGGAAGCCGCCGAAGGGCCGAGAAAGATCGGACTGCTCGAACTCGCCCACAACGGCACGCTGTTCCTGGACGAAGTGGCGGACATGCCACTCGAAACCCAGGGCAAGGTGTTGCGCGTCCTCGTCGAGCAGAGCTTCCTGCGCGTCGGCGGCACGACGCGCGTGCAGGTGGATGCGCGGATCGTCTCGTCGACGACGCGCGATCTTCGGAGCGAGATCGCCGCGGCGCTGTTCCGCGAAGATCTTTATCACCGGCTGAACGTCGTGCCGGTGCGCGTGCCGTCCCTGTGCGAGCGGCGCGACGATATTCCGCTGCTCGTCACCCATTTCATGAAGCGCCTGTCGGTCGCATCGGGCCTTGCAATTCGCGAGATCGGCGACGACGCGATGGCCGTGCTGCAGGCGCACGACTGGCCGGGCAATGTCCGCCAGCTGCGCAACATCGTCGAGCGGCTTCTGATCCTTGCCAGCGACGACGCCGTGCAGGCGGTTTCGGCCGACCTTCTGCCCGCCGATTTCGGCGCGGGCGCGGGTTGGGCGAACGGTGCGACCGGCGATCTCGTAATCTCGTTGCCGCTCAGGGAAGCTCGCGAAATCTTCGAGCGCGAATATCTGGTCGCGCAGATTAACCGTTTCGGCGGCAACATCTCGCGGACCGCCGCCTTCATCGGCATGGAACGTTCGGCGCTGCACCGCAAACTCAAATCGTTGGGCGTCGGACCGGTCGGACGGGAACAGATCCTCAATGCGTGAGCGGGCGCCGGTCGGGCGCATCGCTTATGTGGACGGGCGCTATCTGCGCCACGATCTCGCTTCCGTGCACATCGAAGACCGCGGATTGCAATTCGCCGATTCGATTTACGAGGTGTTCGGCCTGTTCGGCGGCCGGATCTACGACGAGGAGGAGCATCTCGACCGGCTCGAACGCTCGCTTCGGGAAATCTCGATCGAAATGCCGATGGCGCGCGCGGCATTGAAGCTCGTGCTGCGCGAAGTGGCGCGCCGCAACCGGATCGTCGACGGTCTCATCTATCTTCAGATCACGCGCGGCGCGTTCCGCCGCGATCACGCGATTCCCGCAGCGCGCAAACGCCCGACCCTCGTGCTCACCGCACGGCCGGTCGATGCAGACGGATTCGAGAAGAGGCGCGAAACAGGCATCGCCGTCGTCACGCGTCCCGATCAGCGCTGGGCGCGCTGCGACATCAAATCGACTGCGCTGCTCCCGAACGTGCTCGCCAAGACCCAGGCGCGCGAGGCGGGCGCGTGGGAAGCCTGGCTCACCGACCGCGAGGGGCGGATCACCGAGGGTTCGTCCACGACGGCGTGGATCGTCGACGCGCAGGGCCGCCTTGTCACACGCGATCTCGACAATGCGGTCTTGCCAGGCGTCACCCGACGCGTTTTGTGCGAAGTCGCCGCGAGCGCACAAATGCCGATCGTGGAGCGGCGCTTCACCCGCGAGGAGGCGCTTGCCGCTCGCGAGGCTTTCATCACGGCGGCGACGATCGGCGCGCTCCCTGTCGTCACGATCGACGGCCAGACGGTGGGCGAGGGGCGGCCAGGGCCGGTGGCCCGCCGCCTGCACGAACTTTATCGCCGCGAGGCGGCTCGGAAGGCGGAAGGCGAGCCAGTCCGACATTAGTGCTTCGCGGCGCGCGCGGATACACCTATGATGCGGCGTTTCAGCGAGGGGCTGGAGCCAGAAACAGACAACGGTTTGTCATGACCGAACGACAACAAAATCTCCAGGACACGTTCCTCAACGCGGTGCGCAAGAGCAAATCTCCGGTGACGATTTTCCTCGTCAACGGAGTGAAGCTGCAGGGCAACATCACCTGGTTCGATAACTTCTGCGTGCTTTTGCGCCGCGACGGCCATGCGCAACTCGTTTACAAACACGCGATTTCAACGGTCATGCCGGCGGGTCCGATCCAGCTTCAGGACGTCGAAACCGCCGCGCTGGAGACCGCCTGAGCGCCGCCCGCCGGAAAAGTGCGGGAAACCCCGCGCGCGCGACCGGCGCGATCGTTCTGCACGTCGAACCGAAACGGCGCGGCAACATTCTGCGCGATGCCGAGGCGCGGCTCGCCGAAGCCGTGGGGCTCGCCGCCGCCATCGGTCTTGACGTGCGCGCGCGTCACATCGTGCCGCTCCCCGCCGTACGTCCGGCAACGCTGATCGGCAAAGGCAAGGTGGACGAAATCGCGGCGGAGGTGCGCGCGCTCGAACCCGAAGTGATTGTCGTCAACGCGGCACTCAGCCCCGTGCAGCAGCGCAACCTCGAAAAGGCCTGGAACGCCAAGGTGCTCGACCGCACCCAGCTCATTCTCGAAATTTTCGGCGAGCGGGCGCACACGAGCGAGGGCCGCCTGCAGGTCGAACTCGCACATCTCACCTGGCAGAGGAGCCGCCTGGTGCGCAGCTGGACGCATCTCGAACGCCAACGCGGCGGTTTCGGCTTTCTCGGCGGCCCAGGCGAAACGCAGATCGAGACCGACCGCCGCCTGATCGGCGAGCGCATTGCAAAGATTCGCGAGGACCTCGAATCCGTCACCCGCACACGCAGGTTGCATCGCCGCGCCCGCAAACGTGTACCCTACCCGGTCGTCGCGCTCGTGGGCTACACCAATGCCGGCAAGTCGACGCTTTTCAACGCGCTGACGAAATCCGCGGTCGAGTCGCGCGATATGCTGTTCGCTACGCTCGATCCCACGATGCGGGGCATGCGGCTGCCCGGCGCCCGCCCCGTCGTGATATCCGACACGGTCGGCTTCATCGCCGATCTGCCCCATGAACTGATCGCCGCGTTCCGCGCCACGCTCGAGGAAGTGCTGGAGGCCGATATCGTCGTGCATGTGCGCGATGCCGTTCACGACGAGACCGAGGCGCAGAAAGAAGATGTTCGGGCCGTGCTGACCGAACTCGGCATTGAAGCCGACGGGGACAGCCGCGTCGTCGAAGTGCTGAACAAGATCGATTTGTTCCCACCGCCCGCGCGCGCAGGACTCAAGGCGCGAAACGGCGCGGGAGCGGCGCCGGTCGCGGTCTCCGCGCTGACGGGCGAAGGCATTCCCGACTTCCTGCACCGGATCGAAGACCTGCTTGACCGCGAGGCGCTGAGCTTCGCGCTGCATCTCGCATCCGACGACGGCGAAGGGCTCGCCTGGGCGTACCGCCATGGCCGCGTGCGTTCGCGGCGCGACGGCGCGCACGGCGTCGATCTCGCGCTTGCCATCGATCCCGCCGAACTGTCGCGCTTCGAAAAGCGCTACGGCGAGCGTCTGTCCTTCCGAAAAGAAAGCCACCGCGCGTTGTAGTGCGGCCGCGGCGCACTCACTCCCTGGACTTGGCCGCCTGCCAAAGGGCTTCCATCTCGGCGAGTGAGGCGTCGGACAGCGTGCGTTCCTGCTTCGTAAGAGCCGCTTCGATCTCCCTGAACCGCCGCACGAATTTCGTGTTGGTGGAGCGCAGCGCAGCTTCCGGATCCACCCCCAGGTGACGGGCGAGATTGGCGACGGCGAAAAGGAGATCGCCGATCTCGTCCCCGAGCTTTTCCGGCGGCGCGCCCTGCGCACGCGCTTCCGCGATCTCGCCCGCTTCCTCGGCGATTTTCTCCACGACCTTCGGTGCAGAATCCCAGTCAAATCCGACAGTTGCCGCGCGCTGCTGAAGTTTCAACGCACGTGAGAGCGCGGGCAGGGCGGAGGTCACGTCGTCGAGCAGGCCGCGCTCTTTCGCCGCCCGCTCGCGCGACTTGTGCCGTTCCCAGGCGGTTGTCTGCGCCGCGGCCGTGTCGATGCCTGCGTCATCGGCGAAGACATGCGGATGCCGCCGCAGCATCTTCTCGGAGATGCCGCGCGCAACGGAAGCGAAGTCGAAAAGCCCGCACTCCTCTGCCATTTGCGCGTGAAAGACAACCTGAAGCAGGAGGTCGCCCAGTTCTTCCTTCAGCCCCGGCCAGTCGGCCTCTTCGATCGCGCCGGCGACTTCATAGGCCTCTTCGAGCGTGTAGGGCGCGATGGTCGCGAAGGTCTGCTCGCGATCCCACGGACAGCCGCGTACGGGATCGCGCAGCCGCCGCATGATCGCGAGCAACTCGGAAATCGCGCAGTTGGCATCTTCGGTCATGTCCGCATTGAAGAGACCGCCCGCATCCGTGGCAAGCCGCAATTGATCGCGCGGAAACGCGGAGAGCGCGAGAAAACACACCAAGGCGCCAAGAGGATTTCTTGTGCGCATTCGCGCGCCATTCCTGCCTGGCGTCCTGGCAGTCAGGTTCTCCGCGGCTCCGCGCCTCTGCGTGGAATTACTTCGCGTCCGACGCCTGCGCCGCCTTCCAGGCTTTTTCGACGAAGGCGAAGATTTCCGGATTCAGCGGCAGCTTCGGCGCGGCTTTCGGATCGGCCATCGCTTCCTGCCACATGGCCTTCACCTTGGCCGCGATCGCAGGGTCGCCCTGCGTGAACTTGTTTACCTGCGCCGTCCAACGCCGCGCGAGATCCTTGGCTTGCGGCGAAGTCGGATCGCCTTTGGCCATCAGGTCCTTCGCTTCGGCCATCAGTTCGTCCCAGACCCCCTGTTCCCGCTGGTCGAAGCTGCGTTTGCGTAGTCTCTCCAGTTCTTCCTTCGTCATGTGCTTTTCGGCGAGAGGATCGAAGATTCCTTTCATCTCTTCGTGCTGCTGTTGGGTCGTCATCGTCGTCTCCTTTGTCAGTTGGATGAGATCGTCGATGGAGAGCGTCTGTCCGCCTGCGAGTTTCCCGCGTGCTGCGCGCACGAGATTCAATGCGCGATCCACGCGCACCTGCTCGCGCGCCAGCATCTCTTCCTGCGCTGCAAGCAACGTCTCGAGCGCGACCGGGCGCCGCGCCAGCAGATCGGCGATGCGCGCGAGCGAGAAACCCAGACGCTTGAGCGCCTGGATTTGGTGCAACCGCGCGATCTCGCCTGCACCATAGGCCCGCCAGCCCGATTGCGAGCGCAAGGGCGCCACAAGCCCGTGCGTTTCGTAGAGGCGCAGCGCCTTGGGACTTAATCCCATGCGGCGCGCCACTTCTGCCGGGCTGAGATGCCGGTCCTGCGCGGCGGACATGAAAACGCTCCTGATCGACCCTCCGGCTTGTGAGGCCTGCCCCAAGGGCCGGGTCAAGAGCGATTCCCGAAAAAGAATGTCGTTGCGGCGGAAGCCCCGACTACAGATGCACCAGGCCGCCGCGCAGGCCACGGGCGACGGCCTCGGCGCGCGTGGCGACGCCGAGTTTCCGGAAAACGGATTCGAGGTGAAACTTGACCGTGTGCTGAGAGATGTCGAAGCGGCGCGCGATCGCTTTGTTGCTCAGCCCCTCCGACAGGGCAATCAGGATTTCGAGTTCGCGCGGACTGAGCGGAGAGGGCGCAATAATTTCCGTGGCCGCAGCGAAGCGGGGGCCCAGGCGAGGGCGCACGAGCAGCCCCGCAGCGACCGCCCGTAACGCGGCATCGATCTGCGCCATCGACGCATCCTCGGGGAGACAGCCGGCCGCAACCAGGGCCCTTCCACCGAGTACGACAGCCGGCACATCCGCGGACAGATCGACATCGCCGCGGACGAGCGCGACGTCGACCTCGGAGGAGCAGATTTCATGACCCAGCGCGCGGACGGTTTGTGCGAGCGAAGCGGTGTCCGCGGCACCTTCCGCGCGGATCGCGACGCGGAGCGCAAACGCGGACACGTCCAGGTGAGCGGCTTCAGGCATTGTCCGGACGGGTGGCGACGACCGCGCGCAAAGAAAGACGCGTTCCCGAGCGAAGCACGCCAAGCTCGATTTCGCGCCCGACGCTTTCGGCGCCCAGTCGCTCCGCCAACCGGCACGCATGACTGGTGCGCGCGCCGTCGATCCCAAGCAGGATATCGCCCGGCAGGACGCCTGCACCCGCGGCAGGTCCTTCGGACGCGGCCGACATCACCATCAGGCCGGTCTTTTCCTCCGCCGTTTCGCGCCAGGCATCCGGAATGGCGACGGGATGGAGTGCCACTCCGAGCCAGCCGCGTTCGACCCGGCCATGCGTCAACAGGGCTTCGACGCTGCGTTCGACCGTCGCGTGCGGGATCGCGAGCACACTGTCGGCGTGGCCGAGAGTGGAAATACCGAGCAGCCGGCCTTCCACGTCGAGCACGGGTCCTCCGTCCTCGCGCGGCGACAGCGCCAGGTCGAGTACGATGCGACGGTCGATTTTGCCGCCTGCGCGGCTTCGCCATTCGGGTGCTGTGGCGCAGACGGTGCCGAAGCGCACGGTTACGCCGCCATGACCATCGGCGCCGAAAGCGAGCGTCACCATACCGGTCTGAGCGTCGGCGCGTGCGGGCAGGACGCCCGCAAGCGCGCGATCGAGCTTCAACACCGCGACATTGGTGCCCGGATCGCGGCCCGAAAGGCTCGCCCGCGCGGGCTCGCTGCCGGCCACCGCGACCTCGAACGTTTCCGCTTTCGGCAGCGACTGTTCGGAAGCCACCACGATATCGGGGCGCCACAGCGTGCCACTTCGGTGGCTGCAATGCTGCGCGCGGATTTCGGCGACGAAACTGCGCGCGGCGTTCGCCTGAACGACGAGCGCGTCGGAGAATTGTTTCAGGGGCGTCATCGCGATCTCCTGCTGAGATAGGCAGGAATATGGGTTCTGCGGAGGGGCGCGCCATCGGCCGAATGGGGAGGCGCGACCCGGACAAACGACCGGGTTGGGATGGCGGGCACACGCGCGCATCTCCCACGCATGGCGATCTCTGCTGCGACGTCCGATCTGCTCGATCCGTATTCGGCCTGCGTTGCGCGGGCGTTCGAAGGTGTCGGTCCCGCGGTCGCCAGCATCGCCGCAGGCGGTGGTCAGCGCCGCGGTCAGGGCTCCGGCGTCGTCTTCACGCCGGACGGCTATCTGCTCACCAACAGCCACGTCGTCGAGCAGCGCGCGCGTTTGACCGCCACGCTGCCGGACGGACACAGCTTCGAGGCCTCGCTGGTGGGAGACGATCCGGCGACCGATCTCGCCGTACTGCGGCTGCAGGGCAGCGGATTGCCCCGCGCGCAGTTCGGCCGCTCGTCGGGCTTGCGAGTTGGCCAGCTCGCGGTCGCGATCGGCAATCCGCTCGGCTATCAGGCGACGGTAACGGCCGGCATCGTGAGTGCGCTTGGCCGCTCGCTGCGCGGCCGCTCGGGGCGGCTGATCGACAGCGTTATCCAGACCGATGCGCCGCTCAATCCCGGCAATTCTGGCGGACCGCTGGTGGACGCAGACGGCCGTGTCATCGGCATCAACACGGCGATCGCCGGATTCGCGCAAGGTATCTGTTTCGCCATTGGCATCGATACGGCCATCCATGTGGCACAGCTTCTCATGCGCGAAGGTCGCGTCCGCCGAAGCCGCCTCGGAATCGCGGCGCAGACCGTGACGCTCGCGCGCCCCGTGCTGCGTCGTCTCGATCGGATTGCGCCCACCGCCGCGATGGTGCTCGAGATCGAGCTGGACGGCCCGGCGGGAAGGTCTGGGTTATCCCGAGGCGACACGATCTTCGCTCTCGATGGCGTTCCAGTCACCGGCGTGGACGATCTCCACCGGCTGCTCACCGCAGAGCGCGCGGGGAAGCCTACGGAGCTGGCAATGTGGCGCGCCAGCCGGCGTGTTTCACTCGTCGTCAGCCCGGCCCTCGACGGCTGAGGTTTCCGGGCCTGGCCGGGCCTGGCCGGGCAAGGCAGGGCAGCGCGGCCAAAAGTGCGCCCGGCCATGCATCGATAATGCGGATAATCTATATTATGAGCAATGATAAGCGGGTGAAAGACGGGAATTCGCTCTTCAGGGCCCCGGCGGACCTTTTCAGCCCGGAATCGCGGCTCAGGCTGGGCTGGACGCTTCGCGCGGTTTCCGGTTTGAGAACTTGAGTTCCACTTCGAGGGACCCGCTTCGAACTTCGGGAAGTTTCTCCAGGCGATGGCCGCGCCCCAAAGCAGCCTCCAGCTGCTCATCCGCGAAGTCTTTCCCCCATGTTTGACAACTGAGTGCGGGCCTGGTCGCGAACGTTACAGACCGGCCCGTATCACCAGCCCGTCATAGGCGGGCTCGACGTTTTTGGGGAGTTTGCCTTTCAGCGCCTCGTAATCGAGGTCGAGGTGCAGGTTGGTCAGCACGGCGTGCCGGGGATTCACCCGGCCGATCCATGACAGCGCCGTGTCGACATTGGCGTGGGTCGGATGGGGCGTATAGCGCAGCGCGTCCAGGACCCAGCACTTTACGCCTTCGAGTGTCGCAAACGCTTCGTCCGGCAAGCCATTGACATCACTCGAGTAAGCTATGGGCCCGAACCGCAGGCCAAGGGAGCGGATTTCACCGTGCTCCTGCGGAAAGGCCCGCACCGGAACGGCGCCGCCCGGACCGGAAATCGAAAACGCCGCGAACGGTTCGGCAATGACGTGCGGGTTCAGGATGGGCGGATAGATGCTGCCTTCGGGTGTCTCGAAACAATAGCGGAAGCGCGCAACGACGCCTTCGAGAGTCGTGCGGTCGCTGTAGACATCCACGCGCCGATGCATCGCATGGAAGACAAGTCGCAGATCGTCGATGCCGTGCAGCTGGTCGGCATGATCGTGGGTGATGACGACGCCGTCGAGATGCGAGACGCCCACGGCCAGCAGCTGCTCGCGCAAGTCGGGCGAAGTGTCGACGAGCACCGACGTCGTGCCCGTGTCTGACTGGCGCTGGACGAGGATCGAGCAGCGCCAGCGCCGGTTCCTGGGATTGGCCGGATCGCAGGCGCCCCAATCGCCCTTCCCGTCCGGGCCGCCGAGCCGCGGCACGCCGCCCGAGGATCCGCAGCCGAGAATGGTGACGACAAGACGGTCGGTCATGACACGGAGCGTCTGGAAATCCGCGGCTTCGCGGCTCCGCGCGGGCAACCGACCCTCTTGTAATTACGCCACATCGGAAGGTCTTGCAGCGCGGGTGAAGAGTCGAAAGAAATTGTCTGTGGTTGCCGCGGCCAATGCGTCCGCCGAGACGCCCTTCAGGTCCGCGAGCACGGCGGCGGTATGGATGACGAACGCGGGCTCGTTCCGCCTGCCGCGATGGGGCGCGGGAGCGAGATAGGGCGCGTCGGTTTCCACGAGCAGGCGGTCGAGCGGCACGCGCGCAAGCACCTCGCGCAGCGCGCCGGATTTCTTGAACGTCGCAATGCCCGACGCAGAGATACAGAAGCCGAGCGCGAGCGCTGCATCCGCGAGACGCTGCGTGCCGGTGAAACAGTGGATGAGACCGGTGAACGCGCCCTTGCCCATTTCGTCGCCCAGAATGTCGATCGTATCGTCCTCCGCGTCGCGCGTGTGCACGATGAGCGGCAGACCGAGTGCGCGCGCGGCGGCGACATGGGCGCGGAAATTCGCGATCTGTCGCGCACGCGGACTGTTCTCGTAGTAATAGTCGAGGCCGGTTTCTCCGATGCCGACGATTTTGGGTCCGCGGGCGCATTCGAGCAGCGGTTCGGGGCCGCCGAGCTGCTCGGCTTCGGCTTCGTGCGGGTGGCTCCCGATGGTGGCGTACACCTGGGGAAAGCGCTGCGCCACCGCTTCGACCTCATCGCGGCGCGCGAGCTTCGTGCCGATCGATACGCAGACGCCGACGCCTGCGGATTTCGCGCGCGCCACCACTTCCGGCAGTTCGGCCGCGAAGTCCGGAAAATCGAGATGGCAATGACTGTCGACGAGCATGGGGGAATCGCAAGCTCACAAAGCGCCGCGACGCGTCGCGATCTCCAGCGCCCGCGCCGCCGAAAGGATCGTCTGCCTCGGCTCGAGATGCAATGCGGCGCCGCGCGCGAAGTCATGGGCGATGCGGTTGTGGAGCGTTGTCCAGCGTTCGAGGTCCTGCGCGCCGGCGCGTGCGCGCGCCAATATCCGCTCGACAAGAATCTGGACGAGATAAGCGCCAAAGGATTCGATGCCGCGGTCCATCCGCCCGAGCCGCTCGGCGAGCGAGAGCGTCGCCGCAAAATCGGGTGCGCCGGCGCGCTCGATCAGCCGCTCGGCGTCGGCCGCGAGCTTCAACCCATCATTCGCTGCGAGCCTCAGCGCCGTGCCCAGCGAACCGCCGGACAATGCCGCTATGCGCGCTCGCTCTTCTGCGGAAAATTTCGGCAGGCGCGCCTCGAGTTCGCCCGCGAGCACCATGTCGGAGAGTGGACGCAATCGCAGGATCTGGCAGCGCGAACGTATCGTCGTGGCGAGCTGCGCCGGCCGGTGCGCAATCAGGATCAGCATCGCGCGACGGGGCGGTTCCTCGAGAATCTTGAGCAGCGCGTTCGCCGCCTCGTCGTTCATCTCGTCGGCCGTATCGATGATCGCCACGCGCCATCCGCCCGCGGCGGAGGTGAGCCCGAAGAATCCGGCAAGCTTTCGGATCTCGTGGATGGCGAGAACCGTCATCGGTTCTCCGGTTTTGGGAGAAAGGCCGCGGCGGAGCGCGAGCAGTCCGGGATGCGCGCCGGCCCGCACCAGCGGCACGACGGGATCGTTCGCCGGTACAGAAAGATCGGCGGGGCCGCGGTCGGTCGCGCCGAACGCCAGGAGATAGCGCGCGACGCGATAGGCGAGAGTCGCCTTTCCGATGCCGGGCGGACCTGCGATCAGCCAGCCTTGGGGAGGACGTCCGCTGCGGACGGCGCGGGCGGCGCGGGCGAGCGCTTCGTCCTGGCCGACAAGCGAGAACGTTTCGCGCGGGTGCGCCTGCCCCGCTATCCGGTCGCTCTCGAACGGCTCCTCATCGTCACGCGCGCGTCTGGACATGCAGCAAATTTCCGAATTCGAAGCTTCAGGCACGTGTTATCGGACATACGACACTATTGTCGT
>JBOHKH010000037.1:0-17550 GCA_050728995.1 Rhizomicrobium sp. | reverse complement strand
TGCCCCCTTGAGCAGTTTAGCCGATAGGAAATTGCGCGCCAGCCGCAACTCCCTTCGCAAGCGCCACAAGAGCGCGTTCAGTTTAGCCGATAGGAAATTGCGCGCCAGCCGCAACTGGTCCGAAGCGCACCTTCCGGGCACTCGAAGTTTAGCCGATAGGAAATCGCGCGCCAGCCGCAACCCATGCTCGCGAAGATCGACGAACAGGCAAAGTTTAGCCGATAGGAAATCGCGCGCCAGCCGCAACCTGCCCGCGCAATGGAAACCGGCAACGGCGAGTTTAGCCGATAGGAAATCGCGCGCCAGCCGCAACGAAACCGGCACGCGTATCTTCGTCGATAAGTTTTGCGCGGGCGCCGCATTCGATACTAACAGCAGCGGTACGATCAGGATGATGCAGACCCGCCAATTCACCGTCTCATTCCTCCAAGTCGATCTGATTTCCCGGGCCGCGGGCGATGGCGCTAAAGATACGCCCACGAATCCTCTCTCTCCGACCACTACGGCTTCGCGGCGGGCTTATCGAGCTCGCTTTCCAGCTCGAGTGTTTGTGGAGCAGCGAGACCGCCGAAACGCGTGTCGATCTCCTTCAGGATATCGCGCGCGGCATCGCGATTACCCGCGGATATCAGCGATTGGACCTGCCGGAGTTTGCTTTCAAGCTCCGCATCGATTCCGGCTCTGCATCTTGCAAGCCTGACGGCATCGGCCGTTATCGGCTTTGCGAGCCAATCGAGTGCGCGCGACAGCGCTTCGGGACTCATGATCTCGTGATCGGTGAAGTTGCTTGTCTGGTACTCCACATTGAACACGCACCAGTCGCGCAGTGAATGCATGCTCGCGAAATCCCAGGCGACGCGGGCCGTGTCGCGGTCGCCCGTGACATAGACGAAATGCGACCTTTCCTGGAATTGACGAAACAAATCTTTCGGAGGGAGCTGAACTGCCGCGGTGCCGATCGGATCGCTGCTGGCGTTCAGGACCGCGCCGCGGAACAGATCGGGATAGGCGAGAGCGAGCCGAAGCGCGACGCGCGAGCCCCCGGAGAAACCAGCGACGTAGATGCGTTGCGGATCGATGCGATAACGTTGCACCACGTTTTGTTCGGATAGAACGGCGAGCGGTTCGCGCCGCCCGACCGCGCTCTGATCATTGCCCGAACGCGCGGCGCTGACGAAGATCAGGCCTCTTTCGTCGAGCACGGGGGCCCAGCCGTCCGGCAACCGCGCCGCGTCCCAGGGCATTACGAAGACGACCAGTCCATAGCCTTGCGGTGGCTCGCGCGCGGGAACGTAGAGCGCGAAACTCTCCTGTGCGAGATCGACCGGCTGCTCGCTCAACCTCTCGCCCTTTTGCGCAAGAAACGTCGGCAGTTCCGCCGCCCGCAAAGGCGAGAGCGTCCGCCGCGCCAGCTCCATATTCGAGGACAGCGGCGTGTAGCCGGCGAAATGGATTTCGCTCAACCTACCCGACGAAGGCGATGAGTCGGCAAGCGCGTGCACATTCGCATTGCCACTCAGGATCACAGCAACACTCGTCATCGTCCGCAATCCCCGCGTAAGCGGGGACCGGCCGATCCATCCTTCGACCAGCCTGCGCGAAGCCGAAGCCTCGCTTCGGCGAAGGTCACGGCACCGGAGCGTGAGCTTCATTCTGCCAGCAAGACCGTTCACCTCTCCGCCATGGTGCGCAGAGTCTCGCAAATGCGTCGAGCCATTTCATCGCGATCTGGCTGCTCGAACACGTATTTGTGAAGCTCGCGCCGGCGATCGAAATTGCTGCGAGGCGAGACGTGGATATTTCCGGTTGCCATCGTGGTGCATTGGCTCACGTCGACGGCAACGGACCGTCGGTGCGCCGCCTCGCGAAATTCGCGCGTGTTGGCGACCGGCCCCGCGACTACGATCCGGCGAAGGCGAGGCTTGGCGGCGCTACGAGTGCGTGCGGTCTTCTGTCTGGTTCGTTGCGACACTCGTCCCTCTCACTCCATCGCATTCCTCCGCGCGATTTCGCCCAGCCAGTATGCAGACGGTTTCGGCCGGCGCGCCTGGGTCAGGCGATCGACGGCGACCAGGCCGAATTTCGGGCGATAGCCTTCGAGCCACTCGAAATTGTCGAGCAGCGACCAGTGGAGATAGCCGCGCACGTCAACGCCGTCGGCCATCGCGGCGTGCAACGATTGGAGCGCGCGCCGCGTGTAGGCGATCCGCCGCGTGTCGTCCTCGGTGCCGATGCCGTTCTCGGTGACGAGCACCGGGCATCCCGAAACGCGCGCGGCCTTGCGCACCGTGGCGCCGAGCGCTTCCGGATAGAATTCGTAGCCCATCTGCGTGCGTTCCACGCCCGCTGGCGGCGGCACGTGCCCCTTCGGCCCGAGGCACAGCCGCGTGTAGGTCTGCACGCCGACGAAATCGTCGCCGCGCAGGCTTTCCAGGAACTGTCCGTCGAGCAGCCGTTCGGCCGCGTCGCGCAGGAGTTCGCCGCCGGGCTCGGCCTGTATGTCGAGGAGCGCCAGCGTCAAGCCCACAGGGCAGGCAAGCCCTGCGGATTTCAGCGCCTCATAACCCTTGCGATGCGCGGCGATGAGGTGGGGCGTCGCCGCGGTGGCGTCGCAGATCAGAAACGGCTGCCAGCGCTCGGCGTCGCCGCCGCAGCGGCGCGCGATCCCGATGAAGCGTTCGGGCGTCTTCCATCCGGTCCCTTCGTTTGCCGCGCGCTGGGCGAGAATCATGATGGGCACGTTGGCTTCGTTGATGGTGCAGGCCCACAGGACGAGATCGCCGAGCGCCTTCGCCGCCCGCTCGCAATAGCGCGCGAAGCGGTCCACGGATTTCGCGTTCGTCCAGCCGCCGTCGCGGGTGAACCAGAGCGGGGCCGTGAAATGATGGAAGGTGACGACGGGCACAATGCCGGCCGCGCGCACGGCCGCGATCATGCGCCGGTAATGGTCGAGCGCCGCGCGAGAGAAAAAACCTTCTTCCGGTTCGATGCGCGCCCATTCGATTGAGAAACGGTAGGCGGCGAAGCCGAGGCTTTTCAGGAGCGCGATGTCGTTCCCGTAAAGGTGATAATGATCGCAGGCATCGCCCGAGGGTTCCGCGAAATCGCTGTCGGGCACGTTTTCCATCAGCCACAGATCGCTTGCGGTGTTGCCGCCTTCGACCTGGTGGGCCGCGGTGGACGCGCCCCACAGGAAGCGATCGGGAAATCTCGTCGGCATTTCGCTTGCTCCCCCTGTTCGGCTCTCTATCCTGCGCGACCGGCGCAATGCGGCGCCCTCGAGTATGCTGATTTTGCAAACGGCAACGGAACGGATGCGACGGCACGAGGGCCGGATTTCGGACGGGCATTCTTCCACCGTCCGGCCTTCGGATGAAGCCGCGCGCGCGGAGCGGATCATCCTGATCCGCCATGGTCAGCCCGACATTCCCGTGGCGCCGCGCGCCTCCCATCGCGAGTTCCGCCTCTACATCGATGCCTATGAGGAATCCGGCCTCGATCCGGCAAGCGTGCCGCCGGAGGAATTGCAGGACCTCGTGGGGGAACTCTCGGCCGTCTTCACCAGCGGCAGGAAGCGTTCGCACGACAGCGCACGCGCGCTCGCGCCGGCCGCCGAACTGATCGCCGATCCGCTGTTCGCCGAAGCGCCGCTCGCTTCGCCAAGGATTCCGCTTCTGAGGATGACGGTTCCGAAATGGGCCGTGGTGTCGCGCATTCTCTGGCACGCGGGGTTTCATCCGCGCATCGAGAACTACCGGCGCGCCAAGCATCGCGCTTCTCAGGCGGCGGACATCCTCGTCGCACGCGCGCGAGCCGAGGGCGCCGCAGCGCTCGTTGCGCATGGCTATTTCAACCTGATCATCGGCCGAGAGCTGCGCCGCCGGGAATTCCGCAAGACCGGCACCCACCGCGCCCGCTTCTGGAACGCGGTGATCTACGACAGGAAGTAGTCGGCTCTGCGCCCGCATTCGCGGGCCATGACAGCAGTCAGAGCATTGCCGGAATCACCCGGTCGGGCGGCTTGTGGCCGTCGGCGAACGTCTTGATGTTGACGATCACCTTTTCGCCCATGTCGACGCGGCCTTCGAGCGTGGCCGAACCCATGTGCGGCAGGAGCACCACGTTCTTCTGTTTCATCAGCTTGGGATTGACCGCGGGTTCGCGTTCGAACACGTCGAGGCCCGCGCCGGACAGGGCGCCCGTCTCCAGCATGCGCGCGAGCGCGTTTTCGTCGATCACTTCGCCGCGCGCGGTGTTGACGATATAGGCCGACGGTTTCATCAGCTTCAGCCGCCGCGCGGAGAGGAGATGATAGGTTGCGGGCGTGTGCGGGCAGTTGACCGACACGATGTCCATGCGCGCGAGCATCTGATCGAGGCTCTCCCAATACGTCGCGCCGAGTTCGCGCTCGATCTGGGGATGCACGGGCTTGCGGTTGTGATAATGAATCTGGAGTCCGAAGGCTTTGGCGCGCCGCGCCACCGCCTGGCCGATGCGGCCCATGCCGATGATGCCGAGCCGCTTGCCCCAGATGCGGTGGCCCAGCATCCATGAGGGCGACCAGCCGCGGAAGTTTTCCGCCTTGAGCTGCTCGGCGCCTTCGACGAGCCGGCGCGGCACGGCGAGGATCAGCGCCATCGTCATGTCGGCGGTATCTTCGGTCAGCACGCCGGGCGTGTTGGTGACCGTGACGCCTCGCTCGAGCGCCGTCTTGACATCGATGTGGTCGACGCCGTTGCCGAAATTCGCGATCAGCCGCAGCGACGGGCCGGCGCGGCCCAGCACTTTCGAATCGATGCGGTCGGTGACGGTGGGCACCAGCACATCGGCTTTCTGCACTGCCTCGATCAGACGCGCCTGATCCATCGGCGCATCGTCGGGATTGAGCTCGGTTTCGAACAGCTCGCGCATGCGCGTTTCGATCGCATCGGGCAGCTTGCGCGTGACGATCACGAAGGGGCGTTTTGCGGCCATACGCGGGGCTTCCCTCGAGATCCTTCTGCTGCCTGGTCCGGTCTTAGCAGATGCGACCGGCGCGGCAAACACGAGGCCGCGGCGCGTAGGTTTTGCCCGGCAAAGGCGGCTCTTGCTAGAACGAGTAGCTTCGACCGGAGAGCCTCGATGGCGTTTCCCCGCGAATCGCCCGCAAGCCCCGGGGCAGCCGGCATCGCGCCAACCGGATGGGCGCGGCTGCTGCGCGCGCCGGAAGGAATTTCCAGCACGGGCGAACGGCTTGCGAGTCCCTTCGGCCAGTTCTCCTGGGCCATGTTCGATTTCGGCCGCGTGCCGTTCATCCTTCTCGTTACCATCTACATTTTCGCGCCCTATTTCGCGAACACCGTCGTGGTGCGCGATGCGGTGCGCGGGCAGGCGCTCTGGGGCGACATCCAGGCGATCAGCGGTCTGGTGATTGCGATGCTGGCGCCCTTCATCGGAGCGATGGCCGATGCGGGCGGGAGGCGCAAACCGTGGATCGCCGTATTCGCGGCGCTCATCGCGATTCCCTCCGCGCTCCTGTGGTACGCGAGACCTGCGGGGCAGGGGCTGTCGCTTCTGCAGATCGGTCTCTGCGTCGGCGCGGCCAGCGTCGCCTACGAATTCGCGAGCGTGTTCTACAACGCCATGCTTCCCTCCATCGCCTCGCCGGCGCGGATCGGCGGACTGTCGGGGCTCGGTCTCGCGATGGGAAACGCCTCGGGCGTCGTTCTGCTCATCTTCATGCTCGTCGCTTTCGTTTTGCCCGGCGCGGTTTCATGGCCGTTCGTTCCGGCGCATCCGCTCTTCGGCATCGGCCGAGTGCCACACGGCGCCGAGCGCCTCGCCGGTCCCATCGCGGCGCTCTCGATTGCGGTGTTCGCGATCCCGCTGTTTCTCTGGACGCCGGACCGGCCTCCGCGGAGTCTGGGCGTAATTCGCGCGAGCGTCGCCGGCATTCGCTCCGTCTTCGCGACGCTCGCCAGCCTCAGGCGCTTTCGCAACGTCGCCCGCTATCTCGTTGCGCGGCTCTTCTTCAACGACGGGATGACGGCGATTCTCACCTTCGGCGGCGTCTATGCGGCCGGCACGTTTCATTGGGGCGCGCTGGCTTTGGCGGCGTTCGGCATCGTGCTGAGCGTGTTCGCCGTGTTCGGAGGGTTCTACGGCGGCTGGCTCGACAACCGTTTCGGCTCCAAGACCGCGCTCTTCGTATCGGTCGGCGGGACTCTCGTGATGGCAATCCTGCTGATCTCGATGGCGCCGGACCGGATTCTCTGGTTCATTCCATACGATCCGAAGTCCCCGCCCGTGCATGCTCTCCCGCTGTTCCGCACCTGGCCCGAGCTCATCTATCTCGCAATCGCGACATTGATCGCGGTGTCGGTTTCGGCGTCCTATGCGAATGCGCGCACGATGATGGCGCGCATCGCGCCCGCCGACCGGATGACGGAATTCTTCGGCCTCTACTCCCTCTCCGGCCAGTCCACTTCGTTTCTTGCGACCACGAGCGTCACGTTGCTGACCGTTTGGACGGCGAGCCAGCGTGGTGGAATGATCGCCGTCCTCGCGTTCCTTTCGCTGGGGCTCATCGGGCTGGTCTGGGTGCGGGAAGAGCGCGCGGTCCAGGAATGAGTACGGCGCAGCGGGACCGGGGCGCCTGTCTTTGCGTTTCCGCCGTTGGGAAACTTCAGGCGACCGGCTCATCCGGCATGCACTTCGCCCGTCTCGTACTTCTTGCGATGTGCGGCTTTGCCTTATGCGGCTGCGCGTCCGCGTCGAAGGAGGCCCGGGCCGCGAACGATCCCCTCGAGCCGATGAACCGCGCCGTATACGGGTTCGACGAGACGTTCGACCAGTACGTTTACCTGTCCGTCGCCGGTCTTTACCTGGACAAGATCCCGAAGTCGGTTCGCCTCGGCATTCACAACGTGTTTTCGAATGCGGAAGAGCCGGTCACCATCGCCAACGATGTCCTGCAGCTGAGGCTCGACCGTGCGGCGCGCATGACCGCGCGCATGGCGCTCAATTCGACGGTCGGACTGGGCGGACTTGTCGATGTCGCAAGGACGCAGGGTCTGGCGGACCGGAAGGCCGATTTTGCACAGACGCTCAGCCGCTACGGCGTGGGCGAAGGACCGTTTCTTGTGTTGCCCGTCATAGGCCCCGAACCGCCGCGCGATCTGGTGAGCGATACCGCCGATCTCTTTTTCGATCCCATTACCTGGATTCCCGACGGCTGGCCGCTTCTCGACCGTGTCGGCATGACGGCCGACGTGCATATCTGGGATCCCTACATCACGCATGCGCGCGACATGCTGCTGCGGCACGAACTCGAAAAAGGCTCCGTCGATCCCTACGCCACGATGCGGAGCGTCTATCGCCAGATCCGCAACGCTGAAATCAACGGCACCGCATCCGAAGTGCCGGACGATCTGCCCGCGCCCGCACCACCGCCGCCGCCGAAGTGATTTGGTTTGGTCATTGCCCGCGAATGCAGACCACCCGGTTGACGCACGCCTTCGCGGGCCATGATACCTGTTATGTTTTCACGTCGCGCGATTTGCGCAGCGAGCAATCAGTTAGGGGCCGCGTGCGCGAGCGAAGTGGCGCGCAGCCATCCCTCCTTCGCCGCAGCGCCATTGCCCGATGCGAGGTGCACGTGCACCCAGCCCGCGCGCCGTTCGCCGGTTTCGACGCTTGTACCGCGCGCGAGCATTTCCAGGACCGTCCCACGCATCGAAGGATCCCTCCGCAATTTGGCGTGCGCGATGGCAATCACGGCGTGCGGCGTGGGAGCCGTTGCTGCTGCAACTGCAGGCCGCGGCGCCGGCGCTGGTGCGGCCTGGGCCGCGTAGCTTCGCGGAAGGGCGGGCAGCAACCGTTCGAGACGCGGATAAAACGTGATGCCAAGCACGACTGCGGCGGCGAGGCCCACGGCGAGAATGCTGTCGAGAACGAGCCGGTTCGCCTTTCGCAGCACCGCGGGGTCAGGCGGCTGGGCCGCCAATTCGGCAATGCCGGCAAGGCGCGCATCGCGCTGCCACTCGCGGCGCGCCGCCTCGAGGCGCTGGGCTTCTTCGACTCGCCACAGATCTTCCGCGCGCTGCACACTCGCCTGGGTGCGTTCCGCCCAGCTTTCGCGCGACTTCCTCGCGGCGGCGCGCGTCTGCGCGAGTTCGGCTTCGCGATCGGCGTGTGCGACCTGCAAGGCCGCAAGGTCGGTGCGCAATCGCACGAGCTCGGATTCGTTCACCGGATCGCGCAGGCCCTCGATCCTGTTGCGCGCATCCTGCAATGCGGATTCGGTGCGTTCCACTCTCGCGGTGGCTTCGGCGGCGGCCACGGCCGCGCGCTCGCCCGCCGCTTCCACCTGCGCGCGCGCCTCCGCGAGCGCGGCTTCGGTGCGATCGAGCCGCGCGACGGCTTCCGACAACGCGCGCGCGCCGCGTTCGCGCTCGCAGGTCTCCGCTTCGGCGATCCTGATCTGCTCGCCGGATTTCCAGGTTTCTTCGGCCCTCAGAATCGCCGCTGCCACTTCCTCGCGCGTGCGCTCGCGGCCGCGGCCAACGGCGACCTGGGTTTCGGAAAGATCGGCTTCGCGCTGGGCCAGCTGCGTTCGCAGCGCGGCGAATTCGGAACGCAGACGGCGGAGTTCGGCGCTTTCGCGGCGATCGCGCGCGGAATTGGCTTCGGTGCGCGCATCGGCAAGCGCTTCCTCCGCGCCTTCGAGCCGTACGGTGGCCTTCTTGAACAGCCGGTCCGACTGTTCCTTCCATTGCACCTTCGCCTCCGCGAGGCGCACGGCTTCCTCCGCTTCCCACGCCTTCTTCGCCTCGGCGAGCGCACGCTCGAATTCGCGCCGCGTGTGTTTGCTTCCCTCCGCTGCGGCCTGGCGCGCCGCTTCGAGCGCGGTGAGTTGCGATGTCGCATCGGCAAGCGCGGCATTGAGGCGGCGAACCTCGGCCTGGTCCTGCCGCTCGCGCGTGTTCCGGGCGCCGGCGCGAAGCTCGGCGGCAGCGGATTCGGCGCGTTCGAGTTTTGCCGTGACTTCGGCCAGAACGCGCGCGGATTGTTCTTGCCAGCGCGCTTCGGCGGCGCCAAAGCGCACTGCCTCGCCGCTTTTCCAGGCCGCTTTGGCGTCTTCGTGCGCGGCGTGCGCAGCCCCGGCTTCGTTGTGCGCCGCCTCCGCCGCGGCCTCGCTCTGCGCCAGACGTTCTTCGCCTTCGGCGTGGTTCTCGCGCAGCACCGACAATTCGGCGCGCAGCCGGCGCGTCTCCGCCGTCTCGCGCCGCTCGCGCCCGGCATTGAACTCCGCGAGGGTGGCTTCCGCCTGTGCGAGACGGGCTGCCATCTCTTTTGTCTTGCGGGTGGAGTAGTCCTGCCAGGCCGCTTCGGCGGATTTCAAACGCTCGGTCTCCGCCGCCTTCCACGCCTGTTCGGCAGCCGCGAGCGAGGCTTGCGCGGCGGTTGCGCCGTCTTGGCGCGCGCGCGCCGCGGCCGCGCGTTCTTCGGCGAGTTTCGTGTCGCGCTCGGCCAGCGTTGCGGCGAGGGTTGCCAGCTCCTTGTTCAGGCGTTCGATTTCGGAAGCTCCAGCCTCGCCCGCCGCGGCTTGCGCGCGCGTTTCGGCAAGTGCTGCTTCGACCTCCGCCCGCTTCGCCGCTTCGCCTTCGAGCGCGCCCGCGGCCTGTTTCCGCCATTTCTCTTCGGCGGTCGACAGCCGCGTTGTTTCTTCCGCTTTCCAGCTTTGCTCGGCGACGGCAAGTGCTGCTTCGGCCTCGCTGCGTGCCTGTGCGCGTGCCTCCTCGGCGGCGCTCTGCGCCGCGGCGAGCGAAGCCTGAAGGTTCGCAGTTTCGTCGCGGAGCCGAGCGATCTCCGAATTGTCGCTCGCCTTCGCCTGGGCCCTGGCGTGCGAAGCGGCGAGGGCGGCCTCGAGCTGTTTGACGAGCGCGCATTCGTTCGCCAGGGCGCGCGCGGATTGCTCCTGCCAATGCGCTTCGGCCGCAGCCAGGCGCATCGCTTCACTGCTTTTCCAGATTTCTTCGGACTTTGCGAGCTCGGTTTCGCCGTCCCGCCGCCAGCGCTCGCGCGCCTGTTCCAGCCGTTCGAGCCCGCGCGCTTCCGCTTTCAGGAGACGGTCCTTCGTCTCCGTCATCCACACGCTGCGCCGTTCCTCGAGCGTGGCGACGGCCTCGTCCGCGGCGTCGTTCAGCCGCTGCTCGAGTTCGCTGTCCCAGGATTTGCGCGCCGCCGCGAGATCGGATTGGGTTGCCTTGAGCGTCGCGCGCACTTTCGCGAGTTCCGCCTTCAGCGTGCGCAGTTCCGTCTCGCGTTGCGGATCGCTTTCCGCTTCGGGTTCGGAAGATGCCTCTTCGATCTCGCGAAGGACGGGGAGATCGTGCACCGCGAGCGTCGCGCCGTTGTCGCTGTCGAGGCCGATGACGCGCACGACGAGCGTGGGCAGGTCGCTCGCGCCTTTGGGCGGCAGATAACAAAGATCGTCGAGTTCGTCGCGCGTCAGCGACCACGAACCGTCGCCGTTGTTGCGGCCGCGCGTGAGGCGCGCGCGTCCCGGCATGCGCTCGATCCGAAGCGCGACGCGACGGTCGCGGCCATAGGCCGAGATCAGCGTCCGCAGCTCGAGCGGAACGGCTTCCACCGCGGCGTCCGGTTTCTTCGCGACTGCCAGACTCAAGTTGATGTGCTTTCCTGGCCGGGCCGGCCGATCCGTGGCCCTTCACCCATTGTGGTCGACGCAGGTAAAGCAATCGTTCGCAACCTGCTCTGCCGCTACCCGGCCGCCCCGCGGGGGAAGGAGCCTTGCGGGCGCTCGCGTGGGCACAAATTTGCGATAAGCTCGATCTTTCCGCCGAGGGGCAAATTTGCACCATGCCGAGGACGCTCGCCATCGCGATGCTTGCCCTGACCCTCGCGGGCTGCGGGTACTTCGCCGAGCATCCCGCCAATGTTCGCCCCGAGAGCGAGGCGGTCGCCACCGTTCTGGGCACCCCGCCGCCCCCTAACGCCCAGGCATCGCCCCAGGAAACAGCGGAAATTCGGGCGCCCGCGGTCGCCACGGCCCGGCCCCCTCAACCGGTCACGCCGCCGCCCGCGGCCGCACCACCCCAACCGGCGGCGCCCGTCGTTGCGCCGCCACCGCCGCCGCCACCGCCACCGGCAGTTGTGGCAGCGCGAGCCCCGATCGCTCCGGCACAACCGGTGACACAGGAGGCGATACCCCAACTGCCACAAACTGCGCCGGCTGCGGCCGACGTTGCGCCGCCACCACCGCCAGCGCCAGCGATTGCCGTTGCGCCGCCCGAAACGCCGCCCGCGAGTGCCGCAGTTCCGGAAAACGCCCCAGCGCCCGCCGTCACCGAGACGCAAACAACCCAGACGCGGGTTCTAGTCGTCCGGTCTGCAGCGGCGCCGGTCGTTGCGGCGACGCCCGAAACGCCAGCCGCCATTCCATCCGCCGCCGAGCATTGCGAATCGGTGGCGAAACAGCGTGCCGCCGATGCGGGAGCCGCGGGAATGGACGACGACATGCAGGCGGTCGTGCGCAAGGGCACCTATGCGGATTGCATCGCGTGGGACACGACGCATCCGCAATGACGGCGAACCGGCGAATCGAAGAGACGAGGTCATCATGAAGCAGGACAGCTTTGGCGAGGCCCAGCGCTTCGCGGACAGCCCGGACGCGTGGAAGGATCCGGCACGATGCAACGCATGGATCAAAGTGATGCAGTCGGTCGCAGCCAACGAAAGCGAGCGCCCGGAAACGCGCGCCGAAGCCGAGCTTCTCGTCAAGCGGCTCCGCAAGGCGAAAACGAAACCGCGATAAGCAGCTCGCACGAGGAATTTCTTTGCTCAGGGATGGCGCTCATGCTTCGACGGGGTCTTGGTTCGACGGGGTCAGCATGAGGACGAATAATCAGGCCGAACCGTGAGCCTGTCGAAGGGCGATGGAAGTGGGTACCAGCCGGACCGATATTTGAAACCGGGACACTGCCACCCGCCCGGCGGTGGTGAGTCAGTTTGAGTTTCCCAAACTTCGGCCCCCAACCCTATATTGATGCGGGTTCGTTCAGCCCTTCACCTACGGGCCGACGGCTAAACTATGCCGCAATGAAAAAGACCGCTCAAACTGCATTCTGGATCGCCTTGACGATCTTCCTCTTCCCCGCAGGGATCGCCGCCGCTGGACCGAGGCGCGCCTGCGTTGAACCGGATGCTTCGCAGCTTGCCGGTCAGGAAAAGGCGGGCGCTATGCCCGTCATATTTTACCCTGTCGCGGACACCCATGGGGCTCTGCGATGGGCATTCGCGTCGTGGGAGGGGCCGCCAGAGGGCACCGCGTTTGTCGTCGGCTGCGACGGCAGGCCGATAGCTTCCGTCGGTATCGGGTTGGTGCAGCGTGTCCACGCTGGTCCCATTGTGAATAACCACGGCACAGTCGAACTCATTGTCGTTCCCGATTCTGGCACGAACATTTCGGATCATTCGGTTGCGCTGCTCCAATTTGATGGGCATCGAGTCTCTAAACTGTGGACCCACGACAGCGATGACGAAAGCGAAGGACCGGTGCGGCTGCAAGACGGCGCATATGGCACCGAGGCTTTCAGCGAGAAATATAATTGGCACTACAACCGCGACGGAACCAAGATTGTCGTTTATGGAAACGAGACGGAGAAAGAGACGCCCGAAACGGGTCGCCCAATCGCCCACATCAAGAGGAAGCGCGAGGCTTTTTGTTTGCTACGTGGGATTTTTGCCCCTTGCCGATGATTCGCAATTTCGAAAACCCAAACTGCGCCACAAATTCTGCCGGTCGGATAAACGTAGTCTCATTTCGCGTCGCGCTAGCGGCATTTCTCTGGATTTCGTGCTCTGCTGTCGGTCCGATGCGCCCGTCTACGCCTGCTCAAATCTGCTTCACCCGGCCCGGCGAGAACGGAAGTCTAAACGTCTTACCCGTGTCCATCCGAGTGGGAACCCGAGCGGGAATCTACTTCAGCCCGGAAGCCTTCGGCGTTTTCACTATCGGCGGCGAAGAAGAAATCTGCTTGACGCTAACCCCCGACTATTCAGGCCCGACGCCGGAGACTAGGCTCCGGATTGCCGGGGGCCATGCCCAGAAGCACCCTCCACAGTTCCCCCTTCGCGGGTGCCACGGCACACGCCTGCCCATTGATGTAACCGACGTAGTGCCTCCGGCGTCCGCGTCCGCGGACCGCCATGCCACGACGCCTACCGTCCTTTTTGACCTCAAAAAGCTCACGCTGGTTTTGCATCCAAGTCCTCCAAGAGAGGACCCCTAACACCAGCAAAATTCTCCGGTTCTCAAGCGAATTTGCTTGGTTAAGCCAAACTGACTCACCACCCGCCCGGCGGCCCGGTTGACTTTTTCATATTTGTCCCGATATAGACCCCATCTCGCGGTCGCACCGCTCGCGCCGGACACTACGGCGCCAGTCTCCGCGAAGCTGATTTCAACACACCGTTCGCTCCAGAAGTGCGTGGAAGACGGCAAACTGCCGTGGCGCGCGCCTCTGCGCTCTTCTGCATTAAGGAATATTCGTGACGAATCCGTCATTTGCCGGGCTCGGCATAGCCGAGCCCATTCGACGTGCGCTTGCCGCCGAAAACTATGCCGAGCCGACGCCGATCCAGGCCAAGGCCATTCCTCTGATTCTTTCCGGCCGGGACGTGTTGGGTATCGCCCAGACCGGCACGGGAAAAACCGCTGCGTTCGGTCTGCCGCTCCTGCAGCACCTGGCCGCCGAGCGACTGCCTGCCGGCCCCCACGCCGCGCGTGCGCTGATCCTCGCACCCACGCGCGAACTTGCCGTTCAGATACATGACAGCCTGGTCGGCTACGGGAGGCACCTTGGCCTGCGCCATGCCGTGGTGCTTGGCGGTGTCAATCAAAACCGCCAGGTCGAAGCATTGCGCCGCGGCGTCGATGTTCTGGTGGCGACTCCCGGCCGGCTGCTCGACCTCGTCAGGCAAAAGCATGTCCGGCTCGGCGCGGTTGCGCTATTCGTCATCGACGAGGCCGACCGGATGTTCGATTTGGGTTTCATCCGCGACGTTCGCAGGATCGTTCGCGAACTTCCGCGTCAACGCCAATCGATGCTGTTCTCCGCAACGATGCCCGCCGATGTGGTGCATCTGGTTTCGGAGGTCCTGCGCGACCCGGCCCGCATCGACATCTCGCCGGCCCACGTGACGACAGACCGGATCGATCAACGCGTTCATTTTGTTGCCGCTCCGGACAAGCGCGCCCTGCTGCTGGACCTGCTGCGCGACGATACCATGAAGCGGGTTCTCGTTTTCACCCGGACCAAACATGGCGCGGACAAGGTGGCGGAGATTTTGAAGAAGGCGGGTCATCGGGCGGATGCCATTCACGGCAACAAATCGCAAAATGCGCGTCAGCGGGCGCTCGAGGGATTGCGCAGCGGCCGTTCGCGCATATTGGTCGCGACGGACATTGCCGCGCGCGGCATCGACATCGACGATATCTCCCACGTCATCAACATGGATATTCCCGACGTGGCCGAGAGCTATGTTCATCGGATCGGCCGCACGGCGCGTGCCGGCAATGGCGGAGTGGCAATTGCCTTCTGCGATTCTTCCGAACAGGCTTCGCTGCGCGCGATCGAGCGGCTCATGAAGCGGCCTCTTGCAGTTGCCGGCAGCGAGATCGGCGCTTCGGGCCTCAAGCGGGCAACGGACGAGAGGCCGGACGGCTCCGGCCGCGATCCGCGCGCCCGCAAGCGTTTCCGCAACCGGCGAAATGCCCGAAAGGCGGCATAGAAAACGATGAAAAAGAAGAAAGAATTGCCCCGCCCCTATGCCGCACCTACGAAGGACACCCGGTTTGCGGGCACATATGAGGTGCTGGTGCCGGTCGCCGGGCGCGTCAAACCCCAACGCATTCCGTTGCAGTTCGAAACCCTTGAACACGCCCAAACGTGGATTCACAGCCACGACGGCAAGGAGATGATCCAGGAGCTGTTGTCGCGCACCGACACTTAGGAGGTTGCCCACGGGCGAAGCCCACGGGTACTTGGCCGAATACCTCCATTACCCGGCACGAACACGCCGTGCGATGCAGACCGGCGACGCGTTTGGACCGGCGGAGCGCGATGCCTGCACCAGCGCCGAGGGCCGGACGGGCCGGGCGCGGCGCATGACTGCCCGAGAGTTCCGTACAAGGACACGCCATGGAGGGACGAAGTTGGAACTTACGATCTATCACAATCCCACATGCGGGATTTCGCTTAATGCGCTCGCTGCGATCCGCGCTGCGGGCTACGAGCCCCGTATCCTCGAGTATATGAGCACGCCGTTGTCGCGCAGCGCCATCGCTGCGCTCGTGGAGTGCCTGAATGTCCCCGCGCGCAGCCTGGTGCGGAGCAAGGAACCGCTCTTCGGCGAACTCGGCCTTGACCGGAAAGACGTAACCGAACGCGAACTGATCGACGCCATGTCCGAACATCCCATCCTTATCAATCGGCCAATCGTGGTGGTACAGACAAACGGCAGGATTACGGCCCGGCTGTGCCGCCCGAGCGAAACCGTGAAATCGCTGCTTGCCGACGCGGGCGCGAACGCATGAAAGCGGAGAGCGGCTTTCGACTGAGCCGAATCCGGGCCGAAGGATGGAATGCGGCACGCCGCATTTCGGCATCGCGTCTCGCGGGCCTGAATGACGAGGCAGTCGCTGCGCTTAACCCTTATTCGAAGGATTCCGAACGAATCCTTTGGAGGACCGGCTTCAACGAGGCGCTGGCATCCTGGCGCCGCTGACCGGGATTCCGCGGAACGCAATAAGCGTTGCAATCTGCTTGCGGAAAATCTATAAAAGACCGGCGACGGCCTCCGTCCCTCGAAGCGCACTGTTGTGAATCCGAATGCGCACTACGTGCACGTCGGACCGACAACTTAACTTCCGATCCGATGGCTACCCTGTCGCACTACGCCGGCAAGCGCCGGCGCGGCACTCCGGGTTCATCAGGATGGCGTACATGACGATCGGAACAGTGAAATTCTTCAGCGCGCGTCAAGGGTTCGGCGTTATCTCGCCGGACGGCGGCGGCAGTGACGTATCTGTTCGTCTGCGCAGGTTGAACGAGGGCCGGCGATTGTCGTTCGACAGTCGACCCGATCCGAAGGGCAACAAGGCCGTCATCGGCGGGCGGCATGGGCAACTTCGGGAAAGCCGTGGCGGCGACGCGGCGTCGTGTTTGCAATCGGGACCCGGGCGGGCATGATCTACGAAGCAGCCGAAACCGCGTATTCGGAAAGCCCGGCGGAGCTTTCGTCGTGCGAGGCGCGGCGAGCCGCGGCGGAGCAATCCTGTCTGTTCGAACTCGTGCGCGTTCTGCTCCCGCGTCCTGCAGGACTGCGGCGCTGGTCGGTCATGCGGGCGATCCGCACCGAGCGTACAAATTCGGGTCAGGAGGTCTCGCCGAGATTCGAGGACGACATCGAACGTGTATTTCGCAAGCACTGCGCGGACGCGGATTTGCCCGCCGGCGGCAGCAGGGCGGAAAGTGCGCTCTTCTGCCGCCCGAAGGACAGGGCCGGCGAAGTCTGGGCAGTGCACGCGCAGCGCGCGACCGCGTGGCTGAAATCAGGATGCTGATTTGACGGGCTGCGGACGGCTCCGGCTCGCGCCGTCGGTCAGGTTCATCGCCCGTTCGCCTTCAATCTTTGGAATTGTCGGGAATCTGGTATCGACGTCGGATACCACTCCGAGACGCCACACGATGCGGGCGGCTGTGTCCAATTTATAGGCGGCTTTCGTCCTTGGGCTGGCAAACGATAGCGTTACCGACGTTATTCGTGGCTTGCTCTGGAAATCCGTTTCTGCTTACGTGCGCTCATCGTCCGCCTGGGGACATGGGGGCGGACGTTCGGCTGATCGACTGATGCCGGTTTAGCGCCATGCCATTTACACCAAGGGGAAGACCACGAAATGAACAAAATCACCCAGACTCTGCTCGGCGGCGCGGCGTTCTGTGCGCTGGCAACCGCCCCCGCCATGGCGGCGGGCGCTCCGGATGTCCACGTTGTGGCGGCGCATCCTGGCCACCAGACTGTTGTCAAGACCAGCATGAATAACGTCGGCGGCATCAAGCACCTCACCAGCACGATAGCCATTAGCACCTCCGTTCCGGCGTCGGATCGCAGGCACGTAGTGAAATTGGCCTCCACCTACTACACGTACTACGACAGCGGCTCATTCTGCAACTCGACGGAAAAGCAGAAGCAGGTGCTCAAGTCGAAGAAGACCAAGTACGCGAAACTCGGCACTTCGACCGAGACGTATAGCGGGTACTGCAGCACAGCCCCGACTGTGTTCTATGGCGACACGTATGACCTCAAAAAGAAGAGCGGCGAGGGCAAGGTAGACACCTTCGTTTCCACCCTGACCGGCAAGAAAATTCATTATAACGGAAACATCTACGACATCGACACGAACATGGACGTCAGTGTGTCCATCGGTCAGTAATTCGCGACCGACTTTCAAATCCCCCTGTACAGTGCCGGCGGCCTCAGGGC
>JBOHKH010000036.1:0-19453 GCA_050728995.1 Rhizomicrobium sp. | reverse complement strand
TCTTCAACAAACTCAAGAACGCACGGCGCGTGGCTACCCGTTACGACAAGACCGTGGACAGTTTCCTCGGTTTCATCCAACTTGCTTCAATCAAAATCTGGCTTAAGTTTGTCAACAGGTCCTAGTACCGCCATCATCAACGAGCGCGTTCACCTCGCCCTTCGATGGGCTCAGGTGAGGCGCAATTTTCATCCTCATGCTGCGTCTGTCGAAGCATGCGGACGCAACTGTGCGATGCCTGAATCGGCACAAGCCCTGCAGGTTCGCGATCTGGCGATGCTCGCCTATGGGTTCACATCGACGCCGACGCGCCGCTCGCTGCTTTCTTCGCAGCCCGGCTCATCACGTCGGGCGCTGCCCGACATTATTGTCACGCGCCCTGTGGCATGATGAGGTTGGGCTGGCGGCGGAAGCGCACGCAAATTCCCGTGGAAATCCCCTGAGGGCGCTTTGCCGCCGGCCACCTCTTTCGGCGCGGCTCAGTTGGCATATCGCGCGATTAGACCGAGCGCCGCGTAAACCCAGAAAAATCCGGCTGCCACGATGACGATCAGGAGGATCATGCCTCCGATATCCCGGGGCTCGCCGGAGCGGACTCGTGTAAACCGGCTGCCCATCATGATGAGCACGACGAGCGCGAGCGGTGCTCCGATCGTCTCCATGGGATTGCTGAAATCGGGCATTCTCGCCGCTCCGTGCCGAGGAAATGCTGCGCGCAGTCGAATGCTAGGCCCTCAGACGATGCGAAAGCGTAAATCCACGCCGGCAATTCTTAGTGGCGACGACAAACTTCCGGAAACACTTAGCGGGCGGCGGCGATATATGGCAGCGAGCGGAGCCGTCCGGCGTCATCCATTCCATAGCCGACTATGAAATCCTCGACATGGACGAAGCCGGCGAAGTCGGCGGTGAGGAGAGCGCCCCTGCGGCGCTTGTCCACAGCGACCACGGTGGACACCTTTCGAGCACCCGCCGTCAGAGCAAGATCGCGCCCTTTCGCGAGCGTGTGCCCTCGGTCGAGAACTCCGTCGACGAGAAGCACGTGACGCGCGCGCACAAGCTCGCCGGGATGGGCGAGAACGCGGACGTCCTCCTGCGCCGATCGCGCATCGCCATAGGAGCGGAGCTGCAGAAATTCGACGCAAAGCGACAGCCCGTGCACGTCGAGTGCCCGCAGGAGATCGGCCGCGAACACGAAAGCGCCGACGAGGATCGGCAACGCCAGATCGGGCGGGTCGCTCGCTTGAGCGATGTCGGCTGCCAGCGAATCGACACGCGCGCGAATCTCCTCTTCGGAATACAGGACGCGAAGGCCCTCCCGTCCCCTCACTCCTGACCTGCAAAGCCGAGCTGTACCTGGCGGGCGCCCGGCGGAGGACTCGGAATGCGTGCAGAGAACCCGAGGCTTTGTCCTGGTTTCAGCATCCGCTGCGGCGGACGCACGGTCCAGTGGTAGAGTTCCCGCTGATCGCCGCCAGTGAGCGCAACGCGCACCGGTGGGACCGCGAGGTCGTGTGAGGACCGGTTTACGAGCTTGCCCGTAACCACCCAGACCGGTTGCCCGTGCTCGGTTTCGCGTCGATAGCTCGTGTCGTCGATGGCAATGCCGTGGGCATTCACGGCCACGCCGAAGGTGGCGAAGAGGGAGGACGATTGCGGCCATAGAGTCGTAATTTCCTGGCGAAAGCGAAATCCGGTCCAGCCTATGAGAACAAGGATTGCGCCAAGCGTCGCCCAACCCGCGAGAAGGCCGAGCCGCTCGGACCAGGTCCGCACAGGTGCGCGCGCGCGCTCGGCCGCGGACTTTTGTGCATCCGAATCTGCGAGCGGCGCTTCCGCGATCGTAGCCACGGCCGCTCGCTCGGGCTCCGCCTGATGCCAAATATGCGCGCATTTTGCGCAGCGGACCCTGCGGCCACCCTGCGGAAACTCCGCGGCGTCCGCCTGATAGCGTGTCTGGCACTCGGGGCAGGTGAGGATCATGGTGCGGTCGGAAAAATGGCGCAACGGCTCGTCGGCCGCAAGCCGGTCGGGCTAGAATCGATCCTTGCGGGCGCGCATTTCGGCGAACACCTCGACGTCGTCCGCATCCGGCATGTTCAGTATACGGCGGATTTCTGCAGACTGGGGCCTCAGGAACGGGTTCGTACGTTTTTCGAGGGCGATCGTGGACGGAACCGTCGGCCGTCCTTCTGCGCGCAGCTTCTCGACCTCGTCCATGCGGCGGCGCAAATCCCCGTTTTCCGGCTCGAGGGTCAGCGCAAAACGGCCGTTGTTCAGCGTGTACTCGTGGCCGCAGTAGATCCGCATCGCGCCGTCGAGATTCGCGAGCTTCGAAAGGCTCGCCCACATCATCGCGGGCGTGCCCTCGAAGAGCCGTCCGCAACCCATGGCGAACAGCGTGTCGCCGGTAAAAGCCGCATTGTCCGCTTCGAACACGAAGGCGATATGCGCGCGCGTGTGGGCGGGAATCTCCAGCACGCGAACGGCGTGTGACCCGAGCGCAAAGGGCGTTCCTTCCGTGACGCCGATGTCGAGGGCGGGGATGCGCGCGCGGTCCTTTTCGGGCCCTACGACGATGGCTCCGGACCCGGATTTCAGTGCCGCGTTGCCGCCGGTGTGATCGGGGTGATGATGGGTATTGAGAACATGGGTAAGACGCCACCCACGGGCCGCAAGTGCCGCTCGAACGGGCGCGGCTTCGGAAGGGTCGACGACAGCACAGAAATCCTCGTTTCGGTCGCGCAACAGATAGGCGTAATTGTCCCTGAGGCAGGGGACCGGTTCGATTTCAAGCTGGGCCATGCGCGTCTCCGTGAGGGAAATGGTAGCAGCCCGCGGCGACGGGTTGAACGGGTCTCCCGTTGGGTTTAGGCAGGTTGCATGCAGCCCGGTTCGAAGGACCCGCGGTCCTTTTACGTAGAGCCGATCGGGCAGGTCACGCGCCGGACGATCTTCCGGCGGGTCCGGCGCGCATGGCCCGATGTCCGGGGCCTGCGGGTCTTGGGCTACGGTTATGCGATACCTTATCTGCGTGCCTTCGCCGGTGAGGCAGAGCGCGCCGCGGCCCTGGTGCCGTCGCAGGACGAAGCGGATCTCTCCGGTCTGCGATTCGTGGTCCGTGGCGAAGAGGACGCGTGGCCCTTTGCCGACTCGCTCTTCGACCGCATTCTCGTCGTGCACGGTCTCGAGTGCGCCGAGTCCGTCCGTCTGCTGCTGCGCCAGATCTGGCGCGTTCTCGCGCCAGAGGGCCGGCTCGTCTGCGTCGTCCCCAACCGCGCCAGCCTGTGGGCCCAGATCGAGCGGTCCCCCTTCGCATACGGCCGCCCGTTCAGCCGCGCGCAACTCGAAACGCTGATGCGCGATTCGATGTTTATTCCCGAACGCTGGGATTCGGCTCTGTTCTTTCCGCCCCTCTACTCGCGCAAGCTGGTACGCAGCGGCGTGGCCTGGGAGCGCATGGGTAGAGCGTTGTGGCCGCGCCTGGCCGGCGTCCATATCGTCGAGGCGACGAAATCGCTCTATGCGCTCGCGGCGCCCGAGAGGGTGCGCGCCCGCAAACGGGTACTCGCGACAGTGGGGCGGTAATTCAGCAAGTGGCGTCCGCGGCGAGCATGAAAATCGCACCCTCGGCGAGAAGATTGGATCCCGCCGACCGCATCCGCCGCGTACGGCCGTTCTTGTCGATGGCAAAGGCCTGTTCGACTGTCGCGCGACATTCGCGCGCCAGGGCCATGAAATCGTCGATCGTGCAGAGGTGGATGTTGGGCGTTTCGTACCAGCGATAGCCGAGCGTCGCCGTGCGCGGCATTCGTCCGCCGGCCAGCAATGCAAGCCGGATCCGCCAGTGGCCGAAATTGGGGAACGAAACCAGGGTGTGACGACCGATCCGGACGAGCTGCGCAACGACGGCGCGCGGCGCGCGCGTGGCCTGGATGGTCTGGCTGAGAATGACCACGTCGAACACCGCCGTGGGGTAATCGGCGAGGTCGGTATCGGCGTCGCCTTGAACGACGGAAAGCCCGCGCGCCACACAGGCATTGACGTTTGCCTGCGACAGCTCGACGCCTCGTCCGTCCACCTGTTTCTCGCGGACCAGATATTCAAGCAGATCGCCTTCGCCACAGCCGACGTCGAGAACGCGGGATCGTTCGGGAATCAGCGCCGCAATGGCCATGAGGTCGGGACGCAGCTTCATGGAAGGATCAGGAAATGCCTTCCCGCGTGGCGACCGAATTCAGGAACCCGCGCACCGTGGCGAACATTTCGGGTTCGTCGAGCAAAAACGCGTCGTGGCCCCTGTCAGTTTCGATCTCGACGAAGCTCACGCCCGCTGCCGCCGCATTCAGCGCGTGCACGACCCGCTTGTTCTCGGCGGTTGGAAACAGCCAGTCGCTGCTGAACGAGATGAGGCAGAAGCGCGTTCGCGAATCGCGAAAAGCGTCCGCGAGCACGCCGCCATAATCCGCCGCGAGATCGAAATAGTCCATCGCACGCGTGATGTAGAGATAGGAATTTGCATCGAAGCGGTCCACGAAAGTGATTCCCTGGTGGCGCAGGTAACTTTCGATCCGGAAATCCGGCGCGAACGCGAAGGAGAACGATGCGCGGTCCTGGAGCGAGCGCCCGAACTTCTGCTGCAGCGCCGACTGGGAAAGATAGGTGATGTGCGCCGCCATGCGCGCCACGGCCAGTCCTTTGGCGGGCCTGATTCCATGGCGGGCATAGGCGCCGTTTTTCCAGGCCGGATCGGCCATGATCGCCTGGCGTCCAACCTCATGGAAGGCGATGTTCTGGGCGGAATGGCGCGCCGCCGCGGCGATGGGAATTGCCGAAATCACCCGCTCCGGGAAACTCGCCGCGCACTGGAGCGCCTGCATCCCTCCCATCGAGCCGCCGACCACGCAGAGAATGCGTTCGATTCCCAGCCGGTCGAGCAGCATCGCCTGGGCTCGCACCATGTCGCGGATGGTGATCAGGGGAAAGGAAAGTGCGTAAGGCTCGCCGGTGGCCGGATCGGTTTCGGCGGGGCCGGTCGATCCCATGCAGCCGCCGATGACGTTTGGACAAAGAACGAAGAAGCGATCGGTGTCGATCGGGTTGCCCGGTCCGATCATCAGATCCCACCAGCCGCGCTTGCCCGTCACGGGGTGGCGGCTCGCGGCGAACTGGTCACCGGTGAGCGCATGGCACACGAGCACGCAATTGCTGCGAGACGGATTCAGCGTCCCGTAGATCTTGAACGCGATGGTAAACGGCGAGAGGGCGCGCGCGCCGTCCAGCATCAGCGGTTTCGAGGGATCAAAGCCGATCGCCTGGCCGGCGTCGGCGTCGGGCGCCGCCAGTGGGCGCAGAAATTGCGGGGCTGCCAATTCCGCCATCGTCGAACGTCCGGGTGCTTCGGGCCAGGTAATCAAGCGATGCAAATCCTTATCGGCCGCTGCCGGCCCGTGCCGGACCGCGAAGCTTTGCTTTCGCAAGGCCGTCCCATTATCAATACCACCTTCGCACTCGGTCGTGCATAAGGACAAAGGCCCGAGCAACGGAACATGCGCCCAGGCTCAAGCGACGGGATGCGTCGCGACATTTCCGGTATCGACTGCGAAATTCACGACCTTCTGGTGCGCCGGGCAGAACTCGATTCGGAGGAGGACTCGGAGTCTGAGATTCCCGCGCCTCTGCGCACAGCCCGCACGGCGCGGATTCTGCGGGCGGTCCTTGGCCGGCACTCCGGAACGTTTCCGCTGCGCGCACTCGTCCGCATCTGGTCCGACATTCTGTTCGCCTCGGACACGCAGACCACGTTGCATGTCTTTGTCGGCGAAAATGGACCGGGCTTTCGCGATCTGGCACGCGCGCATTTCGGATCGATGCTCCCGATCGTCGCTCACGCTTCGACGTCGGCCGTCGCCCATGCCTGCGCGGACGATAGCGCAGCACTTGGCCTGGTGCCTCCTCCCGAAACCATCGAAAGCGGCCAGACATGGTGGGAACAGCTGGTTCCCACCGGCCGTTCCGGGCCCCGCGTCGTTCAATTTCTGCCTTTCCTACAGAACGATGCGGCGTCGGTGTCCCTGCCGCAGGGTTATGTGATCGGCGCGGCCGAACAGGAGGCCACCGGCAAGGACACCACTCTGCTGCGGCTCGAATGCCATGCGCAGGCGAGCCGCGGACGCCTCCTGTCGCTTTTGCGGCAGGCGGGCTTCGATCCTCACATTCTGGCCGCGAGCCGCGAGAGCGCAAAAACGGTGGCGACGCGCCTTCTGGTCGCCAACAAGGGCTTTGTCGCGGTCGATGACAAGCGGCTCTCGGCGCTTGCCGACGTGGCGGAGGAAGCCATCGAGAGGGTCGCGCTGGTCGGCGGATATGCCGATCCCTTCGACGCCGCTGCCCCAAATGAGACCTGAGCCGAAGCCCGGGATTCTCGACATTTGCCCGTATGTGGCCGGCCGGGCGCCGCCGCCGGGCGGCGGGGCGGGGTTCAAACTGTCGTCGAACGAATCGGCGCTCGGGGCGAGCCCGGCGGCCATTGCGGCCTATCAGGATGCCTGCGCCAACCTCTCGTACTACCCCGAAGGGAGCGCCCGTTTGCTGCGCGCAGCGATAGCGGACCTCCACGGACTCGATAGCGCGCGAATCGTCTGCGGCAACGGTTCTGACGAACTGATTTCGCTCCTGGCCCGCACCTATCTGCGCCCCGGCGATGAAGTGCTGTTCACGGAACATGCGTTCATCGTCTACCGGATCGCTGCTCTGGCGAGCAGTGCCAAACCGGTCGCCGTGCCGGAACGGAATTTCGGTGCCGATGTCGATGCGATGCTGGCGGCGGTCACGTCGCGCACGCGCATCGTCTATCTCGCCAATCCCAACAATCCGACCGGCAGCTGTCTTTCGGCGTCGGAGGTTGCGCGCCTGCATGGCGGATTGCCCGCATCCGCCCTTCTCGTCCTCGATGCGGCGTACGCCGAATACGTTCTGCGGTCCGACTATGAAGCGGGCGCAGAGCTCGTCTCGAAGTTCGACAATGTGGTCATGACGCGCACCTTTTCGAAAATCTATGGTCTCGCGGGCCTCCGGATAGGTTGGGCCTGGTGCCCCGCGGCCGTTGCGGATGCACTCAACCGGGTCCGCGGACCGTTCAACGTATCGGAGCCGGCGCAGAGGGCGGCGAGCGCCGCCTTGCGCGACCGCGATCACGTGGCACGCTCGATTGCCCACAATACCGAATGGAAAAACCGGCTCGTGCAAAACATCCGCCAAGCCGGACTGCGGGTGGATGAAACCGAGGGCAATTTTCTCCTGGTGCATTTCCGCTCGCCGTCCGACGCCCGGGATGCCGATACGCTCCTCAACGAACGCGGATTTGTGCTGAGACCGGTTGCAAATTACGGGCTGCCCCAATGTCTGCGGCTGACGATCGGCAGCGCCGCAGCCAATCGCGGCGTCGCCGAAGCGCTGGCGGAATTCGTGCAGCAGCGGGCCGCATGATCGCCGACAGCCGCGTGCTGTTCGGAAAGGTGGCGCTCATCGGCATCGGGCTGATCGGCTCGTCGCTTGCGCATGCGATGCGCCGCGTCGGGCTTGCGGCTCACATCGCCGGCTTCGACCACAACGCGGAGACGCTCGACACGGCGCGCGCGCTGGGCTTTGCGGATTCGCTGCACGACGTGCCGGAGGCTGCGGCAAGGGATGCCGATCTCGTCGTTCTGGCCACGCCCGTGGGTGTGTTCGGCGAACTCGCCAGAGCTTTGGCGCCGCATCTCAAACGCGGCGCCATCCTGAGCGATGTCGGTTCGGTGAAGACATCCGTGATCCGCGATGTGGCGCCGTTCGTTCCCGGCGGCGTTCATTTCATTCCGGCCCACCCGATTGCGGGGACCGAACAGTCCGGGCCCGATGCGGGGTTCGCCGAGCTGTTCGACGGCCGCTGGTGCATCCTTACGCCGCTGCCGGGCACCGATTCCGAACCGATCGCCAGGCTCCGCTCGTTCTGGCAGCGCTGCGGCAGCCAGGTCGAGATCATGGATGCCCGCCATCACGATCTGGTGCTCGCGATCACCAGCCATGTGCCACATCTCATTGCCTACAACATCGTGGGAACCGCCGCCGATCTCGAAACGGTGACACAGGGTGAAGTGATCAAGTATTCCGCGGGCGGGTTTCGCGACTTCACGCGCATCGCCGCCTCGGATCCCACGATGTGGCGCGACGTGTTTCTCGAAAACCGCGAGGCGGTGCTCGAAATGCTCGGCCGCTTTACCGAGGACCTCAGCGCTCTTCAGCGCGCGATCCGCTGGGGCGACGGCGACATGCTGTTCAATCTTTTCACCCGTACGCGCGCCATCCGCCGCTCGATCGTCGATGCCGGACAGGATATCGGCGAACCGAATTTCGGCCGCCGGCGCAGCCCGCGCCGATAGCCGCGATCGGGCTCAGCGCACGGGCTCGGTGTGGTTCTCGTCTTCGCGCCAGATCTCGTAATCGGCGAGACCGGAACCCATCAGGATCTGCAATGCCGCAAGATCCACGGATTCGTCATCGAGATGGTTGGTTTTGTGAATCAGCGCGAGTTCGCCCTCGCTGTTCAGATAGCGGATTTCATAGTTTGGCATCGACGTCCCCGGTGCAACTGGCACCCCTCACTCGTGGACGGTCCAAAGGTGGTAACGCTTCTTGTTGAGAATGTGACGGACGACATTACGTATTGTCGCAGAGTGTGTCTCAAAGGCCATCCGCACAAAAATTCAATACAGCGCCCCGACCGTGCCCGCCGAAACGTCAGTCTGGGGCATGCGCGTTATCGCCAGGTTAACGGCCCCTGACGCGATGCTCGCCGAAACGTGGAGCGGTCGGCGCGGCATAACCTTTGTCAATTGCGAAAGCGCATGCGCAAGGTGCGCATCTCCCGGCGCGGCGCCTTTCAGGTCGGGCACGCCTGTTATCACGAGTTCGAGAGCGCCCGCCGCACGGTGTGCGTCGTCGAGTGCAACCGAGCCTTTTCCCTGTGCCCGCACCGCCCCCCAGCGGAGGTCGACACGATCCACCCGGAATGTGCCTTTATTCCGCCGCCATTTCTCGAGCGCCGATATCCAGGACTGGCGGCCGGCGAACAGATCGGCGAGCGGCGCCGCACGAACCGACACACCTTGCACGAACAGTTGCGACAGGCCGGGGCCGAACCCCGCCTCGAGCGCCGGCGCAAGGTGCAGATCCTCGGCGCTGAGCACGACATCGATCGCATCATGGCCCGGAGATTTGCGGAAATGCAGTTGCAGGCGCGCGCCCGTAACTTCGCGCGAACCTATTCCGTTGATGTCGAGATCGAAGCGCACGAGCCGGCCGTGCGAAGAGACGGCGCTTGCCTGGAGCGATCCGGGAAAGAAGACGAAATGATGTTTGCGGCGCGACGAATCCCTCCAGTCCAGCGTCTGCGCACCGGCCGCTTCGTAAATCTGCTGGGCGGGTCCGAAGGTGAGTTCGTGCAGCGCGAAATGTTCGGTGTGCCACCTGGCAGGTCCGAAGGCCCCGCGCACCTCGAAGGTCGCGTCGTCGAGAACGGCGTCCACGTTGAAAGGAAAACCGCCGATACTTTCATGGGCAAAGCGCAGCGTGACGCCGGGCGCGATCTCGTGGCCGTTGGAACGCAGAAGCGCGGTCTCAAGCCCGCCGGCGACGGAGTGCCAAAGCAGCGCCGCAGCCAGCGCAAGGCCCGCAAGCACGACCAGCGGTGCGTAGAGAAACAGCCGGCTCGAATAGCGCATGGTCAACAGCTATGGGAAGGAGGCGTCGAGAACGCGGTGAGAATTCTGGTGCGCCGCGCGCACGGCACGCCTGCGCGACCTCGGTGTCTCCGTGACGAATCTATCCGCAGCGCGAATAGCTGCAGGCGATGCAGGTGTCGCAGCCTTCCTGGCGGATGAGCGCGGGCGAGCCGCAGCGCGGGCAGGTGCGCCCGCGTACCTCGCCGGCCGCCACGGCCACAGCCTCCGCCCCGCGCGTCTCGACGAGGTTTTCGCGCGGCGGCATGAATCCGGTGGCGACCAGATGGCGTTCGATCACTTCTCCGATCGCTGCCAGGAGCGAAGGCACGTACTGTCCGTTCATCCATTGGCCGCCCCGGGGATCGAACACGGCTTTCAGTTCGTCCACGACAAAGGAAACGTCGCCGCCGCGCCGGAACACCGCACTGATCATGCGCGTGAGCGCCAGCGTCCACGCATAGGCCTCCATGTTCTTCGAATTGATGAACACTTCGAAAGGCCGGCGCCGTCCGTCGGTCTCCAGATCGTTGATGGTGATATAGAATGCGTGATCGGAATCGGGCCATTTGATCTTGTAGGTCTGACCGAGCAGGACTTCGGGCCGGTCGAGCGGCCGCGTCATATAGACCACGCCGCCTGCTTCCTCGAAGACATGCGTTGCCGCAGCCGGCAGGGGAAGCGGGAGCGACGGATCGCCACCCTGATTCTGCGGTTCGCCCGCAACGTCCTGCGGCGGGCTCACCACCTCGAGCACCGCACCGCGAATATCGCTCGGCCGATAGGTCGTGCAGCCCTTGCAGCCCGTGTCATAGGCTTTCACATACACGTCCTTGAACGCTTCGAAGGAAATGTCGGCGGGCATGTTGATCGTCTTGGAAATCGAGCTGTCGACGTATTTTTGCGCCGTCGCCTGAACGCCCAAATGGTCGTCGGGCGAGAGCGTTTGCGCCGTTACGAAGTAATCGGGCAGGGCGGCTTCGGCGCCGAAGAGTTCGCGGTACTTCGTCCAGGCGTAGTCGGCGACCGTTTCCGCGCGCCGCGTTCCGTCGGGCAAAAGAACATTGCGGGCATAGCTGTAGGCGAACACCGGTTCGATTCCGCTCGAGACATTCTCGGCGAAGAGCGAGATCGTTCCGGTCGGCGCGATGGAGGTGAGCAGTCCGTTGCGGATGCCATGCGCGGCAATCCCGTCGCGGATCGCCTGGGGCAGCGCGCGCACATGGGAAGCAGAAAGAAAGGCGTCGCGGTCGAACAGCGGAAAAGCGCCCTTGTCGCGCGCGATCTCCACGGAAGCCGCATAGGCCGCGTGCGACAGCACTTCGAGCCAGCGGTCGATTAGCGCCAGGCTTTCCGGCGCACCGTAGCGGGCACGGCAGAAGATGAGCGCGTCGGCAAGTCCCGTAACGCCGAGCCCGATGCGCCGCTTGGCCACCGCTTCCTGCCGCTGTTCGGGCAGCGGAAAGCGCGACACGTCGATCACATTGTCGAGCAGGCGCACCGCGATGCCGGCGAGCCGCGCGAGTTCTGCTTCATCGAGCCGTGCGTCGTCGGCAAACCGATTGTGCACGAGCTTTGCGAGATTGATCGAGCCCAGCAGACACGCGCCATATGGCGGCAGGGGCTGTTCGCCGCAAGGATTGGTCGCGCGGATGGTTTCGCAATAGCCGAGATTGTTCTCGCGGTTGATGCGGTCGATGAAGATGACGCCCGGTTCGGCGTAATCGTAGGTCGCCCGCATGATGCGGTCCCACAGCGCGCGCGCGGGCAGGCTGCGATGGACTTTGCCGCCGAACTGCAATGCCCATTCGCGATCGTGCCTGACCGCCTCCATGAACGTGTCGCTCGCGAGCACGGAGAGATTGAACATGGTGAGCTGGCCGGGCGTCCGTTTGGCGTCGATGAAGAGTTCGATGTCGGGATGATCGCAGGCGAGCGTCGCCATCATCGCGCCGCGCCGCGAGCCCGCGGACATGATGGTGCGGCACATCGCATCCCACACGCCCATGAACGATACCGGCCCGGAAGCGTCTGCGCCGACGCCGGCGACGGGAGCGCCCTTCGGGCGCAGCGTCGAGAAATCGTAGCCGATGCCGCCGCCCTGCTGCATGGTCAGCGCGGCCTCGCGCAGATGCGCGAAGATGCCGCCCATGTCGTCGGGAATCGCGCCCATCACGAAGCAGTTGAAGAGCGTGACGTTGCGCGCGGTGCCCGCGCCGGCAAGGATGCGGCCTGCCGGAATGAAGCGGTGGCCGGCCAGCGCATCGCCGAACGCGAGCGCCCATTGTTCGCGCTTGTCGGGCGCCTCGGCGGCGGCAGCCGCCATGGCGACGCGCGCCCAGGTTTCCGTGACATCGCGGTCGATCGGCGTGCCGTCCGCCGCCTTGAAGCGGTATTTCATGTCCCAGATCTGGCGGGAGATGTCGTTCATCCGAGGACCTGCTGCGTCATGATCGCCGTTAACGATGTTCTCATATTGTTCTAGCGCAAGGCCGCTCTCACGGCAAGCCGGAGCGCCGCCATCGACCCCGTCTCCTGCCCATACGATGCACACGCATAGATCACTTCGTTGGCGCGAAATGTTGAAGTCGGTTCCGCCAGCGGGTTCCGCGAGTGCCCGGCACCGGCGGGTATTCGCAGAATTGCATCACGCGAGCCAGAGCGTACCGAAAACAAGGGTGAGCGCGGTCAGCGGAGCGCCGATCCGGAAATAATCCCAGAAGCCGATCGCGACGCCTTTCGCCGCCGCCTTCTGTACCACGATCAGATTCGCGACCGACCCGAGCACGGTGAAATTGCCCGCGAGCGTGGAGGCCATCGCCACCGTGAGCCATGCCGTTTTCTGGTCGGCCAGCGCGTGGACGAACGGCCGCAGCACGAGCACCGCCGGCACGTTGCTCACGATGTTCGACAGCGCGGCCGTCACTGCGGTCAGGACGGCAATTCGCTCGAGGTGCAGCCGTCCGACTGCCGCGACGGACGACGGCGAGAGCAGCGCCTTCTCGAATCCCGCCACCACCACGAACAGTCCCGCAAACATCACGAGCAGCGGCCAGTCGATCTCGAAATAGACCTTGGTGCTTTTGACGATCCGCGTGAGAAGCAGGATCGCGCCCGCCAGAATCGCCATCTTGGCTGGCGGTGCGCCGGCAAAGAACAGAATGACCAGCGCCAGCGTCACAAGAAGCGTTTTGATCATCA
The DNA here is from genome assembly GCA_050728995.1 of Rhizomicrobium sp. Taxonomy (GTDB): domain Bacteria; phylum Pseudomonadota; class Alphaproteobacteria; order Micropepsales; family Micropepsaceae; genus Rhizomicrobium. Next base: position 6,494 of record JBOHKH010000036.1, on the reverse strand, counting down.
GCGGCGCGTGATACGCGCTGCGTTCGGGAAGGGCCTCAAGCGGCGCCTTTGTCAGGAATTCGCGCGGATGAAAGAGAACGATCAGCGCGATGGTGAGCAGCAATCCTGCGATCGCGACCGGCGACAGAGCCGCCGCAAAGCTCCCGTAAGGAATGCGCGAAAGACTCCCGATCACGATGTTCTGCGGATTGCCGGTGATGGTGGCGGTGCTGCCGCAGTTCGAGGCCATCGCCACCGCGAGGAGGTAAGGCACGGGATTGCGCCTGAGCCGTGTGGCGACATCGAATACCAGCGGCGCCAGCACCAGACAGATCGTGTCGTTGACGAGGAAGGCCGAGAAGAGTCCCGACGCGATCACGATTGCTGCGAGCAGCACGAGCGGATGACGCGCGTTGAGCGCGATCCTGTTCGTCGCCAGCCGGAAAAATCCGGACAGTCTCAGATTGGCAGCCACGATCATCATGCCGAGCAGAAGCGCGATGGTATTGCCGTCGATGGCGCGAAAGGCTTCCGCGGGCGAAAGGACGCCGCACGCCACCATCAGGCTCGCGCCGAGCAGCGCCGCGCCGGCGCGGTCCAACCGAAACCCCGGCAGCCTGCCGATCGCGAGCACGACATACGTGCCCGCGAAGATCACTGCGGCGGCGATGACGGCGAAGGACACGCGAAACTACCCACTCGCCCTTTGAAGGGGGGAAGCCATTTTCCTCACGCTCGCGGCGAGGATGATGCGCGCGGACCCGCCAGTTGCGCGCGACCTTCGCGGAGGAGTTCGGCGGTTGCTTCTTCGATGCGCGACTGGATCGTGCGCATGAAATCCTGGCGCTTCAGCCCGGCCGCGATAGGCGGCAGGAACTGCAGCACGATTCGCCCGCGCCTTTTCAGGAAGCCCCCGGGGCCGGTCCAGAACAGGCCGGAGTTGAGCGCCACGGGAATGCAGGGCTCGTCGAGCCGCTGGTAGAGCGCGGCCACGCCGGTTTTGTAATCCGGAGCGGCACCCGGTCCCTTGCGCGTGCCCTCGGGGAAAATCACGACGCCGATCCCGTGCTTCAGGGCACGCCGCGCCTCGCGGGTCATCGTGCGCAGCGCAGCACCTCCCGCCGCCCGGTCGATGGCGATCATACCGACCCGGCGCGCGTACCAGCCGTAGAACGGCACGCGCATCAGCTCGCGCTTCAGCACGAACACCGGATCGCCGATGAGATAGAAGAGCGCAACCGTGTCCCACATGCTCATGTGTTTCGCAGCGACCAGTGCCGGCGCTGTCGGGATTTCGCCCCGCACTTCGTAGTCGAGGCGCGCGAACACCCTGAGGCCCCACAGGATGCCGCGGCACCACAGGCGCGCGGCCGTCACCGCGCCGCGCCGCGAGACGACCATCGCCGGCAGGAACGCGACATGGAGCACGATGCTGAGAATCGCGAACCAGACGAAATAGATCGCCGACCGCAGCCAGATCATGAAGAGGTGGTGCGCGCTTCCGCCGCCGCCGGGGCCCAGTGATGCGGATCGACGGTCCTGAGCGCGACGCTTCCCAGGAATTTCACATATTCGTACTGCAGCGCCCGGATGGCGCCGGGATTAAGCCACCAGCGGCGCGCCACCGCGATTACGGGAACCGGATACGGAATGAGCGTGATGCCCGGCATCGCGGCCGAGAACTCCTCGAGGCTGCGCGGCATGTGATAATTTGCGGTCACCACCACCAGACTGTGAAAGCCGTGGGCGCGCGCCCATCTCGCGGTTTCCATCGCATTGCCGTGCGTGTTGGTCGCGGAAAAGCCGAGATCGGCGCAGCAGTCGAACCGGGGGCCGCCATGCAGCAGCCATTTCAGGTGCGATTTGGTCATGAACTGATGGACGCCGGTGATCAGGAGCCGGCGTCCCACGCCATGCTCCAACAATGACACCGCCGCATTGAGACGGTCCTCGCCGCCGGTCAGCGCCACGATGGCATCGCCATGCACGGCCGGGGGCGAAGCAGCGGGCAGCTTCGCCACGAACACGGCGAAACCGGCGAGATAGGCGAAGAACAAAACAACGGCCGAGCGCCAGAATATGCGGTCTGCGGCCGAACTCTGCGAACCTTCCACTGTCCCTCCGACAGGCGCACGAAGCCGCGCGGCTCCGAGCTTATCCTTTTCGCGTCCGTTTCAATAGTTGCGGGCCAGTGCCGAGAACACGGAAATCCGTGCCGTCGCAAGCGCGATGATGCCCGCCGCGACCGGCACGGCAAAGAGCCAGGGGAGCTCCAGGGGGCCCAGGCCGAGCGGTGGAAGAAACGGCACGGCCTCGACGCCGACGAACTCCAGTCCGCCAGCCGCGAGGAAGAGAAGCGCGGCCAAAGCCGTAGCGAGGGCGGAAGCCGCGAGCGCCGAAGCGAAATAATGCCATTCGAAAGCCCGCGCGATAAATTCTCTGCGCGCGCCCATCTGGTGAAGCAGCGAAACGATCGGCTGGTGCGCGGCAAGCCCGGCGCGCGTTGCAAACGTCACCGTCGCCGCTGCAGCGACCGCGATCAGCGCCAGAATGCCCCACGCCGACCAGATTACCGTCGCAGCGGCGCTTCTCAGGCGCAGAAGCCATGTGCCGTGATCGTCGAGAAGCGAATCGGGCGCGGCCTGTTTCAACCGTCTGGCGAGCTGCGGAAGATCGACGCGCGCGCCTCGTGTGATCGCGGCATCGATGAGCCGCGGCAGCGGCAGTTCGCTCGGCAGCGTGCCCGATCCGAGCCACGGGGCCACGAGCGCGCGCGTGTCGGCCTCGCTCACGACGTCCACCCGCGCTACGCCCGGCGTGCGGCGCAGCATCAAGATCGCGGCCTCGATTTCGTTCTGCCATCGCGGTTCGATCGCACCCGACGAAGGCGGCAGCACCTGCACGGTAAATGCCCCGGCAAGTCCCGCCTGCCAGTCTTTGGCGGTACGGGCGGTGACGAGAGAAGCGCCCACCGCAAGCGCCGCCAGAAATGCCATGACACCGATCGCGAGATCGAGCGGCGCGGCGCCCTCCCATCGCGGCATGATACGGCCGGGGCGGTATGCGCTCATGCGCGCTGCAACTGCATCTCGACGAGCCGTCCGTCGACCAGCCGCATTTCGCGCGCGCGCGTGCTTTCGAGGAGCGAGCGGTCGTGGGTCGCGATGAGCACGGTGGTGCCCAGCCGGTTGAGCTCGACGAACAGGCGCACCAGCCGCTGCGCGATATCCGGATCGACATTGCCGGTCGGTTCGTCGGCCAGCAGCAGGTCGGGGCGGCCGACCACCGCGCGCGCGATGGCGATGCGCTGCTGCTCGCCGCCCGACAGCGTTGGCGGTTTCGCGTCGAGTTTCTCGCCCAATCCGACCCAGTCGAGCAGTTCCACGACGTCGCGCGCGTAATCGTGGACGCTGCGGTGGGCGAGGCGCAGCGGCAGCGCGACGTTGTCGAACGCCGACAGGTGATCGAGCAGCCGGAAATCCTGGAACACCACGCCGATACGGCGGCGCAGCGCGGGAAACCGTGCGCGTCGCGTCACCGCGAGATCGCAGCCGAACAGGGTGATCAATCCGCGGGTCGGCGGCTCCGCGAGATACATGAGTCGCAGAAGCGTCGACTTACCGGCGCCCGAGGGTCCCGTGAGAAAGGAGAAGGAGCCCGCGTCCAGCCGGAAACTCACGTCCCGCAGGACCTCCGGTCCGGGCCCGTAGCGCATGCCCACATTGTCGAATTGCAGCATCGCCCCTCGACCAGGCGCCCGACGCTTCGCGCGCGAGCCACCATCCCCGCGCATATCCGAGTCATACACGAGCGGCAAGGCAAAGGCCGGAAAACCCTGTCAATTCTGCCGTTGCAGGCATGTCACAGGCCTATCTCTTCCGGCTGCCGTGGCGTGGACGAGCGCGCATCATTTCATATAGTTCCGCGTCGCGGGCGTTCATGGGGGGAATGATGAGCCGGAGCAATGCCAGCTGGTTCTGCTGCGCCGTGTGTCTCATCGCAGTGGTGGATACGTCCGCAGCCGCGCAGACGAACACGGCCGGGCCCCCCACATCGCCGTCCGCGGCGTCGCCCTTTGCGCCTCACGGCGCGGTCGAAACGGTGGTCGTCACCGCGCGACGGCGCGCGGAAAACGAGCAGAAGATTCCCGTGGCCGTCACCGCCATCTCCGGCGAGGAGCTGCGGCTGACGCAGACCAAGTCCGCGATGGACCTGCAAACGCTCGCGCCCTCGCTCTCGGTCGCCGCCAATCTTGGTTCGCGCGACACCGACGTCTTCACCATTCGCGGCCAGACCCAGCCTTTCGGCGGCGCCGACCCCGGCGTGCAATCCTATTTCGCCGAAGTGCCGTTCAATCCGAGCGGCGAGGGCAGCTATTTCGACATGGACAGCGTGCAGGTGCTGAACGGACCGCAGGGCACGCTGTTCGGCCGCAGCACGACGGGCGGCGCCATCCTGTTCCAGCCGGTCAGGCGGAAGTCGAGCGCGAAACGCTGGGCGGCGCGCAGCCGCCGGGAAGCCCGCTCTCGGCTTTCGGCACGACCGAATTCAGCGACCTCGCCAATGGCGGCACCTCGAATGCCGTCTATGGCAGCGCGACCGTCGACGTTTCGTCTCTCGTGCAGGGCCTGAGCCTGACCGCCGGCGGCCGCTACACCTGGGACCACAAGGTGGCGATTGCCCGCAACTGCATCCTGCCGGCCGAAGGCACGTCCTGTCCCTTCCCCATTCCCAACGTCTTTCCCTATGCGGTTCCGACCGAATCCGGAAATTTCAGCGCCCCTACCTGGACGCTCGCAGCAAATTACCAGCTGAACGACGCGACCATGCTCTATGCGACGTACCGGCGCGGCTACAAGAGCGGCGGCTTCAACAGCGCCGCGGGTCCCGCGACCGATTTCGCCGAATTCAAGCCGGAGTATCTGACGGACGTGGAACTCGGCACCAAGAACAACTGGACGATCCTGGGCGTTCCCGGCCGCACCGATTTCGACATCTATTACGGCTGGTACGACGACGTGCAGAAGAACGATCTTGTGGCCGTCGAGCAGGAGCTCGCCACGCCGCCGTTCATCCAGGTGATCCCCGTCGCGCTTACCTTCAATGCCGCGCGGGCCAACATCAAGGGCCTCGAATTCCAGTCCACTTTCGTGCCCGACGACAATTTCGAGCGCGGCGTCTTCTATTCGTACACCGACGCGAGCTACGCGAAATTCCTGCTGCCGCAGGCGATCCTGATCGACCTCGCGGGCAACCAGACGCTCGAAGGCGAACTCGATCACGCCGGCAATCCCTTCGCCTATACGCCGCAGAACAAGCTGGGGCTGAGCCCGCGCTTCCACATTCCGATCGATCCGGCGCTGGGATCGCCGCTGCTCAGCGCGCAGATCTATTGGCAGAGCAGCGAATGGTTCACCGATCTGAGCGACATCGAAACGACCTGCGGCGCGTTTCTCCGGCCGAACGCGCCCGGCGCGCCCTACACCTGCCTCGCGCCCGCAGGCACGCCGCCGGAGCAGAAGGGCTATGCGCTCGTCAATCTGCGTTTCGACTGGAACGATTTTCTGGGCCGCGGTTTCGACGCGGGCGCCTTCGTGAACAATCTGTTCGACCGCACCTATGCGGTGGGCGCCGATGCGCTGCTGCATCTGACCGGCACCTCGGCCTCCATCTACGCGCCGCCGCGCATGTGGGGAATCGAACTGCGCTACCGCTTCGGCGCCGAAGCGGAGAACCCGCCCGCGCCGTAGCTTTCCTCCCCCGCCGTCAGGTGGTGGAGGGGTACCGCCGAAGCCGGTGGAGGGGGCGCGCGCCGGCCTTGTAAACCGCCGCCCCGCTTGCCATAAACGGTCCCTCTTGGACGCGGGCGTAGCTCAGGGGTAGAGCATAACCTTGCCAAGGTTAGGGTCGCGCGTTCGATTCGCGTCGCCCGCTCCAAAACCATCAGTTGCTTCAGAGACTTACGACTGGGTTGCCGTGAGGCAGTCCTTTCGTTTTGCGGCGTGTCGCCACTGTGTCGCCACACGGACCAAGAAAGAACAGCTTCAAAGATAGAACTATAGAGGTAGTTCGCTTTCCTCGGAGCCGCCTTCGCACAAGCGAAGGAAGGCGGCGAGGAGGAAGAGCGAACGGCTTTCCTTGGTGGGCCAGAGCTTAGGACGCGGCAATCTCCCACGTCCATCATATCAGCCCTGTTCTATGACCATTCTCTCCTGCGCGTCCAAGCCGAATGCCCGATAAATTTGATCATCGATTTCTTGCTCCAGTATTGTCAATCGGGCGAGCACTGGTACCACCTTGGCTTTATTCTTCTCAAAAAGTGAAACCCACTCAGCCTGCTGCTCCAGACTCATTACTATCCCACGATTTTGTACTTCGTGGATGAATTCCGGTGACGTTGCCCCCAACTTTCATCCAGCGGCAACTTGAGTCTGGCGGCTGATTTTCTCCATCTGGTCTGGCGAAGCAATGGGCCAAGGCGCGTGGCCCCCCAAGAGCCTTGGCGGCTTGGCCCA
>JBOHKH010000035.1:0-20059 GCA_050728995.1 Rhizomicrobium sp. | reverse complement strand
GAGCAGTTCTGCACATCTTTGAAAGCGAAAAGCGCGTATCCGTGTCCGATGGCAATCGAATTATTCGCATTCGGATGTTCGGTGTCCCTGATGCGCTCTTACGCACAAGGATCTCGGAGATTAGATTTAGCCGATCAAGTCAGTACAATCCAATTCTGGCGATCGCCGCAATTACCCATAACCGTGATGTGCAAACTGCGATGCGCCAATTGCAAATCGCGACTCCTACGTTTCCAATCAACTCAATCATTGCCGAACCGGCGCCCAACGCGGCACACATCCCTGCGGAAATGCGAGACATCTCTTTGGATGAGGCGCTAGACAAAATCGCTATCGATTTTCACGGCGTGGTGTTCTACGGGGTGTGCAAACGATTACATTTGTTCGAGATCTATTTTGACGCCGGAGAGAATTTTGCCGAAAATGCAGGGACGCGAAATGCATTTCCCAAGCCTTGGCGAGAAAAGTTGAATACCGGGACGCGAAATGCATTTCCCAAGCCTTGGCGAGAAAAGGGACATGGCCGGCTATGACGGCGGGCCGCTTGGCAACGCCGGTTTCATCGCCGGTCTCGAACGCATCCTCGGTCGCCGGATCGCAAAGCGAGCCCTAGCCGCAAAGCGCGCACGAGCGACGACAGGCAAGGCGCGTTGCTGTAAGCTCGACCGCTTCGGATCAGGAAATGCATTTCACGTCCCGGTATTCCGACCGATTCGGCGCAACGCACCCTCTTCTTTCATCGAAGCCATCCACGATGGAAAATCCGCTGCGATGCCCTCGCCCTTTCACACCGGAAACGTCAGCCGCGCGGTGGTGCCGGGGCCCGAGTGGAACGCCAGCGTGCCGCCGAGCTGGGCGGCGAGGCTCTGGACGATGCCCTGCCCGAGGCTGCCCTTGCGTGCCTTTTCGAAATCGGGCGGAAGGCCCGGTCCGTCATCGGCCACGGTCAGGGCGGCGGTGCCTGCGCTTTCGTCGAGACCGATCGCGATCGCGCCCGTGCTGCGTCCGTTGAACGCGTGCTTGAGGCTGTTGGTGACGAGTTCGGCCGCGATCAGCGACACCGACATCAGCGATTCGAGATCGAGACGCACGGGTTGGGCGATCACCGAAAGACGCACGAACGGCCGCTCGCTCGCGGCGATCAGATCGCGGCACAGTTCGTCGAGATAGTCGCCCACCGGCAGATCGACCGCAGAAGGATCGTGCAGGCGGCGATGGACGCGCGACATCAGTTCGAGGCGCCCGCGCGCGCGAGCGAGCGCGTCCGCACCCGCGCTTTCGGAAGCGACGCTTCGCTGTCCGAGGCTCAGCACGCCCGCGACCACCTGCAGATTGTTGGCGACGCGGTGCTGCAGCTCGCGGAACATGGTGTTCGAGCGCTCGCGCGCCAGCGCCAGGTTTTCCATCGCGCCGTTGAGCGTGCCGATCACGTAGATTTCGAACGCCGCGGTCAGCACGAAGACGATCATGGTGACGACGGCGCGCAATTCGATGGCGAAGCTGCCGTAAGGCGGGAAAAACCATGTCCAGGCGACGACGAGACAAACCACCGCGATGCCGAGCGCCGTGCGCACGCCGCCGAACACGCCCGAGAGCAGGATCGCCGGGAGCAGCATCATCGGGCCGAAGCCCTCGCTCAGATCGCCGAGCGACCAGCGCGCGAGCGCGCCGAGCCCGATCAGGAGGAAGCCTGCCAGGAGTCCGAGCGCCGGACGATCGCGGCGCAACGGCCGGAAGAAATGAAGAACCCGCGATGCCATGGCGGGCGCGTTTAATCCCTCTGCGGCCCAAGTGCAAAAATCCGGTGTCCGCCTTCAGGACCACGTGGTGAGCCTGTCGACGCCTGCCGGCAAAAACAGATGCGGGGACAGCTTCAGCGCTGTCCCCGTCGATATGTCGTGAAGCGAACGCGTCCCGCCTTATCGGCTGCCCGCACCGCCGCCGTTCGTTCCAGCACCGCCGGACGTGGCGCCGCCCGAAGCCGCGCCGCTGTTCATGTTGCTGGTATTGGTGTTGGTCATGCCCTGTTCCTGAGGCGGCTGAGCCGGAGGAGCCTGGGTGTTATAAGACTGCTGGGTCGGCGGCGGCGCCGGGGGTGGCGTCGATGCCTGGGAGGCGCAGCCCGCGAGAGCCGCTGCCGCCATGATGCCGGCCAGAGCGGCACCGATTTTGAGGTTACGCGAAGAGTTGGTCATGATTTTACTCCTGCGCCCGCTCGACGGGGTGAGAACGCGAAGCCGAAATGGCCGTTCCGCCGGAACTCCCCGCCTCCGCCCATGAAATGAGAGTTTCCGGAAGCGCGGGCGCAGCGATGGCTATGGAACGGTCCGGCCGTTCGTGCCTTGATGGGTGATTGACGGCCGTTCCGGAACGCGGGATGGCCGCCGCCCAACTTCGAGCCCAGACAGGAGTTTTCCGAAATGTCGATGTCCGACGACGACACTTTGGCCGGCCGATCCGGTGCTTCCTCCGACTTCGACCGCGAATTCGATCGCGAAGACCTGTGCGGCGAAGTCGAAAATTACATTCGCGCGAAGCCTTTCCGCGCGCTCGCCATTGCCCTCCTCGCCGGCATCGTCGTCGGCAAGCTGATTCTGTAAACAAACGGGCTTGTCATTGCCGAAGCTTGTCCTCCGGCCGCGGCTCGCGCGGATGGGGGGCTGGAACGACAATCGTTATTTGCTCCCGTACCGCTCCGCGTCGGCGCGGCGGAAGGCGAGCCCGTTGCCGGGCCGTGCGGGATCGGGCGCGATCGCGCCTTCGCGCACCTGCGGCGCGCCATCGAACAGCCTCTGCTCGATGCGCACGTGATCGTGAAACCATTCCATGTGACGCAGCCTGGGCGCCGCGACGGTCGCCGGCAGATGCAGCGCCGGCGCGCAATGGCTCGACAGCGGAATGGCGAAGGCGTCGCAGAGCGCGGCGGCGCGGAAAAATCCCGTATAGCCGCCGCAGCGCGTCGCGTCCGCCTGGAGCACGTCCACCGCGCCCGCGGCGAGCATGTTTTTGAAATAGAAGGGCGTGTAGCCGTATTCGCCCGCCGCGATGTCCATGCCGGCCGGCGCGCGATCGCGCAGCAGCCGCAAACCTTCCAGATCGTCGCTCGACACCGGTTCCTCGAACCAGGTGACGCCGCGCTCCGCGAATAGATCGGCGAACGCGACCGCCTCTTTGCGCGCGTAGGCCCCGTTCGCATCGACGAACAATCCGACCTGGGCGCCGATCGCCCGGCGCGCCACATCGACGCGCGCCGCATCGCGCGCCGGTTCGCGCCCGACTTTCATTTTCACCCACGAACATCCCTGCGCCGCCCAGCCCGACAGCTGATCGGCGATCTGCCGGTCGGTGTAGGAGGTGAAGCCGCCGCTGCCATAGACCGGCACGCGTTCGCGCGCGGGACCGAACAGGGTTGCGAGCGGCACGTCCAGGAGCCGCGCCTTCAGATCCCAGAGCGCCGTATCGAGCGCGGAGATGGCGCACGCCGTGATGCCGGGACGGCCGATGTTGCGCACCGCATCCGCCATCGCCGTCCACGCCGCCTCGATGGCGAACGCGTCGCGACCCTTGAGCACTTCGGCGAGTTTCTTCGAGATCAGGCCCGCCGCTGCGCCGTCGCAATAGGTGTAGCCCATGCCCGCAGCGCCCCCCGCTTCGATTTCGGCGAGCACGAGCGTGGTGCTGTCCCACGCGATGGTGCCGTCGGATTCGGGGGAGTCCGTCGGGATCGTGTAGGCGCCGGCCGAAATTTTCGAGATCGCTGCCTGGGCGCGCGCCATGCGGTCAGAACGAACGGCCGGGGATTCCGTGGCCAGCGACATTTCGCGGAGCGTCCATGGCCGGAACAGGCGCGCTCGCCCTCGCGTTCCTTTCCCGTCGCAGCGGGCGGGACGCACCCCCCGCGTTCGCGCATTTCCGGAGGACCAGATGGCCAAGACCACCGCGGATTTCCTGCTCGAGAGGCTCAAGCAATGGGGCCTCACGCGGATTTACGGATACCCCGGCGACGGCATCAACGGGCTTCTGGGGGCGCTCGGCCGCGCCAAGGACATCGAATTCATCCAGACCGCGCACGAGGAAATCGCCGCGTTCTGCGCCTGCGCCCATTCCAAATGGACCGGCGAGGTCGGCGTCTGCATGGCCACTTCGGGGCCCGGCGCGATCCATCTGCTGAACGGTCTCTACGATGCCAAGAAGGATCACGCCTCGGTGGTCGCCATCGTCGGCCAGCAGAAACGCATGTCGCTCGGCGGCGACTTCCAGCAGGAAGTCGATCTCAATTCGCTCTTCAAGGACGTGGCGAGCGAATACGTCCAGATGTGCATGGAGCCCGCGCAGATGCGCCAGCTCGTGGACCGCGCCATCCGCATCGCCAAGGCGGAACGCACCGTCACCTGCATCATCGTTCCGAACGACGTGCAGGAAGCAAATTACGAACCGGCGCCGCGCGAACACGGCGCGGTGTTGTCGGGTGTCGGCTACACCGCGCCGGTGGTGGTGCCGACGGTGACGGATCTCGAACGCGCGGCGGAGATTCTGAACGGCGGCAAGCGCGTGGCGATGCTCGTCGGCGCGGGCGCGCTGCACGCGACCGAGGAAGTGATCGAGACCGCCGAACTTCTGGGCGCCGGAATCGCCAAGGCGCTGCTCGGCCGCGCCGTGGTTCCCGACGACCTGCCTTTCGTCACCGGCTCCATCGGCCTTCTCGGCACGCGGCCGAGCTGGGACATGATGATGGGCTGCGACACGCTTCTGATGGTCGGCTCGGCCTTTCCCTATTCCGAATTCCTGCCGAAGGAAGGAAAGGCGCGCGGCGTGCAGATCGACATCGACGGCCGCATGCTGAGCCTGCGCTATCCCATGGACGTCAACCTGACCGGCGACAGCGCGACGACATTGCGCGCGCTGATCCCGCTGTTGAACCGCAAGCAGGATCGTGGCTGGCGCGACGGCATCGAGAAGAACGTGAAGAAATGGTGGGAGCTCTGCGAAGAGCGCGCGATGGCCGACGCCGATCCGATCAATCCGCAGCGCACCATCTGGGAGATGTCGAGCCGGCTGCCGGAGAACTGCATCATCGCCGCGGATTCGGGCAGCGTCGCCAACTGGTTCGCGCGCGATTTCCGCATCCGCCGCGGCATGAAGGCTTCGCTGTCGGGCGGCCTCGCCACCATGTGCCCCGGCGCGCCTTACGTGCTGGCCGCGAAATTCGCCTATCCCGAGCGCGTCGCCATCGGCCTCATCGGCGACGGCGCGATGCAGATGCTGGGCAACAACACGCTCATCAGCATCGCCAAACATTGGAAGCGCTGGCGCGATCCGCGTCTCGTCATCCTGGTCTTGAACAATTGCGACCTGAACCAGGTGACCTGGGAACAGCGCGTGATGGCGGGCGATCCCAAATACCAGGCGTCGCAGGACGTGCAGCCTTTCAACTATGCGCGCTATGCGGAACTGCTCGGGCTGAAGGGCATCCGCGTGGAAACCGCGGACGAGGTCGGCCCGGCCTGGGATGCGGCACTCGCGGCCGACCGGCCTTGCGTCATCGATGCGCTGACCGATCCCAACGTTCCGCCGCTGCCGCCGCATATCAGCTACGAACAGGCCAAGCACTACGCGGAGGCGGTGCTCAAAGGCGACCCCGACGCCAACGCGATCATCTGGCAATCGTTCAAACAGGCGAGCGCGGGCGTGTTCGGAGATTAGCGTTCCGCTTGCCCCTCACCGGCACGGTGCCGGTTTCAACATCGGTATCTGGCGACCCTCTCAAACGCGGGACGCGGGGAGAGAGATTCGTCGGCGCGCCGCATAAGTAATTTGTTCGTGCCGTGCACCAAATTCCCCCTCGCCCCTTGTGCCCTTGTGGGAGACAAGCAGGGCTCGACGGAGAAATCCGCTTCGACGCGGGTGATGGGTACGCTTCTCGGCCTACGCCGCCTCTGACGCGGGGATCCGGGCGAGGCGGCTTTCGGGGAGAATGATCGTCGCCATCGTCCCGGCGCCGGGGACGCTTTCGAGCGTCAGACGTCCGCCGTGGAGTTCGACGAGGTCGCGCGCGAGCGGCAGGCCGAGACCCACGCCGTCGTATTTGCGGGCGAAGCTTCCGTCGACCTGGCCGAAGCGTTCGAAGGCCTTCGGGATGTCCTGCGCCGCGATGCCGATTCCGTTGTCTTGCACGGTGATCCGCAATCCCGATTCGTCCGGCTCGGCCATCACGAGGATATGGCCGCCTGCCGGCGTGAACTTGATGGCGTTCGAAACGAGATTGATCAGCACCTGCCGAAGCCTGCGCCGGTCGGCGACCAGCTCCGGCAGTCCCGGCGCCACGCGGTAATCGAGGCGCACCTGCGCTTTCGCCGCGTGCGGCAGGATCATGCGGACCGCGCCGTCGACGAGGTCGAGCACGGCGAAATTCGTCTCGTCGAGATCGACCTGCCCCGAATCGATGCGGGCGATATCCAGCACATCGTTGATCAGGCCGAGAAGATGGGCGCCGCTCGCGTGGATGTCGTCCGCATAGCCGTGGTAGCGCTCGTGCCCGAGCGGACCGAAGGCTTCGATCTGGAGCATCTCGGAAAAGCCGATCACGGCGTTCAGCGGCGTGCGCAGTTCGTGGCTCATCGTGGCGAGGAACAGCGACTTCGCCGCGTTGGCCGCATCGGCGGCGGCGAGCGCGCCGCCGAGATCGTCTGTCGTTTCTTCCAGCTGGCGCTTGGTGGCCTCGAGCGCCTCGATATGGTCGCGCAGGCGCTGGGCTTCCTTCGTCGCGCGGCCGGCCAGATGATAGTCGACGACCGCACCGATCATGCCGAGCGCCATGATGAGCACAACGCTCGCCGCCACGGCGATCGCGAGAACGGCGGGCGCGATGACGACGCCGGTGACGCGCACTGTCGGATCGGGCACGTAGACGACGGCCGACATGGCGGTGAAATGCATGCCGACAATGCCGACGGCGAACAGGCTCGCCGCGGCGACATAGCCCTTCATATCGTTGCGCCTGACCGCGATATGCAGCCCGAACGCCGTCGCGAGAATGCCCACGAGGAGCGACGCCACGACATAGTGCACATCCCACACGCCGTGCGCCGGCACGCGCACCGCCGCCATGCCGACATAATGCATGGCGCTGATCGCGCAGCCGGTGATGACACCTCCCACCGCGCCGCCTGCAGCCGACAGACAGACGCGGAAGCCGACGGCGCACAGTGTCACAGCAATCAGGACCGACAGAGCGGTCAGCGGCGCGTCGTAGGCCATCGGCAGGCCCGGGCGATAGGCGAGCATCGCCACGAAGTGCAGGCCCCAGATGCCGCAGCCCGCCACCACGCCCGCGGCCACCAGCCACGCGGTCCGCACGGGTTCCATGGCCGCGCGCCCGCGCGCGATCATCGACATCGCGGTGGCGCAGGCGAAGAGACAGAGCACGGCGGCCAGCAGCACCAGCCGGATGTCGTGCTGCTCCGTAATGCACCCCAGCACATGCAACATGGGGTGGAAGAGTGCCGATAATTTGTAAATGTCCGGTTTAGACGGGATTCACGCCCGAGCCAGCATTTGCGGTGCGCCGGCCCGGATGCCCAAGCAGGATGGTAAATCGCCGGCCGCCGCTTCGGGCGTAGTTAATGCGTTGGGCGACAGGATTCACCGCGGCAGGTAATCGGTGGGCTCGACCAGGCGGGTGCCCGGCATCTGGCTCACGCATTGGCGCAGCAGAAAGGCGTGACCGGCGCCGAAGATGACCACGACGCGATCGCCGGGACGCGCGAGCTGCACGATCTCTCCGCAGATGCGCATGTTGCGCTGGTACCAGGCCGCAAGCAGATCGGCGCCCGGCTGATCCGTTCCGCCTCCGACCCTCAGCATGCCCATGTACCAATCGTTGTCTGCGCGTATCCGGGCGGGCTCGTTCAGCCTGCGCAAGACATCTCCTATGCTTTCGGTGTCGATCGTCTTCTGCTGTTCGGCGACCTCTTTCGTGATATCGGCGTCGGCGCGCGCCAGCAGGTCGCTCTCGCCGTGCGCCTTTGCGTAGGAAACGACCGCGTCGTAGGGAAACTCGCCTGCGATATCGATGCCGTGAATCTGCGCGCCGCTCGCACGCGCCAGCCGGAAGCCGAGTTGCACGACCTCGTTGCGCGAGGGCGGCAGGCTTCCGGATACGAATTTCGCGTAGCGCTGCGTGACCGTATCGGCCGGCCATTCGACGTCCACCTGGGTGGGGCGAAAGCGTGCGAGCGCCGCGACGACGGCGGCGATCTCCGTCTGGCGTTTCGGCGCCAGCACATTGTCGGCCGTCACATTGTGGAGATCGCGATGGGGATTGCTCATGTGGAAGGTGGCGAGCACCATCACCTGTGTCACTGCCGCGTCCGCGAACGCAGGCGAGGCCGCAAACAGGAGTGTCAGAAGAAACAGACGACGACGCACGAAGGCCTCCGCAGCAGGGGCGTCCCATCTGCATAGCACCGCACCGGCCGGTCGCGACCAATTCGCCCGACGCATAACGCGGCTGCTTGCACGGAATGCGATTGCACCGCTGCGCGAACCTGATTAGCACCTTCCCGCAGTCGGGCCGGAGCGCGAACATGGACCGTCGGGACCTGCTCAAGGGCGTCGCAGCCGCGGGCGCGCAAGCCGCTCTGTGGTCGGGAATGCCGATTGGCGCCGCCGCGGCGCCGGTCATGCGCCGTGTGCGGCCCGGAGAACCGGGCTGGCCGGGTGCGGAGAAATGGCAGGCGCTGAAAGCCGCAGTCGGCGGCAATCTGATCGAGGTGCGATCGCTGTTCGCGGCGTGTCCGTCCGATCCCGACGGTGCCGCCTGTCGGGATGCGCTCGCCAACATCCGCAATCCGTTCTGGATCGGCGACCAGCCGGCGGGTACGCAGGTGTCGGGTTGGCTCGATGCGTGGCGGCCGCGGCCCAGCGCCTGGGCGGTGAAGGCGCGCAACGCCGCCGATGTGGCGGCGGCCGTCAATTTTGCGCGCGAGAACAATTTACGGCTCGCCGTCAAGGGCACGGGCCACAGCTATCAGGGCACCTCGGATGCGCCCGATTCGCTGCTCGTCTGGACGCGCGGGATGAACGCGGTGTCGCTCAACGACGCGTTCGTGCCGAGCGGCTGCGAAGGCAAGGTTGCGCCCGTCCCTGCCGTCACGGCCGAAGCGGGCGCGGTCTGGATCGATCTCTATCACGCGGTGACCGAGCAGGCGGGACGTTATGTGCAGGGCGGCGGCTGCACCGATGTGGGCGTCGCAGGCCTCGTGCAGAGCGGCGGCTTCGGCAGCTTCTCGAAGAATTTCGGCACGGCGGCCGCAAGTCTGATCGAGGCGGAAATCGTGACCGCAAACGGCGCCGTGCACACCGTCAACGCCTGCACGAACCCCGATCTGTTCTGGGCGATCAAGGGCGGCGGCGGCGGAAGCTGGGGGGTCGTTACAAAGCTCACGCTGCGCACGCACAATTTGCCGCCCTGGTTCGGTTCGGCCTGGGGCACCGTCAAGGCAAAGTCCGACGACGCCTATCGCCGGCTCCTCGCGCAGTTCGTCGATTACTATGCGCGTCGTCTGTGCAATCCGCACTGGGGCGAGAAGATCCTTCCCGCGCCCGACAACACACTCGAACTTTCGATGGTATTCCAGGGGACCGACAAAACACAGCCGGAGCGGGACTGGAAACCGTTCTTCGACTGGGTGAAATCGCGCCCGCAGGATTTCGCGATTACCGACGAGCTCGGCGCCCGGGCAACGGAGGCGCGCCACTGGTGGGACGTTGCCGGCAATCCCTCGATGACAGCGGACAAGCGCAGTGGCGCTCCGCCCTGGCATGGCTGGTGGAACGGCGACGAGGCCGAAGTCGGCCTGTTCATCCACGGCTACGATTCGACATGGCTGCCGGCGTCGCTTCTTGCGCCGGAGCGTCAGCCGGCGCTCGTCGCGGCGCTCTTCGCGGCGAGCCGTCACAAGAAACTCTATGTCCAGTTCAACAAGGGACTTGCCGGCGCGCCGGCCGAGGCCGTCGCCGCGGCGAAAGACACGGCCACCAATCCCGCGGTGCGCGACGCGTTCTGCCTGGTGATCGTCGCCGACGGCGAGAGACCGGCGTATCCCGGTTTCCCGCGCCCGCCGATCGACATGGGCGCCGCGCAAAAGGACGCCCGCAAAATCGATGCCGCGATCGCAGAACTCAGGAAGGTTGCGCCGGCGGCGGGCTCATACGTGTCGGAGAGTAATTACTTCAATGCGTCGTGGCAGAAAGAATACTTCGGCGGCAATTACCCTCGCCTGCGCGCCATCAAGCGGGGCTACGATCCGGATGGCCTCTTCTTCGTCCACCACGGCGTCGACAGCGAGGACTGGAGCGCCGACGGGTTCGTCCGAAAGTCGGTGACCAAGATTTGAGGCGGCCGATCAGTCCCGCGCGGTTGTGGGATCGATCATCTTCGACACTTCGGTGATTTTCGTCGCCGGAAAGCCGCTCATCTCGGCGTGTTTGCGGATGACGCCCTCGTCCTGCGCGAGATAGACGCAGAACGTCTTGTCCGCCGCGACGTAGCTCTCCACCCACTGGATATCCGGCGCAAGTTCCGCCAGCACCGCATTCGACTTTATGCGCGGCCGCCCTGAGCGCGTCGCGCTCGGCGCTGCCGATCTTCGGAATATCGCGTTCGATGA
Source organism: Rhizomicrobium sp. (assembly GCA_050728995.1). Lineage (GTDB taxonomy): Bacteria > Pseudomonadota > Alphaproteobacteria > Micropepsales > Micropepsaceae > Rhizomicrobium. Next base: position 9,389 of record JBOHKH010000035.1, on the reverse strand, counting down.
TGAATCGGCGCATGTCTGGCCCTCGCCCGTTGTTCAATGCCTTATGGACGCTTCCGCTGCCGATGACAACGCGGCGGGGAATACCAGCACCTGCACGTGCGCCAATCTCACCCGTGCCCGAGAAGGAATCCTGCGCCGTCGGCGATCCAGTGCGCAAGCATGTTGGCCCACAGATTGCGGCGCCACACATAGAGTATCGTCAGAATAACGCCTCCATAGCCGGCGACGATGAGCTGCGCCGGGCCCCAGCTTGCCAGATGCGCGTAGGTGAAGGCGGCGCACGAGACGACGGCCGCGAACGCGACGCTTCCCGACAGCTCGCCGAGCCGCGGGATCGGATAGCCCCGGAACAGCAATTCTTCCGCCACCGCCGCGCGCGTGACGAGAATGACGCGATACCAGAACGGCGTATTGTACAGCGTGTGCATCTCGCGCGCATTCATCTTGAGATGCAGGAGCGGAAACACGACCTGGTAGATCACGACAATACCGGCGAGGAGCAGAATCCCCGCGACCACGCCCAGCACGATGTCGAGCGCCTTCGGCCGGCGGAATCCGACCGAGGCGAAAGGCCGGCGCTCCACGAACGCGATGTACAGCAGCACCACGACCACCGCGATCCACCAGAAGATCTCGCCTCCGAGGAGATGTCCGAGGCCCGAATGGGCGCGGCCCCATTGGCCCAGCGGCAGCAGCCCCACCCCGAGGGTCAGGAGCAGCCCGATGAGGATCTGAATTCGTCGTGTGTTGGTCATGGTCCTTCAGCTTTTTGCCATGCGCCGCGGCCGCGAGACAAGCTCGCCGCCGCAATTAGGACAGTTTCCTCTCATCGTCTCCGCGCAGGAACGGCAGAACGTGCATTCGTAAGAACAGATGCGCGCCTCGGCGCTGTCGCCCTGCAGCACCGCGCCGCAGCGCTCGCAACGGTCCCGCATTTCAAGGGCCATGCGAACCTCCCTTCTGCGACTGGATTTGCGCGATCAGGATATCCGCGAACGCCTTCACCACGCGCGGCAGCCGCCGCTTGCGCAGGACCACGACATCGATGGTCGCGTCACGGAACGGCGGATCGTCGAGCGCGATCGCCCTGAGCTCGCCGGCCAGCGCGGCGCGCGCAATCGCACGCATCGGAAGAATGGCCGCGCCGGCTCCGCAGCGGACGAAATCGCGCAGCGTCTCGAAGACATTGCTGGTCAGGACCGGCGCGATCTGGACGCCGGCCCGCGCGCAGGCGCGGTCGAAGATGCGGCGGATGCCGAAATCGGTGTCGGGCAGCGCGAGGCGCAAGCCAGCGATCGCGCGCAAATCGGCTGTGCCCGCGAGTTCGATTCCGATCGGCACGGCAAGCATGATGGGCTCCGGCACGCGTGCCAGAATGGTGATGTCCGGCGCGGCTTCGGCGCAGAACGCCAGCCCGATCTCGCATTGATCCTGCCGGACCGCCTCGACGACGCGCGGCGCGGGCACCAGCCGAAGCTGGAAGGAGACCGAACGATACTTCTCGGTGAATTTCGCGATGGCGCCGATCGGCCCGTAGGAGGCCACGCTTTCCACCAGCACGATCCGCACCAGCCGCCGCTGCGTGCCGCGCACGTCGTCGAGATCGGCGCGCAGGGAATCGTAGTCGAGCAGGACCGAACGTGCATACGCCGCGACGAGCTCTCCCGCATGGGTGAGCGCCACTCCGCCCGCCCGCCGCTCGAGCAGCCTGGTTCCCATCTCGTGCTCGAGCACGGCAACGCTGCGGCTGACCGAGGACGGCGCCAGCCCGAGCGACTGGCTCGCCTTGCGGATCGAACCCGCCCGCGCGGTTTCCTCGAAGGCGCGCAAGACCGTGGTGAGCATCGGCAAAAGTCCTGCCCTGAACGCGCCATCATGTTGCGTGTTGCGCAACACCGCAATCGGCGATTTCGTCTCTCTCCCGGCCCTGCGGCGGCCCATGATCGGGATTGGCTGCTCATCCGGGATCGGGGAATGCGCAAATTGCTTGGCGTGCTCGTGCTGTGCCTCGTCGCGCCTGCGGCGGCCGCGCAGCAGTTTCCGTTTGTCGCGCCCGCGGGCGGCGACCGCGCGGCGCTGGCGCGGGCGATGCCGCAGCTCGCCAGAGCCGTCATCGTCGCCTGGCGAGACAAGGATCGCGAGACGTCTCTCGACAATCTCTTCCGGCTGCAGATGGTGGCCGGACAAACTGCCGACGCCGCGAACACGATCGCGGCGCTGCGCGCGATTCCCAATAGCGAAGATCCTCCGCAGGCCGCGGCGCGCGACGCGCAATACGAAATTCTCGCGCGAGCGCAAGCGCTGAGCCGGCGCAGCGGCATTTCGCTCGCAAAGGCTTTCCAGGCGGAATTCCGGGCGCTGGTCGGCCCGCTCGACAACAAAACCTCTGCGCTCGTCATGCGGCTCTTCAACGGCGAGAAGTTCGGCGGACTGAGCCTGCTCATCGACGAGACGGCGTTGCGGCGCGATCTCGACGGATTGCTGAAGAAGGAATCGGGAAAGCACACCATCGCGCTTGCCGATGCGCTCGCGCTGATCCGCGCCTACCAGATCGAAGAGTCCTACCGCACCTTCATGCCGTTCGCGGCGCCACTGGTGAACGAGGACGACAACCGCCGCTACATCGTTGCGAAGAATATCCAGGTGCACACGCCCGACGGCGCGATCGTGTGTGCGCAGATCGTGCGCCCGCGCGTCACCGAACGGCTTCCCGCGCTTCTCGAATTCACGGTCTATGCCGACCCCTTAAGCACGCTGAGCGAGGCGCGGCGTTCGGCGTCGAACGGCTATGTCGGCATCACCGGATTCACCCGCGGGAAGATGTGCAGCCCGGATGCTCCGGTGCCACAGGAGCACGACGGCGCCGACGCGGCAACGCTCATCGGCTGGATCGCGAAGCAGCCTTGGAGCGACGGGCGCGTCGGCATGTTCGGCGGCAGCTATGACGGCTTTACCCAATGGGCCGCGGTCAAGCATATGCCGCCCGCGCTCAAGGCGATCATGCCGTCCGTGGCGACAGCGCCCGGCATCGACATGCCGATGGAGGGCAATGTCGGCCTCGGCTTCAATTTCTACTGGCCGCTTTACGTCGCGAGCGGCCACGGGCTCGACGGCGCGGCCTTCGAGGACAGCGCGCGCTGGGAGCGGCTGTTCCGCGACTGGTACGTGAGCGGGCGCGCCTGGCGAGACCTCTCCGCGATGGCCCATGTGAAAAACCCGATCTGGGACCGCTGGATTTCCCATCCGGATTACGACTCCTACTGGCAAGCGATGATCCCCTACGGAGCGGAATTCGCGCGCATCAAAATTCCGGTTCTCGCGACCACCGGCTATTACGACGGAGCGGAACTCGGCGCGCTTTATTATTTCGGGCAGATCGATCCGTCCCGCGGCGCGGAGCACTATCTGGTGATCGGCCCCTACACGCATATCACCGGGCAGCGCGGTACCGTCGACGTGCTGGGGGACGAGCTGGGAACGCTGTCCGGCTACCGGCTCGATCCCGTGGCGAAGATCGACCTGGGGGTGCTGCGCTACCAGTGGTTCGATTACATATTCCGGCACGGACCGAAGCCGGCAATCCTTAAGGACACCGTCAATTACGAAGTGATGGGCGCCAACGCGTGGCGCCACGCGCCATCCCTGGCCGCGATGGGCGAGCGGACGCTTCGATTTCATCTCGATGCGCAGAAGAGCGGGAACGCCTATTTGCTGTCCGAAGACCCGCCGAAGAACGACGCCGCGGTGGCGCAAACCGTCAACCTTGCCGACCGATCCGACGCGAACCGCGTGCCGACGGGCAGCGGCATTCTCGATCCCGCGCTCGACACCTGGCTTTCACTCGAATTCGTGAGCCGGCCGTTTGCCAAGCCTTTCGAATTCGACGGCCTGTTTTCCGGAACGCTGCACTTCGTGACGAACAAGAGGGATTTCGATTTCGCGATCGAGCTCGACGAACTCACGCCCGACCACAAATATCTCCAGCTCGCATATTATCTCGCCCGCGCGAGCTATGTCGGCGATCGCAGCCATCGCCGTCTTCTCACACCCGGTGTTCCGCAGCAGTTGACATTCCGCAGCGGGCGCCTGACCGCCGCAAGATTTCCGGCCGGGAGCCGGCTGGTCCTGCTGCTGTCGGCCGTACGGCAGCCCGACACGGAAATCGATTACGGCACCGGCAGGGACGTTGCCTCCGAAACCATCGCCGACGCGCATGCGCCGCTCGACATCAAATGGTCGAACAGGAGCGTCATCGACATACCGGTGCGGGGTTAGCGCGTTTGCCGCTTCCGAGTGCATCGGTCGCGTCCCGAAATCGGGGCTGCAGCGCTTGACGCAATCCGCGGGGGCGGAAGCGACCACGAGCTCGCCTCTCGCCAATCTCACCGCCACCGATCGCCGGGCTTCAAGACGTAGTTCGCGAACACCCAGGGCCACGGGATGACGATCGCGCAGAGGACGACCCCCGCACCGATGGCGAACACATCGCCGGACATGCCCGGATAGGTGCGATGCGCGGTCCACAGTGGCAATGCCATGGCGATCAGCCATGTCGCCTTCCAGAAGAATTCATACAGCAGCACCGGCAGCATCTTCACCGGATAGCGCAGCCCAAGCACTGACAGCGCGCCGACGCCTGCGAGGAGGCACATTTGCGCGCCGTTCTTCGCCGCGTAGTCGCTCGTATGGTAGACGACGTGGGGCCAGAACATCGCTCCGATCCCCACCGCCAACAGAAGATACATCGCCCGCAACACATACAGGCGGATGAGAGAAACCTCGGCCATTGCAATCTCCAGCCCAACTGCAGCCGAAGCACTCTACCGCCGGGGGTCGCCCGGATCAAAACGACGCCGGATCCGAACCGCTGCCGTTTTCGGCAGGGTTCGCCGTTCTATCCTTTCCCATCGTCGCACAAAGTCGGCGCCGGCAATGAATTGGGGACCGGCGCACCGGAGAGGATGAAAATGAGAACTGGGTTTCGATTCTCGCACGGCGACGAGTCGAGATCCAATTGCCGCCGCGCACGCGGAATCAGCCAGAAATCGATGGATACGGTGGGTAGCGCCAGGACGTTCCCAGTGGGACGACAGTAGGCTACGGCGTGATCTCGAAGACGGTGCCGTAGCCATAGGCGCCACCAAATTGCGTCGTACCGTAGAGATTGCCCGCAGCGTCCGCGATGAGACCAGCCCTCGGGTTGATACCGTCCTTGGTCCGAAAGGAGTGAAGAATCGTTTCGGTTCGGTCAGGTGCGAGTTTGAAAACCGTCCCACCGCCGCAAGCGCCCTGACACCGCGCTCGGCCGCCATATTCGGTGGTGCCGTACAGATTGCCCGAACTGTCGGCAATCACGCCCTGAAAGGGATTGGCTCCGTCCCCGTGGTTGCCGGTGAAAAAGTGCAACACGGTTTCTGTGCCGCCCGGCGCGAGTTCGAACACCACGCCACAGCCGGCGTCGCCCGCACAGCCGGGGCGCCCCCCCTCATATGTCGTACCAAACAGATCGCCGGATTTGTCCATGAGCAAACCGCCGGTCGATGCCGCGCCGTCGTCCGGAGAACCCTTGAACCCGTAAAGCACCGCTTCCGAACCGCTCGGCGTGAGTTCAAAGACCGTACCCATGCTTTTCTTTGGGCCGCCTCCCACGGTCGTACCGTATAGATTACCCGCCCCGTCCATGATGACGCCGCTGATCGAATTGTGTCCCTTGGGTCCGAGCCTGAAGGAATAAAGGAGGGTGATCCTGCTATCCTTTACGAACTTGTAGACGGCGCCCTCGCTAGCCTTTCCACCGCCCGAGCTGGTGCCGTAAAGATTCCCGTTCCCGTCGACGAGCGGAGCGCCTTCGGCCACGCATGCATCATTTGGCCCCCCGGCAAACTCATGTGCAGTTTTTTCTCGTCCGTTGGTAGTGATTTCGAAAATCACGCCGCAGCCGGCGTTGCCGCCTGCAATCGTTGTCCCGTAGAGGTTGCCATTGGAATCCATCGCAAGGGAATCGGGCAATTCGCCGTTAGTTCCACTGCGAAAATTGTACAATGTCGTTTCCGTGCCCTTCGCGGGAATCTCGAAAACGGTGCCGTAATTGCATGGGTTTCCCACAGTCGTACCGTAGATGTTTCCAACGCCATCGAGAACCAGGTTTCCACTGCCGGGGTAGCAGCCATCTCGCCCGCCACTGAAAGAATGGAGCACCTTGAACGAGGCGGCATGCGCCGCGCAGTGCATGAGCAGCGCAACGGCAAAGACGCCACCGAAGATGGCCTTGCCGAACTTTTCGACGATCTCGAACATTACAGCGCTCGATCAGGATGGCGCCAGTGCAACGGTGACGATCGTTTTGCCATCCTGATATAGCGCCTTGAGGCTCCCGTCCGTATCTGTAAACAGCGTCCATCCGGAGCCTGGCTTCGTCGGCTGGTTCGATTGTGGCACGGTCTGCAAAACATTGAAGGTCGCCGGCCATGGCACCTTGGCGCTCCCCAATGTTGGTCCCTGAGTGACATTTGCTCCGTTCGGCACCACCGCCGCCGGGTTGTTGAGGTTGTTGGTTGTGGGAAATCCCGCCAGCGTCACCGCGGTGCCGGACTGATCGTCCACGACCGCGCCCGAGAACTGGCCGTGGTAGGCGTTGGAAGCGCCGATGTGGATATTCCTGGCACTCGGGGTTGTCTGGATGGCCGTCAGCGCGAAGTACTGCGACTGGTCGCCAAACAAGCCGGTGTCGATCAGGAATCTGTCGCCGCGGGCGACACCATAGGACGGGATTTCGGCATCGATGCGGATATTCACCCGATATCCGCAGTCCGAACTGGTCGTACAGAAGGTGCCGAAGCCTGCGCCCGTGATCGACACGTTTGCCGAGGCGACAAAGCGCATATCGTAGGCCGGCGTCGCCCGCGGAATGTCGCCTTCGAGAAAGAAGGCGTTGCCGGGGAACCGCCAGGTATCGATGTTGCCCACGTCCATGCCGATGTCGCGGAACTGGATCATGTTATTGGCCAGGATCCCGTTCGGGTTCGGGTTGTTCTTATGACGGATGTACATCCCGGTTCGCAGGCCGATCATCGTGCAGCCGGAAGCCGTGAAGCCCTGCGCTAGCGTTGTCGGGCAATCGTAGGACACACCGAGCGTCGCATTCCACAGCCTGACGCTCTCAAGATCGGGCGAATAGCAATCGTCGAGAATGATGTGCGTCCCCGCCGCGTAGCGCGGCGAGGTATCGCTATAGTCGGTACCGGTGGTCGAACCAAGGCAGCCGCAAATGGTGGTCGCCGAGATCAGCGGCCGCGACGTGCCGGTGAAGTTCAGGGCGGTGGTGAAATAGGCAAGCCCGTTCTCCTCGGAATCGACTTCGGGTCCGATATGAAGGCGCTCCACGATCCCGCCATGTTGCTTCGTTGCGCCGGCTCCCTGTGCCTCCACTGCGCCAGGACGTTCCCAGTGGGACGACAGTAGGCTACGGCGTGAATTCGAAGACAGTGCCGTCGCCGTATTCGCCGCCGCCGCGTGCCGTGCCGTAGTAGTTCCCCTTGCCATCCGCCACCAGACCAGCGCTCGGTTCCGCTCCGTCTCTGCCGTCTGTGAATCTGTAAAGAATGGTCTCGGTCCCGTCCGGCGCGATCTCGAAGATCGTGCCGCAGCCGGTGCCGCAGCCCTTGGTGCCGCCGTATTCCGTGGTGCCATAGAGATCGCCGGCGCTGTCAAAGGTAAGGGCAGCAGGCGGGTTGCCGCCGTCTCCATGTTTGCCGGTGAAAGCATGGAGCACTGTCTCGGTGCCGTCCGGAGCGAGCCTGAATACAACTCCACACGTTTCGTATTCGCAGCCCGAAACGCCTCCCTCCACGGTCGTCCCATAGAGGTTTCCGGATGCATCCATCACGAGCTCGGCTGCTGGAATGAATCCGTCGTCAGGCGGCCCTTTGAACTCGTAGAGCACGGTCTTGGTGCCATCGGGCGCGAGCCGGAAAATCGTCCCGCAGCCTCCAAAGCCGCCAACGGTGCACAACTTCGTTCTCCCGCCATAACCCGTCGTGCCATAGAGATTTCCCTGCGCGTCGCCGATCAGACCTGCTTCCGGGTAAGACCCGTCACGGCCCCCCTTGAACGAATAAAGCAACGATTCCCGCCGGTGCAATCCCGATTCAAACTTGAAAACGGTGCCATACCAGAGATGCTTGCCGCACGCTTCGGTCGTCCCATAGAAATTGCCATTTGCTGCGACCACCATTCCGCTTCCCCAGAAGGGACCGCAACCGTCATGCGGCGATCCTTGAAACGTATGCGCGACGGACAGGTGTCCGCTTGGCGTAATTTTGAATATTACGCCATTGTTAGTAAGCCCTCCGATCCCTGTCGTTCCCCACAAATTGCCTCTCTTGTCCAAGAGCAGCGCATTCGGTTCAGCTTCCCTCGTTCCGTAGAAATTATGTAGTATGGTTTCGGTACCGCCGGGAGCCACTTTATAGATAGTCCCAGGCCACCCTGGGGTGCCATTGCAGACTCCACCGTCTGTCGTTCCGTAAAGGTTTCCAGCCTCGTCGCGCACCAGTCGTGCGGCCGGGGTACAGTCTCCCCGGTCGCCCGTGAACGAGTAAAGGACCTTGAAGCCTGCTTGCGCTGAGAACGGCGGAAGATCGAACACGAGAACGCAAGCCAGGACGAGCATGGCGATTTTCAGAAACGGAAGCACGGACGAGTCGTACCTCATCACGGCGCCAGTTGCTTTTGTACAGTTCCCTGTACAGCATAAAGTTTCGCGCCGTCCGAAACCAGCACCCAACCGCTGGCGGGCCCCGGGTCAGGGACGCTCCATTTGGTCAGGTAGTGTAACTGGTTATATGTTGCCGGCCATGCTCCGGTGGGGCTCGCGTTCCCCAGCGTTGGCGGGAAACTGAGTGCGTTGCTTGCCTGGTTAGGCAAAACAGTGCCAGGCGCAGTGGCGGTGCCCGGAAATCCTGCCTGCGTCGTCGCCGTGCCTGAGGCGTCGTCGATGATCGCGCCCGAGAACTGGCCGTGGTAGGCGTTGGAAGCGCCGATGTGGATATTCCTGGCACTCGGGGTCGCCTGGATGGCCGAGAGAGCAAAGTACTGCGACTGGTCGCCGAACAAGCCGGTGTCGATCAGGAATCTGTCGCCGCGGGCGACACCATAGGACGGGATTTCGGCATCGATGCGGATATTCACGCGATATCCGCAATTCGAACTGGTCGTACAGAAGGTACCGAAGCCTGCGCCCGTGATCGACACGTTTGCCGACGCGACAAAGCGCATATCGTAGGCCGGCGTCGCCCGCGGAATGTCGCCTTCGAGAAAGAAGGCGTTGCCGGGGAACCGCCAGGTATCGATGTTGCCCACGTCCATGCCGATGTCGCGGAACTGGATCA
>JBOHKH010000034.1:0-22279 GCA_050728995.1 Rhizomicrobium sp. | reverse complement strand
CCGAACGAACCGAAGATGGCCTACGCCGGCGCATCGGCCGGTTCGTGCGTCGGTTGCAGTCCGAAGCCTGCGCAAACTTTTTTGCTCACGCCGGATATGCTTCAACGTGAGCGGAATCCGCTCTAAGTATCTTTGGCCAACCCTTAATGCCGTAGATGAAGCGGGACGGGTTTATTATAACTCGTCTTGCCCAGAGGACACGAATTATCAAATTCCATTTCCTCCGGTTGATGTTCAGTCGCCGCCCAAGAGCGCGAGGGGATTCGCCGCGGTTCAGGCCATATTTGTGCGAAGCGAGAAGACCGTCGTAACAGCGGGGGGGCCTGGAATTATTCGCGTCCGAATCGGTAGTGTTTCAGAATCCATCCTCCGAACTAATATTTCCGCTATCAGAATGGCGCCCTTGGCGCGATATAATGCCGGCTTGGCAATCAACGCAATCGAGAGCACCCCCGAAATACAATCCGCGGAACGCCATCTTGGAATTCGCTTGCCGTCTTTGCCATTTGACATGTTAGTCGCTCAGCCAAGGCAAGGGCTACCTCATCTTCCTGAGTTGCTGACCAATTTGACGATGGATCAAGCACTCGACGATGTGGCAAAAACGTTTCAGGGCATCGTCGAGTACGGATACTGCTCACCGCCATCGACTTACGACATTACGTTTACTGGTGGAATATATTTTGATGAGCGAGTCCTCAACGACCGTTAGCAATGTGGCAAAAGCTGCAGTTTCTGAGGCAAGTTACGGGCTCCCGACGGTACGCTTCGCGCCGCAAGGGACGTGTACAGCGGGTGGCAAGAACCTATCGCCACGGTCGAGGCGATTATGGCAGTTCGTTTGGATCGGGAAATACAGGGACGCGAAATGCATTTCCCAAGCCTTGGCGAGAAAAAGGACATTGCCGGCTATGATGGCGGGCCGCTTGGCAACGCAGATTTCATCGCCGGTCTCGAACGCATCCATTCCCCTCGGGAAAGAGGTAGGAACGCTCGTATTCGTCGGGGTTGCACTGCTGAATCGGACCGTGCTCCAGATTCCTTGAATTTCGCGCAATTTGGCGGGTGAAGTGCTGCACACTTCACCCGATCGCGCTTTAATCCGTGTGATGCGAATGATGGTGGCAGCCGCCATCCCCGGGAGGCCTGCTCATCATTGCGAGCATTCGCGGACCGCCGGTGGTGAAGAACCGCCAGAGCAGCACGGCGCCGATGAGCAGGAACACGATGTTCAGCCACGTCGTGTAATTCCAGCCGATGCCCGCTTCCAAGATCCGCGCGCGGTGCTCGCTCGGAATCAGACCGAACAACCCGAAGACGCCTTCGACGACGAGCGCCGCAATCGCCATCGCCGCATAGAACGTGGCGAACAGGAACAGCATCATCTTCCAGCCGTAATACTTCCGGTAAATATCGAGCACGGGCAGGATGATCAGGTCGGCGAAAATGAACGCCACGACGCCGCCGAAACTGATTCCGCCGTTCCACAGGACCGCGGCGAGCGGAACATTGCCCACGGAACATACGAAGGCGAGCGCGCCGACGAGCGGTCCGATCAACGGCCCCCAGATCTTTGCCAGAAGGGGATGCCCGACGAGGAAGAATCCCTGCCAAAACGCGTTCGGCACCCATGCCGCGACCGCTCCGGCAATCAGCAGTCCCACCGCGATGTCGAGCCAGACCGAGGCCCAGTCCATGATGAAATAGTGGCTGATGGCCGTGAAGCCGTCGGGCGACGCGATGCGGCCCCAGATGCCGCCAGGGCCGGACACGGACATGTCCATCCCGGCATGGCCTTCCATCCGGCCCGCGACGCCTTTGTCGGCCTGGTCGCGCGCGCCCCGGAGCAGCCCCCGGCCGAGAAACAAGCGGAACAGCACGACGAGGACGGCAACCATGATGGGCGCGCCGACGGACTCGGCCAGCATGAACCGCCAGCCCATGAGGACAACCAGGATGATGCCGAGTTCGAGCACGAGATTGGTGGATGCCATCTCGAACGACATCGCGGCAGTGAAGTTTGCGCCCTTGCGAAAGACGGACCTCGCGAGCGCGACCGCGGCGTAGGAGCACGACGACGATGCGGCGCCCAGCGCGAGCGCCCGCAGAATGGAGCGCGGCCGGTCGTCGGGCAGGAGGCGGCTCATTTCCTTGTGGGAGACAACCGCCTGCACGACCGCCGATAACGCAAAACCGAGCATGAGCGGCCACAGGATTTCCCAGCCCATCGCGAATGCCAGTTCGAGGGCATGACGAACGGCGCTCACCTCGAATACCGGCTGAACAGTTCGATCAGTTCGGAGAATTTCCGGCGCGCGTCCCTTGCATCGCCGACGTCGATGGCATGGGCCACGCAATGCGCCGAATGGTTCTTGAGAACTTCGTCCTCGACCTTGCGCAAGGCGGCCTTGATCGCCTGTATCTGATCGAGAATGTCGATGCAGTAGCGATCCTGTTCGAGCATCCGTGCAATGCCCCGCACCTGGCCCGCGATGCGGGACAGCCGCGCGACGAGTTTGGGATCGGCTTTCACGGTCATACCCGTAGGGGGTATGTGCGGAGCGTTCAAGTGCCGGCGGGCAGACGGGAAACCATCCTGCACCTTCTGCGCAACGGACAGTCCCCTCACCCCAACCCTCTCCCCGGAGTCAGGCCACGGATCGTGGGGGAGGTGCAAGTTTATACAGGTATTTCAGCATGTTAAATTTCCGTGCGGAGATTGGCGGCGTTAATATCCGCATATTGTGCGTAGAATATTCTTGCGTTTGCGGAGAATCGAGTTCATAATCACCGCAATGAGTGCGGAGATTATGGCAGATTACATCCACCAACTGCCCGACTGGCCCAAGTTCCGTTGGGACAGCCAAAGGCTGGCCGAAAAGCTCGTCACCGTGGGTCGACGTCAGGGCCTGTTGGTTGGTCGCATCCGTAGCTTTGGAATTGAGCTTCGTGGTGAAGCGGAGCTTCAGACCCTCACCGAAGAGGTCGCCAAATCCAGCGAGATCGAAGGCGAAAAGCTCAATCGCGATCAAGTGAGATCATCGCTTGCACGGCGCCTGGGCATCGATATCGGTGGCCTGACACCAGCCGCTCGCAACGTCGAAGGCATCGTTCAAATGATCCTCGACGCAACGAAAAACAACGATCAGCCTATCACCAAGAAGCGTCTCTTTGGCTGGCACGCCGCTTTGTTTCCGACGGGATACAGTGGCATGTACAAGATCACGGTCGGAACCTGGCGCACCGCTGAGAACCCGATGCAAGTGGTCTCACAAAGGCGCGGGCGGGATCACGTGCACTTCGAGGCACCGGCCGCCAAGCTGGTCCCCGGGGAAATGGACACGTTCATGCAATGGTTCAACCACGATGAACCGGGTCTTGATCTGGTTCTCAAGGCAGCCATCGCGCATCTCTGGTTCGAGACGATCCATCCTTTCGAAGATGGTAACGGACGCATGGGACGCGCGCTTGCCGACATGCTTCTCGCGCGCTCGGAAAGGAGCCTCCAGCGCTTCTATAGCATCTCCGCGCAGATCAAGGCAGAGCAGGGACAATACTACGATCATCTTGAAGAAACGCAGAAGGGTGACCTCGATATCACCAACTATCTCGAATGGTTTCTCGATTGTTTGAGCCGCACCTTCGATGGTTCCGAGACCATATTGGCGGATGTGCTGCGCAAGGCCCGGTTTTTCGAGCTTCACAGCGGCCAGGTGTTCAACGACCGGCAACGCAGGATTATCAACCTCATGCTCGATGGGTTCGAAGGAAAGCTCACATCGTCCAAATGGGCGACGATCACCAAAACATCGCAAGATACCGCGAGCCGTGACATCGACGGTCTCCTGCGCGCCAATGTCCTCGTCCTTGAACCGGGCCGTGGACGCAGCACAAGCTATCTCCTGGTCGTGACGCAGAGCGATGTACTGCATGTGCTCGCGACCTATGCGCGCGCGTACTCTGATATGTCGGTCGGGACCGCTGCATCAATTCTCACGCAAACCGAAAGTGAGAAGCGCCGACGCACGATCGAAGAGCTGGCAGATCGGATCGATTCGATCGCCACGTCGCGCGCCGACGCCGATACGCGCTGCCGCGAGTTCGAGCCTATCAAGGACCAATTGCAGAAGAACGGTTTTCGCCCCGACACGCAGTTGAGTTCAGTGCTTGCTTTCATCACCGAAGCGGAGGCGCACGATGCGCGCCGCAAGGGACTTTCCCGATGAGGCGGATCGACGAACACCACGACCGACACACGTTTCAAACTCTCAAAGGAGATGCGTAGCCATCATGGACGACTTCTTTATCAGCTACACGTCCGCCGACGATGCCTGGGCGCAGTGGATCGGCCACGTGCTCGAAGACAAGGGGTATTCAGTAATCATTCAGGCGTGGGATTTTCGCGCCGGCAGCAACTTTATTGTTGAAATGCAACGTACCGCCGCCTCGGCTGCGCGCACCATTATGGTGCTTTCGCCGGATTATCTGAAATCCCAATTCGCGGCACCGGAATGGGCCGCTGCCTTTGCGCGAGATCCCGAGGGACTTCAAAGGGGGCTCGTCCCCGTCAAAGTACGGCCATGCGAACCGACCGGCATGTTGAAACCGCTGGTGCATATTGATCTGGTAGGGCTCGATGAGACAGAAGCCGTGAAGCGGCTCATCGACCGCTTGACAGAGCGACGCGGCAAGCCATCAAGCCGTCCGCCGTTTCCGGGCGGCGCCGGCCCCTCTCCTCAATTTCCAGGAGAACCGACGCACTCCCGCGCCACGCCCGCAGCTTCCGTTTATGTTCCGCGAGTGAACCGGAAAGCGACCGATCTTGAGCGACGCAAATTTCTCAAAGGAGCGTTCCGTACGATCAAAGATCACTTTCGGCAGGGCTTCGTTGAAATCGCGCAAGATACCCGTATCCACGGCCAGCTCGAAATTGATGAAGGGCCGGACATCGCCGCCGAGCTTTTCGTTGACGGCGGGAGCAAGGCCGCCTGTCGCATTTGGATCGGCGAGGACATCATGGGAGATTCAATCTGCTACGCTGAAGGCCGCCGAATGCCGCGCGGTGGTTCCTACAACGAAGTTCTGTCGTTAATTGACGATAGTGCTGAGCTCTGGTTGTCGGCAACGATGGACATCGGAATTCGGTTCAGGGGCACTGATGTACCGCGAGATACGAAACACATGACCGCGGAACAGGCGGCGGATTACCTCTGGCGCCGCTTTGTGGCGCATCTCGAAATGTAACCCGAACGCTCTAATGATCACAAAATCCGAACGGGTCGTATGACACAAGCTCCGCCAACTGTTGTCGAACGTATGAAGGAGTTGCTCGCTGACGAGCGAGACCGGATACGCCTCGACGACTATGTCACGGGCTTGCTGCGCCAGGCCCTCGAAGCGCTTGCAGCAGTGCCTAACGCAACCAACGTTCCCGTTTCACAGGAGACCTTCAACGAGCGCCTCTCCGCTTACGAAGAAGCCATATCGGGGCTTATCGAAGCCGTCATTCTCATTGCGCGCTGGGGTCGGCCCGAGCACGCCCTAATGCTCGAGCGGATCGTCTCTCGCCTCGCAGACTGGAGCAAGAATAGTTCTGGTCTTTTAGCATGGGTGCTCCTTCCTTGGCATACACTCAACTTGATCTCGTCAACGGCGGGAAGCACGGCCCTGTTTCTTCAAAACTATTGGGTTCTGAAGCCACTCTTTCTTACTTCCGTCAGGGTAAATCCGCTCTCGTCGGAGCGCCTTCCTGCTCTCGTTCAGACATCCAACGCCATGCGACAGCTGATGGACATGTTCAAATTTGTATCCGGTAATCCGCAACATCGCGTTCCGGGCAGCGAATACTTTTTCGCGCGCATGCGTCAGCCACTCGACGATCTTCTCTTTCTCGATGACCGGTATGAATCTCTATTCGACGAATTCGAAATTTTTTCCTCGCTTGTTTACGCCGACCTGACCGCTCGGGACGACGGTACTGTTTGGGCGCTGCCTGGACGCTTCGGGTACAAGTTTAAGCGCGCAGGCCAACCCTACGATCAATTCATCTCTGAGGCGATATCGGCCGGTAATCAATGGCCTCCATTGAAGTGTGGGTTCTTTCGCTCGTCGGCAGAGCGATTCGAGCAAATCGCAACGGCTTATCGAAAATTCTTGGTCGACCTCCCATGGTACTAAGCGGCGAACTCTCGGCACGCCGAGAGGTAGCGAACGCGCCCTTACGACGGCGCAAAGCACAGATGCGAAAGCATGCGGTGAATGCGCCGCAGATTGCTGATTGCAATCTCGCGGTCGAGTTCGGGAAGTGTTGGCAGTCCCGCCACGATTCGCGCGTGCAGATCGAATAGCTCGCCGCGCGCAAGGTTGAACAATTCGGTCAATGAATAGGCTCGCATTTTTTCTCCTTCGTTTCCGGCCGCACAATCGCGAACTTCCGGACAAAGGAGTGCTTCGAAGGAGGGCGGCCGCACCGTGTACGGACGAAACGTCGGAGAGGGAGTGCGCGAGCACATGCGGTCACGAACCAGAGTGAGACGCTCGATGACTGGATATAGGCAGCGATGTGGATGGAAAGTTTAGAAGGGGAAGTGGATTCTATTCAGAGCACCGGATCGTCTTACGCGCTGATGCGTTTGATCGGCGAAGGATCGTAAATTCGGACGTTGCTGATCGCTTTACCGACCGGCCAGCATTCCATGCGCTCGGCAGAGAAAGGGCGCAACGGCTACGTGCGCGCTTCCGGCGTTGAAAGCCATTTCGTGGCGCGAAGAGCGGGTTTGGTTCGGTCGTGAGGATTGTGTACGTTTTGAGCATGGCGAGAGCCTTCTCCGCGGCTCCTGGACGCCGCGCGGAATGACACTCCCGATCCGGCCGCTCGACAGGAGGGCATCGCGGAAACCATCCTGCACGTTCTGCGCAACGGACAGTCCCCTCACCCCAACCCTCTCCTCCCGCTTTGCCGGGGCGAGGGAGTCGCGTAGGGTGGCGCGTCGGGAAGCGGGAGGGCTCCAATGAACCGGTCGACGAAACACGGTGTGCTCGGCCTGGCGGCGCTCGGCGCGGCAGGTCTTTTCGTTAGCGCAGCGGCGCACGCCGCCGGCAAGCTCGACGTGCTTTATTCCTTCTGCGCGCAGGCCGGCTGTCCGGACGGCGACCAGCCCTATGGCGGGGTGACGCTCGATGGCGCGCATCATCTCATCGGCACCACCGGTTTTGGCGGCGCATACAATGGTGGCACGGTGTTCGCGCTCCGGCAGAAGCGCCACGGCGCGAAACTGCGCACGCTCAAGAGCTTCTGCACCGGCACGCCGCCCGATTGCCAGTCCGACGAAGGGCCGAGCACGACGCTCGTCGAAGACGTGGGCGGCAACATCTACGGCACCGCCTATTTCGCCGGCAGCTCCAACGACGGAGCGGCTTTCGAACTCGAGGCGAAAGGCAACGGGCGATACAAACTGCGTTATCTCCACACCTTCGACGGTAGCGACGGCGCGGGTCCTAACGAACTTTCCTACGCGGGCCAGGCGAGCGGCGCGCGCTACGACGGCACCTCGCCGCTCTACGGCAGCACGGTGGCGGGCGGCGCGAACGGCAGCGGAACCGTCTATACGCTGACGCCCGGCAAGAGCGGCTGGAATTTCCAGACGATCTACACCTTCTGCAGCGCCGCCAATTGCACCGACGGCGGGCTGCCGCGTGCGAGCGTGATCGTCGATCCTTCCGGCGCTCTGTTCGGCACGACGGATTATGATGGCGCCGACAATGCCGGCACGATCTACAGGCTCGCGATGACGAACGGCGCCTGGGATTTTTCGCTGCTCTACACCTTCTGCAGCGCCGCCGGCTGCAGCGACGGCAACGCCCCCTTTGCGCGGCTCGCCGAAGACGGGAGCGGCAATCTCTACGGCACCACCTATTTCGGCGGCAACGCCAATGACGGCGTGGTGTTCGAGCTGGCGGCGAACGGGAAATACTCCGTGCTGCACAGTTTCTGTTCGGAACAGGGCTGCGCCGACGGCTCCGAGCCTTTCGCCGCCGTCACGCTCGATGCGGCCGGCGACCTCTTCGGCACCACGAGCCGCGGCGGCGACAGAAACTACGGCGACGTGTTCGAGGTCACCAGCGCCGGAAAGTTCAAACGCGTGTACAGTTTCTGTGCGCTCAATTCCTGCGCCGATGGCGGTTATCCCTACGGCACGCTCGCTCTCGATTCCGCCGGCCACATTTTCGGCACCACGCAATACGGCGGCGCCTGGGATCTGGGCGAGGTGTATCGCCTGACGCGCTGAATCCCCCTCGCCTTGCAAAGGGGTGCGCAGCGGACAGTTCTCCTCACCCCAACCCTCTCTCCCGATTCCGGGGGAGAAGGAGTAGCAGCGCAAACACCAACGCTGCGGCGCCGGCGGCGGCGATCGCCAGCACCGCATTCGTCCGCGCCACTGCGGCGCCGCCCGCCGCGCCCGCCATCAGGCCGAGCCAGAGAAAGAGATACGGCAGCGCTTCCCGCCAAGCGCCCCGCCCGGTGAGCGCCGCGGCGACGCGGCGGCCGAATCTCACCAACGTTCCCGTGACATAGGTGATCGCGATGGTCATGCCGGCTGTCTCGTGCACCGAGGCGTTCTGGACGCCGAGCGCCGCGGCGAGCAGCGCGGCCGGCAGGAACAGACTGCCTTTGGGCCACGCCGCGCCCATCGCTGCAAACAACAGGAGACTTTCCAGAAGCAATGCGGCCGAATGCCCGCGCTTCCCCACAAAATTCGCCGTGGTTTCGCCGAGAATCACGCCGACCACGAACGCCGCGAGGACGCAGGCCAGCAAAGGCGCCCTGGGCGCCGCAGCCGCGCCTGCCGAAGACGCGAGCGCGGTGCTGTTGCCGCTCATGAACGAGACATAGGTGTGCGCGAGCCGCACATAGGCGGTCGCGTCCACCCAGCCCGCGAGCGCGGCAAGCGCTACGGCCAGCGCGAAATCCGGCGAGCGCAGGGCGCGCGACGTGTCGGGCATGGGCAAGGTAACGCGCAAACGCCGGATCCTCTCTACCGCCCCGCTGCACCGGACGGGGACAATATCCCGTTTTCCAGCCGCTCGAAGAAACGCGGCCACGACATGCGGCTGGCCGGCGGCTTTCCCGGCCGACAAAACGCCAGCCAATACCTCGGTGACACTCCTCACCACGGGCGGGCGGCGGCGGTGCCCGGCAAGACGCTGGCGCTCACAATCCGCGACGCCGCCTGAACGCAAGCCACGCAAACGTGATTTCGGCGGGCACGCCGGAACGGATTAGCTGGTGCGCGCCATGACGCCAGCGCGCGCCCTCGCCTTACTCGTCGCCGCCGGATGTGCCGCGCTTGCGGCGCCCTCGCCGTCGAACGCCGAGGGCACGCTCAGCCGTGTCGCATTCACCGCCACCTCGCCGCTCGCGAGCAATCTCGAACTCGCAAGGCGGATGCTGCGCCCGCTCGAATACGCGAAGCTGCAACGGATGCTGGAGCACGGGGCGAAGCTCGCAGCGCAGCCCGTCGATCCGGCGAAGGAAACATTCGCACTCTACGTGCCGGCGCATGTGCCGGCGAACGGCTACGGCCTGATCGTCTTCGTGCCGCCCTGGAACGCGGCGCGGCTGCCCGACGGCTGGGGCGCGGTGCTCGATGCGACCGGCACGATCTTCGTCAGCGCGGCGAACTCCGGCAACGATCAGAGCGTGCTGGCGCGGCGCGAACCGCTCGCCCTCCTCGCCGAAGCCAACGTCGCTCTGCGCTATCGCCTCGATCCTTCGCACATCGTCGTCGCCGGCTTCTCCGGCGGTTCGCGCGTCGCGCTGCGGCTTGCGCTCGGCTATCCCGACATCTTCCGTGGCGCGATTCTCGATGCCGGCAGCGATCCGATCGGGACGGCCGCGACGCCGCTGCCGCCGCGCGACCTGTTCGAGCGTTTCCAGCAGACGACGCACCTCGTGTTCGTCGCGGGCGACAACGATACCGAGGTCATCGCCGCGAACGCCCGCACCCTGAGCTCACTTGGGCGATGGTGCGTGTTCGGCACCGATGCGCGCTCGATGATGAACGAAGGTCACGATGCGATGGACGACGCAACGCTTTCGGCCGCGCTCGATCTGCTCGCAAAACCTGCGGCCATCGATCCCGCGAAGCTTCTGTCCTGCCGCGCGGGACTCCAATCCGATCTGAAGACTAAGCTCGCAGTCGCGCGCGCTGCTCTCGCGTCCGGGCGCCGCGAAGACGCGCAACGGGCGATTTCCGACATCGATGCGCAATATGGCGGCCTCGCCGCGCCGGAGATCGTCGATCTCGCGAAGAGTGCCGGTCTTCCGTGACGGAACGGCGGCTTTCGGCGCGCGTTGCCGGAATTGGGCTTTTTCCGGGCACTGTCGAATGAGCGCGATACGGATCGACGAAAACCTGCGCGACGGCGACATGGCGGAAGGCGCGCGGCTGGCCGAACTCGCAGCGGTCATGGAGTCGGTCCCCGCAGCGATACTGGTCACGCGTGATGCACGCTGTGCAACGGTGTCGGGAAACGCAGCGGCCTACGCGCTGTTCCGGCGTCCGCCCGGCGAGAACCTTTCACTGACCCCACGGGATGGCACGCCGTCCGCAACATTCGAAATGTGGAGCAGCGGCCGGCCGATGCGGCTTTCCGAAATGCCGCTCCGGCGCGCGCTTGCGGGCGAGACCGTGCGCGATTGCGAGTTCGAACTGCGCCATGCGGACGGAACGGTTTGTCATATTCACGCCAACGCGACGCCGCTTGCGGGCCCCGACGGGGAAACGTATGGCGCGGTGGCGGCCTTCGTCGATATCTCCGAGCGCAAGCGCTACGCCGCCGTGCAGGAACACCTGGCCTCGATCGTCGCCCACTCCGACGACGCCATCATCAGCAAGGACCTGAACGGGATCATCCTGAGCTGGAACACGGGCGCCGAGAAGCTGTTCGGCTACACCGCGGAGGAAGCGGTGGGTCGGCCCGTCACGATCCTCATTCCGGAAAACCGCATCGACGAAGAACCGCAAATCCTCGGCCGCATCCGTAGCGGCGAGCGCATCGACCATTACGACACGGTGCGCCGGCACAAGGACGGAACGCTGGTGGACATTTCCCTCAGCGTCTCGCCGATGCGCAATGGAAACGGCGAGATTGTCGCGGCCTCGAAAATCGCCCGCGACGTTTCCGGGCGAAAGCGCGCGGACGCCGAGCGTGCGCTCCTCACCGCCGAGCTCAACCATCGCGTCAAGAACACGCTTGCCACCGTCATTTCGATCGCCCGCCAGTGCTTTCCCGGCGCAGAGCTCGCGCCGGCGCGCGCCGCGTTCGATTCGCGCATCCGCGGACTGGCACAGCGGCACGGCCGGCTCGCCGATACCAACTGGGAGAGCGCGGGGCTCGAGGCGCTGTTCGCCGACGAGCTTCTGCCCTATCGCCAGAGCGAACGCTGCAACATCGTGCTCGAGGGGCCGCCGGTGGCGCTCTCGCCAAAGGCCGCGCTGACGCTCGGCCTCGCCGTCCACGAGCTCGCAACCAACGCCGCCAAATACGGCGCGCTGTCCGCCGATTCGGGAAGCGTCGACGTGCGATGGAGCGTCGCTCCGCACGATTCGGAGCTCGCGATCGAATGGAAAGAGCGCGGCGGCCCGGAGGTTTCTCCGCCCACTCGCTCGGGCTTCGGACGGCTCCTGCTCGAACGCGCGCTCGTCACGGATCTCAAGAGCGAGGTCCGTCTCGATTTCGCGCGCGAAGGATTTTCGGCCTGCATTCGCATCCCCGCCGCGCAATACAGGACACATCTGTGACGGCCGCGCGCATCCTGGTCGCAGAAGACGAGTTTCTCGTCTGGCTCGCGCTCGAGCAGGACCTGCGCGAGGCGGGGTACGACGTGCTCGGCCCGTTCGCATCGCTCGGCGAAACCCGGGAGGCGATCGCGCGCGAAGCTGTCGATCTCGCGCTCCTCGACATCAACATGAGCGGGGAAATGGCGTGGCCCGCAGCAGACGCGCTGATCGCGAAAAACGTTCCGGTGATCTTGCTGAGCGGCTACGGCGAATCCGGACTTCCCGAGCGCTACCGCGCGCTCCCGCGGCTCGCCAAGCCGTTCGATCCGCAACGGCTCATCGACGAAATCCGACGCCTGCTGCCTGGGTAAAGGGTGGCGCGTCCGACGGACTCCGTCTATCGTCGCGCGCGTCGCTGTCCCCGGTGGAGATCATGAAACATTCGGCGTTGAAGACCTTCGTGCCTGTCCTGCTGCTCGGCGCCTCGCTGGCAGGCGCGGGCCAGGCGCAGACGTTTCACGATCCGCACCCGGGCACCTGCACGCTCAAGTTCAAAAGCTCGAGCATTTCGACCGGCACAAATCCGCAGACGGTCGTGGTCGCCGATTTCAACAAGGACGGCAAAGCGGATTTCGCGGAAGTGAACTACAGCGGCGGCGGCGCGGGGAGCGTCGGCGTCTTTCTCGGCAATGGCGACGGCACGTTCACCTCCAAGGGCAAGTTTGCGGTGGGACTGGGACCCGACGGCATCGCCGCAGCCGACGTGAACGGCGACGGCAAGCTCGATCTCGTCACCGCCGACGACACGGGCTCGCGCGTGAGCGTGCTCCTGGGCGACGGCGACGGCACGTTTCAGACGCACACCGATTACACGACGGGCGGGTTTCCCCACAGCGTCGCGCTCGGCGACTTCAACGGCGACGGCGCACCCGATATCGCGGTGGCCAACGAGGGCGACGACACCGTCGGCGTGCTGCTCAATAACGGCAAAGGCAGCTTCGGCGCGATGAAGACCTACGCGACCGGCTCGGAACCCTATTGGGTCACGGCCGCGGACCTTCGCCACAACGGCAAGACGGACATGGTCGTGGCCCAGTACAATGCGGCCACCGTGGGCGTCTTTCTCGGCAACGGCGACGGCACCTTCCGGACCCGCGCCGACTACGCGACCGGAACGGCCCCCGCCGTGGTGCTCGCGAGCGACCTGAACGGCGACAGGAAGCTCGATCTCGCCACCGCGAATTACAACAATGGCCAGACCGGCAGCGTCAGCGTCCTGCTCGGCAACGGCGACGGGACGTTTCTGACGCACACGGATTATACGGCGGGAACGGGTCCGGACGGGCTTGCGGTCGGCCGCTTCGAGGGCAACAGAACCTACGATCTCGCAGTCGCCGACCTGATCGGCAACACCATGAGCATCCTGCCCGGCAACGGCGACGGCACGTTCGGCGCGCCGCAGAACTTCGCGACGCAGGAGTATCCGCTCGGCATCGGGGCGGGCGTGTTCAAGGGCCGCAACAAGCGCAAGCAAGACCTGATCGTCACCAACGACCTGAGCGCCGCGGCCACGCTGTTCCTGAACAAAACGCGCCACTGCGAATAGCTGTCGTTCCCTCGCCGAACGATCTGTCACCCTTCGACAAGCTCAGGGTGAGGACTGTTGTTTCCCTCATGGTGAGCCTGTCGAACCATGAGCCCATCGAGCCATGAGCCTGTGCGGACCGCGTTGTTGCGCGCGCTACTCGCAGCCGTCGAATTTGAACGCCACGATGCGGGTGTTCCAGTCGCCGCTCGCGTCGCCGCCGTGGCGCTTGTTGTAATACATCTGGCTGTACCAGAAGGTGCAGTCGTCGGACGGATCGACGCTCATGCTCGAGTAATCGCCCCAGCGCTGGCTGTCGCCGGTTTCGACCGCCGTGCCTTTCGCGGCGACGGTCGGCGCTTCGAGCTTGCCCAAAGGATCGCCCGCAAGACGCCCGGTGTACCAAACGCCCGGATCCTTCGAGGGACCCGACACGCTCATCCCGAGCGCCATGTCGCCCAGCTTGTCCATGGCGGCCGAGCCCATCCACAGACTGTTCGTCTTGTTCTGGTAGGTGCCGGACTGATAGAGCGCAAACGCGCTGCCCACCGGCGTCGCGCGCAACTCATACCAGCGCAAGGCAGACTGCGCGCTCGAGCCCGCGCCGGGCGCCACGTTGTGCGCCACCACCATCGCTTCGTGGTCGCCGAAATTGCGGTAGGCCAGCCGGAACATCAGCCGGTCGCCCAGCACTTCGACCTCTTCGCCAGGTGAAGGCTGCGGAACGCAGTTCGCAAATCCGCCGCAGGCCTCGCTGAAATTCGGCACGGTGATGGTGTTCGGTCCGCTGAAGCTCGACTTCTTCGGATTGGCGAAATCGACGTGGAAATCGAATTCCTGCAGCTGGTTGGTGGTGTTGCCGAGACCGACATAATGGTTCGGCGCGCCGTTCGGCGGCGGCGTTGTCCCGTCGAGATCGGACGGCAGGAGGCTGAACTTTCCCGTGGTAAAACAGATCTGCATCGCCGTCTGCCCGGAGAGCATCGCGGCGCGGTCGTAGGCGCAGGGCTGCGCAAATGCGCCGCGAAGGTTGGTCGAGCCGTAGTAGGCATCGGGCCACACCGCGTATTTGGGATAATCCGGCAGCGCGGAGTAGTCGTATTCGTAGCGGTTGTAGGAGCCGTCGCGTCGGCACTCGTGGAGACTGCGATGCAGATTGCATCGCTGCCGGAAAAATCGATGTAGGAGGCGAGCCAGCGACCGGCGCTTCTGTCCCAGATCACCACCGGATCGCCGGGCGGGGTATTCTCGCAGCGCCCGCCGAAGCCGGAAAAGATCGTGTTGATATTGGTGGGCCCGAGCAGAATCCGGCCGCGCGCCTTGTCGTACACCGCGTAGTCCCAGTTGGTGATTTCGACGAATTGCGTCGAGCCCGCCGCGCCATTGGTGTCGGGCGGGTTTGCGCCGGCTTCGTCTTCGCGGATCGCGTTGAAGGCAAGCACCTTCCCGGTATGGATCTTCGGCAGATATGTCTGCTGGATGACCGTGTCCCTTCCCGGCGGCCCGGGCGGGAGCCTGTAGGCGTGACCGGGCGCGGGCATTTCCGGCCCAAGATGCGATGCGTGTTTCACGGCTCGCGCCATGACGCGCAGGGGCGGCGACACATCGTGCCGACTGTCCATGCGCACGCCCGGATGGGTGAGGATCCCGGCCCCGGCGAAGAGCGTCGAGCCCAGAACGAGCGCCGTTGCCGGCGGCAGCAGGAAAACAAACCTTGTCATCGCCCGCAAAAGCGGGCCACCCAGGCGGGCGCGCTTCGACAAGTTATTCGCGCGCAAGCGCGCGGGATGGGCGGCCCGGTCAGTCTCCCGGCTTGACCGGGGGACGGCCATGACGGCGCGAGAAGGCGTCGTCGGAAGCAACTACCGGCAGCGGTCGAATTTGAAGGCGACGATGCGGGTGTCCCAGTCGGTGCTCGCGTCGCCGCCATGGCGCTTGTTGTAATACATCTGACTGTACCAGAAGGTGCAGTCGTCCGACGGATCGACGCTCATGCTCGAGTAGTCGCCCCAGCGCTCGCTGTCGCCGGTTTCGACCGCCGTGCCCCTTGCGGCGACGGTCGGCGCTTCGAGTTTGCCCAAAGGATCGCCAGCGAGACGCCCGGTGTACCACACGCTCGGATCCTTCGAGGGCCCCGACGCGCTCATGCCGAGCGCCATGTCGCCCACCTTGTCCATGGCGGCCGAGCCCATCCACAGACTGTCGGTCTTGTTCTGATAGGTGCCGGATTGATAGAGCGCGAACGCGCTGCCCGCGGGCGTCGCGCGCAGTTCGTACCAGCGCATCGCCGATTGCGCGCTCGAGCCCGCGCCCGGCGCCACATTGTGCGCCACCACCATCGCTTCGTGATCGCCGAAATTGCGGTAGGCCAGCCGGAACATCAGCCGGTCGCCGAGGCCTTCCACGTCCTCGCCGCCCGCGGGCTGGGGAATGCAGTTCGAAAACCCGTCGCAGGCTTCATTGAAGTTCGGCACCGCGATGGTGTTGGGTCCGGTGAAGCTCGATTTGTTCGGATTGGCGAAATCGACGTGAAAATCGAATTCCTGCAGCTGGTTCGTCGTGTTGCCGAGATCGACATAATGGTCCGGCGCGCCGTTCGGCGGCAGCGTGGCGCCATCGAGATCGGACGGCAAAAGGCTGAACGCGTTGGGCGTGAAGCAGATCTGGGCGGCCTTGCTGCCGGCCAGCATCGCGGTGCGGTCGTACGCGCAGGCCTGCGAGGCGCCGCCATCGGGGTTGACGCTGCCGTAATAGGCGTCGGGCCACACGGCGTATTTGGGATAGTCGGGCAGCGTGCCTCCGTAATCGTATTCGTAGCGGTTGTAGGAGCCCGTCGCGTCGGCGCTCGCGGACACCGCGATGCAGAGAGCCATGTTATTGCTCTCGTAGTTCATGTAGGAAACAAGCCAGCGATTGGCGATCTTGTCCCAGATCACCACCGGATCGCCGGGATCGGTGTTCTCGCACTGACCCCCGAAGCCCGAAAAGATCGTGTTCGTGTTCGTCGGCTTGAGCACGAGCTTGCCGCTCGTCTTGTCGTACACCTCGTAATCGAAATTGGTGATTTCGACGAACTGCGTCGTTCCCACCGCGCCGTTGGTATCGGGCACCTGCGCGTTCTGTTCGTCCTCGCGCACCGCGTTGAACGAGAGCACCTTCTCGGTGTGGACCTTCGGCAGGTAGACCTGCTGCACCACCGTGTCGCGGCCGGCCGGCCCTTGCGGAAGCCTGTAAGCGTGGCCGGGCGCGGGCACTTCGTGCTCCACCCCGGATCGGGCCTTCGCCGTCACCGCCATGACGCGCAACGGCAGCGACACGTCGTGCCGGCTGTCCATGCGTACGCTCGGATGGGTGAGAACGGTCGCAGACACGGGCGCAGACGCAAGCAGCGACGTGCCGAGAAGCAGCGCCGCCGGCAGCGCGAGACCAGCTTTCATGAAGCCCTCCTGGGGACGAAAATTCGGGAGCGAAGCCCGCTGACGGGGCGTGACCTTAAGGCCGCCGGGATGAGCCCGCAACCGGCCCCGACAGCTTCCCTGCGCTCAGGCCTGTTCGAATTCGCTCAGCAGCTCTTCGATTTCGCCGATCCGGCGGCGGCAATCGGCGAAGGCATCGGCCGATGCGGCGGCCGCGGATTCCTCCATCGCGCTCCCCATCTGTGCAAGTTCCGCGCGCTCGCGCCGCAGCACTTCGACAACCTTGTTCATCTGCCTCTTTTCCGGGAGTGCCCCGTGCCAGAACGCGAAAGCCGCGATTTCGTTCGAGGCGCGAAGCGAAAAATCCGCCGGCGTCGCGACACAGACGGAATCAACCCGGCGGGACGCTGCCTTCGGGCGTCAGCGCATCGACCGCGTGCGGCAGCACCTGCGCAAGCTTCTGCGCCAGCTCGTCGGTCGTCATGCCCGATTTCGCCGCGAGTTCGTTCAGCGTCTGCTCGCCGAACGTCTTGTGCACGTCGGCAGGCGCGATCGGCGCGTTCGGTCCTTCGTTGATCCAGGAATTGACCGTGGGGCCGAGGCCGTTCGACCGCAGCTGGCTCACCACGCCCTGAACCCCGCCATGCCGCTCGATCAGCCCGTTGACCACATTGGCCATCTCCGCGCCGACAATGCCGCCCAGAACGCCGTCGAAAAGTCCCATCGCGAGGTCTCCTGAATTCGTCCGTGCAATTCTAGCACGTCCGGCCGCGAAGAAATCCCCCTCGGCCGCCCCGGAACGATCGGGAACTCTCGAATCGCGCGAGTTTCTGTGCAGGTTTGGGATTTTTTTTGCAGGTGGTAAGCGTTGATTTTCCCAATTCGAAGGAGGGTTCCGAAATGTCGGCGCCATCGATCCGTTCGCAACGTCTCACGCACCTGCTGCTGGCCGCACTCGCGCTTGGCGTCTGGAGTTTGTTGCTGGAGTCATACCTGCCCGCAGCCTTTGCCCGGACGAACGCGGAGCGGTCGGCCAGCTTCGATACGCTGACGGTAAAACGCATCAATGTTGTCGATCCGAACGGCACGATACGGTTCGTTATCGCCAACAGCGAACGATTTCCCGGCGCGAAGGAACGCGGCAGGACCTATCCGCGCAGCATCCACGATACCGCAGGCATGCTGTTCTTCGACGCGAAAGGCAACGAGGTCGGCGGCCTCGGTCTGGCCAAGCTTCGCAACCAGGACGTGACCAACATGGCGTTCGACTACGCATACCAGCCGACCGATGGCATCGGCTTCTTCAAGCTGGAGAGTCCGGACGGCAAGCGGTGGCAGGCCGGCTTCGATATCTACGATCGCCGACCTTACGAGCCCGGCAGCATTACCTCGAGTCAAGGCGTGCAGCGCGTCGCGCTCGAAGACGAGAACCAGAATTCGCAACTCGTGATTTCCGATGCGCAAGGTCATCCCCGCATCCGAATCGGCGTGGACAAGGCCGGCGAGCCGAGCATCGAGATGCTGAACCCTGCCGGCAAAGTGATGTATCGCGCCGGCGAACGCCGATAGTTCCCGGCGAGCGCCGCCCGGGGCGCCAACCATATCCTGCACAATGCAGGTGAGGGGACTGCAACCTCACGCGCCGTTGGCCGGCGCGCGCGCGGCTTTGCGGGCGCGCCAGTCCTCGCGCGTGTTGGTGCGCGGGAAGGCTTCGTCGGGAACGGGAACGCCGAGCGCCTTGCAGATCGGTTCCCAGCCATCGGCGGATTGCCAGACGAGCAGGCGCTCCGGCGGCACGCTCGCGCGTACCTGCGCATTGTTTCGTTCGAAGGCTTTGATGCAGGCCTCGCGATCGTTCGGATCGGCGCGAAAGCGCTCCGCGATCATCGCCTCCGCCATGGCCTGCCAGTCCTGCGGCATGTCGGGATCGTGGCCGACGACCTGGAAAATCGTTTCGTTTGCGCTTTCCCACCACGCCTGCGGATCGCGCACCGAGAGCAGCACCAACGCCTCGGGAAAAGCCTGCATCAGTTCGGGCCAGCAGGCGGCCGCGGGCCAATCGACGGCCGCCGCATATCCCTCGAACAGCCGGTTCCAGTCCGGCTCCTCGCCCAGCATCGCCCGGTGCCACGAGGCCACGTGTTCGGGATGCTTGAACACCTCCATCATGTGATAGCAGGGCGCACCCAGCAGCCGCTCGAGCGCCACCTTCAGCGACGCCGTGCCCGTGCGTCCGCAGCCCGCACCGATCACCCGCAATGTCATTTCGCCTCGCCCTCCCGTTTCGATGGGCGCGACGTTACATCTCCAGTCCGGTATAGGCGAGGCTCGCCAGGCGCTGCATTTCCGGGACGCTCACCCTGCCCGCCATCACCATGCCGATCACGTTGTCCTGCCAGACGCAGACGCGCAGGCCGTGCTCGCCGAACTGGTCGAAGCGCGGCGCGCCCGAAGAGCGGCGGAGATAAAGCGTGAAGATCGCGCCTTCGCGATCGGCGTAGCGCAACTCGAAGGCGCGCACAGGTGCTGCATATTCGTTGATGCCGACGAGACGGTAACCCATGTGCGAGAGATCGGGCGCCCTGATGCGCGCATCGAGCGCTTGCGTCATCGCGCGGTTTTCGGCGACGAGCGCGCGCGGCGCAGCCGAAGCCACGCTTGCCTGCGGCCGCAAGGCGCCATCGCGCGCGGCGAGCGCCTCGGCAACCACGTCGCCCTGCGGCGGACGCGCCGTCATGCGCCAGGCGACGACGCCGGCGAACACCAGCAGCAGCAGCGCGGCCGCGAGCGCCGCGAGGCCCGCCACCGGCTTATGCCAGCGCGGGCGCGCACACGAAGCTTCGATCCGCGCGGTCCAATCCCGGGGCAATGGCTCGCTCATGCCGCCGCCGTAAATCGCCCCGATGCGCGCCTTGTCGGCGCGGAAGCGCGCGAGCCGGTCGCGCAGATGCGGGCTGGAGTCCACAACGGCCTCGATCCGCGCGCGCTCGCTGCTGTCGAGTTCGCCGTCGATGAGGGCGTGCAGGTCTTCTTCGCGTATGTCGGCACGCGGGATCATGAGCGCATCTCCCGCAACGCGAGCGGAGGCACCGCGCGCAACGCGCCGCGCTCGCCGTCGAGCGCGCTTCTGAGGCGCTCCCGTCCGCGCGCGAGCCGCGACATCACGGTGCCGATGGGAATGCCGAGTTCCTCCGCCACCTCACGGTAATTCCTGTTCTCGAGACCGACCAGCAGCAGCACCTGGCGGTGCTCGACGCTGAGGCTCGCGAGCGCCCTCGCAAAGTCGATGGCCGTCGTGCCGTCCGCCGCGGCGGTGCTGAGCGCGGGATCATCGGCCAGGTCGGCGACCTCCTCTTCGCGGCCGCGCATGCGCACGCGGCGCACGTCGTCGATGTAGAGGTTGTGCAGGATCGAACGCAGCCACGGCGCGAGCCGCTGCATGTCGCGCAGGCCCTCCCATTGCCGGAGCGCGCGCTCGATGCAGTCCTGGACGAGGTCGTCGGCGGCCGCACTGTTCCCGGCGAGCGCCCGCGCATAGCGGCGCAAGGCCGGCAGTTGCGCTATCAGGGCTTTTCCGAACCATTCCCGCCTGCTGCCGATCACGCGTCGACCCCTCCGCATCCGGCACATGCCCGCGCGCGCCTCTCGAAGGCGGCGCCGCCGACAGCCCCGAATCTGACACAAGGACGCGTGCCGGTCGCCGATTATTCCCCGGCGCCGGGCGGCCATTTCCGCGCGCTCCGCGATGGGCTAGGAAGAGGCGCCGTGCCCGCGCCGGCCCACGACCCCGTAGCTCAGCAGGATAGAGCGGCAGATTCCTAATCTGTAGGCCGGAGGTTCGAGTCCTCTCGGGGTCGCCATAAATCGGAGCTGTCTATAAGCCAAACGCGTCAGGACGCATGGGAAGGCATTACCCCTTGGGAAGATGCCTGCGAGCCGCTTTCGCGCGTCTGGACGCGTCCTAGCGCGTCAGGGAGGCATGGGCGCGGGAGCTTCCGGTCGGCTATCGTGGCAAAAGCGAGGAAGGGGTTAGAGTGCGAACGAAATTGGCGGCAGGAATCAGAGGCGCATGACCATATGGCAGGAGACGGTGACGGTGTACGAAAACGAAAAACAGTACGAGGTTACCGTCGCCCACAAATCGAAGACCGTGTGGGAAGCATCTGGAATGTTTGATGACATTCCAGATGTACGATCCCGCAAGCCTGCGGAAATCCGCGTGAAGGCCCAGAGCAAGAGCGCGGCCCTCGAACTTTGGAAAAGCACAGCTCGCTACCGGGGAAATTTATGACGCGGGCGCGCCGAGGCCACACGATGAAAATCGAGGCGGAAGGGGGGAGAGGCTACAATGATCGAACCGGGGGCGCTCCTAGGAGCGATGATCATCACGCTTGCTCTTTTGCTTGAGCGCATGCGGTCCGAATCGTCCGAAAGAACTTGGCTACGCTCCCTAAAATCTGGGGTTGGCTTCTTGGCGGCGCTAGTGGTGGGTCCCGTCGCGGGAGCCATTTGGGGATCAATCGTGGCGTTCGCCATCCACTACGTGGCGACGTTGGGTCGGTAGTTCCGACGCGACGCGTGCCGCTCGCCCGACTATCCTAGGAGTGCGAACAGAAGGCGGGTGACAACGGGAGAAAACCAATGGTTGATAAACAGGGATTGGCACGGCAGCTCCATGAGTTTTGCGAGAAAGCGGTTCAACAGCAGCCCGAACTACCAAATCAGGTTGGTATTCACTTAAGTTCTGTTCTGGACCTCTACACGCGCTGGTTGGATAAGATCGATGCAAAGGAACTTGAAGTGCTCCCTGCGATCCTCGCCAAACTGATCGTGGCGGTATCTCCGTCGGAGCGGCCCGGCGCTCTTGGCGCATCTGGTGCCTCTGGTGGCCCGCTCTTAAGCCGATTTCAGAACGATTTGCCCGCCACCGCGGCGCACGCAGGGCTTCGGGTATCCTCGGCGTTAAGGATGACGGTCCGGGAAAAATGAACACCATCAACAAATACGAAAACCCGCTCCGCCGTGAGCTAGGATACCCTATACGAACTCAATACTGATCCTGGAGAGCAATAATGATTGCGCGCGCATTTGTCATCTCGGGATGCTTAGCTTTTTCTCTTTACGGAACTGCGGTGAGCGCAGAGACAGACTGGTCCTGCACATATAAAGCTTCCGACGGCGCGCCACAGCCACCGGGCGTTTTCTTAGAGAAGGGGCGCGAATTTTACGGACCACCTGACGATTACTCCGCGCATCGGATGCAGTATAATATTCTCGAAGATTCCAAGTATGGCCTAATAGCCATTTCCCACGCATCGGGCTCAGCGGAACCCGGAATGCCACCGGATCAGAGTGTAAATCTGATTATACTAGAGCGGTTTCCGGCCGGGTTGAATCGGGATTCCCATTGGATGCCGGAAGGCAGAGTCTTGGCAAGTGATTCGGCTTGCGGAGGGCGCCATGGGCAAAGCGTATTCATCGGATTTGCGCGGACG
>JBOHKH010000033.1:0-23244 GCA_050728995.1 Rhizomicrobium sp. | reverse complement strand
CAGCTCATGCTCCTTCAGAACCCCGATAATCTGCTCTTCCGTAAACCTTGATCGCTTCATCGTCCGGTCCTTCCCTAAAGGGCCAGACTCCAGTTCAGCCTGGATTAAACGGCGGGGGCAACGTCACCGGACGCGGGCGCCACCGGTAAAATGTTCGCTCCGGTTCGGCCGAAGAAGTCTTGTTCTCACGTTTTCCGTTGAATGGAGAGGTGCGCTGTTGTAGGGGTCTACCCGACAAAAGTCGAAGGGGGAACGCCCTGATGCGGGACCGCGCGGCGGTGTAAGCGAAGGCGGCCAATACCCAGGGACCGGGCAGGGCCCGACGGATTCCATGACACTCTGTTTCGAGAAATCGTTCCTTTTCGACCATTTGCCAAAAACTGGCGGGACCGCGTGGCGCACCGTCCTTGAGGAAATGTTCGGCCCTGAGAACGTGACGCAACACCTCGAAGGGCGATCGGAAATATGGGCCGTACAGCGCTTCTCCGGCTTTAAGGTCATTTCCGGGCACTTTCTTTCACTCCTGCCCAGCGTTGGTGGAAGCGCCAGACTGGTGCGAATGACCATTCTGCGCGAGCCGATCGACCGCGCCATTTCGGAATATTATTACTGGCGGCATCACGCGCACGAAGGCGTCGCCGACCGGCTGGGTCAGTGGGCACAAGAGTACGACATCTGCGATTTCTTCAGGGCGCGCGCGGAAAGCAACGAAACGGCGGCGACAAATTTTTATACCAAACATTTCGCCAACAGACTCACGCGGGACCTGATGAACGAGGAAAAACTCCTCGCGTTCGCAACCCGCTCATTGAAGAATTACGGCTTCGTAGGAATCTATGAGAACCTCCACGATTCGGCGGACATGTTCTGCTGGAAATTCGGCCTGCCGCCGGTGCAGAGGATTCCGAGGGTGAATGTCACCGCGTCGCGTGTCGGCGTGAGCGATCTCGACCGGCCCGCGCTTGCAATGCTGACCGAGATAAACAATCTCGATGTTCAGCTCTATCGGCAGGCATTGGCGGCATTCGAAGCTTCCAGGCGTCGCATGTTCCGCGAGCTTCTTCGGAAGAGCAGCCGGGTGCGCCGTCCTCGCTTCGGCGCGCCCGGTCCGCGCGGACGATCACATTCCGGGCAAAAACCAAAATCTTCCCTTCGCCCTGTCGGCGACCATTCCAACGGTGCCGCGCAACCGGCCGGCAGCGTCGCCGCCGCCGCGCAGGGAATTTCGCGAAAGCAGGAATCATTCGGGAGCGGAGAAGTCGAGATCGTCGCGGCGCAGGTGATTGGCAGCGACTCGGGAACCAATGAAGTCGCGCCGGGAGAACGGGTTTCGCTGTGCGTCTCGATCAGCGCACATGCAGACGTTTCCGATCTCACGGTCGGTATAGAGATCAGCGATAGCTTCGGCGAAGTGGTATTCGGAACGAACACGTTTCAGCGCAACGCCGTCAGGCCGGTTGTTCGCGGCCGCCATTACGACGTGACGTTTGGGTTCGCGGCCAATCTCAATCGCGGGCGCTACTCAGTCGGTGTGGCGCTGCACACTGGTGCCAACCATGCCGGATGCTGCTTTCACTGGCGCGACAATGTCACCACGTTCGATGTAGTCCAGTTCGGCGAGCCGGATTTCATAGGGTATTGCCGGCTCGAACCAAGCATCGAATGGTTAGACGCGACCATCTCCGGTTCGTCGGACGAAGCCGATGCGGGCGGGAGGGCGGTCGCTTCCGCATAGACGATCTGGCAATCCCGATTCCAGAGGGCTAGGATCGCACTTTCCCGCGGGTGTGCCATGTTTTCCGATTTCGAACCGCGAATTGTCCGTCAGGAATCGTGCGGCGTAACATTCAATAGCATTATCGCGGACCGGGTTGCGGAACTCTGGTACGATAGTCCGCGCCACGAGACGATCACGGCCGAACAGGCGCTGAAGATGCGTCTCGACCTCGACCGGAAGGCGCCTGCCGACTGGAAGGAAATGGGAGTTCTGCGCGACCTTGTCGTGCGGCCGGGCGACCGGATTGTGGAGTGCGGGTGCCATCACGGTCTCACCACGATCATGCTGGCAAGCTGGACCGGCCAGAGCGGATTCGTATGGGCTTTCGACGCGGTTCCGCTCAATACTGTCGTGGCGCGCCGCAATCTCGAACTGAACCGCATCGACAACGCAGCCGCTTACTGTGCGGCCATTGGAGGGACTCGGCAGATTGTGAACTGCTTCAACGAGTCCAACGTGGTGGTGAAGCCGGGCGACCGGATACTGCCGTCTTCGACGATCATGGTACGCCTTGAGGACGTGGTACAGTCGCGTGTCGATGTCCTGAAGCTGGATGTCGAGGGGTGCGAACTCGACATTCTGGAGTCCTCCGCGAGCCTGATATCGGGGATTCCGCGGCTTGCCATAGAGGTGCATACGGACCTGCTGCCGCGCCATGGCGTCGACCGCGTTCTGGAAGCCCTGAGACCTCGCCCATTACATGTGCTTTGGGAAAGCGGCGCATTCGAGGCATACTCTGGTCAGCCAATTACCGAAAGGGTTCACCTGTTCGCATGTTGAAGCCGCTTGTCCCGAGAAGTCTTCGAAGTCGCTGGTGGGGATCGCAGGTGTCGGAAGGGATCGACCTCCGCAGCATCATTGAGATGCAGCGGAACATTCCGGGCAGCTTTCTCGAGGAAAGCGCTGCCGTGTGGTGCGTCCTTTTGGAAGCACAACGCGCGACGTGGACGTGGGCTGGGCTCTCCGGCGGTGATTACCTGGAAATCGGCGTGCTGCATGGAAAATCGGCGAGCGTTCTTGCGAACTTCAGCCGTCGATACGAAAACAGACTGACAATCATCGATCCGGATATTCCTGCTGCAACCAGGCAGACACTGGATTCCATCTGCCGAAGGATCGGCTACATCGAATCTCCTTCCGAACGCGTCGTGGGGTCGGAGTTCTCCAACGCCAACCGTCGCCGCATGGCTTTCGCGCACATCGACGGGATGCACAGATTTTCGTCGGTAATCGCGGATTTGCAACTCTGCGAGACGCTGCTCGCGGATTACGGGATCCTGTCTGTGGACGATTTTCATACAGACCTGTTCCCGCAGATTCCGGCAGCAGTTTACAAATATCTCTATTCGGGCGTGTCGGACCTGTGCATTTTTCTGGTGGGGCTGAACAAGGCCTATCTCTGCAGAAATCAGGCCAAAAAACACTTTCTGCAATTTGCGGGCACCAACCTGCTGCCGCGCCTCGAGAAACTTGGTTACAAATTAACGCTCGTCAAAACCGACCGGAACGATTCGTTCGATGCTTTTGGAATCGCGTGGTTTTACGAACAGCGCCTCTTCGGGAGTGAACATATTACGTCCAGGTGAGGGGTCACCGCAGGCTGGCTATCGCAGTTTCTTTCGCACGCCCCAGGGCATGGCGACGCGTACCTCCTGGGGGATCGACACACCATACCGTCTGATCCCGTTCAGGAAGTGCGTCCAGAAATGGGGGTTGCCCCTCCACTGCGCCTCCCGGCGCATCAATTCGGAATATTTCCCGGGATGCTTGTGCATGAGCAACGCGTCGCGCTCGAAAAACCGCGAGCGAGTGGCGAGCGACTCGCGCTCGACGGCACGCGATTGCGGCGGGTGATAGACACGCGCGAGCCTGGAGAAGGGGATGGGTCCCAATTCCTGCGCCCGCCATCCGAGGTCGGTATCTTCGCGGAACGGTACATCTCCGAATGCCATGTCGAAGCCATTGATGGCGTGAAATGTCTCTGCCAGCACGAACAGATTCGCGGTCATGAAACCGAGTCCCTCGAATCCTTCGTTGGTAACCGCGCGCCAGTCGGGATCGGTGTTGCGCGCGGAGGTGATCAGGCCTTCGAGTCCGACAATATCGCGCGCCCGAAACTCCTTCTCCGCGCCTTCGAGCCAGTCGGGGAAAGGTTCGCAATCGTCGTCGACAAACGCGATCACCGTACCGCGGGCGAATTTTGCACCGGTGTTTCGTGCGAATCCCGGACCCTTGAGATCCGTGTGGAGGTAAAGGAGATCGAAGTTCCTCGACTCGTCGCGACCCGGCCAGAACTCGCTGCTTTGATCGACGACAATGACTTCGAAATTGCGGCAGGATTGGGCCGACAAGTTCTCGGCGAGCCTGCTGAGCAGCGCATGTCGCTCATAAGTCGGGACCACGACCGAAAAAAAGGGACGTCGGGCATGCCGCGTTTGCGTGTTCCGCAGCAGCAGTTTGCCGAGATCTCGCGAGATTCGCTCCCAGGAATAGAATGTCGTCGCCTGTTCGCGAGCCGCCTTTGCGCGGGCGCGCGCACGCATGCCGTCGCCCAGCAGTGAGGCGACGGTCTCGACAAATGTCTGCGGCGCGGCGATTTCGAAGGCCTCTTCGCTGGTCTCGATCCCCCTTGCGCCGATCCCGGTCGTGACGATCGGAAGTCCCGCGGCCATGTAATCGAGCATCTTGATGTTCGTACCGGAGCCCGAAAACATCGGATTGATCGCCACGTCGGAGGCATGAAGCCAGGCGAGGCGTCCCGTTTCGTATACAAGTCCGGGGACGCGCACGTTGATTCGCATGGGTAGACCGGCAAGACCGTCCGCCACGCCGCCCGCGATTGCGAACAACAGATGCGGCATGGCGGGCGCGAGCACATTGACGATGAAACGCGCCGCCTCGACGTTCGGCGGGTAATTGCTGCCGATAAAAAAGGCGACTCTTGACGAACCGAGATCAAGGGATTTGCGCGCCGCCGCCTTTTCTTCGGTTGTCGCAGGCGTGATTTTGTTCGTAAACGTGCCGTTCGCAAACACCCGCATGCGCGCGAACGCGATGCCGTAAAGCCGGTTGAAGCTGGCGCGGTCCTCGTGCGAGCAGGTGAGAATGAGATCCGCGCGTTCGCACAATTCGCGTTCAACCCGGACAACATCGCGCACGATGGCCGTTCCCGCGGCACCGTCGTCCAACAGCTCCATGCGCAGAACGCCTTCGACATTGTGCGCGTCATAGACAATGAGCTGGCGCGCAGGATCCAGCCGGTCGCGCACGAGGGGATAAATCCAGGGATGGGAGAACACGACGATATCGGCCGTCGCGACGGCTTCCCGCGCGGCGGCAAGGTAATTGGACGACAGATGCGCGAGTTCGTGAAAGGTCGAGTCGATCACCACGCGGCCGCCGGCCTGCCGCGCCCGCGCCTCGGCTGCCGCGAAATGTTCCTTGCTGAGTGGTACGAGAAGTTCTTCGAGGGTCGGCGACAGCATCTGCCGACGGTATTCCGGTCCGGGCCAGTCGTAGGTACCGACGTAGCGAGTCGCGAAATCGTCGGCGAGCGCATGGTAAAGCCCGAGCAGTCGAAGCCGTCCGCCGCCAACCGCAGGCTCAATCGGCTGCATGTCGAGGACGGCGACACGCAGAGGGCGAACCGCGCTCATTGCGTGCTTGCCGTTTCGCGAAGGCCCAAGGCCGCCCGCAGCGCCTCCGCCACGTTCGCCCAGGTGATGGCCTCCACGGAAGAACGTCCGGCGCGCCCCATCTCCGCCGCGCGGCCCCGATCGTCCGCGAGATGCTGCAGAATAGCGCCGATATGCGCGGGATCTGGTCGGCATACGAAACCGCTCCGGCCATCCTCGATGAGCCGCGCCGGTTCGCCGCTGTCTGTGCAGGTGATAACCGCTTTTCCGCTCTGAAACGCTTCGAGGGTGACAAGCCCAAGGTCTTCCCGTTCCGGTGTGAAGATCACGGCGAGCGCATTCGCATAGAGCTCAGCGAGCGCGCCGTCGCTCACACGCCCCACAAAGCGGATGCGCGGATCGCCGGCCGCCAACCCTCGGAGCCGCTCCTCGTCTTCGCCGGTGCCGGAAATCACGAGTTCGACAGGCGCGCGCACGTGGCGCATCGCCATGATCGCCAGGTCGGTGCGCTTCCAGCGATGCAGACGCCCCGGCAGGAAGAAATACCGGAAGGCGCCGTCATGCAGTCCGTCGAGCGACGTAGGATGCCGCATCACGGTGGCATCGAGGCCGTTGTAGCGCCGCAGGCGCTGGGCAACTTCTTCGCCGATGGCGAAGATGTGGCGCGGCCGCTGCAGCGCCGCGGTGTCGAGCGCATGAACGAGCCGCCGCTGTTCGAGAACTTCCCGATTGGGCGCCGGAAAGGTTTCCTCGAACATGTCATAGAAGACGCGGATGGTATGCATCAGATAACAGACATGGTTGGGATGCCGCGCCGCGTAGGATGGCGCCTTTGCCGAAACGATTCCGTCATAGGCGCCGAGATCGAGATCGTAGAATCGCAAATAGGATTTTTCGATCTGTCCGAAATCGCTTTCGTTGTTGTAGATTTCGAGGATTTCCACCGCCATGCCGGCTCTTGCCAGGGCATCGCGCAACCCGACAAAGAACCGCTCCGCGCCTCCCTGCTCGCCGCTCGCGGAGAGGGATGCGAGTATGGCCACGCGCGGCTTCATGCAGGCTTGCGTCCGATCGCGGCGTAGTCCTGCGGTCCGAAAAGCTTGTCCTGCAGCAGAGCCAGCATGGGATCAGCATAACTCCGCCGCGCCTCCCATTCCACAGGATGAAGCGGCACGATATCGATCCCGCAAAATCCGCGTGCCTTGAGCAGATAGCCGATCAGTTCCGACGGTATCGGATTGCGATGCGTGGGATCGAAGTAGAACTTCTCGGCCGCGACGATCAGGTTGGCCGGGTTCGGCGTTTCGAGCAGGATCATGCCGCCAGGCTTGAGGACACGCAGCGTCTGATCGAGAAGGCTCACGAGTGTCTCGAGACCAATATGTTCGATGACATGGAACGACGTGATGGCAGCGGAACAGTTGTCGGGAAGCGAGGAAAGCACATCCAGCGCGTCCGCCTCGCGGACGTCGAGCCCACGCTCACGCGATTCCTCGACGGCGATTCTGTTCAGATCGCAACCCTGGGCCGGAATGCCACTTTCGGAGAGGAGTTCGAGCCATTCCCCCCGGCCGCAGCCGATGTCGATCACCGAGCCGTCGCCCGCTTCCGCCAGACATGCTTCGATGTGCGGCAGGTAAATCCGCTGGCGTTCCTTGATGAGAGTCCGTGTGCCGCGATAGCGGTCTTCGAACGACAGGTACAACGGGTCAAGGAGATGAGTTTTCTCGTGGATCGCACGCGCGGGTATCGCCCCGCCGCCGGCGAGGGAAGACGCGCCAGCAGAAAGGAATGATTCCGTTCTCAACTTCTGGTCGAGAATGGTCCGCCAGTGATGGGTGAGCTGGGCCGCCAATTCGGCCATGCTGTTTTCGATGTTGCCGGCGCGCACGGCGGATGCCTGCCTGGTCGCGGCGATCTGCTCTTTCAGCTGACGCACATGGGCGAGCTCCGCCGATTGCAACGCCCGCGTTGCCGATGCTCCCTCCGCGGTCCGTCGTTCCACGTTCTCGAGCCGCGCGATGTAATCGCGGACGTGCCGCCGCGCGTTCCAGATGTTCGCGATCCCGCGGCCCAAAGAGCGGGCGGACTTCGCGGGCGGACTCCAGTAGATGCGATCCCACACGGACGCGCGCCAGAAACCGGCAATGGTCCGCCGCCCTTCTCTCGCCTCGCGTGATTTCCAGAACTCGCGCAAAACCCGCATGCGGCCGGCGCGGCCGGTGAGGAGGCGATCCCTCAGGTTGACGAACTCCTCCGGTGTGGGTTCGCGACCGTAAAACGCGAGATGCACTGCGCGGGCGAATTCGGCGACGGGAAGGGCCAGAAGTGCCTGCGCCGTCCAGATTCGCCCGTCCGGATCCGGGGCGGCGAGCGGGGTCTCCGCAGCAACAGCCGGAATACCCGATTGCGCTTTGCGTTCGGCGACTTCCGCACGGATTCGTTCCATGAGCTCGTCCAGATCGAGCGTTGACGCAACAGGCTGTTCTGCCTGGGGAGTGCCCATGAAGTTCCGCAACCTTCAGGAGACAGGTTCTGCCGCGAGTCCCGTCGGCCGCGGTTCGAGAATGGGTCGGCTGTCCAGGGCGATTCTGCGATCGAGCACGAAGCGCCACAGCCCCAGCGCCCGCGAACGGTGCCGATAGTGGTTATCGTAGAATTCAGGTGCCGCGCGGCGCAGTGCCGGCAGCCGCCAGCCGGAAACCTTGGGCATGTCGTGATGCTCGAGGTGATAGCCGAGATTGACGGATACGAGGTTGACCGGACCGTAGTATGAAGCCATCCCATTGCCGCCGTCGAAGGCGACATGTTCCTGCAGGATGTGCGCGCCGGCAGGATGCGGACCGGTCGCAAAATAGCTCGACACGAGCAGATAAAGCACCGCGTGCCAGCCGAGAAATCCGATCACGCCGATCCAGGCGATCGCAGTGGCAGCAATGTTCAATGCAACCCAACCATCGAGCGGAAGACGCGCCCGGACTTTCAAAGGATGCAAGAGACCGTAGCTGACCGGCAGCAGCAAGAGCCACAGGAGCTTACGCAGGGAATTGTTCTCGACAACTGCCGCTTCCCAGGCCGAGGGAACATCCGAATCCATTCCGCGCACCCCGAAATGGTGGTGGTGCAGGAGGTGATAGTGCCGGAATGCCATCGCCGAAGGAAAAAGTGAAGGCAGGTTGACGAAGATCGCGAGTAGCCGGTTGGCCGTTCCATTCGCGAAAACGAGGTTATGTGTGCATTCGTGGACGATGCAGTTCAAACAATGGATCGCAAAGGCGCCGACGCAAAGCGCGGTGACGACCGCGACCCACCACGGCGCATGGGCGAGAAGCGCGGCGGTTCCGAACTGCAGCACAACGACTCCAAGGCCGAGCAGGGCCGTTGAGGGCGTTGGCCCGAACAAGCGTTTCACCTCGGGGCGCGAGGCGAGAATCGCGGCGCGGCGGGCGCTATGATCCGGTTCGAGGCGCATAACACTTCTCGATGGAGATATCCGCCTGTTTGGGCGTGCGCTCGAAAACCGTAGCGCGGCCGAGCAGGGCGTCGATGGCGCCGCCGATATTTGCAAGGCCGTTGCCGAGCTGGAACGCGAGAATACGCGGAAGGCCCGGGAGTTCCGTCTCCCACCTCGATCCGCGCACGAGAATCTGTGCGGTCAGCATCAGCGCCGCAGGACCGATGATCCCGCCGCCGACGAGCGACAGTCCGACAAGCAGCAAGGAAGGCCAGGTTGGGCCGTATCCGATCGAAAGGTCTATCGCGCCGCTGACAAGCGTGAGGGCGAAGAGCGGACCCAGAAGCCCTGCACCCAAATGGAACGTCGAACCGAGCTTCTGGCCGAAGCGCAA
Organism: Rhizomicrobium sp.; assembly: GCA_050728995.1. Taxonomy (GTDB): domain Bacteria; phylum Pseudomonadota; class Alphaproteobacteria; order Micropepsales; family Micropepsaceae; genus Rhizomicrobium. The sequence continues at coordinate 13,984 of JBOHKH010000033.1, read as the reverse complement.
TCGCGAGCGCCACACCTGCCACAGCAGTTTGCGCGCCGCTTCGGCAAAGCCTTTCGTCCACCGGAACTGTTGCTGGCGCCAAACGGAAAGCGAGCGGGGAAGCTCGCCCCTGACGGCCACGCCGGAGAGGTACGCCGCGCGCCAGCCTGCCAGCTGCGCTCGATAGCTGAGATCGAGATCTTCGGCGAGCGTGTCGCCCTGCCAGCCGCCGGCCTCTTCGATGGCGGCGCGCCGCCAGATGCCACACGTTCCGTTGAACGGGAGAAGCTGACCGGACCAGCTCCGCGCCGCCTGCTCGACCGCAAAATGCGCGTCGAGAACGCGCTGCTGCGCACCGGTGATCGCGTTTTCGCCACCGTTGAGGTAATCGCAGCGGGCCTGAACAAAGGCGAGACGTGCATCTTCGAGCAGTGGGCGCATGCAGAGGTGGAGGAAATCGGAATCCGGCACATAGTCCGCATCGAATATGGCGATATAGGGCTCGCAGGACCGCCGCAGACCTTCGGCGAGCGCGCCGGCCTTGAAGCCGTCGCGGTGGGGCCGCGTCATCACTTCGGCAGAGATTCCGCTCGCACGCAGTGCTTCGGCCGCTGCTTCGCTTTCGGCAACGCTGCCGTCGCTACTGTCGTCCAGGATCTGGACGTGGAGCCGGCCGGCCGGCCAGTCGAGTCGCATCACGGCTTCGGCGATCCGGGCGATGAGACGGCCCTCGTTATAGGTCGGAAGCTGAATCAACACGGCAGGCAAGTCACGGGGAAGCGGCTGCGCGAGCATTCGCGCTTCGGCCGCCAGTGCGCCCGGCCGGCGACGTAAAAATTCGAACAGAACCCAGTACACCGAGCCCGCGAGCACGCAATGAATCGCAAGACAGCACAGGAACAGGATGTGAACGGAATCGTAGAACAAAGGCAACGACATGGCCGGTTTCAGGACATCCCTTTGTGCGAGCCTCCGGAACCGCCAGACAGGGCCGGAGCGGCGGGTGCTTAGCACGGCAAGTGCCGCATCGCCACCGGTCACGCGCATCCCCGGACGTGGGAAAGCGCCTGACAGAGCCAAAGCGGGCAACTCCCACTCGGGTTCCTTCAGAGGCCCGGTATGGGCTTCGGGGTTCGTTTGAAGGCTTCACTGCGGCCGAAGAACGCCGCCACGATCGGACGCGAGTTGGCGATACTTAAATAAAGAATGAGGGGTGGAAGCGAACAGACTGCCAGCAGATATCGCAAAGCGCCGCCGCGCCTGAGTTCGAGATAGGGTGGAAGGGTCATTCCGGCCACGACCGGAACAAAGAGAACCAAAATTGCATCGAATAGCGGCGCAAGCGGCGGCAGCCGGATGCCGCGAAGCAGGATGTCCGTAAAGAGCGCCAGCGTGGCCACCGCGATCACCGGCAATGCTCCCTGGTAAAGAATGAGAAAGCCGGCCTGCAGCTTTTTGCCGACGGACCAGCGGGAGCGCCAGAGCGGAACACCGAGCTTGCGCGCAATCTGGGCGAAGCCGCTTGCCCACCGGCGCTGCTGGACGCGCCAGTGCCGCATCCGTTCGGGTACCAGGCCCGATACCGGCGGCTCCATGGAGAACAGACCTTTCCATCCCGCAAGCGCCGCACGGATGGTCAGATCGAGATCTTCGCACAGAGAATCGCCGGTCCACCCGCCGGCGTCAGCGATCGCTTGACGTCGCCAGATGCCGCCGGTGCCGTTGAACTGAAACAACATGCCCGCCCGTGCTCGTACCTCCTGCTCCATGATGAAATGTGAATCGAAGAGAAGGCTCTGGGCCCGGGTCAGCCAGTTGGTCTCAGCGTTCGAAAACTCGCAACGCGACTGGATGAATCCGGCAGAAGGTTCGCCCGCAAGAATCGGGATGGTGCGTGCGAGCCAATCGACAGGCGGGCGGAAGTCCGCGTCGAGAATTGCGATGAACTGGGCCTCGCTTCCACGCAAGCCAGCCGCGAGTGCGCCCGCCTTGTAGCCGTCGCGCGTATCGCGAACGAGGTGATCGGCGCGGAATCCCCGGCTCCTTAGACTGGCTACGAGCACGTGGGCCACGTCGCGCTGCGTCGGCGAACTGTCGTCCAGCAATTGCAGGTGCAGCCGGTCCTTCGGCCAGTCGAGCGCGGCGACCGAGCGCAACAGCCCCTCGATGACCTCCGGGGGCTCGTTGTAAATCGGAAGCTGGACAAGTACGGGCGGTCGATCTTTGCTGCCAAGCAACGGTCGCACCCCTGCGCCACAGGCCCTGTTTCCGCGCATGCGCTCGAACACATACAGCGCCGGCAGCACGAGAAAGCCGAGGCCCACGGCGATCACGCCCAGGAGTGCCAGCGCGGTGATCGCATCGACGACGGCGACGAGCAACTGAAACGCGCTCATCGAGGCGCTCCGCGCGGAATTCCTGCCCGCAAGATACTCCTTCGGCGTGGCTCCGGTCGGGCGCGCCGAACGCTTCCTGCCCAGACCACCTCGCGCGTCGTGCAGGCGCGCAGCCATAGCAGCGGCGTGACAATTTCGCGGGCCAGAAAGGCGGGCAGGGACAAAGGCGACAGAGGCCAACGTTTGGCGGCACACAACAGCGTTTCGACCGCGAACCAGCCGGCCAGGGTGCAGGCGGCGACGAACCACGGAGCCACGCCGGTGAGAGTCGCTGCCGCGGCGCCCGCCAAGGCCGTGGGTGCGGCAGAACCGAGGAGGTCGGCAACGAAGGCCGCGGGTAGCTGGACTCGCCAAACGATCATCCAGCGAAGCTGGCGCTGCCATACTTCCGCGAACGTTCTCGAGCCCAGCGCCTGACTGCTGACGCGGCTGGCCAGCACCGTGCGCAATCCCACGCGATGAAGCGTCCTCGCCAGCGCCATGTCTTCGCCGAGCGCCCATGACAAGCATTCGTACCCGCCTGCGCGCATCAGGTCCGAGCGGCGGAACAGCATGATCTTTCCCAGCCCAAAGCCGAGTCCGGCCGCGTCCGCCAGCATCAGGACGCGCGCATGAAAGTTGTTGAGGATCGCGGCCTCGATCCATGCACTGAACGAGAGCGGTTCGCGAGCAATCGCAATCGTACTGACAAGACCAACTCCCGGCGCGAGCTCGCCAACGAGATCCTCGAGTTCGCCCGGCGCAAGTGTCAGATTGGAGTCCTTCGTCAGGATGGAGTCGTGGCGGGCTTCACAGAGCGCCGGCCACAGCGTGTCGAGCTTGGGGCTTGCTGCGGTGCCCGTCCGCGAGCGGACAATGCGGGTCCGCACAAGCGGAAACGCCTGTCGAAGGCGTTCCACAGCGGCAAGGGCAGGCGAGTCGCTCTCGCAGGCGGCAAACAACACCTCGAGATTCGGATAGTTCTGGGCAAGGAGCGAGTGCTGTGCTTCCTCAAAGTCACCATGGAGATCTTTGACGGGAACGATGGCGGTTACACCGGGGCGGTCGGCGGACCGAGGCCTTCGCTTCCGCAAGGGGTGCAGAAGAACCGCGACGAACGAAAGGAGGAGGAACGTCACCGAACTGAGCCACCAGAGCCCGGCCGCTGCCGAAAGAAGGAAAATCGGGTTCAAGTCGTCAACTGCGCGCTATGGTAGTCCGAGGTCATGCCGTCATCCGCTCGCGGGCGCGCCGGGCGTAATCCTGCCAGATTGAATCGAATGTTCGGCGCTTCGGCGTGCCGACAGCGCCCGCCCAATGCGCAAAATAGATTTCGCGCCCCTGCCAATCAAGCGCTCCCCGGGCCGTCAGTTTGACTCCTTCGGCCTTGTAGAAACTTTCGTTTGACGCGTTCGGAACACAGTCCGCGAGCGTCCGCACTTTAAGCCCGAGACGATGCACCACGAAATTGACGAGGGGCTGGGCGAACAGCATTCCCCGTTTGCGCACGTTATGGAAAAGTTCGGCGTCGGCGGCAACGATCCGGCGAAAATCGCACAACGACAGGATATGCCGGGAAGCCAGAAAAAATCCGTCGTTGAACAGCTTTGCCGTTTTCAGGAAATCGTATTCGGCGCGCCGGCGGTTGTAGACATATTCGGTGCTTTCCGACGCGACGACGAAGTCGGCTTCGCCCGGCCGGAGCGCCCCGAATACGGGGCGCAAATCGCGTATGAGGACCGTGTCTGCGTCGAGATAGATCACTTCGTCGAGCGGCAGCGCCAGCGCCTGAAGCTTCCGCAGGCGCCGCCGGTGCTGCGGAAAGAGCGGGTAGAGCGCCTTCGCGAGCGCGTCGATCTCCCGAAGATCGTCGTTCACCCAGGCGACGCCGTAACGCTCCGCCGCGCGCCGCGTCGCTTCCACCCGGTCGTCGAAGGGAACGATATAAAGTGGTGTCGCGGCATTGGTCGCGCGGTAGCTCTCGAGGAACGGCAGGAGCCAGTGAAGCACCCTGTCGTTGCCGAGTGTAACTATCCCGCAGCGCGTCGTCGTCACTGTCTCGTCACTTGCCTGAAATCCCGTTGGAACCGTCTATCTGACCGACGGCTCCGGGTTCCTGTCCGTGTCCACAAGAGAAGCCGCCGTCGCGAGTTCCCCAGCAGTGCCTGACGGAATATGCTGCCGCACAAAATAAAGAGGTCTCTGCTTGGACTCGTTGAATACGCGACCGAGATACTCGCCCATGATTCCAAGCGTCAGGAGCTGAAGTCCGCCGAGAAACAGCACAACGACGAGGAGCGACGGATAGCCGGGCACAGGATTGCCGAGCACGATCGTACTCACGACGATGCCGATCCCGTAAAGCGCGGCGCTCACGGAAGTGACGAGACCCACGTAGGCGGCCACCTTCAGCGGAGCGGTGGTGAAGGATGTGATCCCCTCGAGCGAGAAATTCCACAACCGCCAATAATTGAATTTCGATGTCCCGGCAAACCGCGGGTCGCGGTCGTAAAGGAGAGCCGCCTGGCGAAAGCCGATCCAGGCGAACAGACCTTTCATGAAACGGTGGTGTTCGCGCAACCTGCGCAATGCGCTGACGGCCTGTCGGCTCATCAGGCGAAAGTCGCCCGTATCGTGCGGGATCTGAAACCCGGTCAGCCGCCCGATGATGCGATAGAACAGATGGGCGCTTGCCCTTTTTAGCACGGTCTCGCCGCTGCGGCTCTTTCGCTGCGCGTATATGACGTCGAAATCGCCCGAGCGATACATGCGGACGAGATCAGGGATGAGTTCCGGCGGATCCTGCAGATCCGCGTCGATAATCACGACAGCGTCGCCGGTCGCGTGATCGAGCCCGGCGGTCATCGCCGCTTCTTTTCCGAAATTCCGGCTAAGGTCGACAAGAGCGACATTTCCGGACCGGCGGGCGAGTCCTCGGAGAATCTCGGCCGTGTGATCGGCGCTGCCATCGTTCACATAGACGAGCTCGGAGGCGAATGGCAGTTCGCCAAGGACCGCAAGTGCCCGCCGGTTGAACTCTTCGATCACCGCTTCTTCGTTGAAGACGGGAACAACGACGGACAGCAGGCGGATTTCGCAATTCATGGTGCGCGCGCCAGGCAGAAGACGGAAAGGCCGCCGACCCGGTTGTAGCGGAAAAGCGGAAGCTCGGCGCGAAGGGCGAGAACAAGCGCGGCGTTCACCAGCTTCGGGTGAACCGTCAGGCTGCTCTTCGGCGGCCCGTTGCGCTGAAACAGCCGCACGGCGGCAACGATCGGCAGGATCGTCGCGAAGAAATACCGCGTCGAAATCGGTTCCAGTCCTGCCGACGTGACGCGGGCGTCGAGCAAACCGGCCGTATAGCGTCGCCGGTGCTCGAGAAAGCGGTCGTGGGCGGAAAAGAGGCACTGGAATGCGGGTACGCTGATCAGCACATGGGCGCCGGGTGCCGCGCCCGCAAGACTCGCCCGAATCAGAGCCTTGTCGTCGTCCACATGCTCGAGCACGTCCATCAGCAGCACGAGATCGGCAGTCCCGGGCGCGATCTCCCGTGCGAAGCCGATCGGCTTGCCGTTGTAGGTTTCGTGGCGCTCCGAGGCATAGGCCTGGTCCACGCAGAGTGCCGATTCGGCGCCCCGGTCAAGCAGATGCTTCGAGAAGATCGCGGAGCCTGCCCCGATGTCGAGCACGCGCCGAAACCGGATTCCGCGCAAGAGCGAATCGAGCGCGAGCTGCTTTGAGCGATAATACCAGTGGCTCCCGACCTCGCCTCCCAGCAGCTCTTCTTCCTTGATGTCCATGGCCCCTCGAGAATCGCCCCCCCCTTCGTTACGGGAAATATCCGATAATCCACGGTGTAGCGATCCTTGGTTGACTAATCATTGCCGACCATACTGGTAGGGGATACATCAATCCCGAGACGCCTCCCGTCCCCGCTTATAAGCGATTTCCCGTTTGGAACGACAATTCGCTGAAGCGGGTGCCCGGCCCTCGGCAGCACCGCGCTTCGCGTCAACCCGACTTCAGTCGGTGATCGCCGTCGTGCGGCCGGCGCGGAGGGCGGGCCAGAGCGCGCGAGCGGCGCATGTACGGGATCCAGGATACACACATTGAGATCATCGACGGGCCGACAATACAAACGTGCATTGTGTTCCATAGCCTGCGCGGCGAGTTGGCTATTGAGAACATAAGCCGTATCCGCCTGAAGCTCGCCGCGTCGAACTTGCTGGGGCAGAATTCGGCAATTGAAGATAACGCTCGCGGCCGAAATCCGCGCAGCGTGCACGCTGTTGAGCGTCAGCCCGGTTCTGGCCGCCATACGCGCGAATGGCGGCCATCCGGCATCGCCGCCCACTGTCGCGCTCGAACTGCATTGAAAGGCGGGCAGTATGATCAGATGCCGATAATGGACCGCAATTTTTTCCACGTCGTCGGCGGTACGCGAAGCCGGGCCGGCGCGGCGAATTTGTTCGGCCGCTGCACTGCGCAGGGGGGCCGTATCCACAAACTGGATCAGGAATGCGGCGGCTATTACGACTAGCCGGACCTCTCGGCCGGAAATCGACGTGACAGCGCCGACAACGGCAAACAGGACCAAGAGGTAATAGACAGGCCAGAAAAATCGACCGGATCCCCGGAAAATGGCGAGCAAATCCGAAATGGCATGTGGCAGCGGTATCGTGAAAAGCGTGGTCTGCCCGAGAGAGATGCGGGCGGAGAGCGCAAGGAGCGTCAGGGTCACGGACATAATGAGGAGTGGCCTGATCGGTGCAGTCCAGAGCTTGGTGATCATCCCCGGCCGCCGCGCAAGACCGATGCCGATGAGAAGCAAGACTCCCAATCCCAAATAGCTGTAACCCTCGTAGCCGGTGCCGGGGAGGAAATGATGCCGGTCGAAGGGCGACAGAAGATTCAAGGAAAACATGGTGTACCCGTCGCCTTTGAAAACTGGATCTGCCCCAGGGACGATCAAGCCGAACAGGAGGAGCGAAGCCGCCATGGCGGCCAACATGAGACCACTGAATACGACCGCACTCAGCCACGGCTGTCCGAAACTCCGTACCTGTTCCGAAGCTCGGCTTTCAATGCAGCTGCGCAGCAGCGCCGCCAGGCCGATGAACAGGACCATGACGGCAAGGTAGGGCGTCACGCCGGCGGATACGGCAAGCAAGGGCAGGAAGGGAACAACAAAGCGGAACCGCTTCCGCCAGTCCGCCGGCGCAAAGTAATAATAAAGTGCTGCGAGAATCAGCCACTGGCTGCACAACGAGAAGTGGATGTACAGCCGGCTGAGGAGTACAGGCGAGTTGAGGAAGAACAGGCCACCCAGGAGAATGGCGGGCTTGTCGTTGGTGAAGCGACTTACCAGGCGAAAGCCGTAATACGCCTGCATGATCAGGCAGAAGGCGAGGTATATCCCGAAATACTGGAATGCCGCAGGCAAAATCGGCGACAGGATACGAAACGGGACGGCGACGATCGGGATGACGTCCAGATATGCGGCCGATATTCCGAACGGAAAGTTGAGCTGGGAAATCCAGGTGGGCGGGAAGGTTAGCGGCTGCCTGCGCATGAACTCCCATCCGGCCTGAAAGACGGTCGGATCGCTCTTGAGCCAATCGGTATGCAACGGATCGATCGCGTGCCAGCCGATGAGGAATGCCGCATCGAGCAATCCGAGAACCGCGGCGATACAGACGAGCGAAACTGCTCTGAATCCAGGTGAACTGGCGGGACCGGCAATTGTCGGGTGGCGGGCGGAGTCCGCGGCTGGCGAAACGATCGAATTCGGGAATGCCATTACGAGTGGGGCTTCATCGCGCGGACTCGAAGTTCCTGTAGTCGTTCTGCGCGCGACTCTTCCATCCTGGGGCGAGCACCAGCACGCCATCCACCTTGGTGAGGAGGTCGGCGGACCGGTTCATGGCCCGTTCCGCACGATCTTCGAGCACCGGATTGAGCACGTAGAGTGTGTGAGGGAGAATTCGCTGGTCAAACTGTTTCGGTCGAGTCGCCTCGCGCGACCAAAGATATTCGAAGTCGTCCACATATTTCTTGCCCAGAGCGGCTTTGCCCACTGCGTGAAGGAAACCGGCATAGGACCATCCCGGAACGGGGCGCTCGGGAACCTCGACTTCGTCATACTGCGCGGCAGCGCGCCTCCAGAACGCACTCCGAAGCGTGGTTTCGGAATCGGCGATGGCGAGGCATTCGTGCAGTTCGGTGTGGTTTTCCGCTTCGAACTTTCCGTAAAACGTACGGCAGGAGTCTCCCACCTCCCGCAGTCCCATGTCCGGCAGCGAGGGCAGCCGCCACTCGTCGGGCGTAGTCCAGATGATGTAGATCGGTCCGCGGTGCCACCGGATGCGATCAACTACTTCGTTGGCGAGTCGATAGCCGCGGGACTCGAAAACGACGTCCGTCAGCCCGACGAAGGAAGCGGCCACACCAGCTGGTACGAAAGGTGCCACATAGGCGATGGGCGCTCCCACGAACACGACCAGCGCGTGTGGCCTGACCCAACTCATATCCGCCGAAATGACCGGTTTTTCAAATGCTGTTCGGCCCCATTGCGGATAACGTGTCGATGCGACTAGCGCCAGCGCGATACAGACCAGCGCAGCAACCCACACGCGAGACTTCGCGCGGCCCTTGCCGGCTTCGACGAGCAGCGAGAGCAAAAGAGGAATGACAAGCGCCGCCGATACCTCGACTGGAATTCCGTAGCGCAGGATCGACGTCGTGCCGAGCCAAAGCACATAGGATCCGGCCACAAAGACCAGCAAAAATCGCTGTTGCGCTCCGAGAGACAGCACCGGCCGGTGATTTCGACTTCCGGCTGTCACACGCGTTAATGCGCGAACTGCGGCGATCCCGGCAACGATCATTCCGAGCGCAAAACACGCTGCTACACGGCCGTCCCGGAACGGAATCTCGGTGACGAGCATGGGTTTGTCAGAGAGCCAGAAAAACGGATAGAAGAGCGCCTGCGGGACATCGTGCGGCAGAAAACGACGGTCGAAGAAGTTTACCGGCGGGTACCAGGGCGACCGGAAGACGCCGTTGAAGAACGGGAAAACCGGATTTCCGTAAGTTTCGTAAAGTCTGTAGGCCCACCATCCGCCGCCAAGGGCGAAACCTGCGATGCCGCCAACGACTAGCAACACAAGCGAGGCCGGCCAGCGCCGGATCGGACTCACAGCGATGAAGGCCAGGACCGCCGCGGGCGCGTAGATCGCACTGGTGATTTTCAGACCCGCCGCAGCCCCGAGCAGACCGCCCGCAACCAGCACGACGATTCTGTGGGGCGCGTTGTCATTGGCGCCGGTCACGCGGATCAGCAACAACACAGACGATAGTACGAGCGCACTGGTCTGAATCTCGTTGAAGGTCGTCCCAACCTGGGAAATTGTGGCCGCGCCCGTGGAGGCGAGTATCGCGGCGGCGATCGTCGCGAACCACCTTCTGTCAGCCGGCCACGAACGATACAGAAATGCGGCGATGCCCAGAATTACGGCTATCAGCGCTCCATACCAGAGGCCCATGAAGGCAGCGAGCAGTTGCGGATGATGGGAGAGCGGCCCGAGCGCCAGCCACGCATAGGGAATATCCAGCGTCGGGTTGATCCAGCTTTGCAGACTCGCCGCGGCGAGATCGATTTCAAACCGGCCGTGCAAGGCTGCCCAGCCGTTGTAAAGATGGTAGTTGCGCAAGTCCCAGTTTGCGTCCTGGCCCAACCAAACGGAGACGATTGCGCCGAGCAGCAGGCATCCGGCGAGGATTGCCGGGGTAAACAACCCGCGTAGCGGTACTCCATTGCGCTTTGCCGCAACGCTCGACCTGACGTTCTCGATCACAGTCACCGTGTTTTTGTATCCTTAAACACGCCCGGATTTGTTACCACACGATCTCTCACAACCGCCGCCGACGAGCCCGCAACGTTGAGAGCGCAGACGTCAAATCCATCGATTCGACCGCAGTGCAGCGCCGGATTGCTTGCTGCCGCGAGCCGCGCGAGCCCGTTCCCCAGCACGTAGACGGTTCCCGGCATAACTATACCGTGCGCGAGCCTTTGCGGGAGGATGATGCAGTTGAACCTGTCGCTCTGCTGCGATGTTCGCGCGGCATATACGCTGTTCAAGCTCATATCGCTGCGTGCGGCGAGCCACGCAAACCAGTGCCAGTCGGGGTCGCCGCCCGGCGTCCACGCGCGATCGCACTGAAAGGCCGGAACCAGGACGAGATGAGCGTTGGCCCTCGCCAGAACTGCCCAGTCGGCAGAGACCAGCGGATCGAAAACCACCTTCCGTGTTTCGCGCGCCAGATCGTCTGCCAATCCTGCGGTATCCGCATATTGCAGCAACAGACAGCCGGCGATTAATGCCGTTTTCATTCCGCGGTTGCGAATCACCAAAGCCGCTCCGATCAGGACCGCAAGCATCAGCAAATAATAAACCGGCCAAAAAAATCGTGCCGAAGCACGGAAGATCGCCAGTAGGTGGAAAATGGAAACCGGTACTGGAACGACCGCAACCGTTCTTGGGCCGAGGGTAATCCGAATGGACAGGGCAAGCAGGGTCAGCACCACCGAGAGAAAAACGAGCGGCCGAAGCGACGGCGTTGCGAATTTTTTCAGGAGGGACGGGCGAATGGCCAGAGACACGATTCCCAGCACCATGGTTCCCAGTCCGAGATACGCGTAACCCTCGTTGGCCTGCGCCGGAATGAGTTGAATGGATTTGAACAGAAGTGAACCATGCAGCGGACTGAAAGGCGAGAGCAGGTTCAGCGAGAATGTTCCGTAACCTGGCGCTTCCATGCTAGGCCCAGAGTCCATTCCGACAAATCCGAAGACAAGGAACGCCAACAGCGCCGCCGCGGCCGGGAGGGCGATCCATAAGATCCGGCTCTCCGACAAATTGCGAAACCAGCCGTCGGTGGTCGGTTTTCCTCCGGGGGCGCTGCACGCGGTAGCGTCCAGCTGGCTCCTCAACACGGCTGCAAGCGCGATCAGGACGACCATCACGGTGATGTAAGGCGTGATCCCGCCGGCAAGGATTGCGAGCACCGCGAAGGGTGCCATGTAGCGCGCAATTCCGGAGCGTTCCACCGGCCGGAAGTAATAATACAAGGCTGCGAGGATCAGCCATTGGCTGCACAGCGAAAAATGGCCGTAAAGGCGGTTAAGCAGGATGGGCGCGTTCAGGAAAAAGAGCGCCCCCAGGCAGAGAACGAGGCTGTCGGAGATAAAGCGGGACAGCAGCTTGAGCGCGAAATACGTCTGCAGGATCAGGCACAGCACCGCCCAGAGGCCGAGATACTGAAAGTTCACCGGGAGCACGCCGGCGAAGAGATGGAGAGGCACCGCGACGATCGGGATCACGTCGAGGTAGGCAGCCGAAATGCCGAAGGGATAGTCGAGGTGGGCGAGCCATGTCGGCGGAAACGTCCAGGGCTGCCGCCGGAGAAATTCCCAGCCGGCTTGATATTGGGCAGGATCCTTCCCGATCCAGGCCAGATTGGTCGGGTCGATCTGCCGCCATCCAATGAGCAGGAGCGCGTCCAGGCTCCCTGCTGCCAGTGCAAAGGCCGGAAATCGCCAGTTGCCGCGCCGGGTGTTTGCCCTACTGGCGCTCGCCGGCGCATCCAACAGGACTCGCAGCGTTTCTGCTAACAAATGACCGCCCCATTATGCGGGGCATCCTGTGCCCCTCTGTATCGCCTGTACGCTCGAACGGCCCGCTCGCAGGCAGCGCCACGTCTCCTACGGGAACTGCGGCCCGCTTCGCTAGTGGCGCATGTCGGCGAGCATGCCCGCCTGCATTTCATGAATGTGCTCGACGGCGCCGTTCCAGGCGTCCGGTCCGATTCCCACATCGCTGCGGAAGGGATATTGCAGCTCGAACAACAGCACGAGCGTGGAGACCACGATCGTGGTGACCGTTGCCGTCATCAAAAGCTGCGTGCGGGCGTTCCGCAACCCGAACAGCCAGCAGAAGCAGATGATACAAACGGCGCCGATCAGAAGGATCAGCCATTCAAACCACGACACGCCGGCCATGTTGATCGCAATCCTCTGCTGCCGCGCGTCGTGCATGGTGGTGAGCTGGCCCAGCGTGGCGCTCTGGGCATTCGACTGGCTCATGTTCGCGGGCACGAAGGTGGCGGCGGCATCGATCGCATCCATGCCGATCGCCGCCGCCATTTCGTCGTAGCCGCCCCGCCGCATGAGCGGCCATTCGCGGTCGGTCATGATGTGGGCGTAGCGAATCATGTCGCTGCGTACCCGGGTGCGCACGTCCGGCGGAAGGCCCGTGGCCGTGTGCCAGACATCGATGTCGGCGTCCGATTCCATCACCACGAGCTGCCGCGCCTCCAGGTAGTGCTCCCAGACGACCACGGTCAGAAAGCCGAGAACGACGGCGTAGAGGGTGCCCGACACGGCCATGATAATGCCGCCCACCTCGTTGTGGGCGATGAAGTCCTGCCGCCGGAAGCACCGATGGACGAAAATCTGGCCCGCACCGGCCAGTCCGATTGCAAGCACCAGAGCCAGAACCAGCAGCGGTACTGCGGGAATGCCGTAGAGAAATGTCAACGCCGTGTCCCGTCGAGTCTTGAGCCCGAGCATAGGAGATTCGGGGCGATTCGCCCATGCATATGACGGCGGGAATGGTTGATTAACTGCTCGCCGTCATAGTCCCTCCCCTCAGGCTAACGGCGGCTCCCCGACATGAAAGGCACTGCACGCGCAATCTCGACGAAGCCGGTGGGCGTCGAGATTTCGCTCCTCGACGGCTCGGTTCTGTTCGGCAGACTCGCTGTGCCCGTCCAGGGCCGCCTCAGCGACGTGCTGAACGACGGGCGCGATTTCGTGCCCGTCGAGTGCTCGGACGGAAGCTTTCTCGCGCTCGCCAAGAAGGCCATCAAGCAGGTGTCGCTGCCGGCAGCGGCAGCGACCGTTTATCGCGGCGACGATCCGCACCGGATTCTCGGCGTCCGGGAGGGTGTCTCGGTCGAGGAGCTCAGAAAGGCCTATCACCAGCTTTGCGCAACACATCATCCCGACCGCATCCGCGGTCTGGGCCTCGGCGCCGATTACGAGCAGCTTGCCACCCAGACGATGGCTCGCATCAACACCGCCTACACACAACTCGCCCGACGAACGGCGGGCTGAGACACCGTCCTACGACATCATGCGTTATGGCTTTGGCAGCACCAGCGAAGAGTCGCATCATGGAGAGAATCGTCGAGGATTTCGAGGTTTTTGTTCACGACGGCGATATCGCGGTGGGTGCGGTGCGTGCCGTCTCGCCCGACGGAAAGCCGCAGATCGTCGTGTACGTCGAAAATGCCGGCGATTTCTACGTGCCGCTGTCTGCCGTTTGCGATGTGCATGATGGCAAGGTCGTGCTCGACCGGGAAAAGCTGGAACCCAAGCTCCGCGAAGCCATAGGCCGCGCGCACTCGGCCGAAGATACGAACATCTCCGGCCAGTCGGGCGGCTAGAGCGTGATTCTGTCGATTTGAATCTGTATGGGATTCCCAGAAGGTCGCGAGTCTGATTCAAGATGCTGGCTGGTAGGAGGTCAGCATGGATGGTTCGACCGCTTTCTGAGGATTTGCGCAAA
>JBOHKH010000032.1:0-27737 GCA_050728995.1 Rhizomicrobium sp. | reverse complement strand
CAATGGGCCAAGCCGCCAAGGCTCTTGGGGGGCCACGCGCCTTGGCCCATTGCTTCGCCAGACCAGATGGAGAAAATCAGCCGCCAGACTCAAGTTGCCGCTGGATGAAAGTTGGGGGCAACGTCAACTGCATCTCGGGAAAGCCGCGGCTTCCACTCGCCGCTTTCCCATCGCCGGAAGGTGCCTTCATCGACCCCAAGTTTGTCGGCAGCTGCCCGAAGCGAAAGTCCGAGCCGCCGCCGCTGCGCGGCTATGCGCTCGGGCAGCGTCGTGGCGAAGTGGCGGGCGTCAGCGCGCAGGACCTGGCGCTGCCGCCGCCTGCCGAGGGCAGCGCCGCCGTTGCCGCGCGGGTTGAGAAAGCGCGCGTGCTGCAGTGCCGGCGCTACGAGGGCCTCGGCCTGCGCACCAATGCGCAAGCGGAAGGCGAGCTACTCGACCGGGTGGCCGCGCCCGAACCGGCGGGCGCGAAGCTTCTCACCGACGCGGCCGCCCCCATGCGGCTGACCGCACGCGGCTATCATCGCGTGCTGAAAGTCGCGCGCACCATCGCCGATCTCGCCGGCAGCGAGACCGTCGCGCGCATCCACATCGCCGAGGCGCTGTCCTACAGGCGAATGGTGCACACGCGATGGCTTCGCAAAAAGCCGGACGGCGTGGTATTCCTAAGTCGCCATCGCAGGGCCATCACATGGATTGCGAACTTCTGCTCGATACGGTTCGGCGTGGCAGTCACTTCGCGGCGCTGATTCTTGCCGCGCTGATCGCCCCTGCCGCCCAGGCTGCCGTCATTGTGTCGTCGGACGCGACGCAGAACATGACGTGTGCGAACGGCGTCTGCGCGCCGACGGCAAGCAAGGCGGTGCTCAACGCAGGCGATCTCGAAACATTGCTCGCGTCCGGCAATGTCGAGGTCACAACCACGGGCGAAGGCGTCCAAGCCAGGGACATCACCATCAAGGCTCCGGTCACCTGGTCGAGCGGCAGCGTTCTGACGCTGGACGCTCAGAAATCGATCGCCGTCGATCGGCCCATATCGATTGCGGGCCCCGCCGGCCTGGTGCTCAATACGAACGACGGCGGCCGCAAGGGCAGCTACATTTTCGGAAAGAAGGGCAACATCACGTTCGCCAATCTGTCGAGCAGTCTCACGATCAATGGCGTTTCCTATACGCTCATTGGCGACCTCAAGACTCTGGCATCCGATATTGCTGCCAACCCGAGCGGCAATTTTGCCCTTGCCAACAACTATGATGCCAGCCAAGGCGGGTCATACAGCATCACCACGACGTTCACGGGCACCTTCGAGGGACTCGGCAATACGATCTCGAATTTCGTCTGGGGCGGTTCCAGCGGACTCATTGGTCTGTTCGCCGAAGTTGGTGCGGGCGGCGCATTAAGAGATGTCGGCGTGGAAAACGCGACGGTTGACGGCTACAACCTAAAAAACAAGGCAGCTCCGTCCATCGGAACCCTCGTTGGATACAACGCGGGCACCATCCTCTTTTGCTATGCGAGCGGGACCGTAACCGACAAGAAGGGTGCTGTCGAAGGCGGCCTCGTCGGGGACAACGACGGCACGATTTCGAATTCGCATGCTTCTGTCACAGTCTCGGCCGGGCTGTCATCATACTATGGTGCAGCCGGCGGCTTGATCGGGGGTAACCTGGGCAGCGTTCGCGAATCATATGCAACTGGGGCTGTTTCAGGAAATATTGCCGGCGGACTGCTCGCCGCTAATAATTCGGGCGCAATTATCGACAGCTACGCAACTGGGAATGTGAAAGCCGCCGGCTATCATGGTTTGGGTGGAGGCCTTTCCGGATATAATCGGGCCACAATCACCAACTCCTATGCGAAGGGCAATGTCGAGGGCGGGAAGTACTCCGACGTCGGCGGCCTTGTCGGCGAGAATACGCTCGCAATCAGCTTCTCCTACTCAACCGGGCAGCTCCGCACCGGAACAGGAAATCTCGTCGGCGGATTGATCGGAGACGACGAGTCCCAGTCTGGCAATCTCGACGACACCTACTGGGACACCGACACGAGCGGCATCACCAATCTCAGCCAGGGCGCCGGCAACATCGCCAACGATCCCGGCATTACGGGATTGACCACGGCGCAGCTCCAGTCCGGCCTGCCTGCGGGGTTCGATCCAAAAGTCTGGGCCGAGAAGGCCGACCTCAACGGCGGCCTTCCCTATCTGCTCGCCAACGCGCCACCGCGTCGTTGACGCTTTCGCCGTCGTCAGTCACGGGCGGTGGCGGGGCGGGCGTCTTGAGGAAACGATCGACTGCAACTCGGGAAAGCCGGGGCTTCCATGCGCCACTTTCCCATCGCCGGAAGGTGCCTTCATCGACGCCGGCTTTGGCCGCCGCCGATCTATGCGAAAGCCCAAGCTCACGCCGCTGCGCCGCTATGCGCTCGGGCAGCGTCAGGGCGGCGGGAAATGGCTCGTAGCCAAGGAACCGGAAGATAGCCGGGTAGTACCGCACGGTCGGCTTGGTACGGTCGGTCTCCCAAAGGCCATAGGTCCATGTGTTGACACCCAGCTGGCGCGCGACTTGCCACTGCGTGCGTCCCGCCTGCGTTCGCCGTGTGAGAAGATGGCCGCCCAACGTCTCGGGGCTTTCCGGATATGGCTTCCCTCTAAGGCATTGGAAAGTCAGAGGCACGCCCGGTAGTGGGAAGGCAACGCGGCGATGCCGATTTGTTCGCACATGCCCGGCGGCGGTAAGGTCGGACGCGAGGACGGGTTGGCGAACGCGGCGGGGCGATGAAAAGGACGAGGAGCGGATCGGAAAAGCCGGAGGGGGTACCGCACCCGCGTCGGCTGGTCGTCGGCATCACCGGCGCCTCCGGGATCGCGGTCGGCGCGCGAATTCTGGAGCTGCTGAAGGACTCCGGCATCGAGACGCATCTGGTGATGAGTCGTGCGGCCGAAATGGCGTTGGCCTATGAAACCGATCGGAGCCTCAAAGAGGTGCGGTCGCTGGCCGGCGTCCATCACGGGGCGATGGCGGTGGGCGCCTCGATTGCGTCCGGCTCGTTTCCCACCATGGGCATGGTGATCGCGCCCTGTTCGGTCCGCACCATGAGCGAGATTGCGACCGGGGTGACCAGCACGCTGGTCGCGCGCGCCGCCGACGTGACGCTGAAGGAACGCCGCCGCCTCGTGCTCGCGGTCCGCGAAACCCCGCTTCATCTCGGCCATCTGCGCAGCATGACGGCGCTCGCCGAAATGGGCGCGGTGGTGGCGCCCCTCGCACCGGCCTTCTATCCCCGACCGAAATCGGTGGACGAGATGGTCGACCACATGGCCGGCCGGCTGCTCGATCTCTTCGGCCTCGAAACGGGCGCCGTACGGCGCTGGGAGGGGCCATAGCGCGCAGTTGGATAATAATATGGTCAATTCCTTTGGTCGTTCCCGTGCTGCGGCCGCACCGTGCGCGAACCGGGCGGGAACGATTGTTATAATTATCAAACGACTCCGAACGGCACGACCTTGTTGTCGATGTCGTGGCCGATATCGGCGCGGCCGAGATAGGGGATGCCGGATTCCGCGCACCAGTGACGGACGCTCTCTTCGGGCGTTTGCCCGAAATCGGGATCGTTTGGCGGCACGGCGCTGACGCGGCCGAGCCGAACCCCCGCGACCTTTCGGATCCCCGCATTCCGCGTCACCTGACAGAGCGCGCGGTCGACCCGGTAGAGATGCTCCGACACCTCTTCGATCATCAGCACGTGACGGGCGAGACCGGGTGCGAACGGCGTGCCCAGAAGGTGTGAGAGGATCGTGAGATTGAACGCCGCCGCCGGCGCGGTGCCGTCGAGCGAGGGTTCGAGCGCCGACGGATCGCGTTCGACCAGCCAGGAAAGGGCGCGCGCAATGGCGACGTCGCCGCCTTCGCGCAGAATATCCGCGGGCATGGGACCGTGCGCGACACGATTAAGCCCGCGCCCGTACAGTGCCGAAAGCAGCGCGCCCGCATCGCTGTATCCGAGATACATCTTCGCCGTCGCGGCCGGTTCGAGCCGGGCAAGCACGCGCGGCACGATCCGGCATGAGCCGTAGCCGCCGCGCGCGATCCACACCGCATCGAGCGCGGGATCGTTCGCGAATTCGAGGAACGCGTCCGCGCGCGCGGCATCCTCGCCCGCGAAATGTCCCGAGGCGAGGAAGCATTGCGGATGGAAGCAGAGCTCCACGCGCCCGCCGTGCCGCTCCGCCGCGAGCGCACGCACCCGCCCGGCGAGGTCCGCATCGATCCGCGAACCGGGTGCCACGATTCCAATCCGCACGATTTTTTCGCCGCCCATCGGCCTTTTCTTGTCACCCGACGGCGCGGCTTATAGCTTCTGCCGATGCAAAAATCCTGTTTCTTCTTCTGCGGCATCGGCGGCAGCGGCATGCTGCCGCTCGCCCTCATCGTGCAGGCGCGCGGCGCGCGCGTGGCAGGCTCCGACCGCGCGCTCGACCAGGGCCGCACCGCGCAGAAATTCGACTTCCTGCGCGCACACGGCATTTCGCTGTTTCCCCAGGACGGCAGTGGGATCTGCGATGCCTCCCAGACGGTCGTGATCTCCGCCGCCGTGGAGGACACGGTGCCCGATGTGGTCGCAGCACGCGCTGTCGGCGCGGCGATCCTCACTCGCGCGGCGCTGCTTGCGGATCTGTTCAATGCCGCAGGCCTGCCCGTCGGCATCGCCGGGACCAGCGGCAAATCGACGACGACCGGAATGCTCGGATGGATTTTGCGCTGCGCGGGCCGCGATCCGACCGTGATGAACGGTGCGGTGATGAAGAATTTCGTGACCCCGGCCGTGCCGTTTGCGAGCGCCGTCGTCGGCGGCGGCGAGGCGTTCGTCAGTGAAGTGGACGAGAGCGACGGCTCGATCGCGCACTATCGCCCGAAGGTCGGTGCGATCACCAACATCGCGCTCGATCACAAATCGCTCGACGAACTGCGCACGCTGTTCGGCGAGTTCGCCGCGCGATGCGGGACCGTGATCCTCAATCGGGACAATCCCGAAACAGCGGCACTCGCGGCACGCCTCGATCCGCGGAAGCTCGTCTCCTTCGCGCTGGCAGACCCGAAAGCCGATCTGTGCGCCGCCGCCATAGCGCCGCTGCCCGAGGGCGTGGGTTTCGAAATCCGCGAGCGCACGGGTGGGGCGCGCGCGGACGTGCGCCTCAAAGTACCCGGCCGGCACAACGTGCAGAACGCGCTGGCGGCGATCGCGGCCGCGCGCGCCTGTGGTGTCGCAATTGCGGACTCGGCAGAGGCGCTCGCGAGTTTCGAGGGCTTGCGGCGCCGCTACGAAACGGTCGGTTCGGCGCGGGGCATCACCGTCATCGACGATTTCGCGCACAATCCCGACAAGATCGCGGCCACGCTTGCAACGGCGCACGAATGGCCCGGGCGGCTGCTTCTCCTCTTCCAGCCGCACGGCTTCGGGCCGCTGAAACTGATGAAGGATGCGCTTGTCGAGGCGTTCGCAACCGGCATGGGCGCGGACGACCTCCTCGTCATGCCCGATCCCGTCTATTTCGGCGGCACCACAGACCGCGGTGTCGGAAGCGCGGAAATCGCCGAGGGCATCGCGAGCCGCGGAAGGCGTGCGCTGGCGATCGCCGAGCGCGCGAATTGCGGCGATACGCTCGTCGCCGAAGCTCGCGCGGGCGACCGCATCGTCGTAATGGGGGCCCGCGACGACACGCTTTCGACTTTTGCGGGCGATCTCGTTCGCGCGCTGGCGCAGGCCTGACGCGCCAAATCCCGCGTTCGCCTACTGCCAGACATCCTTGATGGGCTTTCGGCCGGCGGCGTTGCCGAGCGCCTTCACGCCGTACATGGCCTCGATGGTCCGCAGCACCGTGTAGTGATCGATCTTCTCGCCGTACTGGCCGGGCTTGACCATCTGGCCCGCGAAAATCGTCGGGATCTGGTTGTTTTGGCTGCCGTCGTCTTCGTCCCAGGTAACGATCAGCAGACTGTTGTGCGACTGCGCCCAGTTCGCATAACCCGAGAGATTGTTCTTAAGCCACGTATCGCCCTCGGCCACCGTTCCGTCATGCATGTCGTCGAGCAGGTCGGGAATCACCCATGAAACAGTCGGCAGTTTCGAATAATTGGAGGGGAAGCTGCTGAAAGGCAGGCTGAATTTGCCCGGATCGTTGGTGAAGTTCGTCCAGGGTACATGCTTCCGCGCATACTCGCCCTGTGTGCAGACTTCCGAACCGCGCTTGGGCAATCCTTCCGAATAGCCCTTGAAGGACAGCTTTGCCGCGAGGAGTTCGTTCTCCTCGTTGGCCGCTTTGCGGAAGGTGTGCGGACAGGAATCGTCGGTGACGCCCTGGTTCGAGCCGGAGAACAGATCCAGGTAATTCGGTTGGCTCGGATGGCTGATCGCAAAGGAATTGGTGAACAGCGCGCCGGATTGCGCCAGTGAATTGATATACGGCGCGTCCGTGTTGCCGATGATATCGGAGTAACTGTGGTTCTCCTCCATCACCACGATCACGTGATCGGGTCTTGGGATTTTCTTCGCGTGAGCGGGCGTGATCGCGCAGGCAACGCAGGCGGCGAGAAGGAGCGCGGCGCGTGACATGATGTTCCCCGGCAAAATTGTCGCTTCGCGAACATCGGCCCGCCGGCGGCGGTCGTCAATCGCGCGGGCCCGATGCCTCAGGCGGCCGGATGCGCCGGGGGCGCGATTGTGGCCCTGAGCCACGCGATGGCCTGAGGGTCGTCCCATTGTGCGGGCCCGATGGCGCGGGCGCGCTCGCGACCGTCAGGGCCGATCAGTGCGCTCAATGGCAGCCCGAATGCGCCCATCGCGGCGAGGAAGGCGTGATCGGAATCGCGGTAGGTGGCGAGAGCCCCGGCGCCATGCGCCTCGAGGAACGCCCTGGTGGCGGGCACCGAGTCCTGGCCTTCGCTCACGGCCACAATGGTCAGGCCGGGCAGGGCATGGGCGAGGCGGGCGAGCGAAGGCAGTTCCCGCACGCAGGGGCCGCACCAGGTCGCCCACAGATTGAGCAGCACATAGCGACCGCGGAAACTGGCCAGCGACAGCCGCTCGCCTTTGGCATCGGTGAAGGCGACGGCGGGGATCGCTTTCGGCTTCGCATCCAGCACCAGCTTGGCGAGCGATGGCGGGGGCGCACCGCCCGCGTGGACATGTCTTGCGCGGATCACATAGAAGGTGGCGGCCAACGCGACGGCCACGATGACGGCGGCAAGGATGGCGACAACGTGACGGCGCAACACGGATATCCAATGTGAGTGCGAACGAAATGTGGGGCGGCCGCTTTTCGGGCGGGCCGGCCGCGCTGATGGAGGAAATAAACGCCTCCATCGATTTCGACAAGCGCCTCGCCGAACAGGATCTCGCGGGCTCGCGCGCCCATGTCGCAATGCTGGCGGCGCAGGGCATCGTTGCACGCGAGGATGCGGACGCGATCCTCGCCGGTCTCGACGAAATCGCCGCGGAAATCGCCGAGGGCCGCTTCGTCTTCCGCCGCGCGCTCGAGGACATCCATCTCAACATCGAATCGCGGCTTGCCGAGATCGCGGGCGAAGCCGCGGGCCGGCTGCACACGGCGCGCTCGCGCAACGACCAGGTGGCGACGGATTTGCGCCTGTGGACGCGCGCCGCCTGCGAACGCGCCGATGGCGCATTGCTGCACCTCCAGCGCGCGCTCGTTGCAGAGGCCGATGCGCACGCGGCAACGCTCATGCCGGGTTTCACCCATCTGCAGCCGGCGCAGCCCGTCACCTTCGGCCACCATTGTCTTGCCTATGTCGAGATGCTGTCGCGCGATCGCGGGCGCTTCGCGGATGCGCGGGCGCGGATGAACGAGTCCCCGCTCGGCGCCGCCGCGCTCGCCGGCACGTCCTTTCCGATCGATCGCGAAGCGACGGCAGCGGCGCTCGGATTCGAGCGTCCGATGCGCAATTCGCTCGACGCGGTGTCGGCGCGGGATTTCGCACTCGAATATCTCGCGGCGGCGACGATTGCCGCCACGCACCTGTCGCGGCTTGCCGAAGAAATCGTGCTGTGGGTTTCGCCGGCGTTCCACTTCCTGAAGCTCGGCGATGCGTTCTCCACGGGCTCGTCCATCATGCCGCAGAAGCGCAATCCCGACGCGGCCGAACTTGTACGCGCAAAAACGGGCCGCGTGCTTGGCGCGTTCGTTGCGCTCGCAAGCGTGATGAAGGGGCTTGCGCTCGCCTACGCGAAGGATCTGCAGGAGGACAAGGAAGCGCTGTTCGGCGCGGCCGACGCGCTCGAACTTTCCCTCGCCGCAATGGCCGGAATGGTCGCCGACTGGACGGTGGATGCGCAGGCCATGCGCGCGCGGGCGGAATCCGGATACCCCACGGCAACCGACCTCGCGGACTGGCTCGTGCGCGTGAAAGGCAAGCCGTTCCGCGCCGCGCATCGCATCGCGGGAGCGATCGTGCAGCGCGCCGAGGCGCTCGGCCTGGGTCTCGAGAAACTGTCGCTCGCGGAGATGCGGGCGATCGATCCGGCAATCTCCGGGGAAGTTTTCGCGGTCCTCTCCATCGCCGCTTCCGTCGATTCGCGTCAGAGTTTCGGCGGCACCGCGCCCGCGCGCGTCGCCGAGCAGGTTCGCTACTGGCGAGAGCAGCTCGGGCGAATGAATTCCGCTATAGTCGGCGTGTCATGACCAGTTTTTCTGTAAGAGTGCTGCTCGTCTTCGCGCTTCTTTTGCCCGCCGCCGGGTGCGGGACGAAGACCGAGCTGTTGATGCCGAACGGCAAGCCGACGCCGCATGACCGGCGCGATCCCTCCCAGCCGCCGAGTCCGCTCTCTCGATGAATCATTTCGCGTATCGCGACGGCCGGCTTCATGCCGAAGCGGTCGATCTCTCGCGTCTGGCCGACGAGGTGGAAACGCCGGTGTATGTTTATTCCACCGCCACGCTCGAACGGCACTACCGCGTCTTCGCCGATGCGTTTCCCGCAGGCACCCTGATTGCCTATTCCGTCAAGGCAAACGGAAATCTCGCGGTGCTCGCAACGCTCGCGCGTCTCGGCGCGGGCGCCGACGTGGTGTCGGGCGGCGAGCTTGCCAAGGCGCTCGCGGCGAAAATCCCGCCGCACAAGATCGTATTCTCCGGAGTCGGCAAGACGCGCGCGGAAATGGCGCGCGCGCTTTTGGCCGGCATTCATCAGTTCAACGTCGAAAGCGAGCCGGAACTCGAAGCATTGAACGGCGTCGCAACCGAACTCGGCCGCGCGGCGCCGGTCACCATTCGCGTCAATCCCGATGTGGACGCGGCGACCCACACCAAGATCGCGACCGGCACCTCGGAAGTGAAGTTCGGGATTCCATGGCGGCGCGCGCGCGAGGCCTACCACCTCGCCGCGTCGCTGCCCGCGCTCAAGGTCGTTGGCGTCGACGTGCATATCGGCAGCCAGATCACCACGCTCGCGCCCTTCGAGGCCGCGTTTGCTCGGATTGCCGAACTGATCGGGACGTTGCGCGCCGACGGGCATACGATTTCGCGCGCCGATCTCGGCGGCGGACTGGGCGTGCCCTACGATCCTTCAGGAACGGCTCCCCCCGATCCGGAAAGTTATGCCCGCGTTGTCGCGCGCGCGGCGGACCGCCTCGGCGTCTCGCTCATTCTCGAACCGGGACGCCTGATCGCCGCCAATGCCGGGATTCTGCTTTCGCGCGTGATTTACATCAAAGACGGCGAGACGCGGAAATTTCTCGTGATCGATGCCGGCATGAACGATCTCATCCGCCCCGCGCTATACGACGCGTATCACGAGATCGTGCCTGTCCGCATGCCTGCGCGCGAGCAAGAGAAGGAAACATACGACATTGTCGGGCCGGTCTGCGAAACGGCCGACCGTTTCGCGCAAGGGCGCACGCTGCCGCGGCTCGCGAGTGGCGATCTCGTGGCGATTCTGACGGCGGGCGCCTATGGCGCGGCGATGGCTTCCGCCTACAATGCGCGGCCGCCGGCGCCGGAAGTGCTGGTCAAGGACGGGCAGTGGAGCATCGTCCGCCCACGGATGAGCGATGACGAACTTGTTCGAACAGACCGCCTCCCGGCTTGGCTGGAAGGCTGAGCGCCACGAACGCTACATCGCGCTTGCGCGCATCCTGCTCATGTGGGAGCGCGCATGGCCGGCGTTATGGCCGGCGAGCGGCGTTCTCGGGCTTTACATCGCGGCGGCACTCTTCGGCCTGACCGATCTCTTCCCGGCCGCGCTGCGCGCGCTTGTCTGTTTCGCCGTGCTCTGCGCCACGGGTTTTATGCTGGTTCGCGAATTCCGCAGCTGGCGCATGCCGCGCTGGGAGGAGGGCGCGCGCCGCGTCGAGCGCGACAGCGCGCTCCTTCACCGGCCGATCACCGAGCGCGGCGACCGGCTGGTCGTCGGCGCGGGCGACAACTTTGCGGAATCGTTGTGGCGCGCCCATGTCGCAGGGCTTCTCACGCGGCTCGGCCGCTTGCGCCTGGCGCTGCCTTCGCCCGGTGTTGCGCGCAAGGATCCCTATTCGCTGCGCTATCTCGTGCTCGCGCTGGTCGCGATCGGCGTGCTCGTTGCCGGCGCCGATCGGGAACGGCGGCTCGCGCTCGCCTTCACCCTCGTCGCGAACGGAGGCGCGCCGACGGCTTCGCTGGACGCGTGGATCACGCCGCCCGCCTACACCGGCTGGGCTCCCATGTATCTGAGGCCCGGTTCGAGTGCGCCGGTCGCGGTGCCGCAAGGCTCCGAACTCGTCTTGCGTGTTCACGGCGGAGGAACAGCGCCGCATCTGCAATTTTCGCCCGAGCCTTCCGGCGGCATAGCCGATTTCGCGGGCCGAACCGGCTCCTGGGGCACGCGCGTGAAACTCACTTCCGACGCCGAAGTGAACGTGCAGGACTCGAGCGCGCTCCTGGGCCGCTGGCGCATCAAGGCGATTGCCGACCAGCCTCCCGTCATCGCTTTCGCCGCGCCGCCCGGGCGCACCGAACGCGATGCGCTGAAGATCGCCTACACGGCGGGCGACGATTACGGCGTCGTTGCCGCGCGCGCGATCATCCGGCCCGTGGCGCGCAATGCGCACGGAGTCCTTTCTGTCGATCTGCCGCTGTCGCAACCCTCGGCAAAAACGGTGTCGGAAACCGCCTATCGCGACCTGACGGCCCACCCGTTCGCCGGTCTCGATGTCGAGATCACGCTCGAAGCGAAGGATGGCGCGGGCCAGATCGGCCGCAGCAAGCCCGTGCGCATGCGTCTGCCCGAGCGCATTTTCACCAATCCGCTCGCGCGCGCGCTGATCGAACAGCGGCAGCAACTGGCGACGGATGCGCCCAACGCGCGCACACGCGTGGCGGCGATGCTCGATGCGCTCGCGATCGCGCCGCAGCGCTTCTACGCCAGGCAGCCGGGCATCTATCTGGGTCTGCGCGCGACCTACTGGACTCTGCGACGGGCCCGGAGCGCCGACGAGATCGTGCGCGTCGAGGATTTGCTCTGGCAGATGGCGAACGCGCTCGAACAAGGCGGGCTCTACGACGCCGCCGCGCGTCTGCGCGCGATCGCGCAACTGTTGAACCAGGCGCTGGCGCAAGGCGCGCCGCCGGACACCATCAATTCTCTGCTGCAGCGCTACCAGGAGGCATTGCAGAAATATCTGCAGGCGCTCGCGCAGAACGGCAGCCATTCCAACGGGCCGCCGCCGCCCGGCGCCAAAGTGATTACGCCGAAGGACATTGCGGCGATGTTGAAAGCGATCCGGCAGCTTGCGCAGACCGGCGCGCGCGGAAAAGCGCAGGAGTTGCTCGCGATGCTCGAGAATATGCTCGAGAACATGCGCTCGGCCGGCACGAGCGGCGCGGGCCAGGGCGACAAGGCGCTGAGCGGCGCGATGCAGGGGTTGAGCGGCATGATCGGCAAGCAGCGCGCGCTGCTCGACAAATCGCTGCGCCAGGGCGAAGGCGCAGGCGATCCGAAGGACGGCGGCGGCCGCGGCCTCGCCAATCGGCAGGGCCAGCTGCGCCAGGATCTGGATCGGCTGCTGAAAGGACTCTCGGGCCGCAAGGTGCCGGGAAGCGACAATTTCGACAGCGCCTCGCGCGCCATGGGCCAGGCACAGGGCGCGCTGGGCCGGCAGGATTTCAACAACGCCGGGCAGGCGCAGAAGAACGCGCTCGAAGACCTGAAGAACGCCGCCGGCCAGCTCGCCCAGGCTCTGGCGAAGGAAACGGGGCAGGGCAAAGAGGGGCAGGATCCGCTCGGCCGTGCTTCGGGGGCCAATGGCGGTGTAGACGGCAATGTAAAACTGCCCGGGGCCTCGGAGCTCAAGCGCGCGCGCGCCATCCTCGAAGAACTCCGCCGCCGCGCCGCCCAGCCGGGCCGGCCCAAGCAGGAACTCGATTACATCGACCGGCTGCTCAAGGACTTCTGAACGGGCGCGTCAGGTGTCGGCCCCCGCGGCACACTGCACGATGGAGGGGGCGGTGGACGGGCCGGTGGAACCGGCGAGGGGACTTCGCGTTTTCGCACGGAACCTTTGGGACCAACATAAGTGATGTTCGAGCAGGTCCTTGACGAAAGTCCGGCGGCGCGGGCCCGGCAGTATCGGGCGCTGGCCATGACGGCGGAAGCGAGCGCGGCGGTCGAGTCGCTGCCACAGTTGCGGGCCGCCTATCTGCGCACCGCGGACCGCTGGAATACGCTGGCCGGGCTCCTGGAGCTCGGCAGCGGATATGCGCCGCGGAAGATCGCGAAGCCTGCCGCCGCAAGGTCCCGGACGCGAACGTCTGTCCTCCGGGAAGCGAGCTGATCCCGGACCTTCAATCGCCTTTGGCGATGCCGTCGCGGCGCGGATCGGAGCCGCCGAGATAGCCGCCCTTCACACGCTCGACGATGTTGAGTCCGCTCTTGAGTTCCCGCTCCACCACATGATGGCCCATCGCCTCGAGAGCCGAGGCGTATTCGACGATCGGCGTGCCGGCTTCGAGAATCGTAGGGCCGTTCGGATTGGCATGATGGGGAAGCGCGGCCGCGGCCTGCGGTCCGAGCCCGCCGTCGAGCATCGCCACCAGCGTTTCCGCCGTGTACGGAATGATGATCGGACCGCCCGGCGAGCCGAGCGCAATCCGGAAATTTCCGTTCTTGTCGAACACGATGGTCGGCGACATCGCGCTCATCGGCCGCTTGCCGGGTGCGGGCGCGTTGGCAACCGGTTTCCCGTCGCGTACCGGCTCGAACGAGAAATCGGTGAGCTGGTTGTTGAGGAAGAATCCCTTCGCCATCATCTCCGAGCCGAAGATGTATTCGACCGTCGTCGTCATGGAGACGACTTCGCCGCGTTCGTCGACGATGGACATGTGGCTCGTGCCCGGCAGCTGCGTGCTCACCTGCGGAGCAAAGAGCGCCGCGTGTTTCATCGGCGGCTCCCCCGCTTTCGCCTTTCCCATGTCGTGCGCGGGATCGATCAGCGCGCTGCGCGCTTCGAGATAGCCTCTGTCGAGGAGGCCCGCGACCGGCACGTGCACCGTGTCGGGATCGGCGAGCCACATCGCACGATCCGCGAAAGCGAGCCGGCTCGCTTCGGAGAACAGATGAATCTCGGAAAGCGTGTTCGGCTGCAGCTCGCTGGGCGGAAACCGCTCCAGCATTCCCAGGATCTGGAGCACCGAGATGCCGCCCGAACTCGGCGGACCCATCGAGCACAGCCGCCACACCCGATAGGTGCCGCAGACCGGTGGACGTTCCTTCGCCCGGTAGGAGGCGAGATCGGCGAGCGTCATCTGCGTGGGATTGCGTGGCGCGTGATCGACCTTGTCGACGATCGCCTGTGCGATCGCGCCGGTGTAGAACGCCTTGGCGCCGCCGGTTGCGATGGCGCGCAGCGTCCTGGCGAGTTCGGGATTGCGCAAGGTTTCGCCCTGCTTCAGCGGCGTGCCGTCGGGCTTGTAGAAATAGGCGCGGACGTCGGGCATGCGCGCCATTTCGGGGTGGTCGCGCAGCGTCGTCGCGAGCTTGTGGCCGACCGGAAAGCCGTTTTCCGCGAGCGCGATCGCGGGCCCGAAGAGTTTCGCCCAGGGCAGCCGCCCGTAGCGCCGGTGCGCCATTTCGAGCATGGCAACGTCGCCCGGCACACCGACCGAGAGTCCGCCCGGTATCACATCGCGCTTCGAACGCGGTTTTCCGCTCGCATCGAGAAACATGGTCGGTTTGGCGGACGCGGGCGCCGTCTCGCGGCCGTCGAAGCTCGTCACCTTCTTCGTCGCGGGATCGTAGAGAAGAAGAAACGCGCCGCCGCCGATGCCGGAGGATTCCGGCTCGACGAGCGTGAGTACCATCTGCACGGCGATGGCCGCGTCGACCGCCGAACCGCCCGCGCGCAGCATCTGAAGTCCCGCGTCCACCGCATACGGATTCGCCGCCGCCACCATGTCGTGTTTGGCGGGGGTCTCCGCGGCGAGGGCGGAGGTCGCAGCAAACAGAAGCACCGCAAGGCAAACAGGGGCAATTCCGAATCTCGCACGCCGAAAGATCGGCGCCGATTCTTGTCTCGCTCGCATCGTCATCCCTTTTCGCGCCCAGGTGCGGGCAGTACGGTTGCCAGCGATGATGCGGGCGGGCAAGCGCAATCTCCTGACCGACGTGGCGGGGCTTTCCGTCGGACAGGCGCAAGACATGGCGGCGCGCAGCGGCGTCACCCTTGTTCTCGCCGAGCGCGCCATTGCCGCGGCGGTCGACGTGCGCGGCGGGGCGCCGGGCACGAGCGGGACCGAAACGCTCGATCCGGTGAATCTCGTGGGCGCCGTCGATGCGATCGCGCTGTCGGGCGGCTCGGTTTACGGACTCGAAGCGGCAGCAGGTGCCGCGGCATGGCTCGGTGCGCGCGGCCGCGGGTTTGTGCTGCGGCCTGAAGCGCCGCCCGCGCCGATCGTGCCCGGCGCCGTGATCTTCGATCTGGCGAATGGCGGGGACAAGGGCTGGGGCCCGGTGCCGCCCTATCGCGCGCTCGCAATTCGGGCTTTGGAGAGCGCTGGCGCGGAGTTTGCGCTCGGCAACGCCGGCGCCGGGCTTGGCGCCACCGCCGGAATCTACAAGGGCGGCACAGGGAGCGCCTCGTCGGTGACCGCTGACGGCTTCACGGTCGGGGCGCTCGCGATCGTCAATTCGGCGGGCTCGCCTATTATTCCGCACACGGATGTATTCTGGGCGTGGCCGTTCGAGCGCGATCGCGAATTCGGCGGCCGGCGTCTGCCGCCGGATTTCGGGCCCATCGATGACGAATTGCCGCCCGACATGAAGCGCGCGCCGGCCGCCGGCGCGAACACCACCATCGCAGTCGTCGCAACCGATGCCGATCTGTCGCGCGTGGAACTGAAACGCTTCGCCATCATGGCGTCGGACGGATTTGCGCGCGCGCTCCGCCCGGTGCACACGCCCTTCGACGGCGACACGGTTTTCGCGTTGGCGACGGGAGCGCGCGCGCCGGGCGAGCCGCGGCCGTTCGCGCTGATGCAGCTCGGCCATGCCGCAGCCGATTGCGTGGCGCGCGCAATCGCGCGTGGCGTGTTCGAAGCAACGACGTTGGGAGAGGCGCAGTGCTACCGCGATTGCCGCGCCGGATGGTGAGCTTATTTTGCGTTGTGCCCGCGTGCGAGGGACATGACAGCTGTTACTTCACGTACACGCGCACTTCGCTCGCGGAGATTGCCGGATCGCTCGAAGCGGAGACCGCCATGCGCGAGGCGGGGACACCCATCTGGCCCATCGAGCGCATCACCGCGCGCGCGTCGTGCACGGCGCTGTTCTGGGCGAGTCTGGTGCCGGCATGGGCGACGCCGACCACGTCGAACGAGGCGCTCGGCTTCGTCGCGAGAGCCTGCGACAGCGCCGAATAAAGCTCGTGATCGTAGGAGATGTGTGCGCGATCGAATTTTATGGTGAGGATCGGTGCGCCGGTCTCGTCCGCCGCTGCGACCGCGGCTTCGGGCGCGGGCTCGCGCGCCGCGACGGTTCGGCGCGCCGCGGGTTCGCGCGACGCCGTCACCAGCGGCGAATAGTCCCCCGCCTTGATGGCGCTGGCGAGCCGCACGAGATTGCCGCGCTCGTGGGCGACATAGGCCGTTTCGCGCCGCAGTGCTCCCTTCACGGTCCGCAGCAGCCGGTCGAGCACCACTGCCGTCTCGCCCGTTTCGTCGGAGAGCACGGTGAGCTGGCGGTGATCTTCGTCCACCGCGCCCGAAACGTCGAAGGTGGACTGGATGGTGTCGTATTGGGCATGCGCGGCCGACGCATCGCCCGAGACTTCGCCCGCGAGCTGGGCGAGGCCGTTGATGTTGCCGGTCAGCGAATCGAGCGAGGCCTGCGCCGCGTTCCATTGCGCGATCAGTTCCGGATTGCCGCGCGTCGTTCCCGCTTCGAGCCGCGAGGAGACCTGCGCGCTCGCGTCCTGGTAGGCGGTCGAATTCTGCAAACCGGAGCTGCGGAGATCCGCGTAGCGCTGGGCGCCGCTGGCGAGCTTGGTTTCGAGCCCTTCGAGCTGGGAGCGCAGGCTCTGGATCGTCTGGCTGACCGCCGTTCCGGATGCCGGACCCGGCGCGACCGCGACGGGGGCAAATTCTCCGCCGACCGAGGGGGGCGCCATCCCGGCGGTCGTCACCGGTGCGGGTGCGGGCGCAGGTGCTGCGGCAGTCGGCGGCGCAGCGGTCTGCGCTTCGGCAGGCGGGGCTTCGACGGGTGCGGATCCGGGCGCTGCCGGGCTCTGCGCGGCCGGCGGCGGAGCGGCCGTGGCGGTTTGCGCCGGCGGCGGTGTTGCCTGCTCCTCGGTGGCTCCGAACAGCGCGTTGTCGATGGTGCCGCAGCCTGCGAGCGAAAGCCCCGCAGCCGCAACAATCCCCAAGGCAAGGCTGCGTCCTGCCGCCCCTGTGCGTCTCATGCGCGTCTGTCTCCGCTCGAGAGGCAGGCGACTGCCCCTTCGCCCCTCAGGTTTGCCGCGCGGTCCGCGGCGCACCGGAATCGCCGGCAGTCTTAACCACGTGCGCGCCGGCGAACAAGGGACGGCGGGGCGGCTTGCTCGCGGCCCCGGCGCTCATTAGGTTTCGCGTCCCGCCGCACCGGTAGCTCAGCTGGATAGAGCACCAGACTACGAATCTGGGGGTCAGGGGTTCGAATCCCTTCCGGTGCGCCAGTTTCCTGGGGTCCATTTCGGATATCGTCGCTGTGTGGACTTCTTGCTGCATCATAAGGGCTCAGGCTTCCGCGCCGATCCGGGATCAACCGATTGACAGTGTCCCGAGCGGCGATCAGCTTGCGACCGACTTGAAGGAGAGACAGATGAAAAACGCCACGAGACGACTAACTTTCACGCTTGTCTTTGCGACTGTGCTTGTACCATGCATTGCCTTCGCCGGCGTGCACCCGGGTCACGGCTGCTCGAACGCAACTTTTTACGGCGGATATGGAATGAAACTGACCGGCACCTGGCCCCAAGGCGCTATCGTCGATGTCGGTCGCGCTGTCGCAGACGGCGCGGGAAATGTCAGTGGGATCGACACGATCAGTCTGGGGGGCGCGATCTACGCGGACACACCCTTCACGGGGACCTATTCCGTGGATTCAACCTGCACCCTCACTGCCACTCTCAACGCGACCGGCTTGCCGACCGTCACCCTCAATGGGGTCATTATCGATGGCGGAAACGGTATTTTCATGGTTGAAACCGACACCGGCACGTCAGTAAGTGGTACGGCAACGGCGACGGACGTACACTAAGCCACCTGATTGTTATTCATATGGGCGGGAGCAATCCCGCCCATTTATTGCAAGAACCGTTCGTCCATGGGTTTGCACACCTTCCAGGGCATTTTGCGCTCTCCCGCAAAAGCCCGATTGCGTTACCCATGTGTCCGGAATGAAGTGTCACTCCTTCTCTCAGAAGGGACATAGATTTTTTTCCGAAGCAGGCGCCGGTTGTTACAATCGCAGCCTGCGTTTCAGGTGCTGACAGCAGGCTCTTCTCCCGGAATTCCTGGCCAGAACCTCTCGTTGGCGGGCCATCGCAGTCTGGGGTTCACCTGCGAAGACATGCGCTGCTTAATTCAGCGGATCGCGGTGCGCGGCGAGGGCGGCGGCGATGCGGTCGTGTTCGGCCAAAAATTCCTTGAACAGCGGCTTCGCAGCGAGTGCCTTGTAGCCGGGTGTCTTGCGATATTTTTCGAACGCCTTCTCGTAATCGAAGCCTTTCCCAGAACCCAGACGATAGAAACTTCCGAAGAAAAGTGGTTCGCGGACTTCATAGGCGCGTTCGAACCAGTCGCTGGCCCTGTCGAATTCGCCGAGCAGGACATAGTTGACGGCGATCCACGCCGGATGTTGAAATTTGTCCGGGAACTGCGACTCCCATAGCTGCAGGAGCTTCGTTATTTCCGCGCGGTTGCCGCTGGCCCTGTCTATGGCCAATTCACACTCCTGAAAGTAGAAATCTGAACTGGAATTCGGCAGCAGGCTGCGATAGCGTTCCTCGACGACGCGAGCTTCGGCGATTTGGCCTGTCAGGGCATAGGAGCCGCAAACACTCGTAAGCCGGTATGCATCGCGCGGGTGACGAACAAGCTGCGCGCGCGCAACCCCGATTTCCTCCTGGAAACGGCCGGCCTGATCAAGCGCCCAAACCGTCGGAAGGGTGCTTCGGTACAAGTCGGGTTGGATCGCATACAGACGCCGCCACTGGGCGAGCGCCACGTCCGGGAAACCCAGCAGTGCATAATAGTTCCAGAGAGCGCCGATCGTGCTGATGTTGTCCGGATTTTGGCTGCGGAGCATGCGAAAATTATGGGCAGCCAAGCGCCAGTTCCAGGTCGCCAATGCCACGCCTCCGAGGACGAACCGCGCCAACATGTTACGCGGATCGAGCGAGAGCGCGTGTTGCGCAGCCTCGCCGGCAAGCGCAAATCCGGAACCTGGTGCTGCATCGTAATTCCAGGCCAGATCAGCAGCGCTGATCGCGAGCCGGGCGAATCCGTCGGAAAAATCGGGTGCACGCTCCGTCACCTGCCGGAAGGTCGCCAGTGCCATGCGCCAGCCCTGCGGCACGGGCATATCGAACTGATCGAGCCCTTTCAGAAAAAGGCGGTAGGTGGCCGGATCGATTTTGGGAGGCGGCGTCCCGGGGGCAGGGACGAGCCGGTGCGTCAGCGCAGCGGCAATGGCGCGGGCGAGTTTGCCCTGAAAGGTCAGAATGTCGGTGAGGTTGCGGGTGTAGTCCGCCGACCAGAGATGGTAACCGTCGCTCGCATCGATCAGCTGGGCGGTGATGCGCACGCGGTCGCCCGCTTCGCGCACGCTTCCTTCCACCACCGCATGCACGTTCAGTGCGCGCGCGATCGTTTCGATGTTTTCGCTCTTGCCTCTGAAGGCGAAAGAGGAAGTGCGCGAAGCCACATTCAGATGCGGCTCGTTGGCGAGATGGTTCGTCAGTTCTTCCGAGAATCCGTCGCTGAAATATTTCTCTTTGGGATTCCCGCTCATGTTCACGAAAGGCAGCACCGCGACCGAGGCCTCGACGGGCGCGGCGGAAGCCTGCGGCCACAAACGCCACATCGCCAATCCGCCACCGACAAGCACCAGCACCGCAACCGCTGAAACCGCCGCGGCCCATGTCGGGCGCGCGGGACGTATCGCTTTCGGCAAAGCGGGAGAGGATGTCGGCGCCACGGCGAAGGATGCAGCCAACGGCGCGTCCCCCAACGCCAGTTCTGCGACGGCTGCCGGCCGTGGCTCTACCTCCGGCGCGCCGGGCGCTTCCGCCGCCTTCAGCCGGTAGCCGACGCGAGGCACCGTCTCGATCGAGAAGGCGTTGCCGCTCGTTTCGGCGAGTTTGCGCAGTCGGCCGATGCAACGGTTGATCGCGTCCTCGCCGACAATCACGCCGTCCCAGCAGCTTTCGATCAGATCGTCGCGGGTCAGGATGTCGCCTTTGGCGCGGGCGAGCGCCACCAGCACCTGCATTACCCGCGGCTCGACGGTTTCCTGGAGCGTCTCGCCCGCGATCTCGCGCCGCGACGGACGCACCTGAACCGGCCCCAGCGCGAAATCCTGCTCATGGCCCAATTCGACGTGCGCGATCACGCCGGCGCGGACGAAACGCTCATTCATCGGCAAGCCGTCGGTTCATCGGCGCGCCGTTGCCCTTTCATCGGGTGCGCATCCTTTCGACACCCCCAGAGCGGGACCGACCCTTCCCGTGCAACCGCGGACGGAGCGCGAGACAAGGGACGGAGCGGAAACTGTGTGGATCGGGGCGACCACCGCCCCTTTATGCCCGAACCCCTCCAGGAACAGTCCCGAGTGTAGCACCTCCGGCCGTGGTTCGCGAGAGCGGGCCGCCCGCGATCATGCGGGCCCCACACCGGAGGAACGACAATGTCAGGAATTCTCAGCGCGCGTTACGCGGTCTGTTGCGGATTGGCGTTTGCCGCATTGACGCTGCCACAGGCCGGCGATGCCAAGGGCTATAAGCAGCTTTACGCCTTCCAGGGTGCAGCCAACGGCGGGTCCCCCTACGACCAGCTTTTGCTCAAGGGGCGTGATTTGTACGGCACGACAGCGTTCGGCGGCGCCAATGGCTTTGGCACCGTATTCAAGCTGGCGCGCGACGGTACCGAGACCATCCTCTATTCTTTCCAGGGAATCGGGGTTGGCGACGGCAAGGAACCGGCTGGATCTCTGGTCGCCGACAAATCCGGCGATCTGTTCGGCGCCACCAACGCTGGGGGAACCGGGACCTGCTTCGGCAATACCGGCTGCGGCACGATATTCGAGCTGGCTGCGGACGGAACGGAGACCGTGCTCTACGCCTTCCAGGGCGGAAATGACGGTTCGGCTCCCAACGAGAGCATCATTCGGGACAAAAAGGGCAATCTCTTCGGCACCGCCATCGCCGGAGGCG
The DNA here is from genome assembly GCA_050728995.1 of Rhizomicrobium sp. Taxonomy (GTDB): domain Bacteria; phylum Pseudomonadota; class Alphaproteobacteria; order Micropepsales; family Micropepsaceae; genus Rhizomicrobium. Next base: position 6,788 of record JBOHKH010000032.1, on the reverse strand, counting down.
GCACGAGTTGCGCGATATCGGGTGACCCGCCTGGCTGCGGCACGGTTTTCAAGGTCACGCCCGACGGCAAGGAAACGACTCTGTACGCTTTCCAGGGCGGTTCCGGCGACGGCGCTGGACCATTGGGCAATCTCGTCGCCGACTCGTCGGGCAATTTGTATGGCAGCACCGGCTGGGGCGGTGACGGCTCCTGCACGTATGTGTCTGCCGGCTGCGGCATCATGTTCAAGATCGCACCGGACGGCACCGAAACCGTGCTACATGTTTTTCAGGGCGGAACGGCGGACGGCTCCAGTCCCGAAGGCGCGCCGATCTTCGACAAATCCGGCAACATGTACGGCGAAACCTTCGGCGGCGGCAACACGGGCTGCGGTGAGCGCTGCGGCACCATTTTCAAGCTCGCGCCCAACGGCACCGAAACGGTGCTCTATTCCTTCTGCTCGCAAGCGAAATGCGGCGACGGCGCCACACCGGTTTTCAATACTTTGGTACGGGACGCCAAGGGCAATCTATACGGCACGACATCCGGTGGCGGCGCCGACGGTCACGGCGTTGTTTTCAAACTCGCTCCCGACGGTACCGAAACGGTGCTGCATTCTTTCGCGGGCAACGGCGACGGCATGAGGCCCGAAGGTGGGCTGGTTGCGGACAAATCCGGCAGTCTCTATGGCGAAACCTACGGAGGCGGGGAGGATTACGGTACAGTCTTCAAGATCAAGGAGTAACCCGGTGCTGCTGTTGGGGCGCGGCTCCAGGCAACGAATGTACCTCGCGCTGCGCCGGGTCTTCGACCCGGCGCAGTTTGCGAATTGAGCACGGGCCGGAGCCTGTAACCTGTGGCTTAGGCGGATGGCCCATGTAGGGAAGTTACAATCGGCGCTGCTGGAAACCCGCAGAAATCCTCGATTTCTCGCCAGACTACGAATCTGGGGGTCGCGAGTTCGAATCTTGCTGGGTGCGCCACCTAACTTATTGATATTACAGAGAAATTTGCATCGTCGCGAAACTCTCCGACACTTCCGGAGGTTAGCGGCGGGAGCGTCGCCAGAGTGGGGTCAGAGAGAGTCGATTCGCGCTCTGTTTCGTCGCAAATTCACCCGCTTGCTCTGCGTACAAATGATCACACCCCACTTTCCGACAAAGTGGGATCGCGCTGCGGAGCATAGTTCGGCGCTCTCCGAGATGTTTGCTCTGTGTACGACTGAATGAGGGTGGCGTGGACCCGCGCAGTCGCCCGAATGTTACGTAGCGGCGAATGAGAGCAGAGACCGCTGCTCCGACCAGAGCATTGGCAGGTCGAGGTTCGCGAGCGCGGGCGCGGTGAGGGAACAGGGTTGGCGGCCGTCCAGGATTGCACGTTGAATGTCGGGTGCGAGGAAGGCCAGCTTCAGTGTGTGCCGGACGTATTTGCGGTCGTGCCTGGTGCGTGACGACAGATCCTCCATTGTGAGGATCTCGCCGATCTCATCGCCCTGCAGAACGACAATGCGCTCGGCATGAGCGCGCACCAGCACCATCCGGCCTGCGGCCCGCGCATCGACGCTGTAACGATTGCGATCGGCAGATATCAGACACGTCGTGCTGGCGCGCACTGCCTTCTCGACGAAGCCGTCGAAGGGACCACGCAGCTCCATCAGGCTGGCGCGCTCATCCTGGAACACGTCCCAGATCGTGCGCTCCCTGAACTCCGGGTGTTTGGTGCGCTTCGCGTAGGCAATGCACTGATCTTCCAGCCACGCATTGAGTTCGGCGAGGCTCTTCACCCGCGGCTTGGGCCGGAACAACTGGTCGCGCAGATTGCCGACCTGGTTCTCGACCTGACCCTTCTCCCAGCCAGATGCGGGCGTGCAGGCCACCGGCTGGACCAGATGGTGCGAGCACATTTGCAGGAAGCGACGATTGTACCGGCGCGCCTTGCCGACGAAGATCGCCTCGACCGCCGTCTTCATGTTGTCGTAGATGCCGCGCCGGCAGATGCCGCCATAGAACTGGAACGCCTTGTCGTGGGCGTCGAACACCAGTTCCTGGGTCTCGCGGAAGTAGACGCGCACGAACGGCATGCGGCTGTGCGACAGCTTCATGTGCGCCGCCTTCACCGTCAGCGGCAGCCCATGGAGCGTGATTGCTTCGTGGCTCCAGTCGAACTGGTAGGCCTCTCCCGGCGCAAAGCTCATCGGCACATAGGCCCGAACCGGAACCCGCGCGTGTTCGGTGCGCCAGGCCTTCACGAAGCGGTGCACGCTGTCGTGGGCACCGTCATAGCCGCGTCCGCGCAACTCCTCGAACAGGCGCTGCGTCGAGCGACGCTCCCGCTTGGGAAGGCCGTCTTCCTTCTCCAGAATCTCCGTCAGCACCTCGACCCAATCGCCCAACTTGGGCGAGGGCTGGATGCCGCGCTCGTACTTGAACTCGGTCCCATGTCCCCGGATGACTTTGCGCACTGTCGCGCGCGACACCGACAGCGTGCGGACGATCTCCTTGATGGGGCGCCGCTCCTCGAAATAGGCGCGCCGGATGTCGCCGATCTTGTCCACGCCAATCATCCCCGTCAGCCCTTCCCGGCCGATCAAGGCCAAAGGAAGGACGCTGACACGTCACGTCAGAGGGGTCGGATTTGGACGCGAAAATCGACCCTCAGGGGGTCAATATTGCAAGCGATTTTACACCCCTGAACGCTAAACGCTCCGTGGACGCATCTCCACCATTGAGCGCCACTTGAATAAGTCGGTCCGACTACCCAGTTGCAGGTCAGTGCCTTGGCACTCTGCGGGTACGAGTGCCACTTCGGTCGACGACCGTGCGCTTAAGCGCTTCACGATCCGACAATTCTGGAGAAAGATTTGATGAAATTCCGTCCGCTTGGCGACCGTGTGGTCGTCCGCCGTGTTGCCGAGGATCAGAAGACACCCGGTGGCATCATCATCCCCGACACCGCCCAAGAGAAGCCCCAGGAAGGCGAAGTCATCGCCGTCGGCCCTGGCGCCCTCGACGAGCATGGCAAGCGCGTCGTCCCCGAAGTGAAGACTGGCGACTTCGTGCTGTTCGGCAAGTGGTCCGGTACCGAGGTGAAGGTCGATGGCCAGGAACTCCTGATCATGAAGGAGTCCGACATAATGGGCATCCTCGAAGGCCGCATTTTGAAGCCTGTCAAGAAAGCCGCGTAGTCAAGAAAACAAACATCGGATCTCACAGGCTCGGACCGTTTCACGATCGCTGACTTGTGTGGTCCGTATTCGAAGGAGAGCAGCCATGGCAGCCAAAGAAGTTAGATTCGGCGCCGACGCCCGCGAGAGAATGCTCCGGGGCATCGACACGCTCGCAGATGCAGTGAGAATAACGCTCGGCCCAAAGGGCCGTAACGTCGTGATCGAAAAGAGCTACGGTGCTCCGCGCTCGACGAAAGACGGCGTGACGGTGGCCAAGGAGATCGAGCTCCACGACAAGTTCGAGAACATGGGCGCCCAGATGGTGCGCGAAGTGGCGTCGAAGACCAACGACGCGGCCGGCGACGGCACTACCACGGCGACAGTTCTGGCGCATGCAATAATGCGCGAAGGTGCAAAATCGGTCGCTGCCGGCATGAACCCAATGGATCTGAAGCGCGGCGTCGAAAAGGCGGTGGAAACTGTCGTCGCCGACCTCAAGAAGCGATCCAAGAAGGTCAAGTCGAACGAGGAGATCGGCCAGGTCGGCACGATCTCAGCGAACGGCGACAAGACCATCGGCAAGATGATCGCCGAAGCGATGGCTAAGGTTGGCAATGAAGGCGTGATCACGGTGGAAGAAGCGAAGAGCCAGGATACCGAGATGGAGGTGGTCGAGGGCATGCAGTTCGACCGCGGCTACATCTCGCCCTATTTCATTACCAATGCGGACAAGATGTTCGCCGAGCTCGACGAGCCCTACATCCTCATCCACGAGAAAAAGCTTTCTTCGCTCCAGCCAGTGCTGCCTCTTCTCGAAGCCGTGATTCAGGCCGGACGTCCGCTTGTGATCATCGCCGAAGAGGTCGAAGGCGAGGCTCTTGCGACGCTCGTGGTCAACAAGCTGCGCGGCGGCCTCAAGGTTGCAGCGGTAAAGGCTCCGGGTTACGGGGACCGCAGAAAGGCGATGCTCGAAGACATCGCCACTGTCACCGGCGGCCAGGTCATCAGCGAGGACCTCGGCATCAAGCTCGAGAACGTGAAGCTCAACATGCTTGGCAGCGCCAAGAAGGTCCGCATCACGAAAGACGACACCACGATCATCGACGGCTCGGGCAAGAAGAGCGACATCCAGGCGCGTGTCGGCCAGATCAAGCAGCAGATCGAAGAGACGACCTCGGACTACGACAAGGAGAAGCTGCAGGAGCGCCTGGCGAAGCTCGCGGGCGGCGTCGCGGTGATCCGCGTCGGCGGTGCCACCGAAGTGGAAGTGAAGGACAGGAAGGATCGCGTCGATGACGCGCTAAACGCCACCAAAGCGGCCGTCGAGGAAGGCATTCTTCCCGGTGGCGGCGCGGCGCTCCTCTATGCCACGAAGGTGCTCAACGGCCTCGCCGGCGAGAACGAAGACCAGAACGCCGGCATTGCCATCGTCCGCAAGGCAATCCAGGCGCCGATTCGCCAGATCGTCGAGAATGCAGGCGTGGAAGCTTCGATCGTGGTCGGCAAGCTGCTCGAGCAGAAGTCGAACACCTTTGGCTTCGACGCACAGGCCGAGAAATACGTCGATCTCGTCGAGTCTGGCATCGTCGATCCCACGAAGGTCGTGCGTATCGCGCTGCAGGACGCCTCATCGGTCGCAGCGCTTCTGATCACCACGGAAGCGATGGTAGCCGACCGTCCGAAGAAGGAATCGCCTCCGCAGATGCCCAGCGGCGGCGGCATGGGCGATATGGGCGGGATGGATTACTGATACGCTGGGGCGAAGAGGCATTTCGATGCTTGGCACTTCAACGCACCACTTCCGCAAAATGGCGCTAGAGGCAGAGGCGATGGCCCAGGAAGCCACTTCTCCGAACCTTCGACGCCGCTATCTACAGGCGGCAGCGCATTGGAACGGCAGGGCCTTGGGAATCGACAAGCGGACATATGAGCCACTGCAAGCGGCTACGCGGCGTGCCGCTGCCAGCAGCTTTTCCGCTGCCGCGATACGGGATGCACAGCGGCCGCGCGCGTGATGCGGGGATATTGCGCACCGTTGGAAACGTGCCGCGCATCTTCGCGCCAGGCCATCTCGGCCGCGTATGCGTTGGACCGGGGCGAATGAGCGGACGGTGACGAATTGGTTGGCGGGCATCCATGGTCCCAGTGGGAGTCCACCTGGTCTCGCTCGCGTGCCAACTCAGACGCGATGCTGGAGGTGTTTTCTTCAAATGGCGGGAAGAGATAGCGCGATTGTTGTGCCCCGGTTGATACAAGTGCGCTCGCAGCTCCCGTGACCTGCTTGCGCGCCTTGATTTCATTCTGGCCGAGCCGGATCCGTGGGCCGTGCCAGTGAGGCGCTCGGTGCGCGCGTTGCACCCACCCACTATCGCAGCGAAAACGGCAGACGCCCGATCGTCATCAGCGTGACGACGTGTTCGCTCCCGCTCGCGCGCGTACTTGCGTGAACCCCAAATCCAGTCAGGAAATCATCTTGCGGCAGTCCCCTTATCGCTTCAAACGCGCAACCATGCGGCCGGCTGGGGTGGGCATGACGCCACCCATGCCGGTCTGGATAAGACCCAGTTCGAAAAGCCTCGCGCATCGGGCCGCCGGCAGGGAGCCCTTGCTCATGAAGCTGCCGGTTATGATCAGGCGCAACAATGTCATTTCGCCGACCGTCAGGTCGCTTCGGGAGGATATGAGATCCACTTATTCCTCGCTCGTCTGAGCGGAGTATAGGCTTGTTTGCTCTGACGGGACAGAAAGGACGCGCTAAAATCTTACCCTGATGCCTTAGCGCACGTGTTTTCCATCCGAGGGAGCTCCATGTTACGTTGTCAGCATCAGCGAGCGCCCTTCTCAGAACTTTGATAAGTTCCAATTAGGGCCTGTGCTCCATTAAACGATTCCCAAGCCTGAGTCTGCATGATTCATGGGTGGTCAGCTGATTCGGAGCTGACCAATGCGACGCTACGCCCTGCGGGACGATCAATGGGAGAGGATCAAGGAGTTTTTGCCTGGCCGCAAAGGGCACGTTGGTGTTACGGCCAAGGACAATCGCCTTTTTGTCGAGGCCGTTCTTTATCGGTATCGCGCAGGCATTCCTTGGCGAGACTTGCCGGAGCGCTTTGGTGATCCGATCAAGATTCACACGCGATTTTCACGCTGGGCCAAGAGCGGGGTGTGGAGAAGGCTCTTCGAGATTTTGGCGGCCGATGCAGACAACGAGTACGCCATGATTGACAGCACGATCGTGCGTGCCCATCAGCACAGCGCGGGAGCCAAAAAAAAGACGGTGAAGACCAAGCGATCGGGCGAAGCAAAGGCGGATTGAGCACCAAAATCCACGCAATGGTCGATGCATTGGGCAATCCGGTCGCGTTCTTTCTGACGCCAGGCCAAGCCCATGATCTGGATGGCGCCGACGCACTCCTTCCCGACATGCAAGCCGATATTCTGTTGGCAGACAAAGCCTTCGATGCCGATGAACGCGTGATCAAGCCCCTGCTCGCGGCCGGCAAAACCCCGGTGATCCTGACGTTGCCCCCGCCGTTTAATCCAGGCTGAACTGGAGTCTGGCCCTTTAGGGAAGGACCGGACGATGAAGCGATCAAGGTTTACGGAAGAGCAGATTATCGGGGTTCTGAAGGAGCATGAGCT
>JBOHKH010000031.1:0-29977 GCA_050728995.1 Rhizomicrobium sp. | reverse complement strand
ACATACGTTCGGCGTCAAGAACGCTGCTAAGACCTTGGCGGGAGCGGCGGCCTATTCACTCCCCGGAATCGTCGTCAAGAACGGCAAGCCCGTCTTGGCGTAAGGGAGTCAACGCGATAATTCCCAAAAATTACGCCTACCCTGAGCCCGTCGAAGGGTGAGGTCAACTCACTCATTGATGAAGGCGGGCACCATAGCCGGCGCGCAACCCACCTGTGTGCCACACCGGTATATTCACAGGCCGGCACGCAGCGCCGGCATAGAGCGACGGGTTCGGTGAAGCGCGTCGGCGGCGCGATCGGCGAAGGCGCTGCCGTGGTCGCGCTGATTCACGCGCATCTTTCCGACGCACGGCAGTCCACGGGTATCTCGTAGTTACGAGCTACACCGGGCTTACGGCCGCGCGGCGTTCGCGGTGCGCGCGGCGGCGTTGACGGGCTCCGCGTTGAAACCGGATTGCGTGATCACGACGCGATAGACGGCGCCATTGGCTAGCGGCATGTAATTGGCGGACCCGAAGCGCCGGTCCACCGTGTAGGCGTGCGCGGCGAGCCACACCAGCCAGCCCTGCGGAACGTATCGGTCGAGGCGCGGCGCCACGTCTTCGATGTCGCAGGCGGTGATCGTCTTGCCGTTGCCGCGCGCGGCGGTGAAATACATGTTGGACAGCTGCTCGAGCGTGTAGGTCGCATCGAGACCCAAAAGGTTCGCCCACGGTTTCCATTTCTGCACGCGCCCGCTCAACACCCACTCGTCGCCCTGAAGCTCGCAGGTCTGCAGCCGGCCCGTTCCATCCAGCCGGCGCAGCGTAACAAGATAGCGCGACTGCACCGGATCGATTGTCCGCACGCTCACCTGCGCAACGGGCCTTTCATAGGTCAGGCGCGCAAAGGTCTGCGCGTTGAGGCCGAGCAGCCCCGCCGCGACGCCGATGATGGCGAGCGGCGCGCCCAGAAGCATCTGGCCGCCGGCCCGCACCGTGCGGCCGCGCAACAAATGGCCGATCCCCGACACCAGGAGCGCGACACCCGACACGGCCACCAGCAGCGGGGCCACCCATAGAATCGCGTTCATCGCTCGATTTCCCTGCAGCCGTCCGATCGCGTCCGCTCCTGTGAGAACGAATCAAATCGATCCGCAGTGCCCTCGATTTGCCGAGGGCACGAACGCGGGGACGACCGACTTGATTTCCCCAAAATTCGAGACTCTTAATGAGGACGTCGGGGGCGCCTTGCCCCAACAATCATTCGGGGTTTCGCTGTGGCAGGCGCCGGGCGATGCGCCTTCGGTTCGAAAGGAAAAAACATGTGGCGACGACCGCTCATCCGTTTATCGATTGCGGCGCTGGCGAGCCTTGGCTTGAGCCTGTCCGCCAATGCCAAAGCGAAGTTCACGAGCTTCGACCCGCCGCAATCGGCATACACCTATCCCGTGAGCATCGATGGCGGCGCGATCGCGGGTTATTATCAGGATACCAACGCTTCGATTCACGGCTTCGTGCGAGCGACCGATGGAACAATCACAACCTTCGACCCCGCGGGATCGGACGGTACATACATCACGGGCATGAATACCGGCGGCGCGATCACCGGTTACTACGACGACAGCAACTACCTGGGCCACGGCTTCGTGCGTGCCGCGGATGGGACGATCACGGCGATCGAACCCCGCGGAGCTGTTACCGCCTACGCCTACGCCATCAACAAGAAGGGCGTGATCGCCGGTTATTACGAAGACGGCAGTTCCGTGTGGCACGGCTTTGTTCGGAAGCGCGACGGGAGATTCACGATCTTCAGCCCCTCGGGATCGACCTTCGTTACCGGCTACGGCATTAACAAACAAGGCGCCGTCACCGGCTACTATGACGATAGTTCCGGCGAGGCCCACGGCTATGTGCGAGCTGCCGACGGGACCATCACAAGTTTCGACCCGTCGGGATCGATTTACACCGCTCCTTCCAGCATCGACGATAAAGGCGCGATCGCAGGCTACTATGTCGATGGCAACGGCGTGGCCCACGGCTTCGTGCGGGCGGCCGACGGGACCATCACAAGCTTCGACGCTCCCGGTTCGACCGCCACCTACGCCGCGAGCATGAACAAGGCCGGCCAGATCGCAGGATACTACATAGACGGCAACTACGCGGCCCACGGATTTGTGCGCGCGGGCGACGGAACGATCAGGAGAATCGACGCTCCGGACTCGACAGGAACCTACGCCCAGGCCATCGACAGCAGCCGCACGGACCACGACGCGGTGGCCGGATTCTACGACGACAGCAAAGGCCTGGCCGACGGCTTTGTACGAACCAGACAGTAGCTTGTCCGACGGCACCGGCTTCCAACGCATTGTTCCGCCGACCGGCCCGTCGGCCGGCCGGCAGAAGGTCCGGGTCGTCGTCGCGCCCTGAATGGGTGCCTGGACCGCCATTCGCCTGCACGTGGCTCCAGCGTGCCACTGAACGCAGCACATCGGCCAGTGACCATTGGTCCAGGCACGTTATTTCTTTGTTTCGTTGGCAACGAAAGGGGTATTCTGTCCGGCACGGCCGCAGGCGGTGGCGCCAACGGCGACGGGAGTTTCAGGCTCGAGGAACAGGTCTCGGATATATAACGCGCCCGCAGCTAACAATCGGAGAATGGTCCCATGTTGGAAGTTCGCCGGGTCGGAGTGACATTTCTCGCGCTGGCGCTCGCGCTGGCCGGATCGATGGCTCTCGCTGCCGGAAAGAAGCCGGTCAGCTTCAAGATCGACGGCGCCACGGTCCTTGCCGGTCCGGCGATCCGGCCCTTCGTGAAGGTGGCGCCGCAGGAGCCCGGTGTGGTCAAGGTCTTCGACAATCTGCCGTCGGCGAGAAAATATCCCTACGGAACGTATTTCTGCTGCCTGGCCACGGAAGTCGCAGGGCCCGACAATGGCTATAATCCGCAGCAGTGGTGGGCGGAGGCGTTCACGCCGAGCACCAACGCCACCGTGACGAAGATCGAAGTCGCGGTCACGTATATGGTGGGAACCAACGGCGTCAAAATCGGTCTCTACAGCGATGCGAACGGTGTTCCGGGCGCGGCCCTGATAGCGAAGGACGTCACCAACCTGCCTCCCTTTGGCGGCTGCTGCGCCACCATGGTTCTGAAAGACAAGGACGGAATAGCCGCGACGGCGGGTACCCAGTACTGGGTCGTCCTCAGCACCGACTCCAACAACGACGGTTTTCTGGGATCCTGGAATTACAACAGTACCGATCAGGTGACCAAGATCAACCAGGCCATCAACACGGGTTCAGGCTGGCAGGGGGGTTCCTACTATCCGGGCGTCGGCCTCGCCGTCTGGGGAAAATAGAAGCGCGCGCCGCTGCCGCGTTGGGGGCGGCCGCATGGCAATCGGAGTTCGTCCAATGTCAAAAAACCGTACGTTTCAGAACGGGCTTCTCGCGACGGCGCTGACGCTTGCCGCTTCAACGGCGCTCGCAGGCGACGGGGCGCCGGTCACCGTCAGGATGAATGGCGCCGTGCTGCTCGCCGGTCCGGCGGTCGGGCCACTGACGAAGGCTCCCACGCACCGGCCCGGACCGATCGAAATCTTCGACAACATGTTCCCGGTGAAGAAATACCCCTACGGCACGTATTTCTGCTGCCTTGGCCCGACGATCGCCGGACCCGATAACAGCTATGGGACGCCGGCGGAGTCGTGGGCCGAGGCATTCACGCCGGTCGTGGACGCGACGGTCACAAGGGTCGAGGTCGGCGTCGGCTATTCCGTGGGGACAAACAGCGTCAACATCGGTCTCAACAGCGATGCGGGCGGCGTGCCGGGCACGGCGCTGGTCTCCAGGGACGTCAAAAATCTGCCGCCCTTCGGCAGCTGCTGCGCCACCATGACCTTGAGAAGCGGCGTCCAGGTCACTGCGGGTACGAAGTATTGGGTCGTGCTCGGTACCGACGCCGGCGATGCCGACTTACTGGGCGGCTGGAACTACGACACCATGGATCAGGTGACAGATATCGACCAGGCCGAGAATATCGGGAACGGCTGGCGCGCGGGCGCAATCGCACCTGGTGTCGCCCTCGCGGTGTGGGGCAAGTAGAACGGCACTTCGCCGTCATTCCGGGTTATCGCTTCCGGGCGACTGGCCGCAGTGGACGTATCCGCACTGCAAACGCACATACCGACAGAACTGCTGTGCAGGGGCGGAATCGAGAACCGCGGCGCGAACCGGCCCGGAACCGAATTTTCGTCGAAGGTGTGTAATTATCATCGTCGGGCAAGGCGCAGCCAGCCGATATCGGGATCGTCGAGAACCACGCGGTTGTAAGTGACCCGTCCGGTAGCAGGGTTGACGACAAGGAAGCTCAAATCGTCGATGCCGGCCGCATAGCCGATGACGGTCCGCGGGCCACCGGCGATCGGTTGCGCGACTATCGGGCGGCGATCGGGTTTGGAATAATCGGCGTAAACAAGATTGTCGCCGGCAATTGTCCATGCCCAGGCGCGCTCCGGCGACGGCCAGTCCGTCAGCCGCTTCGGAACCCCGTCGATACGCCAGATGCCGGGGGAGCCGTCCCTGGTCCCCCAGGATCATGGCGTTGTGCACGCGAACCCAATTCCATCCATAAGGAAGAATGGGCCGCGCCTTGAACGGCGGTGCGAGCCCGACACGCCATACCCGCCAGCCGTGCGCGTCGAGGCGCATCTGCAGAAACCCCTTTCCATCGGCTGTCCATTCGAAGTAGCCGAAATCGTCGCTCGGATACGGCACCTGCGCGACCGGCATGCCGGCGCGGGTGATAACCGAAATCCGGGAACCCGAATCGCCTCCGCCAAAAGCAAGGCGCGTCCTGTCGGGCGACCAATGGATGCCGCAGGGCACGTGCTCCTTGAGCCGCAATACCTCGTGTAGATGTCCCGGCGTGCCCACCGCGATGATGGGGGATTCTCCGTCGTTCGTGACGAGCGCAAACGTACCGTCTCGCGCATAATCGAAGGAGCAGCCGGAAAAGCCGTTGGTGTCGAGCGGAAGCGGAGCCTCGTTGGCAGCCGGGGATGCTACCGACAGCTGGGTCACCCTGTTTTTCAACTCGACGGCCAGGAGCCCGTCCGGGCCAGACGACAGGAATTCCATCGGCCTCGCGTTCGACGTTATGCGCCATGGCGCCGCGCCCGATACGGGATAGGCCAAAAGAGACGAATCCGAGCCCTCGTTGCGCGCCACGAACACAGTGGTCGAATCATCGGACCAGACCGCGTATTTGTCGGCGCCGTCATCGACCAGGACACGTTCGGAACCACTCCCGAGCCCGCGCAACACCACTTGCAGCCTGTCCCCCGTCACATAGCGCATGAAGAGAATGGTGCGCCCGTCGGGAGATACCTGGGGCTGAAAATCCGCGAGCGATCCCGCCTCGCCGGATCGCGTTATCTCGGTCAGCGCACCGGTGTCGATGTCGTATCGCACGATGTGCAGGAGCTGATTTGCGCTAAAGCGGTCATAGTAGAAGAGTGCGTGGCCGCCGCGATCCCAGGCCAGGCTTGTCCGCTCCGTCGAATGGCAGCGCCCGATTTGGCGCGACGGACCCGCGGGCACTTGTGCCAGCATGATCCGGCACGGCTGTTTTGTCTCGGACGCGGCATAGGCGACGGATGTGCCATCCGGGGAGAAAGCCGGCGCAGTATCGTCCAGCTTGTCATGCGTCAGTTGCAGCGGCTCGCCACCGCGCCGCAGCTGGAGAAATATCTGACGGCTCCAGTCATTCTTTCCGCGCGAGTAGGCGATCATGGTGCCATCGGGCGAGAAGGAGGGATACCGTTCGATCTCCGGCGTCGAGATGAAAGGTTGGTGCGATTCCACCACCGACCACTCTTCCGCCGGTTTCGGCATCAGAAGGAACGCTGCGGCGATGGCAGCAACGGTTCCCGCCGCGAAGGCTGCGAGGAGACCAAATCTGGCCCGGACAAATCGAACCGCCGAAGCCTGGTCGAGGGCGGCATCCGTCGCGATCTTCGTTTGGGAAGGGGCCGGGGCCGGCGCAGCCGACCCGGGTTGCGTGGTCGTGCCGATCAGTCGGTAGCCAATGCGGGGAATTGTCTCGACCTCGAAGGCATTGCCATCGCCCAGGCCGGAAAGCTGCCGGATTTTCGCTATACAACTGTTGATGGCGTCGTCGCCGACAACGCGCCCGCCCCAGCATTGCCGGATCAGTTCATCGCGCGACAGCACTGCGCCGTCGGCCCGCGCCAGAACCACCAGTGCCTGCATCACCCGCGGTTCGACGATCTTTCGCTGCTCGCCCGCCGAGACCTGCCGGATGTTCGGCTGCACCAAAAGCGGACCGAGCACGAAGTCGGGTTCGCCGGCCAGATCGAGCGGCCGCATCGATCCCAGCCTGCGCAGCACCTCATTCATCGGCAATCCGCAAGGCCGGACGGCAAACCACAAGCCATCGGCAAGGCCCCCTTCCTTCCACGCCTGACCTTATAGCTGTTCGAATGTACCCCTGCACGATCGTAAGCGCACGAACCGTGTGGGAAGGCGCCGGATGGGCGGCGCGAAAGCACCTAAAAGGGGACTCAAGACCATGAAAATCTCTCTCGTGAGCGCTGCCGCGGCTGTGGCGCTGGTGGCGGGTGTGGCTTCGGCACAGGCCAGCTGTGGCGATTACACCATCCTGAAAAACAGTCAGCAGCACTTCATCAGGATGCCGGCTTTGCCGCGCATCTCGACCATGAGGCCCGGAGGTTCGTCCATCGTCGGAATGTGGCAGATATCCTACACGTCCGGGGGCAATCTCGTGTACCAGGCGATCGAGCAATGGCACAGCGACCGAACGGAGTGGGAATTCGCCGACATCCCGGTCCTATCGGGCAACGTCTGCATGGGCGTGTGGAGCAGTGAGGGGCGTAGGATCAGCCTGTACCACACGGGCTGGACTTTCGATTCCAGCGGCAATCCCTACGGCACCATGCAGCTGACGCACAAGGACAAGGTGGCGAGGGACGGCAACAGCTTCTCCGGAACCTTCGACCTGAAATTCTTTGACGGCGAAGGCAATCTCGTGAGCGAGGTTTCCGGCGACGACAACGGCACACGCATTCCCGCACCCTGACCCGGAACATTGTACGGAAGGCGCGCCGATAGCACTTCGGCGCGCCTTCCTTTTTTGAACCCGGCTACCGATCGGGTATCACCTGCGCCGGACGGTGTGGAGATAAAAGCGGAATCAGGCCGGCCGCTAGCCTGCAAGTTCGTCGAGGGCGCCGTCGATCTCGCGGTGCAGGGATGGCCCTTTCAGGTGCGCGAGCTCGTAGAAGCTGCGGCGTTTCGCGAGGAGCTGAACGACCCGGTAGCCGACGTAATAGCCCGAGCGCTGGGGAATGGGTTCGGCGCCAGCCTCGCCGCCGCCGCCGCCTTCGAAGTACCTGGCATAAAGTGGCGGGTCGGGCGCATCGTTATTCCGCAGCGCTGCCGCCAGGCGCCCGATCAGCGGCGGGCCGCGTTTCGCCAGATCGGACGAGAACAGCACTTCGCCGAGCGAAGCCTGCGGGTTTAATTGCCCGCTGACATAGGTCGCAAGTCCTTCCGCCCACAAGGTTCGCCAAATCGCCTGGCGGTCACCGGGATCGTCGCTGAATCCGGCCGCCTGGAAATTATAACGATGGAAAAGCTCGTGGGCGATAAGGGCCGGCATCCACTTCGGATTTTCATAATTGGCGATCGTGTCGATCCCGAGCGCCAGCGCCGGCTTTCCGCCCACCATGCGCCCGGCGCCATCGAGGCTGCCCAGCGACACCATCAGATAGATCGGAAAGTTGCAGCGAAAATCGGGAAAGGTCTTCTGGAAATGGGCCAGGAAGACAGGGAGACTCCGCACCAGATCGCGTTCGACGGCCCGCCCTTTCATTCCGTTTCTTCGCGTTCTCAGGAGCGACGCGACAGCAAGTTTGTCGAGCGCCCGCATGTTTTCGTGCCCGAGGACATTGTCGGTGTAGAGCGCGGGAAATCTGGCTACGACCTCGGAACGGAACGCTGCCGCCTGGGCACCCGGCGTCATCGTCGCCGACCGCTCCGCCAGCGGCCAGAAAGCGCTGGTGGCGTCGACGACGGGACATGTCTCTGCAGAGGCGCCCGGCGCCTGCGAAAGAAGGCAAAACATCCCGAAAAGCAATGCGGATTTCTTCATGGTGCCCTCGCGAAATCTCCCGGAGATACGACCGGCTCCTAACGGTGCCCGCTCTGCGCCGACAGAACGTTTACGCTCTCGTGAATGGGGAAACCATGGGCGCGGCACGCACTTGCCTTAGCATTGCGGACGTATTGCGCGCGATCCAATGTTCTTTCAGGACTGCGCCACGTCTGCATCCGGGTCACTGGTTTCCCGGTTCGCGGTTGGCTACGCTAACTCTGCAAAGGTTTGAACCGGGGGCTGCGTTGCCAGACAGGGACTTGCCGCCGATCTTCAGTCGGCATTGGACGGAATATACGCTGGCGGTCGCCGCCATTATAATCGCTGGCATTTCATTGTGGGTCGCCGTCGATACCGAATACACCAATCGAAAGCTTGTGGCGGAGGCCTCGTGGCCGTTTCTGGCGATCGATTACAGCAATCGCAATGGCGAAGGCCAGCCGGTTTTTTCCCTGGACATCGCAAACAGGGGCATCGGTCCCGCCAGGATCGAAACGCTTGAAGTGTTCTGGAAAGGAAAGCCCTATCGTTCGGCGAGAGACCTTCTGAATGCATGTTGTAAGCCGAAGCCGGGTCAAGCCGGCAATCGACGGGACAAATCGGGTAATACGGCCGCCGGACCGATAACTGCCACCAGCGCAGGCACGGTGTTGAGGGCCGGACAGATCCTGTCATTCATCAGATTTGCGCTGACGCCCTACAACGCCGCAACATGGCACGCCGTCGATTCTCAGAAAGACAATTTCAGCTATCGCGTCTGCTTTTGCTCGGTGTTCAACGAATGTTGGTTGAGTGACGGGAAAAATCTCGACCCGCCTCGCGTCGCAGTTTGCCCGCGACCCGGGGTTCCGTACAACAACTGACTGGATAGCTGGTAATAATCGGCAGGGTATCCGCCGGACTGCATTCATCGGAGCGAGTCCTGAAAAACGGGAGACAGGCCCCGCAATCCCCGTGCCGTCGAGGGTCACATTGCGCCCACGCTACTCGCGGACGCCTCGCGACATCGAATATGATGATGGAGCGGTGACTGAATGGCATCCGAACCCCGGCCGGACCGGTCCGCCGTCTCTTGCACCGGACTCTCTCGTTTGCGCTTCCGAAACGAACATTTGGCTGGCAACAGGCAAATTGCTCTTGAGTCCGGACGCGCAATCGTCAGAATCCGGAACGGAAAAAGAAGGACATTGGCTCCGGAAAGTGGCAGGTGTCCACCCAACCCGAATGCCCGTCGAGGAGGAAACGCCATCATGACGAAGGTCACTCGCAAACACCGATACATCGGAACGGTCCTTTGTGCGCTCCTGGCCGGCGTAAGCGCTGCCGGCGCGGCGCATGGAGCCACCCGGGAAAAAAACCTCTTCATCTTCAACGGCACGGACGGATCTTCGCCCCAGGGCGGCCTTGTCGCCGATGCGAAGGGAAATTTGTACGGGACCACATATCTCGGCGGCGGCGCCTACGGTTTCGGCAATGTCTTCGAACTGTCGCGCGCGAAGGGCGGCTGGAAGGAGACGGTGCTCTTCAGCTTCACCGGCGGCGCTGACGGCGGCGGCCCGTTGGACGGTCTGGTGTTCGATGCGGCAGGCAATCTCTATGGAACGACCATAAGCGGCGGCGAAGGGCAGTGCCTCTGGAACGGCTCGCAATGGTACGGCTGCGGAGTGGTATTCGAGCTCATGCCCTCGGGCAAAACATGGCAGGAAAAAGTTCTGTTCAGTTTCGTGCCCGGACAGGTGAAAGGTGTCATGCCCGCCGGCGGTCTGGTATTCGACGGAGCCGGAAACCTTTATGGGACAACCTATGCAGCGGGTGTCGACGGCGGTCCGCGCTACAGCCGGACGGCAGGCGGTGTCACCCCGCCCACCTATTGGGGCTGCAGTGATCCGGGCTGCGGCGGCACCGTGTTCGAACTTTCTCCGTCGCGACGTGGCTGGCAGGAGCAGGATATCTACGCCTTCACCGGCGGCACCGACGGCGGCGTTTCGGAGGCCAATCTCGTCTTCGACGCGGCAGGCAATCTTTATGGAACGACGGTCTATGGCGGCAATACCGGCTGCCCCGGCAATTATGGCTGCGGCGTCGTGTTCGAAGTTTCCCCCGGCAAGAGCGGATGGAGCGAGAGCGTGCTGCATACATTTTCGGGCACGGACGGCGCCTATCCGCAGGGGAGCGTGATCGTCGACAGCCAGGGGACTCTGTACGGTACGACGTCTTATGGCGGCAACGGAAACTGCAATGTTTTGTATGAGCCTTCGGGCTGCGGGACGGTCTTCCGCCTGAAGCCCGCAAAGGCCGGGCGGAAGGAAAGCGTGCTCTACAATTTCGGCGACGCCGAGGATGGCGGAGTCCCGTTCTCGGCCGTGATCATGGACGGCCAGGGCGATCTCCTTGGTACGACCTTCGACGGCGGAAGCGGACATGAGGGGGTTGTCTATAAGCTCGCTCCATCCCGACATTCCTGGAAAGAAAGCGTGCTTTACGCATTCAGCTACCCCGGTGCCGGCCAGCCGGTTGCGCCTTTGCTCGCGATGCCGGATGGCAGGTTCTTCGATACCTCGGTGAACGGCGGCTCCCAGGATCATGGCGCCGTGTTCGAACTGATCCCGTAGAGCACGATCTGATCATGCTGAATCGGACCGTGCTCCAGATTCCTTGAATTTCGCGCAATTTGACGAGTGAAGTGCTGCACACTTCACCCGATTGCGCTATAGACATCGATGGAAGCGGCGGCAGTGCGCATTCGGCAACCGGTGTAACGGCGCTGTAACAAGCGGCTCGTGTTTCACGAAAACCGATGACAGATTCGGTCGCGGGTGTGGTTTGACGATTTTCCACTATCGCCGTGGCGAGTGGACCAAGACTTTGTCTTCGCGCAAATTCGTCGGTGCTGGGGTGACGCGGGCTCGATTGCGCCGCCTCAGGCGGAACCCGGCTCCGTGAAATCGAAAATCGCGATGCCGTCAGAGTCCTTCGGCCGTTCCAGCACTTCGCGGTGCCGCAGGGTGCGAAGCGTATCGTGATGACCGGCCTTCCAGTGATCGCGCATGCTGAGCTCGGAGAATTCGTAGTCTTTCGACTCGCCTTCATAAAGCCTGGCGCGATAGATGAGATGGACGATGTTGTACACCTTGTGGTCTGCGAATTTTTTCAGCACCGCCGCGCTTGCGCGCTTCGCCAGATCCGGCGGCAGCTCCGCAACGAGCTTCCCGATCGCGTGGCGAAGGCGCTGAATATCCTCGAAGCGGTCGGTGTTTTCGCGCGTGCGGCTCGAGTAGCGGATTTCCTTTTCGCGCGTCGCGACCTCGACGATATCGCGCGGAACGCGGCCGCGCGCGCTCCAGAGGTCGACCTCGAAGACGAGCGTGTCCTGACGCGCCTCGCGTCCGCATTGCAACACCCAGTGCAGCGGCGTGTTGGAGACAAGACCGCCGTCCCAATAATGCTCGCCGTCGATCTCGATGGCGGGAAACCCGGGCGGCAGAGCGGCGCTCGCCAGGATGTGTTCCGGCCCGATTCGTTGCGTCGTCGAATCGAAATAGACGAAGTTTCCGGTCCCGACGTTAACGGCGCCGATGCTGAGCCTCGTCGCTCCGGCGTTGATGCGGTCGAAATCGACAAAACGCCCGAGCGTCTCGAGGAGCGGCGTCGTGTCGTAAAAGCTTGTGGCCCCCGGTGTGCCGGGCGGCTCGAGATAAGGCGGAGGGATGCGCAGCCTGAAGAAGCCGGCAACGCCGCCGGCGAGCGCGCTGGCCGCGCTCATCTGATTGAAGACTCTGCGGCCGGCGTCGCCTCCCAGCCCTTGACCGCCAAACATGCCCAACGCGTCGAAAAAAGGCGTCGAGGTGATGGATTCCCAAAATTCCCCGAGCCTGTCGACACGCGCCTCGGGCGGATTGCCGGCGATGATCGCGGAATTGATCGAACCGATCGAAATTCCCGCCACCCAGTCGGGATGGAGACCGGCTTCCGCCAGCGCCTGGTACACGCCACCCTGATAGGCGCCGAGGGCGCCACCGCCCTGCAGGGTCAGCGCGACGCATTCGAAAGGGGGACGTTTCCGGGGATTTGCCATTGGCTCTCCTGTTCGCGGGCGAAGTTTGCGCGTTTCTCTCTGCTTGTCATCCCCGCGGGCGCCCCGACAAGAAAGAAGGCTTGACGCACAGGTCGCAGAGGATGCGCTGCGCCGGCGCTCGCGGCGAGTGCGCGGAGGACGCAGAGCGCCCGGCAAAACCTGTTATTGCGCCAAGCCATTTTGTCGCGGTCCGCGCGGAAACCCAAAAGGCGCACCCGGCGACGACTTCCACGCATCGGTCCTTTGGTGCAACAGTGCCGGCCGCCGGCGACAGGGAAATCGAGAGATGAAGAAACTGCTTCTCATCATCGCCGGCGTCGTTGTTCTGATTGGCGCGATCGGCGCGGCAGTCATTCTCGTCTATTGGAACCAGGCCGTCCCCATCGCGGCAATGGCGATCAATTACGTTCGCTATCGCTCCGCACCGGCCGGCACGCTGGTCACCCAGCAGAATCCGTCCTGGATCCACAGACCTGCACAGCCGTCTTCGCCGCCGCAACGCATGGCCACGGGAGACTGGCCGAGCTACAACAGAACGCTCACCTCGAACCGCTTCGCAACGCTCGATGAGATCACCACGCGGAATGCGAGCCGGCTGAAGGTACTGTGCACGTACGATACCCATCAATATACCGGCTTCACCAGCGGTCTGATCGAAGTGAATGGCGCGCTCATCGGCACCACCGAATACGACATCTTCTCGCTAAATCCCGCCAATTGCCGTCAGAACTGGCGCACGCACGAGGATTACCAGCCGGCCACGCCCCAGGGTGTCAATCGCGGCGCCGCGTACCTGGACGGCCGGCTGTTTCGCGGCACGCAGGACGGCCGTGTGCTGGCCTACGACTTCAAGACCGGCCTGTGGGCGACACAAATCGCCAATCCGAAAATCGGCGAGACCGTGCCGGCCGCGCCGATCGCGTGGAACGGACTCGTATTCGTGGGCAACGCGGGCGGCGACATCAAGGGCGTGAAGGGCCGCATGTACGCCCTCGACGCCTCGACCGGCAGGATAGTCTGGGAATTCTATCTCGTGCCGAAAGCGCCCGGCGACGTGACGCGAGGCCCGCAAGGCAAGAGTCCCCTCAACGGATCGACATGGAAAAACGCGCCGGGTTTTCCCATCACCGGGGGCGCCACCTGGACATCCTATACGCTTGATCCGCACAGCGGGCTCTTGTACGTGCCGGGCGGCAACCCCGCACCCGATTTTGCCACCGGGCCGCGCAAAGGCGGAGACCTGTTCTCCGGTTCCGTCGTGGTCCTCGATGCGAAAACCGGCGATTACAGATACGATTTCAAAATTGTGCCCATCGACTGGCACGACTGGGACGTCTCCAACCCGCCGGCAATCATCCACACGAGGGCCGGCCGGACAATCCTGGTCGTGACTCCCAAAAACGGATTTCTGTATGGCTTCGACCTTTCCGACAACCGCCTGCTCTATCGCAAGCCGGTAACCCGCATCTAAAACGCAACCGCGACGTTCTCGGCCGGAAAGCCCGTGCATTTCTGCCCGGGATCGACCGGCGGCGCAGAATGGAACGGGCCCGCCTACGATCCCCAGACCGGCCTCATCTATGTCGGCGAGGTCGATTGGTGCACCACCGTGAGGCTGCAGAGCCAAAGGGACCTGCGGGGCACGAAAATCGGTCAACCATGGTCGGGCGAAGCGTCGCTCAATCCCTATGATACATGGGGCGAGCCCGATCCGTTCGGAAACTGGGGCGGCTGGCTCTATGCGAGCGATGCCGATACCGGCGCCTGGAAATGGCGGGCAAGGACCAACTATCCGATACAGAGCGGCGTCACGCCGACGGCCGGCGGAGTCGTGTTCTTCGGCGACATGGGCGGGAATTTCTATGCGCTCGATGCCGCGACCGGCCGTAAACTCTGGGGCCGGAAAATCGGCGGCGCAATCGGCGGCGGCGTCATCACCTACACGGCAAACGGCCGCCAGAGGGTGGCGGTGGCGACGGGCCTGACCGAGGTTCTCTGGCCAACGGACATCACAACCGCGAAGGTCAGCATTCTCGGACTGGCTTCGAATTAGTGAGAGCGCGGGATTGGGTGATCTCGGATATTTGCACCTTGCACGATAATCGCAAGTCAGGTTGCACAGCTGATGCCAATCGTGGAGAACATCCGACAAGGCGTTTGAAAACTACCGCCTGACGCCCGGGTACAAGGCGCCGGTTCGGAAGCCACCGTTCAAGGAAAGGCAGGCGAGCACGACCGCATCGCCGCCGCGCGCGCCGCGCACCGCGATCCACGGAATTGAACAGCGCACGTTTGGCTGGGAATAAACCCCAGAGTGCTTTTGTAACAACCGGGCTCTGCTTCAGAAAAAAACCCGTGGAAACTGGCGCACCGAACGGGATGAAAGTGCGAACTGGCTGTCCGTCGACATTCAAGTGGCTGAATCAGCACCCCGTAGGGTCCGTGGCCTACATCTTCCCAAATCGCGCCGCGCAAACAGCCTGCGTGGCAGCCATGCTTGTGCTTTGGCGGTTCTACTTTTGCGACGGCCAGCACGCGCTGCAAAAGAGGCGGCCTTGGCCGGCGGCGCGCCGTTCCGGCTTTTTTTGTCTTTCCGCCTACATGGCATCACGCACCGTCCCGCCGGAGCAACCCGGCCTATGTTCCGCCCAGCCGAGCGAGGGATAAGTGGACCGCATATCCTCCCAAAGCGACCTGACTGCCCAAGAAATGACACCGTTGCGCCTGATGGTCACTCGCAGCTTCGTGAGCAAGGGCTCCCTGCCGGCGGCGCGATGCGCTACGCACGTGCAGCTTGGTCTTATCCAGAACGGCATGGGCGGCGTCATGCCGACCCCGGCCGGCTGCATGGTTGCGCGCTTGAGGCTATAAAGGCCTGCGGCAATGTGCTTTTCTGACGGGATCGATAGCGGGAGGATGCCTGGATTGGTGCGATCGTTCGTGTTGGACTCTTTGCTGTTCTGCCTCACCGCGATTTGTACGCATCTGGCGATGTCGGGCAGCCAGACCTTTTTGCACTATTGGCTTGGTCATCGCCGGCTGGGCGGCGCCCTGTACCGCAACCACATCAAATTCCACCACACCTACTATGCTCAAGGGCACCTTGTATCTACGAAATATCGCGGCGCCGAAGGAAATAACACGCCCTACTTTCTCATACCGACCGTGCTGGTGGGCGCGGGCCTGTTCTATTTGCTTCCGCTGGCGCTGTTTGTGGTAACGGCTCTTGCCGGCGCGGCGTCC
Organism: Rhizomicrobium sp.; assembly: GCA_050728995.1. GTDB lineage: Bacteria > Pseudomonadota > Alphaproteobacteria > Micropepsales > Micropepsaceae > Rhizomicrobium. Next base: position 14,482 of record JBOHKH010000031.1, on the reverse strand, counting down.
TTCTATGCACATGTTTTGCTGGACAAGGAATATCATCTCGAAAATTCCAGATTCGAGCGCTTTGCCTGGTTCAGACGCAAGCGGCAGCTCCACTTTGTCCATCATTTGCATGCCGACCGAAACTTCGCAGTGATTGACTTCTTTTGGGACAGGCTGATTGGCACCTACAAACGTTCCGAGACCGACGTTCGCTGATCGACCCAGGGATATCACTTGCCGTAGATTCTGAGGCGAGGTGTCATGGTAATCGGCGCCGGTGCCGCTGGCATGATGCGCGCAAGCGCGTGCGCGGCTCCGATTGCCATTCCCGAGCGTGAGCTTGATGGTCTCGTTATCTCCGCTCTTGCGGACAAGCTTCTGACACCCGAGCGCCTGCCCCAGCTTCTCCGCGAGGCGCAGAAGCATCAGAACGCAACGGCGAGTGGAAACCTTCAGCGTCGTTCCGAACCGCGCAAGCGCCTCAAAGACCTCGAAACACAAGCAAACCGGCTTCTCACTGCGCTGGCGGAAGGTACGGTCGCAGATTCCGCCCTGTTCCGCGCCAAACTCGCGAGCATCGAAAGCGAGCGCGAGCAGTGCATCCAACTGTTGAGCAGGCTTGAAGCAGAAACACCGCGCTTGCGGCAGGTGCTATCGAACGGGCAGGCTGCGGACCTCGCCCAACGCTCCAAGAGTGCGCTCTTGGAGGCTCCAAAGCAGGTGCAGCGCCGCTATGTGCTTGGTCTTGTTTCGGAAATCAGAATCGACAGCGAAAAGGCTGTGATCTGCGGCCCGCGTGCCTCGATTGCGTCCGCCGTGACCTCCGGCGAACTGAGCGGCACAGTTCCCACTTTTATACGGGAATGGCGCAGTGCGTAGTCAGACCGTCACTGCGCTCCAGACAATACCCCGAGTTGAGAGCAAAATTTTTCAGACTGGCCGGCTCGAATTCCCTGTTTAACAGGGAAAATACAGGGAATATGACGGTCTCGACGGCCTATCGGCTGAAATCGGCGCAAATTCCACCAGAGAATTCAGGCGCTTACGCGAAAATTCCCTGCACAAAATAACAGGGAAAGGACTGTTGGATATCAGGGAATTTGTTCGCGATAACAGGGAATACTCTTCCCCCTGACCCCCTGACCGGTCCGGCATTTCGATCGCCGTGTTGCGCAATCGCTCCGCGGAAGCGAAGGTTCACGATCTGCTGGCGGCGACCGCGGCGGGTGGCGGCATCACGCCCGCGGAGGAGGCAGGTAAATGGGAGCTTACTATGCCGCGTTCATGGATCGTGCGCGGGTCGAGGCATTAGGGAGGGCCCCTGTTCTCCCCGCGCTCGGACCGATTAAAACTGCGCAGATCCGCCATCGGCAATTTCAGCCAGAACGCGCTCCCGAATCTCGATTGGATATGGTTTGCCCATCCATGCCGGCCTCCTCCCCAGCCAGCACCTTGAATCTGATTCGTCATTGTTCAGGAATCCCCTTTCGATTCCTATTTCCCGCTCGACGCTCTAGATGCCGCGGCGTTCGCCGATGACAGTCCAGGTGTCGGCGCCGTCGAATTCCTGGATGCGCAGATCGGTCAGCAATTCCGGCGGCATCAGCCGGACATTCACGCCCATGCGGTCGCAGGTTTTGTCGGCCGGCGCCCAATGGGTAAAGTTGCCGCACACCGTGCAGCGGTGAAACTCGATGTCGCGGTCGCCCCACATATAAATGTCGGTGGCCCCGCTCACCCGCACGTCCTTCGGCGAGTAGTACGCCAGCACGGCACCCGTCCGGCGGCAGATCGAGCAGTTGCACTCCTTGACCTCGACCTCCTGCGGCGGCCTGGGAACTTCCACCCGCACCGCCCCGCAATGACACGTCGCTTCGATCATTTACCGGCTCCTGTTTCAAAGCAGCTTCTAATACCGGAGTGCAGCGATACATCCGAGACTTCCCAAAGCCCCGAGTCCGTGCCCGAGGCCCTTGCTACGTCAAGAGCGGGCGCTTTCAAACTGACCCACTACAGGCCGTCAGGTGTGGGGTGGCTTCGGGCGTGACACGATCTGCAAGGTTCACTCAATGCGCGAGTTACGGGTCATGACACGAACGGCCACTCGCATCCTCGGCTGTATTGGATGACTAAAGAGCGCAAGTCGTTGCGATGAGCCGGAAGACGCCCGTCTGATCGAGCTTCTGAGGGCAACGGGGCGCAAAGGCTGAAGTACACTTCGCGTCACGGGCAGGAAACGCGCGGGCTGACCTGCGTCAGAACAAGCTGCCGCTGCACGGTTGGACGCCGAGGGCGGCAGACTTCGCCCATCTGCCAAAGTTGCGGTTGTCGGGAAAATGAGGCGTATAGGTCCGCACATGCGACCCGCCACCGTGTGCCGGCGTGATTTCCACGAGGCCCCAATATTCGGTGTCGCCATGCATCGTCAATGCGACCCTATAAACTCCTGTCGCGGCGTCGAAACTCGGCCGCGCGTTCGTACGGTTGAAATCGTTCCATCCGTACTGCATGCACTTACCGAACATCTCGACTTCATTCGCGACAACCTGTCGTGGCGCGGTGGGTACATCGAATTCCGTAGTGGTCCCGGGGTCGTTCTTAAGGCCTTCGATGGTGTCTGGTGCGCATCCGGCGAGAACCAGGACACTCACAACCAATGTCCAGTTCATTCGCATGTCCGGCTCCCCACCTGTCCGAATCACTGTCGGTCAACCATAGCATTTCCTCCCCCTCGCGCAGCGATGGGGAGGGGGACCGCGAGGCCGAGCGTCAGCGACGGCCGATGCGGTGGAAGCAGAAAGCCACAGGCACCGGAACCGCGGCTTTCCACTTCCACCAATCGCGCGATGCGCTCGTTCCTCCCGCCGAGGAGAAAGCGGTCTGGCATTCCGTGAGATTCCCGGCTTGGCCCGCGTCAAGGACCATGCAACCCGTTGACGAGGCAATTTCAATGCGGTCGTACACTGATCGATAGCTTCGGACCTTCGTCCGCTTCAGCCATGTGACTTCGTCCAGTTCGCAAGGGCGACGCTGTCGGATGCGGAGAGATCGAGCACCGACGCGGTGGTGAATTGCTTCCGCGCGGCGGCCTTGCCGCCGGTACAGTATTGTGGCGCAAACGCCACCGGCTCACGGCGCGGATCGTGACCGCAATTTAATAACTAAATATTACGTTTACCGTTCATTGCGGCATCACAATTGGGTGCATATGTTGCACTGCAACAAAAACCCATAGAATTCACATGCGCGCCCTGTTTCTTAAAATCCACGCCCACGTGCCCACAGTTCTGACTCTTTCAGTTATCGGGCTCTCCGGATTGATCATGTTCGAGATTTTGGGGGGCGCCAAATAGCTTTAGGGGCGCTTTCCGCGCCTCACAAACCACTCTATAGCAGGATCATCCGCGCCGCACCGATGGCAGTCCGTCTGGCGCAACATCGGTGCTGGCCCGCAACCGCGCGGACACTCTGCGCGGAACCGTCCGGTCAAATGTCTTGTGGCGTTTGCGTCACAATACCGGAAAACAGGAAGAGTGAAATCGCTGGCTCTTGCGAGCGGGCCTTGTTCGAGACTCGGTGTGACACGGGTTCGCTGCTCCTGGTTTGGCAACTGATGTGGCCTTCCATAGCGACCGGCTAACTATTACTGAACCGCCTGCCAGGATTCACATGACCGTAGGTAGCGCAGACGTATCGCCCTTCGCCTTCGACGACAGCTACGCAGCAATAACGCCGGAACTGCTTGGAACTTGGCGCTCACCCAGGGGGATGGCCATCCCGGTGGCGAACGGTCACATTGGCTTGCCAACAATCAATTTCTTGAGGGGCGCGACCGCTTGGATATTTTACGCCTGCGCCGTTTCCCGGGTCGTCGCATAAATTCCAGTGAACCGGAACAGGCGATCCGCGCCGAGCTGTTCAGCGTCGAACGTCTCGAACAGCACGCCGAGAGTCTCGCAAAGGCCCAGGCCGTTGCGCCTTCGCGCAGAGCCGCGCGCCTGTTGGCTCCTCGGCTCTACGAAAATTCCACCGTTATCGAGGGAGCCTATCGCAAGATTGTCCGGGCCACGCGCGCGCAACAGTCAATTACGCCGGCGGCGGAATGGCTCCTCGACAATTTTCATGTCATCGACGAACAGGTCCGCGAGATCAAGCAGGATTTGCCGCCCGGCTTCTATCGCCGATTGCCGAAGCTCGCCGACGGTCCGCTGGAGGGTTACCCGCGGGTCTTTGGTGTGGCCTGGGCCATTGTCGCCCACACCGATAGCGCCTTCGATATCGAGAAGCTCACGCGCTTCGTCGACTCCTACCAACGTGTACAGCCGCTCACTATCGGCGAATTGTGGGCGATCGCGATCACCCTGCGCATTACGCTTGTGGAAAATTTGCGCCGCCTCGCCGAAGCCATCGTCGTAAGGCTTTCGGCCAGCCAGACGGCCGATGAACTTGCCGATCGAATCCTCGGAACTGCCGACCGCGATCCGGAGTCCTCCGTCGCCGTCCTGCGAAGCCTCGCCCTGGTGCAGTGGTCGACGGCCTTCGCCGTTCAACTCTCACAGCGTCTGCGCGACCGCGATCCCAGTGCAACGCCGGCACTGCGCTGGCTGAATGAACGGCTGGCCGCCGAGGGCACGACCACCGACCAGATCGTTCGCGAGGAATTTCAGTTTCAGAGCGCAATGAACGTCACGGTGCGCAACGTGATCACCAGCATGCGTCTGGTGTCGATGATCAACTGGTCGGAGTTCGTCGAAAGCGTCAGCCCGGTCGATGCCATTCTGCGCGGTGGCAGCGACTTCGCGGCGATGGATTTCCCGACGCGCGATGTCTACCGGCGCGAAATCGAGGATCTCGCGCGCGCCTCGGGGCGCGACGAGAGCGACGTCGCCGGGCGCGTGATCGCCGCGGCAAAACGCGCGAACACGGCGGCGGCGCGGTCAGCCCGTGGAAGCGATCCGGGATACATGCTGATCGGCGATGGACGCGTTGGTTTCGAGCGGCAACTCGGCTGTCTGATTCCGCTTCGCACGCGACTCTTCCGCCTGAACACCGCGCTCGGCGTGATGAGCTATGTCGGAATGATCGCGGCGGTGACTGCGATCGTTCTCGCTGCCGCGCTTTTTTGTGTCGCACACGCCGGGGCCCGTGGCTGGGTGCTGATTGCACTAGGAATCGCGGGTCTCGTTCCGGCCTCCGACGTCGCGATCGCGGTGGTGAACCGTGCGATTACCCATCTCGTGGGTGCAGCCTTCCTGCCGGGACTGGAACTGCGCGGCGGCGTTCCGCCGGGCATGCGCACGATCGTGGTCGTGCCGACTCTGCTGACTGCACAGTCCGAGGTCACCGGTCATATCGAGCGACTGGAAGTGCACTATCTCTCGAACGCGGACGAGAATCTTTGGTTTGCGCTTCTGTCGGATTGGGGCGATTCGCCAAGCGAGCATGCTGCCGGCGACGATGTGCTTGTCGCCGAGGCCGTTCGCGGAATTCGCGAGCTGAATGGGCGTTATCCGCGCGCCGACGGCGAGCCGCGCTTTTTTCTTCTGCACCGCCGGAGGGTCTGGAACGACGGCGAACAGAAATGGATCGGCTGGGAGCGAAAGCGCGGCAAGCTGCACGAACTCGATCGCCTCCTGCGCGGCGCTTCCGATACGAATTTTCTGCCGACAGACGGCCCCGAGCCTTCGCTCCCCGCAGGGATCCGCTACGTCATAACGCTTGACGCCGACACGCGCATGCCGATCGGCGTCGCCAGGCGTCTCATCGGAAAGATGGCGCATCCGCTCAATCGGCCGCACTTCGATCCGCGCGGCGGTCTCGTCACGGAAGGGCATGCCGTCCTGCAACCGCGCATCACGCCCTCGCTCCCGATCGGCAGCGAAGGTTCGCTCTTCCAGCGCGTCTTTTCCGGTCCCAACGGTCTCGATCCCTATGCGGTGATCGTCTCCGATGTGTACCAGGACCTCTTTGAAGAAGGTACGTACAGCGGCAAGGGCATCTATGACGTCGACGCCTTCGAATCGGCGATCGTCGGCAAAATTCCCGACAGCACCGTGCTCAGCCACGATCTGCTCGAAGGAATCCTGGCTCGCGCGGGCCTCGTTTCCGATATCGAGTTCGTCGAGGAATTTCCCTCGCGCTACAACGTCGCCGCCGCCCGCCAGCATCGCTGGGTAAGGGGCGACTGGCAGTTGCTGCCGTGGATTTTCGGGCGCGGCCGCAAAGCGCATTCCGCATCCCCGGAAACGGCGATCCCGTTGATGGGCCGCTGGAAAATGCTCGACAATCTGCGGCGCTCGCTGTCGGCACCCGCGGCTCTTCTCGCCCTGCTGATCGCGTGGCTCTTCCTGCCGCTTGCTACGGCCGCGACATGGACGGCCTTCATTGTCCTGACTCTCATGTTGCCGCCCTTTCTCCCGGTCATTGCCGCGACGCTGCCGCGAAGCCCGGGAATTCCCTTGCGCACGCATTTGCGAAATCTGGGTGGCGATGCCGTGCGGGGAATGCTTCAGAGCGCATTTCTGCTCACCTTCCTCGCGCATCAGGCGTGGTTGATGGTCGATGCCGTCGCGCGAACGCTGTTTCGTCTTCTCATCCGTCATCGCCGGCTGCTCGAATGGGTGACGACCTCCCAGACCAACGACGATTCTGAGTTCGATCCGCGCTCGTTGATCGCGCAGATTGCTGCGGGCGCCGCCTCTGCCGCCGTCTTGGCGTTCGCCATGGCCTTCACGGGCCATCATGCGTGGCCGATAGCAGCGCCGTTCGCTGTTCTTTGGGTGCTGTCGCCGTTTGCTGCGCGCTGGGCAAGCTTGGCGCCGCCCGAGGCCGGGCATCTGACGATCGCGCCGGACGATGCGACCGCCTTGCGGACGATCGCGCGGCGAACCTGGCGGTTCTTCGAACAGTTCGTCACCCGGGAAGACAACGCGCTGCCGCCTGACAATTTTCAGGAAGATCCGAAACCGGTGATCGCGCACCGTACGTCGCCGACAAACATCGGCCTCTATCTCCTGTCGGTTGTCGCCGCGCGCGATTTCGGCTGGCTGGGGACGATGGACGCCCTGGAGCGGTTGGAAGCAACGCTCGCAACCGTGCAGAAACTGGAGCGGTACCGCGGTCATCTCTACAACTGGTACGACACACGCGATCTTCGCGCGCTCGAGCCCAAATACGTCTCGTCGGTAGACAGCGGCAATCTTGCGGGACACCTGATTGCGCTCGGCAATGCATGCCGGGAAATCGCGTCCCGACCGCTCGGGAATGCGCGCTGGCTGCACGGTCTGTCCGACAATCTCGCGCTCCTCCGGGAATCGCTGCCGATTACAACGAAGGACCCGCGCGCCCATCGCGCGGCAGCGCCCGAACTGGATGCGGCGGTGGAACGTCTGGCGGCGCTGCTTCGCGAGCCCCCTGTCGAAGCGGCTGAAACGCCGCGCTACTTCGCCAAACTTGAAGTGGAGGCCGACGCACTATCCGAACAGGCGCGGTTGATCCGGTCTGCCAAATCCCTTGGCGGTGAATCGGACATGGTCGTCTGGGCGGAAGCGCTACGCGCCTGTGTGCGTTCTCATCGTCGCGATTTCGACATGCTCATGCCCGGGGCGGCGACCGGGGCGGACGAATCCGAGGGCGCGGCGCGATCGGCAAAGCAGCGTCTCGAAAATCTGGCCGATCAGACAACGCGCATGTCGGCCGAAATGGAGTTCGGATTTCTGTTCGACGCCGGCCGCCAGCTCCTCTCGATCGGCTATCGCGAATCCGACGGCAGCCTCGATTCGAATTTCTATGATCTCCTAGCTTCGGAGGCGCGGCTCGCCAGCTTTATCGCGATTGCCAAGGGAGACGTTCCCGCCAAGCACTGGTTCCGGCTCGGCCGCACGCTGACGCCGATCGACAGCGGCTCCGGGCTGATCTCGTGGTCAGGATCGATGTTCGAATATCTGATGCCGTCGCTGGTCATGCGTGCACCGTCCGGCAGCCTGCTCGAAACGACCAACCGGCTCGTGGTTCGTCGCCAGGAGGAATATGGCGCCGCACTCCATGTGCCCTGGGGGATATCGGAATCGGCGTACAACGCCCGCGACATGGAGCACAACTATCAATATTCCAGTTTCGGCGTTCCCGATCTCGGCTACAAGCGCGGGCTCGCCGAAAGCACTGTCATCGCGCCCTACGCAAGCGGACTCGCCGCAATGGTAGATCCCGCAGCGGTGGTGCGGAATTTCAACCGCATGGCCGGTCTTGGCGCGCGGGGCGTCTATGGTTGGTACGAGGCTCTCGACTACACCCGGTCACGCCTGCCCGAAGGCGCGAAATTCGCCATCGTTCGGGCTTACATGGCCCATCACCAGGCGATGACCATCGTGGGGATCGCGAATGCCGTTCACCACGGCGCCATGCGCGCGCGCTTCCATTCGGAGCCCACCGTTCAGGCAGCTGAGCTTCTGTTGCAGGAGCGCGTTCCGCGGGAAGTCGCCGTAGCACGGCCGCCACCGGAACAGACGCTGGAAGCTGCAGCAATAGCGAGCCTTACGCCCGAAGTTCAGCGCCGTTACACGTCGGCACATTCGCGCATGCCGCGTTCGCACATTCTGTCGAACGGCCGCTACTCGACAATGATTACGGCGACCGGGTCAGGTTACAGCCGCTGGCACGATATTGCCCTCACGCGCTGGCGGGAGGATGTCACCTGCGATGGCTGGGGTGCCTATGTGTTCCTGCGTGATGTCGACAGCGGTGAAATCTTCTCGGCCGGATACCAGCCAAGCGTCGCCGAACCCGATACCTATGAAGTGACTTTCCTCGAGGACCGCGCGGAAATCATCCGCCGCGACTCCACGCTCACAACCACACTCGACGTCACCGTCTCGCCGGAGGATGACGCTGAGGTTCGCCGCGTTTCGCTCACCAACCACGGCGTCCGCACGCGCGAAATCGAAGTCACCTCGTACGCCGAAATCGCGCTGGCACGGCAGGCGGACGACATCGCCCATCCGGCCTTTGCAAAGCTGTTCGTGGAAACCGAATTCGAACCGAATCTCGGCGCCATCGTGGCGACGCGCCGACGCCGGTCGGACGGCGATCCGCTGGTGTGGGCTGCGCACCTCGCTGTGGTCGAAGGCGAAAGCTCCGGTGATGTACAATTCGAGACCGACCGGGCGCGCTTTCTGGGGCGCGGACAGACGATCCGGTCGCCTGCCGCCATTGTCGATGGCTGGCCATTGTCCAACACAAGCGGTGCGGTTCTCGATGCGATCTTCAGTCTCAGGCGGCGTGTGTGCATCCCGCGCGGCGCAACCGCGCGCGTGGCGTTTTGGACCGTCGCGGCCTCTTCGCGCGACGACGTCCTCGACCTCGCCGACAAGCATCGCGATCCGATGGCGTTCGAAAGGGCGACGACCATCGCCTGGACCCAGGCGCAGATGCAGCTTCGCCATCTCGGCATCGGTACCAACGAAGCCTACCTGTTCCAGCGTCTTGCCAATCATGTCCTCTATTCCGATCCCGCCCTGAGACCGTCATCGGTTGCGATCGCGGGCGGCATGCGCAAGGTCTCGACGCTCTGGCCGCACGGAATATCCGGCGATCTGCCGATCGTGCTTGTCCGGATCAGCGGGGAAGAGGATCTGGAACTCGTGCGCCAACTTTTGAATGCGCACGAATATTGGGGCCTGAAACAGCTGCCGGTCGATCTGGTGATCCTGAACGAGCGCGCTGCATCCTATGTGCAGGATCTCCAGGCCGCGATCGACGCGCTGGTACGCATGAATCAATCGATGCCCAAACTTGCGGGCAAAGACGCGCGGGGCAACGTGTTCGTGCTTCGCAATGATCTGATTTCGGCGGAAGTTCGTGGTCTTCTGTACGCCTGCGCACGGGCGACGCTGATCGGCGGCGCGGGTTCGCTGGCCGAACAGATCAATCGGGCGCGTGATTTCAAGCCGGCCGGCGCACCGCCCGCCGGACGGCCACCGTCTCCGCCCGAACCGGAGGTCCCTCTCCAGAGACCGGAAGTAACTTTCTGGAACGGACTCGGCGGTTTCGCGCAGGATGGCCGCGAATATGTCACCATACAGGAGGGCAACGCGCGCACCCCGGCGCCGTGGGTCAACGTTGTTGCCAATCCCGATTTCGGCTTCCAGGTGTCAACGGACGGGAGCGGCTTCACCTGGTCCATCAACAGTCAGCAGAACCAGCTGACGCCGTGGTCGAACGATGCGATCGGCGATGCACCCGGCGAGGCGATCTATGTACGCGACGAAGAGGGCGGCGACGTGTGGGGGCCGACGGCGCTTCCGATCCGCCAGAAGAATTCAACCTATCTGGCGCGCCATGGACAGGGTTACAGCCGCTTCGAGCACGACTCGCACGGCCTGTCGCTGGAGCTGCTGCAATATGTACCGGTCGGAGACGCGATAAAGATTTCGCGGCTGAAGATCGTCAATCATTCCGGTCGTGCGCGACGTCTCTCCGTCACCGCCTACGCGGAATGGGTCCTCGGCACCAACCGCTCCATGACGGCGCCGTTTGTAGTAACCGAGGCAGATCCGGAAACGCGCGCGATCTTCGCACGCAATCCGTGGAACGATCAGTTCGGCGGCCGGGTCGCTTTCGCCGATATGAATGGACGCCACACATCATGGACGGCCGATCGTACGGAATTCATCGGCCGCGACGGCGCGCTCGACCGGCCGCTGGCGTTGTCGGGGGCGGCGCCTTTGTCGGGCCGAGTCGGCGCGGGACTCGATCCCTGCGCCGCGCTGCAGACGCTGGTCACCCTTGCCGACGGCGGCACTACCGAAATAGTCTTCTTTCTCGGCGAGGCCGCAACGAAAGCGGAAGCGCAGGCGCTGACCGCAAAATACCGCAACTCCGACCTCGATTCTGTGCTGACGGAAGTCACCCGGCAATGGGATTCCATTCTCGGCGCGGTGCAGGTGAAAACGCCCGATCTCGCGCTCGACATTCTGTTGAACCGCTGGCTGCTCTACCAGACGCTCGCATGCCGCGTGTGGGCCCGCGCCGGGTTCTACCAGGCGAGCGGCGCGTACGGTTTCCGGGACCAGTTGCAGGATGTCATGGCGCTTTGCGTGTCACGGCCGGATCTGGCGCGTGCCCATCTGCTGCGCGCCGCCGCGCGCCAATTCGTCGAAGGCGATGTCCAGCACTGGTGGCTGGCGGAATCGGGCAGCGGCATCCGCACGCGCATCTCGGACGACCGCTGCTGGCTCGCGCATGCCGTGGCGCACTACGTGAACGTCACCGGCGATCATGCCGTCCTCGACGAAACCGTTCCTTTTCTTGAAGCGCCGGTTCTTCATGAAGGCGAACGTGACCGCTTCTTTCAGCCCGCGGTCTCCGCCACGCAGCACAGTCTGTTCGAACATTGCGCGCTTGCGCTGGACAAGAGCCTCGCGACAGGCGCGCACAGCCTGCCGCTGATGGGGACGGGCGACTGGAACGACGGCATGGACCGCGTCGGGGAAGGCGGCAAAGGCGAAAGCGTTTGGCTGGCCTGGTTTCTCTTCTCGACGCTTACCGCGTTTGCTCGCCTTGCCGACGCGCGCGACAACGCGGAGCGTGCGGCGGATTGGCGGCAGTTTGCCGACACCCTGCGAGATTCCATCGAGCGTCAGGCATGGGACGGAGACTGGTATCGCCGCGCCTATTTCGACGACGGCGCGCCGCTCGGCTCAATCGCCAACAATGAATGCCGGATCGATGCGATCGCGCAATCATGGGCCGTCATCTCGCGGGCCGGCCAGCCGGCGCGCGCCGCGCGCGCCATGGCCGCGCTCGACAAATATCTGTTACACCGGGAGGAACAGCTGCTGCTGCTGCTTGCCCCGCCTTTCGACAATCCCGCGCACGATCCCGGGTACATCAAGGGTTATCCGCCGGGCGTTCGCGAGAACGGCGGGCAATACACGCATGCCGCGTTATGGGCGGCGATGGCGTGGGCCATGCAGGGCGATGGAGATCGGACCGGCGAAATCCTGTCCATGCTCAATCCCGTCAATCACGCGATCGATCCGCCCGGCGTACACCGCTACAGGGTGGAACCTTACGTGGTTTGCGCGGACATTTACGCGATGCCGCCCCATGTCGGACGCGGCGGTTGGACATGGTACACCGGCTCGGCGGCATGGATGTACCGCGTGGGGCTGGAAAGGCTCCTGGGCTTCCGCCTGAATGGCGGAAATCTTACACTCGATCCCTGCATCCCGCGAAACTGGCCGGGCTTCGAGATCTCCTTCCGTTACCGCTCCTCGCGCTATGCGATTGTGGTGGAAAATCCGCTCGGGGTCTGTCGCGGCATTCTCGCGACCAAGATCGACGGAGAGGTGATGACCGGCAACAGGAATCTGCCCATTTCGCTGAAAGACGACAACGCGGATCACCGCATCCAGATTATTCTCGGGTAGTTCGGAGATTGTGATGGTTGCAACCGTAAGCCCCGACGCAGGAAAGGCGGCCACGCCGTCAATGCTGGTCGACGTACCGCGGCTTGTAACCGCGTACTTCACGCAGGCGCCGGACGCTGCGAAGGCATCTGAGCGAGTCGTGTTCGGCACCTCGGGTCATCGCGGCTCGGCTTTCACCCAATCGTTCAACGAGGCGCACATTCTGGCGATAAGCCAGGCCGTTTGCGACCATCGCCGCAGCTCGGGAATCGACGGACCGCTCTTTCTCGGCATCGATACGCATGCGCTTTCGCAGCCGGCGTTCGCGAGCGCGATCGAAGTGCTCGCAGCCAACGGCGTCACAACGATGATCGACGAGCATCGTGGTTACACGCCGACACCTGTGGTTTCGCACGCGATCCTTACCTACAACCGCGGCCGCAAGGCAGGCTTCGCCGACGGTATCGTCATCACGCCGTCGCACAATCCGCCGGACGAGGGCGGCTTCAAATACAATCCGCCGAACGGCGGACCCGCCGATTCCGGCATCACCGGCGCAATCGAGAAGATCGCAAACGAATATCTGGCGACAAGGCTCAGCGGCGTAATGCGGATTCCTTTCGCGCGCGCGCTGAGGCAATCCTGTATTCACGCTCACGATTACATCGGGCCCTACGTAAGCGATCTGGCGGACGTTGTTGATATGGAGGCCATTCGCGTGGCGGGTGTGAGGATAGGGATCGATCCTATGGGCGGGGCTGCGGTTCACTACTGGCCTGCGGTCATCGAACGCTATCAACTCGCGGCGACGGTCGTGAACAATGCCGTCGATCCGACCTTTCGATTCATGACTGTCGATTGGGACGGGAAAATCCGCATGGATTGTTCCTCGCCCTACGCGATGGCGCGGATGATCGCGATGGGCGACCGCTTCGACATTGCGTTCGCCAATGATACGGACGCGGATCGCCACGGCATCGTCTGTCCGTCCAGCGGCTTGATGAATCCGAATCATTATCTCGCCGCCGCGATTGCTCATCTGCAGGCAGGCCGTCCCAAGTGGCGCGGCGACACCGCCATCGGCAAGACTGCGGTTTCCAGCGGCATGATCGACCGCGTGACGGCGAAGCTCGGACGCAAGCTCATGGAGGTGCCGGTCGGCTTCAAATGGTTCAGCGCCGGACTGATGGACGGTTCGCTCTGCTTCGGCGGCGAGGAAAGCGCCGGCGCTTCATTCCTCAGGCGCGACGGATCGGTCTGGACGACCGACAAGGACGGCATCGTTCTGGGGCTTCTGGCGGCAGAGATAGTTGCGACGACTGGTCTCGATCCAGGCCGGTTCTACGATTCCGTTACGCACGATCTCGGGACCTCGTTCTACCAGCGCATCGATGCGCCCGCGTCGGCCGAACAGAAAAAGCGGCTCGCCGGTGCAAACGCCAACGACTTCAAGGTTGCCGAGCTCGCCGGCGAACCGGTCGACGGAATCCTGACTCGCGCCGCAGGCAATCACGAACCGATCGGCGGCATCAAAGTTTCGGCCGCAGGCGGCTGGTTCGCCGCGCGACCGTCAGGAACCGAAGAAGTTTACAAGGTCTACGCGGAGAGCTTTCACAGCCAGGGACATTTGGAACAGATACAACGCGACGCGCACGCCGCTGTCGCGCGTTTTTTGGGTCGTCCGCCGACGATACGCAAGCGCACTGCATGCAGAAGATCCGATAGTGGTACGGTTTGACGGCCGGTGTTTGAGCAATTCTCATTCACGATTTCCGCGACCGTGAACGGGACGATCACCTTCCCTGTTTGCGTGAGAATCTCGCGACGCGCTGTCAGCGCAGTGACGGCTAATGCGTGGCGCCGGTCACTGAACCCCAGACTGCAAGTGTAACAAGTCCTTAGTTGCTCGCTTACTGGGCGGCACAATCCTGCCCCGGCGAATGTCCTGACCAGAATCTTTTGTTCGCGAATGACGTTGCCCCCAACTTTCATCCAGCGGCAACTTGAGTCTGGCGGCTGATTTTCTCCATCTGGTCTGGCGAAGCAATGGGCCAAGGCGCGTGGCCCCCCAAGAGCCTTGGCGGCTTGGCCCATTG
>JBOHKH010000030.1:0-34282 GCA_050728995.1 Rhizomicrobium sp. | reverse complement strand
CGAACGAACCGTCGAGGCAACCTGGCGGCGCATCGGCGACCTGCTCACCCGGTTCTCACCAAGCGAGTGCGCAAACTACCTCGTCAATGCCGGATACGCTCCAATATGATTGGATCACGCTCTAGCGCGCAATCGGGTGAAGTGTGCAGCACTTCAGCCGTCAAATTGCGCGAAATTCAAGGAATCTGGAGCACGGTCCGATTCAGCATGATCAGATCGGGCTCTAGCGCGAGCAACGATCGAGCAGTTCGCGGACGCGGGCGACGAGGTCCGCGCGCGGGACCGAGATTTGCGCGGGGCGCGCACCCACCCACTCCGCGCGGCTTTCGACGGATTTCGCGAGCTCGGCGCCGGCGATCAGATCCTTGAGCGTCACTTCGCCTTTGGCGCGTTCGTCCGCGCCTTCGATGACGGCGACGGCCGCGCCGCGACGGTCGGCATATTTGAGCTGCGCCTTCATGCCGGCCTCGCCGACGTAGGTTTCCGCGCGCACACCCGCCGACCGCAGTTCGGCCGCCAGCGCAAAGCTTTCCGCGCGCGATTCCCGGTCCAGCGCCAGCACGAGCACGAGCGGCGGCAGTTTCGTCGCGGCGCGGCGCTGCCGAAGCGCCGAGATGAGGCGGCTTACGCCGATGGAAATTCCCGTTGCGGGCACGCGCTGGCCGGTGAAGCGCGAGACCAGATCGTCGTAGCGTCCGCCGCCGACCACCGATCCGAATACGATTTCTTCGCCCGCTTCGTTGGTCACCGGGAATGTAAGCTGCGCTTCGAACACGGCGCCGGTGTAGTAATCGAGCCCGCGCACCACGCCCGCATCGAATCGGATACCGCCGGAAGGGACTGCGAGACGCCCGATTGCTTCGAGTTCCAGGAGCCCCTCTTCGCCGCTTGGGCTGCCTTCGACGAACGCGCGCATATCGGCGAGGCCGCCGCCCTGCCGGCTCGCCGCGATGAACGACTGGATACGGTCGATGGCATCGTTCGCGAGTCCCGCGCCTTTGGTGAAATCGCCCGATTCGTCTTTGCGTCCCGAACCCAGAAGCGCGCGCACGCCCGCTATCCCGAGACGGTCGAGCTTGTCGATGGCGCGCAGCACCACGCTGCGGCGCGCGTGAGACTCGGGAGAGCCGTCCGTCGCGAGCCCGCAGGATTCGAGCACGCCGTCGAGCAGCTTGCGGCTGTTGAAGCTCACCACGAACTCCTCCCGCCCGAGGCCCGCCGCCTCGAGCGCGTCGCGCGCCATCATGAGGAGTTCCGCATCCGCAGCGGGCGACGCGGAGCCGACCGTGTCCGCGTCGAACTGTGTGAACTCGCGATAGCGCCCGGGGCCCGGCTTTTCGTTGCGCCAGACCTGGCCCACCTGGTAGCGGCGGAAGGGCTTGGGCAAATTCTGGAAATTCTCCGCCACATAGCGGGCAAGCGGCGCGGTCAGATCGTAGCGCAGCGACAGCCATTGGGCGTCTTCGTCCTGCAGCGAGAACACGCCTTCGTTCGGCCGGTCGAGATCGGGCAGGAATTTGCCCAGCGCATCGGTGTATTCGAAGGCAGGGGTCTCCAGCGCCTCGAAGCCCCACGATTCGAAGACGCGCCGGATGGTGTCGAGGCAGGCGCGCTCCGCAGCGATCTCGGCCGCGCCGTGATCGCGAAACCCGCGCGGCACCCTCGCCTTCGGACGTTTTCCCCGTTCCTCGCTCATGGCTTCGTTATTCCTGTGCGGAGGCAAATACCTGCCATGCGGTCGGCACATGCGCCCCGGCGTGGCGCCCGCGGCCACCGCGCTGTATGCCGGGCCGTACGCCAACCCGCAACCGAGCCATGAACCGACCGGCCTTTCTGCGCCCGACCGGCACCGCCGAGCAGACCACCTTCGTCGTTCTGTTCGCCGTCAGCTTCGCGCACCTCCTGAACGACATGATGCAGGCGCTGCTGCCCGCCATCTATCCGACGCTCAAGACGGACTATCACCTCAATTTTGCGCAGATCGGCTTCATCACCTTCGCATTCCAGTTCACCGCCTCGCTGCTCCAGCCACTGGTCGGGCTGGCGGCGGACCGCCGGCCGATGCCCTATTCCCTCCCCACGGGCATGGTTTTCACCCTGATCGGACTTCTGGCGCTCTCCGTGGCGCACAGCTACACGATGATCATCGTTTCCGCCGCCTTCGTGGGCGTCGGCTCGTCGGTGTTCCACCCCGAATCCTCGCGCGTCGCGCGTATGGCGTCGGGCGGACGGCACGGACTCGCCCAGTCGATCTTCCAGCTCGGGGGCAATATCGGCTCCGCGCTTGGGCCGTTCACCGCCGCCTTCATCGTGCTGGCCTGGGGCCAGAAGAGCATCGCCTGGTATTCGCTGGCCGCGCTCGCGGCGATCTTCATCCTGTGGAATGTGGGCGGGTGGTACCGGACGCACGGGCTCGCGCGCATCCGGGCGGCGCGAAATTTCCTGCCGGCGGTCTCTCTGTCGCCGGCGAAGGTTCGCCGCTCAATCGCGATTCTGCTCGTGCTGATTTTCTCGAAATACGTCTATCTGACCAGCATCGGCAGCTACTACACGTTTTACCTCATACAGAAATTCCATCTCTCGGTGCGCGGCGCGCAGTTGCACCTGTTCGTGTTTCTCGCGTCGGTGGCTTTGGGCACGCTCCTGGGCGGCCCCATCGGCGACCGCTTCGGGCGGAAATACGTGATCTGGTTCTCGATCCTGGGCGCGCTGCCGTTCACACTCGCGCTGCCTTTCGTCAACCTCTTCTGGACGGGCGCGTTGAGCGTCGTGATCGGCATCGTCATTGCTTCGGCGTTTTCGGCCATCGTCGTGTTCGGGCAGGAACTCGTGCCCGGCCGCGTGGGGATGATCTCCGGGATGTTCTACGGATTGTCGTTCGGGACGGCCGCGGTGGGCGCTGCGCTGCTCGGCGAAGTCGCCGACCTGACGAGCATCACCTTCGTTTACCGGATCTGCGCCTTCCTGCCGATGCTTGGCCTGCTCGGGGCCTTCCTGCCCGACATCGAAACTCCGTTGCAGCGGCGAAGGACAAAACAGCCCTGCCCTTGAAGGAAGGGTGAACTACGCGTTGCCTACAGCGACGCCACGCTCTTTCAGGAGCGTTCCCAGTTCGTCGTTTTCGTACATCTCGCGGATGATGTCGCAGCCGCCGACGAATTCGCCTTTGACATAGAGCTGCGGGACGGTGGGCCAGTTGGAATAGTCCTTGATGCCCTGGCGCAGCTCCGGGTCCTTCAGCACATCGAAGCTTTTGAACTTGACGCCGAGCTGGGTGAGGATCTGCACCACCGCCGCCGAGAAGCCGCATTGCGGAAAGACGGGCGTGCCTTTCATGAAAAGCACGACGTCGTTCGATTTGATGTCGCTGTCGATGCGATCCGTAACGGTTTCGGACATGTCTACCTCTTGGGGCTCGGCAGAAAGGAATTAGGGAGGGGAGCCGTCGCGGTCAAGCTACGCTCAGTCCTTGGCGGCGGTCTGGAGCGACAGCGCATGCAGCACGCCGCCCATCCGGCCCTTCAGCGCATCATAGATCATCTGATGCTGCTGGACACGCGTCTTGCCCTTGAAGGCGGCCGAGGCGACGGTTGCCGCGTAATGGTCGTTGTCGCCCGCGAGATCCGTGATCGCGACGTCCGCATCGGGGAACGCCGCGCGGATCAGGATTTCGATTTCGCTTGCCGGCATAGGCATGGCAATTTCCATCAGTTGGTTGGCGGCAATTCGCCCACACCCATGAACGCCGGAAACCAGCGTTCGTGCGCGCGTCTCAGATCGGCTACCGCGACTTCGCCCTGCCCGGCCACGGCGATACTATCCCCACCCGTCTGCCCCAGCAAAGCCGCGGGTACGTTCGAGCGCTCGCAATCCGCGAGAATGGCGTCTGCCAGGCTTTGCGACACGCAAACGAGGTAGCGGCCCTGATCCTCCCCGAAGACAAAGGGGATCGGCGCGTGTCCGCCCAGCGCGACCCACGCGCCCATGCCGCCCGCCATCGCCATCTCGGCCAGTGCGACGAGGAGGCCGCCGTCGGAAATATCATGAACCGTGTCCGCTTTGCCGGATTCGACCAGTCTGCGCACGAAGTCGCCGTTGCGCCGCTCCGTCATGAGATCGACGGGTGGAGCGGCACCCTCTTCCTTTCCTTCGATTTCCCGTAAGTACATCGATTGCCCGAGATGACCTTTCGTCTCGCCGATCAGGAGAATTGCATCGCCTTCGCGCCTGAACGCGATGGACGCCGTGCGGCCAATGTTGCCGATCAGACCGACGGCGCCGATTGCCGGCGTCGGCAGAATCCCTTCGCCGTTCGTCTCGTTGTAGAGCGAGCAATTGCCGGAGACGACCGGGAAGTCGAGCGCGCGACAGGCCTCGGCGATCCCGTCGACGGTCGACGCGATCTCGCCCATGATCTCGGGCTTTTCGGGGTTGCCGAAATTCAGATTGTCGGTGACCGCGAGCGGTTTGGCGCCGACCGCCGTCAGATTGCGCCACGCTTCGGCGACCGCCTGTTTGCCGCCTTCGTACGGATCGGCCCTGCAATAGCGCGGCGTCACGTCGGTGGTGACGGCAAGCGCCTTGTTTGTTCCGTGCACGCGCACCACCGCCGCATCGCCGCCCGGCGGCTCAACGGTATCCGCCATCACGCTCCAGTCGTACTGCTCCCACACCCACCGGCGCGAGCAAAGGTCGGGCGAGCCGACGAGCTTCACGAGCGAGTCGATCACGGGTCTGGTGCGAGCGAAGGAAGGCTCGCCAGTCGCCGCCGCGCGCCGCGCTACCGGCCGCTGATAGATCGGGGCTTCCTCGGCCAGCGCATGCACCGGAATATCGGCGACGATTTCGCTCCTGTGACGCACGACGAAATGGTTCGTTTCGGTGGTGCTTCCGATCACCGCGAAGTCGAGTTCCCATTTGCGGAAAATGCGCTCGGCTTCGACTTCGCGTCCGGGCTTCAGCACTGCGAGCATCCGCTCCTGCGACTCGGAGAGCAGCATCTCGTAGGCGGTCATGGCCGTTTCGCGCTGAGGCACGCGATCGAGATCGAGATCGATTCCCGATCCGCCCTTCGACGCCATCTCGGCGGACGACGAGGTGAGGCCGGCCGCACCCATGTCCTGTATCGCGACGATGGCGTCCGTGGCCATCAGTTCGAGACAGGCTTCGAGAAGAAGCTTTTCGGTGAAAGGATCGCCCACCTGCACCGTCGGCCGTTTTTCCTGCGAATCTTTGCGGAATTCGGCCGAGGCCATGGTCGCGCCGTGGATGCCGTCGCGCCCGGTCTTCGAGCCGATATAGACGACGGGATTGCCGGCGCCTTTGGCGGCGGATTTGAAGATGCGATCGGCGCGCGCGAGGCCCACGCACATCGCGTTGACGAGAATGTTGCCGTTGTAGGAGGGATGGAAATTCACCTCGCCACCGACCGTCGGCACGCCCATGCAATTGCCATAGCCGCCGATGCCGGCGACGACGCCCGCCACGAGATGGCGCGTCTTCTCGTGATCCGGCGCTCCGAAGCGCAGCGCGTTCATCATCGCAACGGGACGCGCGCCCATGGTGAACACGTCGCGCATGATGCCGCCGACGCCCGTCGCCGCACCCTGATAGGGCTCGATGAAGGACGGATGGTTGTGGCTTTCCATCTTGAAGACCACCGCGTCGCCGTCGCCGATATCGATCACGCCGGCGTTCTCGCCCGGCCCCTGCAGCACCCAGGAGGCCTTGGTCGGAAGCCGGCGCAGATGCGCGCGCGTCGATTTGTAGGAGCAGTGCTCGCTCCACATCACCGAAAAAATACCGAGCTCGACGAGGTTCGGGGTGCGCCCGAGCAGTTCGACGATGCGCGCGTATTCCTCGTTTGAGAGTCCGTGATCTTTGACGATTTGAGGAGCGATCAAGCTCATAAGAATAACTCAACCTCCTGTCGGGGGAGGCCCGGCGTAGCGGCGAGCTTCTCCGCCGCTCACGACAGCGCTTCGAAAATACTTTCGAACAGCGCGCGTCCGTCGGTGCCGCCGAGCAGCGGATCGCAGACGCGCTCGGGATGCGGCATCAGGCCGAGCACGTTGCGCTTCTCGCTCAGAATGCCCGCGATATCGCGCGCCGAGCCGTTCGGATTGTCGCCCGGCGCATAGCGGAACACCACGCGGCCCTCGCCTTCGAGCCGGTCGAGCGTGTCCTTGTCCGCGACGTAGTTGCCATCGCCGTGGGCCACCGGGAACGTCACGCTCTGCCCGTTTTCGTATTTGCGGGTGAAGGCGGACTGGGTCTCGCTCACTTCCAGCGCCGCCGGCCGGCAGACGAATTTCAGATCGGCGTTGCGCATGAGTGCGCCCGGCAGGAGCCCCGCTTCGGTGAGGACCTGAAAGCCGTTGCAGATGCCGAGCACCATGAGGCCCTGCTCCGCCTTCGCCTTGACGTCGCGCATGATGGCCGACTGCGCCGCCATCGCGCCGCAACGCAGATAATCGCCATAGGCGAATCCGCCGGGCAGCACGACCAGGTCGACATCGGGAAGTTCGCTGTCGCCGTGCCAGACCATCGCGGGCTTCCTGCCCGTAATCTCCTCGAGTGCCACCGCCGCGTCGCGATCGCAGTTCGAAGCCGGGAAAACGATGACGGCGGATTTCATGGGCCGATTTCGATCTCGTATTTCTCGATCACGATGTTCGCGAGCAACGTCTCGCACATCTCTTTCACGCTGGCTCGGGCTTTCGCCTGGTCGCGCTCGCGAAGCTCGATCTCGATCACTTTGCCCTGGCGCACTTCGCCGACTGCGGGAAAACCGAGATTGTGCAGGGCCTGGCCGATCGCCTTGCCCTGCGGGTCGAGCACGCCGTCTTTCAGAGTCACGAAAACGCGCGCTTTCATGCGGGCGATATAGGCCGATTCGGCTCACTCCTCCGGACGCCAAGCCGCGACTCTTTGGCCGGAAGCCCGGTCCTGCGGATCATTTCACCAGCACCGGGCCGCGCTGTTCGCTCTGCGAGGATTCCGGCATGATGCCCAGGCGCCTGGCAACTTCGGAATAGGCTTCGACAACGCCGCCGAGATCGCGGCGGAAGCGGTCCTTGTCCATCTTCTCGTTGCTGTTCACATCCCAGAGGCGGCACGAATCCGGGCTGATCTCGTCGGCCAGCACGATTCGCATGTAATCGTTTTCCCACAGCCGTCCGAATTCCACCTTGAAATCGACGAGCTTGATGCCGGCGCCGAGAAACAGGCCGGACAGAAAATCATTGATGCGGATGGTGAGGTTGACGATGTCGTCGAGGTCCTGCGGATTGGCCCAGCCGAACGCCGTGATGTGTTCCTCGGAGACCCACGGATCGTGCAGCTTGTCGTCCTTGTAGTAGTACTCGATGATCGAGCGGGGCAGCACATGGCCTTCCTCGAGCCCGAGGCGCTTCGCGAGCGAGCCCGCCGCGACATTTCGCACGACCACTTCGAGCGGAATGATTTCGACTTCCTTGACCAGCTGTTCGCGCATGTTGAGCCGGCGCACGAAGTGCGTCGGGACGCCGATGGCCGCCAGCTGCGCCATCAGGTATTCGGAGATTCGGTTATTCAGCACACCCTTGCCTTCGATGGTGGCACGCTTGGTGGCGTCGAAGGCGGTGGTGTCGTCCTTGAAGTACTGGACCAGCGTGCCGGGCTCGGGACCCTCGTAGAGAATCTTGGCCTTGCCTTCGTAAATCATGCGGCGGCGTTTCATGGGAGTTGTCCTTGGCCGGTGGCCGCTCGAAAGGGCGGGAAGCAAGCCTGTCCCGCGAGACCCGAACTTAGCGGAAGCGCCGGACCTGCGGCAACGCCGCATCCCGAAACGGGCCCAGGCCGTCGCGCGGGACCGGCTTATCGGGTAATATTGGACGGGTCAGGGTTTTCAAAGTCCCGTTCGGTCACCCAAATCAACAGGTTAGAGATGGCGAGCGCATTCGAGGACCGCGAGAGGAATTACGAGGCCAAGTGGGCCCATGACGAGGACCTCCGCTTCCGAGCCGTGGCGCGGCGGAACAAGCTCCTCGGCCTATGGGCAGCGGAGCGGATGGGACTGACCGGCGCGGCTGCCCAATCCTATGCGATTACCCTTCTCGATCTTGAAGTCCGTGGCGGGCGCGACGAAGACATTGCCCGCAAGGTTCGGGACGACCTCGCAGGCTACCGAATTCCAATGTCCGATCATGCCGTCCATCGCAAGATGGAGGAATTTCTCGCGCTCGCAGCCGACCAGTTGATGCACGAGAGCAAGGGCTGAGTTCGATGCCTTGGGGGGCTCTTCGCGTAGTCCTGATCCTCGGGCTTTTTGCAACCACAGCTTTCGCGGAACAACCGGGTTGGCCCGATTATGGCGGAGACGCGGGCGGACAAAGGTATTCCGCGGCCGCGCAGATCACGCCTGCCAACGTGGGCCGGCTCAAACGCGCGTGGGTTTTCTCGACGGGCGATCTTGCATCCAAGGCCGCGGCCATGCGCCGCGCTTCTTTCGAGGCCACTCCCATTCTGGACAACGGACGCCTCTACCTGTGCTCGCCCTTTGACGAGGTGAGCGCGCTCGATCCCGGCACCGGACGCCAGATCTGGCGCTTCGATCCAAAAATCGATGCGCGCCTGCATTATCCCAACAGTTTCGTTTGTCGCGGCGTTGCCTGGTGGCGTGATCCGAAGCCGAAGCGCGGCGCCTGCGCGTCGCGGGTTTTCCTCGCCACCAACGACCGCCGCCTGATCGCGCTCGATGCGACGACCGGCAAGCCCTGTGCGCGGTTCGGTCGCGACGGCACGGTGTCGATCGATCCGCAGCCTCCCATGATCTATCCCGGCGAAGTGCAAATCACCTCCGCACCCGTCGTCGCGCACGGACTTGTGATCGTCGGTTCATCGATCGATGACAACCAGCGCGTGAAGGCGCCTCGGGGAACTGTGCATGCTTTTGACGCCGAGACCGGCAAGCTTCGCTGGACATTCGATCCGGTGCCGCGCGATGCGGTTTCGGCCAATGCCGCGAGTTGGTCGAGTGCAGGGGCGGCGGCGACCGGCGCCGCCAACGTCTGGGGTCCCATGTCGGTGGACGAGCGGGACGGACTCGTCTTCCTGCCGACCACCAGCCCCAGTCCCGACTTTTACGGCGGCGAGCGTCCCGGCGATAACCGCTACGCGGACTCCGTCGTCGCTCTGCACGCCGAGACCGGGCGCGTCGCCTGGTCATTCCAGGTCACCCACCACGATCTATGGGACTACGATGTGTCGGCGCAGCCGACACTCGGGCTTGTAACCTATCATGGTACGACGCAAGCCGCGGTCCTCGAACCCACCAAGCAGGGCCTTCTCTTCACATTGAAGCGCGCAAACGGCGAACCCCTGATTCCCGTTGAGGAACACCGTGTCCCGCAGGGGGGCGCCCCGGGCGAAGTACTTTCGCCCACGCAGCCGTTTCCGATCGCTCCCAAGGCGCTTACGCCGCACTGGATCCGTCCCGAGGATGCGTGGGGCCTCACCTGGTACGACCGCGGTCAATGCCGCAACAAGATCGCTGCGGCCCGCGCACAGGGATTGTACACGCCGCCTTCGCTGCGCGGCACAATCCTTTATCCATTCACCGGCGGCGGCACGAACTGGGGTGGGCTCGCTTTCGATCCGCGCCATGACATCGTTTATGTGAACACGTCAAGCATGATGCATCTCGTCACGCTCATCCCTAAGGCGCGGCTCGCAGAGGAGGAGCACGCATTTCCCGACGCCGAAATCTCGCCTGAGGCCGGAACGCCGTTCGGCATGAAACGCGAGCTGATGACTTCGCCTTTGGGGCTGCCCTGCAACCCGCCGCCATGGGGAATGCTCCACGCAATCGACATGAACGACGGTCACATCCTCTGGGAGGTTCCACTCGGCACCACGGCGGACCTGCTGCCCCTCTCCGAATATTTCCTGGGCAAGACCGGCACGCCCAATCTCGGCGGACCGATTGTCACCGCGGGTGGGCTTGTGTTCATCGCGGCTGCCATGGACGATTATTTGCGCGCGTTCGATGCGAGGAAGGGCACGGAACTCTGGCGTGGACGGTTGCCGGCAGGTGGTCAGGCGACTCCAATGACGTATGTGTGGAAGGGCCGGCAATACGTCGTCATCGCCGCCGGCGGTCACGCCAAGCTCAACACCAAACGCGGCGACAGCGTTGTGGC
Organism: Rhizomicrobium sp.; assembly: GCA_050728995.1. Lineage (GTDB taxonomy): Bacteria > Pseudomonadota > Alphaproteobacteria > Micropepsales > Micropepsaceae > Rhizomicrobium. Next base: position 24,101 of record JBOHKH010000030.1, on the reverse strand, counting down.
GTTTGCGTTGCCGCAATAGCATCATGCAGCATCAACTGCCGACCATGTCCATACGTGTTCACCGGTCCGATTGACGACGGCAACTTCCTGGGAACGACGCAGTACGGTGGCGGTCGCTGTACGCAGTATAACGAATGCGGCACCATCTTCGAGATCGCGCCGGATGGGACCGAAACGATCCTTTATAACTTTCACGACTGGCAACGTGGCGCCAATCCCGTTGGCGCACTCGTCGCCGATGGCAAAGGTCACTTCTACGGCACAGCTTACGATGGGGGCGTTTCGAGCTATGGTACAGTGTTCAAGATTACGCCCTGACAAGCCCCTAATCCGTTGAACCGCTGTCGCCGAACACGCGGGCGAAAATCGTATCCACGTGCTTGAGGTGATAATCGAGATCGAACAGCGATTCGAGTGACTGCGGAGAGAGGGAACGCGTCACGTCCGAATCGTTCGTCAGCCGTTCGAGCAGACTTCCCTCGCCCGCCCATACTTTCATCGCATTCTTCTGTACGAGGTGATACGCATCTTCACGGCTCATGCCGGCCCCGACCAGCGCAAGCAGGACGCGCTGGCTGTGCACGAGGCCGCGCGTCCGGTCGAGATTCTCCTTCATCCGTTCCGGATAGACGATGAGCCGCTCGACCACGTCCGTTGCGCGCGACAGCGCGAAATCGAGCGTGATCGTGGCATCGGGCGCGATGAACCGTTCGACCGAGGAATGCGAAATGTCGCGCTCGTGCCAGAGCGCCACGTCCTCCAGCGCCGGCAGCGCATAGGCGCGCACCATTCGCGCAAGGCCGGTGAGATTCTCCGACAACACGGGATTGCGTTTGTGGGGCATCGCGGACGAGCCCTTCTGGCCCTCGGAGAAAAACTCTTCCGCTTCCAGAACTTCGGTGCGCTGAAGATGGCGGATTTCGGTGGCGAGCCGCTCGAGAGAACTCGCCACCACGGCGAGTGCCGCGAAATAGGCCGCGTGCCGGTCGCGCGGAATGACCTGTGTCGAGACCGGCTCCGGCTTCAATCCGAGCGCGTGAGCGACGTGGGATTCGACGCGCGGATCGACATTCGCGAACGTGCCGACCGCACCCGAGATCGCACACACCGAAATTTCTTCGCGCGCCGCCAGGAGCCGCGCCCGCGCGCGCACAAATTCCGTGTAGAAGCCGGCGAGCTTCAGCCCGAAGGTGGTGGGCTCGGCGTGAACGCCATGGCTGCGGCCCACAGTGACGGTATGCCGGAATTCGAATGCGCGCTTCCTGAGTACGACCAGCAGCGCATCCGCATCGGCGATGAGAATGTCGGCGGCGCGCCGCAACTGCACCGAAAAACAGGTATCGAGAACGTCGGAGGACGTCATTCCCCGATGCAGGAAGCGCGCCTCGGGGCCGACGATTTCCGCGACGTGGGTGAGGAACGCAATCACGTCGTGTTTGACTTCGCGCTCGATCGCGTCGATGCGCGCCGGATCGAACTCTGCACGTGCACCCTTTTCGCGAATGGCGCGTGCAGCTTCCGCCGGGATCTCGCCCGCGGCTGCCATGGCCTCCGCGGCATGGACCTCGATGTCGAACCAGATGCGGTAACGCGTCTCGGGCGACCACAACGCCGTCATTTCGGGTCTGGCGTAACGCGGGATCATGAAGCTGTTCGACGATACCGGGAAAAATGGCCGGTGCTGATGTCTTGCAAAGCTACGGCCTAGCGCCGGTGTTCGAAGCCGGGTGCGACGCCGGGCGTATCAAGCGACCAGCCGTCGAGGCGCGCCGCCATATCGAGAATACCCGCTTCGCCCCGGCTCCAGGAGGGCTCACCGCAGGACTGCCACGCGCCCGCACGGAACGCTCCGCACCAATGGACATCGTCGCGATTTCGCAGCGCAGCGGAAGCAATCCATTTTCGTGCTTCGGCAGCACCTTCGCTGTAGGAGGGCGAACCCGTCGCGTTGTAGAGATCGTATAGAAAGATTCCGATGCCCGCCGCGCCGTTGCCAAGACTCGGCGAAACGACGCGCCCGCTGCTGTCCGTCGCCCATTGCATCTTGCCGTCGCGGGATTGCACGGCACAGGGCGACAGTAGCCAGTCGCCAGCCGCGCGAGCGAGCTCCAGATCCCTGATGGCCAGCGACGGATCGCGGGTAATCAGCAGCTTGTAGGCCTGCAACGCCACCCAGCCGATGCCGGCATTGCCGCGTTCGATGCCGGTCACGCGAAGGCTCTTGCCTCTGCCGCTATCCGCCGCCCACGTAACGCCCGCGCAGTTTCCGTCGGTCACGGCATCCGCACGCACACCTGCCATCAGAAGATCGGCGTCGCGACGATATTGCGCGCGGCCCGTGGTGAGATAGAGCTGGTAAAAGAGAAATGCGTCGCCGGCCGAGCCCGACTCGAACCCGGCCGCAAACACGCGCGCCCCGGGTTTCTCGGGAATTCGCGCCACGATCCCTCCACGCGGAAGCTTCGTGCGGACCATCTGACTTTCGAGGGCCGCCCCGGCTGCCCGCGCATAGGCGGCGTAGCGGGTGCTGCGCGCGGGATCGACACCGGCGCGTCGTTGGGCGAAGGCATTGAACGCCAAGGCGATGCCAGCGATTCCGTGTCCCATGCCGTTGTCAACGTTACCCGGCCCGACGTCCTGTTGGGGCCAGACGCACACCGGCGGACACGTTAGCCCGTTGGGCGCCTCGGCTTCCGAGATTTCCCAATCCATTCCAGCGAGCGCGGCGGATGCGTAGCGCGCATTGCCGGTGCGTTCGTAAAGCTGCCAGAGAAAATCGGCGATGCCCGGCGCCCCATCCTCGAACGATGTGGAGGCGTTCTCTGCGGGTCCCGAGGGATTGTACGCGACGGGCCAGCGACCGCTGCCGGCGGGCACTTGCGCTGCCACCAGAAAATCGCCCGCCGCGCCTGAGGCGCTCAGATAGCCTGCATCGCCAGTCGTGTCGTAGGCCGCAAGCAACGCCATCCCGATGCCGGCGGCGCCGCGGCCACGCCCGATCCAATAGGAGGAAGCGTCAGGGCTCTTCCAGGCGGACCCCGTCCGATGTCCGTCGACCCAGGTTACCGGCTCCGCGCGCGCGATCAGGGAATGCGCGACTTCGTTGACCAGCGAGCCGGCAACGGCCGCCGCGGGCCAACCAAGAACAGTCAGCGCCACCAGGCCAAAACGGAGCAGATGAGCTCGGAGGATAGCCATCGCGCGAGTCCGGAATTCCCTCATGGCCTCTGCACCCAGGCGACGCGCGACACCTCGCGGTCGCCCAGGACCGGCCGATCATGCCACAGCCAGCCGGGACGGGAAACCCGGAATTCCCGAGCCGACACCCGGACTTGGCCTGTCCTACAGCAGCCCCAGCGCCTTGAAGCTCGCCGTGCCGGCGCGGCCGATCACGATGTGATCGTGTACGGCGATCCGCAGGGCTCGCGCGGCTTCCACCACTTCGCGCGTCATTTCGATATCGGCGCGCGACGGTGTGGGGTCGCCGCTTGGATGGTTGTGCACGAGGATGAGCGCCGAGGCCGAGAGTTCGAGCGCCAGTTTCACGATCTCGCGTGGATAGACGGGCGCATGATCGACAGTCCCGCGGTTCATTACTCTGTCTTCGAGGAGAACATTCTTCCGGTCGAGGAAGAGTACGCGAAATTCCTCTTCGGCCGAGCGCGCCATGGCGGCTGCGCAATAGTCGAGCAGCGCATTCCAGGAGCTGAGCGCCGTTTTCCCGACCACCCGGGTCTGCGCAAGGCGCACGGCCGCGGCCTCCACGATCATCAACTGCGCGACTGCCGAATCTTTCAACCACTTGAGCTCTCTCAGTCGCTCGCGGGGGGCCGCTATCGCGTCGGCAAAGCTGCCGAACCGGTCGATCAGCTCCTTGGCAAGCGGCTTGACATCGCGCTGCGGGATGGCCGCGAACAGAACGAGTTCCAGCAGCTCGTAATCTGCAAACGATTCGGCGCCATGCTCGATCAGTCGCGCACGTAGCCGCTCGCGGTGGCCCGCATAATGCGGCTGAACGTCCGAAACCTGTCCGACCATTGCGGGCGCCCCCGAAGGCGCGCCAGCCTGGAACGCGGCGGCGCGGCCCCGCAACACCTGATTGGTATCGGGTTGTCGCGCGAGGGCTGCGGCGAGAGACTTCGAAACGCGCTGCTGCCGCGGTCTGGTATGCGATTCAGAAGTACGGCGGCTTGTGCCAGCCTTTCGGCGACAGCGTGAAAATTTCCACGCCGTCCGCTGTCACGCCGACGCTGTGCTCGAATTGAGCGGACAGCGAGCGGTCCCGCGTCACCGCCGTCCAGCCATCGTTCAGGACTTTGACGCCGAATCCGCCGAGATTGATCATCGGTTCGACGGTGAAGAACATTCCGGGCCGCAGCCCGAGACCATGACCCGGCTTTCCGTAATGCACGATATTGGGCAGGCCGTGAAAGACGCGTCCGACGCCATGGCCGCAGAAATCGCGTACCACCGCGCAACGCTCCCGTCCCTCAGCATAGCTCTGGATCGCATGCCCGATGTCGCCCGTCGTCGCGCCGGGCCGCGCGGCTGCAATGCCGCGCATCATCGCTTCATACGTGACTTCGACGAGGCGCAGCGCCTTCCGCTTCACGTCTCCCACGAGATACATGCGATTCGTATCGCCGTGCCAGCCGTCGACGATCACCGTCACATCGACATTCAGGATGTCGCCGTCGCGCAGCGGCTTGTCGCCGGGAATGCCATGGCAGACGACATGATTGACGGATGTGCAGAGCGTATGTCGGTAGCCCCGATAACCCAGGCAGGCAGGAATTGCGCCGTGATCCAGAATGTACTCGAAGGCGAGCGCGTCGAGATCCCCCGTCGTCGCACCCGGAACGGCTTCCGGCACAAGAAGGTCGAGCACCTCCGCCGCCAGGCGGCCGGCTCGACGCATGCCTGCGAATGCCTCCTCGCCGTGAATCGGGACTGTCGGATGCGTGCGCGGCGCCCTCGCGAGAGGCGGAACGGCCTGACCTTGCGGATTCGACATTTTCGGTAATCTAGGGATTTTTGAATGTCTGCCAAGCCGACAGTCGTTCACGGCGATGACGAAGAAGCGAGCCAGTTTCGAGTCGAATTGGCGCACTCCCGATCATCAATTGCTAAGTCTCTGGGATAAAACAGATTTTCCGTGACAAAAGCCGTGCCACACTCTATCTAAACGGCTTGGGGCTGCCGGATCGTATGCGCGGAGCGCCAGCCGGAAAGGGAGCGAGGGGCCGGATCCCGGAAGCGGACAATCGAGCGGGCGCGCAGCCACGGCGGCACGCGCGCGAAACGGAGCGGAGACCATGCGGCGCGTGTTGGGATTGGTGGCAGTTTGCGCCCTCATTGCCGGAGCAGGTGTTGCGACGGCCGGGAGCTTCGCTTCGAACAAGGAGGCCGACTACTACGCGCCCGGCCAGCATCAGTTCTATGTCTGGTGCCCAAACTCTTCCAATTATCTGACGACCGAAGCCGGCAGGAATGCCGAGGACGCGCAGTTGCGCCTTTACCAGGCATCCAAGATGGCCGGCCACTCCGAGTGCTGGCCGCTCTGGCAGGGGCGCGTCAGAGCTTAACGGATTACTTTTCGAGGCTGAGCGAGCGCGCTTCGGTCTGGATGGCTGCGAGCTCTTCCGGATTCCTGGCGAAAACGGCGCGCGCCTTTGTCAGTGCAGCGCGCGCTTCGGCATCCTTGCCCAGAACGGCATAGGCGCGGACCAGACGTTCCCAACCCGCCAAATCGTCGGGTTGGGTTCTTAACCGCGCAGCAAGACCCTCCACCATTGCACCGATATTCGGCGCACGTCCGCTCTGCATCTGGAGCGCGGCGATCCGGTCGATCAGGTCGGCGCGCCAGGACGCGTCCGGCGGGGCGTCGGCCAGCAGACTGGTCCACATGGCACGCGCTCTCTCCGTTTCGTGCCGGTCGGCATAGGCTTGGCCGAGATAGAAGCGCGCGGCGAAATCCTTCGGATTGCCGGCCAGTGCTGCATCGAAGGCTGCCTCCGCTTCGGGAGTTACGGTCCCCGCCGCCAAAGCCTGTGCTTCGCCGTAAGCCGAGAGCAACTCCGGCCTTTGGGAAGGGGAAGCGAGAGAGGCGGCATGTCGAAACGCAATCGCCGCCTGCGAGGGGTCGTTCAGCGTGAGATAGCCGCGGCCCAGAAGGGTCCACCCCGTCAGGTCCTCGGGCCGGTCGCGCATCCGACGGGAAAGTTCGGTGACAAGACCCGGCACGTCTCCCGCTTGGGGGGCGGACAGCGCGCGCACCGCGAGTTCGGGGGTTCCGAGCAGCAGGTAAGCGCCGCCGCCAAGCCCGATGACCAGCAGTCCGATCGCGGTAGACAGCAAGATTCTCGCGGTGCGGGGTTCCTCGCGTGTGCGCCAGACGGGCCAGGCGACCACACCCACCGCAGCTGCGGCCATCACAGCAAACACGGCCGCCGTGATCCAGACAGGTCGGCCGCTCGCAAAATTCGCCAGTTCGGCAACGAGGCTGCTCATCGGCGCCTGCCTACACGGACGCCACGCCGGTGGCGAGGATTCCGTTTGGCGCTTTGCCTGCCCGCGTTCACGCGATTAGCGTGGCCCCGAACCTGCGGACAGCGCGCGATGATCCCGTTCACCGGCAACCGCCTCGATCGCGCGAGCGAGCGGAGGACCGACGCCGGTTGGGTTGCCGCGCAGCGCACCCGCTCCGACACCCGGATCTTTCCGTTCCGAAACCTTCAGCCCTTTGTCCGCGAGGACGCACGAGGCTCTGCACGTGCCGGTTTTCTTGCCCCGGGTCCTTGGGAGCGTATCGCCGACGCGGATGCCGTTTGCATATTTCTCGGCCTTGATGATGGTCGTGCCGCCTTTGCGCTCGACGTATCGACCGCCCCCGAGCAGCCGGACCCGAATCCGTTATTCGGGGCGGGTCGGTTCCTCGACATGCGGAGCGCGGCGGCGCTGCTGCCATCGGAGGATGTCGCGATCCTTGGCCAGGCCAAGGCGCTGATCGACTGGCATACGCGTCACGGTTTCTGTCCGCGCTGCGGGGCGCGGACCGCACTTGTCGACGCCGGCTACCGCCGCCTTTGTAGCGATTGCGGGACCGAACACTTTCCCCGCACCGACCCGGTTGTGATCATGCTGGCGCTGCATGGCGAGGATTGTCTCGTCGGGCGCGGTCGCCATTTCGCACCGGGCATGTTCTCAGCGCTCGCCGGCTTCATCGAGCCGGGAGAGACGATCGAGGAAGCCGTGCGCCGCGAGATTCTCGAAGAGGCCGGCATCCGGACCGGCCGCGTGACGTATCACGCAACGCAGCCATGGCCGTTTCCTTCATCGCTGATGATCGGCTGTTTCGCCGAGGCGCTCAACCGCGATATCCGCATCGACGAAAACGAACTGGTCGAGGCGCGCTGGCTCGGCCGCGGCGAAGCGCGCGCGCTGCTGCGCGGAGAAGCGCACGCGGAATTGCGCGTGCCCAACCCGATCGCGATCGCGCATCATCTTCTCAAGGCATGGGCGGGAGAAGATTAGGAGATGCGTGCCCAACTCTCCGCAATCGAAGCCGATATCAGCGCGCTCGAAATCGAAGCAATCGTGAATGCGGCAAACGAGCCGCTTCTCATGGGCGGCGGCGTGGACGGTGCCATTCGCAGCAAAGCGGGGCCGGAGATGGAGACGGAGCTGCGCGAAATCGGGTGGTGCGACACAGGCGAGGCGCTGCTCACGAAAGGGTACCGGTTGCCCGCCAGGTTCGTCATCCATACGGTTGCGCCGATCTGGCAGGATGATCCCGGCGACCTCCGCCTGCTTTCCGCTTGCTATCGCAACGCCCTTGCGGTGGCGAAGGCGCACGGAATTTCCGAGATTGCCTTTCCCTGTCTCGGCACCGGCGCCTTCGGCTGGCCGGCGGATCTGGCCGCGGAGACGGCATTCGGCGCCGTCACGAAAGTACTCGATACGCAAAACAGCATCTCGCGCCTGGTATTCTGCTGCTTCACCGCTGCCGACAGAAGCCGCTACGAAAAGTTGATCTCCGCGTCGTCCTGAGGTTCCGGCACTCGTCCGCGGAACGGGTGTGCGGGATAGACGCCCACCACCGTGAGCATGCTGGTGAAGAACTGAAGCTCTTCGAGCGCGAGTCGGACAGGGCGCTCTTCGGGGTGTCCTTCGACGTCGGCGTAGAACTGCGTCGCATTGAAGGAGCCGCCAAGCTGATAACTCTCGAGCTTGGTCATGTTGACGCCGTTGGTCGCGAACCCGCCCAGTGCCTTGTAAAGCGCCGCCGGAACGTTCCTCACGCGGAAGAGAAAGCTCGTCATGACCGGGCCCGAATCGGGCGCAGCATGATCGGCCTCGCGCGACATGATCAGAAACCGCGTCACGTTGTGCGGCGCGTCCTCGATGTCGGCCGCGACAACATCGAGACCGTAAAGCTCGCCCGCGAGCGAGGATGCAATTGCCGCGATGGTCGGATCGCGCAATTCGGCAACGTGTCGGGCCGCGCCGGCCGTGTCGTGCCAGCTGCGGGCAACGAGATTTCTGTCGCGAACGATCCGCCGGCACTGCCCGAGCGCCGGCGCCTGGCTGAATACGGTTCCGATTTCGGAAAGCTTCGCGCCTTTGATCGCGAGCAGCTGGTGACGCACGCGATGGAAATGCTCGCCGACGATGTAAAGCCCGGCTTCGGGCAGAAGGTGGTGGATGTCGGCGATTCGTCCGTGCAAGGAATTCTCGACCGGAATGATCGCAAGCTCGGCGTCGCCACGACGCACGGCAAAAACCGCGTCCTCGAAGGTGGGCCTGGGAATGGCGAGCGCATGCGGCAGGGCTTCGCGCGCGGCGAGATTGGCATAGGCGCCGGGCTCGCCCTGAAACGCGACGCGCATGGCAGGCAAGGCAGGCGCTGGGCGACTCACGCGGACCGCAACCCGATCTGCGCGGCCGCGCGAACTCTTGCCAGGTCCACCGGCGTGTCGACCGACAGCGGCACCTTGTCCACGCGTGCGACGGCGATTGTCATGCCGGCCTCCAACGCACGAAGCTGCTCGAGATTTTCGCGCCGTTCCAGCGGAGACGGCGACAACGCCACGAACCGTTCCAGTGCGTCGCGCCGAAAGGCATAGATGCCGATGTGATGGTAGAGCGGGCCATCTCCATATGGAACGCGCGCGCGTGTGAAATAAAGCGCACGCCCATACACCGTGTCGGGATCCCATGCGACCACCGGTTTGACGACATTGGGATTGTCGAAATCCGCTTCGTCGGCGATCGGAGCCGCAAGCGTGGCGATATCCGCGCCGGAAGCGCGCAACGCGCGATGCGCCGTCTCGACGTAAGCGGGATCGAGCAGCGGCAGATCGCCCTGCACGTTCAGCACCGCGGAATGCGACCCTTTCGGATCCACGAGCTCGAGCGCAGCAAAAACCCGGTCGGTGCCGGATGCGAGCGCAGGATCGGTAAGGACAGCCGTTCCGCCGGCCGCTTCGACAGCCGCAGCGATCTCCCTGTCGCCGGCGGCAACCACGACGGGCCCAATCGCTGCATCGACAGCCCGTTCGAACACGTGAACGATCATCGCTTTGCCGGCGATGTCCGCCAGCGGCTTGCCGGGAAGCCTGCTCGCCCCCATGCGCGCCGGGATAATGACAATGCAGCTCATCGACAGCCTTTCTCGTACCTGCCCGACGCGATTTCTGCGACGCTTCGCCGCAATGACGCTCCGGGGGCGGTAGGTAATGTCGCGCCGGTTCTGGCGGGGAACAGCCCAGTGCATCCGGCGCTGCGATATGCCTTCCCGGGAGCCCGCCGTCGTTCGAGCCCCTGAGACTGGAGCCAGACCTTATGGATTCCTTTGAGTGGAACAAGATTGTCGGCGCGGTTCTCGGCACGCTCCTGTTCGTCGTGGCGATGAGAATCGCAAGCGACTACGTTTTTTCCGTCCCGCCGCCGATCAAGCCGGGCTACGTGGTGCAGGGCGTTCCTGTCGCGACAGCCAGCGCCGCCACCGCCCAGCCGGCCGTAGAGCCGCTGCCGGATTTCGGGACGGTGCTCAAGACAGCCGATGTGGCGAAGGGCAAAGAGATTTCGCAGAAATGCCAGCAATGCCACGATCTGAGCAAGGGCGGTCCCGACAGGATCGGTCCCAATCTCTGGGGCATCGTGAACCGGCCGCGCTCCTCGCGCGCGAGCTTCAGCTATTCGAGCGCGATGTCGTCGAGCCATGCGCCCTGGACCTATGAGAGACTGTTTCGCTACCTGAAGTCGCCGCAGTCGGTCGTGCCGGGGACCAAGATGACCTTTCCGGGCCTGCCACGCGCGCAGGATCGCATCGATCTTCTCGCCTATCTGAGAACGCTGGCGGATACGCCTGCGCCCATTCCGCCGCCCAACCCGGCCGCCAGCGCAAAAGCCCCCGCAGGCAAAGCCGCGCCGGCGGCAAAGGGGGTGCCGGCGGGCAAACTGCCACCTGGAGCCGGTCCTGAACAGAAAACAGTGCCTGCGCCAACCAAACCGGGCGCGAAACTGCCGAAGCCGAGTTCGCCAGGCACGCCGGGCTGATACTCAGCGCCGCTTCGCCGACCTCGCCCGCGATGACGCGGCAGGGGCGGTCCTGTAGCGCGATTCCAGAAGCGCATAGAGCGCACGGGCCGCATTCGCCTCTGCTCCACGGCGGCGGCCCGGTCGTGACCGGTCGTTCCATGCCGGGATGTCGAGGTGAACCCAGCTGCGCGCGCGCTCGACGAAGCGGTTGAGGAAAAGGGCAGCCGTGATGGCGCCGGCCAGATTGTAATCCGGATTGTTGTTCAGATCGGCGATCGGGCTTGCGAGCGTTCGCTCGTACCCGCGCCACAGCGGCAGGCGCCATAAGGGATCATGGACGTCGGCCGCATGACGCGAAAGTTCCGCCGCGAGCGCATCGTCGTCGGTGAAGAACGGCGGCACCTCCAGGCCGGTCGCCGCGCGCGCCGCACCCGTCAACGTTGCGACATCGATCAGAAGTTCGGGCGCTTCGCCATCCGCTTCGCAAAGCGCATCTGCCAGCACCAGGCGCCCTTCCGCGTCGGTGTTGCCGATTTCGACCGTCAACCCTTTGCGGCTGCCGATAATGTCCCCGGGGCGATAGGCCCGACCGGAGACGGAGTTCTCGACCGCGGGAATCAGGACGCGCAGCCGAACCGGCAACTTCGCATCCATCACCATCAGCGCAAGGCCGAGCACGACGGCTGCTCCCCCCATGTCCTTTTTCATGGTGAGCATGCCGCTCGAGGTTTTCAGGTCGAGCCCGCCGGAATCGAAACAGACGCCTTTGCCGACCAGTGTCACCTTGCGCGCAGCCTCCGCTCCCCAGCGCAGGTCGATCAGACACGGCGCGCGGTCCGAGGCGCGGCCCACGGTATGAATGAGAGGGAAATTCCGGGCGAGGAGATCATCGCCCGAGATGACCGAAACACGCGCGCCGAACCGGGTGGCGAGACGACAGGCGGCTTCGGCGAGTTCCGCCGGCCCCATGTCGTTCGACGGCGTGTTGACAAGATCGCGGGCCAGAAAGACGCCTTCGGCCATGCGGGACACGCGCACCGGATCGATCTTTGCGTCGACGAGCAGTTTGGGAACAGTCCGTGTGGTCTTGCGATAGCGGTCGAAGCCGTACGTGCCGAGCAACCACGAAAATGCGCCGAGCTCTCCGCCCAACGACCGTGGCACGTCGCGCAGCATGTAGGTCCCTTGCGGGAGTAATTCCGGAAATGCGGCAAGCGCCAGCGGATCGTGATCGTCGCCGAGACCGAGCGCCACGAAGGCGATGTTTCCATCGGCGGCGGGAACGAACGCAATCGCGCCCTCCTTCGCGGCAAACCCCGTGCCGCGAAGCCACTTCGCCTCATTCGGCGCCTTTTTCCCGAGCCAGGTTTCCAGTTCGGAGCGTTTCACGGCATCGAGCGGAATTGCGGTCTTTGCGCGAGTCACAAGGCCGTCATGCATGGAAATTCCTTTGTGGAGGAGCGCCGAAACTCTAGAAACGATGACGTCTCCCCGCAACGGAAGAAGCCAATGAGCAACTACACGCTGTTCATCGGGACGAAGAACTGGTCGAGCTGGAGCTTGCGGGCATGGCTTGCGCTTCGCGCGACGGGTGTGGATTTCGAGGAAGTGGTGATCCGTTTGGCGCAACCCGATACCGGCGAGGCGATTCGGACGCGTGCCCGTGCGGACACGGTACCGGCTCTGCAAATTCGCGACGGGGGTGCGGATCTCACCGTGTTCGACAGTCTCGCAATCTGCGAAACCCTGGCCGAGCGCCACCCGGAAGCGCAATTGTGGCCGCCATCCCCGGCGGCGCGGGCGCAGGCGCGTTCCATCGCCGCAACGATGCATTCGGGCTTCGCGGCTCTGCGCGCCACGCTGCCGATGGAGTTCGCGCGCCGGCTGCCCACGCCGGAACCGAACGACCAGGTGCGCGACGAAATCGCGCGGATCGCGCGATTCTGGAGCGAAGCGCTCGGCCAGGGAGGCGCGGGGGGATTCCTGTATGGGCGCTTCTCCATCGCCGATTGCATGTACGCCCCCGTCGTCTCGCGCTTCCGGACATACGGCATCGCACTCGATTCCCCGCTCGACGCCTACTGCGGCCGCATTCTCGATCTGCCGGCCATGCGCGACTGGCACGCTGCCGCGCAGAAGGAAGTGGACGCGGGGCTGCCGTGAGCCGGCCGGATTGCGTCCAAGGCCCCGCCGCTTAAGGGTTTATTGACCGGGACCCGCGCATTGTTCTCCCGGATATTCTAGCCGGGGTCGACAATGGTCCGCGCCGTCGCGATGAGCGCCGCATCCGCGCTCTGCCTGATCTGGACTGCGGGATGCGCAAGCTCGAGCGCAATGACGCCCAGGGCCGCCGCAACCGCGGTGAATCCGGCCGCGCTGCAGTCAAGCTCCGCGTCGAACGCGTTGGCCCTCGGCGGCAATCTTCCCGACACGCTCAACGGCGAGATCCTCCGTGCCGAGAAACTGCGCAGCGAAGGCAAATACGACGACGCAGTGCGCGCTCTTGCGCAGATGATGCTGGTTGCGCCCGACGATGCGCGCGTCGTCGGTGAATATGGCAAGACACTCGCGCAGCAGGGCCACTCGAACGACGCCCTGGCGTTCCTGAAGCGCGCGGTTGAGTTGCAACCGAACGACTGGAAGCTCTACTCCGCTTTGGGCGTTGCCTACGACCAGCTCGACGATCACGCGAGCGCCCGCGTCGCTTATGAGCATGCGCTGGCGCTTCGGCCGCTCGATCCCGCGGTTCTGAACAATTATGCGGTTTCGCGCATGCTCGCCGGCGATTATCCAAGCGCCCAGCGCCTTTTCGCCGAAGCGTCGGCACAGGGCGCGAGCAATCCCAAGATCGCGCTCAATCTCGCAAAGCTTGCATCCCTCGAGCCGCGCGCGCCTGCTGTCCCGCCGCCGGCGGCCGTGGAAATGCCACGCCATCCCGTCGCGATCGTCAACGCGGCGGATCTCAAGCCGGTAACCGTCGCCGCGGCGCCGAAAGCCGCCGCACGGCCGAACCATGAAAGCAGCGCCCGTCTTGCCACGGCTGCGCCGAAGGCACTCGGACCCCAGGTGGTGATGGAACGCGTGCCCGTCGATCCGCTGGCGGGACCCGTCGCACGTTCAAAGCATGCGCCGCAAAAGCTCGCCAAGACCGGTGCGCCCGCACATCCGCCTGCTCCGGCCAAACCCGCGGCACCGACGCCCGCGCTGCGCACCGCCGCCGATTCGGACTGAATGAATCGACCCGTCGCGGGCCGCCTCCCTCTGCACGATCCGGACTGACGTTCTCACGCCCGCCGGCGCAAGCTGCGGCGGGTCGGGAGAGTCTGTTTGTCCGGCGAAGCCCTAAACCCGGAAACCGGCTTGAGTGTTACACATCGCTGCGTCCGCACGCTTCGACGGGCCCGGCATGAGGGCAAAAAATACGCTTCACCCTGAGCTTGTCGAAGGGTGAGCTTGTCGAAGGGTGAGCCCGTCGAAGGGTGAGCTTGTCGAAGGGTGGCGAGATGCGATCTCGCGATCACGCCGGCGCGTGAGGGGAACCCGTCGATCAGTGGTGCAGGGTGTGCATGATGTTCATCACGGCGGGACCCATGATGACGACGAAGAGGCAGGGCAGGAAGAAAATCAGCATCGGAACGGTGAGCTTGGGCGACAGTGCCGCCGCTTTCTTTTCGGCCGCGAGCATCCGCTGCTCGCGACTTTCGTGCGCCGTCACGCGCAGGGCCTGACCGACGGGCGTGCCATATTTCTCAGCCTGGTTGACCGCTGCGGCAATGGCGCGGACGCCGGAATGGCCGCAGCGCTTGGCCAGGTTGTCGTAGGCGAGGCGCCGGTCCGGCAGATAGGAAAGCTCGGCCGTGGTGAGTGCGAGCTCTTCGGCGAGTTCGGGCGATTGCGCGCCGACTTCGGAGGAGACGCGCGTGAACGCCGCCTCGATCGACATGCCCGATTCGACGCAGATCAGCAACAGGTCCAGCCCATCGGGAAACGCCTGCATGATCGAGGACTGCCGCTTTTGGGTACGGTTCTTGAGAAACATATCCGGGATGTAAAAGCCCGCGAGTCCGGCGCCGAACGCCACATTGATCTTCATGAACGTCGACATCTTGGCGTGATAGACGAAGAACAGGAACGCGAGCGCCGCCAGAAGCACGATGATCGGCATGACGAAGCGGAAGAACACGAAGGTTACGAGCGCGCTCTGGCCGCGGTAGCCGGCGCGCGCCAGCCGCTCTCGCGTTTCCTCCGCATCCACGATCCGCGACAGCTGCAGCCGTTCCACGGTCTGTTTGATGAAGCTGAGGGGTTCGGAACGCAGGCCGCCCCGCTGCTTGAACGAAGCCTGGTGCTTGCGCCGCAGCTCTTCGCGCCGCTCGGCGACCGCCTTCATGCGGGTGGCGAGGGCGTTGCGCTCGAGGAAAGGCAGTCCGAGCGTGACGATCGTCGCAAATGCCATGACGGCCGCGAGCATCGTCGCGTCGAACCGCATGTCGAAGAAGATGTTGAAGAACCCGACGTCCATGCGTTTCGCGCCCCGTCTGCTAGTGCTTGAACGAGATCATTTTTTTCATGATGAAGACACCCAGCGACATCCAGATGACGCAGCCCGCGAGCATGAGATTGCCTGTCCGGGTATTGAACAGCGTGGCGATGTAATCCGGCGAGGTGATATAGACCATCGTCATCACGCCCGGCGGCAGCGCGCCGATGATCATGGCCGACGCTTTCGCCTCGGACGACAGGGCCTTGATCTTGCCCTGCAGGCGCTTGCGGTCGCGCAGGACCTGGGCGAGGTTTCCAAGCGCCTCCGACAGGTTGCCGCCGGACTTCATCTGGACCGTCATGACGATTGCGAAGAAACTCACTTCGGCCGTCGGCATGTTTTCGTACATGCGCTTGAGCCCCTGCTCGAGCGTCACGCCGACCTTCAGTCCTTCGCAGAGCTTGGTGAACTCGCCCTGCACGGGCTCCGGGATTTCCCTGGCGACGATCTTGAGCGCTTCGTTGACGGGCAGGCCCGACTTGACGCTGCGGACGATCACGTCGACGGCGTTCGCGAATTCGTTGGTGAATTGCTTCTGCCGGCGCTTCTGCAGGAAGTGCAGCACCCAGCGCGGCAGGCCGAGGCCGACGCCGAAGCTTGCCAGAACGACAACGAGCATCGGCTGGTGACTGAGCAGACAGGCGAGGAGCGCGAAAATTGCCGCGCCGCCGGAGGCGATCCAGAACGTGCGCGTGGAGATCCGCAGCCCCGCCTGGCTGATCCGCCGCTGCAGCGTCGGTCGTTTGCGTCTCTCAGCCTGCTTTCGTTCCAGATCCTTGAGCAGGGTCTGGACCGTTTTGCGCCGCTGCTGGTTGGCGGAGGCCTGAACGCGTAGGGCCGATTGCGCGAGGCTACCTCGCGAAAGCGCCGCCACCCGCTTCTTCGGCGCACCCGCGGAGCCGGTGAAGGCGAACATGGCGCCGCCCATGCCGACAGCGGCAAGGGCTGCCGTAAGCACGATGAGAAGCGTCGGGTTCACGCGGCAGCCTCACTGCTGAAGGGCATCGAGAGCCTCCGAGAGGTCGCGATCGAGTCCGAAATAGCGCGCCCGGTCCCAGAAGGTCGGCCGGACGATGCCCGTTCCGGCGTGCCGCCCGTTGATGCGCCCCCCCTCGTCTTCGCCGGCGAGTTCGAAGGACATCAGGTCCTGGGTGATGATGACCTCGCCTTCCGTGCCGACCACCTCGGTGATCTTGGTGATACGCCGCGATCCGTCGCGCATGCGCTCGGCCTGGATGATCACGTCGATGGACCCCACGATCATCTCGCGGATGGTTTTCACCGGCAGCTGGAAGCCGCCCATCGTGATCATGGATTCCAGACGCGACATCGCCTCGCGCGGAGAATTCGCGTGCAGCGTTCCCATCGAACCGTCATGGCCGGTGTTCATCGCCTGCAGCAGGTCGAACGCTTCGGGACCGCGCACTTCGCCCACGATGATCCGCTCGGGACGCATGCGCAGACAGTTGCGCACGAGATCGCGCATGGTGATCTGCCCCTGCCCTTCGAGGTTGGGCGGGCGGGTTTCCAGGCGCACCACGTGGGGCTGCTGGAGCTGAAGTTCGGCTGCGTCCTCGCAGGTGATGATGCGCTCTTCGGTATCGATATAGGCCGTCATGCAGTTGAGGAGCGTCGTCTTGCCGGAGCCCGTGCCGCCGGAGATGAGGACGTTGCAGCGCGACCGGCCGATCACGCCGAGGACGCGCGCACCCGCCTGGTTGATCGAGCCGAAGCGCACGAGGTTCTCGAGAGTGAGCTTGTCGCGGCGGAATTTTCGGATGGTGAGCGTGGGACCGTCCAGCGACAGCGGCGGCGCGATGACGTTGACACGGCTTCCGTCGAGAAGGCGCGCGTCGCAGATCGGCGAACTTTCGTCGACCCGGCGGCCCACCTGGCTCACGATTCTCTGGCAGATGTTCATCAGCTGCGCGTTGTCGCGGAAGCGGATCGGGGTGAGCTGGACCTTGCCGCCGACTTCGATGAAGACGCGGCCGGCGCCGTTGACCATGATATCTGCGATATCGTCGCGGGCGAGCAGCGGCTCGAGCGGACCGTAGCCCAGCACGTCGTTGCAGATGTCCTGGAGCAGCGCCTCCTGCTCCGCGATGGACATGACCACCGCCTTGATCGAAATGATCTCGTTGACGATGTCGCGTATTTCTTCCCGCGCGGAATCGGGATCGAGCTGCGCGAGCTGCGCGAGATCGATGGTGTCGATCAGCGCGCCGAAGATCGTCGTCTTGATCTGGTAGTAATCCTCCGATCGCGTATCGGCCATCGGCGGCGGCCGCGAGACCGGCTGCGGCGATGCGGCCGCTGCGATGCGTGACGGTGTGGCGGAGGAACCGATGTCGCCGATCGCGAGAGCCGGCGGCGCGACGACGCGCAGCGGCGCGGGTTCGGCCCGTTCCGGCGCGACGGGCGCGTCGATCTCGTTTTCCACCGTGCTGCGTTTGCCGAACATGGGATCAGCTTCGCTTTTCTGTCCCGGTTTCGGGAACGATCATGAGGGAGCGGATTGCGATCATGCGGGCCGTCACGCCGACTTTCGTGCCTTGAGCATCGAAAGGAACGGCAGCACGCCTTTTTGCGCATTCTCCGGCGGTGCACGCCCCGTCACCATCTCGGCGAGGCGGCCGATCGCTTCGGCAGCGGCCGAGCGCGGTTGCATCTGCACCAGCATCTGTCCGTTGTTTGCCGCCGCGCCGAACGCCTGCGGCTCGAAGGGTACCGTGACGGCGGGCTCCACGCCCATCGCCGTCGCAAAATCCTTCACCGGAATTTCCGGGCGGCGCGGAACGCCCAGCTGGTTCAGCACCAGCCGCGGCGGCGCGTCGTTGGGACGGTTCTGGCGGAGCACGTCCACAAAGGCTTTGCCGTTGCGCAGGCTGCCGAGACACGGCGCGGCCACGATGACGATATCGTCGGCGGCGAGCAGCGTCTGGCGCACCCAGGGTGTCCAGACATGCGGCAGATCGACGATGACGCAGGGCGACATCTGCCTCACGGATTCGAGCACGCTTTCGTAGGCCGTCGGTTCGGCGTCGTATCCGCGCTCGAGCATGGTCGGAGCCGCGAACAGCGAGAGATTGTCGCTGACTTTCACCAGCACCCGGTCGAGCAGCACGTCGTCGAGACGTTCCGGCGCGGCGAGCGCGTCGGCCACCGTCTGGGCCGGCTCTTCGTTGAAATCGAGTGCCAGCGTACCGAAGGGCAGATCGAGATCGACGATCGTCGTATGGATGCGGAATCTCTCCGCAATGCACCAGCCCACATTGTGGGCGAGCGTCGAAGAGCCTGCGCCGCCGCGCGCGCTCACGAAGGCTATGACGCGGCCGATCGGCTGGGACTGGCGATCGACATAGAGGCCGGAGATGGTCTCGATGATATGCAGCGGATTGAGGGGCGCGACCAGATATTCGCTGACGCCGCGCCGGATCAGCTCGCGATAAAGCTCGACGTCGTTCACCCGCCCCACGATGATCACCTTGGTCGCGGGATCGCAGACTTCGGCGAGCCGGTCGATATCCTCGACCGCCGCCTTGCCCTGGAGTCGCGTCTCGACGAGCAGAAGATTGGGCGTCACCTGTCCGCGAAAATGATCCACGGCAGCCTGAAGTCCGCCGAGCTGCACATCGAGATGCGCCTTGGCGAGTCTGCGGTCGCCCGCGGCGCGCTGCAGGGCCGCGCCGGTGTCGGGAAATTCGCACCAGGCGGAGATGGAGATCCGCGGTACGGGGCGTTCGTGGGACGCGGCGCCGAATGGCTGCTCGCCGATTTTTGCTCTGGCCGTCGAAGCGGATTGCGACATGTCGATCTCCAGGTTTACTGGCCGGTGCCGCCGCCCACGTCGGACAGCGTTGCCGTTTGGGCTGTGTTTTTCGCGGAGCCGGTGGATTGCGCCTTTTCGTAGGTGTCTACGACGGTTTCGCGCCGTGTTGCGTCGCCCGCATCCATGCCGCGCGGAGCGACGAGATCGCGCGGATCGGCGACCATGGCGGCGACGTTGTGCTGGACCGAACACCCGAAGTCCGGCATCGGCAGATTGTCGAAGCTCTGGCTGGCGTCCTGGGTCCAGTTTCCGCAAGGCCCGGTGCGCGCCGCATACACGATGTAGCCGATCTCGACGCGCGTATCGCCGTTCGCCGCATCGTGCGTGCCCACGAGAATGCGTGTACGGGGCACACCCATATGCGCGAGATGCTCGCCGAAATACGCGAGGTCGGCGGAGGAGTCGGGACCGCGCGGCGCCGAAATGCTGATCGCGCCGTCGCCGCGGGACAGATAATCCTCGACGAAGCTCGCAAGCTCGATGCCGTCTTGCGGCGACAGGCCCGCCGAGGCGTCCGAGAAGGCGACGCGGATCGACTGGAAGTGCGGCGAAACCGTGATCGGATGGTTGCGCAGCCCGTCGGCGAAGACGGGGCGGTCATTGCTCGGTGCCGCGCAGCTTCCGGCCATCAGGATCGCTGCGATCGCGGCCGCACGAAGCAGGCACGTGGCAGCTTTCCCGCCCGGCGGCGCGACGGAATGAGGATGTTGGCTCGTCGTCATATCCTTTACTCCACGATAAAGCCGGCGGTGCCGTCGGCTGCCGATTTCAGGCCATGCGGATCGTTGGTGTAGGTCTCGTTGATCTTGCCGAGGAAATCCTGTTGCAGGTCGTTGGCCGGCACGAATCCGTCGGTCGGCGCCGAAAGTTTGGTCTCGTGCGTCGGATCGACGAGATAGGCGCTCACGATCACCACGAGTTCGGTTTCGTTGTTCTGGAAATCGCGGCTGCGGAACAGCGCGCCGAGAACGGGCATGTTGCCCAGCCCCGGAAACTCGTCGAGCACCTGCTTGGTGGTGTGTTGCAACAGCCCAGCGATCGCGAAGCTGCCGCCCGAGGGCAGCTCGACGGTCGTTTCCGCGCGCCGCACGGCGAGCGCGGGAACCGTGAGGGCCGGCGTCGTTCCGCCGGTGCCGTTGCTCGTGGCGCCCTCGGTGAAGGCGCCTTCGTTGGTGAGTTCGCTCACTTCGGTTGAGACCTGAAGCGAAATCCGGTTCTCGCTGAGCACGACGGGCGTGAAAGCGAGCGAGACGCCGAAGGTCTTGAACTCGACCGTCACGTTTCCGTAGAGGTCGCGCGACACCGGAACCGGAAACTCGCCGCCGGCCAGGAATTTCGCGGTCTCGCCGGACACGGCGGTCAGGTTCGGTTCGGCCAGCGTGTGCGAGAGGCCGACCTGGTCCAGCGCATTCAGGACGCCCTGGACGTTGTTGGGCTGGGGCGCCAGCGGATTTGAACCGACGCTGCCGATCTGCGCTCCCGAAGCCGCGGAGAGAATGCTGCCGAGGCCGAAGGGGTTGGAGGTTGCGGCGATCATCGGCACGCCGCCTGCGCTGAATGCGGAGGTGAGATTGACGCCCAGCTGCTTGGCGATATTGCGCTCGATTTCGGAGACGCGCACCTTGATCAGCACCTGCTCGCGGCCTTTGACCTTGAGCATGTTCACCACCCGCGAGAGGTCGGCCTTGCCGTTGCTCGAAGCGAAGCGTGACGCAAGGTCCGCCGCGCGCGTAGCCTGCTCGGCGCTTTCGACCGAACCGGTCAGGACGATGTTGTCGTTGAGCGCGGTGACCTTGATGTCCGAACCCGGTAAATTGTTTCGCATGAGCGACGACAGGTCCCCGACGTCCCGTTCGACCTGGATGTCGAGCGACAGGATCTGGTGGCCGGCCGTGTCAAAGAAGAACGCGTTGGTCTGCCCGGTTTTCATGCCGAGCAGGTAGACGCGGCGCGCCGTGCGGACCACCGCATCGACGATCGAAGGATTGGAGACCAGCACATCGCGCGCATCGGTATCGAGCTGCACGATCGCGGCCTTGTTGAGCGCGAGCGTCAGGTGCTCGTGCGCGCCCCCCGAGCCGGCTGCAGAGACATTGATGACCCTGGTGTCGGATGGTTCGGAATAGCTGTGCGAGCCCGCGCCCGCGGGGACGGCGCACAGGGTCGCCGCGAGAAACGCGATCGTCAGAACGGCAGTGCGCATGGCCTACTCCTTGGCTCCGACGACGGTGGAGCGCTCGACTCCATAGCGGAGAATGTCGATTTCGCTGTTGTTGGCGTCGTCGTCCGCGTTGGACGCCGTGGCGGCGGACGGTGCGTCATTGTCTCCCAGCGCGCGCAGCGCCAGCGACAGCGTGCCGCCCGCTTTCGCCCGTTCGATCAGTTCGCTCTGCTGTGGCGTCAGCTCGAGCGTCGCCGTACGTCCGACCACCGTCTTTGTGGCGCTGTTGGCGTCGTCATAAGTCTGGTCGACGGCGAGCACGCGCACGTCCTTGAGAATGGTGCGCGTCTGGAATTTCCGATCGCCGGCCTGCTGGGTGCTCAGCACGTCGACGTGATCGTCGGGCAGGATGAATCCGCCCGCGCCGGTATCGACCGAAATCGCGATGGAAACCGCGCGCATGCCGGACAGCAGCCTCGCGGCCATGAAGCCCGTTGCATCCGCGTGAACGATCTTCGTGGGCGTCAGCGGCTCGCCCGCCACCATCGGCGAACGGACGACGGCGCCCTGGACGACTTTCGCAATATCCGGCGAAGCGTCGTGGGTGATGAAACTCGAATCGACCGAACTCTTCGGCCAGCCCTGCCAGCGGACGGAGGCAGGCGTCAGCGCCGAGCCCGGCGTGAGCTGGCTCGCCGCCACAAGTACTTCGGAAGTGACGATCTGGGGTGCGGGCGCCGCCGCAGTCTGGGACGTTCCGCCGCCCAGCAGGCTCCGTGCAAGCAGGGCCACGCCGCCCGCCGCCACCGCGGCAACGACAAGTACGATGATTCGCGATCGATCCATGGGAATAAGCTCCTCGACGGCTCATCCCACCACGCAACCCTTTAGGGAATGCTTAATGGCGCGAAACTTCGATCGGCGCCGCTCTTCGAACTGCGGGTTCCGGCTCCGCTGCTTCGGTTGGCAGTATTAACGGCCGTTAAACGCGCGCCCGCTACCGTGCGCCGGAAAAATTCGTGGTTTGTTTCATGGAAGATGTGCGCAAGGGGGAAAGAGCGGCAGCACTGGCCGCGCTCGTGTGCGGCGGGCTGGCGTTCGCCTATCCCGCCTATCTCGTGCTGATGTTTCATTCGCACGACTGGATCCTGACGGCGAACGGACACCCGGCGATCACGGATTTCCTGGTGTTCTGGCTGGCCGGCCGCTCGGCGCTGCAGGGCGCGGCGGCTGCCGCCTACGATCCCCATTTCCTGCACGCGGCGGAAGCTGCCGCGGCGGGTCATGCGTTCGCGGGGCACCTGCCGTGGCGCTATGCGCCGCATTTCCTGTTTGTCGTCTCCGCGCTCGCGCTCCTTCCTTATATGCTTGCGTTTCTCGTCTGGGTCGCGGGATCGCTGGCCGCTTACGCCGCAGTGATCTCCCGCATCGCCCGCACCCGGATCGCTCTGGTTCTCGCCTGCGCCACGCCGGCCGTCTTCATCAACGCGATCTGCGGACAGAACGGTCCGCTGACGGCGGCCCTCATCGGTGCGGCGCTGCTGACGCTCGAGGAGCAGCCGGTCGCCGCGGGAATTTTCCTCGCCCTTCTGAGCTACAAGCCGCAATTCGGAATTCTGTTTCCGCTGGTTCTCGTCGCGGGCGGCTATTGGCGCGCGCTTCTCTCCGCCGTTCTCGCCACCGCGGGCGTCGTTCTGGCGAGTGCGCTCGTCTTCGGCACCCGTTCGCTCTGGGCGTTCGTGCATTTCCTGCCGATCACCTCGAACGAGCTGCTCATCCATGGCGTCAATGGTTTTGCCAAGCTTCAGACGGCCTATGGCGCGGTCCGCTGGCTCGGATACGACAACGCGGTGGCCTGGATGGCCCAGGCCGCCGTGGTCCTTGCGATTTCTGCCGGCCTTGTCTGGCTGTGGCGGCGCGACCTGCCGTTTTCGCTCAAGGCGGCGGCGCTTTGCGTCGGCACGTTGCTCGCGACGCCTCATCTTTATGCCTACGATTTCGCGGTGCTGATCGTCGCGTTCGCGTTCCTCTATCGCGCGCGGATTTTCGATACCGTCGAGCTCGGCGGCATTGCGCTCGCCAATCTGTGCGTCGGCGCCTTCCTGTTCTTTCCCTCGCCGATCGGGCTCGTCGCGCTCGCGGTTTCGACCGCGCTCGTCGCCCGCCGCTGCGTGGAACAGTTGCGGCAGCCCGCCAGGGCCTTGGCAGCCGCCCTGTCGCCCGCGTGAGGCATTTGAACGGTCCAAACCCGTCATGGCCGGGCCGTTGTCCCGGCCACCCGTAGACACCGGTGCCTTAAATGGTTCCGCGCAACGCGTTTATTGCCGTATATATGATGAGCAACACGAAGCACGGCGCGCTTTATATCGGCGTGACCAGCAACCTCGTCCTGCGCGCCTCGCAGCATCGCGAAGGCGTCATCGAAGGCTTCACGAAGAAGTATGGCCTGAAGCGGCTCGTCTGGTACGAGCATCACGACAGCATGATCGCGGCCATCCGGCGCGAGAAATCGCTGAAGAAATACAGGCGCGACTGGAAGATCAATCTTATCGAACGTGAAAACCCCCATTGGAGCGACCTGTTCATGGCGCTCCTTTCCTGACGCCGTGTTTATGGGTGGCCGGGACAACGGCCCGGCCATGACGAGTTTTTTTCAACCCGCGAGGCCGGCGAGGAAGGATGGCGAACGCTCGTTACTCCAAACCCGTCATGGCGGCCTTTTTCAATCCGCGATGCCGGCGAGGAAGGATGGCGACGCTCGTTACTCCAAACCCGTCATGGTGGGCTTTTTTCAACCCGCGATGCCGGCGCGGAAGGATGGCGAACGTTCGTTACTCCAAACCCGGCCATGACGAGCTTTTTTCAACCCACGAGGTGGAGCGGAAGGATGGCGAACGCTCGTTACTCCAAACCCGTCATGGCGGGCTTTTTTCATCCCGTGATGCCGGCGCGGAAGGATGGCGAACGCTCGTTACTCCAAACCCGTCATGGCCGGCTTTTTTCAACCCGCGATGCTAGCGCTG
>JBOHKH010000029.1:0-34947 GCA_050728995.1 Rhizomicrobium sp. | reverse complement strand
AGGCATATCTGAGCGACGTGATCGCCCGCATTGCAGATCACCCGATAAACCACATCGCCGATCTGCTCCCCTGGAACTGGGCCGCCGCTCCGCTCGCCGTGGCCGCGTAGATCACCGGACGCTTACTTTAGTCCTTCACAAATTTCCTCTCTCGGCCCGGATTGCCGAGGCGGGGCCTATCAGCCTGATGCGGTGCCGGCTCTTCTAAGCGGTTCCTTGGTGCGGATTACGCGTTTCTTCGCGATCTATGCGCCAATTGCCGCGCGTGACTTACACAGCCCTTACACACAGAATCATGAAAGTGAACAGAATCAATGGCTTATGTTGTACACAGCAAGACTCAGAATCCAGCGCCCGCAAGGGCATGTCGGTTCAAGTCCGACCTCGGGCACCACAATCCAGGCAATGCTCTGCGCGTGGCGTCGCCCGGCCCAAACACTAAAGCCAATACCGATGCCGAATAGTTGGACGCCATCGTTGTGCGCGCCGAACGTCGATCACGTCGAAAAATCGGAAGCGCTTTACGAACGAATCCAACGCATGATCGAGAGCCGGAATTCCGATGATATCGACCACCCTGAACCCGACCGGCGGTGCGAGGCTTCGGGTGGAGGCCGCACCCGGAGCCGGTAAGGCCAGCATGGGCCAGCTGCCGGGCGTCGTACACGCGAATGTCTGCGAGCCTTCGTCGCATCACGCGTGTATCGCATTTGCTTAGCGAATTCTGCGCCGCGCGGCTGCAAGCCTGTGGCTGGCTGCGTGGCGCCTTGGGCGTTGTCCATACGAAATTTTGTTCGGGCGCGTGGCACGATCGGCCAGCAGATCGGCCATATCGCCCATTTTGTCCGCAATTTGTTGTTAAAATACATGGGGCAGCGCCTTTCAAAGATCGGCCAAAATCAGGGCATTAGGGCGCGTTCGGTGTCCCCAATCGGTCACATTTTTCACTTGTCCCCTATCGGTCACATATGTATAATGTCCTCTAACGGTAACATTTGGGACTTGCCATGCTTATTCGCACACCCGCCGATTTGGGCGCTGTCATTCGAGACCGTCGCAAGGACCTCGGTCTCGATCAGGCGACGCTTGCTCAAAAAATCGGCGTCAATCGCAAATGGGTGATCAGCATTGAGCGTGGACGCGCGCGCGCCGAGCTCGGACTCGTGCTGCGCGCGCTGGATGCGCTGGGCATCCCTCTCAATACAGGGGCGGCCCCCAAAGCTCGCAAGATAGCGTCCATTCCCAGCGTCGATATCGACGCCATCGTAAGTTCGGCCCGGAAGGGTAGCCGATGACAGACGAGCTTGTTGCGCTCCTGGCAGGTGTCGAGGTTGGTCGCGTGCGCACCGGCGCGCGCAACCGCCTGACATTTGTCTACAATAACAAATGGCGCGACGCGCCGAATGCCTATCCCATATCGCTGTCGATGCCGCTTGCAGCCAAGGAGCACGGTCCCGCAGCCGTCGAGGCGTTCCTCTGGGGCTTATTGCCCGACAACGAATTTGTGCTCGATCGCTGGGCTCGGAAATTTCAGGTTTCGGCCCGCAACGTTTTTGCCCTTATAGGCCACGTCGGAGAGGACTGTGCGGGAGCCGTCCAGTTCGTTGCTCCAGATCGTGTTGCCGACATTCGAAGCGGCGAACCGGACAATATCGAATGGCTTACCGAGAAAGATATTGCTGAACGACTTCGCCTCTTGAAGGAAGACCATGCGGCATGGCGGCTTCCGCGAGATACAGGACAATTCAGTCTGTCCGGTGCGCAGCCCAAGACTGCATTGCTGTTTGAGAAGGGAAGGTGGGGTATCCCATCGGGACGCACTCCCACAACGCACATCCTAAAGCCCCCGACAGGGCAGTTCGACGGGCACGCAGAGAACGAGCACATCTGTCTTGCGCTCGCGAGAGCGGTCGGGTTGCCCGCCGCTCATTCCCGTGTTGCTCGCTTTGACAAAGAGGTGGCCATTGTCGTCGAGCGGTATGACCGCCAGCGGCAGGGCAACGACATCATTCGCGTTCATCAGGAAGACGTGTGCCAGGCGCTCGCTCTCTTGCCGACGCGCAAATACCAGAACGAGGGAGGTCCGGGTGTCGGCGAAATCGTCGAATTGCTTCGGACACATTCGAGCGAACGCGATACCGACGTGGATACCTTCATCAAGGCCATCGCCCTCAACTGGCTCATCGCCGGCACCGACGCCCACGCCAAGAACTACTCGCTTCTCATCAGCAACGGGCCGCGTGTCCGCCTCGCGCCGCTGTACGACATCGCAAGCATCCTGCCTTACGACGAATTCGACCTGCGCAAGGTCAAGATGGCGATGACGATCGGCGGTGAATACAAGCTGCACGATACCGGTATCAGGCAATGGGTGAAGCTGGCGCGTGAGGTGCGAATCGATCCCGATACGTTGCTAGGCCAACTACGCGGCATGGCGCAGCGCCTGCCCGACGACCTGAGCGATGCGCGCAAACAAGCCCGGGAAGACAAGCTAAATCACCCGCTTATCGACCGTCTTCTGGAACGGCTTGCCAGACGATTTGCGGATTGCAATCGTGGCTTAAAGATCAAAGAGGCGCGATGAAACTCACCGACTATCACGCGAAGTTTTTCGCGCACGAACTGACCAAACGCAGCGCGTCCGACAGCGTCGAGAAACTCGCTAGTGTCTTGGCTGACGCGCAGGTTGTCGTCGCCGAGCTGTCCGGCGAGGCCGCGAAGCTCGGGAAGAGCCTCCACCCGCGCACGGCGTCCAATCTGGCCGATCTCGTGCGCATCATGAATACCTACTACGGCAACCTCATCGAAGGCCATAAGTGTCTCGCTGCGATTTCCTGTTGACACCCTTGATGTTTTGTTCCCGCGATTATTTCCCGAAGCGTAAGACGAAAAAGGGGGCATGAATTGCGGAACTTGCTCATCCGGATGCCTTCTCGAATTGAAGGCGCTGCTTTGATTATCCCGTTCCGCGCATGCTTCTCTCAACAAGGCTCGGACCGATGAACCGCCGGTTGCCGAACTTCATCCGCTAGCCCGGCCCGACGGCATCCTCGCCGTATTGAACGATCTTGACCCTTTCCATCGTCACGAGGCCGCTACCCAGCATCTCATCGAGGACGGGAAGGAACGCGTTGATCTTGTCCTCGCCATCGACGATTTCGATGACGAAGGGCAGGTCTTCCGACAGGCGCAGGATTTTCGCAGTGTGCAAACGGCTCGAATGACCAAAACCCATCGGGCCGCGTAACACGGTTGCCCCAGCGAGGTGTACTTCCCGCGCTTTCATGACGATGGCCTCGTAAAGGGGCTTCCCGTGGAATTTGTCCATCTCGCCGATGAATATCCGAAGCAGAACCGCATCCTTTGGTATGTGCATGTCATGCTCCCGTCATTTGATTGAGTGCGGTCGCCATTGCCGCACCGGCCCACACAAACAAGAGGCAAAGACAAAACGAACCTGCAACATTGCCTGAAGCGGACAGCCACTCCCGGTCGTTCATCAGATTGAGCGTTTGAAGACTGAAGGATGAAAAGGTCGTATAGCCGCCGCAAATGCCGATCATCACGAATTGACGCGCCGTGCCACTAACAAGGAACCGGCCATCGGGCCCGGTTAGTGCGCCGAAAAAGCCGATAATGAAAGAGCCGGTGGCGTTGACGATCAGCGTGCCCCAGGGGAATGTCTGGCCGAAGGCGTTTGCGATCAGCCCTGACAGAAAAAAGCGTACGCCCGTTCCGAGCGCCCCGCCTGCCATCACCGCAAGATACATCTCCACGCGACATTGTTCCTTTCGGCTACAGCAGCGACAGGGCAAGGACAACGACGAGCAGCAGGCCGATAATGGTGAGGTAGAAGTTGAGATGACCGGATTGCAGTGCGCGCAATCGTATCGCGGCACCGACAACGATCCTTTCGACGGGCTTGAAAAGGCTTGCCCCGAATAACGGCGCGACATCATGCGAGAAAATCAGGCGCCGAACGAAATAGGGGTATCCGCCACTATCGCCAGACTGTTCCCGCGTCGTTTCGGCTGTCGGGCGATAAACAAAACTGTAGAAGGTTCGTAATGCATTCGAGAAGGATAGTGCCGTGGTTGCCGCGCGCACCGGGTCTTGCTCCTTGCCGCCATACCAAACGGGCACCTCGCGTGCCTTGCCATGTCGCGACAGGAGCAGAAGCAGAACGGGAAGGAGCGCCAGCAAAGGCATTGCGATCACGAGCTTGCCTGGTGAAGTGAACGCGAATGACGATGTCAGCGGCACCAGCACCCATCCATCACGCATCTTCCCGGCCACGTCGGCGTAACCGGAAGGCGCGGCCGCATCCAGTCCGGACAGCCACATCGGCATTCCGACCGCCAGGAGCAGAACGGCGAAACCAAGCGCCCCGACAACGGCAGCGCGCCAAAAATCGACGCTTCTATCGTCTCTCGAACCGCGACCCAGTAAGCCAATGCCGAGCACTTTGACGAACGTGGCGAGCGCAATCGCAACGGTGACGGCAAATCCGGCACCGGCAATTACGAGCAGGAGCCTTTCGCCCAAAGTGCTCAAATGAAAACCCAGGAACACGGTCTGAAACAAATACCATTCGCTGACGAACCCCGCTTGTGGCGGCAGCGCGGCAAGGCTCATCCCGGCGAATATGGCGCCCAACCCGTAGAGCCAGGCCCCGTTGCGAAGGATGCCGGACTGACGAATTTCGTAGGTCTTCGATATGGAGAAGACACCGTCGGCGGTGAGGAACATTCCCCCCTTGGCAAGCGCGTGCGCGGCGAGGTGCATGAGCGCCACGATCCAGGCGAGGCCCGCCAGTTCTGTCAGGTTGTCGCGCGCGAATACCAACGAACAGCCAAGTAGCGCGACGGCGATGGCGCCATTCTCGGCGGACGAAAAGCCGAGAAGTGCGCGCCAATCTTCCTGTTGAAAGGCATAAAGGGCCGTCAGGATCGACGTGATGACGGCAACCGCGACGACGAGCGCGCTCAGAATGGATAACACCGTTCCGCCGCCAAGCGGCATCCAGCCGGTTAAGCCGCGCGCCAGGCCGAAGAACGCGGCATTGAGAATGACGCCGGAAAGGAGCACGCCGCTTGCGCCGCTCGCCGCGCCATAGGTTTGGGGAAACCATTCATAGAAGGGCAACAAGCCGATTTTTGCGCCGAACCCGATCAGAAGCAGAAAGCCGACAGCAAACTGTACAGCGGGTGTAAGAGCGGCTCCGGCTTTCGCAAAGTCGGCGAACGCGAAACTCTGCGCCGAACCGGCGAGCAATAGAATCGCCAGCATGAGTGCGACCGAGCCGAATTCCAGCAGCGATAGCATGAACAGCACTGGCCTTCCGGTGTCGGGCGCGAGCCGTTCCGACAGGATCATCCAGGCGCCGCCAAGGCTCATGAGTTCCCACGCCACCAGAAATCCGATGCCGTCTTGCAAGCCGAACACGCCCAGAGCCCCGATCAGGCTGCTTGCGGCGCCGAAACACCATGCGACCTTTCCTTGCGAAGAGGGTGTGCCAAGAAGCGTCGCCAGCATCGCTCCGATCAATCCGAAGAAGAGCAGCCACGCGGCCGATGGTGTCAGCAGGAAATCCATGCCCTGTCCGCCAATTCCGACCGGCAGGTGAACGGCCGCGGTGCCGTTCGGCATCGCGAGAATGGCACCCGCCCCTGCGGCCACGCATCCGGTTACCAGCAAGAGCCGCGGTACGCCGGCCGAACGTACAACCAGCGCGGAAATCGCAGCTGCAAGCCACAGCGCAACGGCGAAGCCAAGCGCCTCATTTGCCATGGCGACCTCTACTGATGCGTTGCGGCGCGCGTCCCAGAAGCATGAGCAACGCCTGTATGATCGCGGCCGGATTGGGCGGACATCCCGGAATGTAAACATCCACCGGCACTATCTCGTCCGCCCCGTTGCCGCCGGCGTACCCGCCCTCGGCGATGCCTCCCGACACGGCGCAGGTGCCCGTCGCCACCACCCATTTGGGGTCCGGCATTGCCTCGAAGGTGCGCAGCACGACTTCGCGCATCGCGTAGGTCACCGGACCCGTTATCAGGAGAACGTCGGCAAAGCGCGGGGAGGGGGTGAAGAAAATGCCGAGGCGGTGCAAATTATAGAATGGGTTGTTGAGCGCCTGAAGCTCGGACTCGCAGCCGTTGCACGAGCCGGCATCGACATGACGGATATGCAAGCTCCGACGAAATCCGCGCGTTGCCGCCGATTGCCGCTGCCCGGATGCTCGGGACATTGCACCCTCATCGTCGAGCACCAAATCGGATCGCTCGCGTACACCGAACGCCCAATCCCGGGAGGTTTCCATCGCGCCGGTCGGGCAGGCTTCGATGCACAGCTGGCATGCCACGCAGCGACCGTAATCGATGGTCAGTCGCGGCGCGGTTCCCGCTGCGCGTTCTACAAATGTAATGGCGCGCGTCGGACATATATCGGCGCAGGCGGTGCATCCATGGTCGCACTTTTCGGCGCGGTAGCGGGGCATGCCGAAGACACCGACCTGACCGTCGTCCTCTCCGTTCGGCCAATCGGTCGTCGCCTTGCCTTCGCGCAGTCCGTACAGCGTCCAAAGAGCCATGTGTCCTCCTATCGGTCGCAGCCGGCAATCGTCAGGCCGAAGCTGGCCTCATTGATCGCGTAGTCCATCATGTTCGATCCGTGCACGGTGAAAGGAAAAACGCGCCAATTGGAGAACGACGGCGATTTGATCTTCACGCGCTTAAGTCGCGCGTCTTTGCCGAAATGCACCGCATAAAAGAGCGAACCCCGAGGCGTTTCGGCCCACCCCAGACCCTCGCTGTCGCAGACCGGCGCGCAGGGCGCACGTATCGGCCCCTCTTCCAGCATCGGCAGCAGCCGCAGGATCAAGGCGAGGCTGGCGTCGATTTCGGCCATGCGCACTTTGGCGCGGGCATAAGCGTCGCCAGTCGTCTCACCGGCAACGGCCGGCCGGACATCGCCATAGCCGGCGTAAGAATGATCGCGGCGCAAATCGCGGTCGATGCCGGAGGCCCGCTCCACCGGCCCGGTCGCGCCCTGATCGAAAGCGACTTTTCTGTCGAGCACGCCGGTTGTCATCAACCGGTCCAAATAGGAATTGCTGCGTTCCAGGAGCCCCATGTACGCCGCCGCTTCCTTGCGCAACGTTTCCAGCGCGTCGGCCAGCCACGCAGCGGGCTCCATGTCGCGGCGCAATCCACCCGGTGTGACAAGGCCGCGCAGGAACCGGCTTCCCGTCAATTTGCCGTTCAGTTGCTTGGCGCGCTCCTCCAGATACTTTCCTTCCGCTGCGGCCACCTTGAGCGTCGTCGTGTCGGCGAGGTGGCCGAGATAGTGCAGATGATTGTACAGCCGCTCCATCTCGGCGAGCAGGGTTCGCACCAGTCGAGCGCGTCGCGGCACCACGCATCCGCTTGCCGCTTCGACGGCCTGAGAATACGCAAGTGCGTGAGCAAGGCTTCCAACTCCCGACACCCGCTCGGCCCACACAACGCCGGAGTCCGCCGTCAATCCTTCGAAACGTTTCTCCATTCCGCGATGCTTAAAGAACAGTTGGGTATGCAAATGGATGATGTGTTCGCCGATATAATAGAAGACGAACTCCCCGGACTCGACAACATCGGCGCGCACCGGTCCCCACGGCAGCCGCTGCACATCGGGGCCTTCCATTTCAGGCAGAGGGTCGGGATGGTTGCGAACGACAAGACGACGGGCCGATGGGTATCCCGGTGAGAACGGCCGGGTTTCGAGATCCACACCTTCGTGGATCACCAGACGCTTCGGCTCGGGGTGCCCCTCAAATCCGATGCCGAACAGATCGGTTATTTCACGCTCGTACCAGCCGAGCAGCGGGCTGATTTGTGCGAGGCTCGGAGCAGAGCCGTTCTCCAGCCCGACGCGCCATATCTCGAAGCCTTCGCCGGCCTTGCGGCTTGCCAGGTAGCGAAGCTCCATTCTGTCGGGCACCGGATACCATGCGTAGGCCATCTGCATCCGCCCACCCTGTTGCAGAAGCAGATGCGCGCGATCATGAAGCTCGCTTGCGCGGCACGTAATGGGTGGGGGAGTTGTCATCAGCCGGCCGCTCCAACCGCATGCGCGATCGTTGCCAGGAACGACCAGATTGCGTTCGGCCACCAGAAGCCGAACGCAACGAGCGGAATAACGGCCAGTACCATCGGAGCGATGCACCAGGCGCTGATCGCCCTCGGCGCTGCCTCTCCGACCGTGCAACCCTCTTCGTAATACATCGCGCAGAAATGATTGAGAAAACCGATAAAGACGATGACGAGAAGGGCGGCCATTAAGTAGACGGCCCACGAATAGGCATGCGTCATGCCGCCATGCATGATCGCGATCTCGCTCAGGAACAGGGCGAACACCGGTGCGCCGGTGATCGATACGGCACCTGCCAGCCACAATGCGCCCGCTCGCGGGAAATGGCGGCCGAATTCCCGGATGCCCGCGATATCCTTCGTGCCGTAGCTGCGCATCGCGCTGCCCGCGCCGAAGAACATCAGGGATTTGTTCAGCGAATGGTTGAGCATGTGAAACAGCGCCCCTGCAATTCCGTAAAGGCCGCCGAAGCCGAACCCCAGCGCGATGACGCCCATGTGTTCGACGCTGGAATAGGCCATCAGGCGCTTCACGCCCTCCTGGCGCACGATGAACAAGGCACCCACCGTCAGCGATGCAAGACCGAAGATCACCACCACGACGTGCGGAATGCCGTTCAATCCGGCCGCGTTGGTGATCGTGAGAAAGCGCACAATTCCGACCATCGCGGCATTGAGCAGCGCGCCCGAAAGCATCGCCGAAACAGGGGCGGGGCTTTCGCTGTGCGCATCGGGGAGCCAGTTGTGCATCGGCGCAAGCCCGACCTTCGTGCCGTAGCCGACCAGCGCAAGCAAAAACGCAGGGATCAGAATCGCCGGATTTATCTTCGGGGCAATCGCGGCAAGCGTAGCCCAGGTCAGCGAATATGTCGGACCGAGCGCGAACGTGCCTCCCCAATACAGCAAGACGGTCCCCAGCAGCGCGAGGCTAATTCCGGCCGAGACGATCATGATGTATTTCCACGCCGCTTCCATGCATTCTGCCGTACGCTCGAAGCCGACGAGAAAAGTGCTCACGAGCGTCGTGAGTTCGATGGCAATCCAGTAGACGCCGATATTGTTCATCAGCGGCGCCATGAGCGTGGTCAGCGCAAAAGCCGAGAACAGCGCGTAAAATTGCGGCAGCTTTGCATCCTCGCGCAACGTGCGCATGTAGCCCACGGCGAACAACGAGGAGAGAAAATAGACGAGCGCGGAGCACAGCAGCACCCACGCTCCGAGCCCATCGAGCAGGACGTAACCGTTGATGAAATAGTGGGGACCGCCTGCGCTCAGCAGCGGCATGGGAAGCGCACAAGCAAGGACCAGGGCGCCGGCGAGCAGATTTAGGTATTCCGCCACGCGGGCCTTGCCGACGATCAAGCTCAGTAGCGCCGCAGCCGCAGGCGCGACGGCGATTGCGAGAAGGAGATCGCCGCGCATCTAGCCCACCAGCCTGTTCAGATCGAGGCTGCTGGTCGTGCCGGCGGCGCTCGCGAGATAACGCACGAGAACGCCGAAGCAGGCTACGGCTACGAGGAGATCGAAGAGAATCACGATTTCCAGCAGCATCGGCATGCCCGGGACCAGTACCTGCGCGCCGAGGAATATGCCGTTTTCCAAAATCAGCAGGCCGAGCACCTGGCTGATCGCCTCATGGCGCATCGAAAGCATCAGGAAGCCGATCAGTTTCATGGAAAGCATAACGGTCAGCGCGATGACGGCTACGGTACCGACGAGATCGAGCCGTCTGCCGATGTGATAGGCAATCACGAGCGCAAAGACGACGCAGGCAGCGCCCGCGACAAGGCTGCTCGATGGCTGCAATATCGCGCGAACTTCATATCCGACCGCTTGACGCCTGATGATGCGCGCGATGAGGTAAGGCAGCAGAAGCCCCCGGAACAGGATCGTCAAAAGAGCGATCAGGAGAAGTTCGGGGTAGTGCGCGTATATCCCGACCGTTACGGACAGGCCCGCGATCAGCCAAGACTCGGCAGCAAATGCGTACAGATAGTGATTGAGCCATCGCGAACCCAGCATTACGAATGTCAGCAGCAGCGCGGCAATCGCCAGAAGGCTGAATATCGACGCAACGAGCGGGGGTAACGTGTGTATCGACATGGCTTAGCTCAGTTGAGTGCCGATGATGGCGAGAACGGCAAGAAGGAATGAAACCGCGAGCGGTTCCTGGTAACGATAGAAGCGCAAGCGCGCCTGCGTCGTCTCCACCAGCACGACGACGACGGCGACAAGAACGAATTTTGCGACGAGTCCGGCCGCCGCCCCGAGCGCGCCGAGCGCCGTTCCTTCTATCGAAAGCCCCCATGGGATCAGCAACACGTTGCAGAAGATCGCGAGGAAGATGAATTGCTTCATCATCGACGCCCACCTGAGGATTGCGAGAAGCGGCCCGGAGTATTCCAGAATGCGCGCTTCCTCGATCATGTAGACTTCGATGTGCGTGCTGGAATGGATCGGGAGCCGGTCGGTTTCGGTCAGTAGCAGCACGAAGAACGCCGCGACGAGAAAGATGTGCGCCGGACCGAAATAGACCGCGATGTTGCCCACCAGCAGGTGATTGACGACGAACGGCAGCATCGACTTGGCAAGCAGCGTGATGCCGATGAACACAAGAATGAGCGTCGGTTCGGCAAGGATGGCCACCATCACCGCACGACTGGAGCCGATACCGCCATAAGGGGTGCCGCTGTCGAGGCCAGCCAGCAGGATTGCGAACGATCCAAGCGTCAGGATCAGGCCACCGCCAAGGATGTCGCCCATGTTGGAAAGCGGCAGCGGAAAATTCGTCAGCACGGGGATCAGGATCGGTACCGTCATCATGCAGGTGAACGCGACGATCGGGGTGGCCCAATGAATCCACGACGCCGTCCGGGGAACGACCACGGCCTTGCGAAACAATTTCCAGAGATCGCGATACGGCTGGAAAATACCGGGACCCTGACTGCGCTGTATCCGTTCCTCGAATTGCAGGATCACGCCCTGGATCAGCGGCGACAGTGCGAGCACGGCAAAAACCTGCGCGAACTGGAGAGCGACGTCGCGCAAGCTCATTCGGACAACTCCGTGCGCGCACGAGGCCGCGCGGTGCCGTCAGGACTGCTTTTCAGGTACATCTCGTCGTCAGGACGCACCCCTCCCTCCTCGCGTGAGGACTTGGAGGGGTCATCAGCCCTGAGGGCAGTTTGGAGGGCGAACCCCATCGCCCGTACACGACTCGAATGCTCAATACTTGCCGGGGGATCGGAGCGCTTGTCAATGTTTGCCTGGATCCCCGGATTCAGCGGGGAGCGAAAACGAACGGCGCGATGCCGTCCAACGGCCCAACCAGCCGAATTTCCTCCCCGAGGTTCGAGTTGCTGTGGCTGCGCCCCTTTGCGATCAAGACCATGACGAGCGCAGAACGCGACCGTGTTCGAGCAGGGCCGCGGGCCGCAACACTCGCGTTCTGTGGTCTTGACGGCTTAACACTGCTCGGTGCCGCATCTTTCTTCTGGTGCGGCCCGGGCCGCCCGAAATCCCGCTCGCGCGCTTGCTGCCGGTCGATCAGGTGCAGCCCGCGCCGCAGGCCACGGCGCCCCCGGCGCCTATTGCGGCGCGTTGATCATCACCCCGAACATGGACGCCGAAGCCCGAAAATAGACGCCGAACTTGGCCCAACCGATCAATGGTTTAGCCCGGGCGGAAACGACGGCGATCATCGCCGCAATCTTGGCCTTCCTTAAACCCGGTTCGCGCGTACACGTACACGATCTCGAAAAGACCGGGCAGCCGGGCCCGCAGCTTTGCGCGCAACGCCTTTCCGAGTTTGACCATCGCCGGCTCGTACTTCGCGAAGTAGCTCGCGAGCTGCGTTTCGGCGTTCGTCATTGGCAGTCGCTTTCGTTGAACGAAAAAGGACGCGGGCGCCTGGTCGATTCCGAAGGGACTGCACCTGAGGGCGAAGAGCCGCTCGCGGCGGCCAGGCGTGAATTCGCGGAGGAAACCGGCTTCGCGGTCGACGGCCGCTTCGTCGCGCTCGGCGAATTCCGACAGCCGGGTGGCAAAGTGATTTCGGCGTGGCTCGTCGAACCCGATTGCGACGCGGCCGCCGTGAAAAGCAATCACTTTGCGATGGAGTGGCCGCCGAAATCGGGAAAGACGGCGGAGTTTCCCGAAGTGGACCGCGCGGGCCGGTTCGCGCCCGAAGACGCGTTCGTCAAAATCCTGCGCGGGCAGCGACCGATTCTCGAACGCGCTTTAATACACCTTGGCCTGGGGTTGCCCGATTGACGGAGGCGCGTCGCGGCACGCGCGTCCCGATTCGTCTTGCCTATCCGGCCCGCAGCGGAGCAGCATCGGCCGCATGCGCCTGCGATTGTCAGGAGACACCGCGACTTCGCCGCGCGCCATCCAGGCGCAGGGGCTCGTCTGTTCGCTCCTCCTGCATGGCCTGTTCGCGGCGCTGGTCGTCTTTCTTCTGGTGCGGCCCCGGCCGCCCGAAATTCCGCTCGCGCGCTTCCTGCCGGTCGATCTGGTGCAGCCCGCGCCGCAGGCCACGGCGCCGCCGGCGAGGCGGAACGCTGCCGCCGCGCAGGCGCACACGCGGCCCGCGCACGCCGTGCCGTCGAGCCCGAGACGTCCCGTGGCGCTCGCGCCGGCGCGCAAACGCCCGCCGCCCGATGCGCTCGAAATCCGCCTGAAACAACTGGCGCTGCTGCGCCAGCCCGATTCCTCGATTGCGCATCCGGACAATGGCGCGTCGGACGAAGCGGCGAACGAGAACAGCGAAAGCCCCGGCGGGAATGCCTATCGCGTGCGCGATTATCTGCGCGCCCAGGTCGAGCGCCGCTGGGGCGTCGATCTTTCGCGCGCCCACGATGTCACCGTGCGCATTCGCGTCGTGGTGGCGAAGGACGGCACCGTCACCAAAGCCGAGATCGTCGATCGCGCACGATACGCAAGAGACACCGCCTGGCGCTCGGTCGCGCTCAGCGCCCGCAACGCCGTGCTGCTCTCCTCGCCGCTCGCCCTGCCGGCCGGTCCTCTTTCGGCCCCGCTCGACGTGATCCTCGCGCTCAATCCGAAAGACGCGCTGCGCTGAAAAGATTCACGCGGAGGGGGCGCCTTCGTTTTCTACTTTTTGCTCCGTGCCTGCGCGCGTCTCACGGCAGATCGCGCGCGAGGCGGAAGCCCGAAAGGCTCGAATAGTCGTATTCGCCGCCGTCGGCCGCGCTCGAGCTGCGCGCGGCGGAGCGCACGAAAACCGGCAGATTGTCCCATGAGCCGCCGCGGATGACGTGTTTGGTGCAGGCTTTCGAGGTCCATGCGCGGCCGTCCGCCGGCGCGCCGACATAGGAATCGTGCCAGCAATCGGCCGTCCACTGCCACACGTCGCCGAGCATGCCGTAGAGTCCAAACCCGTTGGGCGCGAAACTGTCGACGCTGGCGAGTTCGCTGTCGTCCCACGAACTGCCGCAGCCATTGCAATCGGCGCGACCGGAACCGAGCGCGTCGCCCCACCACCGCGCGGTCGTCGTGCCCGCGCGTGCCGCGTATTCCCACTCCGCTTCGCTCGGCAGACGATAGGGACCGGCGCGGCCTGCAAGCTGCGGATGGTCGCGGCGTACTTCCGCATTCAGCCAGGCGATGTAGGCATTCGCGTCGTTCCAGTCGAGGCAGGCGGCAGGCCAGCGCCGCGGCTCTTCGTCGTAAGGCGGCCAGGCGAGATGTTTGCCCGGCGAATGCCATTGCATGTCGAGAATGGGATTGCATGGCTTCGGCTGGTAACCGGTGGCGCGCAGGAAAGCGAGGAACTCTTCGCTCGTCACGTCGTATTTGCCGAGCGCGAAGGCGCGGATGGCAACCACATGCTGCGGGCCTTCATTCTGGAAGCGCCCGGCCTCATGCACGGGGCTGCCCATGACGAAGCGGCCCGCCGGAATCGCCACCATGACCGGGCAGTCGCGGCATTCCCGGAACTCGCGTTCGGGTTTTTCCTGCGCCTGCGCCTGCGCCATGGCAAGCGACGCGGCGGCCAACATCAGGGCGAAGAGAAAGCGTCTCGTGTTCATCGGCTGCCGGAAAGGCTAAGGTTCGCCGCGCGCATCGGCAAGCGGACCGTTCGCCGCGCACAAAGGAGCTGCGATCCGCCATGAAGCAGGTTGTACTGGCAACGCTCGCGGCGCTCGCGGCGGGCGGCTCTTCCGCGGGCGCGCAACAGGTGCCGCCCGGACGCGTCTGCTTTCCGATCACCGAGATGCGCGGCTGGAAAGCCGCCGACCCCCGCACGATTTACATCAGGGTCGATCCCGACCGCATTTTTCGTCTCGATCTCGCGGCGGCGTGTCCGCTGCTGCGCACGCCCGCGGCGCATCTCATCACCAACGTCCGCGGCTCCGATCTCATCTGTTCGGCGGTGGACTGGGACCTCGCCGTTTCCGAGCCCCCGCCCGCCGCCATGCCCGAACACTGCATCGTCAAACAGATGACGCTGCTCATGCCCGACCAGGCCGCGGCGCTGCCTGCGAAGGACCGGCCGCAGTGAGACGGAAATCCGGCGAGAGCGCGCGACGCGGGCGGCGCAGCAGGGCGGCGATATCCGGATAATCGCGCGCTTCCGCCCGCCGCAGGACATTCTGCCGGGAGTGTCAACAGGAGAACGCCATCCCACACTCCATGAGCGTGGTGTGCCGTCGTCAGGAGTCGAACGTCGTTCGACGCCCGCAGCGTTCGCGAAACAGCACACAATCCGCGGCGAAAATCCGGCGCACGCGCGCGATGGACGCATCCGAATAGAGCGCCCGAAGTTCGGGAACCTTGCCGATCCGCTTCAGCTTCGCGAGCTCGGGCGCCGGCGTCAGCGAATATTCGCTCGCACACCCGATTTTTTCGTAATGCCCGCCATGCCGGTCGAGCAGAGGTCGCGTGTCGTGGATTTCAAGGCCTATTCGCTCCCGCAGCGCGCGCTCCGCCGTCGCAAAATCCTCCACGCAGAAATAGTCGTCATATTCGCTGTATACGAGAAAATCGGATTGAGGGCGCCAGTGCATGTTGCGCGACACAAGGTTTTTCTCCTCGAGGTCCCGGACGAAATCCTCAAACGTGATATCCTCGTCCTTGCGCGAAGACATTGCCAGATAGGCCTTGCCTACATGTGTCCTGTCGATCGGGCGCGCCGTCACCAGCTTGTCGAGGTAAAAGCTCGCGAGACGCGCGAACGGGCACCGCAGGATGATGAAGGTGTATTCCGCGGCAATGAGCTCCTGCAAGTTCGCCCGAAAAGTCGCGTTGTTCCGATGGATCCAGCCGATGTCCGTCTCGCCCGAAATGCAGCCGTTGGCCAGCGCCAGCGAATATCGCATTGTCGAACAGGCATTCTTGGGAATGAACGAATAGATGGCGTTCGCCGAACGTATGGTGAGTGCGTGCTGGGCCGCGAAACGATACCGGCCGCCATCGGACAGTACTCTTTGGCTTCTGTCGGCGTGCTCGAGGGCGGGTGCGCCGATCACGGGAGTGCCGGGAAGCGGCCGGTTGTTTGTTCCGGCATCGTGTCGGCGATCATGAAGGTCGGGACTCCGGTTCAAACGCAAATAATTCAGAAGCACTTTCATGTTGCCGAATTCGATGTGGTTGGCGTGCCCCGGCGCCGTCCCGTGGACCGTGCAAACGGTTAGCCGAGCGGCCAGGATAGCGCAAACAATTTTACCGATACTTGCCGATCGGGCCAGGGCTTCGAAGCGGGCGGGATTTCCGACTACCGTTTGGACCGGCACCTTTGCCGGGCCGACGCGTCAGCAAGCCGTCGAGGAATATTCCCGACGCGAGGTCAGCAATCTCTTCTGGCTTTGCGGGACCTTTCGGATCCATCCAGGTGTGCGTCCAGTTGATCATGCCGAACCAGAGCATGGCGGCGGGGTTCGCGAGCGCCGATGGAAGATCGGGCCGCAGCGCCGCCACGAGATCCGCGACCACCGCAATGAGGCGGCGCCGGATTTCGACCACAATGGCGCGCAGCTTCGCCGCGGGCGCCGCCTCGGATGCCGCGACCCGTTCCGCCGCGTCGAGCAGCGCTTTCAAACTGGAATGCATCGCGTCGAACAGTATGTCTTCCTTCGACGCGTAGTAATGATAGAGGGGGACGCGGCGCTGCCTGCGAAGGACCGGTCGCAGTAAGCGTTGCGGCGCTCGAATGCGTCAGTGGCAAAATTCCCCTCGGGAAGGCAGGCACATCCCTTACCGATCCGGAGGCCAGACCTGCATGTGATCGGGCACGTGTCCGACCAGTTCGGCCCTCATCACGTTGCGCTCGAAGGTGCCGCGGGCGAGAACCGCGTGACCCACCGAAGGGGGCGCCCATTTGTAATGCTGGGCGGCTTCGGCGCCATCGATCGTTACAAGCTTGCCGTCGCGCTTCTCCACAAACAGCGTGGTGCCGGAGATGCGGCGCACCGTGGCGCGGATTTCGTGCTGCCCTTTGCCGAGCGGCGGAAGCGGGACGATCGCTGGAGCGGTCAGCGACGCAACATGCGCATCGCCGTTCTTTTTCAGGCCGAAGATTGCAAGTTGCTTCACGGTGGCGACATAGACCTTGCCATCATCGACCACCGGCACGAGGTTCGAATCGCCGTAGGAATTCGTCCAATAGCCGACGAGCGATTTGAAGATTTCGCCACCATTCTCCGCGTCATAGGCGTGCAGATAGAGTGCCTCCTGATCGAAATCCGTCGGCCGTCCTACCGCCCAGATCACCGTCGTGCCCGCCTTGGTGCCGTTCGAGGAAACGCTGGTGAAAAAGCCGGGAAAGAAAGAACCCTCGACATTGCCCACATTCTTGTCGAGGGTGAGACTCGGTGTTCCCGTTGCGTTGATCTTGTACACGCCCACCGTGTTGTTGCTGCTCGTGACGACGCGGCCAATGCCGTCGCTGCCCATGTAGTAAGACGGACCGCACCAGCAGGGCCCGATATTGATGTTGCTGTACTCCTGGCCGCCATTGCCCTTGCCGTTGGTGATGTCGTCGGCATTGAACACATAGTAGATGCCGGCCTTGGCGCCGGACACCGCAAGGTTGCTCGGCTGACCATTTTGCGGGGGCAGCAGCATGATTCCGGCCGAGGAGAAATCGCCATCGGTCCGGTCGAGCTCTTGCCATCCATATTGTCCCATCGGCGTGTACAGATGCTTTACGCCCGACAGATTCGAGTTCATCTGCACCACGCTTTCGGAAATGTTCTTTCTCTTGTTGTAGGAATCGCCGGCGGGATCCGAATTTCCGGTGGTGAAATAGATGTCGCCCGCGGTGCTGGCGGCGATGCCATAGCCCGACATCCAGATCGAGGTGAGGAAGAAATCACTATCCGAATGAGCCAGCTTGTCGGTGAACTCATTGGCGGCGAGCGGCTTCAGCGTGCTCTCCTGCCAGCCGAGCACCCAGCCGCGCGAAAGATTGGCGTCGTAGTCGCAAAAGCTCGCGAATCCGGCATAGAGGTTGCCGTTGGCGAGCAGCAGAGCGGCACGGTTACGCGACTCGTGCGGATCGAATGGGTATTTTGTGCCGTCGTCGAGCCTGCGGTGTGCCTTCACGATGACCGGAGCGACGACATCGTCGAGCGTGGATGGATTGATCGCGTAGACGCGCCAGACGAACTGCTGATTTTCGTAGAAATATCCGATGAGATACATGGTGTGCGTTGTCGGATCCATCACCGGCGTGGAATTGATGCCGAGATTGGGGCCTCCATTCGTGCACTGGCCCGGCAGCAGCGTTCGCGACACGGGGGTACCGAGATTGCGCTGCGCGAGAATGTTCCCGTTGGCGGCATCGATCGCGTAGATGGTGTCGCCTTCGGTCACGACGTACACGACTTCGCGCGCGCTGTTGCCATTCACGGACTCACTCGCGAGGATGAGCGGCTGGGCGTCGACCTGTTCGTCAAGCGGGGTTGTTGCGAGCAGCTGGAATCGCGCGCTGGCGACATTGTTTGGCGTCAGCTTCCTCTCGCTGTTGTTCCAGCCCGTTCTGAAATTGTCGTAGTGGTAGGTGAGAACATCCACGGGAGCCGCATGAACGGCAACGGAACCGGCTGACAAAGCCAGCGCGAAGGCAAAGGCGGCGCCGAGCGCGCGCATTCCGG
The DNA here is from genome assembly GCA_050728995.1 of Rhizomicrobium sp. Lineage (GTDB taxonomy): Bacteria > Pseudomonadota > Alphaproteobacteria > Micropepsales > Micropepsaceae > Rhizomicrobium. The sequence goes on along the minus strand of JBOHKH010000029.1, from coordinate 16,700 downwards.
AATTCAGCATGAGAGTCCCCTCCAAGGCTGGCGGAGTCTGCGGCAAGGTTGGGTTCTCTGCAAGGCCGCCCGCGAGTGCTGAAGCAGGTCACCGAGGGTACTTGCATCCATCAAGGACGATGTTCTTTCTCGGCACGGGTACGCGGAAGCCCCGCATCGACTTGGGATAACACGCAAATAAAATTTCTCTTCGGACGCTAAGCCCCTTTGCCCCAAGGGGAAAAGGGCGGGAGGTGCGTCGACCAAAGGGCGAATGCTGGCGGGCGACGGGTCTCATTTTCGTGTCAATCCGTCGAGGAATATTCCCGACGCGAGGTCAGCAATCTCTTCTGGCTTTGCGGGACCTTTCGGATCCATCCAGGTGTGCGTACAGTTGATCATGCCGAACCAGAGCATGGCGGCGGGGTTCGCGAGCGCCGATGGAAGATCGGGCCGCAGCGCTGCCTGTGAAGGACAGACCGCAGTGAAGTGCCGCCTTGATACAGGACTTGATCACACCCGGGCACACATCATTCTGCTTCCGCAGCGCAAGCCGTCTTTGCGACGGCTGAGATAGCGGCAATTCAGTTCATCGGGTTCGAAGGTCTCGACGCTTGTGAATCCGGCGCCGGCTGCTATCTCGCGCAACCGGGCTGGCTCGAATGCCGACAGCCAAGGTTCTCCAAGCGCCGCAACGTGCTGTCCCATGACGTCGGCAATCGCCCGTTCGATGGGATTGAGCACTGACGAAGGCACCCTGAAATCGAGAGTAATCGAACTCCTCGCCGGCAGTTTTGCGACGACCTCCAGTACGTCAATGATCGCCGCTTTCGAGAGGTACATCGTCACTCCCAACCATGAGAAACAGGCGGAGCGATCTTCCGCAAAGCCGGCATTCTGTAATCCCTGCAACAGGGAACAATTCTCGAAATCCACCGGAATCATCGTCAAATTCGCGGGAAATGGAATATCCGCCTGCTCCAGCTTCTGGATTTTCCAGTGCTGCGTCGAGGGATGGTCCACCTCGAACACATGGAGTTGGGCGCCGTGTGGATTGCGATAGGCGAACGTATCGAGCCCCGCACCCAACACGACGTATTGGCAAACGCCTCTGGCAACCGCGCGGGCCAATTCCTCTTCGGCGACTTTGCTGCGAATGATAACGCTCGCCCGCAGGTCGCGCGAGATTGGGTCGTTATATTGGAATGGGTCCTGTCGCAATTCGCTCTCGGCGACCCGTCCAAGAATCCGCAGCGCGATCGGGTCCGCGTGGACGATCGGCTCATCCAGGAGTTGATGGGCCGCGCGCAGCGTGGCAACCCTCAACGCGGTGCGGTTTCGCTCCTGCACCTCAACCATTCGGAAGCCGCTGCCCTCGTTTGTGTTAGATCAATGCGACAGATACGGCAGGCACAGTGCGGATGGTCCCTCGCAAATCCTGGCTCCGCCACGCATAACGCTGCGCGATTCCGCGAAGGCGTGCGGAATGGCTGGATGTTGAGGTCGGGTTCATAGCCGGGCGTCAGGTAAGGTCTTTAGCCACCCTCGCGACACTAGCACGACGCGACGATAACATCACAAGCGCACTCCCTCTCCCCCTGAAGAGGTTAATTTCAACCCGTCTAGAAATATGTCCGCTGCCAGTTCGGCGATGGCTTCCGGTGATGCGGCGCCTTTCGGGTTCATCCAGGTGTGCGTCCAGTTGATCATGCCGAACCAGAGCATGGCGGCGGGGTTCGCGAGCGCCGATGGAAGATCGGGCCGCAGCGCCGCCACGAGATCCGCGACCACCGCAATGAGGCGGCGCTGAATTTCGACCACAATGGCGCGCCGCGCTTTCGGCAGCCGGCCGAGTTCGTTCAGGAGCACGCGGTGACGCGCCGCCGCGCCGACATAGAGGCCCATGAAGGCATGGGTCAGCGCGCGCAGCTTCGCCGCGGGCGCCGCCTCGGATGCCGCGACCCGTTCCGCCGCGTCGAGCAGCGCTTTCACATGGGAATGCATCACGTCGAACAGGATGTCTTCCTTCGACGCGTAGTAATGATAGACGAGCGATTTCGAGCTGCCGCAGGCGGCAGCGAGGTCGGCGATCGAGGCGCCGAGAAATCCGCGCTCCGCGAACAGCCGCGCCGCTTCCTCGACGATGGCCGCGCGGCGTTCCGCGAAATCGGCGGCCTGGGTGCGCGCCATCTGCCGTCCCTGTTGTAAACCGACCGTCCGTCCGGTTAATTCACCGGCTGCGGCATTTCAAGCGGACGCAAGCGTGGCGGCCATCGAAGAACTGGCGAACGCGCCCGATCCCGGGATCGACTGGCGGCGCGTCGTACGGCTGATTCAGGTGTCGCGTGCGCTCGACGCACTGGAAGAAAACGTGCTCGTGCCGGAGCGCAAGATTTTCTACCAGTTCTCCGCACGCGGCCACGACCTTGCGCAGATCCTGCTCGGGCTGGAACTCGCGCGCACCGACGATGCGATCTGCGGCTATTACCGTTCGCGGCCCGTCCTGCTCGCGCTCGGCGTGGCGGCGGCCGACACGCTCGGCTCCTGCATGGCGCGCGCCGGCGGCTATTCCGACGGGCGCGACATCGGCGCAGTGTTCAATTTTCCCAATCCGCACGGTCCTTCGGCGCTTCCCATGTGCGGGGGTGTCGGTGCGCAGTTCACGCCGACCGCCGGCTGGGCGCAGGCGCTCGTCTATCGCGCGTCGGTGCTGGGCGAGCGTGACTGCGGCGATGCGATCGCGGTGGCGCTCGGCGGCGACGCGTCGGTCGCCACGAACGGATTCTGGTCGGCGCTGACCATCGCGACCACGCTCGCCCTGCCGATGCTGTTCTACATCGAAGACAACGGCTATGGGATTTCGGTGCCTTCGACCTTGCAGACGCCGGGCGGCGACATCGCGGCCAATCTGGCGAGTTTTCGGAATCTCCGCGTGCTCGCGGGCGACGGGACCGAACCCGGCGAGGCGGCGCGCCTCGTCAGACACGCCGTGCGCCATGTGCGCGAGCGGCGCACGCCGGCATTGCTGCGATTGACCGTGCCCCGCCTCGAAGGCCATTCCTTCCAGGACACCCAGGCCTACAAGCCGGAACAGGTCGTTGCCGGCGAACGCGCGCGCGATCCGCTGCCGAAACTGCGGGATTATCTCGTTCCCGCGGAACTCGGCGAAGAGGAATGGAACGAGATCGCCCGCGATGCTGCACGCGACGTGGAGGCGGCGCGCGGCGAAGCGGAAGCGAGGAGCGTCGCGGATCCGGAACGCACCACGCGTCATGTGTTCTTCGACGGCGAGATGCAGGCGCAGGGTGGGCAGTGGGCGCGCGGCTACGCGCCGCCGGCCGGGCGCGAACTGCCCGAGCCGCAGGGCCAGCGCATCAACATGGTGACGGCGATCCGGCGCACGCTCGAGCACGAGCTCGCGATCAATCCGCGCGTGGTGATATTCGGCGAGGACGTCGGGCCGAAGGGCGGCGTGCATGCGGTGACGCTGGGATTGCAGGAAAAATTCGGCGAGGCGCGCGTGTTCGATACCAGCCTGTCGGAGGAAGGGATCATCGGCCGTGCCGTCGGCATGGCGCTCGCGGGGCTCGTGCCGGTGCCCGAAATCCAGTTCCGCAAATATGCCGATCCGGCGGCGGAACAGCTCAACGATTGCGGCACGATGCGCTGGCGCACCAACAACCGCTTCGCCGCGCCCATCGTCGTGCGCATGCCCATCGGGTATTTCAAATGCGGCGATCCCTGGCACAGCCAGACGAACGAAGTGCAGTTCGTGCACGCGCCGGGCTGGAAAGTGGCAGCGCCGTCGAACGCGGAAGACGCGGTCGGGCTGTTGCGCGCGAGCTTGCGCGGCAACGATCCGGTGATCTTCTTCGAGCACCGCGCGATGCTCGATGCGCCCTCGGCGCGCCGGCCGTATCCCGGCGAAGATTACGTGCTTGCCTTCGGCCGCGCGCGCGTTGTGCGCGAAGGGGCCGCGCTTGCCATCGTCACCTGGGGCGCGATGGTCGAACGCTGCGAGGAAGCGGCGGAAGGCAAATCCGTCGAGATTCTCGATCTGCGCACGCTCATGCCGTGGGACCGCGAGGCCGTGATCGCGTCGGTGAAGCGCACGCGGCGCTGCCTGGTCGTCCATGAGGATCTCCTGACCGGCGGCTTCGGCGCAGAGATCGCGGCGGTGGTGTCCGAAACCTGTTTTCTCGATCTGGATTCACCGGTGTCGCGGCTGGCGATGCCGGATATTCCGAGCCCGCACAACCCGCTGCTGATGGAATGGGCACTGCCTTCGGTCGAAAAAATCCGCGCGAAGATCGAAGAACTGATCGGGTTTTGAATGACAACTGACATCGTCGTTCCGGCGGAACAGGAAGGGACGAAGGCCGTCCTGAAGCACTGGCTGAAGAAGCAGGGCGAGGAGGTGCGCCGCGACGAACCCGTCGTCGAGATCGAGACCGACAAGGTGGCGGTGGAGATCGCGGCGGCTGCCGATGGCGTTCTGGCGGAGATTCTGGTCGACCCCGGCGCCGATATCGAACCGGGGCGCGTGCTCGGACGCATCGCGGAAGAAACATCCGGCGCGGCGGCACGGGCCCTGGATGCCGGCGCCGGGATCGTCGCGTCCGCTCGCGAGGAGCAAACGGCGGAGACCGTGCAGCTGCCGCCCGGCGTTCGCCGGTTACTGGCCGAACACAACCTCAAGGCCGACGAAATCCCTTTGCACGGCGCGAAGCTCACGCGCGCGGACATCGAAGCCGAAATTGCGCGGCGGGCGAAACATGGAACACCGTCATCGAACATCGTGCCGCACGATTCCATGCGCCGCCGCATCGCCGAGCGCATGGCGCACTCGATGCAGACGGCGCCGCACGTGACCGCTCTGTTCGAAGCGGACATGAGCGCCGTGATCGCCCATCGCGAGGCGCACAAATCCGGATTCGCGCGCGACGGCGCGAACCTCACCTTCACCGCCTATTTCGTCGCGGCTTCCGTCGCGGCGATGAAAGACGTGCCCGCCGTCAATTCACGCTGGTTCGAGGATCGGGTCGAAATTCCGGGGGACGTCAATATCGGTGTCGGCACGGCGCTGGGCGACAAGGGATTGATCGTGCCGGTCATTCACAAGGCGCAAGAGCTGTCGTTGCGCGAGATTGCGCGGCGATTGAGCGAACTGACGGAGAAGGCGCGCAGCGGCAAGCTCGCGCCGGCCGATGTGCAGAACGGAACCTTCTCGATCTCCAATCACGGTGTCTCGGGATCGCTGCTCGCCGCGCCGATCATCATCAACCAGCCGCAATCGGCGATTCTGGGGATCGGCAAGCTCGAGAAACGTGCGGTGGTGCGCGAGCAGGGCGGCCGCGAGGCGATCGAAATCCGCCCGATGGCATATGTGACGCTCACCATCGACCACCGCGTTCTCGACGCGCATCAGTGCAATGCCTGGCTCACCCGTTTCGTGGCGACGCTGGAGGCATGGGCCAATTAGGACCACCCCCTTCTAACTTTAGCTGTCATTCCTGCAAAAGCAGGAACCAATTTTCATGCCGCTGAAAAACGAAGCGACGGCTGCCGCGAGACCTCTTCGCGCACGGCTTTCCGGTTTCCCGCTTTCGCGGGAATGACATTGTTCGATCGGATGGTTGTTACATCGCGTTCATCGTGAGGAGTTCGTAGGTCGCCACAGGCTCGCCGTTCTGGTTGGTGAGCAGAACCGCCCAGCGGACCTCGCCGTATTCGGGCTTGCGCGGCGTCTTCGTTTTCACCGTCAGTTGCACGCGCAGCGAATCGCCGGGCTTGACCGGCTTCACGAAACGCAGGTTGTCGAGCCCGTAATTGGCGAGCACCGGCCCGGGAGCAGGATCGACGAACAGGCCCGCCGCAAAGGCCAGCAAGAGATAGCCGTGCGCGACGCGGCCGCCGAAGAACGGATTGGCGGTCGCCGCCTTCTCGTCCATGTGGGCGTAGAAATTGTCGCCGGTGAAGCGCGCGAAATGTTCGATGTCGTCGAGGGTGATTTCGCGGGGGCCGGCAGTCCAGGTCTTGCCCGGCGCGATCTCGCCGAATCTCAGCCGGAACGGATGCGGCCCGTCGCGCTCTTCCGGCGCCCCGGCCATCCAGCTGTGGGTGATTTCCGAGAGCATGCGCGGCGATCCCTGCACGGCGATGCGCTGCATGTAATGAAACACGCCGCGCAGGCCACCCATTTCCTCGCCGCCGCCGGCGCGGCCCGGGCCGCCATGCACGAGCGGCGGCAGCGGCGAGCCGTGGCCCGTCGATTCTTTCGCGCAGTCGCGGTCCACGACGAGCAGGCGGCCGTGAAACGCGCCCGCGCCGGTGATCACGTCGCGCGCCGCGGCGGGATCGTAGGTGAAGAGCGACATCACCAGCGATCCGTTGCCGCGATTGACGAGCTTTACCGCGTCGGCGAGATCGCGATAGGGCATCAGCGTCGCCACCGGACCGAAGGCCTCGCAATCGTGCACGCGGGCCGCCTCGTGCGGCTTGTCGCAGCGCAGCAGCACCGGCGACAGGAAGGCGCCTTTGGCATCGTCGCCGCCGCGCACGTCGACGCGTGAAGGATCGCCGAACACGACGCGCGCCTCGCGCGACAATTCCCCGATCTTCCCGCGCACGTCGTCGCGCTGGGAAAGGCTGACGAGCGGCCCCATCTTCACGCCTTCGCCGCGCGGATCGCCGACGACAATGGCGGACAGCGCTTTCTCGAGCGCGCTTTCCGCCTGGTCGATCACAGGCTGGGGCACCAGCGCGCGGCGGATGGCGGTGCATTTCTGGCCGGCTTTGACCGTCATCTCGCGCACGATCTCGCGCACGAAGAGATCGAATTCGGGCGAGCCCGCAGCCGCATCGGGCGCGAGCACCGCGGCGTTGAGCGAATCGCGCTCCGCGATGAAACGCACACTTTCGCGCGCGATCACCGGATGACGCTGGAGTTTCTCCGCCGTGCTCGCGGAGCCGGTGAAGGACACGACGTCCTGACCCGTGAGATGATCGAACAGATCGCCGACCGGTCCGATGATGAGTTGCAGCGCGCCTTTGGGCAGAACATTCGCTTCGATCAGGATGCGGAACGCGGCTTCCGCGACAGTGGCACTGGCGCTCGCGGGCTTGACGATCGCGGGCATGCCGGCGAGCAGCGTCGGCGCGAGCTTCTCGAGCATGCCCCAGACCGGGAAATTGAAGGCGTTGATGTGCACCGCCGCGCCCTGGAGCGACACGAGCACGTGCTGGCCCGCGAAGGTGCCGCGCTTCGACAGGGGCTCGACGGCGCCTTCGGCGACGAGCGTGTCGTCGGGCAGCTCGCGGCGTCCCTTCGACGAATAGGCGAAGAAGGTGCCGGCGCCGCCTTCGATGTCGATCCAGCCGTCGGTTCGCGTCGCGCCCGTATCGAAGGAGAGTTCGTAGAGTTCCTCCTTGCGCGCCATCACGGCTTCCGCGAGCACTTTCAGGATGCGCGCGCGGGCGTGGAACGTCATGGCGCGCAGCGCCGGTCCGCCGACGCGCCGCGCGTGTTCGAGCACGCCTTCGAAATCGTGAACCGTGGTGGCGATCTCGGCGACCGCTTCGCCCGTCACCGCCGAGCGGATTTGCGTGCGCGCGCCTTCCGGCGCGATCCAGCGATCCTGGGCGAAACTGTGAAGCGATTTCATTTTCGTACTCCTGCTTGACAAATAATCTGCACGCGGAGCCGCGGAGCAGAAAGCAATCAAAATTTGCTCCGCGTATCCGCGTACCGCGCGCCTCACTTGCCCGAGAAATTCGGTTTGCGTTTTTCGCTGAACGCGGCGACGCCTTCACGAAAGTCATCCGAATTGCCGAGTTCGCGCTGGAGGTCGCGTTCGTGGTCGAGCTGTTCGTCGAGCGAGGCGCGCCAGCTTTGCCGGATTGCGAGCTTGATCGCAGCAAGCCCGCGCGTAGGACCGGCCGCGAGTTTCTGCGCGAGGCGTCCGGCTTCTTCCATCAGCCCGTCCTCGTCCACCGCACGCCAGATCAGGCCCCAGCTTTCGGCCCGTTCGGCGGAAATGGGCTCGCCGGTCAGCGCGAGGCCGAGCGCGCGTGCCTGGCCGATGAGCCGCGGCAACATCCAGGTGCCGCCGGAATCGGGCACGAGCCCGAGATTGGAAAACGTCTGCACGAATTTCGCGCTTTTTGCGGCGAGCACGATGTCGGCCGCGAAGGCGATGTTCGCGCCCGCGCCGGCCGCCACGCCGTTCACCGCGCAGACGACCGGCTTCGGCAATCGGACGATGCGGCGGATCAGCGGATTGTAGCGGTTCTCGAGCGACTCCCCGAGGTCGACGGGCTTGTCCCCCGGCGCCACGCTGCGATCGGCGAGGTCCTGGCCCGCGCAGAAGCCGCGTCCCGCACCGGTGATGAGCAGCGCGCGAACGGAATCGTTCGTCTCCACCTCGCTCAGCGCCTCGGCGACTTCGCGGTGCATCTCGACCGTGAAGCTGTTCAGCCGCTCGGGCCGGTTCAGCACGAGCCGCGCCGCGCCAGCGTCCACTTCAAAAATGATGGTCTCGAAAGCCACGCGATCTCTCCGATGGCTGCCGCAGATTAATTGACCGCTCGTTCGATTTATTGTAGCCTGCTTTCGATCGGCAGGGAAAGCATTTCGCGGCAGATGTACACGACCGAACTGAAAGACAGGAACGCGAAGGTGGACGCCAAAGCAGCGGCGCCGCTTGCCCCCGAGGATCCGGAGAAGCTCGCCGCCTTCGAGGCGCGGGTGGCGGCCGACGATTTCATCGAGCCGAAGGACTGGATGCCGGAGGCTTACCGCAGGACGCTGATCCGCCAGATTTCGCAGCACGCCCATTCCGAAATCGTCGGCATGCTGCCCGAAGGCAACTGGATCACGCGCGCGCCTTCGCTGCGGCGCAAGGTGGTACTGCTGGCGAAAGTGCAGGACGAGGGCGGACACGGGCTTTATCTCTACGCGGCCGCAGAGACTTTGGGGACAAGCCGCGACGAGATGATCGAGGCGCTCCATTCCGGCCGCGCCAAGTATTCGACCATCTTCAACTATCCGACTCTCACCTGGGCCGATATCGGCGCGATCGGCTGGCTGGTCGATGGCGCGGCGATCCTGAACCAAGTGCCGCTGCAGCGCACCTCCTTCGGCCCTTACGCGCGCGCCATGGTGCGAATCTGCAAGGAGGAAAGTTTTCACCAGCGGCAGGGCTACGAGATCATGATGACGCTGGCCGCCGGCAGCGCGGTGCAGAAGCGCATGGCGCAGGATGCGCTCGACCGCTGGTGGTGGCCGTCGCTGATGATGTTCGGGCCGCCCGACGACAACTCGCCCAATTCCGCGCAGTCGATCCGCTGGCGCATCAAGCGCGAGACCAACGATCAGCTGCGGCAGAAATTCGTCGACGTGACGGTGCCGCAGGCGGACGCGATCGGGCTCACGGTTCCCGATCCCGCACTCGCGTGGAACGCGGAACGCGGCTCGTACGATTTCGGCGCCATCGACTGGGAGGAATTCTATGCGGTGGTGCGCGGCGAAGGCCCCGTGGCGAAGGAGCGGATGAGGTCGCGCACGAAAGCCTGGGAAGACGGCGCATGGGTCCGCGAGGCGGCCCTCGCCCACGCGGCGAAGCGCAGCGCGCGCGTGGCGGCGGAGTAGGGCCATGAACAAAGAATGGCCGCTCTGGGAAGTGTTTGTGCGGGCGAAGAACGGCTTCTCGCACCGTCATGCCGGCAGCGTGCACGCGGCCGATGCGCGGATGGCGCTCGAGGCGGCGCGCGACACCTATACGCGGCGCATGGAAGGGGTGAGCCTGTGGGTCGTGCCGTCTTCTTCGATCACGGCGTCCGATCCGGGCGAAGCCGACGCGCTGTTCGCGCCGGCCGCGGACAAGGTCTATCGGCATCCGACGTTCTACACCATTCCGGAAAACGTGAAGAACATCTGATGGCGGACGAAGGAAACATCCTGTTCCTTCGTTCCCTGCGGCTGGGCGACGACGCGCTCGTTCTCGGCCAGCGGCTGTCGGAATGGTGCCGGCACGCGCCGATGCTCGAACTCGATCTGGCGCTCGCCAACATCGCCCTCGACCTGATCGGGCAGGGGACGCTGTTTCTCGCAACTGCGGGCGAGATCGAAGGAAAGGGCCGCGATGCCGATGCGCTCGCTTTTCATCGCGATGTGCTCGACTTCCGCAACTGTCTGCTGGTCGAACAGCCGAACGGCGATTTCGCGCAGACCATCGCGCGGCAGTTCCTGTTCTCCAACTGGCAGGAATTGTCGATGCGGGGAGTCGCAGCAGCCTCCGAGCCGCGACTTTCGGCGATCGGCGCCAAAGCCATCAAGGAGATCGCCTATCACACGCGGTTCGCCAACGAGTGGGTCGTACGGCTCGGCGACGGCACCGACGAAAGCCGCGCGCGCATGATCGCCGGGCTCGAATGGATGTGGCGCTTCACCGACGAACTTTTCGATTCCGGAGATGGCGCGCCGTCGCTGCGCAGCGAATGGGATTCGCGCATTGCCCGCACGCTTTCCGAAGCCGGACTCGACGCACCGAAGCCGGGTCGCGCTGTGCTGGGCGGCCGCGCCGGCCATCATTCCGAACATCTCGGCCATCTTCTCTCCGAGATGCAGTTTCTCCCCCGCGCCTATCCGGGAGCGGTGTGGTGACCTTTCGACAGGCGCAGGGCGAGATCCTTCGACAAGCTCGGGACGAGGAGGCCAGCGAACTCGAGCAGCGCGTGCTTGAGATCTTAAGCCGCGTCCCCGATCCGGAAATCCCGTGCGTGTCCGTTGTCGATCTCGGCATCGTGCGAGACGTTCGCGCAGGCGATCCGCCGGTCGTCGCCATCACGCCGACCTATAGCGGCTGTCCGGCCACGCGTGCGATTTGGGCAGCAATCCGCACGGCGCTCGATGCCGCGGGATTGGACGACATGCGCATCGAAACCGCGCTCGCCCCGGCATGGACGACCGACTGGATCGGCGACGAAGCCCGCGAGAAACTGCGCGCTTACGGCATCGCACCGCCGCCGAAAGGCGCGGCGCGGCATTCCTTGCGCGACGAACAAGCCGAATGCCCGCGCTGCGGTTCTCCGCATACGGAGGAGATCAGCCGCTTCGGGTCCACGCCCTGCAAGGCGCTCCACCGCTGTCTGGACTGCGGCGAGCCGTTCGACCGCTTCAAGTGTCATTGATGCATCTCGCCCAGGACTGCTCTTTTCGTTTTCCTCCCCCACGCTTCACGCGGGAGAGGAACGATTCGGGGGCGATCTGACACAAACATGTCGCTGAACCGCGGGTTTCATCCGCTCAGGATTGCCGAGGTGCGGCGCGAGACCGCGGACGCGGTCTCGGTGCGCTTCGAGATTCCCGCCGATCTGAAAGACACCTTCAAATTCCAGGCGGGGCAGCACCTGACACTGCGCCGGGGAATCGGCGGGGAAGACGTGCGCCGCAATTATTCGGTCTGCGTGGCCCCGTCCGAAAACGAGATCCGTATTGCGATCAAGCAGATGCCCGCGGGCATGTTCTCCGCCTGGGCAAACACGGCGCTGCGCGAAGGCGAGACGATCGAGGTGTTGCCGCCGATGGGCCGCTTCGTCATTCCGGAAGGTTGCGGCGCTTCGCCGTTCTATGTCGCGCTCGCCGGCGGTTCCGGGATCACCCCTGTCATATCCATCCTGAAGACGGTTCTCGAAACAAAGCCGCAAAGCCGGTTCACGCTGCTCTACGGCAACCGCGATTCCGCTTCCATCATGTTTCTCGAGGAACTGGCCGCGCTCAAGAACCGCTATCTCGAACGGCTGGAGGTCTATCACTTCCTGGAATACGAGGCGGAAGAGATCGAACTGTTCAACGGCCGCCTCGACCGCGCGAAATGCGACGACGTGTTGTCGACGCTTGTCGATCCCGCGGCAGCCGACGCGTTCTTCATCTGCGGCCCCGGTCCGATGATGGATGCGGCGGAAGCGGCGCTCGTCGCGCGCGGCGTTCCGGGGGCGCGCATTTACATCGAACGCTTTACGACGGGCACGCTGTCGGCCGAGCAGATCGCAAAGAACGAGGCGCTCCAGCAGAGAGCGGCCGGGACCGGACTCGTCGTCACGCTCGACGGACGGCGTCTGCGCATTCCGTTCGATGCGGCTCGCGGCAACATTCTCGAAACCGTGCAGGCGGCAGGACTGTCTGCGCCTTACGCCTGCAAGGGCGGGGTGTGCACCACCTGCCGCGCGAAGATTCTCTCCGGCACCGTCGCGATGAAAAAGAATTACGGTTTGAACGAGTCCGAGATCGCGCAAGGTTACGTGCTGACCTGCCAGGCGGTGCCGACCTCCGATGAAGTCGTGCTCAGCTACGATGCGTGAGTAATTCCCGCTCGCCCTCTTCGTTAGGGGTAGAGGATCAGCAGGAGGAAGCCCGGCACCGCGGTATTGCTTTCATAGTACGGAGATCGTTCGGAGAATGACATTCGAATCGTATTTTCACGCGCCGTGCTGGCTCTGTGTCAGGGCGTCGGCGCTGCAGAATTACACGATATTCGATTTCATTCTTCTGGCCGTTGCGCTTTTCCTTCTTCCGGTGCAATCGGTCATCACCGGGCGGAAGCTGGCCGTGGCCGAGACGTCGCAACGGGCGTTGCTGCGACGTTACGCGTTGACCCTGTTTCGCGGCGCAGCGATTGCCGTGTACGTCATTGCGCTGTGGCGATGGAGCGGCCGCTCGTTTGGCCTGTTGGGGCTGCGTGCGCCGACGGATTTGCGCAGCCAGGCCGGTTTCATTCTCGACATTGTCGTAGCGGCCGTCTTCACGTTCCAGCATCTGCGCCTGAAGAACTTTTCTCCACAAACGGTCGCAAAGCTTCAGGAAGCGTTCAAGAGCAAGAGGATCGTGCCGCGCAACCGGGCCGAATTCTCGCTGTTTTCGGCGGTCGCCCTGATCGGAAGCGTGTGGGAAGAATTGCTGTTCCGCGGATTTCTTATCTGGTTCTTCAGCGCCATCGTCGGACTCGCAGGCGCGATTGTGTGCTCGGTCATCGTCTTCGGACTGGCCCATGCCTATCAGGGCTGGCGCAATATCCTGCGCACCGCTCTGATGGGAGCGGTATTTGCCGTGGGCTATGTTGCAACGCGCAGCTTGTGGTGGGTGATCGTCGCCCACGCCATCATGAATATTATGGGCGGCCTTTTTGGACTGCGCGTCGCGAGGCTGGCGGCAAGGACATCCGATACGCCCGCGTGAGTGGCCGCCCGGCGGCATCCGGCCGACCACCATGTCCGAAAATGGCCAGACATTCGGGCGCAGGCACCCTATCTTCCGGCCATGGACTCGACGCTTCCCGCCCACGACATCTGCTACCGCGCACTTTCGGCGCGCGATGCACGCTTCGACGGACGCCTGTTCGTCGGCGTGAACACGACCGGCATCTATTGCCGTCCGATCTGTCCCGCACGCACGCCCAGGCGCGAGAACTGCCGGTTTTTTCCGAGCGCCGCGGCGGCCCAGACGGCTGGATTTCGGCCCTGCCTGCGCTGCCGCCCGGAAATCTCGCCCGATGCCGCGGCCTGGCGCGGCACGTCGAATTCCGTATCGCGCGCGCTGGCGCTGATCGCGGAAGGCGCGCTCGATGGCGGCGATGTGGCGCTGCTCGCCGACAGGCTCGGCATGGGCGAGCGCCAGTTGCGCCGCCTGTTCGACCGGCATCTGGGCGTGCCGCCGGTTGCGGTGGCGCAGACCCGGCGAATTCTGTTCGCCAAGCAGCTGATCCAGGAGACGCGGCTTTCGATGGGCGAAATCGCCGAAGCGTCCGGCTTCGGCAGCATCCGCCGTTTCAACGACGCGTTCCGCAAGCTTTACGGTCGCGCTCCGCGCGAGCTGCGCGCATCGAAACAGGCGGGCGCGGATTCCTCGCTCGTGAGGCTGCGATTGGGCTATCGGCCGCCATACGACTGGGATTCGATCCTCTCCTTCTTTGCCGCACGCGCCATTGCCGGCGTGGAGCTGGTCGAGCGTGGCTGCTACCGACGGACGATTTGTGTGGACGGCGCCGTGGGAAGTTTCGAAATCGCGCCGGGAGAGAATTGTCTCGTCGCAACGATCCGCCTGCCTCAGGTGCGTGCGCTGCTGTCCGTCGTCGCGCGGCTGCGGCGCATGTTCGATCTCGATGCCGATGTGCACGCGATCGCCTCGCACCTCGCGAAAGATTCCGGGCTTGCGCCGCTCGTGGCGCGCCGCCCGGGGTTGCGCACGCCGGGCGCCTGGGATTCCTTCGAATATGCGGTGCGCGCGATTCTCGGCCAGCAGATCACCGTTGCCGGCGCGCGCACGTTCGCGGGTAAGCTCGTCCGCCTGTGCGGCACGGAAATTTCGCCCGCGGAAAGCGGACATCCCGCGCTGACCCATGTGTTTCCTCCGCCTGCCGCAATCGCCACCGCGGATTTCGCCGGATTCGGGATTCCCGGCGCCCGCGCAAGCGCCCTTCAGTCGCTCGCGCGCGCAAGCCTTGCTGACCCGAAGCTGTTTCAAAGCGACAGAGCGCCGGAAGACGTGCTCGCGCGGCTGCTCGCGCTGCCCGGCTTCGGCGAATGGACGGTGCAATACTGGGCGCTTCGCGCGCTACGCGACAGCGATGCGTTCCCGGCCGCCGACGTCGCGCTCCTGCGCGCGCTGACAGTCGACGGCCGGCGGCACACGCCGAAAACACTGACCGAGCGTGCGGAAGCCTGGCGGCCCTGGCGCGCTTACGCCGCGCAGCATTTGTGGACGGCAGATACGGATTTAAGGAGTACCACCCATGACTGAACCGGAAACATTTGTCTTCGACGTGATCGATTCGCCCGTCGACAGGCTCGCCATCGTCGCCGACCAGAAAGGCGCCATGCGGATGCTGTCGTTCGACGGCGACGGCGAGCGCTGGCGCAAGGAGTTCGCGCGGGCGTTCCCGGGAGCAAGCCTCGTGCATCGGCGCAACCCGTTCGGTCACGCGTCCGCGCTCGCGGCGTATTTTGCGGGCGACATGGAGGCGCTCGATCCCATTCCTGTCGTCTTCGCCGGCACGCCGTTCCAGAACAAGGTGTGGAAGGCGCTGCGCCGGATCCCGGTCGGCAAAACGCTGAGCTACGGCGCGCTCGCCAGAAAAATCGGCGAACCGAAAGCGATGCGCGCGGTCGGGCTCGCAAACGGTTCCAACCCCGTCGCGGTTGTCGTACCGTGTCATCGCGTCATCGGCAGCAACGGTTCGCTCACCGGTTTCGGCGGCGGACTGCCGCGCAAGAAATGGCTGCTCGAGCATGAGGCGCGGCATTGTGCGAAACGGTTCGAGCTGGAGGCGTCGGCATGAACATCTCGGAAAAGGCCCGCGAATTTCACGACCTGCATCGCGAAGGATTGCTGATCCTGCCGAACGCCTGGGACGCGGGAAGCGCGCGCATCGTCGAACATGCGGGCGCGAAAGCGATCGCCACTTCGAGCGCGGCGGTTGCCTGGGCGCACGGCTACCCCGACGGCGAAGCGATTTCCCCCGAAATCCTTCTCGCCACGATCCGCGAAATCGTGCGTGTCGCAGGCATTCCCGTCTCGGCCGATATCGAAGGCGGTTATGCGCAAGACCCGGAAGCGGCCGGTGACTTTGCCGCGCGCGCAATCGGTGCGGGCGCCGTCGGCGTGAACATCGAGGACGGCCGGGATGCGCCCGATCTTCTTTGCGCCAAGCTCGAACGGCTGCGGCGCGTGGCGGCGCGGGAAGACGTCGATCTCTGGATCAACGCGCGCGTCGACGTCTATCTGCGCAAGCTCGCCGAAGGCGAGGCGGCCCATGAGGAAACGATCTCGCGCGGACGCCGTTACGCCGCGGCCGGCGCGAACTCGATTTTCGTTCCGGGCGCGGTGGAGGAAACGCTGATCGGCAATCTGGTGCGCGAAGTCGGCCGGCCGCTGAACGTCCTCGCCTGGCCCGGGCTTCCCGATGCCGCGGCGTTGCGGGCGTTGGGTGTGCGGCGTCTCAGCGCCGGCGCCGGCCTCGCCAAAGCTTCGCTCGGGCGCACCTTCGAACTCGCGCAAAACTTTTTGCGCGACGGCCGCTCCGAACCGTTCGGGCAGAGCGCATTATCGGCGAGCGTCGACGCGATGATGAAGAGGGATTAGTTGGCGGGCGGCAGCTCGCTCGGATGGGGCGGCCGGGCGCTTCAATCAACCCGCATGAAGGACCATACCGGCTTTCGGCCAACGGGAAACGCGATGCAGGTTCAGATTTATCGGGGCGTGGGGCGCGTCTTTGCCTTCGTTGTCGAGGGGCGCCAAACGCCTCTTCCGGAACGTTATGGTCCATGGACTCCATTCAAGATCGTCGATTTGGCGCCGGGACAGTCGCAGCCGGGAGTCGACGTCGATGAATGTCTGGAAGACATTGCAAGATACGGCATCCATGTCACCGACGCTCACGCTCGTATTACAGAGGAGGCGATCGACTGACATCCGTCAGAGTGCGCTATCGGCGAGCGTCGATGCGATGATGAAGAGAGATTGGCGCGCTCGCCCGCGGGTTCGAATCCTGTCGGGCGCGCCAGTCCCGTACAAAAGTGGGAACTCTGTCCGCCAATTCGCCAGCCGTGACGGCGGCGGCAAGGGCTGCCCGCGCTCCACAGATGACGGCATTTTCGGCATCGATCCGGATTTCCGACACGAGGCCATGCACATAGCGGCGCTGAACTGGCTTTGGAGCCTCCAGAAG
>JBOHKH010000028.1:0-35312 GCA_050728995.1 Rhizomicrobium sp. | reverse complement strand
CCCCCCCCCCCCCCCCGAGGCTAACCCGGCGTGTCGACCTCGCCGGCGCGGCTCCAGAATTCCTTCACCCGCGCAAAGAAGCCTTCGGATTCGGGATGCATGCCGGATTGGCCTTCCTGCTCGAAGGCGCGGAGCAGCTCTTTCTGTTTCCGGCTGAGCTTGACGGGCGTCTCGACCGCGATCTCCACGTAAAGATCGCCGGCCATCCCGCCGCCGCGCAGCACCGGCATGCCTTTTCCGCGCAGCCGGATCTGGCGTCCGCTCTGGGTGCCTTCGGGGACGCGGATTCGTGCGCGCCCGCCGTCGCAGGTCGGAACTTCGATGTCGCCGCCGAGCGCCGCCGTGATGAAGGAGACCGGCGCGCGGCAATGCAGATCGTGTCCGTCGCGCTGGAAAATGGGATGGGCCGCGATCGAGATGAAAATGTAGAGGTCTCCGGGCGGGCCGCCGTTCAGTCCCGCCTGGCCTTCGCCGGTCAGCCGGATGCGCGTGCCTTCTTCGACGCCGGCCGGCACGTTGACCGCGAGCGTGCGCTCCTTCTGGACGAGGCCGTTGCCGCGGCAGGTCTTGCAGGGATTGCGGACGAAGCGGCCGGTGCCGTGGCAATCGGGGCAGGTGCGCTCGATCGTGAAAAAGCCCTGCTGGGCGCGCACCTTGCCGGCGCCCGAACAGGCCGGACAGGCCTCGGGCCGCGAGCCCGCCGCAGCGCCCGAGCCTGCGCAGGCTTCGCAGGCGACGGCGGCGTTGACGCGAATCTGCGCGCCCTTTCCCGCATAGGCATCCTCGAGCGCGATTTCCATGTTGTAGCGGAGATCGCTGCCGCGGTTGTGCCGGCGTGTGCGCCGGCCACCGCCCATGAACTCGCCGAACAGATCGTCGAAGACGTCGGTGAAAGACGATGCGAAATCGAAGCCGAAGCCGTTGGCGCGACCGCCATTCTCGAACGCGGCGTGCCCGAACCGGTCATAGGCCGCACGCCGGTCGCCGTCTTTCAGGACTTCGTAGGCTTCGTTGATTTCCTTGAAGCGATGTTCGCAGACCTGGTCGCCGGGGTTGCGGTCGGGATGAAGCTCCTTCGCAAGGCGGCGATAGGCGCCCTTGATCTCTTCGATCGAAGCGCCCCTCTGGCAGCCCAGGACGTCGTAGAAGTCGCGCTTGCTCATGTCGTTCGTCGGAAATCCGAACCCGGAAATCTGAAACCAGAAAGTAAAGGAACCATCTTCTTTCCCGTCTTCCGACTTCCGGCGTTCCGACTTCCGATTTCCGAATTAGGCCGCGCCTTTCTTCTTGTTCTCGTCGACTTCGGTGAACTCCGCATCGACGACATTTTCGTCGGGCTTGGAAGCTCCCGATCCGTCGCCCTGGCCTTCGCCCGCGCCGGCGCCGGCCTGCTGGGCCTTGTACATGGCTTCGCCGAGCTTCATCGAGGCCTGCGCAAGCGCCTGTGTTTTGGACTGGATCGATTCCACGTCGTCGCTCTTTACCGCTTCCTTGACGGCCGCGATCGCGTTCTCGATCGCCGTGCGCTCGCCGGCGTCGATCTTGTCGCCATGCTCCGACAGCGCCTTTTCCGTCGAGTGGACGAGCGCGTCGCCCTGGTTCTTTGCTTCGGCAAGCGCGCGGCGCTTCTTGTCGTCGGCCGCGTGGCTCTCGGCTTCTTTCACCATCTTCTCGATGTCGGCTTCGGAGAGACCGCCCGAGGCCTGGATGCGGATCTGCTGCTCCTTGCCCGTGGCCTTGTCCTTGGCGGTCACCGAGACGATGCCGTTCGCGTCGATGTCGAAAGTCACTTCCACCTGCGGCACGCCCCGCGGCGCGGGAGGAAGGCCCACGAGATCGAACTGGCCGAGCATCTTGTTGTCGGCCGCCATCTCGCGTTCGCCCTGGAACACGCGGATCGTCACCGCCGTCTGATTGTCCTCGGCTGTCGAAAAAGTCTGGCTCTTCTTGGTCGGGATCGTGGTGTTGCGCTCGATCAGCCGCGTGAACACGCCGCCTAGCGTCTCGATGCCGAGCGACAGCGGCGTCACATCGAGGAGAAGAACGTCCTTCACCTCGCCCTTGAGCACGCCCGCCTGGATCGCGGCGCCGATTGCCACGACTTCGTCGGGATTGACGCCCTTGTGCGGCTCTTTGCCGAAGAGCTGCTTCACCACTTCCTGCACCCTCGGCATGCGGGTCATGCCGCCGACCAGGATCACTTCGTCGATCTGGCTCGCGGAAACGCCGGCATCCTTCAGCGCCTGCTTCACGGGCGCGGTGGTGCGCTGGATCAACTCGTCCACCAGCGCCTCGAGCTTGGCGCGGGTGATCTTCATCGTGAGATGCTTCGGCCCCGAGGCGTCGGCCGTGATGAACGGCAGGTTCACTTCGGTCTGCATCGCGGAGGAGAGTTCGATCTTCGCCTTTTCGGCGGCTTCCTTGAGCCGCTGCAGCGCGAGCCGGTCGGAGCGCAGATCGATGCCGTTCTCTTTCTTGAATTCGTCGGCGAGATAATTGACGAGCCGCTGGTCGAAATCTTCGCCGCCCAGGAACGTGTCGCCGTTGGTGGATTTCACCTCGAACACGCCGTCGCCGATTTCGAGCACCGAAATGTCGAACGTGCCGCCGCCGAGGTCGTAGACGGCGATCGTGCCGCCCTGCTTCTTGTCCATGCCGTAGGCGAGCGCGGCCGCGGTCGGCTCGTTGATGATGCGCAGGACTTCGAGGCCGGCGATCTTGCCCGCGTCCTTGGTGGCCTGGCGCTGCGCGTCGTTGAAATAGGCGGGAACGGTGATGACGGCCTGGGCGATCTTTTCGCCCAGATAGGATTCGGCCGTTTCCTTCATCTTCTGCAGAATGAAGGCGGAAATCTCCGAGGGCGCGAAGCGCTTGCCGTCGCGGCCCTGCACCCAGGCGTCG
Organism: Rhizomicrobium sp.; assembly: GCA_050728995.1. GTDB lineage: Bacteria > Pseudomonadota > Alphaproteobacteria > Micropepsales > Micropepsaceae > Rhizomicrobium. Next base: position 32,411 of record JBOHKH010000028.1, on the reverse strand, counting down.
CCGTTGTCGGCCTTGACGATCTTGTAAGGCACCATGCCCACGTCTTTCTGGGTCATGGGATCGTCGAACCGGCGGCCGATCAGCCGCTTGATCGCGAAATAGGTGTATTCCGGGTTGGTCACCGCCTGTCGTTTCGCGGCCTGGCCGACCAGACGCTCGCCGTCACCCGTGAACGCGACGATCGACGGCGTGGTGCGTCCGCCCTCGGCGTTCTCGATGACTTTCGGCGTAGCCCCTTCCATGACCGCGACACAGGAATTGGTTGTGCCGAGGTCTATCCCGATGACTTTTGCCATTTCTCGCAATCCTTCCGTTCGGGCAACGGGATCCTGGCCTCCTGAAGGAGCGCCCTCCGGCCCGTCCCCATGAAATCGCGGCGGCGTCGGGCCAAACCCTTACCGCGCTGGGGGGTATATAGGAGCGGGGTTTTGCCCCCGCAAGACGGGAGAACTGCGTAACTGCGAGAGCTTCGGCAGAAGAAGCCGGACCGTGCGGGTCATTGCAATTCGCGGCGCGGCGCTTGGGAGCCGTGGCGGAGCGAGGCGCTCCGAATGAACGTGGGCGGGGCGGTGTGTTTGGGCCATTTCTCATTCCGCGACGCTGTCATTTCCGAACCCAATTTGTCATTCCCGCGAAAGCGGGAACCCGGGCACGACACGCGTTATCCGCCGGGAGAATCTCAGATGGGGTGCTGAGGGGAGAACCGCCGGCGAGCCACTTCATTTGGCATCGCCTGGATTCCCGTTCCCACGGGAATGACAACGCAGAGCAGGCGTGCGAGCCGCCGACAGCAATCGTCTCGTGATCAATGCATCGTATTTGCGGAGATTTCAGTCGACTTCGACAGCATCGAAGAAGCAGGCGACGCGTTGACTCTCCCTTACGAAAGAGAGCCGATCCCGTTCGCTGCTGCGTTTCTCGCCGGCAAGGTATTTTCGATACATCGCCGTCGCGGCGGAGCGAGACGATCGCCGCTCCCGGATTTCCTTATTGGCGCCCACGCCGCCTTCCAGGGCTATGGACTGCTGACGCGAGACGTCGCGAGATATCGCAGCTATTTCCCAACGCGTCGCCCGATCTCACCCGACCGAGAGTAGCTACAGCGCCGCGATCACCGCCGCGTTGAAGATTTCGCTCATCTTGGCGCCGAGCGGCGCGATCTGGACTGGGCGTTCGAGGCCGACCAGCAGCGGTCCCATCACCGTCACCCCGCCCAGCTGTCGAAGCAGTCCGGTCGCGATGGCGGCGGAATGGATGGCCGGCATGATGAGCACGTTCGCGGTTTCGCTGAGGCGGCAGAACGGATAGAGCGCCAGCACATCGGGATCGAGAGCCGCGTCGGCCCCGACCTCCCCGTCATATTCGAAATCGACGCCGCGCCGGTCGAGCAGCTGCACGGCTTCCACGATCCGCTCGCTGCGTTCGTTGCGCGGGAAACCGAAGGTCGAAGACGCAAGCAGCGCCACCCTGGGCACGAAGCCGAAACTCCTGACGACCTTCGCCGCCTGGATGGCGATCTCTGCAAGCTCGGCGCTCGTCGGAATCTCGTGCACGCTCGTATCGGCGACGAAAACCACGCGGCCTTTCGTAAAGATCACGATGATTCCGATCGGGCGCTGGCCCTTCGGCGTATCGAGCACGAGACGGATATCGGCGAGAGCGCGCGAATAGCTGCGCGTAACGCCGGTCACCATCGCGTCGGCATCGCCCATCGCCAGCATGCAGGCCGCATGGACGTTGCGGTCGTTGCGCACCATGCGCACGCAATCGCGATAGAGCGAGCCGCGGCGCTGGAGACGGCGGTAGAGCGCTTCCGCATAGGCCGGCGTCTCGCTCGCGGTTTGCGGCGTGCGGATCGCGAGCCCGTCATCCTCGACGCCCACCTTCCGGATCGACGCGCGGACGACCTCTTCGCGGCCGATCAGAATGACTTGTCCGAGGCCCGAGCTCTGGTACGCCGCCGCCGCGCGGATGACCGCCTCTTCTTCGCCTTCGGCGAACACGACCCGTTTGGGATTGGCGCGCACCCGTGCGGCCACGTTGTGAAACAGGTTGGCGGAGGGATCGAGACGCGCGGAAAGATCCATCCGGTAGGCGTCGGGATCGCGGAGTTCGCAGCGCGCCACGCCGCTCTTCACCGCCGCCTCGGCAACGGCGGACGACACCCGCGAAATGAGCCGCGGATCGAAGGGCACCGGGATGATGTAGTCCGGCCCGTAAACCGGCCGCGCACCGCGATAGGCGAGCGCCACTTCGTCGGGCACATCCTCGCGGGCGAGCTGCGCCAGTGCTTCCACCGCCGCGATCTTCATCGCATCGTTGATCGTGCGCGCCCGTACGTCGAGCGCGCCGCGGAAAATGTAGGGAAAGCCGAGGACGTTGTTGACCTGGTTCGGATAATCGGAGCGTCCCGTCGCCACGATCGCATCGGGGCGCACCGCCTTGACGGCCTCCGGCGCAATCTCCGGATCGGGATTGGCCATGGCGAACACGATCGGCGCTTTCGCCATCGTCTTCACCATCTCCTGGCTCATCGCGTCCTTGACGGAGAGGCCCAGAAACACGTCGCTGTCCTTCACCGCGTCGGCGAGCGTGCGCGCGTCCGTTTCGACCGCGTGCGCGGATTTCCATTGATTCATGCCGCTGGTGCGGCCGCGATAGACGACACCCTTGGTGTCGCACAGCAGCGCGTTCGCGTTCGGCAGGCCCATCGCTTTCAGGAGTTCGAGACAGGCGATACCCGCAGCACCCGCGCCGTTCACCACCACCTTGACGTCCGCGAGTTTGCGGTTCGTCAGATGCAGCGCGTTGATCACGCCGGCCGCGGTGATGATCGCGGTGCCGTGCTGGTCGTCGTGGAAGACGGGAATGTCCATCGCTTCGCGCAGCCGCTCTTCGATGACGAAGCAATCGGGCGCCTTGATGTCTTCGAGATTGATTCCGCCGAAGCTCGGCCCGAGGTAGCGCACGCAGGCGACGAAGGCGTCGACGTCCTTCGTGTCCACTTCGAGATCGATGGCATCCACGTCGGCAAAGCGCTTGAAGAGCACGGCTTTGCCTTCCATCACCGGCTTGGAGGCGAGCGCGCCGAGATCGCCGAGGCCCAGTATCGCCGTGCCGTTCGAGATCACCGCGACGAGATTGCCGCGCGCCGTGTAGTCGAACACGCTGTCGGGCCGCTCGGCGATGGCGCGGACCGGTACCGCCACGCCGGGCGAATAGGCGAGGCTCAGGTCGCGCTGGGTCGCCATCGGCTTGGTCGCGCGGATTTCGATTTTTCCGGGTTTGCCGCCCGAGTGAAAGGCGAGCACTTCCTCGTCGGTGAAGCTAGGGCGGGCCATTGGCTGTCCGTGTGGGCCGATCCACAGAATATCGCGCGCGGCCCTCTCGCCTTTCAATGGCCGATCTGGCCCGCTTTCCCCCGGACGGCGATCCGGGGTACGGCGGATCGGAAGTTTTTCCCGCCCGCCCAGGCCCTGGCGGAGGCGGAACGGATTTGTGCAAGGACATGAAAAGCCCCGCCGTTTCCGAGAGCGAGAGCGCCACGCCCATGATGACGCAGTACCTCGAGATCCGCGCCGCGCACGAGGGCTACCTCCTGTTCTACCGGATGGGAGATTTTTACGAGCTGTTCTTCGAGGATGCGGTGAAGGCGTCGGGCGCGCTCGATATCGCGCTCACCAAACGCGGACGGCATCTGGGCAGCGACATTGCGATGTGCGGCGTGCCGGTGCACGCGGCGGAGCAGTATCTCGAGAAGCTGATCCGCAAGGGATTTCGCGTCGCCATCTGCGAGCAGATCGAGGATCCGGCCGAAGCGAAGCGGCGCGGCGGCAAGTCGGTGGTGAAGCGCGAGGTGATCCGGCTGGTGACGCCGGGCACCCTGACCGAGGAATCGCTGCTCGACGCGCGCTCGGCCAATGGGATCGCAGCCATCGCGCGGGTGGGCGGCGAGTGCGCGCTGGCAACGGCCGACATGTCGACCGGCGATTTCACGGTCGCGATCGTCGCGCCGTCCGAACTCGCCGCGGAACTGGCGCGGTCGTCGCCGCGCGAGGTGCTTGTTCCCGAGCCGCTGCTGACGGAGAGCGCGTTCGCCGAACTCGCGCGCGCGCCCGGTCCCGCGCTGACGCCGCTGCCGTCGCGCAGTTTCGATTCGGCCTCGGGCGAACGGAGCCTGAAGGCGCTCTACGGCGTCGCCTCGCTCGACGGATTCGATTGCTTTGCGCGTGCGGAGCTTGCCGCGGCGGGTGCGCTCGCGGGCTATCTCGAACTGACGCAAAAGGGAAGGATGCCCGCGCTGCGGCCGCTCGCACGCGCGCCGCAGGACACGCGGATGAGCATCGATGCGGCGACGCGGCGCAACCTCGAACTCGTCGAGACGCTTTCGGGCACACGCGCGGGAAGCCTGCTCGGTACCATCGACCGCACGCTCACCTCCGCGGGCGCGCGCGAACTCGCGGCGCGGTTGTCCGCACCGCTCAGGAATGTTGCGGAGATCGTTTCGCGGCAGGACGCGGTGGCGCTGTTCGTCGGCGAATCGCGTTTGCGCGAGGAGTTGCGCGACGATCTGCGCCGTGCGCCGGATATTGCGCGCGCGCTGGCGCGACTGTCGCTCGGACGCGGCAGTCCGCGCGATCTCGCGGCATTGCGCGACGGGATCGCAACCGCGCGCGTTCTGCGCGAGCGCCTGAATGTGCTGGACGACCCGCTGGGGCCGGCCGGCGGCGCGGTCGTCGCCGCCCGCGCGGCGCTCGTGGACGCCGTCGCGCAGGCGAGCGCGCTTGGCGAGCGTCTCGAACGGCTGCTCGTTGCCGAGCCGCCGCCCACTGCGCGGGATGGCGGGTTCATCGCGTCCGGCGCGCATGCACCGCTCGATGACGCGCGCACGCTGCGCGACGAAAGCCGCCGGGTGGTTGCGAGTCTCGAAGCGCGCTATCGCGCGGACAGCGGGATTGCGGCGCTTCGCATCCGTCACAACGGCGTGCTCGGGTATTTCATCGAGCTGACCCCGTCCAATGCGGACAGGTTGGCCGCGAGCCCGGCGCGGGAGAAATTCCGGCATCGCCAGACGATCGGAAGCGCGGTCCGCTATTCCACCGACGAGCTGGCGACGCTGGCCGGGCGGATTGCCGAAGCGGCGGACCTCGCGCTGGCGCTCGAACGCGAGCTGTTCGAGTCGCTTGCGGCCGACGCGGCGAGGCAAGGTGCAGCCTTGCAGGCGATCGCCGGCGCCATCGCCATTCTCGATGTAACATGCGCGCTCGCCGAACTCGCGGAAACCGCGCGCTGGACGCGGCCGAAGCTCGACGGGACGCTGGCGTTCGAAATCCGCCGCGGGCGCCACCCCGTCGTCGAAGCGGCGCTCTTGCAGGCGAACGCGGGAAGCTTCGTTCCCAACGACTGCAATCTCGCGGACCAGGGCGGTGGCTGCATCTGGCTCGTCACCGGTCCCAACATGGCGGGCAAATCCACGTTTCTGCGGCAGAACGCGCTGATTGCAATTCTGGCGCAAACGGGCTCGTTCGTTCCCGCGGAACTGGCGCATATCGGAGTCGTCGACCGACTGTTCAGCCGCGTCGGCGCGGCCGACGATCTCGCGCGGGGGCGTTCGACCTTCATGGTCGAAATGGTCGAAACGGCGGCGATCCTCAATCGCGCCACCGAGCGCAGCTTTGTGATCCTCGACGAGATCGGCCGCGGCACCGCGACGTTCGACGGTCTCGCCATCGCGTGGGCGGCGATCGAGCATCTTCACGCCATCAATCGCGCGCGCACGCTGTTCGCCACGCATTATCACGAGCTGACCGCGCTCGCGCAGCGCCTCGACGGCGTTACCTCCGTCACCATGCGCGTCAGCGAGTGGAAGGACACGATCGTGTTTCTTCACGAAGTCGTGCCGGGCGCGGCCGACCGTTCCTACGGCATTCATGTGGCAAAGCTCGCAGGACTTCCTCCGGCCGTGATCGGGCGCGCGGAAAGCGTGTTGCGCGCGCTCGAAGAAGGCCGCGAAGGCCATCGCCCGCTCGCCCGCATCGACGACCTCCCGCTGTTTTCGGCCGCGGGCGCGAGCGCTGCTCCGCCGGGTAGCGCTGTCGAAGCGCGGCTGACGATGGTCGAGCCCGATTCGCTCGCGCCGAAGGAAGCGCTCGAACTTCTTTACGAACTCAAGCGGCTGCTTCCTTCATAATCACGTAAGCCTCTGTTCCGCTGGTGATACCTGTCTTTTGCGAGGGGGAGCGAATTCGCGCGCCTGCCGTTGTCAAAATAAGACCGGAATGCGGGCACCGCGGCGCATCGCATTTTCGGCGCGCACATCCCGTGGGGGGCGAAAACTCACGGAGACACGAGAAATGAATTCCTTCATGACAATCACCACGGCGGCGGCTGCCTTGCTCGGCTCGGTTGCCTTTATGGGAGGACCCGCAAACGCAGCGGAATGGGGCGTCCGCGTTGGCGTCGGACCGGGTATCGGCTTCGACGTGCACAGCGGCGGCTATTGCGACCGCTGGGGATGCCCGGGCCATTACTGGGCCTATCCGATCTATTACGGCCCCGTGTTTTATGACGGCACGTGGTTCCGCGGACCCGCCTATACGCGCGTCGTGAACGGCGAGCACTGGTACTGGATCCACGGCGGCTGGCATCGCGACCAGTGGCGCGGGCCGCGGCCGCAATGGGCGCGCGGCCATCGCTACGGCCCTGCGCTCGGTCTCGACTATTATCGGGAACACGGCTTCCGCGTGAGCGACCGCGATTGGCACGACTGGTACAACCACAATCGCTCCCGCGCCTATCACACCGGCTACACGCAGGATCGAAATAACACCGGCTACGACCGCCCGCGCGACGAGCGCAACTGGTATCGCGACCAGAACGGGCACGCCGGAAACCAGAACCGCAACGACTACGACCGGAATGCCTACCACAGCGGCGAGCAGGGTCCGCCGATGAAAGCGGGGTTCGAGCAGCGGCGCAGCCTGGGGCATCCCCTGACGCCGCCGATCGTGTCGCACCGCAGCACGAACAGCCGGTCGCATCCTGCGAGCGATCGCAGTCGCGATCGGCAGAACGAGAACGGCCCCAGCGAATAGTGCGAGCCGGGTCTTCGCAGAAATCCCCGCTCTCTCGCGAGGGCGGGGATTTCGCTGTCTGGCGAGCGCGTCCGGGGGTAATGTTGGCCATCAGATGGAGACGGCGATGCGCTACCTGCACACCATGGTCCGCGTGAAGGACCTCGAGAGCTCGCTCCATTTCTATTGCGAACTCCTGGGGCTGAAGGAAACGCGGCGGATGGAGAACGAGAAAGGCCGCTACACGCTGGTGTTTCTCGCGGCACCGGGCGATGCGCCCCGTGCGCTCATGGAGGGATCGCCGCTCGTGGAGCTGACCTACAACTGGGATTCCGAGGATTACGCTGGCGGGCGCAATTTCGGCCACCTCGCCTGGCGCGTGGAGGATATCTACGCGCTCTGCGAGAAATTGCGCATGGGCGGCGTCACCATCAACCGGCCGCCACGCGACGGCCACATGGCGTTCGTCCGCTCGCCCGACGGCATCTCGATCGAACTCCTGCAGGAGGGCCCGCCGAAAGCGCCCGCCGAACCCTGGATGTCGCTGCCGAATGTGGGAGCCTGGTAATGGCCGGCTTCATCGTCGTCGCCATCGCGCTCGCCGCAGTCGTTCTCATTCTGGCCGCCGGGCTCTCCACGCTGTGGATCGGCGGCGACGTGCAGCGCCGCTGGTCGAACCGGCTGATGCGCTACCGGGTGCTCGCCCAGGCCATCGCCGTCGGCCTCATCGTGCTCATCTTCTATTTCGCCCGAGGGCATTGACGCGCAACCATAGCGGCGAATTTGACAGCGATTATCAGGCGCGGCGCCTTCAATGCCCGCGGAACCATCCGCACCCTTCGATACGCTCAGGGTGAGAAAAAAAGAACCCGCATGCTGAGCCTGTCGAAGCATGAGCCATTTGCACGGCACGACACGGTTGCTTCAAAAAAAACTCACCGGATCGACGTCGACCGTGAGGCGCACGGAATTGGGCAGTTTCGCGCGGGCGAGCCAGGTGCGGAGGTAGGCCTGCACGTCCACGCTGCGTTCGGCCTGCACGAGCAGGCGTTCGCGCGTGCGCCCGCGCAGCAGCTGATAGAAGGCGGGGGTCGGCCCCCAGACTTTCACGCCCCGCGCGCCCGGCGCGGCGCATGCGAGAGCGCGGCCCGATTCGCGCACCGCCGTGCCATCTGCGCCCGACAGAATGATCGCGGCAAGACGGCCGAAGGGCGGCGCCGCAACGCGCTTTCGCGCCGCGATCTCCTGCGCGAAGAACGCATCGCGCTCGCCGGACGCGAGCGCCCGCATCACCGGATCGTCGGGATTGCGCGTCTGGATCAGCACGGTGCCCGGACGTTCCGCCCGGCCCGCGCGTCCCGAAACCTGGTGCAGCAGTTGAAATGTGCGTTCGCGCGCGCGCAGATCGCCGTCGGAGCCGCCGAGATCGGCATCGATGACGCCGACAAGCGTCAGTTGCGGAAAGTGATGGCCCTTGGCCACGATCTGCGTGCCGATCAGTACGTCGGTCTCGCGCTTCGCCATGGCGCGGATGGCGGTTTGGGTTTCGAGCGGCCCGTGCAGCGTGTCGCTCGAGGCGATGGCAAAGCGCGCGTCGGGAAAGACGCTCGCGAATTCCTCCGCAACGCGCTCGACGCCGGGGCCGCAGGCGACGAGCGATTGCGCGGCCCTGCATTCGGGACAGGCGGGCGGCGTTGCCATTTCGAAGCCGCAATGATGGCAGGCGAGCCGCCGCTGGTAGCGATGCTCGACAAGCCACGCCGAACAGTGGCGGCAGACGAGCTTGTGCCCGCACGATTCGCAGAGCGTCAGCGGCGCATAGCCGCGGCGATTCAAGAACAGCATCGCCTGTTCGCCCGCAGCCAGCGTCGCGGCGAGCGCTTCGCGCAGCGGCACCGAAAGCCAGCTGCCGGGCTCGCGCGCGCCCTGTTCGCGCAGATCGATCAGGCGAATCTGCGGCATCACGGCCGTGCCATGCCGGCGCCGCAGTTTGAGCCATTGGTAGCGGCCGGCCGACGCGTTGGCGAATGTTTCGAGCGAGGGCGTCGCGCTCGCCAGCACGATCGGGCAGTTCTCGATGCGCGCACGCACCACCGCCATGTCGCGCGCGTGATACACGACGCCGTCTTCCTGTTTGTAGGCCTGCTCGTGTTCCTCATCCACGATGAGAAGACCGAGGGCCGCGAAGGGAAGGAACAGTGCCGAGCGCGCGCCCACCACCACGCGGGCGTCGCCGCCGAGCACCGCGCGCCAGATGCGGCGGCGTTCTTTCGCCGAAAGATCGGAATGCCACTCGGCGGGCCGGCAGCCGAATCGCCCGGCGAAGCGGTCGAGAAACTGCACCGTTAGTGCGATCTCGGGCAACAGGATCAGCACCTGCCGCTGCCGGCGGAGTGCCTCCGCGGCCGCTTCGAAATAGGTTTCCGTCTTGCCCGAGCCCGTCACGCCGTCGAGCAGGGCGACCGAGAATTCTCTGGCGCGGACGCGCTGCTCGAGGGTGTTTGCGGCGATCGCCTGTTCGGGATTGAGTTCGGCCGGCGCGAATTCCGGATCGGGGCAGGCGAGCGGAACGAACTCCGGAAGATCGATCGGCGCGAGCGCGCCCGCATCGATCAGTCCACGGACGACCTGCGGGGTGACATTGGCTTCCTCGGCAAACGCTGCAAGGCTGCGCGCGAGTCCGTCCCGGGCGACATCGAGCACGCGCGCACGCGCCGGCGTTAGCCGCGCCGGCGTCTCGGACCCCCGGACATATCCGGTGCGCGGTATTTCGGGATCGAAAGCCTGCCGCGCGCGCAGCGCCATGGCGAGCACCGCCCCCGGCGGCGACAGCGTGTAGCGCGCGAGCCAGTCGATGAAGTCGCACAGGCCCGTCGGCAACTGCGGATTGCCGACAAGCGGCATTGCGCGTTTGATGCGCGCCGCCTCGAGCGTTCCCTCGGCCGGACCCCAGACCACGCCCGTGACCGTGCGCGATCCGAGCGGTGCGCCGACGACCGCGCCGCGCGGCAAGGAATTATCGAGTCGATAATCATAAAGCCCGCCGAGCGGCAAGGGCAAAAGCACGCCCGCACGAATTTCCTGCGCGCTCGCCTCGCGGGGCTTCAAGATTGCTTCGTTCATGACTACACTTTGCGCCACACAACCGGCAGGTCAAATGCGCGAAGGGAAAGTCAGGGAGCGTACGGCGTCGCGGGCGCCGGCAGACGCCGCGGTCGAAGCGGTGAAGGCCTACATCCGGATGAACCGCACGAGGCTCGCGCGCGACAGCGAAATTCTCGCGCTCCTGCTGCCGGAGCGTTTCGCCGCCGGCGAAGTGCGCGATCTGCAGCGCCACGTGATCGACCGGCTGACGAAAGACAACGCGGCGCTGCGGGCCGAACGCGACGGGCTGCGCGGCGCGCGCGACCGCGACATGCGTCTCGCCGAAGCCGTGCGTCAGGCGGTGCTTGAACTCGTCGAGGCGCGCAGCTTCGAGGAAACCATCGCGGTGGCGCGCGGTTCGGCGCGCAAATTCGGCGCGAACCGCGCGGCGATCTGCGTCGAGGGCGAGGAAAGTGCGCGGCCCAAGGGCGCAACCGGCGTGCGCCTCCTGGCATCGGGAACGGTCGATACGTTGCTCGGCCCCGGCGCCATGGCGGGCGTCCTCTCGAACGGCGCGAGTGTTTTGTTTGGAACGTCGGGCGGAGATTGCCGCAGCATCGCCGCGTTCCGGCTCAGGATCGGAACGCCGGCCGCGCTTTACGTGCTCGGCGCACGCGAGCCGCGGCGCTTCGTGAGCGAGGATATGACCGCCGATCTCCTGTTCTTCGCGCGTGCGCTCGAAGGCGCCATCCGCGCATGGCTCGATCTGCCGAAGCTTTGAAAGCGGACTGGCTGGCGGCGCTTGCCCATGAGCGCCGCATGAGCCCGCACACGCTGCGCGCCTATGGCGATGACATGACGCGCTTTCTCGATTTCGCGCAGGAGCATGTGGGCCAAAGCCTCGACGCGCGTTCGCTCGGCTCGCTCAGGCCGGCGGATTTCCGCGCCTTCATCACGCGCCGCCGCAACGAGGGCCTGGGCGTGCGCGGCGTGCGCCGCGCCATGTCGGCCCTGCGCAGTTTCTTCCGCCACCTCGCGCGCGAAGAGATTGTCGACAATCCGGCGCCCAGGGCCACGCGCACGCCGAAACTCGCGCGCACCCTGCCGCGCCCGTTGAGCGAGCGCGATGCGGCGCGCACGCTCGAAGAAGCGGCGAACAACGATGTCGCCTGGATCGCCGCGCGCGACGCGGCACTGCTGACGCTTCTCTACGGCGCGGGCCTGCGCATCTCGGAAGCGCTGGCGCTCAGGCGCGGCGATGCGCCGTTCGGCGAATGGCTGACGGTGCTCGGCAAGCGCAACAAGGAACGCGCGCTCCCCGTGCTGCCGGTGATGCGCGATGCGATCGCCCATTATGTGGAGCAGGTTCCGTTCGCGGTGGCGGCCGGCGGGCCGCTGTTTGTCTCGCGCCGCGGCAATGCGATGGGCCAGCGCGAAGCACAGAGGCTGATGCAGCGGCTGCGTTCGGCGCTGGGGCTTTCCGAAAGTGCGACGCCGCACGCGCTGCGCCACTCCTTCGCGTCGCATCTGCTCGCCAACGGCGGCGATCTGCGCTGTGTGCAGGAGTTGCTCGGCCACGCCTCGCTCTCCACCACGCAGACCTACACCGAGATCGACACAGCGAAGCTGCTCGCGGTCTACAACAGCGCCCATCCCCGCGCGCGATAACTCACACCTCGCCGTGCCCGCGCGGCGCCGCGGGATCGCCGGTCCGCCGCAACAAAACCGACACGACACTGCCAAACGGCTGTCGCCAAAATCTGCCACCCACGACACCAACCCGCGCTCGAAACGATCGAGGGCGTGCTTTACATCTTTGACGGCGACTGGGTCGAAAGTTGCACGGCGCTGGTCGAAGACATGCGCGGGGCGCTTGAGTTCGTCGCTGTACGACGTTCGCCGAGCGCGGGTCTGCTGTGGCGGTTTGCGGGCCTGAGAGGACCGTCTAGGCCGCGGCCTAAGACGGACGAGGCGGCGACACCTTGCCAAATCCGCCCCCGGCCAGTATCCCAAGCGCCCGGTTCGCCGCCTTAGCTCAGCCGGTAGAGCAATGCATTCGTAATGCATGGGTCGGGTGTTCGAGTCACCCAGGCGGCACCATTTTCCCGGCAAAACTCGATAGTTTGGAGCAGGAACGCGCGCTAGCAGCATTAGCCGCCCGTGCGACGTCGGCGGCCCCCGCCGGGGGGGGCCACTGGCGCTTGCAGTCCAAACGACTCTGTACGCGTCGCTATGGGGCAATAGGCCGGTTTGCGGGCGTAAGCGAGCGTGCGGTCGAGGTGCGGGACTTCATATAAAGTAACACCGTGGGTACGGCTGGGGGGCGATAGCGGTGGAGACGGAAACCAGCATGGCCACCATCGCAGTGATCGGGTGGGGTTCCCTAATTTGGCGACCCTCGAACTTGCAGGTCGCATCTAGATGGCGAACTGACGGACCGCTCTTGCCCATTGAATTCGCTCGAACTTCTCAAGACGGGCGCTTGACACTGGTTATTCATCCTGGTTCTGCAAACGTTGCGACATATTGGGCGGCGAGTAAGTTTTCAACGATGACGGAAGCTCGCGAAAATCTCTGTGAACGCGAGGGGACCACTCTCGAAAACATCCATTACTTGGACAAAGCCGGTTCATCTGCCAAGGGAGCACAGTCGGACATATTGGCCCGCATACGAGAATGGCAGGATTCGCGCCCCGTTGAAGCCGTAATATGGACTGGGTTGAGTTCCAATTGGGTGGAGCGGCGCAAACGGAAATTTACGGTCGACGATGCCTTGTTGTATCTGAAAGAGTTGGAAGATCGGCGCTATTTAGATGGGGCTACGTATTCTCTGGCTCGCGACTATGTTACAAATGCACCATCGCAGATAGATACGGTAGTACGCAAAATCATGCGCGGTCGAGGTTGGAGGGATAGCAAGTTGCCAGACGATTTGTTTTGCGGGTCGACGGACGAGGGGCGTCGCTAGAGAGGATGCCCGATCCTATTCAAATCTGCCGTGGATTTACCAACAAGCAGTGGCGCGAATTGCGCGAAAGGCTTCGCCAAGACGATAGCGACGCATGGGAGCGTGCCATAGCTGTATTTCAACGACGAATTACAGAACGCTACATTAATTGTATCGAAAGCCTGATCGATGTGGACTCTCACCTCGATGTTGAAGTTCCACCTGAAGCATCTTGGAACTACCCGCTTCCGGATGATACCAATAAGGCAGCGGTTGTTCCTGGATTTTCAATCGTGGCACTCTGTTGCATCCTCGCAGACACACTCCAGTCGTTTCGGGAGAAAGCGAAATCAGTACAACTGGAGGAAGCCGAGTGTAAGTATCCGGACGGCTCCTGCGTACGACCCAGCACAACTAACCAATTTAAAACATTCTTGAAGCGACCGGGGTTCCGCGGCGCGTTCGATGATGAAAAGGTCGCACAGAGCTTTGTAAGCGGCATCCGCAACGGGATTTTTCACGAGGCGGAAACTCGGGATTGGGTAATTTGGCGAGACGAGCCCGTTGGTTCGATCATATCAACGCGCGAACAAGGCTATGTCCTAAATAGGTCTCTGTTCTACGAAGCTATCGGGCAGGAGTTCCAACGCTATTTAGATGATCTCAGGAACCCGACGAACGACAAACTCCGGCCTCGGTTCGTGGAAAAGATGAATGACCTCGTAAAAGAGTGCTGACTGAATGCTTTACCAGCTTCCTTACTCGTGCACAGCGATCCAACCTTCTTCGCCGCCAGCGGATGCAACGGCGAGTGAATCAGACTTTGCGGCAACTGCCGCGAAAATTGCAATCACCGAATCCAATGCGTCTGGAGACCGGTGCATGATCTGGTTCATAGTTTCGGGAATTTGAATTCGTTTCCCAAGCTCGCCGACCAGAAGCGATCTAACCGCCGCGTTGGCAACGGCGCGCAAGTCCGCCGTGTCACGCAACTGGCGCTTACCAGTAAGCCTTCAGTGGATTTCTCGAGGTATTATCAAAGGCACCTGAAGGCGGCTCAAAGCAAAAGCCCCGGAAATGATCTTCCAAGACCTTACCTCTGGAGCTTGGCCGCGGATTACTCACCGATGGCGACGCTGACATCCAGATTTACCGTGCCCTTGTACTTCGTGCCTTTGTACTCGAACTTGCTGGTCAGGCTGGAAACGAAGCTGTCGGTTTTGCCTTCGCCCTCCGGATTTGTGAGTTTGTAGGTGTCGCCATAGAGCACCTGGCCCGCGCCGTCACAGGCTGTCGAATTGGTCAGGGTGTAAATGCCGACCTTGCCGTATATGGCCTTCTTTGTAATTTTGACTTTCCCCGACCGGCCGCAGAAGAAGCCAAAGACCGTGCCGTCCAGTTTTACCTTTTTGTGGAGGTCGGACGCCGGAACGGATGTGGAAACGGATATCGTACTGGTGGTGTGGCTGATGGGGCCTTTATGCATACTGGTCTTGCTGACAAAAGTTGCGTGACCAGGATGCAGCGCGAAAACGTGAATATTCGAAACGTCTCCCGCCACGGCGGGGACGGTTGCCAGTGCACAGAACGCGGCGCCAACGAGCAGAGTTTTGGTGATGGAGTTCATTGAACCCCCCTTTGACTTGGGGGTGAGTATAGCACAAACCGCGGCCCGCACTCAATCAGGCGGCAGTTCATCGCCTGCCCCCGCAGGCAATTGCCACCGCACCCCCCGCCCATGCCCTGTTTTCGTGACATGCCCGCCCTTCGCGAGATCGTGCAGGCTAACAAGAATGCGGCGCGTGAAACCGCCGGTCAATTGCGCGCGCCGTTCGGCATCGCGGATTCGTACGACGAGGCAGCCAAGACCTACATCGACTTGACGCTGGACAAGCATGCGTCGGTCCGGTTCGACGGCGACATGCTCATGGTGCGCCGCGAAGTGGCTGACTCCGCAACGGGTCGCTTTGTGAAGCCCGGAATTGCGAAGGATGAAACGCCAGCGCGCGATGATAGCAAGAAGGATGACCACAGCGGCGACGGCGGAAACGGTGACGGAACGGGGCTGAATCTGGACCCGCTATTGATCGCTTTGTTGAAAAAGATTCCGCCAACCGAGGAAGGATGGCCCGGTCCGAAACGTGTGCGCTGGTTCAAAACGTTCGCTATGAACGTTTCGCAGATTTATGACGCGAATGAGGATGACCCGGTGGAGATTTCGATTAAGCTGGAACGCGGCTCCGAAACCGGCAACGGCTGAATGTTCCCGCGTCTAGATCACGCTGTGCGTGTCATGACGTCGGTGATAGTGCCTGCGCAAATTTTCCCAAGCCTTGTGCCGCCAGCCGTGCAGAAGGCGGAAGTATGCATGCTTGCCATGCTGCACGAAACGCCGGGAGTGACCGAAGCAAAGCTTGGCATCTTAGGCTTCGAAGAGAAGGACAGGCACCCGTATTTGGGGTATCGAGTTGGGCGTTATGAGTGGGTATTCGAACTCGACCCGAGCCCCGGGCCGATTACATTCACGGCAAGCACTGGGGGATTGGGAGCAGATCAACGCGAAGATGTTCGGATTACGAATGCCGTGACGCAAAAATGGAAAATGCGATGCGGCGTGAGAACATCTATTCTTTTCGAATAGGGTCAAATTCAAAACCGGCCACTGCATTTTCAAATCCGGCCACTTAGGGTCAAAACCGGCCAGTACCGGGTCGGGTGTTCGAGTGACCCAGGCGGCACCATTCCCGGCCCGTCCTCGGGAAAATCCCGCTTCCCCTGTCATCAAGTGACCGGCGTTCTCCCGATGCTCCAGAACGGTGCTACACAGGGAGGCGCAACGCCAGTCTCAGCCCATCGTCAGGAGATCGAGCCATGTTTCGCCGAATCTGCAGGCCCTTCATTTTGCTGGCCAGCGCCCTGCTCATCGCCTCCGCCGCCAGCGCCGAGCCCGCCGCGCCATCCGACAGCTCCGTTGCGCTGCTGCAGAAAGCCGTGAACGGCGACTGGCGCTCGGCCGCGCACAAGGCGCGCGATCGATACCGGCACCCCATCGAGACCCTGAAATTCTTCGGCCTCAAACCGGACATGACGGTCATTGAATTGCAGCCTGACGGCGGCTGGTACACCGAAATTCTCGCGCCCGTCCTTTATGCGCACGGCCATTTGCTCGAAGCCGCCGGTCCGAAATTCGCGGACAGAATCAAGGCCGATCCGGCCGTGTTCGGGCACATCGGGAAGATCATTCCGTTCGACCCGCCCAAAGAGGTGCAACTGGGCGCCGAGAATTCTGCCGACATGGTGCTCACCTTCCGCAATGCGCACGACTGGCTTATCGATAGCCCCGACACGCTGGCTGCGGTATTCAAGTCCGTGTTCGACGTGCTCAAGCCGGGCGGCGTCTTCGGTTTCACGGAGCATCGCGCCAAGCCGTTCGCAACAGCGACGGAAAGTGCACCGGCGCTCCACCGCATTCCCGAGGATTATATCATCGCGCTGGCGCTCAAGACGGGATTCCGCGTGGACGGCGTTTCCGAGATCAACGCCAATCCCAAGGACCCCGAAGACATCAACGTGCATCGCCTGCCACCCGATCTGTCGGGTCCCGAAGCAGAGCATGCGAAGATGCGGGCCATCGGCGAATCCGATCGCATGACGCTCAGGTTTGTGAAGCCTTGATCGTCGGCACCGCACCGTCCGTCGAGCTCCCGCTTGCACGGCGGATGTCCATCACCCGGGCGGCGCCACTCCCGCACCTCTCGAATCGCCCACAGTTGCGTGCAGGCGGGAAAGTGTATAGCGTCACTTGACGCAATACGGTCGCGCACGACAAAATGCGGCCATGCGAATTCGGAACGTAATCCATAAGGGATTGCGGCGCTTCATCGAAAACGATGATGCCAGCGGGCTTCAGCCGGCCGTTGGTGAAAAGATTCGACGTATGATTTCCTTCCTGCAGGACATGGAGGAGGTGGACGGGTTACGCACAGTGCCGAGTTGGAAGGCGCATCTGCTGACTGGCGACCGCAAGGGAGCATGGAGTCTGTTTGTCACAAAGAACTGGCGGATGACGTTTCGGATCAACCGCGAAGAGATGGAGATCATCGACCTCGATTACGAGGATTACCACTAGGAGGTGGTCATGAGCGCAAACGCGGGAATCCGCTTGAAAAACTCCGCTCATCCAGGCGGATTCATCAAGTATGAGATTATCGAGCCGCTGGGCCTGTCGGTGACGGACGCGGCGGAAGTCCTGGGCGTGACGCGGGCAGCGCTTTCCGCGTTGCTCAACGAGCGCGCGCACCTGTCGCCGGATATGGCGCTGCGAGTCGAAAAGGCCTTCGGCGTGTCGATGGACACACTGATGCGGATGCAGAATAGCTATGACATCGCCCAAGCCCGGAAACGGGAAGGTAAAATCAAGGTCCCGCCGTTCAAGGGTAAATCACGCGATCGACGGCGTGCAACAGCGTAGAGCGCGATCTGATCATGCTGAATCGGACCGTGCTCCAGATTCCTTGAATGTCGCGCAATTTGACGGGCGAAGTGCTGCACACTTCACCCGATTGCGCGCTAGGCGGCACCGGCGCGCTATCGCCGGATTAATGCGAGACCCGAGATGTTTCCACCTAGGCGCATTGTCTGCCTGACGGAAGAAACCGTCGAAACCCTGTACCTCCTGGGCGAGCAGGACCGGATCGTCGGCGTTTCCGGTTATGTGGTGAGGCCGCCCGCCGCCCGTCGCGAGAAACCGCGGGTCAGCGCGTTCACCTCGGCGGACACGGGCAAAATTCTGGCGCTCGAACCCGACCTGGTTTTCACGTTTTCCGATCTTCAGGCCGACATCGTGTCCGATCTGATTCGCCATGGTCTCGAGGTCCACGCGTTCAATCATCGAACGGTTGCGGGCATCTTCGCGATGGTCGCAACGGTGGGCGCCATCGTCGGCGCCGACGCGCGCGCCCGATTATTGGTCGCGAAGCTCGAGAATGGCCTCGAACGGGTGCGGGAGCGTTCCGCCCGGTTGCGCGCACGTCCCAGAGTATTTTTCGAGGAATGGGACGAGCCTCTGATCTCGGCCATCGGATGGGTGTCGGAGCTGATCGCGATTGCCGGCGGCGACAACGTATTTCCGCTTCAGGCCAGGGCCGCCGCCGCGAAGGATCGCATCGTCTCTGCCGAAGACGTCATTGCCGCGCGGCCCGATATCATCATCGGCTCGTTGTGCGGCAAGAAGTTTCGCGCGGAAAACGTCGCGATGCGTCCGGGCTTTGCGGAGCTGCCGGCGGTGTGCAATGGCCAGCTCCACGAGATCAAGTCGTCGATCATTCTCCAGCCCGGGCCGGCCTGCCTGACCGACGGGCTCGGCGCGCTGGAAAAAATTATTCACGCGTGGGTGGCGTAGTGATTATTTCCTCCCCCATGTCGCTTGGCGCCGCGGAGAAGGAAACAAAAAGCTGCGCGTTGGAGGAAGGCGAAGGGCTCGGATCGATGAACGGTTCTCCGCCATCTCCGCGGCTCCGCGTGAATCACTCTTGCGCGGTGCGGAAGGCGCGCATGTGGAAATTCGCCTGTTCGGGATCGTAGCGGTGCGCGGCGCCGATGGGGCAGGCGCGGCGGGCCCGGCACCCTTCCTCCATGCAGTCCGTGCCGCGCGCGTCTTCGATGTGGGCGACGCAGGCCGCGGCGTCATATCCCTCCCGCGCAAAGGCATTCACCGGACACGTGTGCAGGCACGGTTTGTCGACGCAGCTCTCGCACGGACTCGGGCGGCGATCCGGTGGCGGCAATTCCAGCTTTTCGCGAAAGCCCAGCGCGCCGCGCCACGCGTGCCACAATCCCCAATCGGGATGAATGAGCATGCCGATCGGCGAGGGGTGAAGGGGCTCGGCCTGCCGGGCCCAGCGCTGAAACGGCAGCCAGGGCGGACCGGCGAAGGGAAACAGCGCCGTGGCGCCGAGATCGCCCGCCAGAGCGCCGATCACGCGCAGCGACCAGCGGTCGAGCGGATCGGGCCTGCCGTCGCGCGCCTCGCCCGAGTCCCTGAAATGCCGCCAGTACGCGGTACCGGTGAAGCCGGCGAGTACGAGCGTGCCGACATCGTGGCGACCGGGCAAATCGTCGGCGCCGGGATGAAGCGCGCCGCGGTAGGCGAGGCCCCGCGCCTCGATCGCCGCGCCGATGTCGGTGAGAGAAAGTTTCATTCGGAACGAATCAGCCTCGCCCTTCGACCAGCTCAGGGCGGGAATTTGTTTTTACGCTCATGCCGGGCCCGTCGAAGCATGAGCCTGTCGAAGGTTCACATATTCCGCCGGTACTGCCCGCCCACTTCGAACAGCGTCTCGGTGATCTGGCCGAGCGAACAGACGCGCACCGCGTCCATCAGAACATCGAACACGTTTTCGTTCCCGATCACCGCCTGGCGCAACCGCTCGCGCATCGCCCGCGATTCGCCGGCATGGGCACGCTCGAAATCCCTGAGCCGCACGATCTGGCTGTCCTTTTCTCCCGTTGTCGAACGCTGCAGCGGCGGCGCCGGCATCGCCTTCTCGTGCGGATTGACGAAGGTGTTGACGCCGACGATCGGCAGGCTGCCGTCGTTCTTCTTGCGCTCGTAGAAGAGACTCTCTTCCTGGATCTTGCCGCGCTGATAGCCGGTCTCCATGGCGCCCAGCACGCCGCCGCGTTCGGCAATGCGCTCGAATTCCAGCAGCACGGCTTCCTCGACGAGATCCGTCAGCTCGTCGACGATGAACGAGCCCTGGTTGGGATTTTCGTTCCGGGCGAGCCCCCATTCGCGGTTGATGATCATCTGGATGGCCATGGCGCGGCGGACCGAATTTTCCGTCGGCGTGGTGTACGCCTCGTCGAACGCATTGGTGTGCAGGCTGTTGCAATTGTCGTAGATCGCGATCAGCGCCTGCAGCGTCGTGCGGATATCGTTGAAATCCATCTCCTGCGCGTGCAGCGAGCGGCCGGAAGTCTGGATGTGATATTTCAGCTTCTGGGAGCGCTCGCCCGCGCCGTATTTGAAGCGCATCGCAACCGCCCAGATGCGCCGCGCCACGCGGCCGATCACCGTGTATTCGGGATCCATCCCGTTGGAGAAGAAGAACGACAGATTGAGCGCGAAGTCGTCGATCTTCATGCCGCGCGCGAGATAGGACTCCACGAAGGTGAACCCGTTCGCCAGCGTGAAGGCCAGTTGCGAGATCGGATTGGCCCCCGCTTCGGCGATGTGATAGCCGGAAATCGAGACCGAATAGAAATTCTTCACCTTGTGGCGGACGAAATATTCCTGGATGTCGCCCATCGTCTTGAGCGCGAATTCGGTCGAGAAGATGCAAGTGTTCTGACCCTGATCCTCCTTCAGAATGTCGGCCTGCACCGTCCCGCGCACCGTTTCGAGCGTCGCCGCGCGAACCTTCGAGGCTTCGTCGGCGTTTGGTTGCCGCCCGTGATCGGCCGCAAACTTCGCCAGCTGCTGGTCGATCGCGGTGTTGAAGTACATCGCCAGCAGCATCGGCGCCGGCCCGTTGATCGTCATCGACACCGAGGTGGACGGCGCGCACAGATCGAAGCCCGCATAGAGCGCCTTCATGTCGTCGAGCGTGGCGATGGAGACGCCGGAATTGCCGACCTTGCCGTAGATGTCGGGCCGCTCGTCGGGATTCCAGCCGTACAGCGTCACCGAATCGAAGGCCGTCGACAGCCGTTTCGCCTCGGAATCCTTCGACAGGAATTTGAAGCGCGCATTGGTGCGGAAGGGATCGCCCTCGCCCGCGAACATGCGCGTGGGGTCCTCGTTTTCGCGCTTGAAGGGAAACACGCCCGCCGTATAGGGGAACGCGCCGGGCACATTCTCTCGCAGGATCCAGCGCAGCAGCTCGCCGTGGTCCTCGTAGCGCGGCAGCGCCACCTTGCGCACCGGCGTGCCCGACAGGCTGACGCTGACCTGGCGCGTGCGGATTTCCCGGTCGCGAACTTTCACGACGAAGTCGTCGCCCGAATAGCGCTCCTTCAGTTTCGGCCAGTTCTCGATCAGCTTGCGCGCGCGCGGATCGACGCGCTCTTCGCGTTCGGCAATGAGGGGGGCGAGCGCTTCGCCGCTTGCATCCTCCGCCTCGAGCATGGCCCGCGACGATTTGAGCTGCTGAATCTCGCGCGCGAGGCGGGCCTGCTCCGCGACGATTGCGTGATAGTTGCGAATCTCGTCGGCGATTTCTGCGAGATACCGCGACCGCAACGGCGGCACGATGGCGGGGCGCGGCGAAGGAACGCGCGCATCCTTCCGTTCGAAGCGGCTCGGCGGCGTCTCGAAGCCCTTCTCCGCCAGCCGATCGCGAAGCCCCAGATAAAGCCCGGTGACACCGTCGTCCTGGAAGCGCGCCGCGATCGCGCCGTAGACGGGCATCGCTTCCGGCGGCCGGTTGAAGATCTGGCGGTTGCGCTGCACCTGCTTGCGGACGTCCCGGAGCGCATCTTCGGCGCCCCGGCGATCGAACTTGTTGATCGCCACGAGATCCGCGAAATCGAGCATGTCGATCTTTTCGAGCTGCGAGGCCGCGCCGAATTCCGGCGTCATCACATAAAGCGAAACGTCCGCCAGATCGGCGATGGCCGTGTTGCCCTGGCCGATGCCGGGCGTTTCCACGATGACGAGATCGAAGCCCGCGGCGCGCGCTGCTTCCACGGCCGCGGGTACGAACGGCGGCACTTCGCTCCCCGATTCCCGCGTCGCGATGGAACGCATGTAGATTTGCGGCGCAGCGATCGCGTTCATGCGAATGCGGTCGCCGAGGAGCGCCCCGCCGCTCTTGCGCTTCGAGGGATCGATCGCCAGCACCGCGATCTTGAAGTCCTCGCTGTCGAGACGGAAACGGCGGATCAGTTCGTCGCACAGCGACGACTTGCCCGAGCCGCCGGTGCCCGTGATGCCGAGGACGGGCATGGCGCGGCGTTTCTCGCGAGCGCCGGTGAGGGCTGTGAGCGTAGCCGCGTCGACCCGGCCATGCTCGAGGCGGGTGATGAAGCGCGCCAGCGGCCGCCATCCGGGCGTGGAGAGCGAACGGATGTCGACGGCGCCATCGTCGGCCGGATCGAAATCGGCGCGCGCCATCATGTCGTCGATCATGCCCTGGAGGCTCATCTGCTGGCCGTCCGCGGGGGAATAGAGGCGCTCGACGCCATAGGCGTGCAGCTCGTCGATCTCGTCCTTCGTGATGACGCCGCCGCCGCCGCCGAAAATCCTGATCCGTCCGGCGCCGCGTTCGTGGAGCAGGTCGACCGCGTATTTGAAATATTCGACGTGGCCGCCCTGATAGGAGCTGATGGCGACGCCCTGGACGTCTTCCTGGATCGCGGCGGTGACCACCTCGTCCACCGAGCGGTTGTGGCCCAGGTGAATCACCTCGGCGCCCGACGCCTGGAGGATGCGGCGCATGATGTTGATCGCCGCGTCGTGGCCGTCGAACAGGCTGGTGGCCGTGACGAAGCGGAGCTTGTTTCGGACCTTGCCGGTGCGCGCCGGCTTCTGCGCAGCCTGGGGGTGTTCGGCCCTGCCGCGCCGCGCCGTGGTGGTGTCGTTCATGGCACGGAATATAGCGCTTTCCTTCCCTCCACAAAACGTGGGGGAGGCCATTTTCCGTTACGTTTATGTCGCGACTTGTGCTCGACCGGGCCGCCCGGCACAAGTCCGGCAAGCCTGTAAAATTCCGCTGCTCCAATATCGCACGCGGAGACGCGGAGGCGCGGAAATAAATGCACGTCCCGACAGACCGGCTGGATGACGTCACGGGCCAGGTTGTCGATTCTGCATACAAACTGCACTGCGGCCTGGGACCGGGACTGCTGGAGACCGTCTACGAAACGGTGCTGGCGAGAGATCTTCGGAGGCGCGGACTGAGATGCTCAAGTCAAACGCCGATTTCATTCGAGTATGATGGATTGCGCTTCGAGAACTGCCTTCGGATCGATCTGCTTGTCGAGTCCTCGGTTGTCGTCGAGATCAAATCGGTGGAAAATCTGCTGCCTGTGCACGCTAAGCAGCTGCTGACCTATCTGAGATTGATGGACCTGAGGGTAGGCCTGCTTATCAACTTCGGCGCGCCAACCTTGAAGAAGGGCCTGCACCGCATCGTGAACGGGATGCCAGCCGCCGCGTCTCCACGACTGCGCGTGAACCAATTGCCGGAGTCACCATCTGCGAAGTGATCTCAGCGAAACCGGACCCGCGTGAGACGCCCGCACGTCGCCAAATTGCACACGGAGCCGCGGAGAGCATTCGATGCAGCTGCTGAGTCCGGATTCCGAAGTTACGCTCTCCTCCGCGTCTCCGCGTCTCCGCGTGACCCATTGCTTATGCGGCCTTAAAACGCCGCGTCGGGCATGGCCATGAGCGTCGCGGCGCCGGCGGTGGCCTGGGCTTCGAGGCTCGCCGCGCGCGGCAAAATCTGCTCGCCATAGAAGCGCGCGGTGAGGAGCTTGGCGCGCAGGAATTCCGCGTCGCCCAGGCCCGCGGCGAGATCCTTCCGCGCCGCCAGCGCGGTCTTCGCCATCAGCCAGCCGCCCGCGACCGTTCCCCACAGGCGCAGATAGGACATCGCGCCGGCCGCCGCGTCGGCCGGGTCGTCCGCCGGCCGCGCGAGAATCCACGCCGTCGCGCGTTCGAGCGCGCCGAGGCCTTCGCCGAGCGCCTTGCGAAGCGGCGCGAGCTCGCCACCGGCCGCCGCCAGTTCGCGGTCGAGCGCGCGCATGGTGGCGATGAAGGCTGTCGCCGTCGCGCCGCCGTCGCGCGTCAGCTTGCGGCCGATCAGGTCGTTGGCCTGGATGCCGTTCGTGCCTTCGTAGATTTCCGCGATCTTGGCGTCGCGCATGAACTGCGCGGCGCCCGTTTCCTCGATGTAGCCCATGCCGCCATGCACCTGGACGCCCAGCGAGGCCGCTTCGGAGCCCACTTCCGTGCCCCAGCCTTTGACCACCGGCACCAGCAGATCGACGACGGCTTGCGCCCGCGCGCGAACCGCGGGATCGGGATGACGCTTGCCGATATCGAGCTGACCCGCCGCGAAGTAGGCGAGCGCGCGCGCGGCCTCGGTGAGCGCCCGCATGGTGAGCAGCATGCGCCGCACATCGGGATGGCGAACGATGGCGACGGGTTTGATGTCGCCGTTCACGGGCTCGCGCCCCTGCACGCGCTCGCGGGCGAAAGAGGCCGCCTTCTGAAGCGCGCGCTCGGCCACGCCGATGCCCTCGAGGCCGACCGACAGCCGCGCATTGTTCATCGTCGTGAACATGTAGGAGAGGCCCTTGTTCTCCTCGCCCACGAGCAGGCCGAACGCCCCGCCATGGTCGCCATAGGACAACACCGCCGTGGGGCTCGCATGGATGCCCATCTTCTCCTCGAGCGACACGCAGCGCAGATCGTTGCGCGCCCCGCGCGTGCCGTCCTCGTTGACGAGGTATTTCGGTACGACAAACAGCGAGATGCCTTTGACGCCCGGCGGCGCATCGGGCAGGCGCGCCAGGACGAGATGGACGATGTTTTCGGCCAGCTCGTGGTCGCCATAGGTGATGAAGATCTTCTGGCCGCTGACGCGGTAATGGTCGCCCTCGCGCACGGCGCGCGTGCGCACGGCGGCGAGATCGGACCCGGCCTGCGGTTCGGTCAGGTTCATCGTGCCGGCCCATTCGCCCGAAATCATCTTGGGCAGGAAGCGCTTTTTGAGCGCGGCCGACCCATGATGGCCGATCGCCTCGACCCCGGCCTGCGTCAGCATCGGGCAGAGCGCGAACGCCATGCTGGCCGAGTGCCACATTTCCTGGAGCGCCATCGCCACCAGCCACGGCAGGTGCTGGCCGCCGAACTCGTGATCGAAGGGCACGGCATTCCATCCCGCGGCGACGAAGGCGCGGTAGGCCTCGGCCCAGCCATCGGGCGTGCGCACCACGCCGTTTTCGAGCCGGCTGCCCTGCCGGTCGCCGACCCGGTTGAGGGGCGCGAGCACGCCCGCGGCAAACCGGCCGCCCTGTTCGAAGATGGTTGCGAGCAGGTCTTCGCTCAGCTCGTCGCCTCCGGCCAGGCCGGCGATCTCGGCGAAGCCCGCGAGCTTCGTGGCGGCAAAGCGCATGTCGGCGATGGGCGGGGCGTAGGACATGTTGGGTCTTCGGCGAAGGGGTGCCCTTTTTCGGGGCGGGAAGTCGGCAATGTTAGTTTAGAGGACCCGTTTGCGCCACTGCTCCGCCAATCGGGCCATCATCTCGGGATCCGGCGCGCGGTGCGGCGCGTGGATGCGGGCACAATTCAAAACCGACGTATCAACTCTCTTCGTCGGAATGAGATGTCTCGGGTTTCTTCGCGAAGACCATGCGGTTCTTGTTGGCCTGCATCAGCATGGAGAATCCGGAAATCGTGTCGAGGCCGAGACCGCGCGGGAATCCCGTTTCCGGATCGGGCGCGATCTTCGCGTAGCTCGTGCTCGAAACCTTCTCCCACTTTCCGACGGGCTTTTTGATTTCAAGCTGGACGACGCCCGCCTTCAGGATCATCCGCACGATGGCCTGGCCCGGCGCGGAGGGCTTCATCAGGCTCGGACAATCGGCGATCATCTGCCAGCCGTTGGAGAGCGCCCACTTCAGCAACGCGTCCTTGTCCACGTAACGGTCCGCCTCTCATGCTTCCCCGCCTTCGCAGGGATCAAGCCCGGCATGAGGAATGTAACATGTCCTCACCCTGACTTTGTCGAAGGCTCGTCCTTGGGCGCAGCGGCGTCCGGTGCGGCCTCGGGCTCGCCGTCGCGCGCCTTGCGCAGGGCCGACTTCGCGGCCCGTTTTTCGGCCTTTTCTTCGCTTTTCGACCGCTGCGCCCGCTCGCGCTGCAACCGCTCGAAGGAATAATTGGGAGTTCTCGGCATCGCTGTGGTTCCTCGCTCGTCGATACTTAGGCCTTGTTGCCGCGTTTGTCAGGTGCCGAACGGCCGCGCCTCCTCCCCCGCCAATCCTTCAACACCTCGCGCGCCGCATTGTGGCCCGGAATGCCGCTGACGCCGCCGCCGGGATGCGTGCCGGCGCCGCACATATAGAGGCCCGGGATGGGGCTTCGATAATCGCCATGGCCGAGCACGGGGCGCGCGGCGAACAGCTGATCGGGCGACAGCGCACCATGCATGATGTCGCCGCCCACAAGTCCGAACAGGCGTTCGAGATCGAGCGGGCTCAAGGCCTGGCGCGCGATGACCGAAGCCCGGAAACCGGGCGCTGCGCGCTCGACGGTGTCGATCATCAGGTCGGCTACCTCGTCCCTGCAATCGTCCCACGAGCGGCCGCAGGGCAACTCGGGCGCCACCTGCTGGCAGAACAGGCTCGCGACATGTCGGCCCGCGGGCGCGAGGCTGTCGTCGACCACCGACGGGATCAGCATTTCGACGATCGGCTCGCGCGACCAGCCGCTCGCGCGTGCATCCGCGTAGGCGCGGTCCATGTAGGCGAGGCTCGGCGCGATCACGATGCCGGCGGTCAGATGATCGCCGTGCTCGGGCAGGCAGGAAAAGCGCGGCAGCTCGGCCAGCGCGACATTCATGCGGAAGGTGCCCGAGGCGCAGCGATAGCGGTCGATCCGCTCGCGGAAATCGTCCGGGAGAGCCCCGGGATCGACGAGCGCGCCGAACAGGAGTTTCGGATTGAGATTGGAGACGACGGCGCGCGCCCGAAACGTCCCGCCTGCTTTGGTAATTACTCCGGCGGCGCGGGCGTTCTCGACAATCAGCTCCTGCACTTCCACATTTGTGCGAATCTCCACGCCGGCGCCGCGGCAGGCTGCCGCCATTGCCTGCGTGATCGCGCCCATGCCGCCCTGCGCGTGGCCCCAGGTGCCCTTCACGCCGTTTACTTCGCCGAGGGCGTGATGGAGCAGCACATAGCCGGTGCCCGGTCCGTAGGGGCTTGCATAATTTCCGACGATGGAGTCGAAGCCGAACACCGCTTTCACGGGATCGCTTTCGAACCAGCCGTCGAGCAGATCGCCGGCCGAGCGGCCGAACAGCGCCACGAGATCGCGCCGCGCCGTGGTGTCGAGCCGCGCCAGGCGCCGCGCGAGGCCGCCCGTCGACACGAGATCGCCGAGCAAATCGCGCCAGCCCGTCCCGCCGAGTTTGGGCGGCGTCACCAGCAACATTTCGCGCACGACATCGGCAATCGCCGAAAGGCGCGCCGCGAATGCGTCGAGACGTTCGGCATCGCGCCGCGAAAACTTCGCGACTTCATCTTTGGTGCGGCCCGCGCCCACCGCGAGATACTCGCGATCGTTGAGCGGCAGAAAATTCTGCAGCCGGCGCGACACGATGCGAAGCCCGTGCGAGGCCAGCGACATCTCCGCGATGATCTTCGGGTGGAGCAGCGAGACCGTGTAGCTCGCAATGGAGTTGCGAAACCCGGGCGCGAATTCCTCGGTCACCGCCGCGCCGCCCACGATCGGCCTGCGTTCGAGTACCGTAACGCGAAGGCCCGCGCGCGCGAGATAGTAGGCGCAGACGAGGCCGTTGTGGCCGCCGCCGATCATGACGATGTCGGTGCGCGCGCCGTTCACGGGCAGCCCGCGACGCCGCCGCGCGCAAGCGTTCCATCCGCCAGGAATTTGCCCGGTCCCATACGGTTAATATTCCCTCTATTTCATGCGTTGGCGATTAACCGGAACGCAACCGCGCCCCGCTTAGGCTTTCCGCGTTTCCAATAGTCGTATGCACATGCCGAGCAAACACCATCACCTCCGCCCCGCCGCCATCATCCTGGCGAGCATCTGCATTTTGGGCGCGGCGATCTACGGGGTGCTGCTGACGATCGCCCATGTCGCGGACGCACACCAGCGCGAGATCGAACAGCGCATCGTCGAATCCGCGCTCGTTCAGGAGCGCACGAAGCTTTCGGGCATGCTGGTGCAGCAGGCCTACTGGGGCACCGCCTACGATGCGGTGGGCCCGACGCTCAACCGGGCCTGGATCGATTCGAATCTCGGTACTTCCGCCGAAATGGGTGGCGTTCCGGTCAGCGCCGTTCTCGATGCGCGAGCCCGCGTCGTTTATCGATTTTCGACACGCAGCGCGGCCAGCATCGCCGCCGCCCTTCCCGGGAGCGAAACGCTGGCCCGGTTCGCGCGCCGCGTCGAAGCGGAACCCGCGCTGCCGCCGACCGCGCTCACCGCGTTCGTGCGCGCCGGCAACGCCGTTTGCCTCGTCGCCGCCCAGCGCATTGTCCCCGACGATGCGCGCGCCCGCCACCCGCTGTCGCGCCGCTACGTCCTCGCCTATCTGCTTCCGGTCGACGCGACCCTGCTGCGCGACGTTCAGTCCGGTTTCGACGTGGCGCCGATTTCCCTGTCGCGCGTACCGGATTCCGGTCTCGCCCACGTCGCTCTCGCCGGCGCCGCGGGCCGCCCCCTCGCCTGGCTCAACTGGCATTCCGCGCGCCCCGGCACCGATTTCGCCAATGCGGCCGCGCCGCTCGCGTTGGGATGTTTTCTTCTGCTCGCCGCTCTTCAACTTATCGTTCTGCGCTGGGTCATGCAGACCGCCGCGCGAATGCGCGACGAGAGCGTGGAGAGGACCGTATTCCTCGCCAATGCCAGCCACGATTTGCGCACGCCGCTCAACGCCATCATCGGCTTTTCCGATTGCATGGTGAGCGAAATGTTCGGGCCGCTGAGTCCGCGCTATCGCGAATATGCGTGCGATATCCGCACGAGCGGACAGCTTCTGCTCGGCATCGTCAACGACGTGCTGGATCTGACGCAGTTGAACGGCGTGCCGAACATCTCGATGGAGCGGCTGAAAGTGGGCGAGGCACTCAGCGACGCCGTTCGCATGCTGCGCGAATACGCCAAGGCCGACGGCATCGACATCGATTTCTCCGATCGCTCGGGCGGCGCGGAAATCGCCGCGAATGAAAAGGCCCTGAGCCAGATACTCCTCAATCTCGGTTCCAATGCGGTCAAGTTCAGTCCGCCGAAGGCGACGGTGACGATTGTGGTGCGGCGGCGAGCCGACTTTGTCGACCTTGTTGTGCGCGACCGCGGTCACGGCATTCCGGCCGACAAGTTGCGGCTGGTCGGCCAACCGTTCTTTCAGGCGCATTCCGCATCCGCACGCAAACCCGGAAGCGGCCTCGGGCTTGCCATCGTCAAGAAGCTGACCGAGCGGCTGGGCGGCGAATTTGCGATCGAGAGCGCGGTGGGCGTGGGCACCACCGTCACCGTCAGCCTGCCGCAGCTTCGCGCTTCGGAATCTCCGCGCAGCCGCGCCGCGTAGCGTTCCGGTCAAACATATCAATCGGAATTCGTCATCGCCCGGCTGTCCGGGCGATCCAATTTTCCAGCGGGAAAAACGAAACCGGGTCTGAATTTCCGCCCGCGACCCCAAACCGGACCTGGCGCGTCGGCGTCGTTCGTCGGGCGCGTCGCGCCATCAGGCCGGAACGTACGTCAATCTGATCACGTCCTCGCCGATGAAATCGCTGGCCACGAAGCGGAGTGGCGGCCGGGGGCCTGCGAAGAATGGCTTGCCGCGACCAAGCACGACGGGGTGGAGGTAAAGCCGATACTCATCGATGAGACCAAGGTCGGTCAGGCTTCGCGCCAGGTCTGGTCCGGCGACGTCGATCTCCCCGGCGAGCCCGGCCTTCAGCCCCCGTATCACCGCCTCGATGTCATCGGCGACAAGGGCGGCGTTCGGTCCGACCGACTTCAGTGAGTGCGACACGACCCATTTCGGTTGGCTCCGCCATGCCGCCGCGAAGTCGCGTTCCTCCCCGCCCCACTCGGGAGAGTCTTCGTCCCAATAACGCATGACCTCGTACATGCGGCGACCGTACACACTGCCCGTCAGGCCGCGGACTTGCTCTATGAAGTGACGAAAGAGCGACGGACCGGGCGCAAATTCCAGGTGGTCGACGTAGCCGTCCAGGGACTGGTTCAATCCGAAGACGAGCTTCGCCATGCTACAAATCTCCGTCCCGGGTTCTTCAGAATAGCTTGAGCCGCCGTTGCGCAGAAGCGAGATTGGACACGATTTGCGCGCCGCCTAAGCTGATGATTTGCAGTCGCGGGGCATGACAGGCGTGCGCGCTCGGGCCGAGTTGCGCCAGAGGCACAATCCGCCCCACGAAACGGGGTAGTGTCCTAATTTGTAACGCCACCCAATTTCAGGGAGACCCGCGCCGGCCGAACCAGCTACCAGCTCGCCCCGTCGCATTTGACGACCGGCACCGTCTCTAGCGAACCGGGCGGCAGCATGCGCGCATTCACCCCCATGCGGTCGTTCGTCTTGTCTACCGGCGTCCAGAACATCACGCCGCCGCAATTCTTGCAGCGGTGGATTTCGAGCATGCGATCGCCGCGCATGTAGATGTCCGTGGGCCCCGTCATCGTCACCACGCGTGGCGAATAATACGCCCACAGCCCGCCCGTGCGCCGGCAGATGCCGCAGTTGCAGTCCGTCACCTCGTTCAGCGTTCCATCCACCGTGTAGCGCACCGCACCGCAATCGCACGAGCCTTCCAGCATCCCTGTCTCCATCAGTTTCAGACTTAGAAACTACCTCATTTGCCGGATGGCGCATTCTCTCGCGGCCAATTTCAAATTAGGGCACTACCCGAAACGGGGTAGTGGTAGAGTTTGAGTCCTAGAGGCGGTTCGCTGGGCGGCAAACGGTAAGAAACGTGGTTCGTGGATACCGGATGAAGGTGCGGAAAGTACGGTCATTGCGGGTTCTCGTCTTCTGCACCAAGACCCCGTCGCTTCCCACTTCGATGACAATTCCGCTCCAATGCTCACCGTTTATTGGGATCGGCCCTCCCAGGCAGACTTGTTGACCAGTGAGGGATTGTCCGACGGCGAAGCGGCCCAATTCTGCAGCCATACGCGCCTTGCCCTCCGCCGTATCGGGCACGCGTCGCCAATTTTGTTCTTTGCGACGTAGGGCCGCGTTCCTCTCGGCATCTGCCGTCACTTCGGCGGGCGTAAAAGGCCTTCGCGTTTGCCTCATTTCGGGATCATCTCCCGCGAAAAGTTCTTCGCCCATGCAAGGCGTGCCGCTTAGGTCACTTAAACGAACTTTGTTCCAATCAAGCCTTCTGCCGTTCATTGGCGGTTTCCCAATCTTCTAGCGCGCTCACCATATCCGACATTTCCCAAAGTTTGCCAGTGACGCCCGCTGCCATTGCGGGAGTGACCTTCAGGCTTTGGTGAATGCGCACGAAATTGTAGTGCATGAAGTAGATGGCCATCATGTGAGCGTGGTTCGCGGCCTTCTTTGAGAATGCGTTGGTAAGCCGCGTCATGCGGCGGTTGCCCATGCGGATATTCAGGTTCTGCCGTTCGACGTGCGACGTTGAAACGTGCTTGGGATCGGGATTGCCTTCGATCCGGTGCTTGTGCGCTCCAGTGCAGATTGCGGGGCTGTAGCGGCGCTGGCCTTCCGGAGGCTGCCCGTACACCTTCACAAGCATGGCGTAGTCGATATCGCCACCGAACGCGCCTTCTACGGCCTCCAGATAGGGCTTGTGGCCGTCGCTGGTAAGCTGGACGCGCGAGGCGAGACGCGGGGCCAGATCGTCCATGAAGGTCATGGCCGCTTCGCTGTCCCGGTTGCCGACGAAGAATGACGCGACAAGTTTCGTGTCCGCGTCCAGTCCTACCCACGTCCAGATATCGCCAGCGCCTTGCGGAGCGGCCTTCGCGGTCGGGACGTTCTTCTGCTTCGCATAGCAGAATGCCCACGCCTCATCGACCTGAATGCGTTTGCACGGCAGGTTCACAAGCGTCCGGTCCATGTACTCGGAGAACGTCTGCCCGGCATCTTCCACGAGCTTAATCAGCGTGGTCCGGCTGATCCCGGTAAGCCGGGTCATGGCCCGGAGCGAAATGCCTTCCGCCATCATCTGGAGGGCTTGGGCGCGTTTTTCGGCGAGCAGCTTGTTCATGCCAGGAAACTGGCATTTTGATGCTTGAGTGTCAAGCATGATGTTTCAGATCATTCGATAATCCTGCTTCACGGTTTCCCCGGTAAATGCGACAAAAAAGAACTCGTTAACGATTTCCGCAATAACCACCTTACAGTCTGTTGACTTTTATGGCAACACTTACGCAGCTGGAGACTGACGGGCTTGTTCTGAAATACGACGCAGCTTTGGATGATGATGACGTTGCCCCCGCCGTTTAATCCAGGCTGAACTGGAGTCTGGCCCTTTAGGGAAGGACCGGACGATGAAGCGATCAAGGTTTACGGAAGAGCAGATTATCGGGGTTCTGAAGGAGCATGAGCTGG
>JBOHKH010000027.1:0-36034 GCA_050728995.1 Rhizomicrobium sp. | reverse complement strand
TTCTTCAACAAACTCAAGAACGCACGGCGCGTGGCTACCCGTTACGACAAGACCGTGGACAGTTTCCTCGGTTTCATCCAACTTGCTTCAATCAAAATCTGGCTTAAGTTTGTCAACAGGTCCTAATGTTGTCATCAGTGCGGCAGCGGCGCGTCTCTTCGGCTTCATGCCAGGGCAGGCCATTGGCAAGATCATTCGCGAAGACAAGCACAGCTTGGCCATCGTGGGCGTGGTTACCAATCAACGTCTCGATGGTCCGCAGACTCAGGTAGGCCCCGTCGTCTTCGAATTCGACCAGGAGATGAACGAACTTTCGGTTCGCACCAAGCCCGGGCAGACCGAGGCGGCGTTGGCGGCCATCGACCGCGATTGGCACCGCTTTGCGCCCGGTTCTGCCATCGACCGCGTGTTCCTCGACGCCACCTTTGACCACCTGTTCATGGCGGACGAGGAGCGCGGGCGCATCTTCGCCGCCTTCGTGGGTGTGGCGATCTTCATTGCCTGTCTTGGCCTGTTCGGGTTGGCCGCCTTCACCGCCCAACGCCGCACCAGGGAGATCGGCGTCCGCAAGGTGTTCGGCGCCAAGACGGGCGACGTGGTGCGGCTGCTGCTCTGGCAGTTCTCGATTCCGGTGCTGATCGCAAATCTCATCGCTTGGCCGGTGGCATGGTATTGGCTGCACAATTGGCTGGAGAGCTACGCCTACCGGATTACACTCAGTCCGTTCTATTTCCTCGCCGCCGGGGCGGCGGCGCTCGCGATCGCCTGGATCACGGTCATCAGCCACAGTCTCGCTGTCGCCCGCGCCAATCCGGTGCATGCGCTCAGATACGAATAGGTAGGAAAGCCACGATGCTCCGCAACTGGCTCGTGACCGCGCTGCGCAATTTCGCGCGGCATAGACTTTACAGTTTTATCAACATCGCCGGCATGGCGGTGGGGCTCGCCTGTGCAATCTTCATCATTCTGTTCCTGCGCGACGAACTCTCCTACGATGCCTGGATTCCCGGCACCCAGAATGTCTATCGCGTCGAGGGTTGGTTCTACTTCCCGGGTCGCGGCGTCGAGCCGGCCGGAGCGGTACCCTATCCTGTAACGCCCGCGATGCTTGCTCAGATTCCGGAGGTGCAGGCCCAGACGCACGTGATCAACGAAATGATGACCGTCAACGTGGGCGACCGCCAGTTCTCGCAGAACGCCGATGTCGTCGATCCGGGATTCTTTCAGCTCATTCGTCTCCCGCTGGTTGAAGGCGAACCGGCGAAGGTCTTCGCCGAGCCTGATTCGGTGGTGCTGTCGCAGACGCTGGCGCGGAAGTATTTCGGCGATGCCAATCCGCTCGGCAAAACGATCCTTGTGGACGCGAAATACCCACTCACGGTGACCGGGGTACTCCGCGACCTGCCGCACAATACCCAGCTCTACGCGGACATGGTCCTGCCGAATACTTCGCGCGCCGACAAGATGCCGCTTTCCGAAAAACAGGCATGGCTGAATATTGACGGCTTCGGCTATGTGCGTCTCGCGCCCGGGGCCAGCCCCGCGGCGGTGCTCCGGAAGCTCGCCGGCATTCTCGACATGAATGTCGATGCGGGCAAGGAAGACGGCCTGAACATTGCCGGAAGCAAGGCGCTGCAGGTGCATATGACGCGCTTCCGCGACGTGCACCTCACCTCGGAAAATTACGGCGGCATGAAACCCGGCGGAAGCTGGACGACGATCTACGGTTTCGCCGCCATCGCTGCGTTGATCCTTGCGATCGCTTGCTTCAACTTCATGAATCTCGCCACGGCGCGCGCGATGATGCGCGCTCGCGAAGTGTCGTTGCGCAAGGTCGTGGGCGCAAAACGACGACAACTCGTGGTCCAGTTCCTCGGGGAATCCGTATTGACGGCCGTGATTGCACTGCTGCTCGCATTCGCCGTGGTCGAGGTGCTGTTGCCGGCCTATGACAGCTTCCTGGACCGGCCGATTGTGCTCGATTATCTGACGGACTGGTCCTTGATACTCTCGTTCTTCGGGATCGCAGTCGCGGCCGGTCTGCTGGGCGGTTTTTACCCCGCGCTCGTTCTGTCGGGCTATCGCCCGGCGGCGGTCTTGAAACCTGCCGCGGGAAGCCGGTCCGGCTCCGGCGCGTTGCGAACGGCCCTGGTCGTGCTGCAGTTTTCCATCTCGATCGGCCTTGGCGTGGCCGCGCTGGTGGTCTTCGCCCAAATCCGCCATGCGCGGCAGATCGATCTCGGCTTCGACCGCAACAACCTGGTGATCGTCAGCAACGCCAACGAGATGACGCCAAGTGCGCGCGACAGCTTCGTCCACACGCTCGACGCCAATCCGGCCATCGGAGGCGCCGCGCAATCGGGACCGGTGCCGTTCGTACAGGACGTTTCCATCGACAACGTGCAGGTGCCGGGCAAGCCCGAGACATTGTTTGTCCGCACGGTCGACATGGGATTCGATTTCCCGCGCGTCTATCGCATGCGGCTTCTCGCCGGCCGCATGCTCAAGGCCTCGCGGGGCGAGGATACGAACGCCGGCAGTTCAAAGAGCCCGTTCGATAACGGCCGTAACGTGCTGGTGAGCGTGGCTGCCGCAAGGCGATTTGGCTGGTCCGTCGAAGGGGCGATCGGGAAGACGATTGTCGCCGACACGGCACACCTCAGAATTGTCGGCGTGCTGGGCGATGCCAAGATGGATGGGGCCCGGTCGGTCTCTTCCCCGATCATCTGGTACAACAATCCCAACCACATCGACGCGTTTACGGTTCGTGTGAAGCCGGGCCAGACGGCCGAGGCGCTCGCCGCAATCGACCGGACGTGGCATCAATTTGCGCCCACGGTCGCCATTCGTCGTCACTTCCTCAATCAGTTCTTCGACCAGCTGTTCGCCACCGATGCGCGGCAGGGCGCGATGTTCGGTGTTTTCGTCGGCATCGCCATCTTCATCGCCTGTCTTGGCCTCTTCGGCCTTGCGGCCTTCACCGCGGAGCGGCGGACGAGAGAGATCGGCGTCCGCAAAGTGTTTGGAGCACGCACGCGCGACGTGGTGCGGCTGCTGCTCTGGCAGTTTTCGATTCCGGTGCTGATCGCAAATCTCATCGCCTGGCCGGTGGCCTGGTACTGGCTGCACGACTGGCTACAGAGCTACGCGTACCGTATCGCGCTCAGCCCGCTTTATTTCCTCGCCGCCGGCGCCGGCGCGCTCGCGATCGCCTGGATCACCGTCATCGGCCACAGCATTGCCGTCGCCCGCGCCAACCCCGTCCACGCACTGAGGTATGAATAGGCCACTATTCGGAAAACTTCTGCGCAACGCCGACCAGCCATTGCCGCAGGACGGTTTCCTGCGCGGGCGCGATCTGTGATCTCAGCGCTGCTTCGATGGGTGCGGTGAGCACGCGGCAGCGTTTGTTGAGCGCACGGCCTTCCTCGGTGACGACTAGCCGCAGGATGCGGCCGTGCACGGGATCCGGCTCCTTGCGGATCGCGCCGCGTTCCTCCAGCGCGCGCACAATGCCGTTCACCGTCTGCGGCGTCAGCATCGCGAGGCGCGCGAGGTCTGCCGCCGAAATCGCGTCATAGGCGCGGATCATGGTGAGCGCCGCCTGCTGCGGATAGGTCATTCCCTCTTTTGCAAGCGCGCGGTCGAGCGCCAGTCGCACGGCCGCGTTCGCCTGGCGCAGGAGATAGGTGAGATAGCCTTCGGGCCCGCGTTTCGCCTCGCCCACGGCGGGAATGCGCGGCAGGCCTTTGCGGACGTCCTTGACCATTTATCAGCGCCCTTATATGTTCGCAGCGCCCTGACAATAGCGCGCCGGCGGCCAGCCCGCCATCGGAGAAGTGCCATGATCGAGATTGCGCCCGTTATGCTGGAACGCGGCTCCATCCGGCTGGAGCCGCTGGGCGAACAGCACGCGACAGGGCTTGCCGTGGCGGCGAGAGACGGCGCGCTGTGGGAATTGTGGTTTACGGTGGTGCCCGCGCCGCGCGAGACCGGGGCATATATCGCCACTGCGCTGCGGGGCCTGAAGGACGGTCACATGCTGCCCTGGGCCGTCCGCGACCTCGAAACGGGCGCGATCGTCGGCTCGACCCGCTATCACGATATCGTCGCTTCCATCGACCGCGTGGAAATCGGCTACACCTGGTATGCGAAGAGCCGGCAGCGAAGCCACGTCAACAGCACGTGCAAGCTGCTGCTTCTCGCCCATGCCTTCGAAACGCTCGGCTGCAAGGTGGTCGGTCTGCGGACCGACAATTTCAACTTCGCCTCCCAGCGCGCGATCGAGGCGCTTGGTGCGAAGAAAGATGGAGTTATCCGCCATCACATGCCGCGCCGCGACGGCACCGCGCGCGATACTCACATCTACAGCATTCTTCTTTCGGAATGGCCGGACGTGAAGCGCCATCTCGAGCTTCGGCTCGCTCGATACAGGGAAGCGGAGTAGCGCGCCGACGTTCGGCTAGACCGGCAATCCGATCGCGCGCCAGAGCTGTTCGAGTTCGAGCATCTCGAGCTCGACCGCGTTCTCGATCCGCCGGACGGCGCCGGGATGCTCGCCGCGGGCGCGCCGTTCGTGCGCGAGCCTCGCCACATCGCCGAGCGTGCCGGTGCGGCCTGCGCCGTCGCCGGTGTCGAGCCGCCAGCCGGGCTCTTTCGCGAGCGCTCTGAGTTCGTCGTCGGTTTTTGCCATGCGAAGGCACGATGCCACGCGCGCGAAGTTCGCGCAATTCGCGCCTTTCGCCATCTGTTAATCCGACCGGGCGCAAAATGGTGTGGCTTGAAACGGCGATCGGGGGAATGTCTCCCATGGCATCCGGCCAAAATCTCACGGGAATCTGGCAGGGCGTGTATTCGTATCCACGGCAGCTCGCGCCGGTCGGTTTTGTCGCCACGCTGATCGAGACCGCAAGCGCGGTGAGCGGTTCCACACACGAGCCGCATCGCAGGACCGGCGCCGGGCTCTGCGCGACCCTGTTCGGGCGTCGCGCCGGCGCGCTCATCCATTTCGTGAAGACCTACGAGGAGAACGGGGGCGGTTATGCCGCCGACGTGCGCTACGAAGGCACGGTGACGGACGACGGCACCGAGATCGAGGGTCGCTGGATCATCGGCGCCGACTGGTCCGGACGCTTTCTCATGGTCCGCGGCGCGCGCGAAGCGGAAGAGATCGCGCGAAAGAATTTCGCGCGCGCCTGAAGGCTTCCGTTCGGTTCAGCCGCCCGGGATCGGCAGAACCGGCATGATCTCGATGGATTCGCCGGGAAAGATCGTGAAGTGCGGATGCTTTTCGAACAGCTTGGCGGCTGCTGCGTGCGAATCCGCGCGCACGACCATGAAAGCGCCCATCTGGTTGCTCGTGTCTTCGGCGCCGTGTTCGGTGACCTTCTTCGTTTTTCCCAGCGGACCGCCCATGCCGACCAGCGCAGCCTGATGTTTCTCCATCCAGCTTTTCCAGGCCGCCATTCCTTCGCGTTCCTTCGCGCGGCGGTCCTCTTCGGAAAGGGCGTTCCACGCCGTCCAGCGCGGGCCCGTCTTGCTGCCGAGAAAGACGGCGAGATAGGTGTCGTTCGTGTTCATGGTGCTCCTCGCAGTGTGCCGCAGTGCGTGTAGGTGCACGTAGATGGCCCGTCAAGATCGCGGCCTGGCACGTGGCGCGCATCGGGGTGATCGCGACCGTCGATTTGCTAAGCGTTCTCCTCGGCGCCGGGGTTCTCCATGCTGAACATGCCGGTGTCGTCGTCGTAGGCGAAGATCTCGGCAAAGCGTGCCCAGCCGATCACCGCGTTCAGTGTCTGCTCCGCCATGTCGGGCGTCATGTGATCCTCGAGCTCGTCGATGAAACGCGATTTGGGCGCAGTGTGGCTGTCGCGTTCGTCGAGGACGCGCCGGATATGCGCGGCGAAAGGAACATAGCGGATGAGAAGACGCGCGAAGATGCGCTTGCGTTCGTCGGTCTCTTCGTTTGCAAAACGCTTTCCGGTCTCGGTCAACCGGATGTCGCCGCCCGCCACTTCCGCGATGCGCAGCAGCTGCAGCGTCTCGACGATGGGGAAAAGATCGTCGATTTCCATCTGCCGGTCGGAGGCGAATTCGGGAAGGTCGGCCGCGCCGTTGTAGGGCGCCGCGGCCAGTTCTTCGACGAGGCCCAGGAGCACGCCCATGGGCACCTCGGGGACGATCATGGCGAAGCCGCGGCCGGGGATGCGGTCGAGCCGAGGCTCGCGTTCTGTGCGCTGCGCGGTCATCTCCACATAAATGCGGTCGACGAGGGCTGCGAAACCCGGATCCTGCCGGTCGCGCGGCTGGCGGAGCGCCACCGGGATTTCCGTGACGACGCGGCCTGGATTCGTCGAGAAGAGCAGCACGCGGTCGCACATCAGCACCGCCTCCTCGATGTTGTGCGTCACAAGAATGATGCCCTTGATGGGCAACTGGCCCTCCGACCACAATTCGAGAAAATCGGTGCGGAGATTTTCCGCGGTCAGCACGTCGAGCGCCGAGAACGGTTCGTCCATCAGGAGCACGTTGGGATGGACGACCAGCGCGCGCGCGAAGCCGACGCGCTGGCGCATGCCACCGGAGAGTTCGCGCGGATAGGCGGACTCGTAACCGTCGAGGCCGATGAGATCGATCGCCTTGAGCGCACGGGTGCGGATTTCGTCCTTGGGAAGCCTGAGCGCCTCGAGCCCGAGCTCGACGTTCTCGAGTACGGTGAGCCAGGGGAACAGAGCGAAGCTCTGGAACACCATGGCGATTCCGCCGGCCGGACCTTCGACGGGTCGGCCGAGATAGGTGATCGTCCCGCCATTCGGATTCGCGAGGCCCGAGATCAGCCGCAGCAGCGTGGATTTTCCCGATCCCGAGCGCCCGAGCAGGCCCACGATTTCGCCTTCGCGCAGCGTGAGATCGACGCTTTCCAGCACCGACAGCTCGCCGCCGCCGGGTTTGGGAAACGCGCGGCATACATCGCGGACTTCGAGAAGGGCGGGAGTGTCCATGCGTCACCGACAGTCGCGAATGGCGAATGGCGAATGGCGAATAGTGGTTCGCGGTTTGACGGTCATGAATTTTTATCGGCGAATCGCAAGGCTTCATGATCCTGCCACAGGCGGAGATCCCGATACGAGTTGATCGACCCGGTCACCAATGTATCCTTCGTTGCCATTCGCCACTCACCTACGTCAACCGGTACTTCCGCTCGGCATACCAGTAGAGCGGGCGCCAGAATACGCGGTTCACCGCCGCCACGAGAATGCTCATCACCACAAGGCCGAGCACGATGCGATGATAATCGCCGGCGCGGGTCGCGTCTTCGATATAGGCGCCGAGCCCGTGCGCGCGCAGCGTCCGGTCGCCCCAGTTCACCAGTTCCGCGAGGATCGACGCGTTCCACGATCCGCCCGAGGCGGTGATCGCGCCTGTCACATAGAAGGGAAAGACACCGGGCAGCGCGATCCTGCGCCACCACAGCCAGCCGCGCACCTGGAGATTGGCGCCCGCATCGCGCAGTTCGGAGGGAAGACTGGAGGCGCCCGCGACAACATTGAACAGAATGTACCACTGCGTGCCGAGCACCATCAGCGGCGACAGCCAGATGTCGGGGTTCAGCCGATACATGACGATGAGCGAAACCGCGAGCGGAAACAGGAGGTCGGCCGGAAACGCCGCCAGGAATTGCGCGAGCGGCTGCACCGTGCGTGCGAGATGGGGACGCAACCCCACATAAATGCCGATGGGCGTCCAGATCGCGCTGGCAATTGCGATGAGCACGAACACGCGCGCCATCGTCGCGAGGCCGAGCAGGACGGCATAGCCGGTGTCGTGCCAGGAAATGCCCGTGCCGAGAAATTCCAGCACGCGCCACGCGGCGTAGCACAGGAAGAAGAAGAGAATGCCGTACCAGAGGAAATCGCCGATCTGCGGCCATAGCCCGCCGCGCGGCAGCGGCAGGCGCAAGCGCGGCGGCGGCGCGAGCTGGTAGGACCAGCGTAGCGCCCCCTTGAACGGTACGGCGGCGGCATCGATCAGCCGCGAACGCCGGAACATGGTCAGAATCCAGGATTGTGGCGGCTCCTCGTTCTGTTCCTGCTCGAAGCGGAAGCGGTCTGCCCAGGTGATGAGTGGGCGGAACAGCAGCACGTCGTAGATGACGATCACGACCAGCATCGCGCCGATCGCCCACAGGATCGCGTGCAGATCGCGCCGCGCAATCGCCAGCGCGATGTAGGAGCCGACCCCTGGAAGGCGGATGTTCGTCGGCCCCACGCTGATGGCTTCCGAAGCGACCACGAAGAACCAGCTGCCGGACATCGACATCATCATGTTCCAGACGAGCGACGGCATCGCGAACGGTGTTTCGATGCGCCAGAAGCGCGCCCATGCACCGAGGCCGAAGACGCGGCCGGCTTCCTCGAGTTCGGGCGGTACGGTCCGCAGCGACTGGTAGAAGCTGAAGGCCATGTTCCAGGCCTGGCTCGTGAAGATCATGAAAATCGACGCGAGCTCGGCGCCCATGACCTTTCCCGGCGCCAGCGAGAGAAAGAACACGTAGGTGACGGACAGATAGCCGACGATCGGTATCGATTGCAGGATATCGAGCAACGGAATGAGGAATGTTCCCGCGCGCGGGCTCTTTGCTGCCCAGGTCGCGTAAGTGAAAGTGAAGACGAGCGAGACGGCGAGCGCGAGCAGCATGCGCAAGGTCGTGCGCAGCGCATAACCCGGCAGCACCCAGGGGCTCAGCGAAAGCGGATTGGATTTGAGCGTGGCGAGCGGGGCCGCGAAATTCCGGCCTTCCCCGCTTACCGCAACGATCGCTCCGAGAACCAGAATCGCAGCGAGCACGTCCCATCGGCCCGGCAGGAATCGGGCGGCGACCGAGACGGGCGGCAAGCTCTTCATCTCGCGATTTCGCCCCCTTCGTCTGCCGATGATGAAAGCGGCTTGCCGTCTCGCGCGCGCCCCAGCCGTGAAACAATTGTGGTGCCGGAAAACAGGCGCGGATGCAATCGGAGCGGGCAAGCAGTCCGCCCACAGCAAAAGTAAACGAAATCCGGAAAATGCCGAACGATTGACGTGCGCGACGTATTGCGCCTGCCGCGGGCTTCGGCGTAAAACCGCCGCGACGTGTCAGACGCGTGACTACGCGCGCCGGAGGGCGACGCGTCAGGTCAGCAAACTGTGACCTCGACGTTCTCGGCAGGCCAGAAAAGGAACGGGATGCCGCGGCAGTTTCGCGGCGATTCGGCAGTCCGGCAAATGGTCCGGACGGACCGGAGCATACGGAAAAGAAGCGGGGCGAGAAAATCCCCAGGGCGGGCGCGTAGCGGGTCGCGCCAGTTGGAAAGGAACGGGCAAAGCGAGCATGCTGGGCAGCCTTCTCGGCATCCTGTCGAGCGACATGGCC
The DNA here is from genome assembly GCA_050728995.1 of Rhizomicrobium sp. GTDB lineage: Bacteria > Pseudomonadota > Alphaproteobacteria > Micropepsales > Micropepsaceae > Rhizomicrobium. The sequence continues at coordinate 26,625 of JBOHKH010000027.1, read as the reverse complement.
ATCGACCTCGGGACGGCCAACACGCTTGTTTATGTGAAGGGCCGCGGCATCGTCCTCAACGAGCCGTCCGTCGTCGCCATCATGATGAACCGTGGCGGCAAGAAGCAGGTGCGCGCCGTCGGCAACGACGCCAAGATGATGCTCGGCCGCACGCCGGGAAATATCGAGGCGATCCGGCCGATGCGCGACGGCGTCATCGCGGATTTCGAGATCGCGGAGGAAATGATCAAACATTTCATCCGCAAGGTTCACAACCGCCGGTCTTTCGCCAATCCCATGATCATCGTTTGCGTGCCGTCGGGCTCCACGGCGGTGGAGCGGCGCGCCATCCAGGAATCGGCGCTGTCGGCGGGCGCACGACGGGTGTTCCTGATCGAGGAGCCCATGGCAGCGGCGATTGGCGCGGGATTGCCCGTGTCCGATCCGACCGGTTCGATGGTCGTCGATATCGGCGGAGGGACAACCGAAGTCGCCGTCCTGTCGCTTGGCGGCATCGTCTATTCGCGCTCGGTGCGGGTCGGAGGCGACAAGATGGACGAGGCGATCATCGCTTACATCCGCCGCCACCAGAACCTGCTCATCGGCGAAGCGAGCGCGGAACGGATCAAGAAGCAGATCGGAACCGCCGCTCCACCCGGCGACGGCGGCGGGGTTACCATCGAGATCAAGGGTCGCGATCTTCTGAACGGCGTGCCGAAGGAAATCACGATTTCGCAGAAGCATATCGCCGAAGCATTGGCGGAACCGACCAGCCAGATCGTGGAGGCGGTGAAGGTCGCGCTCGAAGCCACGCCGCCGGAACTTGCCGCCGACATCGTCGACAAGGGCATCGTTCTCACGGGCGGCGGATCGCTCCTGGCCAATCTCGATCAGGTGTTGCGCGAGGAGACGGGGCTTCCTGTCAGCATCGCCGACGACCCATTGTCCTGCGTGGCGCTCGGGACCGGGCGGGTCCTCGAAAATGCCAAGCCGATGCGCCACGTGTTGACGACCGCATTCTGATTCGGGGGGAATTTCCGGACGGATCGGTGACGGGATGGCAAACGGCAGCCTGAGACTCGCACGCAATCGGGGCGGCGCTCCGATCTCGCTCGCCGTTTGTGCCGTGCTGGCGCTGACCCTGATCTTCCTCGGGCGCGTCCAGCCGACGCTGTTCGATCGCGCCCGCGCCTACGCCTCCGACCGCGCCGCGCCCGTTCTCGATGCGGTGCGCATTCCGCTGCGCAGCGCCGGGGAATGGGTCGGGGGTCTTGGCCAGGCTTTCGACGTCTACCAGGAGAATCTGCGTCTCACGCACGAGAACGCGCAGCTGCGGCAATGGCAGGACGCCGCGCTCGTCCTGGAACAGCGACTCAAGCGTTACCAGCTCCTGCTGAATGCGGTGCCCGATCCCGAACTCGGCAGCGTGACGGCGCACGTCATCGGGCGCGCCAGCCGGCCCTTTCTCAACACGATGATTCTCGACGCCGGCCGCCGCCAGGAGGTGAAGCCGGGCGAGGCTGTGGTGGATGATCGCGGCATGGTCGGCCGGATCTACGTCGCCGGCGATCACACTTCGTGGGTCATTCTTCTCACCGATCTCAACAGCCGGATTCCGGTGGCGATCGAGCCGGGCGACGTGCAGGCGATCATGATCGGCGACAATTCGGCCTCGCCATTCCTCGAAGTCTCGACCGAAGGCGCGCGCCTCAAAGCGGGTCAGCAGGTCATTACCTCGGGCGACGGTGCGATTCTGCCGGCCGGACTTGCGATCGGGAAAATCTATTGGGACGGCAGCGAATTTCGGACGGCGCTGCGCGCCGATGCGGGCCATAGCGAAGACGTGCGGGTCCTCGATCTGAAGACAACCGCCGAGAAAGCTCCGGTGCCGACGGAACGCGATCTGCCGGTCACCGCAGCCGGCCTGAAGCCGCTCGCGTCCCCGCCGCCACAGACGATCGCGCCGCTGCCGGCGTCACCCACGCCCACGCCGAAACCGACGGCAGCCGGCCCGGCGGCCGCGTCCGCCCCGACCGGCGCAGCCCCAAAGCCGCTTGCATCGTCGCCGCAGCCGGCGCCGCCCGCCCCCGCCCAGCAGCCGCTTGCATCGTCGCCGAAGCCAGCCGCACCGCCCGCCCCCGACGACCAACCCACTCCGGACGATCGGTAACGGCAATGCAGGAGCTCTACAGTCTGCCGGGGTTGCGCCTCTTCGCGGCAGCGGTGCCGTTCGGTCTTGCAGTGCTCGTGTCCGCGATCGCCAATTTTCCGATCTCCTTCACCGGAGGGGCGCTGCCCGCACCGCTTTTCGGGATCATGCCCGTGTATTTCTGGGGACTGATGCGGCCGGACCTGATGCCACCCTGGGCCGCGCTGCTCGCGGGATTGGCGGAAGATCTGTTTTCCGGTGCGCCGCCGGGTGTCTGGGCCGCCTCGTTTGTGGCGGCGTATGTGTTCGTGGACCGTCAGCGCGATGCTCTCGCGGGCCTTGCGGGGTTCGGCGCCATCATCGGCTTCGCTGCGGCGCTGTTTGTCGCGATGGCGTCCGCTTTCGCGATCATCGCAGTCTACTACTGGCGGCTACCGCCCACGGCCCCGCTGATATCCGCCTACGCCATCGACGTCGTGTGGTATATTCCCGCGCTCTGGCTGATGAACCGGGTGCAGCACAATCTCGTCGGTCCCCTGCGGAGCGAGTTCTGAATGCCTCTGTTCGACCGCAAGGACAAAAGCCGCTACGCGGCGTTCACGCGGCGTACGCTGATGACGGGCGGCGCCATCGGCGCCGTCCTGGGTGCGCTCGGCGTGCGGCTTTATCAGCTGCAAATTCTGGAAGGCGAACAGTTTCGCGCCAAGGCGGAGGAAAATAGCGTCAGCGCGCGCCTGATCGCGCCGCTCAGAGGCCGCATCGTCGACCGTTTTGGCATCGAACTCGCGAGCAACCGCCGCAATTACCGCGTCCTGATCGTGCCCGAGCAGGCCTCCGACGGAGTCGAGGCCGCCCTCGACATGATCGGCCGGATCATCCTGCTCACCGAACGCGACCGGACACGCATCCTGCGCGATGTCGCCAACAACAAGAAATTCATGCCGTCCACGGTCGCGGATAATCTCACCTGGGAAGAATTCTCGCGGGTGAACCTGCATCTCCCGTACCTTTCGGGTATCCAGCCGGACGTCGGCGAAACCCGCGATTATCCGTTCGGCGACGAACTCTCCCATGTCCTGGGCTATGTGGGCGCGGTCTCCGAAAAGGACGAGGCAGCCGACAGGAGCGCGGTGCTTCAGCTGCCGGGCTTTCGCATCGGCAAGCGCGGAATCGAAAAATCCTACGATGGCGAGCTGCGCGGCACTGCGGGTGTGAGCCGGGTGGAAGTCAACGCCTACGGCCGCGTGATCCGGGAACTGAGCCGGGATACGGGCGAAGCCGGCGACGATGTGTGGCTCACACTGGACCAGGATCTGCAGAAATTCGTGGCGCAGCGCATCGCCGGCGAAAGCTGCGCCTGTGCCGTGATGGACGTGCAGACCGGAGACGTGCTCGCGCTTTCTTCGATGCCGGGCTACGACCCCAATCTGTTCAATATCGGCATCACGCCCAAACAGTGGCGCGCGCTCCTCGATGACGATCATCATCCGCTGATCGACAAGGCGCTCGCGGGGCTTTATCCGCCGGGCTCGACATTCAAGCCGGCGGTGGCGATCTCGGCCCTCGATGCGGGCGCGATCGATCCGGATTTCACCGTGGATTGCACGGGCTCGCTGGCTTTCGGCAATCACATCTTCCATTGCTGGAAAAAGCACGGACACGGCCGCATCAGCCTGCATCGCGGCATCGCGCAATCCTGCGACGTCTATTTCTACACCGTCGCGCGCCGGCTCGGCATCGACGGAATCGAGTCGGGCGCGCACAGGCTCGGCTTCGGCCGGCGCAGCGGGATCGAGATTCCCGGCGAGCGCGCGGGCGTGATACCGGGCCGCGCGTGGAAAGAGAAAACCTTCGGCACCAAGTGGCTGGAGGGCGAAACCCTCAATGCCGGCATCGGACAGGGCTATGTGCTGGTCACGCCGCTGCAGCTTTGCATGATGGCCGCACGCATCGCGAGCGGGAAGGCGGTCAGTCCGCGCATCGTCCGCGCGGTCGGCCGAACCGTGCAGCCGAGGCCCGAACCGGCCCGCCTCGATTTCTCCGACGCGGCGCTCGCCGCCGTCCAGTCCGGCATGAATGGCGTGACCAACGAGCCCGGCGGCACCGCGTTCGCCTGGCGCATTGCCGAACCCGGCTTCGAAATGGCCGGCAAGACGGGGAGCGCCCAGGTCCGCAAGATCAGCGAGGCCGAGCATCTCGCGGGCGTGACCAAAAACGAAAAGCTGCCCTGGAAACTCCGCGACCATGCGCTGTTCATCGCCTACGCGCCCGTCTCTGCGCCGCGCTACGCCTGCTCGGTGGTGATCGAGCACGGCCGCATCGGGCATCATCCCGACGTGCAGATGGCGCGCGACATTCTCCTTTATGCGCAGCAGCGCGCGCCCCTGAAACGCACGCCCGCGTGGCCGGTCGGTGCGGCTGCGCTCGGTCGCGTTCCCTCGCGCGCATGACCACGACACATTACGTCGCCTCGCGGCGCAATCCCGGCTGGCTCGAGAAACTCCGGCAGATCAACTGGGCGCTCGTCGCCGTCATCGGCGTGATCGCCTCGATCGGCTTCGCGATGCAATATTCGATGGCGGGCGGCCATTTCTATCCCTGGGCGGCGCCGCAGATGATGCGCTTCGCGGTCGGGCTTGTGATTCTCGCCGCGGTGGCGATGGTCGATATCCGTATCTGGCTGGCGCTCGCCTATCCCGCCTATCTCGTTTCGTTTCTGCTGCTCGTCGCAGTCGAGATGGTGGGGCATGTGGGCCTCGGCGCGCAGCGCTGGATCGAGCTCGGCCCGATCCAGATCCAGCCCTCGGAACTGATGAAAATCTCGCTCGTGCTGGCGCTCGCGCGCTATCTGCACGGGCTGGCGCTCGAGGACGTGTCGAAGCCGCAGCGGCTCGCTGTGGCGCTCGTCATGATCGCGGCGCCGGCCATTCTGGTGCTGAAGGAACCCAATCTCGGCACCGCCACCATTCTCTTCGCCGACGGCTTCTCGCTGCTGTTCCTCGCGGGGCTGTCGTGGTGGTGGATTCTTCCCTCGGTTGGCGCACTTCTGGCTGCCGTGCCCGTCGCCTGGCATTTTCTGCACGATTATCAGAAGCGCCGCGTGATGACGTTCCTCAATCCCGAGTCCGACGCGCTCGGCGCGGGCTGGAACATCACCCAGGCCAAGATCGCCATCGGCTCGGGCGGATTGACCGGCAAGGGTTTCATCCAGGGAACGCAGAGCCGGCTCAACTTCCTGCCGGAGAAGAACACCGATTTCGCGATTTCGGCGCTGGGCGAGGAGTTCGGGTTCGTCGGCTGCGTGGCGCTGCTCGTTCTGTTCGCCGTCGTCATCGGCTTCGGCATCCGCATCGCCATGGCCTCGCGCAGCCAGTTCGGCCGGCTCGTCGCCATCGGGGTCACGCTGAACTTTTTCTTCTACATCATGATCAACGCGGCGATGGTGATGGGCATGATTCCGGTGGTCGGAATTCCCATGCCGCTCATCTCCTACGGCGGCACGGCGATGCTGACGGTGATGTTCGGCTTCGGCCTGCTCATGAGCGTTCACGTCCACCGCCAGGTGGAGCTTCCGAGGAGTTCCGGCGGGATCATCTGACATCCGCGTGGACAGGGCGCGGGAGGGTCTGCTATAGGCGCGAACCTTCCGGGGCGCGCCTCCGGGCGGGCCCATAGCTCAGGCGGTAGAGCAGCTGACTCTTAATCAGCGGGTCGCAGGTTCGAGTCCTGCTGGGCCCACCAGTAAAATCAACGACTTAGAGGTTGTCGGGCGGGCCCAGCCGGGCGGGAAGCACCGTTTGGCAGCACATTGGTAGCAGCCGTACCCAGGCAGATGCACGGCGCAGGGTGCAGCTGGCTTCCCCGCGATCGGTGCCGACCCGACATGAGGTCAGCCTACGAGTGGGCGGTCGAGGGATAGGTCAGGATGTAGCAACGGACTTTCTTCTGCTTCGACCCCTGGACGCGGATGTCCCGGGTCTTGCTGTCGGGAACGACACCTTTCTTCTTTAGGTCATGAAGGACCGCGCGCTTCTGGTGGTCAGACGAGAAGAAGCCGCGGAAGGCCGTGCCGATAACCGTGATGACGTCTTTGCCGTCCTGGCGTTTACGCCAACCGCACAGGGCCGCCGACAGACTTGGACGGCCGTTCTGAGGCCATTTCGCGAACTGTTTCGGGTCCCGAATCCCGGCTTCGAGACGAACTAGGCCATCCGCGGCACCGCCATTTGCTTCGATCAGCCGGACCCGAGATGCGGCGTGGCACTTTTGGATGGCCCGCCGGCAGTTCTCCCGCGACCACCTCAGCAGTCGAACCTCGATCGCATACGCGAGCGCCCCATACAGGAGAGCGAATCGTCTCGCATGACGTTCCTCATAGCTGTCATCGTGATCGTAGTCAGCATGGGCGCGGAACTCTTTCATTGCGGCCTTCACGCTGCGCTTTGCCTTGTCCGGGTCCTCCACGAGCTTCCTGAGCCACTCCACGAAGATCGCGCCATGCTGCCGCTCCGCTCGGTCCCTTATCCTGTCAATCAACCGCGCGGCGCACTCGTTCGGGTCAGAGCCCGCCGGAAGGTTGTCGAATATCCCAAATGAGCCTTCTGAAATCACGGGCACGTCAAGCAGCCGCACAAGATCGCCCGGATCGGCCTGCGCGCGCGCACGTTCGGCAAGCTCCCCAACTGGGTTCTCGTACGAGGTGAGGACCACAGTCCAGCAGGGCAGGTGCGAATCTGTCCGCCCCGTATTTCTTTCGACCGCACCGCTTTGACGGCCACGGCGGCCGCCCGCGGTGATCCAGTGCAGGGTACCCCTCACCGACTCCCAGCGTTCCTTCGGGCTACCTTCGGCAGTTGCAATATCATCGAGGATGCAAAGCGTGTCGTTGTGGAACCTGACGACCTCGCCCAGTCGCGCGTCGGTGAGCTTCCAGTTGTGTAGCCGCTCGGGAGAAGGGTGGCCGATGATGCTGCCGGCAAATATTTCGGCCGTTGTCTTTCCTTTGGACGATGGTCCGGTCAGCACAACGAAGAACGGGGGTTCGCCCATCATTGCGAGCAATGGTGCGGCAAGCGCGGCAGCCGCCACTAGCCTCAGAACCGACGAATGGGTTCCAATCCTGCCTAGCAGCCTGTTCCACTCAGCAGCTGTTCCTCTGGTTTCGAAGTAGCCGTCAGAATTTCGGGAAAGCGCCGAAGGTCCGAGAAAATTGAACGCCGCCGAGCCTTGATAATTGGAACAGCCGTAGATCACGTCGTTGCTGCGGAGGGTCGTCATTTTGTAATCTCCTGCTGTTGCGGCCTTCGCCGAATTACGCGGTTATTCCGCACGTAGATGTGGCCGGGTTTGTACCAGCCGCCGCGCGTTACGATCACGCCAGTGACCGACTGCGGCTCTGACGCGATATATTTGTTTACGAGGTGCTTTGCCTGGACGGGACTGGACGGCAGCGCGGCGCCCGCATTGAGGGCGGCACTGAGCACGTGTTTTGGACTGCAGGCATTTGAACGAAGAAGGGCAATCCACCGGCTCTTGCCGCTGACCGTCAGGATGCGCATCACCTCGTGGGCGGGGGGATTCCCGTCCAGGTCCGCGAAGGAAACCTTTTGTAGAACAGCCGCGAGGTGGGTAGGCTTTCGAACGCGACGGCCGCTGCTTTGGGCATCCCGCTTCGGACGCAATGGCGCAGTTGTCGCACGGCTTTTTGCACGTTTCGGGAATCCAAGGGTCAATCCTGCCTCCTTTTGACCTGTCGCAGCTGCCGCACCGAAAATCGGCGACATTGCCGTTTTCAGCGTGAGTATGGTCGAAGTACTATGGTCGAAAAGTTGATTGGTAACTGCGATTGTGACGATAGTGATATTCGCCGTGTTTGGAGCTTTTGAATTGTATCAGACCATAGCTCGTCCTCCCTGCATGTAGATTCGAGACGTCAGGCCGGTGCGATCGAGCCACAGCAGCAAGGCATTAAATTCCGCGTGCTGCTTCGTGACGGTTTTGCTGTTCGTTTGCCGGCGGCGTTCATTAACGATGATCTGCTTTTCATCGAAGGAGTTGGCGAAGGCATACCAGTGTGCGACATCCGGGGTGTACGTGACCGGAAGCACCATTATTGGCTTCGGAACTAGAAGCGTCCTTGGAAACGAAGTCTTAAGCGCCTTAAACAGCTCGCCGCGATCGCAGTCAGCGAAAAACAGACACCAGTGACCGACCCAAGCGTCTTTACTAATTGTGCCCCTGTAGCGGTCGTAGCTGATATCGAAGCCGCCGATTACCGGCACGCCCGACAGGCCCGCGTTGGCCAAACCATCACGAAGAACGGCGCGATGATCGCGAATGCCGACCGCAGCGATTTTCGAGGCCAGCAGGCTTTCGTCAGATGGGACAATCGTAACCTTCAGCTGTTCCGCGGGCGGCGGAAACGCGATTCGGATCTGTTCCGAAAGAAACCGACCCGTGGCAGTCAGGCAGTTGGGGCAGGCGCCGGACCCGCATCGGTGGCCGGTGGTGCACGACTTCAGCTTCTGTGCCAATTTCGGCAGGCCAGACCGCTTGAGGTGTGCGGCCATAGCCAGCGTCTGCTTGTGGCGACCACTCAGCAGCTTGGTTTTGGGAATACAGGGATGCCCCTTATCAATGTGGTACCGCTCGTCCTCCCAGGGCCTCCTATTTTCCATCGGGAAGGACCTGGCTGGTGCTTGACCGCATATGGCTCCGCTCGAACTCCAGGACGTCCGCCATCGCGTACCGTACGAAGCCCTTTGCTTTGAAGAAGCGGCAGCCAGTGCCTGCCACCCGCGAATTTTGCAGGGTCTTCACGGAGACGCGCCAGCGGGACGCGAGTTCAGATTCCGTGAGGAAGACCCGCGCCGAAGACTCTGGCGTGGCAGAAGCAGGGAGACTGGTCGATGTGACTGTCAGGGTTTGCTCCTCAAGAACCGCTACGGGAGCACCTCACTATGCACATCGGAACGCGTTGTAAATTTGCAAACCAGTACTGCACTCCGCAAAATGGGATTGCAGACCTGACGTAAGCGGAATCGTCTTCAGGCGATTGCGTAAGTCTGTTTACTCTTGGCTCGAAATCCGGTGATGATTACTTCGGACTGATCGCCGCTGAAGGTGGGTTCCGACACCTCCTTGGCGGGGACGGAAAATCTGGGAAATTGCTTCTTGGCGGCTTTTGACAATGGCATCCCATCGAAGACGGTTACTCTCAAGTACCTTGCGTAACCAAACCAGGTCTTAATGTGTGGCTGCGTAGCCTCGTATGTGAGATCGTGGTCATCGACCGAATGGTAACTCATAAGTTTGTCAAACAGGGTCGCGTCTGAGGCGTTGTCGAACTTGATGAGGGTGGCGGCGTACAAGAGCGGGAGCGATGCGTAGTGGTGCTTCCAGTATTCGTTCACCGAACGTGTAGAACGTTCCAATCGGCCGCTCCTGTCTGCGGCGAGCCCAAGCTTTCCCGCGATTTCTGCTGCTTGCGGATAGTTAGGCCGACTGATTTTGCCTTGCTCGGGAACAAGCTTGACCGCGTGGTAATGGAGTACACGTGCAGTAGCAACTAACAACCTGATCTGCGGCAAGGCTCGCTTGATATCCTTCGACCTCTCAGGCGCTCTCGTGTACGCCGCCCTGATCGCCGAGGCAGCACCGATCGAGAAGTAAATGCGCTCGACTAAATGTCTGGCGGACCCACTCATCTGCATATGGCCAAACCAGATATTGCCCGGGGTCGGGGATGGGATTGCCTCCGCCTCAGCCCGCGCATACTGGCGAAATGTTTCAAGAACCATCGCATCGGCGATGTTCTTGTTAGACCGCGGCGTGATAAGCCATTCGCAAAGGCCGGCGAATAGTACGTCATTGTGCCCAAACGTTTTGGAGCTAGAGGACAAAATTCTCAGGGCGGTTTTAAGATCGATCCCATCGAATTGGCCGTTTTTGAATTTCAAGCCATCGGCCGGCTTAGGTATTGTGGCGAGGGTGGCGCTGATACGCGCGGCAGTTGCGGCTCGACTGTCGATCTTCTTGGCGGCATCCTTCTTGCCTGACATCTTCATCATAAACCCTCATCTTTGCCGAACGCACGAAGTACCATACTCGAAGAGCATCGAACTGTGCAGTAAATTGAGGTCTCATTCGAGGCTCAGTTGTCGAAAGAAATGTTCATTTGTTGGCTTGTTCGTCCCATGCGTGCTGTTGTGCGAAAGGGTTGAATCGATTTAGCCTAACGGCGTATTTTCATTATCGAAATCCAAATTGCGGGTCCACCGTTTCGGGACCAGTATCCCTAATCTGAACTTTGAAACTCCCAGCGGTCACACGGCGCGAGATCGATAACTCGTGAAAGCGGTAAACTGGTTTCATCAGCACGCGGCGGCCATGGACGGTTTGTCTCGTTTTCCGATAGGTTATTGGAGTCTCACATGAAAATGAAATTCGTTGGCAGCTACGAAGCATTACAGGACATCGTGCTCCAAACTGGGCCCGATGGCGGCTGGGACGATCTGGGGAATTTGAAGCAGTTTCGCGCCGTGAGCGGTGCCGTCCTGAACTGGTGGGGGTCGACTGGGACAATTCAGTTTCAGGGTAAAGCGGCAGCCGCGGCTGACTTTCAGAAGGCGTTCCAAATTGGCGAGCGAAAACTTTCGAAACCGCAGCGGTGAGTCGCATGAAGCATTCGATCGGCCGGCGATCTATATTTCCCGAATGGAATCTCGCCCGGTCGCTGCGGCTCATGAGAATGCCTGTTGCGGAACTGCGCCAGCTCGTCTGGAGGCTGCGAATATCCCGTTCGTGTAGCAGCGACGGCTGTGGCACCTAGTGCGAGATTCCGAAATCATGGTTGTTTTCCACGATCATGGCGGCTTTCGGGCGATAACGCCCAAAATGGCTGCCGCACGAAGGGCCTAAATCCGCTCATTTAGCGTCTATTTCGGCCAATTTGGGCAAAAAGCGCCGCATTTTTGCCGGTGGTCGCGATGACATTTTGCGCGCCGCAATCGTCAATTTCCGGTCATTTTGCGGAGCTTCCAGCCGCGTTCTCGCGCCCTCGGCCATAGCTAATTTTAGTCGTGTAAACCGGCCGGCGGTGGCGTGCCGGGTTATGCCGAGACGAAACAGCGGAAACCGGAGACTGAAAGCCATGCAATGGGATGTGATTGAGATTGGGCAATACGCCGGTCGCCGTTATACAGTGCCGCAGCTGCTGTTTCACGACCCTGGCCACCTGGTCCGGGGGCTGGGAATCGGCATGTTCGACGGCCCGCTGGAGGACCAGGGCAAGTTCGTGCTGGAAAGGGCCAAACGGATTGGGATCCGAGACAACGCTGACGGGCGGTATGAGGCTGAGTATCGGCTCGGCGACTTCAGTGACTTTCAGGAGCTGGCAATCGTGCAAGCCGATGAGTCCTCAGAAGCCCATCGCTGCGTGCGGCTGCCGTTCATGGATCTGCTGTTCGCGTACCGGCCCGCACCCTACGACCGCGCCAGCAGCGACAGGCTGATTGGCTGCTTCAACAAAATCCGGTTTGGCCGGTCATTTGGCAATCCGATGCGGCCGGTGCTTCACCGGTTCTTCGAGAGCGACGAGAATTTCACTGGAAGCCATCAACGGCCGAAACGGCTCAGCTTTTCAAATCAAGACCATGTTTGAAAGCGCTCACCCAGAGAATTGTGGGCGTCGGCATAATTATTCCCGTAATCCGGAAAACTGCCACACATCGCCAGGAAACGGTTGCATCAGAAATATCGCTTGTCGGTTTTGCACTTTTGCAGGCGTAGCGGGTCCTATCCATGCGAAGGCACTTGGATATAGACGCCCTTGAAAGTGACGTTCATCCCGCCACACCCTCCGCTGTCCTCGACGATCAGATATCGTCCGTACAATCGCAGCCGAGCCGCGCAACGCGCCGTATCCTGAGCCGGCGGCAAGCCGGAACGACCGGGATCATAACCGATGAAAAGCGCCTGACCCTGTGGTGTTCCCTTGCCGTCTAGTTCGCCGACATTAGGTCCACCGGGCGCATTGTCATTGGACGACGCATCACCCGAGACCTTCACTAGGGCCCCAAGCGGCTTAAGAACGAGCTCCGCGTCCGCGTCACGCCGCCATGTGCCAGCCCACTGCTGAATCGCGGCAGGCTTCAGGGGCACGATCTGGAGTGCAGCCCGCGGCAACCAGCCGGCGGTCTCAACGCCGGTAAGCGCCCTGTAGGCTGCGCAGACATACGGGCCGTCAGCCACAACTAACAGGACATCGTCGCCTGGGAGAACAAATGCTTTGCGCTTGCAAGAGCCGTCAGCCGAGGGACATCGCGGTGTTCGCCCGTCCGGCCCAGCGACGAAATTGAGCTTTGGTTCAGCCGTTGCCACACGTGCAAGCGCGAGCTTTGCTCCGGCATCGTGTAGCCCTGCAGCACGGCAAGCGGCCGCGCTTGCATGAGCGGCGCTCGCGGCAACAGCAAGTACAATCGACGCTACCATAATGCCCCTTGAAGCGACCCTCATGATACAGCGCACCCGTTTCTCCCTGTAGACCGCGTCATTTATGTGCACTCGCGATCCCTGACAGCCAATAATCGACGCATTCCATACGTATTCTCCACCATTCCCCGGCTTTTCAGCCCGGAAAGCGAAACCTACTTCAACAGTCAATCACCACCGAAGCTATAAGAGCCCCTTCCCCGATCCGTAAAGACTTCAGCCTTCACCGGGGTGCCGCAGTTGGCGCCAGCGATCAGGGAAAGCTGATCACCGGTGCGAAGCACTTTACCCGCAAAGCCCGGCTGCGCGAAAGCAAGTTCGCTACCAACGTCGCCCGCTTCGGCTGATCTGGTAAAATAGGCTTTGTTGGTTGCATTCATCTGGCTGCTGAAGTCACAACCCGGCGTGTTCTCTCGGTTGTTGACCACGACCCGAGCAACGGTGATCGGAGAATCGCTGGTCGATGTGACCGTTATGCCTGTACCCATGCCCTGGGTCGGCTGGGCTTCTACTTTGAGATCACTGGTGTCAAGCTCAGCGTCGCTGTTGTCGGCGCTGTCAGACTTGGCACTGTCGTTTGAAGGGGCGGCGGGGTTTGCTGCTTCAGTCGCTTGAGCCGGTGATTGCGCACTGTCGTTTGCCGGCGAAACCCCAGCCTGGTTCATCGCCCCGTAAACGCCGGCAGCAATCAGCCAAAGCGAAAGAACCAGATACACAGCTCTGCTGGTGCCCTTGATCGGCACCCAAAGCCCGTCACCGCTTTGCTTGCGATAAACCTTGCCGGTCAGCAGCGGCAGCAGCGCGACCGGGCTGATCGTCAGAAGGCACAGGACAATAAACCACTGACGCCGGTAGAATGGGATCCACTGGTTTCCCTGATCTATATGGCCTGCTCGGTGTTTTGACTGTATAGGGGCCCCACAGCTAGGGCAGGCCAATGCCTCCTTTGAAATAACCGCAGCACAACCGCGACAGTACTGTTGCTGTGGCCCCAAGGTAACGGACGAGGACATCGGCAAATCCTCTAATCCGACCACTTGAATACTTTTCGGCCCTCCTTGTCCGTGAAGCCACCGACAATAATGACAATGAAGTCAACAAGCGCCCAAATTCCGAGCGCGCCTAATGTAAATAGTTGCAAGAGTCCCGTACCGACTTTGCCTACATAGAACCGGTGGGCGCCAAAAACACCGAGAAAAAAGCACAGCAGCAATGCTACCAGCCGGCTTTTGTCGCTTAGCCCGCCGATTACGGGCTGCAGCGGAGCGCCGCACTTCGGACACGCGGCTGCCTCCCGCGAGATCACCGCCCCGCAGCTCCGACAATATTGTTGATCAGCGCCCAACGGCGGTCGCTGCATTGTTTGCTCAATTGTGGCATCGGTTGACATTGCATCCGCCCCAAATAGATTGCGCCCGCCGAAGCACGGCCCTGTGCCTTCCTGGCACCAGTGACGAGCGTGCTGCGGTAATGAAGCCGTCCCCTCGGCCAAGTAGCCCCTGGCGCGCAAAATACTAGCACTATTGTCCGTGGTTTAACAAGCACCAGCCTGTTGCCCTTGCGGCATGAAGGCCAAGCTGCTGGTTGCGCGGAACATCAGGCGGTTGAGGGTCGCGGCCGGGCTGTCCCAGGAACTGCTGGCGACCGATGCCGGCATCGACCGCAGCTATATGAGCAGGCTCGAACGCGGGCTCGAAAATCCGACCGTGGCGGTGCTCGAGCGGCTGGCCAAGGCGCTGGATGCGGACCTGCGGGAGCTGTTCAACCCCAAGCCGGTCGCTGCCGGCCCGGTCCAGCCACTGGCCAAAGGCCGTAAGCCCCGGGCGTGCTGACCGGTCGGGCCAGGGAAGGGCAGCCGCTTGGCCGGCTGGCGCGGTGACCGGCCGAAGCCGGCCATAGTGTTGATTGCGACAAACGCACTATCGAATGCAGCCAGTGCTGTTACCGTCGCCAGGCCCTCCGGAAGCGCCTGGGAGACGATCAGGGCAATATCGGCGCCGGCCTTGCGCTGGTCGCCCCGAAGCTTCGCGAGCCAGCCGTCGCTCCAGTTCCTGGTCCGCTTCGATTCCGACAGGATGCTGCCGCAGCTTTGACCGCTTGGCCCGTAGACCGTCTGTAGTACGTCGCCGCCAAACTTGCCTTTCCCAACCCGCTCAATGCTGTCTCTGGGGAATCGGTTCCGCAGCAAGGTTTCGAGCTCGAGCTCCTGAACGTCTCCCTGGAGCTGTTGGGAGCCTTGCTCCGATCTGCGCTTCAGTTCCTCGATGGTCCGCTTCATGCCGTCTATCGTCTGATCCTTCTCCGAGATCGTGAGTTTGAGCTCGTCTTCCGCTTCCTTGCGAGCTTTTGTTCGTATCGCTTCAAGGGACTGGCTGACCCTCTTTTCGACGGTCAGACTTACTTCCCGAATTGCCTCGTCGAGTTCCCGTTGTTTCCGAACCAGTTCCGCTTGGGTTTGTTGAGCCTCACCCAGCGTCGCGTCGCGCTGTCTGAGCATCTCCTGCAGGTCGGTGACTTCTCTGGCTTTCTGGTCGAAGTCCGCCGCCACGAGCAGCCTGGCACGCTTGAGTTCGTCTGCCGATATACGCTGGCGTTCAGCTTTCAGTTTGGCAGCAACCTGATCGTCGATAGCGCCCTTTGCCTTGGCGACTGCGGCTTCCTGCGCACGGACCGCCGCTTCCCGGCGGCTGATCTCGGCGCCTTGCTCAGCTAGCTTTCGCTGAAACTCAAGCCGGGTTGCTTCGAGCAGCGGCGCGGCCAGCGACTCGGTCAACCTGATCTCCGATCTGCACCTGGGACAGGTGATCGTGGGCTCTGTTTGGGGCTTGGAAGTCATCTTGGCCTTCTTGCTGGCTGCTTTTGCACGGACCTACCTAAAGATGGTCCGCTTTGGTTGGCATTCTAACAGGTCAAGCGCCGCACGTACCGTTTCAGCGCGGCCATTGGGCGGCCGGGCAGCTCGCGTCGGGTCCGGCAAGGTGTACCCTTGGAGACGATTGCTCCGCCTGGGCAAGAACCGTTCGAAAGACAGCCAGTTGAATTGGGACAGCCGCCCGCTCGGCCGGCGGTTACCGAGCACGGCCCGTATGTTTCTACTACATCAATCCAAGGGCTTTGAGGCTCACGGTGCCGGCGCGACCGACGACGACATGATCGTGAACCGCAATTCGGAGAGTCTTGCAGGCTTCGAGCACTTCACGGGTCATTTCGATATCGGCCTGGCTCGGGCTCGGGTCGCCACTCGGGTGATTGTGGACAAGGATGAGGGCGGAAGCATCGAGCGCGAGCGCGCGCTTTACGATCTCGCGTGGGTAAACCGGCGCGTGGTCAACAGTGCCCCTGCCCATCAGCTCATCGGCGAGCAGAGCGTTCTTGCGGTCAAGGAACAGGACGTGGAATTCCTCGCTGCCCTTTGCGGCCATGCTGACTGACACATAGTCGAGCAAGTCATTCCACGAACTGAGAGCCGGCCGCTTCGCGACTTTGCGCCAGTGATAGGCGGCAGCGGCTTTCTGAAAGGCTCGGATCCGGCGGGCGGTCGTGCTGTTGATGCCGTGCGCCGCCAGCTCCGAATCAGACGCGCCGATAACGGCCGAGACTCCGCCAAACTTCCGGAGGAGGTGCTGGGCTTCGGCCGCCTTCGTGTCAGTCACGAACTGGACCAGCTCGCGGTCGCTGAACTGGTAGGGGGCTTCAGCGGGGTTGATGCAGGTGCCGGACGAAATCGTGTTCATTGGCAGTGCGGCAGGCAGCTTGGTTTGGTCGTCGCAGCCTTGAATTTCCGGCAGCCGAGCGAGTTTGGAGCACATGGTCAGTACTCCTCGGCAAGCATGATCGTGAGCACGCGGGTCGTGACCGCAGGATCGGACGGGTCCGGCGAGCCGGCCTGAAGGTCCCGGTCGTAGTAGTCGATCTTCCAGTAGATTGTGTCGCGGCCGTGCCTCAAGCAGCCGAAGTCATGTTCACCGTGAGGGTCGTTGTCAGAACTGAAGGCGTCAAAGGCGACGACCGCTTTGAGGATCTCCGTCGAATCAGGTCTGCCGGCGATGCCGCGGGTCATCATCACCCGTCCCCCCCGCAGCCGGGTTCGAAAGGCATCGTTGAGCTCACGAATGGCTTCTGTACTCGTCATCTTGGTTCTCCAGTTGGTCAAGGCTTGGCCGCTGCCCAAGGCTCGCCGTTCCGGCGCCGGCGTTCGGGCCGGGCAGGTCGTCCAGTTTGTTTGCGTAGTTGTGTTGCCGGTGCGCGCGGGCCGGGGCTTCGGCACCGGGACTTGCTGCTGCCGCGACGGGTTCGCGGTACGTTGCCGGCTAGTTAGTTGCGCGGCGGGGGCGTAACCAGACTGTCTGCAAGCCCAAGTGCAGCGCTTGCCAGTGCGACCAGCTTCGCGATTTCAGGTGCTTTGGGATCGAGGGCCTTTGGCAGCGCGAAGCCTTCCGATCTGAAGGCCGTGTAGTGCCGTGCCGACTTGAGCTGCCAGGCCTTGCCGAGTCCAGCGGCTTCGAGCTTCGGGTGGCGATCATCGTTCAGGTCGGTGAGGTCGAACAGCAGGCTGATCGTCCGGCCGTCCTTCGAGGCCTCGATACCGGTCCAAAGCGGCCAACGGCGGTCAATAGCAAACAGTCCCCAGATCCAGCGATGCCGCCAGCAGCCAGCAATCGTGGGTGCGAACACCTGAAACGGATCCTGGTCAAAGTCCTCGTAGCTGTACGGCCTGCACCTGTCCGCGAATCGGGCCGTCACACCAGCCAGCCACACGATGTCCCACAAGGCTGCAATCCAGCCGCAAAAGCCCGGTACCTTTCGGTCCTGGGCCGGCCATGCGGTCAGGAAGGTTTGCCGCGCTTCGGGTTTTAGGTTGGTCAGCAGCGTAGTTTGCAGCGGCAACCTCGCAGCGGACGGCGGTGCACCGCTCTTCCCAGCCTCGGGCGCAACGGCCGCCAGCCCGGAGAGCTTTTCGGGGCTGGCAGCAGGCGCAGCTGGAGCGATTGACGGAACAGGCTTCAGCTGGCTGACGAGCTGGTCGTAGAGCTCGGGCTTGACGTATGGCAGCAGCGACCTGCCGGTAGCGAATATCTTCCCTTTCGGCAGCTGGGCCGCGAGTCTGATCAGGTTCTCGCCCTTCGCCAGTCCCAGCCTGAAGTTCATCAGGCTGCCAGCCTTTTCGACAGCCTTCTGGTCAGCAAGATCGAACCGGGCGGCGTGGGGACGGTTGTCTTTTCCAAGACCGTACATGACCAAACACTCGGTTGCCGGTTCGCTGGTGGTTGTCTTCTTGTTCATGCTGGTTCTCCAGTGCTGCGAAACCGGCGGCATGCCGGTTTCGATTGCGCGGGCCGGTGAGCCCGCCAATTCGGTCTAGCTGATGACTTGTCGGATCGGTCTGAGAGCGCTCTGGCGACGCTGGTCAGGTCAGGCTGTTGTCAGCCGGTCATTCAGGCAGGCTGTTGTTTGGGCGGCCGCAGTGGCGTCCTGCGGCAGCGCTGAAACAGTGGGCATTCACCAAGGCTGCAACGGGACCGGTCGTCGATCCGGTTGCCGTTGCACTGGTCGAAGCCATCCTGGGCGCAGAACCACCAGAGGCAGTACTGCACGAACCGCGGGAACAGCCTTGGGTGTTGCGGATTGAAGTCGCGGGCATCGATCTGGCCGGCGATGCGCCGGATGATGCTGGCGCAGCCGGTTTCGGCATAGCAGGCCGGCCCGTAAAGATGGCTCGATCGAAGAGAGGCGAGAATGCCGGTGCGTACTAACCAGTTATGGACCAGCGTATCGACAGCGATCATCGCGGCGCCGGCGCTGGCCCAGCGTTCGCGTTCCGGATCGCAGGACAGCAGCAGGCCGGATAGCGCCATGTTCAGCAGCTTGTAGGAAACCCCATGTATGTTGGTCATGGGCTCAATGACTGCGTGAGCGAGCCGTTCGGCCCGATCGGGGGCCTCAGCTTGGTCCGCGTCGGCAAGCCTGCGGTCGAGCCAAGCCACAAAGTCGCCGTCGGCCACGTCGCGGAAGAACAGCAACAGGCTATAAGCGGACTGGTTCAGGCTGCCGTTGCGCAGGGCATGACGGGGCAGGGGGCAGGCCTCGAAGTGCAGCGGTTCGGCGCAGCTGTGCAGCGACTTGCGGTAGCCGCAGCCGGCAAACTCCCAGTAGCTGTTGAGCTTGGGGCAAAGGCCGCGGCGGTTCAGGCCGCGGTCAACATCCCACCACGAGATCCGCCCGTGCTGGTCCATGTAGGCGCTGGCGATTTCGTTTGATACGCCCTGATAGCTGAGCACTTCGGCGAGCCAGTCGAACAGAACGGCATCATCGTGACGGGCAACGGCGGCTGCCACACCGAGCTCAGCCAGACTGCTTTCTCCTTCGGCAACGAAGCTGCTGGCATTGGCGACCATGCAGACTTCGCGGGTCATGGCCACCGCTCGCTCGAGGCCGGTTCGTTGCTGAGCTTTGCTTGCCGGCATGGCGACCAAAACCGATTCGCAGTTTCGGCAGCGACCATACGAAACCGCCAAATAGTGCCGTCAACTCGAATGTTCGGGCGCTTGACGGCAGCGGTTCGCGAGCTCATGGGCCGTCACCGGCAGCGGCAGACTCGGCTTGAAGCACCCGGTCGCCGCCTTGGTCGTCATCGACATCGAGCCTGAGGGTCAGCGCTTCGGCATCAAACTCGATCGGTTCCGGAAAGCCCGCCGCGCGCCAGGCCTCCCAGACAGCGGCGAACGGCCGGTGATCGAGGTGAACGACGACGGATTCCTGTGAACTGATATCAACACCGACAATGCTGACGATTGTGCCGAAGTCGATGATTCGGCTGACAGCTATGCGAACCGGTTCCATGAGGTCCTCCTTTCGGGCCATGTGTGATCTTTGGGCGTTCGCGAACCGCGAACACCGGACAGGCTGTGTGGCTGACGTTTGTTAGCTAAAGCAGCGCGACCAGCCGCCGCTGGGCATGGCTGTCGCCATCGATGTAGATCTGGGTGGTTTCAATCGAACTGTGGCCGGCCAGGATCTGCACATCCCGGAGCGAGCCACCGGCTTTATGGGTCAGCCGGGCCGCCAGGGTGATGAAGGTGCGGCGGCCGGAATGCGACGAGCAGCCGTCGAGGCCCGTGTCCCGGTACAGGCTGACGAACCAGTTGACGATGGAATTGGGGCGCATGGCGCCGCCGCGGCCGGACCGAATAACTGGGCCTTCACAGCCCGTGTAGCGAAGCAGCTGGCCCAAGGCAGCCCGCAGCTCCGGATGAATGGGGATCGTGCGTCCCGCGCCCTTCTTGGCGATGCTGTCACGGACTTCGATGACAGTGCCAACCCGGCCGTCGGCAGCGAGCACCATCGGCCATTGCAGCTTGGCGATTTCTGCCGCCCGTAGACCCGCTTTGACGGACAGCAGAACAATGACGCGGCTGCGCACCGGGTCGGGATAGGCTTTGACGTAACGCAGCACACGAGCGAGCGCTGATGGCCCAATGAGCCTGGCGCGGCGGCCAGCCATGACCGTACCTCCTCAGTTTCAGGGTGGTTGGAAAGGAGTGCCCGAGTTGGGAGGCTTTCCGCCTCCTGTGGCCGGCCATGATTTTTGGTGGCCAGCCGAATCGTTCACTTTACGTACTCATGCTATGCCGGTGCTGCAAAATTGTCAAAACCGGCGTGAATTCAATGGCTTAAACGGCAGCTTTGGCGGTTTTTTTGGCATTTTTTGACATCGGTGCCATTTCGGCTCGGCCAGCAAAAAAGCGAGCCGTCAACACCGCCTGGGCCGATCCAATGACCCCGGGGTCATGGTGGGACAGTCGACAGCCCACACGGGTCCGTGGCGATGGAGAGTTCAAACGTGAGCTTCGGTGGCGCCATGAAAAAGCGCCAGATCGACGCCGCCGGGTCAGTGCATTCGTGCTGAACCAATGACACGTGCAAAGGACCCGGTCGGCCATCGTTGCTCGCCGTATTACCGGAAGGCCGATCAATGGGCCGGAGCCATGCTGTTTTCGGGACGCAGTCACGGGTTATAATTCGCGTCTAACGACCCAGAACGCGACCATCCCGCAAATACTGAAGCTGTGAGGCACCAATGGACGTGGGCGACCAAAACTCTGTACATCGCGACAAACAGTTCGAAGTCATATCTGGCCGGACCGCTGCTGTTTGGGCAACAATTCACGATTCGACGAGACTCTTCGCTCGAAACTTCGCACTGATCGTGGGCGGCACTGCGTGGTTACGATACTATGGGCTTGGAACTGCAAAGCCTCTAGACGAGAGAACCCTAAGATTAATCGGAGTCGGACTGGATTTCATTGTTGTGCTGTTACTGCTCACGTGCGGGCTGATGCTTTGGGACAACGCGTTCACATGGCATCGGCCAGTTCAGCGTGAACAGCACGGGCGCTTTCACCTACAGCATTCCCATCGTTGTGCCGCCGGGAACGGCCGGAATGGCTCCGTCCCTTTCGCTCGACTATTCGAGCCAGAGCGGCGACGGGCTTGAGGGAATGGGTTGGGTCCTGAGCGGGCTTCCGTCGATCACCCGCTGCCCTCGGACCATGGCGACCGATGGCGTGCACGGCAGTGTGAACTATGACAAATACGACAAATTCTGCTTTGAGGGCCAGCGCCTGATCCTGAACAGCGGCGGCACCTACGGTGCCGACGGGACGACCTACCGCACTGAAGTCGACGGCTTTTCCGAATTCATCGCCCATGGCCAACTTACCGGTGGTGGCCCGGCGTGGTTCGAAGTCCACACCAAGGCCGGGCAGATCATGCAGTTCGGGAACGGCGGCAATTCGCAGGTACTTGCAACTGGAACATCCGCCGCGCGCGCCTGGGCCCTCAACCAGGTCTCCGATACGACCGGTAACTACCTGACGGTAAGTTACAATTCTTCGGCTTCTTACTGCACGTACGCGGCCCAGACCACCAATGGCTTGGTTTGCCCGTCCGAGATCGACTACACCGGTAATTCGAACGGCATGGCGCCCTACAATTCAGTGAAATTCTTCTATGAGTCCCGGCCCTACAGCACGCCCATGTTTCAAGCCGGATCCTTGCAGCAGAACACGGTGCTGCTCACCGACGTCAAGACCTACGGCCCCGGCCTCACCCATGACTATAAGATCAGTTACAACCTGCCGACCAACGGCGCAGAGGCGCCGACGATCAGCCAGATCCAGCTCTACGACTCGCAGGGCAATCCGCTGAACGCGACCAGCTTCGGCTGGCAGGGGTCGGGGAACGTCATCACGCTTTCTGCTCCTCACGATGTGAGCAACCTTTTTCAGGGAACGGACAATACAACGCAGATTGCTGCGGCCGACTTTAATGGCGACGGTATTCTCGATGCCGTTCCCTACAATGACTGGGGCACCAACAATTGCGGTCTGTGGCTGGGCAGCGGTAACGGGACCAGCTTCACCAACAAGTCGCAGATAGAATTCTTGACGTGGCAATATAACGGTGAGACGGGTTGGCAAAAACTCCCGCAGCCGGTTTGCTCCGGAATGACCGCCCCCTTGACACTCGATTACGATGCCGACGGGCTGGCCGATCTCTCGGTGATTGGCTATGTCGATCAGAACGGCGATTTTGGCCGCTACTTTCTGCACAACAACGGTGACGGTACATTCACCGAGCAGTCGCAGACCCTTCCCTACGACGACTCCCGGTTCGGCGATTTCAATGGAGATGGGCGCAGCGACGTCTTCGTGAACACGAACACGGCGTACGTCGAACTGAGCAATGGCGACGGCACCTGGACCGCTTCCGGTAGCTATAGTGGCAATGGCAGTCTGATAAAGTCCGTCGTGCCGCCGGATTTCGATGGCGATGGCTGCTCTGACGTTCTCTATCTCAACATTCACCAGATCAATTTTTTCTGCAATCCAGCCCAAACCGAGATCAGCGTTTCCACGAACTGGGGCAACTCGAGCTATTCGATTGTACTGGGAGATTTCAACGGCGACGGCAAAACCGACGTACTGCAGTATGGGAACGGCGGCAGCTCGCAGCCCGTCTTGTACCTTTCGACGGGCACAGGATTTCAGAGCTACAATGTCGGTTCCAGCGCCTGGAATAAGTTCTCGATATATACTGGGGATTTTACCGGCGACGGGAAGTCCGATCTGCTGCTCGTCGCCGACGACCTGCCGAACCACAATAACCTTTCCACCGCTCACCAGCTCTGGATATCCACCGGCACGGGCTTCGTTCAGGCCCAGAACGGACAGGGCGGGAACGTTACGATCACCAACACCAACAACAGCAAGGACGCGCCGGAGAATGGGCTGCCCGGCATCCGGCCGGCCGTTGCCGACTGGAACAACGACGGCGCCGCCGACATCTGGCTCGAGCAGCCCTCGGGCGACAAGAGCTATCTGGTGTCCTATGTCCCCCAGCTGATGACCAGTGTCAGCAACGGCATCGGCGCCACGACGACTGTCTACTATGATCGCATCAACAAGAACGGCTCATTTTACTCGCAGACCCTGGCGGCAGGGGGCTATCCCGTTCAGAACGTTGACGGGCCAATTTACGTCGTCAGCACGATAACCTCCAGCAATGGCGTCGGTGGAAGCTACAGTTCGTCCTATACCTACGACACCGCCCAGGTCGATGTCAGCGGGCGCGGCTTCCTCGGTTTTCACCTTGTAAAGGTCCACGATTCCCAGACGGGCACTGACCAGTACACGTACTACAACCAGAAATTTCCGTTTACCGGAACGATCTGGGGTCAGTTCAAGCTAAACGGCAGCGTCACACTCAGCGCAATCCAAAACTGGTACAACTGCGGCCCGAGCGATCCGAACTGCACAGGCTACGGTGGAATCTATGTCGTGGAGCTTACCAAGACGACCGTCGCGAGCGCCGACCTGGATGGCACCACGATGCCGGGGACGGAAACCGATTACGAAAATTACGACGCTTACGGCAATCCCCAGACCGTAGCCATTTCAACAACACCCCCGGGCGGCAGCTCGCCGGATGTGGTGAAAACGACGACAAATACCTATGCGAATTATACCACGAACTCGCAGTGGCTTCTGGGCCGGCTCACAGAGAGCGATACCACCGCGACCTTCGGGTCATCGACGATCACCAGAAAGACCGCGTACCAGTACGATCCGAACACGGGACTGCTGACCCAGGAGATCGTCGAGCCCGGCGCCTCCGGCACGTCGAACCTGAAGGTCACCACCACGTACGGCTATGACGCCTATGGCAACAAGAACAGCGTCACTGTCCAGGGTTCTGGCAACCCCGCGCCGCCTCCGCGCGTGACGGCGACGACCTGGGATACGAACCTCTACCACGGGCAGTTTCCGACGACGGTCACGAACGCGCTCGGCGAGAGCGAGACCTGGAAGTACTGGACCGATTTCGGCACCCCAAAATCGCACACCGGCCCGAACGGCATCACCACGGCCTGGACCCACGACAGCTTCGGCAGGCCGTCCACCGAGACGCTGCCCGACGGCACGGTCATCACCCACAGCTATGCCTACTGCGCGAACATCGGTGGGACGGATCGGACCTGTCCGAACGCGCAGGATCAGTATGGCGCTTTTTCCGATTACGTCACCACCATCAACAGCGATGGCACGACCGTGGTCGCTCCCGCGACCCGGACCTATTACGACGCGCTGTCGCGGGTCATCGCCAAGGACGTGCAGGGTTTCGATGGCTCCTGGATCAGAACGGACACCATTTATGGGCCATGGGGGACCGTTAGCCAGCAGAGCCGGCCTTACGTCATCGGACAGGGCGCCCTTTACACGACGTTCTACAGGGACAACCTCGGGCGGGTAACAGAGGCGCTCGCCCCCGATCAGTCCACCGTGCAAACCGGTTACCACGGGCTGGTGACCACAGTCACCGACCAGGCCAACAATGCCACCACGACCACCAAGAACGACCTCGGACTTGTCGCGTCCGTCCTTGACGCCGCGAACAACACGACGAGCTATGCTTACGACGCCTATGGCGACCTGCTCGCGACCACGGATCCGCTGCAGAACGTGGTGCAGAACTTCTACGACACCCGCGGCCGAAAGATCGAAACGATCGATCCCGACATGGGGACCTGGACCTACCAGTACGATTCGCTGGGCGAGCTGCTTCAGCAGACCGATAACAAGAACCAGACAAGCAACATGAGTTACGACGAGCTCGGGCGCATGGTCGAGCGCATCGAGCTCGACATGACGAGCACCTGGACCTACGGGATCGGCGGCGCACTCAACAGCAACCAGTCGCAGTTCCCGGACAGCGCGGGCAAGCTGGCACAGGCCCAGTGCACCGGCTCGGCCTGCGAAAGCAACGGCTACACGCGGACGTACTATTTCGACAGTCTGGGTCGCCAGGATGAGCTTGCCATCGATGCGGGCGGGTCTAACTTCTTCACCATTACCTCCTACGAGCCCGGCAGCAGCCGCATTGCCACGGTACAGTACTTCTCGGGCTACCTGATCCGATACGTTTACGACTCGGGCACCGGCTATCCCGACGCCGGCTATCTCCGCCAGATCGTGGCGCCGAACAGCAACAATCTCGTGCTGTGGCAGGCGGACGCGCTCGACCAGGAGCTGCATCTGATCCAATCGGAATCCGGCAACGGCGCGATGCAGCAGACAGAGGTGTTTGACGCGGAGACCGGCCGTCTCACCCACACCTGCGCCTCCAATGATTCCCAGCTGCCCAATTGCGACGGAAACCTCGCGAACCTGCAGTACGACTGGGCCACCACCGGCCAGCTGTCGGACCGCATCGACTATCTCGCCGGCACCGGCGGCCTCACCGAATATTTCTGCTACGACCAGCTTTACCGGGTGACGGATGTCGGCGGCTACGGGGACACCAACACCTGCAAGAACGGCAACCACACCAGCATCGGCTACGACGCGATCGGAAACATTATCCAGAAGTCCGACGCCGGCGGATATAACCTCCAGCCTTCGGGCCCGAATTCCGTGCGCCCGCACGCTGTGGCTTCGGTCGCGGTGTGCAGCGGCTGCAAGGTCGACGGAATTTCGGGCGGCAACCTGATCAGCTTCATCTACGACGCCAATGGCAATCTGAACTGCGAGACGACCGCTGCCCAGTGCGACGCCAGCGCCATCAACAAGCTCTCCTGGACCTCGTTCAACAAACCCTCCTCGATCGTGCACGAAGGGGCTACGACGATTTCCTACAGCTACGATCCCGAGCACAACCGCATCGAGATGAACGCACCGGGCGCGCTGACCAAATATCTCTCCGACCCAGCCTCGGGCGTGCTGACCGAGCACATGGGGCCGACGGTCACGCCGTACGTGGACCGCGACTACATCATGGCCGACGGCAAGATGGTCGCGATCATCGTCACCCAGAACAGCAACCAGACCGCGATCTACTACCCCATACTCGATCATCTGGGCTCGGTGTCGGTCATTGTCGACGGCAACCAGTTCCTTCCCGGCACACAGAATCCCAACGCGAACTGGGGAAAAGCGATCGACCGCTATTCGTACGACGCGTGGGGCGAGGCGCGCGATCCCGCGCAGTGGACGCCGCGCAACTGTTCCGACGGCCCCCAGCCGCCCTTCACGCGCGGCTTCACCGGCCAGGAACATATTCCCTCGGGCGTCTGCCTGATCAATTTCAATGCCCGCATCTACGATCCGGCGATCGGCCGCTTCTTCTCCGCCGATCCGACGGTCGAAGCGCCCTACAACCCGCAGGACCTCAACCGCTACTCCTACGTGCTCAACGACCCGCTGGTCTTCACCGACCCGAGCGGGCTGTGTTTCCTCGGCTGCTTCTGGCAGCAGAGCTGGTTCGGGCCGGTGCTCGATCTCGCGCTCGTCTTTGCCGGCCTTCCCTGGCTCGAGGAATTTTCGGGCATGTTCACGGCGAGCGGCGGCCTGTTCGCGGCGTTCGATGCCACCGAAGGCACTGCCCTCATGGTCGCCAACGCCGGGCTCGCAGGCGGGATATCGGGCTATGCCGCCACCGGCAAGCTCGGG
>JBOHKH010000026.1:0-36804 GCA_050728995.1 Rhizomicrobium sp. | reverse complement strand
TTCCTCGTTCGGGAACAGCTTGCTCAGTTGGGAAAGGCTGATTGTGGACCGGGACATAAAGGCTCGCCTCAGATGGTATCGGATTACTACCCTATTTCTGCAAGGGAGTCAACGCGATAATTCCCTAATTTTTCGTCCTCATGCTGAGACTGTCGATGCATGCGGACGCTGCGTTGTGTAACACTCAACCTCGATTCTAGGCGCTAGGGCTTCAATTCGAAAACCGTGCCGCAACCGTATCCGCAGCCGTTGCCGCCGCCGAGTTCGGTAGTGCCGTAGAGATTGCCGGACTGGTCCGCGAGCAACGTTCCAACCGGCTGCGGTCCGTCATTGTTTCCTCCCTCAAAGATGTAGAGGACCTATTCGGAGCCGTTCCGTTTCATCCTGAACATCACGCCGCAACCCTGAGTGCCGCAAGCCGTTCCGCTGCCGCCCTCGGTGGTCGTTCCCTAGAAATTGCGCGCCTGATCTGCGATCAGTCCGCCACCGGGAGTGAGACCGTCAGGTGGGGCGCCGAGGCTGTAGAGGGTACGAAATCGCGCCGCGGATGCGTTCCCGCATAACAGCGGCGACAGCGCCGGCGCCCAGAACAGCAGAGGTGTCCACGAAACAACGAGAGTTCGACGCATCGAGTCCCCCATGACGTTACGGCCAGCAGTCGCGGATCGTGACCGACGTTGCAGAGCGATTCAATCCCCAAGTGGTCGTGCCAGACGAGCGGCGATGGCGAGCCGTCAACTGCAAAATCGTCCCAATCTCAGGGAGTCAACTTAAAGATCGCTCCGCCGCCTTGGAGTCCGGCCATCGATGTTATGCCGAGAAGCTTTCCAGTCTTGTCCACGATCAGTTCCGAGCGCGGGTATGTGCCGTACTTCCCGAGGGTGAGCGGAAAATCCGCTCTTTGAGAGCGCGGTTACCGAACGATCTCGAATGCGGTTCCCAGACCTCGTTGGCCATGTGCGCCGCCAAAGGCTGTCGTTCCATAAAGCGTTCCCGTGTGCTCGTCTTCGATCACGCGCGCGTAGGGAAGCTCTCCGTCGGGCTGGTATCCGAAGCTGTACAATATCTTCTCGGTCCAGGTTCCGCCCGATTGGGCAAATTTGGCCACTGTGCCGGTGTCGTGCGCGCCACCTTGCTCGGTGGTCGCATAGAGTGCGCCCGAACGGCTGTCCAGATAGACGCCGCGGGGCCGACAACCGTCGCCGGCTGCTCCGAAGTCCCAGATGATGGTCTCGCTCCAGACCTTTTTCGAAAAGGTCAGCTCGAACAGAATTCCACAGCTGCTCCCTACAGATCCTCCATCGAGCGTTGTGCCGTATATCGTGCCGTCGGGAGCGAGAACCATGTCGGCAGGTTCGCTTCCATCGCCGTTGGTACCAAAGGTGTGGATAATATCCTCCTGCCACTCGCCGCCACGGCCGGATCGCCGAAGCCTATAAGCGGTCCCGTAGTATCCGTCATCGGCATCAGACAAACCGAACAGCGCACCGCTCGAATCTTCATGCAGATTCGACGCCGGGCGCTCACAGTCGTCGAATTTGTGCAGAAGAAAACTGAAAATCACCTTTTCCTTCCAGCTGCCACCCGACTGCGCAAGATTAAACACCGTTCCGCAACCGCTGTACCCGCCACCCCAGGTCGTGCCGTAGAACTCGCCGGTTGCCTTGTCCAAAGTGAGCGCGGTTGCAGGGCCCGCTCCGTCGTTGCCCGCCGTGAAGCTGTGGAGCACCTGCTCGTTCCAGGCGTCTCCGGATCGGGTCAATTCGAACACCGTTCCGTCTTCTGAGCTGCCGCCCTCGTGAGTCGTGCCATAGAGTGCACCTGTCGAATCTTCGATCAGGCCGGCGTAAGGTGACCGCCCATATACATCCGTGCCGAAATTGAAGATGACGGTCGCTTTCCACTGACCATTCGACTGGGCCAGCTTGAACACCGTTCCCCCGACCGGACCGCCGTCGGCCACGCCGCCTCGCGGCGTGGTGCCGTAGAGGGCGCCTGTTTCCTTGTCCAGAAGGAGCCGCGCCACGGGTTGAACCCCCTGCGCCCGCCTGAACGAGTACAACACGTTTTCGCTTCGTGCCGCTGCCGCGCTCGCCAGGGCGACTGCCGCAGCGGTGATCGTGGTGACAATCGTGAGCCTAGAAAGCAACACTCCGGTTCTCCTCATGGAGGTCTCCGGAATGATAGCAGATCGCATTCGTCGTCACAATCGAAGTGATCTGCGCGCATGCCGGCTCGTTGGGTGATCCAAACTCCGTGGTCTCGTCGGGAGTTGGCACTGCACACTCGGCCATGCGCTCGCACATCGCCTTGAATTCGACATCTGCCTCACGACGGATGTATCAACCCAGGAAACGAGTTGGCAAATTCTCGCACGGAAGGCGATACGATCGCGGCAACGCGATCGTCTTCCTGCCCGGCCCACGCCCCGGCACGGCAAAGAGTCTCCAGAAGAAAATCCCCGGAGTGACGGGCATTCGTGCCCGGGAAATAGGCCGGGCCGTGGTCCCGGAGCTCGTACGGGCAGCAGCTGCAATTGGCTCACCGACTGGGGCTCCCGGGAAAATATCAGCTGTGGGCATTGCCGCAATTTTGCTGTCGCTGTCCATGCCCGCGCGAGAAGCAGGCATCCGGACGCGGTTTTTGGCCACGGCCGCCATCCCTTGGATGCGGTATTTTCGCTTGGCCCAGATTATGTGTAATACTGTTCCCGACAAATGGAGTACACTGAAAGGCACGCTTTGCCCCGGATTGGAATGCGCATGGCTTGTGCGGCCTGCTTCGGATGCTGCAAAAATCGGCCCGCGAATCCCGTCGTGACGGCAGCGGCTTGCGAACGATGCCCCGCGGCGTGGTGCTCGCGCGGGAGCGGCGCTCTTGAGTAAAGGCGGCCATCATCCCGGAAGGGGCTTCGAGCGCGGCGGTTTCGAGGTCGAGCTCACCGGTCGGCGTCAGCGGGTCAATTGGAGTTGGTATCGCGGTCCGGACTGTAACTTCAGTCCCACGACGGACGATATTTCGAAAGCGCAAAGCGTGGTGCGTTACGTTGTCGGTTCGTGGGCACCTCAAGAGCCCCTGATCGGTCCCGATACGCGGATTTGCGCATTTGGCAGCTGTTTCGCACGAAACATCTCGGAATGGCTTGCGTCGCGCAGATTTACCGTGCTGACGAAGCCGAATCCGTCGAGTTCCTCGTATGTTGTCCGATTTGGCGAAGGGTTGGTGAATTCGTATTCGCTGTTGCAACAGTTCGAGTGGGCGTTCGAAAACAAGAAGGACGAAGTACTTCTCTGGCACGATTACGATACGCGAGAGCAGGATTATGACGAGAGTGTGCGGCTCGAAACGCTCGAATTGTTCAGGCAAACCGACGTCTTCATCCTGACGCTCGGCCTGTCCGAGGTGTGGTACGACTCTGCGACAGGCGGCGTTTTCTGGCGTGCCATACCTGCCGACAAGTTCGATCCGGCGCGACACGGGTTTCGCGTGACTACGGTCGACGAGAACCGCGCAAATCTGCAGAAAATTTACGAACTGATCCGGAAATACAGACCTCAGGCGAGGATCATCTTCACGATGTCGCCGATTCCGCTCGTGGCGACGTTTCGGCCCGTGCCATGCATAACCGCAAATTCGGCTTCGAAGGCTATTCTGAGAGCTGCGCTCGACCAATTCCTTCGCGACGTTCGCGATGACGGCGGCGTCTACTATTGGCCTTCCTATGAAATCGTTCTCGATATATTCACCAACTGCTGGAAGAGCGATCGGCGTCACGTTCGCCCGGAAGTTCTCGCATTTGTCATGACGGCTTTTGAGCATGTCTGGTGTTTCGGGAGCAAGCCGAAGTTCACCATGGCCGAAGCCTGGATCCGCGCGCGTGCGGCAACGGGCAGTTTGCCCGCGAATTTGCCGGCGCTTTTCAGCGAACGGGCGACTGCGCGGCTTGCAGACATCGTCGCGAGACTACGCAAGGCGAAGCGATCCGGAGACGTCGATCTCTTGCTGGAGCGTGCCTCCGAGATCGCGCTGGTGATACCGGAACCAGCAACAGGCGCCACGGCAAGGGGCGCCCGCGGTGTGCCGACGCCGGAATTGCCGATCACCTCGAAAATCGTTGGACTGATGCACAGGCTGATCGACCGCAGTAAGCGGCGTACGCGCCCCAACCAGCTGCCGGGGCAAAGTAATTTCAGCCCCTCGCCGTTGTCCGTGAAGAACCCCGAAGCCGTTGATTTCGAATCGAAAGCGGCAGGGAGAAGGTAACCGGTTTGCCGGTTTTTGGGTATCGACAGGCGATTCCTGGCAAAATGGCTTTGTAATTCTCCTGCCCTGAAGCGAGTCGCTGTGGGGATCGGATGAAGCCAGGGGAGCGTCGAGAAACAGGGGAGCACGACCTTTCGGTCTCGGCTCGATCAAATCGTCGATCTGAAACATACGGCCCGGGCGGGATAGTTCTGCTGCGATGGCAACGCGTGGGCTGGTCGTGCGGATCTTCCGGCCGACGCCACGAACACAAACGCATTCCGGATCGCGTGGTTCGCCGCGGTTTTCGAGCGATCGCCCGTCACGCGCGAACGGTGGCCGGGCACGGACCAGCGGTTCCGCGATGAAATTGCAAACCGCGGGTATAAGTCCCAAATATCGTGCAGACATAATTTTACGAAATCGCAATACTCCGCGACGAGACTGCCGGCGTTAGACCTGAATTTATCATGCAGACGCAGCGCGCTCTGCAATACGCAATCGGGTCGGGACTCCACGGAGAGGGCAAGAAGCGTGACGCAGGAACGGAATGGGCTTGCAAGGGTTGCAGGTCTCGCCACCCGAAACGTAACATTGGCCGGGTGCGCGGCGCTTTGCGTCATGGGCGCAACTGTCTCGGCTGACGGCAAAGCAACATACACCACGATCGACGTTCCGGGCTCAGCCTGGACTCAAGCCGACAGCATCAACGACAATGGTACGATCACCGGAACCTATCCGTGCGGCGGGTCCGTGACCGGCGGTTTTGTTCGCACGGCGGGTGGATCGTTCAAAACATTCAGCGCCTACCCTTGCACCGGCCAGAGTGCCAACGAGACCGATCCCGACAGCATCGACGCCAAGGGCGAAATCACGGGATCGGTTTCGGCGCGTGGCACGTTCGGCGGCTTTGTGCGCAACATGCACGGGAAAATCAAATCGATCGTTCTCGGTCCCGCCCTGACGAACGACAGTGCAATTCGGCCCACCGGCATCAATGACAACGGGTTTGTCACGGGGTTCGTCGATTATAGTGGCGAGGGGCGGGATAAGGGCTTTGTGCGCGCGCCCGGCGGCAGGGTCGTGATTTTCACCCCGCCGGGATCGATCGCCACTTATCCCCTCAGCATCAACGATAGCGGCGCGATCGCGGGGTACTACGAGGATTCGGACTCGCACATGCACGGCTTCGTGCGCGCGGCCGATGGAACGATCGCGAGCTTCGACCCCCCGGGATCGGCCGGGACACGAGCAATTGCCATCAGCGACGCGGGCGAAATCACGGGAGACTACAACGACAGCAATGAGATCGATCACGGTTTCGTCCGCGCGGTCGACGGAACGATCACATCGTTCATTGCTTTCGGAACAACCCAAATGACCCCCATGAGCATCAATTCGAAGGGCTGGGTCACGGGAAGCTACACGGCCAACATCAGGTTTCATGGCTTCGTGAGGGCGCCCGATGGAACAATTACGTCGTTCGATCCGCCGGGCTCGACCCTTACCTATCCCTTGGCCATCAATAACACGGGCGCCATCACGGGATACTACTCGGACAGGCGCGGTACCTATCACGGTTTCCTGAGGACCAGGTAGGATCGGATCGTATCGAGACGACTGCCGGTGGGACCTTACCCGTCAAGGAACGGGTCCGGATCGAAATTACGAGGTAGCAGCCGGCCGCTGTGCGTTCGCGAGATGCGCGTGAATGAGCGCCACCACGGCAGCGCCCTCGCCGATCGCGCCGCCGACACGCTTCACCGATCCCGAGCGCACGTCGCCGACCGCGAAGATTCCCGCCACGCTGGATTCCAGAGCGGCGGCCACCTGGCTGTCCGATCCGCCCGCGGCTTTGCCCGTCACCACGAAGCCATGCGCGTCGAGCGCGACGTCGCAATCGCGCAGCCATCCGGTTTCGGGATCGGCCCCCACGAACACGAAGACGTTTCGGATCGCGTGGTTCGTCGCGCTGTCCGAGCGGCGCTCGCGCCAGCAGATCGAGGCAAGTCTCCCGTCTGAATCGCCTGCGAGTTCGGTGATGTCCGTGTTGGGGTGAAGCTCGATCTTTGGCGACGCCTCGATGCGGTCGATCAGGTAGCGCGACATGGTTGCGTCGAGACCCCCGCCGCGGATCAGCATGTGAACCTTGGAAGCATGTTCGGCGAGGAACACCGCGGCCTGTCCGGCGGAATTCCCGCCGCCGACGAGCGCGACCTCTTCGCCGGCGCACATGTTCGCTTCCAACGCGGACGCCCAGTACCAGATGCCGCGGCCTTCGAATTCCGCCAGACGCGGAACCGCAGGACGGCGGTAGCGCGCGCCGCCGGCAATCACGATGGTGCGGGATTGCAAAGTGCGGCCATCGTCGAGCGTTAGCGCCAGCATGCCATCGCCCGCCGCTCTGCGGCAATCCAGCGACGTGACTTGCGCGGGTATGAGCATTTTCGCGCCGAACTTCTGCGCCTGAACGAAGGCACGGCCGGCGAGCGCCTGGCCGGAAATCCCGGTCGGAAATCCCAGGTAATTTTCAATGCGCGCACTTGCGCCCGCCTGGCCGCCGAAGGAGCGGCACTCGACGACAATCACCCGCAAACCTTCCGATGCCGCGTACACCGCGGTTGCGAGACCGGCAGGACCCGCGCCCACAACCACCACGTCGAAGAGTTCGCCCGGCTCGAGCGCGTCGAGCATGCCGAGGCAACGGCCAAGCGACTCTTCGGACGGAGAGAGCTGCATCGAACCGTTCGGGCAAACGACGAGCACGTCGTGCGGCGCGCCGCCATATTGCGCAAACAGCAGAGCGGCCGCGGCGTCACGCGCCGGGTCCACGATGTGATGCGGCTGACCGTTGCGGCGAAGAAAATTCTCCAGGCGGAGCATGTCCGGAGCGTTCGGCTGGCCGATCAGAACCGGTCCGCTGACGCCGGATTCGATATGGGCAACGCGGCGCAGGATCAGCGCGCGGACGATGCGCTCGCCGAGTTCCGCTTCGGCGACGATCAGCGTGCGGACCTTGTCGGGCGGAATCAGGATCGCTTCGACATCGTCATCCGCAACCGCATCGACCATTGCGTGACCGGCGGACAGCACGGCGACCTCGCCCGTGAATTGTCCGCGGCGGCGATAATTCACCACAGTCGACGTGTGACCGAGCCCGTCGCGCTGGCTGAGCGTCAGGCTGCCTTCGAGCAGCACGAACATGCCGGGAATTTTCTCGCCTGCCGCAAACAGCCGTGCGCCGCGCCGGTAGCGCCGGACTTCGCCGAAGCGGCCGACGCGTGCGATCTCCGCCTCGCCGAGCACCGGAAACGCCTGGTCGCGGCGCCCGGAAATGCCGCTCTGATAGGGCGTCTCGCCGGGTAGTTCGTCGTCACTCGTCATGCGCGATGCTCTGCCCTTGAATGGCGGAGAAAGCAACTCGCCATCGTGACGATCGGTGCGGTTCGGCCTAAACCCGTATGCCGCTTTTTTGGCCCGAACGTTGCCGACCATTTCCTCATCGCGACCCGTTCGGGCAAGCGCCATCGCGAACATGTGACTTGCAAAGCGCAAGCGTCCTCCACGACAGTCCGCGCGCCATGACGGGGAGGATTGCGATGGGTTGGACGGTCTTGAGAAGTTTCGCCGCTTGCGGCGCGATTTTGCTGGGTGCATCCGCCGCGTGCGCCGCGAACTATTCAGCGATGGCGCCGGTCGATCGGTACATGATGGACCGCTCCGACGAGATCGCGATGGCGAAGAGTGCGGCGCCGCCATCCATCGCAGACAAGGCGACCGTGTTGGTGTTGACGCGCCACGGCTACGTCACCGCGATCAAAGGCAGCAACGGGTTCGTCTGCGCGGTGGAGCGCGGGTGGATGTCGCAATACGACTTCCCGCAATTCTGGAATCCGCATATGCGCGGGCCGCTATGCTACAATCCAACGGGCGTGCGCTCCATCCTGCCTTACACGATCAGGCGCACGGAACTGGTACTTGCGGGGCGCTCCAAGCCCGAGATCGCCGCCGCGATCAAGGAAGGCATCGAACAGCACACCTTGCCGCCTCTCGAAGCGGGCGCGATGACGTACATGATGTCGAAGCAGGGGTATCTCAACGATCAGGCGCGCAACTGGGTGCCGCACCTGATGTTCTATTTCCCGCGCGCGGGGGGCGCGAACTGGGGCGCGGATCTGCCCGGCTCGCCCGTACTGCTGAACCCGCAGTTCCAGAACTCGGCGGAAGCGATCAGCGTCATCATGGTGCCGGTCACGCATTGGTCCGACGGCACGCCCGCGCCGGCAATGCGATAAGGCGACCGGCAGATTGTTTACGAACAGTCGCCGAAGAACGCCATGCGGTGCAGCCGGTAATCGAGCCGAAATGGACCCCGAGCCCGGCACCAGGGGTTCATTGGAAGGAAGCTGTTCCGCTGCCAAACGGAGCAGATGATGACGTGGTGAACCAGACGAACGATTGATGCGACCGCCTCAGGGTCGGAAACCGTTTGTCCCCGTTTGCAGACGGGCGCCTACTGGAGTGCGCTCCGACGAGACGTATCACGCCGTCTCGGCCGCCAACCGACCCTCGGCCGCATGCCATCTGGTCTCGTTCACGCCGACGATCAGCAACCACAGCGCCATGGCCGCTTCGCCTGCGAAAGATACGAACAGGACATACGCGATCATCGGCAGATGAAGCGCCAGAAAGTAATCGCAGGCGGCGACGAGATAGCAGCCGCCCGCCAGCATGTAGAGGGCGCCGAGCCAGCGAGGGAAGTACTGCGAACGAAACACCAGGGCGCCTTCGATCAGAAGCGCGAAGCCGAAGAAACTGAGCCCGATCTGAAAACCGAGGTCGTGCCATCTCAGCGCCAGCCGCGCCAGCGCCGCCAGTTCGGCGGCCGGCACCGCGCTCAAATCCGGCGTACCGGGAAGCAATGTGAGCGGCGCAAACTGCGTCCAGGCATTCACCGCATTGATGGCGTTCTGGGTGAGATCGAATACCAGCGCCGTCAGGGCAAGCAGGGGGCCGGCCGGCGTCAGAAGGCGCCACAGGATCAACGTCGTCGGGATGGCCAGAATGTTGGTGAACATTTCGGCCACGAATCCGAGCCGGTAGACCTCCTGGTGCGCTCCAATGGCGCGCAGCGTGGCGGCCGGATCGCCGCTGACGATCAGACCCTGGCGACCGACCAACTCCGCGTAAGCGCCCAGGATGATGACAAGCACGTACAGCGCGCCGGCTATGCGCGCCTCGAGACGGGGCGAGAGTTTGGACGCGCGGACCGGCATCGCACCAACGTAGCATGAGCTCCATCCCGGGCCGAGAAGGTGGCGCGCCATACTAATATGGTTGACACGTAACCCATATTGGTTATACTGCGACGGCAACCCCGAAGATGCCCCCATGGCTTATGAGATCGGTTACGGCAAACCGCCGGCGCATACGCGATTCCACATCGGACAATCCGGAAACCCGAGCGGCCTGCCGGGGCCGCGGCGCGCCGGGGAGCGCGCGCTGCGCGCGTCCATCGAGAAGGCGCTGCTCTCCTCGCCCGAAGCGGTGGCGGCCCGCGTGCCGCGCGATGGCTTCGATGCCGTCGCAAGGTCGCTGCTGCTGGCGGCGATGCGCGGCAACGCGCCCGCGGTGCGGGTGGTCCTCGCCTTTGTCAGCGGACACGAACGAAAGGCATTCCGTGCGTTGCGGGCGGCGTGTGCGCCACGTTCGGCCACACCAAAGCAACCGGCCGCAGACTCGCGTGCGAAGAAAAGTGCGCAGGGAATTTCCGGGTGATGGCCACGAGCAGGGAATTATCCCCGAACGATGGGGCGACCAGGGAATTTCGGCGTGATGCGCACGAGCAGGGAATTTCATAGCGAATGACAGAGCAGGGAATTTGTCTCTTCATCTTCACTGCCATACCGCGCGGCGGCCGGGGAGCGCTCTAGGCTGCCGATCCCTCTCTTGCCGCAAACCGGAATCCGGCCCGCCACGGCCGCGCCAGCGAATCGGCTACCACCCAGGCGGCGCCGGTGAGCGCGATGTTGAGCGCGTTCTCGGTCCAGTTGAAGTAGGTGTGCGGATCGGCCACCACGATCGGTATATGCACGAGCGGCGTGAACAGGGCGTACATGATGGTGAGAAGAATCGCCGCGAGGCGCGCCTGTACGCCGGTGATAATCGCCACGCCACCGGCGATGTGGGCGACGCCGCACAAATAGGCCCAGAACATCTGGTTCGGCGGCAGCCATTCGGGAACGAGCGGCACCGTCAGGTTCAGGTAGAAGAAGTGCGCGCCGCCAAACAGCACCGCGCAAATGCCGAACACGATCTGGCCGGTGCGCACGAGGCGCTGGGCAAGCGCGGAATCGATCGCGGCGCTCCGCGCATAGACGATCAGCGCCGCCGCCGCGAGCGCGAGCTGCTCGGCTTCGTTGTCGTAGCTGCCATACTCTTTGTAGTGCGCGATCACGCCGCGCCCGTCCATCAGGATCGCGACGACGATGGCGAAGTAGGCGGCGAGGGCGATAGCGCCCCGTGTCGCGGTTCTGCGCCACGCGGTGGCCGCGCCGCAAACAAACATGAACACAGCCGCGGCATAGGCGAGCGCCGTGCGATCGGGAAAGTCTTTCGGCACTGCCTGGCTGGGGTCGAACTTTCCCCACACGAGACACACGAGTCCCATTGCAAGGATGCCGAGACCGAAAACAAGCGCGCCGAAGCCCGTTGCAGCTCTTGTCGATGTCATGCCCGTTCCCCCGGCAATCCGCCTGCGCGACGCTATCACAAGCGACCCGCGGCGGCTCGATCATATTTGCGAGAGGTCGAAATCAGTCGCGCCCGCCCGCGGGGAAATACTCGGCGATGCGCATCACAAGCCGGCGCGACGAGAAGACGTCGTAGCTGCGCGCGAGCACCCCGGCATCGGCCGCGCAGTCGAGATGCCGATGGAGTTGGCGGGCCTCGCGCCGCGCGAGGCTCACAAGCTCCTTGTAGGTCTCGAGCCGGTGATGACGCCAGAGCCGGCCCAGGGGAACATTGGTGCCGAGCAGTTCGCCCCGGAGCGCGGGGTCGAGCCGACTCACGAGAACGAGCGATTCCGCATAGACGTATTTGTTGCCGGAGCGCGCACCGCGCAAATTGATCTTGCGTTCGAGGACCGGCTCGCCCGCCTCGCCGGCCAGGGATGAATCACATTCGCCGATGGTCAGGATGCGTTCGGAGATTTTGTCGAGCTCGATCCGCTCGAGGTAGTGCGCTTCGAGAATCTCGGTCAGTGTGCCGTCGGTGATCAGCAGGATGCGCTGAAGCGGCGTAAGCGTTGCGGCATCCACGCCGTCGAGACGGGCAAACAGTTCAAGGGCGGGCATTGCTAGTTGTCCCCGTGGGAAAGGCGGTTGCGGGAGCTCACTTCGGCGGGCGGAAGAGCACAATCTCAAGCGCGGGGAGAGCGGGGTGGACGTTCTGCAGCGAGCGCCAGACGAGTCCGCTCTCTGCGCTCGCCCAGTATTGGTTGGTGAAAGTCCAGGAGAGCGCGGGCGCGCGGCATTGCTCCACCGCGTGCAGGCAGCGGACGCGCGTGCCGAGAACGTCGATGTCCTCAACGCCCGCCGGAGCAAGAACGGATTCGATCGCGACGCCATGGGCGTTGCGATCCTCGAAATCGACCGCGTGCGGATCCTTGATGGCCTGCCGCAAACGGTCGAGCCCCGCCGCGAGAGGATCGGCGCCGGAAAATCTTGTGCCCGACAGATTCTGCGGCAGTCCCGCCGTGCGCAGGATGCGGCCGGAAGCGATTTCGAGCGCGATCTGCGATGCGGACGTCCACACATCTGACGAGCCGATGCGCGTGGCGAGGACCAGCATGGTCTGATCGCCGGCGCCGATGCGCAGGCCGAGCGATGCAAACGGCGTGTCCTGCACCTCTTTCAAGGGGACGGACCGGCCGGAAAACAGGGCCGCCAGCGGGCCCGCAGCGGAATTGGAAGCGGAGCTGCAGCGCGCAAGGACCGGCGCTGCGGCGAGCGCTGCAAACAGGGCCCGCCGGCTCGGCCGGAATGTCCTTCGCGGGTCACATGTGGACAAACGCGTCGGCATCGTCGGGCAACTCCTGCCGGCTCGCGCCGAAAAGCCGCTTCCGGCCGGATTCCCTTCCGCTATTCCGCGGGCTGAATCTGGGGCGCCGGTGTGCGCACGCGTGGGCGGCGCGAGATCGCGCGGTAGGGCGCACGGAAAATTTCCGCCAGGAACCAGCGGAAGCCCTGCCGGGTCTCGCGCACGCGATGGGGCAGCGCCAGCAGCGCCGGCACCAGTCCGAGCGTGATGCCCTTTGAAAACGCCAGCCCGAACACGATCGCGGTCGAGAGCTGTATCCACATCATCGCGAAGGGATCGCCGATCGTCGCCGTCCGTTTGGCGAAATCGATCTCGAGCGCCATCATCATCGGGATCAGCCCGAAGATTGCGGTGATGGTGGTGAGGAACACGGGCCTGAGCCGCTGCGCGCTCGAGCGAATCACCGCCTCGATGGGGTTCATCCCGGTATCGAGAAGTTTGTGATAGGTGTCGATCAGAACGATGTTGTGATTGACGACGATCCCGGCGAGCGCGAGCAGGCCCGTGCCGGTCATGATGATCGAGAAGGCCTGCCCCATCACCACCATGCCGAGCAGCGAACCGATCATCGCGAGGATGACCGCGACCAGAATCAGGCTCGCGTGATAGAAGCTGTTGAACATTGCCAGCAGGACCACGGCGATCAGGAACAGCGCCATGAAAGCTGCCTTGACGAGGAAGGCGCTGGATTCCTGCTGTTCCTCGTCCGAGCCCTTGAACGACACGCGCACGTCGCGCGGCAGTTTCTGTGAAGCGATCCAGTCCTTGATCTTGCCGGTGACCGCGTTGACGTTGACGCCGGGCTTCACGTTGGCGCGCACGTGATAGACGCGATGGGCGTCGATGCGCTCGATGGAATTGACCTGCGGCTCGGCGTTGACGGCGACGAAGGTGCTGATGGGCACCATGCCGTGGGCGGTGGCGACGCGCACGCCGTCCAGCGCGTGAATGCCGCGGTCGGCGCTCGGGTAGCGCACGCGGATATCCACGAGACTCGTCGAATCGGCCGGCCGGTAGCGTCCGACGAAAATGCCGTCCGTGACGAGTTCGACGGCCGCGCCGATCTGCTGGGTGCTGACGCCGAAGCGCTGGGCCACGTCGCGTTTGACCTTGAGGTCCCATTCGATGCCGGGGAGGGGACGCGTATCTTCCACGTCCCTGAGCACGGGCATGCCGTCGAGATGGCGCCGCAGCCGATCGGTCGTCTTGAGCAATGCCGGATAGTCGTCGGAACTCGCGTCGATGGTGATGTCCTTGCCGGTCTGGGGTCCGCTGTCCGGCTTGCGCACTTCGACGCGCAGGCCCGGCATGTTTTCGGTGCGCTTGCGGATGTCCTCGAGAATGGCATCGCCGCGCCGGCGCTCGCCGTACGGCTTCAGTTCCACCGTTATGCGGCCGATATTGTCCACCGGCACATCCAGACTCGAAGGATTGCCGCCGGAATTCGCGTAGATGTAATCCACGCCGGCCACGTTCTCGATTCGCCGCTCGACGC
Organism: Rhizomicrobium sp.; assembly: GCA_050728995.1. Classification (GTDB taxonomy): domain Bacteria; phylum Pseudomonadota; class Alphaproteobacteria; order Micropepsales; family Micropepsaceae; genus Rhizomicrobium. The sequence continues at coordinate 22,967 of JBOHKH010000026.1, read as the reverse complement.
TCATCACGAGATCGCGCTTCTCGTTGGCGGAAAGATTGCCGCGCGCGGAAACGAGCACCGTGGCTTCCGTCGGATCGGTCTTCACGAAAAACTCGGTGCCGTGATTGAATTGCACGAACAGTCCGAGGACCACGATCGTGGCCAGGATCGCCGCTGCGATCACCTTTCCGGGATTGTGGGTGATCCAGTCGGAGAGGTGCGCGTACCAGCCGGTGATCCCGGGAATTTCCCGCCAGTCGCCGTGTTCGGAGGCTTCGATGGCCTTTTCGTGCTGCTCGTCGCGCTCGGGCTTCTTGCCGAAGAACCCGCCGAGCACCGGCAGGAAGATCAGCGCCACGACCATCGAGCAGGAGAGAACGACGATGAGCGTCGTCGGGAAATAACTCATGTATTTGCCCGAGATGCCGGGCCACAGAAGCATCGGCAGGAAGGCGCCGATCATCGTCGCGGTCGAGCTCACGACCGGCCAGAACATGCGCTGCGCGGATTCCGCAAACGCCTGTCTGGGCGGCAGCCCTTCCGTCATCTTCCGGTCGGCATACTCCACCACGATGATCGCCCCGTCGACGAGAATGCCGACCGAGAGCAGCATCGCAAACATGATCATGAAATTGAGAGTGAAGCCCTCGGCGTCGATCACGAGGAAGCTCATCAGAAACGAGGTGGGAATCGCCACGCCGACCAGAAGTCCCGAGCGGAGCCCCAGCGCCGCCACGACGATGATCATCACCAGGATGATGGCGAGAACGATCGCGTCGGAGAGCGACCCCAGCTGATTGCGGATGTCGGTGGACTGGTCGCCGACGAAGGAGACATGCACGCCGGCGGGAAAGTATTTCTGCGCCGCCGCGACCATCTGGCGGACCGCGAGATTGTTCTGGATCACGTTGGCGCCGACGCGCTTGGTCACGTCGATGGCGATCGCCCGCTTGCCGTTGATCGTCGTGTAACTCGTCGCGTCGTAGAATGTTGGGTGGACCTCGGCCACGTCCTTCAGCGTCACGGTCGCATCGGCGGTAGCGCGGATCGGCAGGTTCAGGACGTCTTCGGCGTTGTCGATGACGCCCGGCAGCTTCACGGCGAAATTGCCGTGGCCGGTGTCGATGACGCCCGCCGCGATCAGCGTGTTGTTGTTGGTGATCGCGTCGAACATTTCCTGCTGGGTGATGCCGTACGTCTCGAGCTTGGCCGGATCGACCGTGATCTCGAGCATCTCGTCGCGGGTTCCCGAAAGCTGCGCGTCGAGAACCGTGGGAATGGCCTTGAGCTGGTCGCTCAGATCGCGCGAGAGGTGGTAGAGCGTGCGTTCCGGCACGTCGCCCGACAGCGCGACGGAAATGACGGGAAACAGGCTGGTGCTGATTTCCTGAACGGTCGGCTGCTGCACGTCGGGCGGCAACTCGGCGCGGGCCGTATCCACCTGCGCGCGCACGTCGGCGAGCGCGCGGTCCTTGTTGAACGAAACATCGAATTCCATGATGACGACGGCCGCGCCTTCGTAGGCGCGCGCCGTCATCTGCTTCAGTCCCTGGATCGAGCGGAGATAATTCTCCATCGGCTTGACGAGCAGCCGTTCGCTGTCTTCCGGGCTGATGCCGGGGTAGTAAACCTCGACCACGATGTAGGGGATCGGAATGTCGGGATCCGATTCCTTCGGGATCTGGATGAAGGCGATCACGCCCGCAACGATCGTGACCACCAGCGCCGCGATGACGAGCCGCGTGTTCGTGACGGCCCAGGAGATGATGCGGTTCACGCGCCCGCTCCGGTCCGCACCGCCTTCACACGCGCGCCTTCGCTGACGAATTCCTGGCCGACGGTGATGACGTCGGTTCCGTTCGCGAGCCCCGTCACCCACATGCCGTCCGGATTGTCGGAGACGATCTGCACCGGCCGGAAGCGAACCAGCCCGTTTTCGACAATCCGCACGCCGACCACTCCCCCGTCGCTGAGGACGAGAATGCCCGGCGAAATCTTCACGGCTTCGACGTTGCGGACCGGAATCCGGATGTCGGCGCTCACGCCATCCCTGAGCTTCGCGTCGGGATTTGGCAGTTCCACTTCGAGGCGGAAGGTGCGCGTCGTCGCATCCGCCTGGTCGGCCACGAATCGCACGCGGCCCTGAACGGCCTGACCGGTGACGAGTGTCGCGGTCGCGGAATCGCCGACCCTGATTTTGCCGACGTCGTGCTCCGACACTGCGCCGACAGCGAGGAAAGGCTCGGGCGCGATCAGAAGCGCGCACTTGTCGCCGTTTTTCATCAGGTCGCCGACATTGACGTACCGATCGTCCACGAGCCCGTCGAAGGGCGCGCGGATCACCGTATGTGCGAGATCGAGCTCGTTCGTGCGCTCGGTGGCGCGGGCTGTCTCTAGCGCGGTCTGCGATTCGGCAAGGATCGTCTTGGCGAGATAACCATCTTTCGCGAGCGCGAGGTCGGCGTTGTATTTCTCCTGCGTCTCGGCCACCTGCGCGCGCGCCTCGTCTACCTTGGCTGCGCGGTCATTGACCTGCAGTTCGCAGAGCACCTGGCCCGCCTTGACGAAATCCCCCTTCTCGAAATGCAGCGCCTGCACGACACCATCCACCTGTGCCTTCACGTCGACGGAGTGCAGCGCCTCGGTGCGGCCGCGCACGATCACCGCCGCATCCCGACGCTGCGCGACGAGTTGCTGGACCTGCACGCTCGGCAGTTCGGTGCTCTTGGGCGACGTTTGGTCGGCGTGGTGTGCGGTGCCGCCCGAGACGATGCCGGACCCGAGCCAGAGCGTCACCAGCACCGTGATCGCCGTCGCCGCACGGTAGCTGGGCTTCATGCGGCGCCAGAAACGGGGTTGCACGCGCTCCCAAAGGGCGCGCAGGGCGGCTAATCCGTCGCCGAGCATGGTACGTCCTTCCTGTTGCGCCGCGAGCGGCGCGCCTCGGCCAAAAGTTCAGCTTGCGAGGGTCCCCGCGCTCTTACATGCGTGTTATACATGGATAGATCACTAGTCAAGGGAGCCGCCACGGGCTGTTCGGGTACCCCTATGATTGAGGTCGCGAGGTTCCCGCGGTGGGCGCGCAAGTAATCCAGCATGGCGGCGTGGATCGTACGCCCCAGACCGTTGACGAACTGCTCCCCCGCGCTTGCAGCCTTGGCGCATCCCGCTTCGATCCGCGCCAGCACGCCTTCCTTTTCCGCGATGTAGGAGTCGAGCAGGGCGCGCACGCGCGATTCCGGCAGAAGGTGCGAGAACAGCATGGCGAACGCGAAGGGCGAACGATGGCGGTCGCTCCTGGGCGGTTTCATCAGCGCGTCCAGAAACCGCGCCCGTCCGGATTCGGTGATCGAATAAACCCTGCGATCGGGCCGCTTTTCCTGCGGCTCCTCGCGCACCGAGACAAGCCCGTCGTCTGTGAGCCGTCCCAGCGCCGGATAAATCGAGCCGAAGCTCGCCTCGGCGAAGTGCCGATAACCGCCGTCTTCGAACTGCTTCTTGATCTCGTATCCCGTGGCGTCGCCGCGAGTCAGCAGCCCCAGGCAGACCGTACGAACGTCCATTGTCGCGCTCCGAAACGCGGCTATGCCGGATCGATATAGTTCGGGCTATATGATTAACGCGACCGCGGATTGCAACCGGGCCTGCCCGGTAATCGTCCCGTCAGGGGCGCAACGAAGGATTGCGGGCCGCGCAGTACGGCAAAAATAGCGGGCGGGTCCCTGTCAGACCCGCCCGGAAGTCAGTCAATCCCGAGAGCACCGCCGGCGGCCCCTACTGCAACAAAAGGGGGTATCCAAAGCCGCGGGGCCGCCGGGGAAGAGGAACCGCTGCTTGCAACAACCGAAATGGCAACGTGCAGGTGTAAGGAAAAGTTTCGGGAGGTTGTGCGCCAAGCGCGCGTACACCGCCCCGCAGCGAAGGGGCGACGATACGGCGGGAGCGGCTCAAAGGTCCGCAACCGGCCCGGCAAGGTATGAGCCCGGCAAGGTATGAGACAGCATGCACGATTCAACCTCTGGGCGGGATATTGCCGCCAACTCGCTGCCGTTTTGCCGACGCCGGTCAAGATGTCGATCCGTCAGCTGCCGAGGCTGCGCCCGACCGCCCGGGAACTCCGCTTAAGGTCTGTTTGGGAACTTGCAGGCTAAGGTTGTGGTTAGATGCATCGGGCGGCTTCCGCGGCAGGGAAGAGTGTCCGCGTCTGCGCCGGGCGAGGTTCGATGTTCCCCAGGCTTTGTCATATTGGCCGCGCCGGTCCGGCAGGAGCGGCACGTGCGGCGCTCGAGCGCGCGAAATCGCTCGGCTTCAGCGGCGTCGTGGTCGCGGCCGACCCCGAAGCCGGTTGGAAATCGGGGCTGAACATTCTCGCCGAAGCCTGCGCTTCGCGTGCGCTCGATCTCTTCGTGGACGTCGATTTTGCGCAATGGAATCTCCACGCGGATCTGGTCGAGCGGCATCCCGAATGCTTTGCGGTTCGCCGCGAAGGCAGCGGCGACATCGTCGATCCGAGGACGCCGGGCCGCGGACATGGATGTGCGCTCCTGCGCGATTGCGATGATCTTTCGCCGGTTGCGGAGTGGTGCAGGGCACATCTGGCGGAAGCGAGCAATGCTGGGGTGGCCGGTTTTCGCGCCATCCGCCCGTTTGGGGCGGGCATCGATCTTTGGTCGGAACTGATTACTCCGGTTTGCGAGCTGGCCAATCGCGACATCGCGTTCATTGCCGATACGACGGGTGTACCGCGCAGCGACCTGCCGGCGCTTTCACGCTGCGGGTTCGGCTTCACGCTTTCGTCCCTGCCCTGGTGGGACGGCCGCGCGAACTGGCTCATCGAAGAGCACGACGCGCTTTCCAGGGTTGCACCCGTGATGGCGCAGATCGACGCGCCGACGAAGCTCGCGCCCGCATCCCTTGCGGTGCGCGAGGCCAGGCTCGCGGTCGCTGCGCTCACCGGTTCGGGTCTTCTGATGCCGCTCGCCTTTGCCGACGGTGCACGCGATGGCGAAGACGCGGCGTTTCACGATGCGATCCGCGCCGCCAACGCGTTTGTGGAAGGGCACGCGAACAGGCGCTCGACGCTGTTCAAGCCTACGGGCGCTGGCGCCGAGGTCACAGTCCTGATGCGCGTCGACGGGCAGGATCCGACGCTCGCCGGCGAAGCCTTCGTCGCTCTGGTGAATCCGAGCGCGTCCATCGGCGCCGTACCCGGCGAAGAAACGCGACTTGCACTGGGCGAATTCGATGCGCTCAGGACCGTATTCGGCGCGGTCTCCGCCGATGCGAGACTTCCTCCCGGAGCCGCACGGCTCTGTCACGCGGTGCGAATGCCTGCGGTCCGTCAGGTGCCGAGGGGAAAGGGCAGGGAGGTGGCCCAGGCCGCGGCCTGCCCACGCATTGCCATCGCCAATGTTTCGCCCTGCGTTGCCGGCGGGCGATTTCCGTCGCGGCGCATCGTCGGCGAACGCTTTACCGTGGAGGCCGACATCTTCACCGACGGCCATCCGGTGATCGCAGCCGAAGTCGCCTGGCGCGCGGACGATGAGCGGAACTGGCGCCAGGAGCGCATGGTAGCCATCGGCAACGATCGCTGGCGTGCAGAATTCGATGTTTGCCGCATCGGAAGCCATCGTTTCTTCGTCGTGGCCTGGATCGATATTTACGGCAGCTTCGCGCGCGATCTCGCGCGCAAGCGCGATGCCGGTCAGGACGTGACGCTCGATCTGCGCGAAGGTTGCGACCTGGTCTGCGCGCGAAAAGAGCGCGCAACCGGCGCCACGCGCGCCGCACTCGAACGAGTCGTCGAGGCGTTCGGGGAGCTTGCGCCCGAACATCGCGCCGATCTGTTGCTGGCGCCGGAAACGGCGGAAGCGGTCTGGCGCGCCGACGACCGCAGATTTCTTTCGCGCAGCGATGTCTTCACCGTCGAAGTCGAGCGGCAGAAGGCGCGCTTCGCGAGCTGGTACGAGCTGTTCCCGCGCTCCCAGACCGACAGTCCCGCCCGTTCGGGCACGCTCAAGGATGTGATGTCGCAGCTGCCGCGAATTGCGCAGATGGGCTTCGATGTTCTTTATCTCACGCCCATCCACCCCATCGGGGTGACCCGCCGGAAAGGCCGCAACAACGCGCTGGAAGCAGCGGCGGGCGATCCCGGAAGCACCTATGCGATCGGCGGCCCCGAAGGCGGCCACGAGGCGGTCCATCCCGACCTCGGCACGGTGGACGATTTTCGGGCCCTTGTCGCGGCGGCACACGAATATGGTATCGAGCTTGCGCTCGATTTCGCCATCCAGTGCTCGCGCGACCATCCCTGGCTGGAAGAGCATAAGACCTGGTTTTCCTGGCGTCCTGACGGTTCGATCCACTTTGCCGAAAATCCACCCAAGAAATACGAGGACATCGTCAATATCGATTTCTACGCGCCCGATGCGGTGCCTGCGGCATGGATCGCTCTGCGCGATGTCGTTCTTCACTGGATCGATGCGGGGGTGCGCATCTTCCGCGTGGACAATCCGCACACCAAGCCGTTCCCGTTCTGGGAGTGGATGATCGCGGATGTGCGGGCGCGGCATCCGAACACGGTCTTTCTCTCCGAGGCGTTCACGCGTCCGAAGGTCATGTACCGGCTGGCGCAGCTCGGCTTCTCGCAATCCTATACCTATTTCATCTGGCGCAACACCAAGCGCGATCTCACCGATTACATGACGGAGCTGACGCGGCCGCCGGTTGTCGATTTCTTCCGGCCGCACTTCTTCGTCAACACGCCCGACATCAATCCGTGGTTCCTGCAGGCCTCCGGCCGTGCCGGCTTTCTCATTCGCGCCGCGCTGGCGGCGACGCTGTCCGGATTGTGGGGGATGTATTCCGGCTACGAACTCTGCGAGTCCGATCCGCTGCCGGGCCGGGAGGAATACAACAACTCCGAGAAGTACGAGCTTCGACCGCGGGACTGGACTGCGCCGGGCAATATCGCGGCGGAAATCGCGGCGTTGAACCGCCTGCGCAAGGCGGAGCCTGCGCTGCAGAGTCACCTCGGCCTGACGTTCTACCACGCATTCAATGACCAGGTGCTGTATTACGGCAAGTCTGCGCCTGGTCATCGCGATCGTATTCTTGTCGCGGTCAGCCTCGATCCGCTTCACGCGCAGGAAACCGATTACGAGATTCCGCTCTGGGAATGGGGTCTTCCCGACGATCGGTCGCTCGAATCCGAAGACCTGCTGCGCGGCACCCGCGCCGTGTGGCGGGGCAAGTTGCAGCATCTGCGCCTGACGCCGGAGGCGCCCTACGCGATCTGGCGGGTGCGTCCGGCGCGGGAGCAGTAGGGATGGCCCGCCGGAAATCCACGCCGCTTCCGGCGGATCCGTACTGGTATCGCGACGCCGTTATCTACCAGCTGCATCTCAAGGCCTTCTTCGATTCGAACAACGACGGAGTGGGCGATTTCGCCGGCCTGATGCAGAGGCTGGATTATCTTGCCGAACTGGGCATCAACGCGATCTGGTTGCTGCCGTTCTATCCCTCGCCGCGGCGCGACGACGGTTACGACATTTCCGATTACCGCGGCGTTCATCCCGAATACGGCACCATTGCCGATGCACGGGCGTTCATCGACGCGGCGCATGCGCGTGGAATCCGTGTCATCACCGAACTGGTGATCAATCACACCTCCGACCAGCATCCCTGGTTCCAGCGGGCGCGGCGCGCCAGGCCCGGATCGGCGGCGCGCGACTTCTACGTCTGGTCCGACAACGATCGCGCCTATGCGGGTACACGGATCATCTTCATCGATACCGAAAAGTCGAACTGGACCTGGGACGACGAAGCGAAAGCCTACTATTGGCACCGCTTCTATTCGCACCAGCCGGATCTGAATTTCGACAACCCGCAGGTGCTGAAGGCCGTCATCTCGGTGATGCGCTTCTGGCTCGATTTGGGCGTCGACGGATTGCGGCTCGATGCCGTGCCTTATCTGGTCGAGCGCGAAGGAACGTCGAGCGAGAACCTGCCGGAGACGCACGCGATCCTGAAGCACATCCGCAGAATCGTCGAGGATCACTATCCCGACAGGATGCTGCTCGCCGAAGCCAACCAGTGGCCGGAAGACATCCAGGAATATTTCGGCGCCGGCGACGAATGCCACATGGTGTTCCATTTCCCGCTGATGCCGCGCATGTACATGGCGATCGCGCAGGAGGACCGGTTTCCGATCACCGACATCATTCGCCAGACCCCCGACGTCCCGGCGGGCTGCCAGTGGGCGATCTTCCTGCGCAATCACGACGAACTCACGCTCGAAATGGTGACCGATCGCGAACGCGATTATCTGTGGGAGGTCTATGCGGCCGACAGGCGGGCGCGACTCAATCTCGGCATCCGGCGCAGACTCGCTCCGCTCCTCGAAAACGACCGGCGCCGCATCGAACTGATGAACAGCCTGCTGCTCACCATGCCGGGCACGCCCATCATCTATTACGGCGACGAAATCGGCATGGGCGACAATATCCATCTCGGCGACCGCGATGGCGTGCGCACGCCCATGCAGTGGTCGTCCGACCGCAATGGCGGATTCAGCCGCGCCGATCCGGCGTCGCTGGTGCTGCCGACGATCATGGATCCGATCTGGGGATACCAGGCGGTGAATGTCGAAGCCCAATGGCGCAATCCGCATTCCCTGCTCAACTGGCTTCGCCGCATGCTGGTCGAACGCGGCCGCCACCAGGCGTTCGGTCGCGGCAGTCTGCGTCTCCTGCAGCCGCAGAATCGCAAGGTGCTCGCATATTTGCGCGAGTACGAAGACGACACCATCCTCTGCGTGGTCAACGTGTCGCGCTCGGCGCAGGCCGTCGAACTGGAATTGAGCGAGTTCGCAGGCCGCATCCCGATCGAACTTCTGGGTGGAACGCCTTTCCCGCGCATCGGCCAGCTCACCTATCTGCTGACGCTGCCGCCTTACGGGTTCTACTGGTTCAAGCTCAGCGAGGATGCGGAGCCGCCGGCGTGGAGCACGGCGACGGCGGGCCCCTTCGTCGAACACCAGACATTCGTGCTGCGCGGCAGTCTCGCGCATTCGCTCGACCGGCATATGACGGAAATCCTCGAGACCGACATCCTGCCGGTTTACATGGCGGGCCGGCGCTGGTTTCAGCACAAGGGCAGTACCATCGAGAGCGCCCGGATTGTGGCTGTTGCGCCGATGCCGGGCCAGGAGCAGGACGCGGTTTTCGCGGATGTGGAAATTTCGGCCGCCGGCGAGCGCGTCTGTTATGCGCTGCCAATGGCGATTGCGTGGGAGGATCTCGCGCCTGCGCCTTTCGAGGCACCGCTCGCCTTCGCGCGCGCGAGGCGCGGTCGCCGCGTCGGACTCCTGACCGACGGCTTCGCGTTTGCAGGTTTCGCCCGCACGATTCTCGACGGACTTGCCGAGCAGACAACCATACCTTTCGGCGATGGCGAGATCGCATTCCGGCCGCTCGGCGATGCGGCGGCGCATATTCCGCGCGATTGCGAGATCGAATGGCCGGGCGCGGAGCAGAGCAATTCGAGCCTCGTCGTGGGCCGGTGGGCCATCGTCAAGCTGTTCCGGCGCGCCACGCTCGGTATCCATCCCGAGCCGGAGATGGCGCGCGTGCTCACCGCGCGCGAATTTCCGGGAACGCCCGCGCTGATCGGCGAAGTCGTGCGCCGGCATGGCTCCGGCGAAATCTCCACGCTCGCGGTTGTCGAAGCCTTTGTGACGAACCAGGGCGACGGCTCGCAATGGACGCACGAACAGTTGACCCGCATCATCGACGAACAGGCGGTTGCGCCAACCACGGGCGAACGCGATCCGTTCGAATCCTACTGGCCATTCGTGCTCGCGCTGGGCCGGCGCGTCGGCGAAATGCACGCCGTCCTCGCGCAGCCTTGCGACGATCCCGCGTTCAGGCCGCGGATCGTGGACGCGGCAGCCGTGCGCTCCGCCTGTGCGGGCGCGCGCGAACAGCTCAAGGCCGCCCTCAAATCGCTACTTCACACCGAGGACAAGGAACGCCGGCGGCTGGTCGCCCAGCTTGCGGCGCGACGGGACGAAACGCTGGAGCGCCTGACGCGCCTGCTTGCGCATGGGATTGGATCGCTGCGCACGCGCATTCACGGCGACCTGCATCTGGGGCAGGTGCTCGTCTGCGGCAACGACGTCTCCATCATCGACTTCGAGGGCGAACCGCTGAAGCTCTTGGCCGAGCGCCGGTCGAAACGCAGTCCGATGCGCGACGTTGCCGGGACGATCCGTTCTTTCGACTATGCGGCAGGCATTATCGAGCGCGAACGCAAGCTCGCGGCCGGCGCGCCCGGACAGGTGCGTGCCGCCGAGCTGCTGAAGCAGTTCCGCGCCCAGGCCGAACGCCGCTTCTTCGACGCGTACGGCGAAGGGCGTGGCCGTCCTCTCGATTCCGACGAGCGCCAGGTCGTCACGGCATTCGCAATCGAGAAAGCGGCCTACGAGATTGTCTATGAAGTGAACAACCGGCCCGATTGGGTCGACATCCCCTTGCGCGGACTGGCGCAGTATCTGCAGCAGGGACTTGAGTCCGGTGGATAGAATGACGACGCACGAAGAGGATTGGGCGGCGGTGCGCGCGCTCGCGCAAGGGCGCTTCGCCGATCCCTTTTCGTATCTCGGCCCGCATACGACCGACGCTGGTTACGTGGTGCGCTGCTACCTCCCCGGCGCGCATGCGGTGGAGGTTCTGGCGCGCAACGGCGGAGAAGTGCTCGGACGTCTCTCGCCGCTCGAAAACACGGGACTTTTTGTCGGTCCGCTCGCGCACAGCTGCGACTATGTGCTTCGCATCCACTGGCCGCATTCCATAGAGGAAACGGAGGACCCGTACTCGTACGGACCGCTCCTCGGCGACCTCGACCTGCATCTGTTTTCCGAAGGCGCGCACTTTGAGCTTGCAGAGCGCCTGGGCGCCGCGCATCTGGCGATCGATGGTGTTGCGGGAGTCCGCTTTGCGGTGTGGGCGCCCAACGCGCGGCGTGTTTCGGTGGTGGGCGACTTCAACACCTGGGACGGCCGGCGCCATCCCATGCGGCTTAGGTATTCGGCCGGCGTGTGGGAATTGTTTGTGCCGCGGCTCGCGCCGGGCGAGCGCTACAAGTATGAGATCGTCGGTCCCTCGGGCGAGAGTCTCCCGCTCAAGGCCGATCCGCTCGCGCGCGCAACGGAGCATCCGCCGGCGACGGCGTCGGTGGTGCCGCGGCCGTGGAGCTTTCGCTGGACCGATGCGGACTGGATAAAATCCCGCGCCGCGCGCCAGCAACCGTCGGCGCCGATTTCGATCTATGAAGTTCATGCCGGCTCGTGGCTGCGCCCCAGCAACGATCCGCTCGGCACGATCGATTGGCTGACGCTCGCCGAGCGGCTCATTCCCTACGCGAGCGAACTCGGATTCACGCACGTCGAGTTTCTGCCGGTCATGGAACATCCCTTCGGCGGTTCCTGGGGGTATCAGCCGGTTGCGCAGTTCGCGCCAAGCTCCCGTTTCGGGCCGCCGCAGGAGTTCGCGCATTTCGTGGATGCGGCCCATCGCGCGGGTCTCGGCGTGATCCTCGATTGGGTGCCGGGACATTTCCCGACCGACCCGCATGGCCTCGCCCGTTTCGACGGCACCCCGCTCTACGAGCACGCCGATCCACGCGAAGGATTTCATCGCGACTGGAGTACCTATATCTACAATCTCGGACGCCGCGAAGTGGCGGGGTTTCTCATCGCGAGCGCTCTTTACTGGCTGGAGAAGTTTCATGTCGACGGTCTGCGCGTCGACGCGGTCGCTTCGCTCCTCTATCGCGACTATTCGAGGCCGGAGGGTGAATGGATTCCGAACCGGTATGGCGGGCGCGAGAATCTCGAAGCGATCGATTTCCTGAAGCACCTGAACGGGATTGTCGCCGAGCGCGTGCCCGGCGCGGTGATGATGGCCGAAGAATCGACGGCGTGGCCCAAGGTCTCCGCGCCCGCAGCCGAAGGCGGCCTCGGTTTCCATTACAAATGGAACATGGGCTGGATGCACGATACGCTCGCCTATCTCTCCGAAAATCCCGTGCATCGCTGCTGGCATCACGACCAGATGACGTTTGGTCTCATCTACGCGTTTTCCGAGCGTTTCGTTCTGCCGCTTTCGCACGACGAGGTCGTCCATGGAAAAGGCTCGCTTTATGGTCGCGTGCCCGGAGATGCCTGGCAAAAGCTCGCCACGCTGCGCGCCTATTTCGCGTTCATGTGGACGCATCCCGGCAAGAAACTGCTCTTCATGGGCGGCGAGTTTGCGCAGATCGCCGAGTGGAATCACGACGGCGAAATCGACTGGTGGCTGCTCTCCCGGCCCGCGCACGCCGGCGTGCAGCGTCTCGTGGGCGACCTGAACCGGCTTTACCGGCGCGAGCCCGCGCTTCACCTCCAGGATTCGGAAGCAAGCGGATTTTCCTGGATCGTGGGCGACGACCGGGACAACAGCGTGTTCGCCTATGAGCGCTGCGCCGACGGTGAGGCGCCGCTGGTGATTGTCGTCAACATGACACCGGTTCCCCGGCGCAGCTATCGCCTCGGCGTGCCGCGCGTCGGGTTCTGGCGCGAGATCGTGAACTCGGATTCCGCGCTCTACGGCGGCAGCAATCTCGGTAACGACGGCGGCGCGATGAGCACAAGCGTAGCGATGCACGGACGTGCGCAATCGCTTGAACTGACGCTGCCGCCGCTTGCCACCGTCATCCTCAAACGCGATCAACCGATCTGATGTCGATTTGCTTTTCCAACCGGCTGAAACCTGAAGTGCATCGAGTGGCTGTTGAGGGTGCAAAAACGGCGTCGCGCGCTTGACAGAAGCCGCCGCCGGGCATCCAATCGCGGGAGCGGGCCGCGTGTCGGAGCGATGCAGACGGCAGATTCAGATGAACGAGTGCTGGTGCTATCAGACGCGCGCCGATGCGGAGTCTACGGTCCCCACGATCCCTGTGGGAACGCCGGTCAAAGTCATTCTGGGTTCACCATAGGATGCTTCCATTGCGTCCCAGCGCTGGTTTGGCAGGTCAATTAATTCGCTGCTGCGGATTGGCAGTAATGTTGTTCATTTTTCCCGGCTACGTCCATGCGGGTAACTTTAGGGTGCTGTATTCGTTCACTGGCGACAGCGACGGGGGATCGCCGGTATTCATTTTGCTGAACAAAAAGGCCGACCTATACGGAACAACCGGGCCGGACAACCACGATGCAGGTGCGGTGTTCAAACTCGCCCGCGACGGCACTGAGACGGTACTTCATTACTTCTACGAAAATAGCCACGGCTTTGGACCCGATGGATTGGCGGCGGACAGCAAGGGCAACTTATGGGGGCCGCTGTGCTGCGGAGGGAACGCAAGCGGATGCGGCACCATCTTCAAGATTAATCCGCAAGGAGTAGAAGAAACCGTTCATACGTTTGCGGGATCGCCGACAGACGCCTGCACCTCCTATGCTGCGCCTTTCATAGATAGCAAGAGACGTCTCTTCGGTACTTCGATCGGTGGAGGCAAGAGCAACGACGGCGCAGTGTTCAGTCTCACATCGCGGGGCGCCGAACGTTTGGTTCACTCCTTCAACACGAGGCGCGGTGGATATTATCCGTCAGGTCTGGTCATGGACGCGAATGGCTATTTTGTCGGCACGGACGGTTATGGTGGTCCGAAGAAATCTGGCACTGTCTTCGCACTGTCTCTTGGAGGCGCCGAGTCAGTGCTCTATGCATTCAAGGGATCGCCCAATGATGGCGCTGAGCCTCTTGGCGGAGTCATCGTCGACGTGGCGGGCAATTTCTACGGCACGATGTTCGCGGGAGGGCGGGCTGGGTGTTGGGCAAATTTGGGATGCGGAGGTGTGTTCATTCTAACCCTAGACGGAACAGAATCGGTGCTACATTATTTTAGAGGCGGAAAGTCGGACGGCTCTAATCCTCAGGCGGGCCTTGTCGCCGACGCCTCGGGTAATCTGTATGGTACGACCGAATACGGCGGCAGCAATTGCAGCATCACGACTTACGGCTGCGGCACAGTGTTCGAGGTCGCGCCAAATGGCAGCGAAACAATTCTCCACAAATTTAAGGGATCGAGCGACGGTGCGTGTCCTGTGGCGGCTCTTGTTTCCGACGGCATGGGTGACTTCTACGGCGCGGCGAGCATCGGTGGCGCCTATGGCTACGGCACGGTCTTTGAGATCACGCCGTGAGCGCGGCACGGCGATTGCTGGCAGCGTAACTACCCCCAATCTGTGCAATGTTCCCTAAGGCACAGCTGAGCGAGATTGTTCCGGCCTGATGCGGAGCCTGCCCGGATGAGCGCGTTCCCCGACAGGCTCGAGCAGGGCCGGCCCTGGCCGCTCGGCGCGAGCTGGGACGGCATGGGCGTGAACTTCGCCGTCTTCTCGGCGCATGCATCGCGCCTGCAACTCTGCCTGTTCGACGCCGCGGGGCGGCGGGAGGCCGCCCGTTTCGATCTGCCGGAGCGCAGCGAGGACGTGTGGCACGGATATCTGCCGCACGCCCAGCCCGGTCTCGTTTACGGATTCCGCGCGCATGGGCCCTACGAGCCGCACAACGGAATGCGCTTCAATCCCCACAAGCTCCTGCTCGATCCCTACGCCCGGCGGCTCGTCGGCAATCTGCGCTGGACGGACGCGCTGTTTGGCTATCGCGTCAATTCTCCGCGCGCCGACCTGAGTTTCGACCGGCGCGACAGCGCGCCTGCCGCGATCAAGGCCGCGGTGGACGACGACACCTTCAACTGGGCCGACGACCGCCGGCCCGGCACGCCGTGGAGCGATACCCTCATCTACGAGACCCACGTGCGCGGAATGACAAAGCGTCTGGACGCCGTGCCTGAGGGAGCACGCGGCACCTTCGCCGGGCTCGCCAGTCCCTTCGTCATCGAGCATCTGAAGCGTCTCGGCGTGACGGCGATCGAACTGCTTCCGGTTCAAGCGTGTCTGCAGGATCGGACGCTTGTCGAGAAGAAGCTTGCCAACTACTGGGGCTACAACACGCTGGCCTATTTCGCGCCGGAGCCCCGCTATCTCTCGAACGGCAGCGCGCACGAGATGCGCGCCGCGGTCCGGCGGCTGCACGCGGCCGGCATAGAGGTCATTCTCGACGTGGTGTACAACCACACCTGCGAAGGCAACGAAATGGGGCCGACGCTGTCGTGGCGCGGACTGGACAACGCCTGCTATTATCGCCTCGCCGACGACCGCCGCCGCTACGTCAACGATACCGGCACCGGCAACACGCTTGCGGTGTCGCATCCGCGCGTGCTGCAGATGGTGCTCGATTCCCTGCGCTGGTGGGCGCAGTCGTTCCATGTCGACGGTTTCCGCTTCGATCTCGGCGTGACGCTCGGGCGCGAGGACCATGGCTTCGATCCGGGTGCGGGATTCTTCGATGCGCTCCGCCAGGATCCGGTGCTGTCGCGGCTCAAGCTGATTTCGGAACCGTGGGACCTCGGCCCCGGCGGCTACCAGGTCGGGCGTCATCCCGCGGGCTTCGCGGAATGGAACGACCGCTTCCGCGACAACGTGCGCCGCTACTGGCGCGGCGAATCGCACATGCGGCCGGATCTCGCGAGCCGGCTGTCCGGCTCTTCGGGCCTCTTCGAGCATGACGGCCGCAGGCCCTGGGCTTCGGTCAATTTCGTCACCGCCCATGACGGCATGACGCTCGAGGATCTGGTCAGCTACAACGGAAAGCACAACGAGGCGAATGGCGAGAACGACGCCGACGGCCATTCGGACAATCACTCCGCCAACTGGGGCGCGGAAGGCGCCGACGCGCCGCCCGACGTGAAGGCGCTGCGGGCGCGCGTGAAACGCTCCCTGCTGATGACGCTGCTCGGTTCGCTCGGAACGCCGATGCTGCTCGGCGGCGACGAGTTCGGGCGCACGCAAAAGGGCAACAACAACGCCTATTGCCAGGACAACGAAATTTCCTGGTTCGACTGGTCGCTGCTCGAAAGCGAGGACGGCCGCACGCTCACGCGATTCGTGCAGCGCCTCGCCGCCCTGCGCCGCGCGTTCCCGCGGCCCAACATCTTTCCCCACGGCGGCACCGAGATCGCGCCAGGCGTTGCCGATATCGAATGGTTCGACGAGAGAGGGCTGCGCCTCGCCGACGCGGACTGGCAAAACATCGAGGGGCGTGCGCTCATTCTCTATCTGGCGAGCCGCGCCGGCGCAGCGCCGGCGGAAGTCAGTGCACTCGCGCTGAACGCCTCGGTCGAAGCTCTCGATTTTCATCTGCTCGAGAAGGTGCGCTGGCGGCTTCTCCTCGACAGCGCCGACCCGGAACGGGAGGAAACGGTTCTGGACGGGTCGCTCTGCCGCATCGAACCATATGGCGCAGTGATGCTCGCGGGCACGTTTGTTTCGTAGAATGTGATAAATTTTGCTCCGCGTGCCCTCCTTCACCGCTTCGCGGTCCCCCTCCCCCATCCTTGGTTGGGGAGGAAAGTATCGCGCGCGCGGCGCTCCTGGCTTTCCTCCCCGGTGCGGAGCGTGGGGGAGGTGGTGCGAAGCACCGAAGGGGACCCGTTGATTCCAAATTACCTGTTCGGGCCGGAGCTTCGGAAACCGGATGCCACCGCATTCCGCCTTTGGGCGCCTGCGCAATGCGATCTCGCGCTCGTTGCGGAAGGACGAAATGCCTCGGCCATGCCGCGCGTGGACAGCGGATGCCGGGAGGTGGTTTTGCCGGCCGGCGCGGGTGCGCGCTACCGTTTCCGCGTTGGTGAAGCTCTCGAGGTGCCCGATCCCGCTTCGCGCGCGCAGGATGGCGATACGGGCGATCCGAGCATCGTGTTGGATCCGGCCCGGTACCGCTGGAAATGCGAACGTTGGCGCGGGCGCCGCTGGGAGGAAACAATCCTCTACGAACTGCATGCGGGGCTTTTGGGCGGCTTCGCGGGCGCCATGTCCGGGCTCGAGCGCATCGCTCGGCTGGGGTTCACTGCCGTCGAACTGATGCCGGTCGGCGATTTTCCGGGCACCCGAAACTGGGGATACGACGGCGTTCTCCCGTTTGCGCCCGACCGCGCCTATGGAACGCCCGACGCGCTTCGCACGCTCGTCGATCGCGCGCACGAACTTGGCCTGATGATGTTTCTCGACGTGGTCTACAATCACTTCGGGCCCGACGGAAATTTTCTGAAGAGCTACGCGCCGCAGTTTTTCCGTTCCGACGTGACGACCCCGTGGGGCGATGCGATCGATTTCCGCGATCCAATGGTGCGCCGCTTCTTCATCGAGAACGCGATCTACTGGATCACCGAATTCCGCTTTGACGGGCTGCGCCTCGACGCCGTCCACGCGATCCGCGATCCGGACTTTCTCGCCGAACTGGCGTCACAGGTGCGCCGCGCCGTGCCCGAAGACCGATTCGTGCATCTTGTAGTCGAAAACGACGACAACAACGCGGGGCTGTTGCGGCGCGGCTATGACGCGCAGTGGAACGACGACCTTCATCACGCGCTGCATGTGTTGCTGACCGGAGAGACACAAGGGTATTACGCCGACTACGCGGCCGATCCGGCAGGCGCGCTCGCACGCGCCCTTGCGGAAGGCTTCGTCTATCAGGGCGAGATGTCGGACCATCGAGGTGGCACGCCCCGCGGCACATCGAGCAGCGATCTTCCGCCCACGGCGTTTGTCTCCTTCCTCCAGAATCATGATCAGATCGGCAATCGCGCGTTCGGCGAGCGCCTGACCACTCTGGCCGATCCGCAGAAGCTGCGCGCCGGCGTCGCGTTGCAGATGCTCTGCCCCCAGATTCCGCTCGTGTTCATGGGCGAAGAAGCGGGCGCGCGCGCGCCGTTTCTCTATTTCACCGATCACAAGCCCGAACTCGCCGCGGCGGTGCGCGAGGGACGGCGCGCGGAATTCGCGAAATTCCCGGAATTCTCCGATCCCGCGCAGCGGGCGCGAATTCCCGATCCCAACGCGCGCGAAACCTTCGAGCGTTCGAGGCCAGATTTTGAGGGGCAGGACGCCGCGGACTGGAACGCGTTCTACGTGCGGCTGATCGCGCTCCGGCGCAAGGAAATCAACCCGCGCCTTAAAGGCACGCACGCGGAAGGTGCAGAGAAAATCGGCGATGCCGCCGTGCTGGCGCGCTGGCGGATGGGCGACGGAGCGCGCCTGACCATCGCGACAAACTTCGGACCTGCCACGCTGCATCCACCGTTGCCCGACGGGCCGCCTCTCTGGGGTGGCGGCGGAAACGGATTGCCCGCTTCCTCAACGCTCGCCTGGATTTCCGCGTGAGCGAGGGCGCGAGATTGCGGGCGCTTGCTGCGGGTGCCGGCCTCGAGGCGCATTGGACCGACGCCGGCGGCAAGCAACGCAGCGTCGGCACCGATTCGCTCCGCGCCGTGCTGAAAGCGCTCGATTTGCCCGCGGACAATGCAAAGCAGATTTCCGAAAGCGAAAAGCGGTTGCGCCATGAACGGGAGGCCATGCCGCCGCTTGCTGTGGCAGGCGCGCGCGAACAGGTCGCGATTGCCGTCTGCCGAAACGGCGAGGCGGTTGGCGAAGGGGGCGAGCGCTTCCCGTTGCGGTTCCGCGAGATATCCGCCAGACGTGTGATGTTCCGTGCACCGCGCGAGCCCGGCTACTACCGCATTACAACCGACAGAGGCGAATTCCCGTTGGCGGTCGCGCCGGCGCGCTGTTTCGGCGCGCAGGATATCGTGCCCGGGCGGCGGCTCGGCGGACTGGCGGTCCAGATCTACGCCTTGCGCGGCGGTACGAGCGGCGATTTCGGCGATTTCGCCGCGCTCGGACGTTTTGCGCGCCAAGCGGGAAAACGCGGCATCGATGCGGTTCTCGCGAGCCCAACGCATGCGCTGTTCGGCGCCGATCCGGGCCGCTTCAGCCCCTATTCCCCGTCCACGCGGATGTTTCTCAATCCGTTGTTTGCCGATCCCACTCTTGTGGGTGCGGCGGCGCGAACCGATGCGGGCGAGACAGGGGCGATCGACTGGACGGCCGCCGGCCCTGCGAAATATGCGGCATTGCGCGAGGCATACGCGAGGTTTCGCACTCGTGGCGATACCAAACGTTTCGAGCAGTTCTGCCGCGAGAGCGGCGAACGCCTGCTCGCGCATGCGCTGTTCGAAGCACTCGACTGTTACTTCCGGGGCCGCGGTGTCGTGGGTTTCCGCAACTGGCCGGCCGGCGTCCGTACGCCGGCTGCGCCCGGCATCGCGGTATTCGCGCGCGATCACAAACACGAACTGGAGTTTCAGCTGTTCGTGCAATGGCTCGCGGCAAGCAGTGCCGCGTCGGCGCAGCAGGCGGCGCGCGCCGCGATGGCCATCGGCATCATCGCGGACATCGCGGTCGGACTGAACCCCGAAGGAAGTCATGCATGGAGCGCGCCGGGCGAATTGCTCGGCGGCCTTCACGTCGGCGCACCGCCCGACATATTCAACACGCGCGGGCAGGATTGGGGACTCGCGACCTTCTCGCCGCGGGCGCTGCAGCTTTCAGGCTTTGCGAGTTTCATTGCCACCTTGCAGGCAAACATGCGCAACGCGGGCGGCGTGCGCCTCGACCACGCCATGGGCTTGCGGCGGCTCTGGGTGATCCCCGCCGGCGCTGCGCCCTCCGAGGGAGTCTATCTCGATTATCCGGAACGCGAGCTTCTGCGTCTGGTCGCGCTCGAATCGCAGCGTTGCCGTGCCATCGTCATCGGCGAAGATTTGGGCACTGTGCCGCAAGGATTCCGCGCTACCCTGGCCAAAGCCGGCGTTCCGGGAATGCAGGTCCTCTGGTTCGAACGTGAGCGCGACGGACGTTTCACGCCTCCGGGCCGATGGCGGCGCGACGCAGTGGCGATGACGACGACGCATGATTTGCCGACGGTCGCCGGGTGGTGGAGCGGGAACGACATCGGCCGCAGAAAGCGCTGCGGCCTGCTCACCGGCGAGGCAGAGGAAAAGGAGCGCGCCGAACGCAAGCGGGACGCCGCGCGGCTCTGGTCCGCATTCCGGCGTGCCGGATGCGCGGACGGTCCCGCTCCGCAAGCCGAAGCGCCGGCGGCGGCGATCCCGGCGGCGCTTGCTTTTGTCGGCCGCACGCGCAGCACGCTCGCCATCGCCGCGACGGAGGACATCGCGGGCGTACGCGACCAACCGAACCTGCCGGGCACTACGGACGAACATCCCAACTGGCGTCTGAGGCTTCCGCCAGGCGATCTCTTGCGCGACAAGGCCGCGCGCGCGCGTCTTGAGACATTCGCCGCGGCGAGACGCGCGCTATGAGCGTGCGCGCGACGTATCGGCTGCAGTTTCGGAAGGAATTCGGCTTCGACGATGCCATCCGGATCGTTCCTTATCTCGCGCGCCTTGGCATCAGTCACATCTACGCATCGCCGATCCTGACGGCGCGGAAAGATTCGCCGCACGGCTACGACGTGGTGGATCCCTCGCGCATCAATCCCGAACTGGGCGGCGAAGACGGCTTCCGGCGCCTCGCCAGTGCCGCCGGCGCGAACCGCCTCGGCGTCATTCTCGACATCGTGCCCAATCATATGGCGACGGGCAGCGAGAATCCCTGGTGGATGGATGTTCTCGCACGCGGCCGCGCGAGCGCTCACGCGCATTTTTTCGATATCGACTGGGAACCGGCCGACACGGCATTGCGCGGAAAAGTTCTGGTGCCGGTGCTGGGAGCACCGCTTGCGGACACCCTTGCCAAGGGTGAAATCGCGCTCCGGTGCGAGCGGGGCGCAGCTTCGTTCATTGCCTACGCGGAGCACCGTTTTCCCCTGCGCCCGGAAGATGCGGGCGCCGACCCGAAAGAAATTCGCGAGCCCGCCACGCTGCAGGCGCTTCTCGATCGCCAGCATTACCGGCTCGCCTGGTGGCGGACGGCCGGAGACCTCGTCAACTGGCGCCGTTTCTTCGACATCAACCATCTCGTCGCGCTGCGGATGGAGGACGAGAACGTGTTCGAGGCGGTGCATGCGAAGGTGCTCGCGCTTTATGCGGAAGGGCTTGTCGACGGCTTTCGCATCGATCACGTGGACGGGCTTGCCGATCCTGGCGCCTACTGCTGCAGGCTTCGTGCGCGACTCGCAGCACTTCGCCCCGCCCGCGCGAGTATTGTCGTCGAAAAGATACTGGCGCCCGGTGAGGAGCTGTCCGAAGACTGGGGCATCGACGGCACCACCGGCTACGATTTCATGAGCGATGTGAGCGCGGTGCTGCATGCTCCCGCAGGCGCCGAACCTTTGGCCCGAGCCTGGGCGGAATTGAGCGGCCGGGTTGGCGATTTCGACGAAGAGGAGCGCGCAGCGCGCCGCGAAATGCTCGCCGCGAAATTCAATGGCGCTTTCGAAGCAACCGTCCGTGCGTTCCGCTGCCTCCCGGTGCCCGGCCGGGCAGGATATGACGGAAGCCGCACTCCGCCGCGCCCTGTTGTCGCTTCTGGCCGAGCTTCGCATCTATCGCACGTACGAAACCCCGGATGGCGACTCGCCCGCGCCCCGCGCACTGTTCGATTCCGCCGTCGCGCGGGCGCTGTGGCGCGCTCCCGCCAATGATGCCGCCGCCATCGCGTTCGTCGTGCAGGTGATTCACATTCCCGCAGCCGATGCGGACGAGCCGCGCTCGGTTGCCGTGCGCCGCTTCAATCAGCTCGCAGCCTCGCTTGCTGCCAAAGCCGGCGAGGACACCGCGTTCTACCGCTACGGGCGGCTGCTTTCGCGAAACGAGGTCGGTGCGGATCCCGGCGAATTTGCCATCATGCCCGCCGTCTTTCACGCCCGCGCCGCCGCCCGAAGCAGATTTGCACCGCTGCTCGCGACCGCGACCCACGATCACAAGCGCGGCGCGGATGCCCGCATGCGGCTCACGGTCCTCAGCGAGATTTCCGGCGAATGGCGTTCGATGGTGGCTGCCTGGTTCACGGCCAATGCCGGAATCCGGGACCCCGAACTCGACCGCGGCGAAGAGTATCAGCTTTATCAGACGCTGGTCGCGGCGTGGCCGCTGGATCTTTCCCGGGACGACAGGAGCGGCGCGTCGAAATTTGCGGAGCGAATCCTCGGCTGGAGGATGAAATCGCTGCACGAAGAGAAGCTGCACACCTCCTGGACCAATCCCGATCGCAGTTATGAAATCGCGAGCGCGGATTTCGTGCGGCGGCTGCTCGATCCGGATGTCTCGGGCGAATTCCTCGCGAGCCTGTCGCGTTTCGTGCAGCGGATCGCCCCGGCCGCGGCGCTGAACAGCCTCGCGCAGTGCGTGCTCCACTGCACCACGCCCGGCATTCCAGATTTTTATCAGGGCACGGAGTATTGGGATACCAGTCTCGTCGATCCCGACAATCGGCGCCCCGTGAATTTCACCGCGTGCGCGGCGAGTCTCGAAGCTCGAAACGATCCGGCCTTTTTGATACGCGACTGGCGCGAAGGGCGGTTCAAGCAGAATCTGATCGCGCGGCTGCTGGCTTTGCGGCAAGGCCTCGATGCCTGTTTCAGCGCCGGGACATACGAACCTCTCGTTCCGGAGGGCATTCGCGCGGCGAAGGTGCTGGCTTTTGCGCGCCGGTCGAAGACCGCCGCCGTCTTCGTGGCGGTCGCGCGACTCTGTGCCGTCGCTTGTATCGAAAGCGGAGGGCCCGTCCCGGCCGCGAATTTCTGGGGTGACACGGTGGTTGCGCTGCCGCCGGATCTGGCGCGCAGACGCTGGCAACCGCTCTTCGGGAACGCAGAAATTCCGGCGGGCGCGGCGGCCCTTCGTTGCGCGTCGCTGTTCGCACGATTGCCGGTCTGCGTGCTGACGACCGGGAGCGCGTGCTAGAGCGTGATTCTGTCGATTTGAATCTGTATGGGATTCCCAGAAGGTCGCGAGTCTGATTCAAGATGCTGGCTGGTAGGAGGTCAGCATGGATGGTTCGACCGCTTTCTGAGGATTTGCGCAAA
>JBOHKH010000025.1:0-37861 GCA_050728995.1 Rhizomicrobium sp. | reverse complement strand
ACGTCGTATTAAGCGTCTGTCCAGACATAGGATGTCACCCGTCTCAAGCGTCGCTCCAGCAGCAACGCAAAAGACCAGCATCGGCCGATCATCGCGCGGAACAAGGCGTGTCAGACCGGACGCTTACAGAACATCGGCGAGTCCGTGCCGTCTCGGACGACGGATAATGGGTGTTCGTCGAGCAGAGCGAAACGGGAACCCCTATGGATCAAGTGATTGTGGAGCAGAAGGGTGCGCCGGCCCCGAAGGGCGAGGTGAAGCCGCCGATCTTAGCTCTGCCCGATGCACCTCAAATGAAGGGTGCGCGCAAGGAAGTGATCGCCTTCCCGGAAGGCGATGTTAGGGAAGCGACTAACGATGCAAAAAAAACATAGGTGGCAGCGCAATTTAGGTGCTCTTATTGCATTTAGCCTCGACGCGCTCTTGGCGGTGCCATCTCTTGCCGCGGATGCTTCTGAACAATTCATGGCCGGCCAAGAATGGACAATAAAGCCACCCAACAAAAACGAGACTACCTCACTTCATGTCGTAATCGTCAGTGTTGAGCCGACAAACGACCAGACCATCGTGCATGTTTCTATCACGGGCATCAGGTGCCCTAATGGAAACACAGTTAGCCTCGGACACGCCCCAATCGACGCCGGTGCCTTATCCAAGTCTGTCGATCACGTTATCGCCACCGGCGTTCCACCTGCCTTTGGCTATGAGCAAAGCTACGCGCATTGGAAGGCCGACCAGCAGGGCGGGGCTTGGAACGCCAGCGTGCCTGAAATCGCGGCTATGCTTCTTCAAGAGGTCGGACCCGAGAAGATCGGCTGCCTTAACCAGTCAGGGAATTAACCCACTACCAAAACCGGCCCAAGGCTCAAACTGTACCACTACCCACGCGCGGCGCGGCATGGCTTTGTCCCTGCAATCTGCGCGCCCGGGAATGCGTCGCGATCGCCTTGCAAGGCGATTTCCTCGTTCCGTTAACAAGAGTTGAAGACAGCCCGGACCTGTCGGGATAAGCCTTCCGGCAACCGGAACGGCGCAGCCCGGGGGCCATGGAACTTCCCGCAATACTGCGCGTTGCGGTTCCGGGCCTGTGGAACTTTCGAAGGTGGCGTACGGGGTGTGTGCGCGGATCGATCCGCGTTTCCAGACAGTCCTTGCCGCCACCGTTTTCCAGCGGGATTGCGATCGCGCGCCCCCTGTCCAGCAGGATTGAAAAGGAATCCGTCATGTCGGCCAAAGGCGAAACAGCTGTCCGTACCCGCAAGCGGGGGACTGTGCCCGCGCCCGAAGCGGCCGAAGCGCAGAAGCTGAACGGCCACGCGGCCGATCTGCACAACCTGCTTCACGCGCTGCAGGCCGTGAAGGCGGGCGATTTTTCCGTCCGGCTGGCGGGGCACGAGACAGGCCTGTTCGGCAAGATCGCCGATACGTTCAATGACATCGTCGCCAGCAACCAGCGCATGGCCCAGCAGCTCGAATATGTGGGCGAGCGTGTCGGCCGCGAGGGCCAGACGCGTCATCGCGTGAAACTCGGCAACCCGTCGGGCTCGTGGGGCGCGATGGAAGGCTCGATCAACCAGTTGATCGACGACCTGATCTGGCCGACGACGGAAGTGACGCGCGCGATCGAAGCGGTCGCGCAGGGCAACCTGCTGCAGACCGTGCGACTGGACGTGGAAGGACGCCCGCTCAAAGGCGAGTTCCTGCAGGCCGCCACCATCGTCAACCGCATGATCAAGCAGCTGGGAATCTTCACCTCCGAAGTGACGCGCGTGGCGCGCGAAGTCGGCACCGAAGGCAAGCTCGGCGGTCAGGCGCAGGTGCGCGAAGTGACGGGCGTGTGGAAGGAGCTGACCGAGAGCGTCAACTCCATGGCATCCAACCTGACGGCGCAGGTGCGCAACATCGCCGAAGTGACGATCGCGGTCGCGATGGGCGATCTCTCCAAGAAGATCACCGTGGACGTGCGCGGCGAAATTCTCCAGCTCAAGGAAGCTATCAATACGATGGTGGACCAGCTGCGCTCCTTCGCCTCGGAAGTGACGCGCGTGGCGCGCGAAGTGGGCACCGACGGCAAGCTCGGCGGTCAGGCGATCGTGCCCGGCGTCGCCGGCACGTGGAAAGACCTGACCGACTCGGTGAACGCGATGTGCGGCAACCTGACGGACCAGGTGCGCAACATCGCGCAGGTGACGACCGCGGTGGCGCGCGGCGACCTGTCCCGCAAGATCACCGTCGATGTGCGCGGCGAAATCCTCGAGCTGAAAGACACCATCAACACGATGGTCGACCAGCTGAACGGCTTTGCTTCGGAAGTGACGCGCGTGGCGCGCGAGGTCGGCACCGAAGGCAAGCTCGGCGGACAGGCGATGGTGCCCGGCGTCGCCGGCACCTGGAAGGATCTGACCGACAACGTCAACTTCATGGCGTCGAACCTGACCGCGCAGGTGCGCAACATCGCCGAAGTGGCCACCGCCATCGCCGGCGGCGACCTTTCGAAGAAGATCACGGTGAATGTGAGCGGCGAAATCCTGCAGCTCAAGGAAACCGTCAACACGATGGTCGATCAGCTGAACGCGTTTGCCGGCGAAGTGACCCGCGTGGCGCGCGAAGTGGGCACCGACGGCCGCCTCGGCGGACAGGCGAACGTGCTGGGCGTCGCCGGCACCTGGAAGGATCTGACCGATTCGGTGAACTCGATGGCGTCGAACCTGACCGCACAGGTGCGCAACATCGCCGAAGTGTCGACGGCCATGGCGAACGGCGACCTGTCCAAGAAAATCACCGTGGACGTGCGCGGGGAGATTCTGCAGCTCAAGGAAACCATCAACTCGACCGTCGATCAGCTGAACGCCTTCGCGTCGGAAGTGACGCGCGTGGCGCGCGAGGTGGGCACCGACGGACGCCTCGGCGGACAGGCGGTGGTGCGCGGCGTTGCCGGTACCTGGAAGGACCTCACCGACTCGGTGAACTCGATGGCGTCGAACCTCACCGGCCAGGTGCGCAACATCGCCGAAGTGGCGACCGCGGTGGCGCAGGGCGACCTCTCCAAGAAAATCACCGTCGACGTCAGCGGCGAGATTCTGCAGCTCAAGAACACCATCAACACGATGGTCGACCAGCTGAACGCGTTCGCCGCCGAAGTGACGCGGGTGGCGCGCGAAGTGGGAACCGACGGCAAGCTCGGCGGCCAGGCGCAGGTGCCAGGCGTCGCCGGTACCTGGAAAGACCTGACGGACTCGGTGAACTCGATGGCCGGCAATTTGACCGGCCAGGTGCGCAACATCGCCGAAGTGGCGACCGCCATCGCCGGCGGCGACCTCTCGCGCAAGATCACCGTGGACGTGCGCGGCGAAATCCTTCAGCTGAAGGAAACGCTGAACACCATGGTGGACCAGCTGAACCGCTTCGCCGGCGAAGTAACGCGCGTGGCGCGCGAAGTGGGTACCGAAGGCCGTCTCGGCGGCCAGGCGACCGTGCCGGGCGTCGCCGGCACGTGGAAAGACCTGACGGACTCGGTGAATTCGATGGCGGGCAACCTGACCGCCCAGGTCCGCAACATCGCCGAAGTGACGACGGCGGTGGCGCGCGGCGACCTTTCCCGCAAGATCACCGTGGACGTGAAAGGCGAAATCCTCGAACTCAAGAACACCATCAACACGATGGTGGATCAGCTGAATGCGTTTGCCGGCGAAGTGACGCGCGTGGCGCGCGAAGTCGGCACCGAAGGCAAGCTCGGCGGACAGGCGCAGGTGCCCGGCGTCGCCGGTACCTGGAAGGACCTGACCGACAACGTCAACTTCATGGCGTCGAACCTGACCGCGCAGGTGCGCAACATCGCCGAAGTGGCCACCGCCATCGCCGGCGGCGATCTCTCCAAGAAGATCACCGTGGACGTGCGCGGCGAAATCCTGCTGCTCAAGGAAACGCTCAATACGATGGTGGAGCAGTTGCGCTCCTTCGCCGCCGAAGTGACGCGCGTGGCGCGCGAAGTGGGCACCGAAGGCCGCCTCGGCGGACAGGCCGTGGTGCCGGGCGTCGCCGGAACGTGGAAGGACCTCACCGACAACGTGAACCTGCTCGCCGCGAATCTGACGACGCAGGTGCGCAACATCGCCGAAGTGACGACCGCGGTCGCCCGCGGCGACCTGAGCCGCAAGATCACCGTCGACGTGAAAGGCGAAATTCTCGAGCTCAAGAACACCATCAACACGATGGTCGACCAGTTGAATGCCTTCGCCTCGGAAGTGACGCGCGTGGCGCGCGAAGTGGGCACGCAGGGCGAGCTTGGCGGACAGGCGCAGGTGCCCGGCGTCGCCGGCACGTGGAAGGACCTGACCGACACGGTGAACGTGATGGCCGCAAATCTCACCGAGCAGGTGCGCGGCATCGTGAAGGTGGTGACGGCGGTCGCCAACGGCGATCTCAACCAGAACCTCACGGTGAAATCGAAGGGCGAAGTGGCGGCCCTCGCCGAAACCATCAACAACATGACGCAGACGCTCGCGACCTTCGCCGATCAGGTGACGACGGTGGCGCGCGAGGTGGGCGTCGAAGGCCGCCTGGGCGGCCAGGCCAACGTGCCCGGCGCCTCCGGCACATGGAAGGATCTCACCGGCAACGTGAATCTGCTCGCGGCGAATCTGACGACGCAGGTGCGCGCGATCGCGGAAGTGGCGACGGCGGTGACCAAAGGCGATCTCACCCGTTCGATCCAGGTCGATGCGCGCGGCGAAGTGGCCGAGCTCAAAGACAACATCAACACGATGATCGACAATCTGAGGCTCACCACCGACCGCAACACCGAGCAGGACTGGCTCAAGACCAATCTTGCGAAATTCACCAACATGCTGCAGGGCCAGCGCGACCTCGCCACCGTGGGCCGGCTGCTGCTCACCGAACTCACGCCGCTCGTCAACGCCCAGCTGGGCGTCATCTACCGCGTCGGCAGCGAGGACGTGGGCACGCTGTCGCTTCTTTCGGCTTACGCCGACAGCGACGAGCACCGCTATCCCGAGCGTCTCCCGGTCGGGCGCGGCCTGATCGGCCAATGCGCGGCCGACAAGCGCCGCCTGCTCGTTTCCGATCTGCCTGCCAACGTCGTGCCGATCAGTTCGGCGCTCTTCAAGGCGCCCCCGCGCAATGTCATCGTGCTGCCGGTGCTGTTCGAAAACCAGGTGAAAGCCATCATCGAACTCGCATCGCTCGACGCCTTCACCGAACTGCAGATCGCCTTCCTCGAGCAACTCACCGCAAGTGTCGGCATCGTTCTCAACAGCATCGAGGCCACGATGCAGACCGAGGGACTGCTCACCCAGTCCCAGCAGCTCGCGGGCGAACTGCAGACCCAACAGCGCGAGCTTCAGCAGACCAACGAGCAGCTCGAGCAGAAGGCGCAGCAACTCGCCGAACGCAACGTGGAAGTGGAGCGCAAGAACCAGGAAATCGAACAGGCGCGGCGCGAGCTGGAGGAGAAGGCGTCGGAACTCGCGCTGACCTCGAAATACAAATCCGAGTTCCTGGCGAACATGAGTCACGAACTGAGGACTCCGCTCAACAGCATCCTGATTCTCGGCCAGCAGCTCGGCGACAATCCGGAAGGAAATCTGACGCCCAAGCAGGTGGAGTTCGCACGCACCATTCACGGCGCGGGGACCGACCTGCTGAACCTCATCAGCGACATTCTCGACCTGTCGAAGATCGAGTCGGGCACGGTGACGGTGGATGCGGAAGACATCTACCTGACCAACGTCGTCGATGCGCTGGCGCGGCCGTTCCGCCACGAAGTGGAGACGCGGGGGCTCGCCTTCGACGTGCAGGTCGACCCCGATCTGCCGCCCACCATCAACACCGATTCCAAGCGCCTGCAGCAGGTTCTGAAGAACCTGTTGTCCAACGCCTTCAAGTTCACGGACAAAGGCGGCGTCCGGCTGCGCGTCTCCAGGCCCAAGAGCGGCTGGAGCGTCAATCATCCGGTCCTCGGAGAGGCGGACGAGGTGGTGGCGTTCGAAGTCTCCGATACCGGCATCGGCATTCTGCCGGAAAAGCAGAAGATCATCTTCGAGGCGTTCCAGCAGGCCGATGCGAGCACGAGCCGGCGCTATGGCGGCACGGGTCTGGGCCTTGCCATCAGCCGCGAACTGTCGAGCCTGCTGGGCGGCGAGATCCACCTGCGCAGCACGCCGCGCCGCGGCAGCACCTTCACGCTGTTCCTGCCCATCCGTTACCAGGGCAGCGCCAGCGCGTCACGCCGCGCCGTGCCGGTTACGGAACCGGCGAACTTCGTCGTCGCGCCCCCGCCCGAGCGGCAGGTGGAGCAAATCTCGGACGACCGGCTTTCGATCGAACCCGGCGATCCGATCCTTCTCATCGTCGAGGACGATCCGCATTACGCGCGCATCGTCGTCGATCTCGCCCGCGACAAGGGCTTCAAGGTGATCGTGTCGATGCGCGGCGGCGATGCGCTCGACCTCGCCAAGCAGTATCAGCCGACCGCCATCTCGCTCGACGTGTTCCTGCCCGACATGCTGGGCTGGACGGTGCTGAGCCAGCTGAAGCAGAACCCGCTGACGCGCCACATTCCGGTGCAGATCGTGACCCTCGACGAGGATCGCCAGCACGGGCTTGCCCGCGGCGCCTTCTCCTACGTGACCAAGCCGTCGTCGACCGAAGGCCTGTCGCAGGCAATCGAGAAGGTGAAGGCCTACACCGTGCCGCGCAAGAAGCGGCTCCTGCTTGTCGAAGACAATCCCGCCGAACGGCTCAGCATCACCTCGCTGCTTGGCCATGACGACATCGAGATCGAGACCGCCGCCACGGGCGCGGAAGCGCTCGAAGCCATGCGCGATCATCCCGCGGACTGCGTGGTGCTCGATCTCCGGCTGCCGGACATTTCGGGTTTCGATATCCTGCATGAGATGCGCAACGATTCGCACCTTTCGGACATCCCCGTCGTGGTGTTCACCGGCCGCGAACTCACGCCCGAAGAGGACATGCAGCTTCACAGCATGGCACGCAGCATCGTGGTGAAAGGCGTGGAGTCGCCCGAGCGGCTGCTCGACGAGACGTCTTTGTTCCTGCACCGCGTCGTCACCGACCTGCCGCCCGACATGCAGCGCATGCTCGACCGGCTCAACAGCTCCGACGAGGATCTCGCGGGCAAGACGGTGCTGCTCGTGGACGACGACGCGCGCAACATATTCGCGCTGTCGAGCGTGCTCGAGCGGCGCGGCATGCATGTGTTGACCGCCACCACCGGCCGCGAAGCGATCGACCTCGTCAAAACCACCCCCTCGCTCGCCATCGTCCTGATGGATATCATGATGCCCGAGATGGACGGCTATCAGACGATCGACACCATCCGGTCCAACACCGATTTCCGGCGGCTGCCGATCATCGCGCTGACCGCAAAGGCAATGAAGGGCGACCGCGAAAAGTGCCTCGAGGCAGGCGCGTCGGATTACCTCGCCAAGCCCGTCAACACCGAGCAGCTCCTCTCGGCGCTGCGCATGTGGCTGCACAGATAGGGCTGCGATGTCCGCCATCCTCCTTCGGCGCTGTGCGCGCGCGACAAGGCGCACGCCATGAGCGCGCCATCCGAAAAGCTCAACATCCTGCTCGTGGACGACCAGCCCGCGAAGCTTCTGAGCTACGAAGTGATGCTCGCCGAACTCGGCGAAAAACTCATCAAGGCGTCCTCCGCGCGCGAAGCTCTGGAGCAGCTCCTGCGGACCGAAATCGCCGTCATCCTCGTCGACGTCTGCATGCCCGAGCAGGACGGCTTCGAACTCGCCGCCATGATCCGCGAGCATCCGCGGTTCCAGAAGATCGCGATCATCTTCATCTCCGCGATCCAGATGGCCGAAGTCGATCACTTGCGCGGCTACCGGATGGGCGCGGTGGACTACATGCCGGTGCCGGTGATTCCCGAAGTATTGCGTGCGAAAGTGAAGGTCTTCGTCGAGCTATACCGCAAGACCAAGGAACTCGAGCATCTCAACAGCGACCTCGAGCACCGCGTTGCCGCGCGCACGGCCGAACTCGCGGCCTCCAATGCGCGGCTGATCGCGAGCGAGGAGCGGCGCAATCTGGCGCTGTCGGCCGGCAACATGGGCGCCTTCGACTGGACGCTCGCCGACGGAAGCTGCCTGTGGGATGAGGCGCTCTGCCGCATTTTCGGGGTTCCGGCAAAACTCGAAGTGACAGCCGACAGCGTGCAGACGCTGTTTCATCCCGAAGACTGGCGCCGCCTCGTCGCGGCGTGGTCGGCTGCCGAATCCGCGCAGACCTCCTGGCAAACCGATTTCCGCATCCTGCGTCCGGATGGCGATCAACGCTGGTGCACCGGCACCGCGACGGCCGTGTACGACAAGGACGGGAAACTCGTGCGGTTGAGCGGCGTCGTTGCCGACATCACCGACAGGAAGCGCGCCGAGGAGCACCAGACGCTGCTCGCGCGGGAAGTCGACCATCGCGCCAAGAATTCGCTCGCGGTGGTGCAGTCGATCGTCCGGCTGACGCGCGCCGATACGATGCGCGATTACCGGATGCGTGTCGAAGGGCGCATCCAGGCGCTCTCCAAGGTGCACAGCCTGCTCGCCCACTCGCGCTGGGAAGGCGCGGACGTGCACACGCTGGTGCAGGAGGAATTGACGCCCTACCAGACGGGCGGCGCCGAGCACATTGCGGTGTCGGGTCCGCGCGTCGCAGTGGGGCCCCCGGTCGCGCAGACGCTGGCGCTCGCGCTCCACGAACTGGCGACAAACGCCGCGAAATACGGAGCGCTGTCGGCGGAAGGCGGCTGCGTCCAGCTCAACTGGCAGGTGGGTGCGGGCGGTCTCGTGTTCACCTGGCACGAAATCGGCGGGCCACCCGCCACGGCGCCGCAGCGCATGGGCCTGGGGCTGCAGACGATCCTCTCCGGCGCGCAAAGCCAGGTCGGCGGCCAGGCGAATTTCGACTGGCACGCCAACGGGCTCGTCTGCACCATCACGCTGCCCTGCGGCGATGCGAAAAGCGCTGCGCGGGCAAAGCAGCGCGGTTTCGGGCCCGCGAACGCGACGGGTGCGAAGCGGCCCGGCAAGCCGCGTATCCTGATCGTCGAAGACGAGCCGCTGGTCGCCATGATGCTCACGGGGTTTCTCGACCAGCTCGCCTGCATTGCGCTCGGTCCCTGCGCCACGCCGTTCGAAGCGCTCTCCTTCCTGAAGGAACATTCGGTCGACGCGGCGATCCTCGATGTCAATCTCGGCGGCGAGACGGTCTATCCTGTCGCGGACGCGCTTCACCGCATCCGCGTGCCGTTCGCGTTTCTCACCGGCTATGGCGGGGAATCGATCGAGCCGCGATTCACCGACGTCGTGCGCCTCGAAAAACCCGTCGGCTACGATGCGCTGGCGAAAATCGTGCACGTGCTCTGCGAAGGTGTGCGCGAACGCGAAGCGCGCTTGAATCTTCGCGCCTGAGGTCGGCCGCCCCCAAGGCAACCCGGCCGCAAACGTTATGCGAAACGGCGCCGGCAGGTTCGTGCTTCCCCGCCTTCGCGGGGATCGGGCTCACGCTCCTCTCCCCGAGCCTGACGAGGGGCGACAGGCTCATGCTTCGACAAGCCCAGCATGAGGGAATCTAATAAAGCCTCACCCAAACAATTGTTTCTTCACCGCCGGGCGCGGCTGTAGTTCTCCCAGTTGCGATCCAGGATCGCGGGCACCGCGCCGTCGGCGCGTTCGAGTTGGCGCAGAACCTCGGTGGCCAGGGCCGACCAGCGCGCGGCGCTGTCGATGTAATGCGCCTTGGTCTCGTCATTGCGCGACGATCGGGCCATCTGGAGGGCATGGGCCGCCATGTGCCGATAATACTCCAGACGCTGCTCGGCGGGGAGCAATTCGATGGAACGTCCCAAAACGCCGGTCCGATCACTGGGGGCTACCGTTTGGGGAACACCGCACGGCGGCAGGGGTTCCGGTTCCGCGGGCAAGAACCTGCCGCCGAAACCCTGCGTCGCCGCGCTCCATGCGGGATTCGCGCGAGCGCTCACGCGGTTGTGCGCACGGCCCCGCGCCGGGCGAAATCCGATGGGGCGAAATCCGACGGGGCGAAATCCGAGGGGACGAACGCCGCTCGAATCGATCGGCGCCGACCCGCGATGGCCGGCTCTACGGCTGCCATGGTGAAGGGCGATCAGGAGGAAATACCTCCCGCCGGCTCCCGCTCAATGGAGCGGCGGCACCCACGCATCCGCCTTGTTCCA
The DNA here is from genome assembly GCA_050728995.1 of Rhizomicrobium sp. Lineage (GTDB taxonomy): Bacteria > Pseudomonadota > Alphaproteobacteria > Micropepsales > Micropepsaceae > Rhizomicrobium. Next base: position 27,615 of record JBOHKH010000025.1, on the reverse strand, counting down.
GACGTGCATTTCTTTGCAGTGCGGACAGTGGAGTTTGTTGTTGGCCATTTCCGACGATTCGAAGGATTTCTTGTCCATCGCGATTCCCGTGGGCACCTCTTTGCCGGTTTTCGGACATTTGATCATCACCATCGGCATTGGCGTTCTCCTTTTTGAGCGGCGAGACCCGCCGTCGCGGGCTATGACAACCGCGATTATACCATCACCTCGCCCCGGTGCTGCACGGCGAACCGCACAGCAAGTGGGGCACGGCAGCCGAGAATTGACTTCGCCTCAAAAGAGGCACACATTGGCATCAGATGATGCCGGAGATTGCATGACCTGTCAGGATGCCACGATCGAGAGCCTTCTCGGCATGAAGGCGAAAAAGTCCGAAACGATGCTCGCGTTTGCGAACCTGGTGCAAAGGGGCCTTCCGGTTTCGGCGCTGGAACGGCTGGCGGGGCATGTGTGCCCGAACAACGCGCGCCGCTTCGCCTATCGCGTGGTGCCCAAACCCACCCTCGAGCGCCGCCGGCGGCAAAGGAAGCCGCTGACGATCGAAGAGAGCGACCGTCTGGCCCGCATCGCCAAGGTGTTCGCATTCGGGCGCGAGTTGTTCCATGACGACGCCAAGGTTCGGAGCTTCCTCGATCGACCCCATCCGATGCTGGACGACAAGGCTCCGCTCGATGTCGCGCTGGCGACCGGACCGGGAGCCGATGCGGTCATCGATCTGTTGGGGCGCGCCGCCTACAGCGGCGGCGTGTGAATGTGCCGAGGACCAATCGCGTCCTCACATGCTTTCGTATCGGAGATCCCGACGGCGCATTCCCGATCTACGATGCCGAAGGCGCGCGCCTCTACCCCGGGCGCTGGAACACCCACGCAAGCCCGATCATCTATGCGTCCGAACATTATTCCACCGCGATGCTGGAAAAGCTGGTCCACACCAATCTGGTGCTGCCGGCCAACCAGCACTACATCGCAATCACGATCCCGAGCGCGATCAGCTACGAGGTGTTCCAGGCGGCCGCACACCCCGGTTGGGATTCCAGAAACGAAACCCTCTGCAAGGCGTTCGGGATGGAATGGTACGATAGGAGGCGTTCGGCGCTCCTGATGGTTCCTTCCATTCCCGCGCGGCTGGAGCGCAATATCCTGATCAATCCGTTTCATCCGGATGCCAACGCCATCACGCATACCCTGCCCGAGCCGGTGTGGTGGGATCAGCGGCTCTATCGCGAAATTGCGCCGAAGCCGCCGGCCGGCAAATGAGGTTTGTGCGTCCGCGAACCTACCCGCGCCGCCGCGCGCCATGATAGTGGTGGGGCGGGCGCTTACAGGAGCCGGGCGATCGCGCCTTCCAGGGCGGCGGGTCTGGTGCGCGGGCCGTAGCGCGCCACGGGATGTCCAGCGCGATCGATCAGGAACTTGGTGAAGTTCCATTTGATGGCTCGCGTGCCGAACAGTCCGCGGCGTTCGGACGTCAGAAATCCGTAGAGCGGATGGGCGCCCGCGCCGTTCACCTCGATCTTCGCGAACATCGGAAAACTCACGCCGTAGTTCGTGCTGCAGAACGCGCCGATCTCCGCGGCGCTGCCGGGTTCCTGCGCACCGAACTGATTGCAGGGGAAACCGAGCACCGTGAGGCCACGATCGCGATGTGTGCGATAGAGCTGCTCCAGCCCCTCATATTGCGGCGTAAATCCGCATTTGCTCGCGGTGTTCACGACGAGCAGCACCCGGCCGCGGAACTCGTCGAGCGATCTGTCGCCCCCGTCCAGCATGTCCGCCCGGAAGTCGTAAACCGTCGCCACGCCAATGCTCCCTCTGCCAGGCCGTTCGGCCGCGTCCTCAAGGACGTCGAACGGCCGTCGCATAACATACGGCCGCGCCGATTTCCGCGGATAAGCGGCAGCCTGCGCTTGCGGCGCGGCCACACCGGCTGCGCCACGGCCCATTGCAACTCTTGCCAAATGCGGTTATATGGGCTCCGCGACGGCGTCCGTCACTTGAAGCGCACTGTTGTACTCCGAACCGCCTTTGTGCGCGCAAGGACCTGCAGCCTGACTTCCGATCGGATAGTCCAATGCACCGGGCCGGCAACCGTCGGCACGGAACCCGATTCGGTCAGGAGAAAAAATGGCGATCGGTACTGTGAAATTCTTCAATACCACGAAGGGCTTCGGCTTCATTTCGCCGGAAGGCGGCGGCAAGGACGTGTTCGTTCACGTCTCGGCCGTGGAGAAGTCGGGCCTCAGGAGCCTGAACGAGGGCCAGCGCGTGTCGTTCGACATCCAGCCGGATGCGAAAGGCAGCAAGGCGGTCAACATCCAGGCGGCCTGAACCGGTCATTCCGGGGCGAAAGCGCGGCGGGTCTCCCGCTGCGCTTTTTTTTGTGCTTGCTCCAGCGCCTTCCTGGGCTACGAGGATGAGTAATCCCCGCCAATGCCGTCGTTCGCGCCCGTATCGACGAGCGGACCCGTGATGAAGCCGCCGCGGTGCTCGACGGGATCGGGCTCACCGTGTCCGACGCATTTCGCATGCTGCTGGTCCGGATCGCGAAGGAGAAAGCCCTGCCCTTCGAACCCCTGGTTCCGAATGCCAGGACCATCGCCGCGATGCGGGAAGCCCGTTCGCGCCGGCTGCGGCGATTCAGGACTGTCGACGATCTCTTCGCAGGCCTGAAGAATGCGGACGATTGAACGGACCACCCAGTTCCGGCGCGATTACAGACGCGAGGCGAAAGGTCGACACGGAGCCTCGCTCGATTCGGATATGGCTTCGCTACTCGGCCTGCCCGCGAAAGACGCGTCGCTCAGCGCGCCATCGCGATCATGCCTGGGGCGGCGCGAGGCAACGCTATCGCGATTGCCGCATCAAACCCGATCTCATCCTGATTTACGAAAAGCCCGACGCGGAGACCTTGCGGCTCATCCGGCTCGGGTCGCATAGCGAGCTCGGCTTCTGAGCAGGCTCCGGACGTTGCGAGGCCGTCCGTACCTGGTGACAACAACCGGCTTCGACAGCGCCACATCGCTGACTGCGGAAGTCGATAAGGTGTGCTTTCGCGCCATGGCAGATCATCTACGCAAGCTACATGCACAATGCAGAAGCGAAAATATGCAAATGGCGGTGGCCAGGAGGTCCCTTGCGGTCACCTCGTCTTCCGCCCTCAGAAGGCCGGACCCTGAAAAGCGCGCTCGATCCATGAGCCCTTTTCGATTTCGGGCTTCAGGTTGTTGGTGACGAGGAGATTGTAAGCGTCCTTGTACCAGGGACTTCCGGGATAATTGGCGCCGAGCACGGCGGCCGCCGTCTTGGCCTCGTTGTAAACGCCGAGCGCATAGTAGGCCTCGGTCAGGCGTTCCAGCGCTTCGGCGATCTGGGGCGTTTTCTGATAGCGCTCCACCACCGTGCGGAACCGGTTGATGGCGCCGATATAATCGTGCCGGAACAGATAGTAGCGGCCGACCTCCATCTCCTTGCCGGCAAGGTGGTCGAGGGTGAGATCGACCTTGAGGCTCGCATCGCGCGCGTATTCGCTGTCGGGAAAACGCTGCACCACGTCCTGCAGCGCCGTCAGCGCCTGTTCGGTGTCGGTCTGGTCGCGGCCGGTGTCGGTGATCTGCTCGTAGAGCGACATCGCCTTCAGATAAAACGCGTAGTCCACTTCGGGGCTGCCCGGATGCAGCTCGATATAGGCGTCGGCCGTGCTGATCGCGTCGGTGTATTTGTTCGCCTGGTAATAGCAGAAGGCGCTCATCAGCATGGCGCGGCGCGCCCACACCGAATAGGGGTGCTGGCGCTCCACCTCGTCGAACTGCTTGGCGGCCTTCTCCCAGTTGTTTTCGTCGATTTGCTTCCAGGCATCGTTGTAGATCTGCTCGACAGGGCGTTCGACGTATTTGGCGTCGGTATCGTCGTCGGAGCTGTCGAGTCCGAGCCAAGAACAACCCGACAGCAGGAACGCGCCCGCGACCGCGGCGAGAAACCCGCGCGCGAGGCGGCCCCTGGCCCGTCCGGCAGGCGTTCTCGGCTTTCCGCGCAGGCTCATTCGCAAGTTTCTCCGGGAATGGGGCGCGGGTGAGCGCGACCGGCCTTATGCCATCCCCGGCCGCCCCCGGTCCAGCCCGCAATGGAGCCCTTCCCGCCTCCGTGCCGGCCTGACGTTTCACTTTTGCTTACGCCGCTTCGACGCTATCGGGGCAAGTCGATCTGCTCGCAATTCGCAGGATCGGCGAAGAGCGCGCGCACAAGCGCGTTGTTGAGCGCGTGGCCGGAGCGGTTGCCCTCGAAACGGCCGACGAGCGGAGTCCCCGCGAGCGCGAGATCGCCCACCGCATCGAGAATCTTGTGGCGGACGAATTCGTCCGGAAAGCGTGAGAGCGCCGGATTGACGACATGGTCGCCCTCGATGGCGAGCGTGTTGTCGAGCGAAGCGCCGCGCGCGAGACCCTGCGCGCGCAGGCCTTCGAGTTCGTGCACGAACCCGAACGTGCGCGCCGGCGCGATCTCGCGGCGGAAGGCTTCGGGCGAGTACGCAAAGACCAGTCGCTGTGTTCCGATGGCGGCGGTGTCGAAGGCGATGGTGAGATCGAAGCTGAAAGACTTCGCGGGTGCGAGCGCGGCGGACGCGTCGCCTTGCGAAACCTCGACGCGGCGCGCCACCCGAATGAGGTTTCGCTCGCCCGGCGATTCGCGAATGCCTGCGTGGTCCAGATGTTCGAGCCACGCCAGCGCAGCGCCATCCAGGATCGGCGGCTCCGGACCGTCGAGCGCGATCGTCAGATCGTCGAGACCCGCGCCAAACAGCGCAGCCATCAGATGTTCGATCACGCCGACCCGCGCGCTGCCTTCGGCGATCACGGTGCCGAGCCTCGTCTCCACGACACGATCGAAGCGGGCAGGAATCTCTTTGCCACCGAGATCGTCGCGCCGGAAGACAATCCCCTGCCCGGCTTCGGCCGGCACAAGGCGCGCGCGCACCTGCGCGCCCGAATGCAGCGCCACGCCTTCGCAGGCGATTTCACGAGCGATGGTGCGTCGCGTCATTCAAACCTGCACGAACAAGTACGCCCATCCCTCAAGGATGGGTTCTCTATCATGGAATTGCCTTCTCGGCAGCGAGCGCGCTTCATCTCGGTGGCCTGCTGTTGCGCGCCGGGACACGTATGTTGGACATTCGTTCATATCCGCGCGCCCGGTGATGACGGGCGATGAGATCGGAACCACAACACCAGGAGTACCAGCACGAGCAGGAGAAAAAGCACGACGAGACCGATCGGCACGGGATGGCCGACGATCAGCCGGGCCGCACCATAGACATGGCCGATCCGCTCGAGCGTATGCACATCGGGCACCGGCGCGGCGTATACGCGCGCACCGAGCACCATCAGGGTGCCATGACCGCCATCGAAGCGCGGCCAGCGCGGCACCCCGCTGTCGTTCGGATCACCGGTTTTGGCGAAATTCGTCCAGTACGATTCGACGGAGCCGGCGAGCGCGCGGTCCTGCGCAGTCCAGTTTGCAACCGCCGGCCAGAGATGCCCGAACAGGTAGAACATCTCGACGCCGTGGGTGGCGCCGAGCCCGGCGTAGAACGTCCGCGGACGGAAATGGGGTGCGCGCGAGAACTCGTAGAGGAACACCGGTTCGCCGCCGCGCGCGGCAAGGCGCGCCCAACTCCACATGTCCCAGCGAAAGCGCATGTCACCTTCGAAACGGGCAGCGGCGTCATGCGCGGTCGCCGGCGTGGCGCCCGGCGACGGCGCCAGCAGATCGACGAACCACGAGGGAAAATCCTCCGAGAGTTCCTGCGTGTAATTTGCCGGATCGATCCTGCGACCGGTGAGGAAAAACGCGCCTTCGTTCGCGTTCGAGCCGATCAGCAGCGCAACCCGATTTTCCCTGTGGGCGCGATAGACGTCGTAAGGCGAGCGATCCAGCAGGTAATGATCGATAACCGCATGCGGCCCGAACGGGATTGCGAGCAAGCGTGCGGCAGGCATGGCGCGCAAGCGCGCGATGGAAGCCGCGTGTGCCGCGTGCGCGAATTCTTTGCCCGCCGTTTCGGCGCCGCGAAGCCCATAACCGGACGAGAGTTCGATGGGCTCGAACAGGCCGCCGCTCTCGCCGATGGCGCGGCGGAAAAGTCCGCGCGCGAGCGGCGAAGCCGTCAGTACACTGATCGAAATCGATCCGGAGGACTGGCCGAAAATCGTGATGCGATCGGGGTCGCCACCAAAGCCTGCGATGTTGCGCCTGACCCAACCGAGCGCGGCGATCTGGTCGAGCAGGCCGTAATTGCCCGAACTTTCATGCGGCGATTCGCGTGTCAGTTCGGGGTGCGCGAGAAAGCCGAAGACTCCGAGGCGGTAGTTGAACGTCACAACCACCACGCCCCTCCTGGCAAGGCGGTCCCCCCTGTAAAGCGGGGTCGAAGCGGAGCCGTTCTCGAGCCCGCCGCCATAGATCCAGACCATCACCGGCAATCCGCGCGGCTTCGCCGCCGCCGGAGCCCAGATGTTCAGATAGAGACAGTCTTCGCTCATGGGCTCTCGCGGCGCATCCGGCGGATACATTCCGCGCTGCAGGCAGATCGGCGAGAATTTGTCGGCGCGGCGGACGCCGGACCATTTCCGAGGCGGCTGCGGCGCGCGCCAGCGCAGGCGCCCGACCGGCGCGGCGGCGAAGGGGATGCCGCGCCAGACGGAAACCCCGTTTACGACCGACCCTTCGACTGCGCCCGCTTGCGTTTCAACGACAGCATTCGAAACCGGCGATAAAACATCTGCGCAGACGCCGATCGTGGTTACGAACCATAGCGCCAACGCCACCGAGAGCACGCGTGCGATGCGGGCGGCAGTGTGAATATGTTTCGTAGAAAGATGAGTCACCTGGACGCGGCTCGGTTTGGTCAATTCGTCTGTCTTCGCAGGAACGCCGGAATCTCGAAATCGCTGCCTTCGTGATCCGGGAACAGATCGTCGGCGCCCGTCTGTGCGGGCGTCTGGGCTTGTCGCAACAAGGGCTCCGAGGTGGCGCGGCCGGCGGCTTGCGCCGGGGTCATCTGCGGTTCGGTGCGCTGGGGCTCGGGCCTGCGGTTGCGGCCTCCGCCGAACAGACCCCAGCGGCTCCTGCGCGGTTCGGCCGGCATTGCCGGCGCGAGCGCGGCCGCTGGAACCGGCTGGCTGCGTACCGCCTCGGGCGCCCGCACCGGCTCCGCGACGGCGGCATGTTCCTCCGCCGACATCGCGACAGGTTCGGGCACGGCGGCAGATGCGGGCGCGGCCGCAACCGCCCCATTCACTTCCTCCGCGAGCGCCTCGATGCGCGCATGCACGGGTGCGGCGGGACGTCCTTCGGGCTTGATCGCCGAGGGCGCGGTTCGCGGGCGCGGCCGCAGCTGTTCCACATTCGGCGGCAGCTGGGCGACCTGTTCGGCTTCGATACCGGTTGCCACGACCGAGACGCGCACGCGTCCTTCCATGTTTTCGAGAATGGTGCCGCCGAACACGATCAGCGCGTCGGTATCGACCTCGGCGCGGATCCGGTTCGCCGCCTGGTCGACTTCGAAGAGGGTGAGATCGGGGCCGCCGGTGATGTTGATGAGCACGCCGCGCGCGCCCTTCATCGAGACGTCGTCGAGCAGCGGATTGGAGATCGCCGCCTCCGCCGCCTTGAGCGCGCGCTCCTCGCCGTCGCCCTCGCCCGTCCCCATCATCGCCTTGCCCATCTCAGACATCACCGTCTTGATGTCGGCGAAATCGAGATTGATGAGGCCGGGCATCACGATCAGGTCGGTCACCCCGCGCACGCCGGCGTGCAGCACGTTGTCGGCCATCGCGAACGCCTGGCTGAAGGTCGTGCGGTCGTTGGCGACGCGGAACAGGTTCTGGTTCGGGATGATGATCAGCGTATCGACATAGGCCTGCAGCTCTTCGATCCCGCGCTGGGCGATGCGCATGCGTTTTTCGCCTTCGAAGGCGAACGGCTTGGTGACCACGCCCACGGTCAGCACGCCCTGCTCGCGGACCGCGCGGGCGATCACCGGCGCCGCACCCGTGCCGGTGCCGCCGCCCATGCCGGCCGTGATGAAGACCATGTGCGAACCGGAGAGGTGATCGAGTACATCTTCGAGGGATTCTTCGGCGCCTGCGCGGCCGATGTCGGGCCTCGCACCCGCGCCCAGACCTTCGGTCACCTTGACACCCATCTGGATGCGGTGCTGCGCCCGCGATTGCGCGAGCGCCTGGGCATCGGTGTTGGCGACAATGAAATCGACGCCCTCGAGTTTGGAGGCGATCATGTTGTTGACGGCATTGCCGCCTGCCCCGCCCACACCCAGAACGGTGATGCGCGGCCGCAGCTCGATGACTTCCGGCGCTCTCAGATTGATCGGCATTGGCTTCTCCTCACCTGCTCCAAAAACTGTTTCCTCACCGCCCGACGAATCGGTTTGTTATTTTGAATCATGCGGCCATGCCGGCGCAAAGCCGTATTCGCGCATTTGTTCGTGCTCATCCCCACAGCCCTCCCGTCAGCCGGTTGAGGAGCCCGCGGCGCGCCGGTTCGGCGGGCGCGAGTTCCGGATTGAGAAGTTCGGGCGGCATGGTGGCGCCGGCGAGCAGAAGGCCCACCGCCGTCGCGTAATCGGGTCCGGCAAGTGCGGGCGCAAGCCCCTGAAGGCCCTGCGGACGGCCGATGCGCACCTGCTTGTTGAGCACCCGCTGGACGAGTTCGCGCATGCCGGCGAGCTGACAGGCGCCGCCCGTCAGCACCGCGCGTCGTCCCGCGGCCACATCAAAACCGCTGTCCCGCAGCCGCTTCTGCACCTCGCCCAGAATCTCCTCCAGCCGCGGCTGAATGATGCGGGTCAGCATCGAGCGCGGCACGTTCTGCGCGCTCTCCTCGCCGCGCTCTCCCATCCTGGGCACCGCAACGTGATCGGTGCCGTTTTCGATATCGCCGAGCGCCGCGCCGTAGAGCGCCTTGATGCGTTCGGCAGCCGACAGCGGCGTCGAAAGCCCGCTCGCCAGATCGGCCGTGACGTAGAGGCCTCCCATCGGCACCACGTCGGCATGCACCATTTCGCCTTCGAGGAAGACGGCGATCGAGGTTACGCCCGCACCCATGTCGATAAGCGTGGCGCCGAGCTGCATTTCGTCGGGCGCGAGAACGGAAAGCCCGCTCGCATAGGGCGCGAAGACGCAGGCCGCGACCGAAAGGTGGCAGCGTTCGACGGCGAGCTTCAGATTCTGCAAGGGCGACGGTTTGACCACCACGCCGTGCATGCTGACGCCGAGACGCTGGCAGAACATACCGCTCGGATTGCGCACGCCGCGCGCCTCGTCCACAACGTAGGAGGTCGGCGCGCAGGAGATCATCTCCTGCCCTTCGACGGCGCATCGGGCGCGCCCGTCGGCAAGGATTTCGCGCAGGTGCGAATCGTCCACGAGTTCGCCGTCGAGCGCCATGGCGGCGCGCGCCGTGACGCTCCGCGGGTTGCCGCAACTGACCGACAAAAGGACGCTGCGGATCTGCTGGTCGGCGCGGTTTTCCGCCGCCTTCACGGTGTCCTCGATCGATTCCTGGACGTGATCGAGATTGGTCACCGTGCCGGCGCGCAAGCCTCGCGATTCGTGCATCGCCGCGCCGATCACCTTGAGGCCCGCCGATTCTGCGCGTCCGACGAGGCAGATCGTCTTCGACGTGCCCACGTCGAGCGCGGTGTAGATGCCGGGGCGGAAGGCGTGGCCCTGCGCCTCGCTTGTGCGCATCCGAAGAGTCTCGCCCATCAGGTCGCGTTCCCCCGCGCCGATTGCTGCTTCTGCCCGCTGCGAAGCACGAAAAAGTAATTATCGCGAACCCGCAGATCGATTTCCGAAATATCGCGTTCGAGAATCGATTTGTCGACGATGAGGTGCTCGAGCAGATCGAGCTGCTTTCTCCAGCCGTCCTCCGGCAGCTTCACCACCACCCCGTCGCCCAGCAGCAGGTTCCAGCGGCGGTCGGATACGCGCATATATCCAACCACGCGCGCAGCCACCGCCCGTTGCGCGGAAACCGCGTCGACGAGCGGCGCGGCCGTTTGCGGCGCGCCCTGACCGAGCAGCACCGGAAGATGGGGAAACGAGCGCGGATCGAAGAGCCCGATCGAACGGCCGGAACGCTCCACGACAAAGGTGCCGTCCGGCGTCTCCCAAAGCGCGAACGGTTGTTTCTCGACGATCGAGACGATGACGAGATCGGGGTACTGCCGGCGCACCCGCGCATCGGCGACCCACTCGAGCGACAGAAGACGGCGGCGCGCTGCCTGCACGTCCGCGCCGAAAATGGACTGGCCGGGTGCGAAGCCGAGCGCCGCCAGAATGTCCTTCGGATCGGTGCGCCGGTTTCCGTCGATGCGAATGCTCGCAATGCCGAACCCGGCATCGGCCATGACGTCGCTGACGGCGCGCCGTGACGCGTCGCCCGCCCGCCGGACGTATCCGCCCGCGAGCAGCGTTCCGGCGACGACCACGAACAGGAGAGCGGCGACGAGCCAGGTCGCGGGATTGCGCCAGGTGAAGACGGCGCGGAGCGCGAGCCACAAACGCCCGAGAACGCCGGGCCCGTCAGACCCCCGCCGGCGATGGTGCGAGGATGTGCGCGACACGCCCCGCGCACGCTGGCGCGCGGGCTTCGCAGCCGCGCGGCCGGAGCGCGTGCGCGATCTCACCGGTCGCATGAAGCGTCCTCCGCGATCCAGCGCACCAGCGCGTTGAAGCTCAGTCCCGCATGCCGCGCCTGCTCGGGTACGAGCGAGGTCGGCGTCATGCCCGGCTGCGTGTTCACTTCGAGCAGGACGAGACGGTTCTCTGCGCGCGTGTCGTCGAAACGGAAATCGGCGCGGCTGACCCCGCGGCAGCCGAGCGCCCGGTGCGCGGCAAGGGCAAGGCGCATCGCTTCCTCGGAAACCCCCTTCGATACTTCCGCAGGTATGACATGAGTCGAGCCGCCTTCCGCATATTTTGCTTCGTAGTCGTAGAAATTCGTTCGGGAGAGAATTTCGGTGACGCCGAGCGCGCGTTCGCCCATCACCGCCACCGTCAGTTCGCGGCCGGGCACGAATTCCTCGACCATCACTTCGTTGCCGAGCGTCCAGGTATCGCTGCCGAGTTCGCCGGGCGGGCGATTGTCGCCCTCGCGGATGACGAAGACCCCGACGCTCGATCCTTCGTTGACGGGCTTGATGACATAAGGCGGGGTCATCGCGTGACGGGCGCCCGCTTCGCGGCGATCGAGCACGATGCCGTTGGCGACCGGCAGGCCGGCGGCCCGGAACACGTCCTTCGCGCGCTCCTTGTGCATGGCGAGAGCCGAGGCGAGCACGCCCGAATGCGTGTAGGGAATGCGCATAAGTTCGAGGAGACCCTGCACCGTGCCGTCCTCGCCCCAGCGGCCGTGCAGGGCGTTGAACACCACGTGCGGACGGATGCGTTCGAGCGGCTCGCAGAGTTCGCCCCGCGCGTCGATCTCGCGCACGTCGAAGCCTTCCGAGCGCAGCGCGTCGGCGCAGGCGCGCCCCGACACGAGGCTCACCTCGCGTTCGGCCGAACGCCCGCCCAGCAGCACGGCGATGACGCGCGCCTCGCTCACGGCACGCCCACCCGCTTGATTTCCCATTCGAGTTCGACGCCGAAGCGTTCGGCAACGCGCGTGCGCACCTCCTCGCCGAGACTTTCGAGATCGGCCGCGCGGGCCTCGCCGGTGTTGATGAGAAAATTGCAGTGCAGGGGCGAGACCTGCGCGTCACCGCGCGCGAGGCCGCGGCAGCCCGCTTCGTCGATCAGCTGCCATGCTTTGCGCCCGGGCGGATTCTTGAACGTCGAGCCGCCTGTTTTCGCGCGTACCGGCTGGGTCGATTCACGTTGCGCGACCAGCGCCTCCATTCGCGCGCGCACCGCGTCGGCCGAATCGGGAGTGCCCTGCAGCACTGCTTCGACGAAAATCCAGTCGTCGGGCGCGCTGCAACGCCGATAGGTGAAGGTGATGTCTTCGCGAGTCACCACGATGCGCGTGCCCTGCGCGTCGAGCGCCGTGGCTTCGACGAACACGTCGCGGATTTCGCGTCCGTAACAGCCGGCGTTCATGCGGAGCGCGCCACCGATCGTGCCGGGAATTCCGCGCAGGAATTCGAGGCCGCCAAGGCCCGACTGGGCTGCCGCGCGCGCGACATTGGCGTCGAGCGCGGCCGCGCCCGCCCGCACGCGCTCGCCTTCCACCGAAAGGCGCCCGAAGCTTGCCGGAAGCCTGACGATTGCGCCGCGCACGCCGCCGTCGCGCACGAGAAGGTTGGACCCCACGCCGATCGGCATGACGGGAAGCGACGCCGGCTTCTGCGCCAGGAAATCCGCGAGATCGTCCCTGTCCGCCGGTCGGAACAGGAGCTGCGCCGGACCCCCGGCGCGGAACCAGAGAAAATCCCTGAGAACCGCATGATCCTCGAGCGTGCCGCGCACCCTTGGCATCGCGTCGCGAAGACCGATCGTCATCACGCGCCCGCCTCCCCCTTGCGCAGCGCCTGCTCCAGTCCGTTCGCCCATTGGGTGACGGAGCCCGCGCCAAGAAAAACAATCACCCCGCCAGGCTTCGCGAGTTCGCGCACGAGCGCAGGCAGGTCCCCGGGTCCCTCGATGGTGCGCACGTCCCTGTGGCCGTGCGCGCGCAGAGAATTCGCGTAAGCGTCGCGGTCGATGCCCTCGATCGGCGGCTCGCCCGCCGCATAGACGGGGGCGACGATGGCCGTTTCGGCCTCGTGCAGACAGGTCGAGAACTGTTCGAACGTATCGCGCAGGCGCGTGTAGCGGTGCGGCTGCACGATGGCGACAACGGGCCCCGCATAGGCTTCGCGCGCGGCCTTCAGCGCGGCTGCGATCTTGAAGGGGTTGTGCGCGTAATCGTCCACGATGGCGGCGCCGTTCCACTCGCCCACGCGCGTGAAGCGGCGCTTGACGCCGGCAAAGCGCTTCAGCGCTTCGCGAATGCGCTTGCCGTCGATCCCGAGCTCGTGTGCAACCGTAAGCGCGGCGAGCGCATTCAGCACGTTGTGCTCGCCGGGCATCGGCAGCATCATATCGTCGAAGCGCCGCTCCTCGCCGCTTCGCCGGTCGACAATGACGACATCGAAATGGGCGGCACCTTCCGAATATCTCACATTGTGCCCGCGCACGTCGGCTTGCGGATTGAAACCGTAAGTAATGAGGCGGCGATCCTCGATGCGCCCGACCATCGCCTGCACCTCGGGGTGATCGAGGCACAAGACCGCGAATCCGTAGAAAGGAACGTTCTCGACGAAGCGCTGGAAGGCTTCGCGCATGTGTTCGAAGCTGCCGTAATAGTCGAGATGATCGGGATCGACGTTGGTGACGACCGAGACGGTGGCCGGCAGACGCAGGAACGTACCATCGCTTTCGTCGGCTTCGACCACCACCCATTCGCCCGCGCCGAGCCGCGCGTTGGTGCCGTAGGCGTTGATGATGCCGCCGTTGACGACCGTCGGATCGAATCCGCCCGCATCGAGAAGGGCGGCGATCAGAGTCGTCGTGGTCGTCTTGCCGTTGGTGCCGGCGACCGCGACGCAGTTCTTCAGCCGCATGATCTCGGCCAGCATTTCGGCGCGGCGGACAAGGGGAAGCTTCTTCGCGCGCGCCGCTTCGAATTCGGGATTGCCCGGCTTGATCGCGGAGGAATAGACGACGACTACCGCGTCGCCGAGGTTTGCGGGATCGTGCCCCTGCACGACCGGAATGCCGAGCGTGCGCAACCGCCGCACCACCGCGTTTTCGGCGGCATCGGATCCCTGCACGCGATAGCCGAGATTGTGCATGATCTCGGCGATTCCGCTCATGCCGATGCCGCCGATCCCGATGAAATGAATCGTGCCGATGTCGGAGGGCACGCGCGTGGCGCCAGGCGCGCTCATGCGGCGTCCTTTCGCGCGACCTGTTCGACGAGATCGGCGAGACGCTCGGTGGCGTCGGGCCGGCCCAGCGCATGAGCGGCCGCGGCCGCCCGCGCGAGCGAGCCCGGATTGCCCAGGGTACTTTCGAGCATCGCCGCGAGCGTCTGCTCGGAAAGCTCGCGCTGCTGCACCAGCCAGGCTGCGCCGGCCTCTTCGAGTACGCGCGCATTCGCCGTCTGGTGGTCGTCGGTCGCAAAGGGAAAAGGAATGAGGATCGCGGGCCGTCCGATCGCTGCAAGTTCGGCGACGGTCGACGCACCGCTGCGCGAAATCACCAGATGGGCTGCCGCCATGCATTGCGGCAAGTCGTCGAAGAAGGTGCGCAATTCCGCCCTGACCTCGATCGCGCCATAGGTCGCACGCACGCGCTGGATATCTTCGTTGCGGCATTGCTGGGTGACGTGCAGCCGGGCGCGCAAGGCTTGCGGCAGATGCACGATTGCTGCGGGCACGAGCTCGCTCAGGGCGCGCGCGCCCTGGCTGCCGCCGAAAATCAGGAGTCGAATCTCACCGTCCCCCGAGGGTGGCGCATAATCCGTCGTCGCGAATTTCGCCGCTTCGGGACGGATCGGGTTGCCGGTGTAAACGAGCCGCACGGACGTCTTCGGCGCGAATCGCGCGAGCGGCAGCGATGCCGCCACCGCATTCGCGCCGGGAGCGAGACGCCGGTTGACCCGGCCGAGAACCGCATTCTGCTCGTGAACGATCGTCGGATAGCCGCCGAGTTTCGCCGCGCTCATCACCGGTAGGCTCGGATAGCCGCCGAATCCCACCACCGCCGCCGGCCGGATGCGCGCGAGCTTGACGAGCCCGACGAGCAGGCCGGCGAGGATGCGAAAGGGCGCGAGGAGCCGCGCAGACGCGGAGCCCGCGAACGTCGCCGACGGCACCTGTTCGATCCGGGCATCCGGAAAGGCGGACTCGTAGTTGCGGCCGCGCGGATCGGTCATCACCACGACACGCCGGCCGCGCCTTGCCAGTTCGCCGGCCAGCGCCTGCGCCGGAAAAAGATGGCCGCCGGTCCCGCCCGCGGAAAGCACGATCGTCGTCATGCCGCGCGCGCCGTGTGAAGAAACGCGAACAGGTTACAATCGCTTTCGCCGATCTTCGGACGCTGCCGCGTCACGGCGAGCGCGAATCCCATCGTCAGCGCCACGCCGAACAGGGACGAGCCGCCATAGGAAATGAACGGCAGCGTCATGCCTTTGGTGGGCAGAAGACTGATCGCGACACCCATGTTGATGAAGGCCTGCAGCGCCACCACCATGGCGAGACCGGCGCCGGCGAGCTTGGAGAACGCGTCGCTCGTGCGCGCCGAGCGCAACAGCAGGCTTACGCACAACACGCAGAACAGGATTGCGATCGCGCAGCAGAGCAGAATTCCGAACTCTTCGCCGGCGACCGCGAAGATGAAATCCGAATGCGCCTCTGGAAGATGATACTTCACCGTGCCGGCGCCCGGACCCACACCGAAGAGCCCGCCATGTGCGAAAGCCTTGAGCGCCAGATCGGCCTGGTAGGGCGTGGCGTGAGGATCGAAATACTGGTCGATGCGGTGATGCACGTGCGGAAACAGAAGATAGGCGAGACCGGCGAGCGCCACGCTTCCGCCGCCCAGCATCCCGATCCAAACATAGGAAATGCCGTTGAAGAACAGGAGCGCGCCCCACAGCGCGAGCAGCAGCGCGGTCTGTCCGATGTCGGGCTGGCGCACCAGGATGAGGAGCGCCGGCGCCGCGATGATAAGCGCCGCCAGCTCCTTTTTCACGATCATCTTCGCGCGATCGGCCAGAATGGCGGCCCCGAGGACCGCGAATCCCGGCTTCAGGAATTCGGAAGGCTGCAGCGTCAGAAGGCCGAGATCGATGGAGCGGCGCGCGCCGAAAGCTTCGTGTCCGGCGAACAACGCCAGTGCCGAACCGATCACCGCGGCGACATAGACGACCGCAGCCACGATCTTGATGGTGCGGAGCGGCAGCACCGAAACCGCGCCCAGAATCATCACGGCGAGCGCGGCGAAGGCGATCTGCTTGGCCGCGTAGCGAAAATCACCTTGGGTCATCGGGCCGCCGGTCGCGGCCGGACTCGCGGCAAAGGCGAGCATGAGACCGAGCGCAATGAGCGCGATCATGGCGAAGAGCGCAGTCGAGTCCATCGACCGCCACCAGCCGTCGCTGCGTGCGCGCGTGCTCACGACGCCTCCCTTTCGCCGGTTCCCGCGAGTTCGCCGACAAGCGAGCGGAAGCGTTCGCCGCGCTCCTCGAAATCCCGGAACTGATCGAAGGACGCGCAGGCGGGCGCAAGCAGTACGACGGGCGAGGAGGCGCCCGCGCGCGCCGCGTCGGTGTAAGCCTCCGCCACCGCATTTTCGAGCGTGCCGCAGATGATGCAGTCGATGCGTCCTTCGAGCACGCGCGCGAATTCTTCCGCCGCCTCGCCGATCAGATAGGCCTTGCGGATGGCGGACGCGAAGGCGAGCAGTTGCTCGATGCCGCCCTTCTTGGGGCGGCCGCCGGCGATCCAGAAAATGTCGGAATAGCAGGCGAGCGAGCGAGCGGCGGCGTCCGCGTTGGTGGCCTTGGAATCGTTGACGAAGCGTACGCGCCCGACGCGGCCGACATCCTCCATGCGGTGCGCAAGGCCGGGAAAGCTCGCGATGGCCGAGGCGATGCTGCGCGAGTCCTTGACGAATGGCCGCGCGGCAGCGCAGGCGAGCGCCGCGTTCTGCCAGTTGTGCGCGCCGGGAAGCCGCGCCGCCTGGCTGAGATTCATCACTTTCGTCGCGCCGTTCGACCACGCATCGTAGAGCGTGCCATCCACGGCGAAAATCCCGCGCCCCAGCACCTTTCCTACCGACACGGGTATGGCGCTCGCGCCGTGGGTCGCCGCAAGGCGCGTATAGATCGCCGAGGAATGCGAATCATCCACGCCCGACACAATGTATCCATCTGGTGCTGCCTGTTCGAGAAGGCGCGCCTTCACGGCGGCGTAGTTTGCAAAAGTGCCGTGGCGCTCGAGATGGTCGGGCGAGATGTTGGCAAGCACGGCAACATCGGGAACGAGACCGGGAGCGAGATCGATCTGATAGGAGGAAATCTCGAGAACGTAAATCGTGCGGGCGGTGGGCGGAGGGAGGTCGAGCGCCGGCCGGCCGATATTGCCGCCCGTCTCCGCCTGATAACCGCAGGACTGGAGAATGTGGCCGACGAGCGCCGTCGTGGTCGATTTGCCGTTCGTTCCGGTAATCGCAATCACCGGCGCGCGTCCGGCTTTCGAACGGTCGGGACGGATCTCGCGCGCGAAGAGTTCGACATCGCCCACGGCTTCCGCGCCCGCCTCGCGCGCCGCGCGTACGACCGGATGCGGCTCGGGATGAGTGAGCGCAATGCCGGGACTGAGGACGGCTGTGCGGATGCGCTGCCATGGCCAGGTTGCAAAAGGCGCGATGGCGGCGCCGAGGCGTTCGGCTTCGGCGCGCGCACTGTCATCTTCGTCCCACGCGAAGACGCGCGCCCCGCCTGCACCGAGCGCCGCCACGGCCGACAACCCGGACCGCGCGAGCCCGAACACGCCCACGTCGCGATTGGCGAGCGCCCGGACGGGGATCATGGCGGACCGTACAAATAATTCGTTTTTCCCGGGGTCATCGCGCGCTACCTGAGCTTGAGGCTCGAAAGGCCGATCAGCGCGAGGATCACCGAGACGATCCAGAAACGGATCACGATGGTGGGTTCGCGCCAGCCGAGCTGTTCGAAATGATGGTGGATCGGCGCCATGCGGAAGATGCGCCGCCCCGTCAACTTGAACGAAGCCACCTGCACGATGACCGATACGGCTTCGGCGACGAACAGGCCGCCAATGATGGCGAGCACGATTTCGTGCTTGGTGGCGACGGCGACGCCGCCGAGCGCGCCGCCGAGC
Organism: Rhizomicrobium sp.; assembly: GCA_050728995.1. Classification (GTDB taxonomy): domain Bacteria; phylum Pseudomonadota; class Alphaproteobacteria; order Micropepsales; family Micropepsaceae; genus Rhizomicrobium. The sequence goes on along the minus strand of JBOHKH010000025.1, from coordinate 9,704 downwards.
GAGAGCGAGCCGGTATCGCCCATGAATACCATCGCGGGCGGCGCATTGAACCAGAGGAATCCCAGCCCGCCGCCGACAAGCGCCGCCAGGAACACCGCAAGCTCGCCCGTGCCGGCGACGTAGTGCAATTCGAGGTAATTGGCGAATTTCACGTTGCCTACGAGATAGGCAATCAGCGCGAACGCCATCGCGGCAATGATCACCGGAACGATGGCCAGCCCGTCGAGGCCGTCGGTGAGATTGACGGCGTTGGAAGCGCCAACCATCACCACCGCACCAAATACGATGAAGGCCCAGCCCAGCGGCACCAGCGCCGTCTTGAGAAAGGGAATGGCGACCGTGCCCGAAAGCCCCGGCGCTTCGAGCGCCATCGCCGCGTAGCTCGCAACGGCGGCAACCGCGAACTGGATCGCGAGTTTCCTGCGGGCGCTCACTCCCTCCGGGGAATGTTTGACCACTTTGAGATAATCGTCGGCAAAACCCAGAAGTCCGAAGCCGACGGTCACGAACAGCACGATCCAGACATAGGTCTGGGTGAGATCGGCCCACAGGAGCGTCGCGCCCACGGAAGAAACAAGGATCAGAAGGCCGCCCATCGTAGGCGTGCCCTGCTTCTCCAGGATGTGGCGCTGGGGACCGTCGGCGCGGATCGGCTGGCCCTTGCCCTGGCGCGCGCGCAGCCAGCGGATCATGGGAGGACCGACGATGAAGGCGATGACAAGTGCCGTCATCACCGCCGCGCCGGCGCGGAAGGTGATGTAGCGAATGATGTTGAAGATCGCGATGCGGCCGGAGAGGTGCACGAGAATGACGGGAAGCATGGTTACGCCGCGCCTCCGCCGGATTTCAGCGCATCGAGGATCACCGCCATCCGGCTGCCGAGCGATCCCTTGACGAGAATGACGTCGCCCGCGCGCGCGGAGCGGAGCAGTTCGGGCGCAATGTCGGTTGACGTTTCGCCCCAGCCGCCGCGCCGAGAACCCGGCAGCCTTTCGAACAGCGCGCGCATGTCGCGGCCGCAGGCGAACACGAGGTCGGCACGCGCCTCCTCGAGCGGTTGTACGAGCGCGGCATGGAGCGCCGGACTCTCCACACCGAGTTCCAGCATGTCGCCCAGGACCGCAACGCGGCGCCCGCCGGGGCCGGGCTGCGCTCCAGCGAGAAGCGCGAGCGCCGCGCGCATCGAGGCGGGATTGGCGTTGTAGGTCTCGTCGATGATTTCAGCCGTTCCGCCGGACAGGGACAGCGCGAAGCGCGCGCCGCGCCCTTTGAGAGCCGAAAAGCCCGCGAGTGCGGCGGCGGCGCGTTCCACATCGCCGTCGAGAAGGGTCACGGCAAGAAGTGCCGCGACTGCGTTGCGCGCGAGATGGGCGCCCGGCGCGCCCAGACGGAACCGGCAACGGCGGCCCAGGATGTCGGCTTCGATGCGCGGGCCTTCGGGCGTTTCGCTCAGCGACAAGAGCCGGCCCGCGCTGGCCGCGTCCTCCCCGAACAGGAAAACGCGCGTGACGCCCGCGGCCCTGGCGCGCGCGGCGAGCCGCTCCGTACACGGATTGTCGGCGGGAACGATGGCAGCGCCCGACCCGCCCAGTCCTTCGAAAATTTCGGACTTCGCATCGGCGATCGCCGCGAGGCTGCCGAAATATTCGAGATGCGCAGCGGCGATGGTGGTGACGAGTGCCACTTCCGGCCGCACGAAGCCGACGAGCGAGCGGATTTCCCCGAAATGATTCATGCCGATCTCGAACACGCCGAAGGCGCTCTCCCGCGGCATTTGCGCGAGGCTGAGCGGCACACCCCAATGATTGTTGTAGGAGGCGGGCGAAGCGTGGACGCGACCTTGCGCCGCGAGGGCCAGCCGCAACATTTCCTTGGTTGTCGTTTTGCCGGCGCTGCCGGTTACCGCGGCGATGCGGGCGTTGGACCGTGCGCGCGCAGCGCGTCCCAGATCTTCCAGCGCGCGCAGCGTGTTCGCGACTTCGAGGACTGGCGCATCGTGCGAAACACCGTGCGGCGCGCGCGCGATCATCGCCGCTGCGGCGCCGGCGGCAAATGCCCGGTCGACGAACCCATGACCATCGCGTGTGTCGCCTTTGAGCGCCACGAACAGATCGCCGGCCCTGAGCGAGCGCGTGTCGATGGAAAGTCCGTGCGCCTCGAAGGCGCGCGTGGCGCGCCCGAGCGTCGCCGTTTCCATTGCATCGGATGTCCAGAGCACGCTCACGGCACGGCCCGCCCGCCATTCGCCAGCGCGGCGGCGACGGCTTCGTGCCGGTCGAGAAACGGACGGACGACATCGCCCACGATCTGCCCGCTCTCATGGCCTTTGCCCGCGACGACAAGGATGTCGCCCGGCGCAAGCACGGCGACCGCGTTGCGAATGGCTTCGGCGCGGTCGCCGATCTCGCGCGCGTCAGGACAGGCGGCGAGAATGTCCCGGCGGATCGCGGCTGGATCTTCCGTACGCGGATTGTCGTCGGTGACAATGGCGAGGTCTGCGAGACGCGCGGCGATGGCACCCATCAGCGGGCGCTTGCCGCGGTCGCGGTCGCCGCCGCAACCGAACACGAGATGGAGCCGGCCGCTTACGTGCGGCCGCAGGGCCCTGAGCACCGTTTCGAGCGCGTCGGGCGTGTGCGCGTAATCGACGTAGATGGGCGCGCCGCTCGGTGCCCAGGCGACCTTCTCGAGCCGCCCCGGGGCGCCTTCGAGACGGCACAGTGCGGCCAGCACGTCGTTCGCACCATCGCCCAGTCCGAGCGCGATGCCGGCGGCAATAAGCGCGTTCGCGGCCTGGAAATCGCCGACCAGCGGCAGCACGACCCGATGCGTCGTTCCGTCATGGGCAATTTCGAGCACCTGCCCTTCGCCGTGAGCCACGCGCGAAAGAAGCCGCAGCGTCTCGCCATAAGAGCCGACGGTGACAAGCTTCAGGTTTCGCCCCCGTGCGAGCCTCGCGAATTCCTCCGCATACGGAGCATCTGCATTGACGACGGCGATACCGCCCGGCGCGACGAGCCGGAAAAGACGAAGCTTCGCCGCGAGGTAATGCGGGAAATCGCCGTGATAGTCGAGATGATCGCGAGTGATGTTGGTGAAGCCCGCGGCCGCGATCTTCACCCCGTCGAGCCGGTACTGGTCGAGCCCGTGGCTCGAGGCTTCGAGCGCCAGATGCGAAACGCCTTCGCTCGAAAGTTGCGCCAGCACGCGATGGAGCGTGATCGCGTCGGGCGTGGTGTGCGCAAGCGCCTCGGAGCGGTCTTTGGTGATGAGACCGATGGTGCCGAGACTGGCCGCCCTTCTTCCCTCGCGCTGCCAGATCTGGCGCAGGAACACCGAAACCGAGGTCTTGCCGTTGGTGCCGGTGATCGCTGCAATCGTTCCTGGCTGGTCGCGAAAATATTCGGCCGCGATTTCGGCGAGCCTGCGCCGCGGATTGGTATCGGCGATGAAGCGCACGCCCAGGCGCTCCACTTCGTCGCGCAGGCCGGGAACGCCGAGAATGGCAGCCGCGCCACGTGCCACCGCGTCGGCGAGGAACGATGCGCCGTCGGCGCGCGCCCCCGCAAGCGCGGCAAACAGATAGCCGGGCTTCACCTCGCGGCTGTCGCTCGCGAGTCCCGCAAAGGCGCCTTCGCCCGGGAGATGCGCAGCAGGTCCCGAAGGCATCGGCCGGAAATCCGTCATGCGTACCGCTGCCCCCGAACCGATTCTCATTAGGTGCTGTCTTTCGCCGCGACGACGGGCACCCCTTGCGCCGGCATTCCCAGCATCGGCGCAATGCGCGCGATCACCTGTCCGGCCAGAGGCGCAGCGGTGAACCCCGCCAGCGCAAAGCCGTAAGTGGCCTTCGTGCCGTGCGGTTCGTCGAGCATCACGAACACGAGATAGCGGGGATTTTCAATAGGAAACACCGCGCAGAAGGAGGTGAGAAGCCGGTGGGCGACATAGCGCCCTCTCGACACTTTTTCCGCCGATCCCGTCTTGCCGCCCACATCATAGCCGGGAACGTCGGCCTTTTTGCCGGTTCCGTTTGTCACCACATAGCGCAGCAATCCGCGCATGATGGCGCTCGTTTCCGGGCTGATCACCTGCTCGCCGCGTGCGTCGCCGTTCCGTTTCAGGAACGTAGGCTCGATGCGCCGCCCGCCATTCACGACTTCGGCCGCCGCTGTAACAAATGACAGGGGCGACACCGAGATGCCGTGACCGAAACCGATGGTCGCCGTTTCGACCTCGCCCCAGTTGCGGGGCACGAGCGGGGCTGCAACTTCGGGCAGTTCGGTGTGGACGCGGTCGAGGAGGCCCAGGCGCGCGAGGAAGGCGCGCTGCCGCTCGGGCCCGGAACGCAACGCGATCTGCGCCGTGCCCACATTCGACGATTGCGCAAGGATATCGCGTGCGGAAAGCGTGGCCGGCATGTGCTCGGCATCGTGGATGGTATAGCGGCCGATGTGGAATCCGTTGCCGATGGGAAATACCTCGTCGAGACGGGTGGTGTGTTCTTCCATTGCCATCGCGAAAGTGAAGATTTTGAACACCGAGCCGAGTTCGTATACGTCCTGCGCCATGCGGTTGCGCCGCGGATCGACATGAGATTCCGCAGCCCCCGGTTCGCCCGCGGAATCGGGAAGCGACGCCATGGCGAGAATCTCGCCCGTGTTCACGTTCATCACGATGCCGCCCGCCGCGCGCGCGCGAAACGTCTCGCGTGCCTGTTCGACTTCGTGGGCGAGCGCGTACTGCACGCGCATGTCGAGGGCGAGCGCCACGCTCTTGCCGGGGTCTGCATTCTCGAGCATCGGATCGAGTCCGAGTTCGAGACCGTCCACGCCGTTGCCGTCGGGATCGGTCGAGCCCAGGACCTGCACGGCTGCGAATCCTTCGGGGTAATAGCGCTTCAGTGCCGGCTCGAATTCGAGACCCGGAAGTCCCAGCCGCAGAACCCGGTTCTGCACATCCGGCACCAGCTGGCGCGCCACCAGCACGTAATTGTGCGGGCCGGCGAAGGCGTTTTCGAGCCGTTCGGCGCTGACGCCGGCCGCGGTCGCGAGCGCCTTCGCTGCGCCATCGCGATCCGCGAAAGCGTGCGGTCGCGCATAAAGATCGGCGACCGGCAGATCGCGCGCGAGCACGATGCCGTTGCGGTCGAGAAGATCGGCGCGTTCTCCCGCGGGACGGTCGATCGCGGCGGGCGCCGCTCCGGTGACGCTTCCCTTGAGCACCCCGACATCGACGAGCCGGAGGCCCACAAGCGCGAAGGCCATCACACAAATGCCGGCGCCAATCACGATGCGCCGCTGGATGACGCCCATCGTCTCCTGTTCGGCGGCACGTTCGTCACGTTGGCCGCGAACGCCGCGCGGGCCCGGAGCGCCAGCCGGCGTGCGCGCGCCCGAAGGCGCTGGCGTGGCTTTCGCGGTGACCGGCCTCGCACCAGGATAATAACATCTCTCAATTCCCCGCATGGGCGGCCACCAGGTGCAGACGCGGATCGGCCGTTTGAGAAGCAATCACGCTTGCTGCCACCACGGGCGCACTGCCGAGCGGCGCGCCATCGCCGCGACGGGGCAGACTGTCGAGCGAGGCAAGCGTCGCGGTCGGTGTGTCCGAAAGCCCAAGCCGCGCCTGCGCAAGCGCCTGGATATGCCCGGGCTGCGTCACCCGTTCCCAGTCCGCCTGCAGCACCTTCATCGCATCCTGATCGGCGGCAATATGCCTTTCGACCGTCGAGAGACGGACGCGCGCAATGCGCGTCTGTTCGGACACGTGATAGAGCGCGAGACAGCAGACTGCGGCAAGCGCGAAACAGGCGAAGTTCAACAGGCGGACCATCTGTGCCTCCTGGGCCCGTGCGGGAGCGATGTGCGTTCGGCGGCTCTGAGCCTCGCCGAGCGCGAGCGGGGATTGCGCTGGATCTCGGCTTCGCCGGGACTGCGTGCGGGGAAGACGCGGAAGGTGGCCGCAATCTGTGCGCGGCGCTCGGGCGCATGGCGCGAGCCCGCGGCCGCGCGCCCTGAGCGCACCGAGAGGAATCGTTTGACCATGCGGTCTTCGAGCGAATGGAACGATACGACCGCGAGGCGCCCGCGCGGCGCGAGCACGCGTTCGGCGGCCTCGAGACCGCGCTCGAGTTCACCCAGTTCGTCGTTCACCTTGAGCCGCAGCGCCTGGAACGTGCGCGTCGCGGGATGAATCTTCTGCCGCGCGGCGGCGGGTCCGAGCGCTTTGGCCACAATGTCGGCAAGCTCCCGCGTGCGCGTGAGCGGTCTGGCCTCCACGATGGCGCGAGCCACCCGGCCGGCGTGGCGTTCCTCGCCAAGGCGCGCGATGGTTTCGGCGAGTTCGTCTTCCGATGCGGCGTTGACGTAATCGGCAGCCGAGGCCCCGCGCCCCTCCATGCGCATGTCGAGAGGCCCGTCGTTCATGAACGAAAACCCGCGTTCCGCTTCGCCGAGCTGGAACGAAGAGACGCCGAGATCGAGCACCATGCCGTCGCTGGACGTTTCGTTCTCGTGCGCAAGAACCGTTTCGATTTCGGAGAAGCGGGCACGAGCGAGTACCAGCCGGCCGGCGAAGCGCTCAACGAGAGCGGCGCCGCGGCGGATCGCTTCGGGATCGCGGTCGAGGCCGAGCACCCGGCATTTCGCGCGTTCGAGCAGCGCGCGCGCATAGCCGCCGCCGCCGAAGGTGCCGTCGATGTAATAACCGCCGTCGCGGGGGCTGAGCGAGTCCACGACCTCGTCGAGCAGGACGGGAATGTGGCCGCTCATGATCGCGCCGCAGCTTGCGCACGGGCCCGCACCTGGGCCGCCGCGCGGCGTTCGTCGCGCACCGGCGCAAATGTCGCGCTGTCCCAGATCTCGAATTTGCGCCCCATGCCGACGAACGTGATGTGCTCTACGAGCCCGGCATAAACGATGAAGGAATCGGGAAGGCGCACGCGGCCCGTCTCGTCAATCGCGAGATCCTGGCTCATCGACAGCAACGAGAACGCGTCGACGTCGTGCACCGACGTGAAGAGCGGATCCTGCGCAGCCTGTGCCTCGTGGAAGGCCTGCATCACGCTGGCGCCGAAACACTCGAGCGATGGCGTCAGCAGCGCTTCGCGCACATAAACGCCCCTGGTGTTCTGCGCCGAAAGAATCTGGCGGTAGTGCGCAGGGATGCAGACGCGCCCTTTCTTGTCGAGCGTGCCGACCGGCATGGCTGTGAACGGCAGATAATCCGAAACGGCCACGGCGCCGCTGCCCCCTTCTTCCCCGTGCCGGGTCGGGCAGCCGTCAGATCACGGAGCTGTGCGGCCTACGCATGGGTTGACATGGGATAACATGGGCTAAAGCGGGCCGTCAAGGAAAAATCCAGAGAAACCGCGGGATTTCCGACGCTTCGTCCCGCCGCGCGGGAACCCCCGGAACAAACAGAAAACAGATGTCGGAGAGTGGAAACTCATGGTTAAGAACCGCTTAACGGGCCACAACGGCACCGCTTCGATGCCCGGGGGCGCGGTGCCGGGCGGCGAGCCCGGACGAAGGGAAAGCCCCGGGGGCTGCCCGGCCGCATAAACAATTCAGAACTAATTAGTTATCGTTTGCGAAGGCAGAAAGCCGGCGCGCCGTCACTACGTCAAATCCGCAAACCTCGTGCTTTCCCCGGACGAGAACATGTCATGACGGTGCGGGCACGGGTTTGACGGGAGCCAGGGCGCGATAGGAAAACACCGAAGCGCCGAGCGTGAGGCCGAGGCTGAACGGCGCAAGCACGAGCGCCAGGCCGATCATCGCGGGCATGTGCCGGTCGAACATGGCGACCCGGGCGCGGAACGCCAGGTCGGCGGCGGCCGCGCCGGTGGGCAGCGGCGCGAACAGCGACGGCCCGACGATCGCCGCGATGGCCACGCACTCGACCGCCAGGATCGGAACAGTGACCGCGAGCGCAACGGCGAGAATGCGCCAGAAGTTCCGGCGCGACAGCAGCCAGGCGCGCAGGAGGTCCACCCGTTCTTCCGCAACCACGATGGGGGGCAGAAGAAAGATCGATCGCAACGCGATGAAGGCAACGACGAATAGGCCCGCGATCGCATAAGCGGCGGCGGCCGGCGCGAGCGCTGGCGCGCCGCGCACCGCGCCCACGATTGCGCTGGCGCCCAGCGCATAGAGTCCGAGGGTCGCGACAAGAATAAATCCGCAGATCACGATGGCGACGAACATGCGCCACTCGGGCCAGCCGAGTGCGAAGGGCAGCGAACTTTCGGTCCGCTTCTTCTGTCCGAGCGCCTGGCGGGTCACCGCCACGCAATTCATCGCGTAAAGCACGAGCGCCGCCATCGAGAAAACGAGATTGAGCGCGGAGGCGAAGGCCCGTTCGGCTTCGGTGCCCGCAGGCCAGGCGGTGCCGATCGCATAGGGCAGGAATTGCAGCACCGCCACGATCAGAAGCGGCAGCCAGACCAGCGCGATGATCGCTCCGATCTGCTCGAACACGAAGGCGTAGGCAAAGCGGATCGCGCCCGCCACGGACAGTTTCGGCATTGAGGGGTCCCGGCGCCCGAAAGGGAAATGCGGCCGCCTCTTAGCAGGCAATGCTGCGCGAGCCAAAATGGGCGCGCGGCTCACGCGGCCGGGCTGGAGGCAAGCGGCGCCGCGGGCTCTTCGCTTGCCGAAGCCGTCGCGCGATAGGCGCTCGCGACCGCGCCATTGGTCACGCCGGAAAGCAGGATGCGCTCGAGGACCTGTAAGAGGATCGCCAGCGGTCCCACCGCGCCGAATTGCAGGAGGGCCGCGCGCGCAATTTCGCGGGCCGATAGCACGGCGCCCGGATGAAGCGCGGCTGCTCCGCCGAAGATCGCCCCATACAGAAGATGAAAGACGACGGCGATGGGGAGAATCACGGCGACCAGGACGATGAAGCCGCGTGCGACATTGCCGCGGCCGAGTGTCCAGGCGCGCTCGAGGCCGAAACTGTTTTCCGCCACCACGACGGCCGGCAGGAAAAACAGCAGCCGCACCCCCACATAGATCACCACCACTAAGCCCGCGAGCACGTCGAGGATGCGGACCGGCCACACCCCGCCGCCCAGAGAACTCACCGCAGTCCAGATCGCAAAACAGATCGCCGCCATGACCAGCGCGACGACAAAGACGACGACGACGGCCACAAACGTCGCGCCGGCCATGCGCCAGACCGGCATTCCGAGCGAAAACCAGAACCAGACGGGCCGCGTGGAAAGTTCAAGTGCTCTTCGCTGCACGCCGACAGTGACCATTGCGCCGGTGATGAAGGCGAGGATGGCGATCAGGACGACGACGCGGGCGAAGCCCATGATCTGGGAGATGTCGATGTCCTGCTGCGCAAGCATGCCTGGAAGGCCCGGAACGAGCAGCCATACCAGCCCGACAGCGAGAAGTGCAAAAACGAGATACGGCAGCCACGCGATTCCGAGCACCGCGAGAAAATGGCGGAATCCGAAGGCGTAGCCGTCCGCGATCGCCCGATCGACCGGTATGCTGTTCGTCATCTGCGGCCCCTTCCCGACGCGACGAGCTTAAGCCGGCGCGGGGCGCTTGGAAACGGGGGACGCAACAACCCCCGGTCGTTTCCTCAATCCCCGCCGGGTGCCAGCCCGCGGTGCTGCAGCATCGGGCCGATCTCCGGGTCCTTGCCGTAGAAGGCGCGGAACATCGGGCCGTAATCCTCGGTATGCC
>JBOHKH010000024.1:0-44175 GCA_050728995.1 Rhizomicrobium sp. | reverse complement strand
CGCTCGTTACTCCAAACCCGTCATGGCGGGCTTTTTTCATCCCGTGATGCCGGCGCGGAAGGATGGCGAACGCTCGTTACTCCAAACCCGTCATGGCCGGCTTTTTTCAACCCGCGATGCTAGCGCGGAAGGATGGAGAACGCTCGTTACTCCAAACCCGTCATGGCGGGCTTTTTTCAACCCGCGATGCCGGCGTGGAAGGACGGCGAACGTGCGTTACTCCAAACCCGGCCATGACGAGCTTTTTTCAACCCGCGAGGCTGGTGCGGAAGACGTCCGTGTACGGAAGGATGGCGAAGGCGCCCGACGCGAGGGCGACTCCGTAGGGAACGCCCGCCTTGCGGTCGTGCAGACGCGAGAGCCACGCCTGGCGCGCGAAGAATTCCGGCAACGGGAGCTGGCGGAATCCGAGCAGGAACAGCGTCAGCGCGCCGCCGAAAATCGAGGCGATCAGCGCGTAGCTGAGGAGATCGGGGATGCCGAACCACAGCGCCACGCAGGCGAAAAGCTTGGCGTCGCCGCCGCCGGCGAAACCGAACGCAAAGAGCGCAAATCCGGCGGCGAGGCCGATGGCCGCCGCCAGGGCATGCCAGCCGAGCGCGGCAAGCGGCATATGGCTTGCAATGGCGAAGACCGCAAAGCCGGCGAGCAGCGCGGCCTGCAGAAAATTCGGAATCGTGAAGCTCGCGAGATCCCAGCCCGCGGCCGCGATGAGCACCGCCGGCACCAGGACGAAAACAAGAAATTCCTGGATCATGGTTCCCCCTTCGATCCCTGTATCTTACAAACGACGGAAGCGGCCGCCGAAAGGCGACCGCTTCCGGTCTGTGCGTCTGCTTTGCTGCCTGCGCAGCGAAGCCTCGCTTAGAGCGAGGTGGCGACGGTGCTGAACGTGTCCGACAGGCTCGTACCGACAACCGAGACGGCCGCGATGATCACAACCGCGAGCAGCGCGGCGATCAGGCCGTATTCGATTGCGGTCACGCCAGACTCGTCATTCATGAAACGCGAAATGAGGTTCTTCATGGAGTTCTCCTTGGATTGACACCCGTCCAGCCAGTGCCGATCTTCGAAGCGGCCCCAACGCGTGGACTGACCGCGACTGTACGCATAGCTTCCTAACAACGGTTTAATCCGTAGTGGAGCGCGAACGGCGAAAATGTATCCGTTCGGCACAAAACAGGTTGATTGAGCGGGTAAACGGCGCCAGCCGTTAGTCGCGAATTTACCAAGCGCCGGAAATTCCGGATCGCGCGATCTTGAAAGCCGCCGACCGGCCGCTGCTCCCGTGTTCCGGTTCAAACATATCATACAGAATGCGTCATCGCCCGGCTCGTCCGGGAAACGCTTTCGCAATCCGTGCACATTAGTATGCGCGTGCAATTTCCGGCATTGCACTCCATGGACAAACAAACGCTTTCGCGGGAGTCCGTCGCAATCATCGGCCTGAGCGCGCTCGCAATGTTCGCGCTCGCGCTGCTTTCGCCTGCCATCTTCAACGACGGGGATACCTATTGGCATATTCGCGCAGGCCAGTGGATGCTCGCCCATCGCGCGGTGCTGACGACCGATCCGTTTTCGCTGTCCTTTGCGGGACGACCCTGGGAAACCCAGGAGTGGCTCGCAGAAATCGGGTTCGCCGGTGCATTCCGGATGTTCCGCTGGAGCGGCGTGGCCATTCTGACCGGCCTCGCCATGGCCGCGGCGACCGCGGCGCTTGCCGCCTTTCTCGTGCGGCGCCTCGACCCGGTTCCGTCCATCGTCGTGCTGGTTCTCGCGCTCGGCTGCGTCATGCCGGATTTCCTCGCGCGGCCCCACATTCTGGCGCTCCCGTGCGTGGTCGTCTGGATCGCCGGTCTCGCCGATGCGGCCGAGGCGCGCCGGCCGCCCCGCTGGGCGCTGCTGCTCCCGATGGTATTGTGGGTCAATCTGCACGGCAGCTTTATCTTCGGTCTCGCGCTCATTGCACCGTTCGCGATCGAAGCCGCGCTCGCCGACAGGACGCGGGCCGGGCAGGTGGCGGGCAAATGGATGCTCTTTGCGGCAGCCGCCGCAGCGGCGACGCTTCTCAATCCCCGCGGGCTCGCGGGCGTCCTGTTTCCATTTCACCTGATGGGGCTGAAGAGCCTGGCTGCAATCGGGGAATGGCAGAGCCCGGATTTCCACGCTGTCGGTCCTGTCGAGATGGCGCTTTTTGCAGGCGTTTTCTTTTTCATCTGGCGAGGGATCCGGATTTCCGCGGTTCGCCTGGTGCTGATCCTCGCGCTCGCGGCTCTGTGGCTTCAGCACGCCCGCTACGGCATTCTGCTCGGCATTACCGGCGCCGTTCTGACGGCGGCTCCGCTGGCCGGCGCCCTGAAGTCATCGCCCGCGATGCTCGAGCGCCGCGCTGGCGCGAGACTCGCCTATGCCTCGTTTGCAGCCATGTTCGTCGTTCTGGCGGCTCTTCGCGTGGCGTGGCCCGTGAAGCACGTGGACGACTCCGCGGCAGCGCTCGCCGCGGTTCCCGCGAGCGTGGCGAAGCTGCCGGTGTTCAACAACTACGCGTTCGGCGGGCTCCTGATCTTCGACGGAATCAGGCCTTCGGTCGACAGCCGCGCCGATTTGTACGGAGACGCCTGGCTCGACCGGTACGCTCGCGCCATCGACGGCGACGAAAACACGGTGAATACGCTGTTCCGCAATTACCGTATCGCCTGGACCATGCTCGAGCCGGGCGATCCGCTCGTTTCGGCGCTCGACCGGCGCCCCGGCTGGCGCCGGATCTACGCGGATGCACATACGGTCATCCAGGCCGGTCCCGACGCGCTGGCGGCTCTCGGCCGCGCCAGCCGGACGTCTGGTCGCCGGGATCGAGGCTAAGCGTTCACATCGTTTCGTCCGCATGCGATCGACACTTTCCTCCCCCGGCGAGCAAGAGCGAGCTGGGGGAGGTGGCGAGCGGAGCGCAGCGTAGCGCGACGGAAGGGGCCGCCCGAAGAACACTTGCCCCCTCCGTCTCGCCGCCACGCGGCGATCCACCTCCCCCATGCGACGCACGGGGGAGGAAAGGGTTTGCACGGGGGAGGAAAGGCATTGAGCGCGGTCGAGGTCCCCAAACTTTTCCTTCCTCACCCTTGTCGAAGGGCGGTCGCGCGCCGGCCCGAGACTTAAAGCTTCGTTTACAGCTCGCGGCATAGGCTGCTTCCGACAGCAGAGAGGAAATACCCATGGTTCGCGCGATCCGCATTTCGCTGCTTGCGACGGTGCTGCCGCTGGCTTGCTCCGCAGCGCAGGCTTCGGCGGTGTGCCATCCGGTCCATCACCGGCATATCACGCGGGTGCACAAGGCGGTGTCCCACCGCGTTGCGGGACTTGGCGTGGTGGTCGACGAAACGCGCCTGATTTCCTTTGCCAAACCCGTGAAGACGGTGTTCGTCGGAAATTCCACGATCGCCGACATTTCGATGATCGACTCGCAGCACGCCTTCCTGCTGGGAAAGACGTTCGGCGTCACCAACATGATCGCGTTGGCAGCCGACGGCCAGGAAATCTCGAACCGGCAGGTCACCGTGTATAACAACGGCGCCGCCGTGACGGTGAACCGCGGTGCAGACCAGTTCGACTATATGTGCACGCTGGCGCATTGCGAGAGCGCTCCACGGCCCGGCGATAACCAGGGGTTTGTAAGTACTACGGAAAGCTCCGCGACGACCCATGAAAGCCAGGGCAACACCGCCGGCGCCGCGCCGCAGGGCCAGCAGGCGTCTAACTAATCTCCGCGTACGCTCGTCCTCATCCTTCGACGGGCTCGGGATGAGGGGTTTGTTCCTCATGGTGAGCTTGCCGCCCTTCGGCAAGCTCAGGGTGAGGACTCCCTCATGGTGAGCCTGTGACGGCACTTTCTCCCGAACTGGCGCTCCCACGCTCGCAGATCTGGACGCTTCCTTCCGCGGCCGGGCGCCTTGCGGCTCTCGCCGAAGCGGCCCTCGTGTTCGCGCTTTATGCGCTGGTCACGGTCGTCGTCTTTCGCTCGTTCGTCCTGCATCCCGGTGCGGCGCTGATCGGCCCCCCGGAAGACAACATGAATGATTTCTGGAACACCTGGTACGCGGCGGTGGGGCACAATCCATCACATTTCTTCACGACCACGCTCCTGCGATTTCCGCAAGGAACCTCGCTGATCTATCAGTCGTTTGCCTGGCCGCAGGTTTTCGCCGTCGTCGCGCTCAGCAGGATTTTCGGCACCGACATGCACACGCTGGTTGCGCTGCAGAATGCGACCGTTCTCGCTTCGTTTCCGCTGGCGGGGTTGGGCGCGTTCTACCTGGTTCGTCATTTTGTCCATAGTACCGTGGGTGCCCTGACGGGCGCGTTCGTGTTCGCGTTCAACCCGGCACACGTCGCGGCCGTGATGCACCACGCGTCTGTCTCTTCGATCGGGTTTCTGCCCTTTTTCGCGCTCGCCTATCTGCTCGCCATCGAGCGGCGCAGCGGATTGTGGTTCGCCGCGGCGGTGCTAGCCTACGCGTTGAGCGCCCTGTCCTGCTGGTACTACTTTTTCTACTGCGCCTATTTCATGGGCTTCGAGCTCCTCCATCGCCGCATGTGCGACGGTGGCTGGCCGCGCGGCTGGCCTCTGTCGGCGCCGGCGCTGTGCGTCTTCTGTACGGCCGTCGTTCTGTCGCCCCTTGTCGTGCCCATGATTCTGGCGACGCACGCTTCCGTCTACGACGCGGGCGGCAATATTTTCGTGGCCGATCTGCTTGCCTGGTTCGCGTTTCCGCCCCAGCACCTGCTCGGCGCGTTCTCGCACGGCCTCTACGCCCGGCTGACCGGCCATCCCTGGGAAGCGACTGTCTATCTGGGACTCGCCAATCTCGCGGCTCTGGTCTGGGTTTCTGTGCGGACCGGCGTGGCGCGCGGCTCACTCATGTTTTACGTCCTCGCAGGAATGGCGGTGTTCGCGGTGCTCGCGTGCGGAGAAACCCTGCACGTGGGCGGATTCTTGACTGGCCTGCCCCTGCCGGACATGGCGCTCGACCGGCTGCCCTTCTTCGCCAATGTCCGCACCCCATCGCGCGCCGTTGTGTTCGTGTATTTGTTCCTGTCCATCGGGACGGGTTACGCCGTTGCGACGGCGCTCCGGCAGAGGCGGCTCGGAATGAGAGCCGGCGCGGTCGCGATGGCCTTGCTCGTCGCAATCGATTTCTACCCGGCAACTCTCTCGGCCACGCCCGTTGCATGTTCGCCCGGGCTTGAAGTGCTGAAAGCCGATCGCGAGCACGGCTTCGGCGTTCTCAATGTGCCATGGGGATATGCGGAAGAGGACGCCTACATGCTCGAGCAGGTGTGTCATCGGCGCCCCATCGTCGCTGGCATGACGACGCGCCAGATGGGCGACTCGCTGCTCTTCCACCTCTCGCTGACGGATCTGTCATCACAGCGCCGGCAGCTTGTGAAGGACCATGTCAAATACATCCTGCTGCACAAGCCGCGGAACGGCATGTATGCGTGGAACAAACAGTTCGCACCCGCCGCGCAATTCCTCAAATTCTATCGCGTGGTTTACTCCGGGCCCGACATGGCCGTGCTTCGCGTCTACTGAGCGGCCTCGGCAAGCCGGGGCATTGGTAGCGGCTCAGGCAGCACGCTTCGGCGATACGCGCGATGCGCGATCCGGCGCAGGATCAATCCGCCGATGAGCGCGACGACGGCCGGGCCAAGGGGCGCGAGTTCCGCCAGGAAAGCGACCATCGACAGGTTGGCGGCGACAACAGCCGTCCATTCCAGGCGATCGAACGGCCGCTGACGATAGAGAAACGCCATCGCGACCAGAAGAACCGGAAAGTCGTACACGTGCAGATACGGCGTGGAGAGCATGGCTGCCACGATCAGTCCGGCCGACTTGAGTTCGTAAGGCAATGGCCCGCGCCACAGCGCAATCGTTGCCGCAGCACACCCCAGTATCGCAAGCGCCTGCACGATCCACGCCTGCCGGTCTCCCCCGCCGAGAAATCGCACAATCGAATAGAGGCTGTGCATTTTCGGCCAGCCTTCTCCGCCCAGCGTCAGAGACGCGTGAGAGACCACCGGAAGAGAATGAAAGAAGGCCGCATACGTCCCTGCCCCGAATGCGAGCGCCGCAAGGATCGCGACAACCGTCGCTGTCACAGCGGCCGAGGCCAGCCCGCGCCAATGGCCGCCTGCGATCAGGGCGAACGGGATCAGAACTCCGAACTGCGGCTTGTATGCCATCAGGCCAAGCAGAATTCCGCCGAGGATCGGTCGCGTCGGCAGGAAAAGCAGAAAGCCGCCGAAAAGGGCCGCGCTGAGGAATCCGTTTTGCCCGCTGAAGGAGGTGAGCAGGATAACGGGCGAAGCACAGGCTGCAAGGCAGGCTTCCCGGCGCCGCGCGACGCATCCCAGTGTTGCGGCGAAGGCCGCGCCGGTCGAGATCACCCATCCCAGGAACGCCGGGGCATAGGGGATTGCCGCGAGAAGCGCCGCGACGAAGAAGAAGCACGGCGGATAGTTCCAGTACAGAAAGTCCGGAAAAGACCCCGCCGCGCCGATCTGGGCCGCGTGCAATGCCACCGTATCGTAGGCAGACGCGGCGTGTCCGGACATCGCGGTCTGGCCGGCAACCCAGAAGGCCAGGAAGTCGCACGGCACCGGCTTGCCGGCGGCCGACAATATCCACTGGTGCGCGTGAAAAAGAATGGCGAGACCTGCCGCGTAGCCCGACGCGATGCCGAGCATCGCCACCGAAAACAGAATGCGGGGATTCCACTCGCGCGTCGGATGTGCCGTGGAAACGGTCACTCGTGCAGGCTTTCATCGATGAGTGAGTCGACCTCACCCTTCGTCCGGCTCGGGGTGAGGACTCCCTCATGCTGAGCCCGTCGAAGCATGCGGACGCAGCGACGTGTAACACTTAACCTCGATCCCATGTACGAGCCGCTTACCCTTGTCAGACAAGAACCGGTGAGCAGAGCCCGATTCATCGCGACCGTCACGGCGTCGCCATGCCGGGCCGGGGATCCTGTTGCGATCGAGCCGACGGTGAAAAGTCCGGAATTTCGCGACCTGGTTCTGCCTCGAGAAGACCGCCGGCGAACGACAGCCGTGCAAAGATCATGGCAGAGACGGCACCACAGGCGACGAGCGCTGCGGGATGAGCCGTGGTCCAAAAGTAGAATCCGAAGCTCAGCACCGCCAGCGTGGTTGCGAACCATTCCCGGGTGCTGAAGGCCCGATGCCGGTAGAGAAACGCCAGCGCGACGGTGAGGAGCGTCAGGTCGTACCCTTGAATGTAAGGAGACGCGAGCGGGATGGCCGTCGCCAGAGCCGCAGCCTTCAGGTCGAACGGGACACTGCGGCGCCAGACGGCCGCAACAGCGACCAGGCACGTCGCACTGAGCCCCGCCTGCGCAACCCACGAAACCGGCGCGCCGATACCAAGCGAGCGCAATTGGCCGTAGAGGCTCTGCAAATTAGCCAGATAGGCCGGATTCGTGACCATCACTTCCCCGCCTACGGCGGAAAGCCCGTGCCAGAACGCGGGAAGCGTGGCGAACCCGAAGACCGCGCCGGACAGCGCGGTCCAGAATACGGTTCCTGCGCAGGCCCATCCGAATGCGCGCCAATAACCACCGAAGGCAAGCGCCACCGGAAAAAGGACGCCAAGCTGCGGTTTGTAGCTGAGAAGACCCAAGACCAGTCCACTGAACGCGGGCCTTGTCTCGAGGGTCAAGAGTACGATGCCGACAACGGCAGCCGTGAGGAACTGATTCTGGCCGTGAATCATGCCGAACATTCCCCAGGGCATGGCGGCGGCCAGAAAAAAGGCTGCCCGGCGTCGCGCTATTGCTGCGGTCGTTGCCGCATGCAGCACCAGCGTCACATTGTTCATGACGTTGAAGGCCGCCGCGTAGGGGAGGCTCGCGAGAGCCGCGGCGACGAACAGAAACAATGGCGGATACCACCAGCCCCAGGCATCCGGAAATGCATGGCCGACAGCAGCGATCTCGGCCGCGTGCCTGAGATGCGGATTGTATGCTGCCAGCGCATGCCCGTTCAGAACCAGCTTTCCCGCCGACCAGAACGAGACAAAGTCAGTAACGACCGGATGGCCCGCCGAGTCGAAAAGCCACGCATGCGAACCGACCATGAGCGTTAGCGCGACGGCGAACGCTATGCCGATGCCGGACAGGGCCGCGAGCGCAAGAGGGCCGAGTCTCAGTCTCTCGTTGCGGGACGATTCCGGCGCGGGGGCTTGAGCGATGGCCATCCCGAACGGTACGGAAGGCTTGGTTGCCTTTCCGTAAATTGTCGGGACTTGTCCGCCCAATCCCGCCCGGTCCAGGCCGTGTGTCTCCCTCCCAATTTCAAGTTTCTTAAGCAGGCGCGCGCCATACAGGCCCAATGGCTGCACGGCGGTTTCTCGGTCTGGACGGTTTGCGTGGCGTCTGCGCGCTGTCGGTACTCCTCTATCACAGTTCCAATTTCTTTTGCCGAGGCGGGGTTCTGCAGCACGGCTATCTCGCTGTGGACGTGTTCTTCATTCTCAGCGGCTTCGTGATCGCGCTGAACTACGAAGAAAAGCTGAAGAAGGGGGGCAGCGCGCTGGAATTCCTGCGCAGCCGGGGGCGACGGCTGTTTCCGACCTACTGGCTGGGCGCCACCCTCAATCTGGCCGTTTTCCTGAGTATCGCGGTGATGGGCCTTCTCTTTGTGGGCGATAGCTGGTGGATGATCTGGTTATACGTCCCGCTCGCAACTCTGCTGATGATGCCGGATTTCATCACGCCGGACGGCACGCTGTATCCGGGCATGGAAGGTGTGACCTGGTCTTTGTTCCTCGAGTGGGTCGCCTACATCGGATATGCAGTTGGCGGGTTTCGCTGCAAAACAGCCACCCTGGTTATGATCGGCGTCTGCGGGTGGATATTGATGGCGATCGCCGGATCCCATTCGGTGGAAGGCTGGAGCGGCGGCGGGACAAGACCGACATTGTTCAATATCGGCCTTCTGCGATGCATTCCCGCGTTCGCCGCCGGGATCGTGCTTTATCGGATTCACCGGCACAATTTGTTCAGCCGTCTGCCCGTCGTTCGTACGGAAATCCTGCTCGTCGCATGGATTGCTGTTGCCGCCGTTCCCGCAACCGGACCTACGCCGATTTTCGACGCGATGGTCGTTCCGCTGTTCTGTCCGGTCCTGATTGCGCTTCTGATCCGGGCGGATGGGAAATCGCCGGGATATTATAAATGGCTTGGTGCTCTTTCGTATCCGCTCTATGTCGCCCACCCGGGAATAGTTCTGCTCGCGCATTACACGACGGTTTTTGGTCGCTTCGATCGCCCGCACCCGCTGAACGGCCTGCTTGTGATTGCTCTGTGCGTTGCGGCAGCGTGGCTGATCATGGAAGCGGCCGCGCGAATCAAGCGGAAGCAGGGGTCGGGCCTTGGCGTTCAGCCGAGCGCTCCAAAGCTAACCTATGAACTATCCTAGCATCCGCTTTCATCAATGAGTGATTCGGCTGCACCTTCGACAGGCTCAGGGTGAGGACTCCCTCACGGTGAGCTTGTCGAACCATGGCGGGCTCACCCTTCGACAAGCTCAGGGTGAGGCGCATTTTTTTGTCCTCATGCTGAGCCTGCCGAAGCATGCGGACGCAGCAACGCGTAACACCTAACCTTGATTCCAAGTGCTGGAAGGGCGCCAAACTGTACCGGAGCGGCGCCGAGATGGTCAGCTCTGGTCTCGCCAATCGGCCCGGACCGCCCGCCGAAACGGTCCGATAAAGCCAACCGCATCTTCGGCAACGTTTTCGAATTTCTTAAGCAGGCCCGCGCTATTCGTTCGCCATGGCGGCAAAACGTTTTTTGGGTCTCGACGGCCTGCGCGGCGTGTGTGCGCTGAGCGTTCTCTTTTTTCATTGCAACGATCTCTTCCATAAGGGAGCATTTTTTCAACACGGTTACCTCGCCGTCGACGTCTTTTTCATTCTCAGCGGATTTGTGATCGCGCTGACCTATGAGCAGAGGCTGAGAGCCCGCGGGCAGGAGCGCCATTTTCTGACCAAGCGGGCTCAGAAGCTGTTTCCCACCTACTGGGTGGGCGCGAGTTTCAACGTCTGCATTCTCATCGCCATGGCCGCCACCGGTGTGGTGGCGCAACAGGATTCGTGGTGGATGATCTGGCTGTTCATCCCCCTCACAACGCTGATGCTGTTGCCGGACTACATCACGCCCGATGGCGTGCTTTATCCGGCAATGAACAGCGTAGCGTGGTCTCTCTTTACGGAGTGGCTTGCCTATCTCGGATACGCGTTCAGTGCCTGCCGCTGGAGAACGTCGGCACTTGTCGCCGTCGCCGCTTGCGGCTGGGTGCTCATGACCGTCGCGGGGTATTATACCAATGTCGGATGGTGCGTCGGTGCAACCCGCAACACGCTTCTGACACTCGGGGTCCTGCGTTGCGTATCCGGCTTTGCCGCAGGTGTTGTGATCTATCGCATTCACCGGCACCCGCTGTTCGGTCGCCTGCCCGTCATATCGACGGAAGTGCTTCTCGCCCTTTGGCTGGGGATCGCGGCGGTGCCGGCCTTCACGCCAACGCCGACATTCGACGCGATCGCGGTCGTCATACTCTGCCCGATGCTCGTGTGCTTGCTGATCCGCTCCGAGCACAAGGCGCCGGCATACTGCAAACAGCTTGGGGCACTCTCGTATCCGCTCTATGTGGTGCACCCCGGTATCATCCTGGCTGCGACCTACACGCCGATTTTCGGACTTTCGCACGGTCCGCGGCCCTTGAACGCGATACTGGTCGTGGCGCTTTGCTTAGCCCTTGCCTGGCTCGTCATGGAAATCGTCGCGCGGCTGCCGGCCGGCGCAAAGTCCGGGCGTGGCAATCAAGCCGCGGGTTCGAGCCGTCCCGTGTCGATCGCATCGCCCACCGAGCTTTCGGGCGGCTCGATGCCAATCGGATACCAGGCAGCCGATTGAACCGTTCGCCGGCGTGCCAGCGCGATTCGCCGCGTCAGCAATATCGCTGGCGCTACCACCGCAAGCCCCGCGATCACGTCGACGACGAAATGTCCGCCGTGAACGGGCGTGGCGACCAGAACGACGATATTCCAGGCGACGAGCGGCCAGCGCAGGTAACGCAACCGGCGGCCATACCACACCACCAGGACGGCCATTGCCGCGTGAAACGATGGAAACCCGATCAGTCCCTTGATCTGGTCGGGCGAGATTCGTCCGGGGCCGCTTGCGAGGAGCGCAACGAGGTCACGTGCATATGCCGGCCCCAATTCGGGGTGGAGCCGGTGCACCACTTCGCCCGGCAGCACATAGATGGAAAAAGCGCCGAAGGAGGGAAATACCGTCCAGAAGGCGATCGTGATTGCAGCGGCAATCGCCAGCGCGAGGCAGAATTCGTAAATCGCATTCGCGCGCCCGCAAAAGCCGAGCGCGATGATGAGCAGCGCAACCTGCGGAAGCACGGTGATGTAAGCCAGGCGCAGCAGCAGATTGAGCGCGGGATGCGCGGCGACGAAGGCCATGAGCGCCGGCCAGTCGACGCCGAGAGCCCGGTCGATTTGGGCGAGGACGGTGTCGATGCGATGTCCGGCGACGGTAAGCAGAAAATAGTTCAGAACACTGAAGCCGGCCGCAAATGCGACAAGAAACCCGGCGCCGAACAGCATCGCTGCGAGATCGGGAGACTTCCGGATTCGGGCATAGAACAGCGACCCGAGCCACAGGAGAACCGACAGCGCGCCGAGCCTGGCATAGGCTGCGACATCGATGTCGAAGCGGCCGGATGCGGCCCAACACACGTCCGCGAGCGCAACCGCTCCCGCGACGCCGACCAGAATCACCGGCATTCCGGACGGTTCGGAATCCGGAAATGCACCTGCATCCGTTCGCGTAGCTTCGACCAGCGCGACCATGAAAAATCGGGTATGAGTTCCTTTCCGATACTTCCCGCGGCGGCGTTAAGGGCAGGTTGACGGGGCGGTGATGTCCTCGTACCCGTTTTCATCAATGAGTAAGCGACGTCACCCTTCGATGGGCGCGCCCTTCTACGGGCTCACCCTTCGACGGCCTCAGGGTGGGGACTCTTATTTCCCTCATGGTGAGCCTGTCGAAGCATGAACCTGTCTGTGTACTCGTGAGCCTTTGAATGGCTTCCGCTCCCGACAAAATTCTTCTCGAGCCCGAGCGGCTGTGGTCGCCCGGCGATGCGGCATCGCGGAGCGGATGGGCGGTGCTCGTCGAAGAGGCGCGGATCGCCGAGGCGGGCCCGTGCGAATCCTTCGGAAGCCTTGAAGGTGTCGAGCGGATCGCCCTCCCCGGCACGACGCTGATCCCGGGCCTCATCGAAGCGCACGCGCATCTCTTCCTGCACCCCTACAACGAGACGTCGTGGGACGATCAGGTTCTGAAGGAAGCCGAGGCCTATCGCACATTGCGCGCGGGCGTGCATGCGCGCGCCACCCTCGCGGCGGGGTTCACCGCCCTGCGCGATCTCGGCACCGAAGGCGCGGGCTATGCGGACGTGGCGCTCAGGCGCGCGATCGACGAGGGGCTGATCGCGGGCCCGCGCCTCTTCCTCGCCACGCGGGCGATTGTGGCGGCGCATTCCTACGGCCCGGCGGCGCGGCACTACCGGCCGGATTGCTGCCTGCCGCAAGGCGCGCAAGAAGCGAGCGGGAGCGCGGAGATCGTGCGCGCGGTGCGCGAACAAGCCGCCGGCGGCGCCGACTGGATCAAGCTTTACGCGGATTACCGCACCGGTCCCGCCGGCGACGTGCGGCCGACGTTTTCAGAAGCCGAGCTGCGCGCCGCCGTCGAAGGGGCGCACGATTGCGGCCGCCCCGTCGCCGTGCATGCGATGGTGGACGAGGCCATGCGGCGCGCGGTGGAAGCGGGCGCCGAGACGATCGAGCATGGCTATGGCGGTTCGCGCGCGACCTACGCGGCGATGGCGAAGAAGGGCACGGCGCTTCTTCCCACGCTGAGCGCGCCCGAAGCGATCGCGAGCTATTTCTCGCAAGCGCCCCGCGGCGCGGCCGCTGCCGAACAGGTGGACATTGCCGCACGCGGTTTTGCGCTGGCCCGCGAGGAAGGCGTCATCATCGGCTGCGGCAGCGACGTGGGCGTCTTCGCGCACGGCACGAACGCGCGCGAGCTTGCCGCGATGGTGCGGCTCGGCATGTCGCCCGTCGAGGCGCTGACCGCGGCGACGGCAGTGAACGCGAAGATTCTCGGCAGGGAAGATTCGCTCGGCCACGTCCGCGCCGGCTTTCTCGCCGACCTCGTCGCACTTCGTGGCGATCCCACGCGCGACATCGCCGCGCTTTCGGACGTCTGTTTCGTGATGAAGGGCGGCGCGTGGTTCGACGGGCTCACCATGAGGGGGGAGGCCTCATCCTTGTCGAAGGGCTTGGCGCATTCGCGCCCTGGCGGCTAAGTCTCCCGGCACAAGGAGATTCAGATGGACACGACGCGGCTGAAGGGATTCGTGGAGCGGCTGTGGGAGGACACGGCGGTGCCCACGCTCACCGAATACATGCGCATTCCCAACAAATCCCCCGCCTTCGATCCGGACTGGGAGAAGCACGGCTACATGCGCGACGCCGTGACGCTTCTGGAATCCTGGGCGCGCGCGCACCTGCCCTCCGCCGCGACGCTCGACATCGTCCGCCTGCCCGGGCGCACGCCGCTGATGCTCCTCGAAGTGCCGGGCGAATCGCGCGAGACGATCCTGCTCTACGGCCATCTCGACAAGCAGCCCGAGATGGTGGGCTGGGCGGACGGCACCGGTCCGTGGACGCCGGTGCGCCGGGGCGACCAGCTGTTCGGCCGCGGCGGCGCCGACGACGGCTATGCGCTGTTCGCGGCGCTTTCGGCGATCCTCGCGCTGCGCGAGCAGAAAATTCCGCACGCGCGCTGCGTCATCCTCATCGAGGCGTGCGAGGAATCCGGCAGCCCCGACCTGCCCTTCTATGTCGATCATCTGGCCGACCGCATCGGCGAGCCGTCGCTGGTCGTCTGCCTCGATTCCGGCTGCGGCGATTACGAGCGGCTGTGGCTGACCACCTCGCTGCGCGGCATGGCAGCGGGCTCGCTCACCATCCGCGTGCTCGACGAGGGCGTGCATTCCGGCGACGCTTCGGGCGTGGTGCCATCGAGCTTCCGCATCTTGCGGCACCTCCTGTCGCGCCTCGAAGACGAGAAAACGGGCGCGATCCTTCCCGAAGAACTCTTCGTGCAGATTCCCGCGCAGCGGATCGAACAGGCGCGCGATGCCGCCCGCATTCTCGGCAACAGCCTCTATACGAAATTCCCGTTCGCCGGCCGCACCGCGCCGGTCACCGACGATCTTGCCGAACTCGTTCTCAACCGGACGTGGCGCCCGCAACTCGCGGTGATCGGCATCGACGGACTGCCCACGCCGCAGAACGCCGGCAATGTGATGCTGCCCTATACGACGGCGCGGCTGAGCCTGCGCCTGCCGCCGACGCTGCCCGGGCGCGACGCCGGACCCCTGCTCGGCAAACTTCTCGAGCAATCGCCGCCCTACGGCTGCGAGGTGAAATTTTCCGGCGGCGAGTCGGCCAGCGGCTGGAACGCGCCCGAGCTTTCGCCCTGGCTCGAAGAGGCGGTCGTGCGCGCCTCCAAAACCGCCTTCGGTCCGGCGCCCGCCTATATGGGCGAAGGCGGCAGCATTCCGTTCATGGCGATGCTGGGAGAAAAATTCCCGCGCACGCAATTCGTGGTGACGGGCGTGCTCGGCCCGCATTCCAATGCCCACGGCCCGAACGAGTTCCTGCACATTCCGACCGCCAAGCGCGTCAGCATGGCGGTGGCCTCGATCATCGCCGATCAGTTCCGCGCGTAGGAAACGGCACGGCGGCGCGCGCGCCGGGCGCGAGGCGACGGCCGAACGTCGCCCCGCCGTTGCGGTCGCAAAATCCCAGGGTCTCGATATCGGATTCGGTGCGGCCGTTCACGCTTGCATGCGTGCCGTGCAGATACCACTCGTCGCGGTTCAGATGGCGCGGAAACGAGGCGCCGTCGCGCATCACAAGCTCCCGTGCGGTGTCATGGCGGTGCCGGTAGAAGACGTACATGCGAACCTCCGGGTTCGCGCTCCTCGCCGCAAAGATAACATCGCCAGGACGAGGGCGCCTGGGGTTGCCCAAGCAAATTCTCGCAAAGACGTGCAGAAATGATTACCGCGACCGGCGGCAAATCGTTCAAATTCCTTTCATGGAAGCTGTGGCAGGCGCCGTTCGACCGATCATGCTTCGACCTGCGTGCGCGACGCTGAAGCCGGGCTTCGGCGAAAGCGGGCACAGAGTCGGAACTCTCGCCTACTGCGTGCCCTCGTCGGCGTCAGCGAGAAGGTCCAGTTCGCCGGCGCTGTCGTTCGCGTCGGCGTATTGGGCGGCAAAGCGCGCCACGGGTTCGGCATCCGGGAACAGATAGCCGAGCGCGTCGGGCTCCCCGTTGGGAGCGGCAGAAACCTGCACACCGTTATCGACAAAACGGGGAATGCCTGCCGCGGGGTGCGTATCCGGCCCGGTGGCCGGCACAAACACCCAGAGAAGGAGGGCGAGACTGGCCGCGGTTGCGGCAACACCGGCGAGCCGGCGCCGCCTCAGCCCGCGTGCGGCGATCCGGTCGGCCTCGCCGAGCACCCGCGCCGCGAAATCGGGAGAAAAGAACAATTCGGTGTGGTCGCTCATTCCGGGTCTCCGGCAAGCAGAAATTCGCGCAGGTTCTGGCGCGCCCGCCATAGGCGCGATTTCACCGAGGATACCGTCGAGCGCGACAATGTCGCCAGCTCGTCGTAGCTCCGCCGCTCGTCCAGACTGAGCCGAAGCAGATTCCTCTGTTCCTCCGGCAATTGCGCCATTCCGCGTTCGACGGCGCCGGCGGCATCCGGCTCCGCAACCGGCGCGACGTTCTCATGATGCGAAGCCAGAGACACAAACAGTCTCCGCGAACCGAGGCGCGCGCGCAGATGATCGCGGCAGGCGTTGCGCGCGATCTGGAACAGCCAGGACTCGAACCGCTCCGCCTCGCGCAATTTCGGCAGGGCGAGCACCATCTTCACGAAGATGGCCTGGCAGAGGTCTTCGTAACCGTCGCGCTCTCCCGTCTCGGCAATCACGAACCGCGCGATGCGGGCCCGATAACAAAGGATCAGCTCCTCGAGCGCCTTGCGGTCGCCGCCGCGTCCCCGAAGAACGCACTCTTCGGGGAGCGTCGGTGTGTGCGCGCTTGCGGCGCCGGGGGAGCTGTCCATGCTCCGGTTCCCGTCTCAGTTCTGCTGCTCGCCTTCGTCCTGGTCGGCGCCTATCAGGTTCTGGATCTGGGCATGCAGGCTTTCGAGCTTGCGATGGACCTGGGAAAGACGCGTCAGCTGTTCGGGCGTGAGGATGTTGCGGATCGCAATGGCCGTATCGAGCATCTGCCGATCGATCTGCTGCTGGCAACCGAGCGCCTTCTGCTCGAGCGGCTCGAGATCGGCGGCCGTGACGGCGCCGGGCGCGAGAAGTCTCGCGGCAAGCTGTTCGTGGACCGCCTGGAACTCGCGGTGAACGGAGATCATCTGCGCCTTTTCGGACCGCAGAATCTCGCGGAGCTGGCCCCGCTGGGCATGCGTCAGATTGGCGGACCTGAGAAGCATCATGAAGGCGGAGCCGCCCTCATGCATCATGCCCATGTGGCCCATATGGCCCACGTGGCCCATATGCGGCGCGGGGGACGACATGGGCTGCGCAGCGAGCGGCTGCGCCAGAAAAAGGCCGATGGCCGAGGCGAACAGCAGCGTGGTGGCGGTTTTCATGAAAAACTCCGGTTGGATTGGTACACGAAAGACGGAGGGACCCCGCGAAAGTTGCGGAGTGCTTCGACAGGCTCGGCATGAGGGTTCATTTTATTTCTCACCCCGAGCCTGTCGAAAGGTGAGAACCGCCGCGCCCGAAAAGGCGCCGCGGCGCAAATCCGCCAGAGCGCGGTTCGCCTCCGCAAGAGGATAGGCGATGGTTTCCGTGCGCAGTTTCGTACGCGCGGCAAAGGCGAGAAACTCCTCGGCGTCCCTCCGGGTGAGATTGGCGACCGAACTGACTGAACGTTCGTGCCAGAGAATTTCGTAAGGAAACGACGGGATATCGCTCATGTGAATGCCGCCGCAGACCACGCGGCCGCCGTGCCGCACGGCCTGAAGGGCGCGCGGCACAAGCTCGCCTGCCGGCGCAAAGATAATCGCCGCGTCGAGAGCCACGGGCGGCGGCGAGTCGGAATCGCCCGCCCAGGTTGCCCCCATCGCCCGCGCGAACGCTTTCGCCTTCTCGTCGCCCGGGCGGACGAAGCCATAGACCTCCTGCCCGTGCTCGCGCGCCACCTGAATGGCGAGGTGAGCCGCGGCGCCGAAACCATAGAAGCCCAGGCGCGGCGCATGGCCGGCCGCCTTGAGCGCGCGCCAGCCGATCATGCCCGCGCACATCAGCGGCGCGGCTTCGCGGTCGGAGTAATTATCAGGGAGCGGAAATACGTAGCGCGCGTCCGCGACGGTCTCCTCCGCGAATCCGCCGTCGATCTGGTAGCCCGTGAAGCGCGCGTTCGGACAGAGATTCTCCTCGCCACGCCGGCAGAATTCGCACACGCCGCAGGTCCAGCCGAGCCACGGCACACCGACGCGCTCGCCCGGGCGCAGTCCGCGCACGTCGTTGCCGACTGCGACGATCCTCCCCACGATCTCGTGTCCGGGCACGAGCGGCAATTTCGGATCCGGCAGCTCGCCGTCGATGACGTGGAGATCGGTGCGGCAAACCGCGCAGGCCGCCACCCGTATCTGCACGTCCGAGGGGCCGGGCGACGCGATTCGGAGTTCGCGTTCGACGAGCGGCGCGCCCGTCTTTTCCAGGACCATCGCATGGACGATCATTCCGGCGCCTTCAGCCGGTAGCCGACACCCTGCTCGGTCAGGATGAGTTGCGGACGGTCGCGGTCGTCCTCGAGCTTTTGCCGGAGCGTGCGGATATAGATGCGCAGGTAAGCCACGTCCGTTTCGGTGCCCCACACCTCGTGCAGCAGGAACCGGTGCGTCAGCACCTTGCCCGCATGTGCGACGAGCGTGCGCAGAAGTTCGTATTCCCGCGGTGTGAGTTTCACCTCGCGATCGCCGAGCGTGACCAGACGACGAACCAGATCGACTTCAAGATTGCCAACGCGGAAAACCGGCCGTTCGCCCTGCTGCTGCAGCCGATGGCGGAGCGCGGCGCGAAGACGCGCAAGGAGTTCGTCCATCCCGAACGGCTTGGTGACGTAATCGTCGGCGCCCAGGTCGAGCGCATGCACCTTGCCGGCTTCGTCGGAACGGCTCGACAGAACCACGATCGGAACGGCCGAGCCCGATTCGCGCATCTCCCTGATAAGTTCGAACCCGTCTGCTCCGGGAAGGCCCAGATCGAGCACGACGACATCGACGACATTTCTGCGAAGCACATCGCGGGCGGAAGCCGCGTCCTCCGCCTCGCTCACCTGATAACCCTCTGCCGACAGGCTGGTGCGAAGAAACCGCCGGATCGGCGGTTCGTCATCCACGATCAATACGCGTTGCAGCGGCGGATGCCCGCTCATGCCGCGCGCTCGCGGGGCTGCTCGGCCGGTATGGGAATGGCGATGGTCATCAGCGCGCCGCGCCTGTCGCTGCGGTTGGCGGCCTGGATTGTGCCGCCCATCGCTTCAACGAACCCGCGACAGATGGCGAGCCCAAGCCCCGTCCCGGCGCGCTTCCGATCGATCGCCTGCACGCGAAAAAACTTGTCGAAAACCCGCTCGACATCACCGGGCGGAATTCCCTCGCCTTCGTCGGCGATTTCGAGACTGACCCGATTGCCGCCGCAAGCGGCGCGCAGTTCGATCTTCGAACCCGGCGGTGTGTATTTGGCGGCGTTGTCCAGAAGATTGAACAGAACCTGCTCGAACAGAACGGGGTCGAGCTTCAGCATCGGCAGGTCGGGCGCGATATCGACCCGGACTTCGTGATGGGCGAGCACGCCCGAGGCGCGGCGGATGGCACTTCCTGCAATGTCTCCCAGATCGACAAAATCGAGCCGCGGAGAAAGTGCGCCCGATTCGAGCCTCGTCATGTCGAGAAGATTGGCGATAAAACGGTTCAGCCGCTCCGCTTCTTCCTGGATCGTGCCGACGAGTTCTTCCTGCGCATGCGCATCGAGATGGCCCTGTCGGCTCCTGAGCGTGCTTGCAGAACCCAGGATCGAGGCAAGCGGTGTCCGCAGATCGTGTGAAATGGATGTGAGGAGCGCCGATCGCAGGCGTTCGGTTTCGGCGGCAAGACGTGTCCGCTCGATGTCTTCGGACAGATTTACCCGTTCGATGGCAAGCGCGGCCTGATCCGACAGCGCATCGAAGAGCCGCCGCTGTTCCGGCGTCAGCAGCGGGCCCGTCCGGTCGCTGTCGAGACCGACGATGCCCACCATCCCGCGGCCCGTGCGCATGGGAAGAAAGAGGCGATTCGCGCCGGGCAGCGTGTCTGCTCCGCGGCCCGCGGCCGAGGCGTGTTGCCAAACCCATTTGGCGGCCGCCAGATCGGCTTCGTCGAGCGTATCTTCCGGAGGATAGCCGGCGCGCACCGCAATACTCGTTCCTTCCGGCAGCAGAACCACCACCCGGAGCTTCAGCATCTGCGCGAACTGGAACGCCATCGCCCACAAGAGATCGTCGAGGGTGAACACCGCTGCGAGCTTGCGGCTGAACAAATAGAGGTTTTCCGTCGTGACGGCGCGCTCCCGCGCGGCGACCGCCTGGGCGCGCACGCGCGCGGAGAGATAGCTCGCCACGAGCGCGACGACCATGAAGAAAAACAGCGCGACCACGTCTTCCGGCGCGGCGATGGTGAACGTGTAGTACGGCGGCAGGAAAAAGAAATTGTAGGCCAGCACCGAAGTCAGGCAGGCGAACAGTGCCGGCCAAAGTCCCCAGGTGACGGCGCTCGAAAGCACCGCCGTCAGGAAAACGAGCGCAACATTGCTGATCCCGAATTGCCGCAGCAGCAGGCTGATCAGCAGTGCGGCGAGCACCATGGCGAGACTGCCGGCATAGGCTTTCGAATCGAGCGCGGAGGACTTCGTCGCCGGTCCCGGTGGACGGCGGGCCGCGCTTCCCTTCATCGCGCGCGTCAGCCGATCGGGAACGGCATGCACGCCGATGTCGCCCGCATTGCGAATGATTTCGCGCGCCACCGATCCACGCAACAGCTCCCGCCAAAAACCGCGTTGCGCGGCTGCCCGTTGCAATAGCGCTTCCCGCAAAGGCCGCGAGCGGCGCGGATTGGTTCCCTCGGTCATGACCCTTGCAGATTACCACGAACCGCATCGCCAATCGTGCATCCTTCGACCGGCTCAGGGAGAATGGAGTGTTGCATCTGCCCCGCGGGACTTCGCAATCCGCGCGGCCCGTTCAGATCAGAACGCCCGTCTCGAGCATCAGGCGGAATTGGGATGACCGGTCGAGATGGGCCCCAAAGGCGAAGCCTGCTGCGGCATGGCCGACGCCGACATAGGAAGCGTCGGCGCGCGCGAAGACGATGCCGTGTTGCCAGGTGGGGGTGACAGTCAGCGACCAGGCGTCGCTGCCGGGCCCGTAAAGCAGATTCGGCGTCCCGACGGCGGAATTTCCGGATGAACTTATGTATTCCGCGCGCCCCGCGAGTTTCCAGTCGGCGTCGATGGCATAACTGACGAGAACGGCACCGCCGGTCGTTGCGGCGTTGTGTGCGATTGCGGGAGCGATATCGGCGGGGACATTCGCGTATTGAACATACGGGCTCGCCGTCCACGGCCCCGACGTCCAGGTGTAGATCAGATTGAAGATATTACCGTCGTTCTGCGCGAGCGGTGTCGCGAAACTCGAATAACCGGTGTGGCCCACATTGCCGCCGCCGACGAACGTCACGCTGTCGGCGCTGTCGATCGTGTACGCCAGCGAACCGGACAGCCAGTTCAGCCGGTCCGAATAGAAACCGTCGTTCCAGGAAAGCGCGAGGGTGAATGGCCCGGAACTGTAATTCGCCTGAACGCCGCGGCTGATTGCCGGCTCCTGGTTCCAGAGCAGTCCGCGCTCGATGTTCATGTTCTGGAATGTGAATGTGTATTCGTCTCCGATCAGCGTCGGCAGCTTTCCCGCTTCGATCGAGAAACTCCCGGTTGGCACAAGCTTGGCGTACGCAACCGGCACCGCCCCAAAGGTGTCGGCGATGGTGTGGCCCGCGCTCAGATAGGGCGTTCCGAGCGCCGGCAGCGAGTAGGCGCCAGCCTGAACATAAAACTGCAGCAGGCCGTCGGCTTTTTGCACGACCACCTGCCCGTTGCCGATGTCCGCGCGCAGGGCCCGGTCTCCCGGTACGGAATTGTCCTGCCAGAGCGCCAGTCCGCTCACCACACCGGACAGGTCGATTTTTCCGAGTGGCCCTGCGTCCAGCGACAGGGGATTGGGGTTGCCCGCGAGCGGCCCGGCGATTGCCGGCGTGCTCAATGCCTGGGCCCGGGCCCCGCCGGTGTCCGCGAGGATTGCAATCCCGAGCGCAACGCTTCCGGCTATCCCGTGCCTCATTTTGTCCGCCTCGGATTCGTCAAGCCAATCCGCCCCATTCGGCGCAAAACGCGTCGATGATTCAAGGTGGGGATCTCGCCGCCGATGGCGACCGCAGGGTGCGGGAAGGTCCGCGATCTGCACGTCAGCGCCTTTCGGGAGGCACGATCCGCGCTGGCGCGCAGGAATTCGAGAGGTTCGCGTCAGGGCGGAAAGAGGAATTTCGTATGCCTGGGCGCTAAGCGATGTGCAGCAGTGCCAGAACAAGATGAGCGGCTAGCGCCGATCCCAACGCTGCAACGAGCACAAACCCGATCTCGCCAAGGACGCTGTGAATGCTGTTGCTGCGAGCGCAATCCGTGCGCCCGTGGCCGGCCGCTCCCGCAGCGTCGAGGGAATACCTGCCGATGTCTTCCGGGCCGAGTTGCACGGCTGCGCTCTTCCGAACCAGACCGGACCCCGCAATGGCGAAGCGCGCGTATAGAAGCGAGAGCGAAGGAATCTCCGAAAAATATATATCGCGTATAGAGCGCGATATTGCAGGGAAGGCGGCTCTTACCCGGCCGATTGCGCGTCGTTCCAGCGGATCGCTTCGCGCAGCAGTTCGGAGGCGTTGGCGAGCTGCAGCTTCTCCTTGATGCGCGCGCAGTAAGCCTGCACCGTCTTGATGCTGACGTTCAGCGACTCCGCGACGCGCCGGGTTTCGTATCCCTGCCCAAGGAGCCGGAAAACTTCGAGCTCGCGGTCGCTCAGCTTCTTCACCGGCGTCTGCAAGGAAGACAGGTCGCCGTCCGCAAATCGCTCGGCAAAGACCGCCTGCATGCGCGGACTGAGATACAGCTTGCCGGCCAGGACTTCGCGAAGGGCCGCGGAAATGCTGCTCGTCGATTCGCCTTTCATCACATAGCCGCGCGCGCCGGCGCGGAACGCCCGCTCGGCGTAAAAGCGTTCGTCGTGCATCGACAGCACGACGATGGCGATATCCGGAAATTCCGCCTTGATAGCCTTGATGAGCGACAGTCCCGAACCCTCGGGGAGCGAAAGATCGACGATCGCCACATCCGGAGGCGCTGCCCTGATGCTTTCGAGGGCCGGGTCGCTCGCGGCGGCTTCACCGCACACCCGAAGACCGGGAAGCTGATTGATCAGCGTGGTCAACCATTCCCGCACCAGGGGATGGTCGTCCACGAGTAACACGTTGGAAAGCCGCATGTTCACGACGCCAGCTGATCCTCGATTTCGATGGCGAACCGGCAGATCACTACCGTGCCGCCTTCGGCGCGCGCGGCGATCTCGAGCCGGGCGCCAATCATCTGTGCCCGATGCGCCATAATGCGCAATCCCATGCCCCCCGTCGAGACCGGGACGGGCGGAATGCCGGTCCCATCGTCTTCGATCCGAAGCTCGTACTCGTCGTCCAGATCGTTGAGTTCGATGCTGACGTGGCGGGCGGCGCCGTGCTGGATGGCGTTTCGGGTGGCTTCCTGCGCGATGCGATAAAGGTGCTCGGCGACGGGAGCCGAATGTATCAAGACGGGGGATTCGCAAATGAAACGACAGTCGACGTCGAACAGCCGCGCCGTGGTTCCCGCGAACTCCTCCAGCGCGAACATCAGACCCTCGGCCGACAGATCCACCGGATGCAACCCTTTCGCGGAACGCCTCGTCAGGGAAACGCCTTCTTCAATCAGTTCCACGACCTTTCTCGCATCGTTGGCTTCCTGCAAACTTTGTCGCTCGAGTTTCTCGCGCAGCACCTGTCCCGCAATGGCAGTTCCGGCGAGGTGCTGCCCAAGCCCGTCGTGCAAATCCTGTCCGATGCGGCGTTGCTCCTGTTCACTCGCCTGCAGCAGAAGCTGCTGCAGGCGCTCGCGTTCCGCGATTTCCCGGGTCAGTGCCGCTGCCCGTTCGCGCACCCTCCGTTCGAGATCGCGGTTCAGGTCGCGCAGTCTTACCAGTACCAAAACCACCACAACGAAGGAGCAAAGTTGAACGGCGCCGTTCCAGGCGGCGAGAAACGGATCGGAGAAACCGGAACCACCGGCGGCGATATTGCCGGCGATCCATACGGCCACGCAGAGGACCGCAATCGAAAGCCCGAACCACGCCCCGAGAAACCAGGCCGCGAGCGAAACGGGGAGGAGATAAAAGGCCGAGATGGAAATATCGGTTCCGGTCAGGTAATCGAATGCACCCAGGCCAAGCGCGAGCACGACGGCCAGCGCAGCGAGGCGCGATCTGGATTGCCTTTCCAGAAGTCCGGACCAGGTAGCCAATCGCGGATCGAACTCCGTTGCGACGGCGGGATGTTGCTCCGTCGGCGGACGAAAATCCATCCATCGGCGGTTTTCCGAGGCACCGCACCACCCACGCAGATAATCGGCCTCGCCGCTCCTGGCGAGCTTGAGTGCGGCGCCAGCAGCCGCGTTGAAATCCTTCTTCTCCAGCTGGCGCCCGATCTGGCGCCGCAGGAAATCGGCCTACGGAAATTCGCCGAAGGGCGTCGTTTCCTTTGCGTAACCCCCGGCGCGCCGCAGTTCTCCGACGAGCGACCGAAAAGGATCGTCGACCATCTCGCTCTACGCTTCGCGATTGCGCGGCTCGAGTCAGTTCGCACGCAGCAGTCGTTCGGCAGACTCGGCGTGATCGAGACTGTTGGTACCTCGTGCGTCTGCCACGGCGTCGGCGAGGCCGCGGACGCGCTGGCGCCGGCCGCGTAAGGCTTCGCCGTACAGGGCAGCCTTGTAGGCGCACGGTTGGGAATTGCCGTGTTGCACCGCAGCGGCGTGGCCAATTTTTCCTCGACAGGCGCACTGTCCTGTGGACAATGGCCACCCATAACGGCAGCAGGTGCTGGGCTGGCGCCGTCGTTTCGAGACGTTCAATGAGCCCGAGCGTAACCTACCAATTCGATCTCTTTGACGACGGCGGTTCCCGCAACTGCCTCTTCATCGCGCAGTGTTTCGGAGACGAGCATGCCGTTCTCCTCGCGCGGGCGCTCTTCGAAAGCACCTTCGTGCGCATGAAGACCATCAAGGTCTGGCGCGACGACGTGCTGGTGCACGAAGCTAACAAACCGAAGAGGCGCCGGGTCAACTGATCGCTGCGGAGCCTGCGGCCGTTTCATCGGTTCTCCGGATCGCCGGGCCGCTTTTCCCAGTGCACCGATGTCTCGTCCCATCCGCCGCCGAGCGCCTTGTAGATCGTCCCCAGATCCAGCGCGAGAGCCTCCCGGCTCTGGATCAGCTGGTCGCGCGCGCTCAGCAGCGCGGTCTCCGCCGTCAGCACATTGACGAAGGTGACAAGGCCTGCGGTGTATTGCTGACGGGCGATCGTTTCGGAAGATGCGGCCGCGCGTTCCGCTTCCAGAATTGCCCGCTCGTGGCGCTCCTCATCGGCGTAGCGGACGAGCGCGTCCTCGACATCCCGGAGCGCCCCCAAAACGCTTTTGCGCCAGGCGAAATAGGCCTGCAGTTCTACTTCCTTGCTCGCACGGATGCCGGCGCGAATTCGCCCGCCCTGGAAAATCGGCCACATGATCGAAGCGATGCCGGCTGTGCCAAAACTACTGGTCGAAAACAGGCTGCCGAGTGAGCTGCCGGCAAAGGTAGCCGCCCCGATCAGATTGATTTTGGGATAGAGATCGGCGATTGCGACGCCTTCGTTCGCCGTTGCGGCGGCGAGCTTGCGCTCGGCCTCCCGGATATCTGGCCTGCGGCGCAGAAGCTCCACGGGCAGAGCGGCCGGCAGCCCCGGAGGGATCTCGGGGATCGGCTCCGCTGTTTTCAGTTCGCCGGCAATGGTTTCCGGATTCTGCGCAAGCAGAACGGCGATCGCGTGCTCGCGCGCATCCGCCTCGGCCTCGAGTTGGGGGATCTGTGCCTGCGCATTTGCAAGCACCGTACGCTGCTGGTTCACGTCGAGCTGGGTGACGAACCCCGCGTCCGCGCGCGCGCGCACCACGCCGAACAGCACGCGCTCGTCCTTCAGCTCCGAGTCGAGCATGGCAATCCGTGCCTGGGCAGCTCGCAGGCCCAGATAATCGGCCGCGATTTCGGCAGTCAGCGTTACCTCGCCATCGCGCAGATCCCAAAGCGCCGCTTGCGTATTCGCATGCGCCGCCTCCATGGCGCGTCGGGTGCCCCCGAACAGATCGGGTTGCCAACTCGCGTCGAGGCCAACCGAATAGAGCCGGATGTTCGTCGGCCCGCTCGGGGGTGAACCGCTACCACTGCCACCGCTCCCGCCTGAACCTGCGCCGCTGGCAAGCTGGCCCAACGGACTCGAATTGGAATGGAGGTTCAGCCCAAGGCCGCTTGCGCTGAGGCCGGGCCATTCCGCCGCGCCCGCGATGATTTCCTGCTCGCGCGCCTGCCGGACGCGCGAAGCTGCGGACTGCAGATCGAGATTGGCGGCGAGAGCGCGCGCGACAAGCGAATTCAACTCCGCATCGTGGAACGCCATCCACCACTTGCCGAGGTCCTCCTGTGCCGCTGCAGACGCTTGTGGATGCGGTTCCGAAAAATTGGCCGGCAGATGGATTTCCGGCTTCTGATAGTCGGGCCCGACGCTGCAGGCGGCAAGCGCCGTCGCGCACAGGACAACCGTGCCGTGCCGCGGTTTCACAGGGCGGCACCCGCTGTGCGGGCATCGCGTCCCGGGTTGCGGAGAAGGAGAACGAGGGGCGTCGCGAAAAGCACAACGATCATCAGCACGTGGAAGGTGTCGATATAGGAAAGCATCGCAGCTTGCTGCAGCAGTTGGCGATAAAGGAGCGCCGCCGCCTGCCGTGCCGCGTCGAACTGCGAATGGCCGTGGGCCACCAGAACATTCGTCATGTGCCGAATGGCGTGGCGGTAATTCGGATTTAGCGGATTGAGCGTTTCCACATATTGCTCCTGGTGCACCTGCTCGCGCCGGGCGAGCATGGTCTGCACCGCTGCAATGCCTATGGTGCCCCCGAGATTGCGGGCCATGTTCAGGAGCGCAGATGCCTGGTTGCTGTCTTCCGGCCGCAATCCGACATAGGCCATGTTGCTGATGGGGACGAACAGAAACGGCAGGCCGATGGACTGATACAGGCGTGCAATCGCTGCGTCCCAGAACGACATCTGCGCGTTCAGCTGACTCATGTGCCAGAGCGCGAAAACCTGCAGCAGGAACGCACCGCCGATCAGAATGCGGGCATCGACGCGACTCGCGAAATAACCGCTCAGCGGCATGACGAAAAACGTCGCCACGCCACCAAGCGTCAGCGCCAGGCCCGCATCCGTCGCCGTGTAGCCCATCACCTCCTGGAGAAGCTGCGGAATGAATTGCGTACTCGAAAAGATTACGACGCCCATGACCAGCATGAGCAGGCTGGAAATGCCGAAATTGCGGTGGCCGAACATGGATATCCGCACGATCGGATCTTTTCGGGTGAGCTCCCACGGGATCAGCGTGAGGAGAGCAAGTGCGGCAATGATGGCACAGACCAGGATCGTCGTGTTTGCAAACCATTCGTATCGCTGACCGCGATCGAGGGTCACTTCGAGGCAGCCGAGAAACAGCGCCTCGAGTGCGAAGCCGGTGTAGTCGACCCGCAGGCCCCCTCTGAGGATTTCGTGCCGGCGTTCGCGAATGGCTTTCGGCTCGTCCACCAACATGGAAGTCAGCACCAGCGACAGGATGCCGACGGGCACGTTGATGAAGAAGACCCAGTGCCAGGACGCGTTGTCCGTGATCCATCCCCCGATGCTGGGTCCGAGGATGGGCCCCACGATCACCACCACGCCGTAGGCCGCGAAGGCGAGGCCGCGCTTCTGCGGCGGGAATGTGTCGACCAGCATCGACTGCTCGACCGGCGTCAATCCTCCGCCGCCTATTCCCTGCAGCACGCGCGCAACCAGGAGAAACCCGAGACTGGGCGACAACCCGCACAGGAACGACGCTGCCGTGAATAACGCAACCGAAACCATGTAGAAGCGTTTGCGGCCGATCACGTCGGCGAGCCAGCCGCTGATCGGAATGATCACCGCATTGGCGATCAGAAAGCTCGTCACGACCCAGGTGGATTCGTCGTAACTGACCGAAAGACTGCCCGCGATATGGGCGAGTGCGACATTCGCAATCGAAGTGTCGAGAACGACCATAAAGGTCGCGATGGAAATGACGCCGACGATGAGCCACGGATTGCGGTTCCCGGCGACGGAACGCGCCGGTGTCCATCCGCCCTGCGCATTGGCGGATGCTCCGCGCGACGCGCGATCGCCCCCTGCCGCCATTCAGCGGACCTTGACGGACGGCTCGACCGACATGCCCGGACCCAGAATGCAACCGCGCGGCACGCGGTCGATGGCGATTTTCACCGGTACCCGTTGCACGACCTTCACATAATTGCCGGTCGCATTCTCGGGCGGCAGGATTCCGAACGCCTGGCCCGCTCCACGCTGGATCGAATTGACATGCCCGTGGATGGATGCCGACGGACAGGCATCGACCGAGATGTCGACGGGCTGTCCCGCCCGCATCCCACTGAGCTGGGTCTCCTTGAAATTTGCCGTTACCCATAATTGCAACGGCACGATTGCCATCATCTCTTCCCCGGCCTGCACGTAGTTGCCGGGGGCGACGGTGCGCTGGGCGATGTGTCCGTCGATCGGCGCGACGATTCGCGCATAGCCGAGATTGAGGCGCGCCTGCGCGACCTGCGCCTGCATGGAATTCACGCTGGCCTGCGCTCCGGCGACAGCGGCTTTCGCTGCGGCGATCTGCGCCTTGGCGCCCTGCACCTGCCGCCTCGCCGCATCGAGCGTCGCAGCGGTATTGCGCGCCGTGGCAGTGGCGGTATCGAGCTGCTCCTGTGCCACCGCAAGCGGATTGGCGGCCTTGAGCGTGCGATAGCGCGCAAGATCGCTTGCGGCGTTGGCGGCCTGCGCTTCCGCCCCGCGGACAGTGGCAGATACCTGGTCGTATGCAGCCTCGCTGACCTCGACCTGCGCCCGCGCCTGGCCCAACTGCGTTTCGGCCTGGTGTTCCTGCGCGAACGCCTGGTTCAGCCGCGCGATTTCATCGGCGGGATCGATTTCGGCCAGCAGCTGGCCATGGCGGACGAGCTCGTTGTCGTTGATCAGAACGCGGGCAACGCGACCGCCGATCTGAGGCGCCACCTGCACGATATGAGTGTCGATGAACGCGTCGTCTGTGTCTTCATAATGGCGCGCATTCAGCCACCAGAGAATTCCTGCGGCGATAATGATCGCCAGAACGATACCGGCCGATATGAGGACGATCGGGCGCCGAAAAAATGCCCCGCTGTCGCCTTCTCCCGGCTGCTTGTTTTCGCGCTCGCCCCCGCCGCGGCCGGTATCCTCAGTCGCCATCCCTCACCCCGCGATCGGCCGACCGCCCGCGCAAAATTGTGCAATGGCTAAGACGCGCGAAATACAACTTTGGTCCCTCCCGGATGGCCGCCGCAATGCCCGCGCGCTCAAGCGCCTCCGAGCAGATACCGTTCCACCGCCTTTGCAAAACCGTCATCGTCGCAGGAATCCGTCACCGCCGTGGCTTTCGACTGTACCTCGGGCGCGGCGTTTCCCATCGCAATGGAGTACCCGCTCACCCCGAACATGAGCACGTCATTGGGCATGTCGCCGATGGTCGCAATCTCCGAGGCGGGAATGCCGAGCCGGCTCGCATGGTAGCGCACGACGCCGGCCTTGTTGGCTTCGGAGTTCGTGATGTCGAGATAGTAAGGTTGGGAGCATGATACCGAGGCCGCGCCGCGCAACACCTTCCCGGCTTCTTCCTCGGCTGCCGCAACGCGGGAGAGTTCGTCGCTGACGCCAACGACCTTCACCGCCTGGGCGAACAGACCATCGAAATTCGGTACCACCGTCGGGGCAAACGCGACCGTACGGCTTTCTCGGGCGACGTGAGGGGCGTCCGCATGGCGCACATACCAGACATCGCCGGTATAGAGCCAGGAATCCAGACCGAGACGATCGAGAAGGGTGACCGATTGTTCCGCCGCTTTGGGCGACAACGCATGGCTTTCCATCACCCGCAGGTCGGGCGCTGCATAGGCGCCCCCGTTGAATCCGGCGATCGGCTGGGTGATTGCGAGCGGATCGACA
The DNA here is from genome assembly GCA_050728995.1 of Rhizomicrobium sp. Taxonomy (GTDB): domain Bacteria; phylum Pseudomonadota; class Alphaproteobacteria; order Micropepsales; family Micropepsaceae; genus Rhizomicrobium. Next base: position 14,435 of record JBOHKH010000024.1, on the reverse strand, counting down.
AACATCGCCATGCCGCGTGGCGGGCGGCCCGAGGTGATCGCAAAGCGGATTCCCCTGCCATGCAGCCGCATCACGGCCTCGCGCGCCCGCGCCGTGAGCACCTTGTCACGCGTCACAAGCGTGCCGTCGACGTCGGACAGCAGAAGAGAAATTTTGGGAACCGGGTTCATCGAAGGCCTGGAGCACCGCCAGCGAAGCTCTTAGCGGAACGGGATATAATCTGCCAGCTTGTCGTCGATACCGGCGCCATCGCATTCCGGCATACGATCCGGCGCGAATGGCTTACCGTATGTAAGTCCGCAAGTCTGCATGGGGGCACAGCCGTGAAGCTACGCCGGTATGCGCGCGTCGCGTTCGCCTCGGCGGCAGCGCTCGTGCTGTTCGATTGCGCCTCACGCGCGGCCGATTCGGAGAGTCCGCTCGCCGGCGACGACTGGGCGATCCACGGCCAGATCATTTTTGTCGAACAGTTTCATCCCGCCTTCACCTCGCCCTATCGCGGGATCAACAGCCTCGATCCGGGCAGCCGCGGGGACGAGGCCGCCGCGCTGACGCTTGATTTCGGCGCCCGCCCCTGGGCCGGCGGCGAAATCTGGGCCGATCCCGAAGTCGATCAGGGCTTCGGCCTCAGCGATTCGCTCGGCATCGCCGCCTTTCCCAGCGGCGAAGTCTCCAAGGTGGGCTCGGCGGCGCCGTACTTCCGATTGCAACGTCTTTTCCTGCGCCAGACATTCGATCTCGGCGGCGAACAACAGGACGTCGCGCCCGGCCCCAACCAGCTCGCCGGATCGCATAGCGCCGACAATCTCATCATAACGGTCGGCAAGATTTCCGTCGTCGATATTTTCGACGCGAACGATTACGCCCACGACCCGTCGAAGGATTTTACCAACTGGGCGGTGATCGATTCCGGCGCATTCGATTACGCAGCGGATTCGTGGGGCTACACCTACGGTGGCGCGGCGGAATGGAGCGTCGATTGGTGGACGTTGCGCGCCGGGGTTTTCGATCTCTCCAAGATTCCGAACGCCAAGCATCTCGAGACGGGATTCCGGCAGTTCGAAGCCGTCGCCGAGGCCGAAGAACGGCACAAGCTGTTCGGGCGCGACGGAAAACTGAAGCTGCTCGGGTTCGTGAACCGCGCCTGGATGGGTAGCTACAACGATGCGGTCGCGCTCGCCGCGGAAACCGGCGGCGTACCGAACACGGCGCTTGTCAGAAATTACAAATCGCGTCCGGGCGTGGCGCTCAATTTCCAGCAACAGATCGCCGACGATCTGGGTGTATTCACGCGCATCGGTTACAACGACGGAAGCCAGGAAGCCTACGAGTTCACGGAAATCAATCGCGGCTTTTCAACCGGATTTTCGCTTTCGGGCGCGAGCTGGAACCGGAAAGACGATACCGTGGGCGCGTCTTACATCGTAGACGGCATTTCGCAGGCGGCGCAAAGATATTTTGCGGCGGGCGGGCTCGGCATCCTGATCGGCGACGGACGCCTGCCGCATTACGGGCTCGAGAATGGCCTCGAGACCTACTACAGTGCGCAGCTGACGGGCTGGTTTGCGGCAAGCGCCGACTATCAGCTGATCGTCAACCCCGCTTACAATCCCGATCGGGGTCCGGTCTCCGTTTTCGCTCTGCGCCTGCTCGCGGAATTTTGAGCAGGCATTCTTCTCATTCCCGCCGGCGAGAAAATCAATTGTGTCAATTGTGCGATGAAATGATCGCGGCGCACGCGTCCACCGCCGCGACGACGCCATCCGCGATGCGGCCCCGTTTGGCCGTCGCGATATAGTCCGCGACGATCCGGTTCCAGGCATCGCTTCCCACCTGCGCGTGCGTATCGCGGTCGGCGAGAATCTCCGCGTAGCGTTCGCCGAGCGAGACGAAGAACAGCATGCCGCCTTTGCGCTCGTGGCTCGCCAGAATCCGCGCCGCGAACTCGCGGTGGGCAAGAGCCTGCGCATGTTGCCGCCGCACATGGCGGGGCACCACCTTCAGGCGCAGCGGCCACCAATCGAACAGAAGGCTGAAAAATATGAACACGCAGGCTTCGATGGTGAATGCCTCGCGCAGCGGAAGACGAGGCCACGCAAGTGCCATGATCGCGCCGGCAAGGAGCGTGGCGACCGCGCCCCAGGCGATCGGATAGAGTGCATACCTGTCGCTGGCCGGCACGATCGATACCGCGACGTGGACGGGCACGCGCGCCTCGGCCGCCGACACCGCGCCGTGGATGCGGGATTTGTCCTCCGAAGAAAGCTGCATCGCGCTCACCAACTGCCCGAGGCGCCGCCGCCGCCGAACGAACCCCCGCCCCCCGAGAACCCGCCACCGCCGAAGCCGCCCCCGCCAAATCCACCCGCGCCGAATCCGCCGCCCCAGCCGCGCCCCCAGCCCCCGCCCAGAAACAGAAGCGGCCAGAAGAAGCGGCCGAACACGATCCAGATCAGAATCATGATCAGCGGCCACGGGAAAGACATCCCGCCGCCCCGATTTCCATCCGATGCGTTCTCATTCTCGGACGGCAGCTTGACACCGCCGAGCACTTTGATGATCGCCTGGGTTCCCGCCGTCACGCCCGAATCGTAGTCGCCGCGCCGGAACGCCGGCAGCATGAACTCGTCGATGATGACGCGCGACTGGGCGTCGGTGATCTGGCCTTCCAGCCCGTAGCCGACTTCGATGCGAACCTGATGGGTGCTCGGCACCACGATCAGGATCGCGCCGTTGTTCTTGCCCTTCTGCCCGATGCCCCAGGCGCGGCCGAGCTGATAGCCGTATTGCTCGATCGTCGTGCCCTCGAGCGACGGCAAGGTGGCGACGACGATCTGGTTGCCGGTCTGCTTGTCTTCCTGCGCGAGGAGCTGCGTGAGCTGGTCCTGCGTCTGTGCGGACAGAATGTGCGCATCGTCGACGACGCGACCGGTCAGTGGTGGAAAGGTGAGGGCCGCCTGCGCGCTCGAGATCGCCAGCACCAGACAGGCGAGTCCGCAGATGACGAGACGCGGCAGGACCCGCTTCATCGGGGCCTCAGAACTGGACCTTCGGCGTCTGCTGGGCCTGCTCGCTGATCGTAAAGGTCTGCTTCACTTTGGCGTCGGGATAAAACATTGCAGCGGTCCAGCGATATGGAATGGTGCGCAGCATGGTGTTGTACGACTGCACCGCCGCAATGTAGTCCTGCCGCGCCACCGCGATCCGGTTTTCGGTGCCTTCCAGCTGCGATTGCAGCGCGAGGAAGTTTTCGTTGGATTTCAGGTCGGGATAGCGTTCGCTCACCATCATGAGACGGCCCAGTGCATAACCGACGTGCGCCTGGTTCTGCTCGAACTGATGAAAGGCCTGCGGGTTGGAGAGAATGTCCGAAGGGAGCGTCATCTGGGTCGCGCTCGCGCGCGCCTTGATCACGTCGGTGAGCACCGTCTTTTCCTGATGGGCGTAGCCCTTCACGGTCGCGACCAGATTGGGAATGAGATCGTTGCGCCGCTGATACTCGTTGAGGACCTGGCTCCAGGCGGCCTTGACCTGCTCGTCCTGGCGCGGAATCGCGTTGATGCCGCAGCCCGAAAGGCCGATGGCAAGAACAATGACCGCCGCAATCGTGGCGGCGCGCGCATGAAATTTGGTCATGACAGCCCTTCCGGCACACCTGTTCCCCGGTTCACATATAGGCAGAGCGCACGCCCTGCCAAGGCTAGCCGGCAAGGATCGCGGCGTAGCGGTCGAGGTCCATATTGCCCCCGGAGACGATCGCGACGGTCCGGTCGGGATCGAGCCTCTGCGCCAGCGCGCCGGCCGCGGCGACCGCGCCGCTCGGCTCGGCGACGAGACGCGCCTCCCGCGCGATGCGGCGCATCGCCTCCGCGATCTGCTCTTCGGACACCGTGACAATGTCGTGCACGAAGGCGCGGATGTGCGCGAAGGGCAGCGGACCGAGCTGCGGCACCCGCAGCCCGTCGGCCATGGTACGCATGGTGAGCTCGGGATCGACCCGCACGATACGCCCGGTTCGAAAGCTTTCCCGCGCGTCGGCCGCAAGCTCGGGCTCGACGCCGATGACGCGCACGGCGCCGCCGGATTGCGCAAACGCGGCCGCGATTCCGCCGACCAGTCCGCCGCCGGAAACGGGCACCGTCACGGTCCGCACCTCCGGAAACTGTGCCAGAATTTCGAGCGCGATCGTCCCCGTACCCGCCATGATGGCGAGCGAATTATAAGGCTCGATCACCGCAAATCCGTTTTCGCGCGCGAGCCGCTCGCAGGTTTGCGCGCGCTCTCGCCCCGCGGGATCGACGAGATGGATCTCCGCGCCCCAATGGCGCGTCGCTTCGAGCTTGGTATGCGACACGCTCCCCGGCATCACCACGGCCGCCCGGATGCCCAGCGCATGCGCGGCAAAGGCCACGGCCTGCGCGTGATTGCCGCTCGAATGCGCAATCACACCGCGGCGGCGCTCGTCCTCGCCGAGCGAGAGAATCGCATTGAAGGCGCCGCGCAATTTGAAAGCACCGACCGGATGAAGGTTCTCCGCTTTCAGGCGCAACCCCGTCGGTGTCATTTTCACCAGCGGCGTCTCGCTCACATGGGGAGTGATCCGCGCCTGCGCGGCGCGAATGGCGTCGAGGGACAGAAGCCGCGGCTCGGGGTCGGATTCGCGCATCGCGGGTGCCTAGCACGCCGGGGCGGGGGATGCAGCCTTGGGCGCTCCTGCCGCGTTTTCTCCACAAGGCCGGAGACGAACCGGCCGCGCGGCTGGGGGTCGAGAGTGGTGGAGGACCCCGATGCGCAGGCTTTGCGCAGCCGTTTTTGCGGCGGCAGTTATTGCGAGTGCGCCCTCGTTTGCCCAGCAGGAGAGTGGGCCGAACGGCCACCCTCAGCCTATCGTTCAGGGCCAGAGCACCACGCCCATCGCCCCGCCCGGCGGCATCGACCAGGCCGGCGTCGCTACACCTAATGCCGCCGGGCCCGCCACGGCCACGCAACCGCTACAGCCCGGACCGCCGGCAGGTCCCGACCGCGCGGCAACTCTGTCGAACGCCGATCTCATCACGGCCGGGGTGGCCATCACCGCTCTCGTCGTCTGCGCGATCGCCTGCTTAAGCAACTCCTCGGCGACGACGACGTCGACCACGGCCACGCATCACTAGCCGCGGCGAGGCTTTACGCGCATCGCGCCGCAGCCAAAGTGACATTCGGCGCCGGCCGCACCGCCTGCCTCTCCGCCAGCCATTCAAGGAACCGAAAGCTTGTCTCACGTCCGGGCTCCGGCCGCCGGCCGACAATGCCCGCGCGGGTTTTCTGCCAGACGATCGCGACCGCGTGGTGGAAGAAATCGTCTGCCACCTCGCGCGCGACCTCCTTCCGGAAGACAAGAATCCCCAAGCCATCGAGCGTGTTGATCAGGGTGAAAACGGCATACCAGCGCTCGCCAAGCTGAGTCTGCAATTCCGACCACGACAATCCTTCCGGCAGATCGTTCAGGGCGCTAAGACCTTCCATCAGGTCGCGCGAATACAGCATCTCGAGGAGATGAAGCGACACTTGTGTGGCCCGCGCCCTGGCGGCGACGCGGATTTGCCAGGCGCCGAAGATGACGCCTCCGACCACGGCGACGGTTGTTGCGATATTGAGCGCGAGCGGCAGATCCACGAATTGTCCCCCGAATCGGCCGACAAGCTTAGCCATGTCCTGCGCGCTGGCGCTCCTTCGAAATGCAAAAAGAAAATGAGCACCCGGGCAGCGGTTCGCCGGGACGCACTCGATGGAATCGTGCAGCAAATCGAAGAAAAAATTTGTACGGTGGCGGTCCCACGGGGAACCCTGCAATTCGGGAGAATCGAGTACCTAGCCGCAAGTTGGACAATTCCGCCCCCTATGTCTTCCAATGCCTTTCGGAAGCGCGTCCAACCGGCACAACGTTGATGCTGACAATCCCGCTCTTCTGACAGGTTTACGCGCAGCGACACGCATCGGCGATGGAGCTGCCGTTTGACCCTGAATCATGACGTTTCGCTAAGCTGGTCGCATAACCAACGGCGTCAGCTAAAAGCTCGAAAACCTGATGGCGGCCATCAGCCTTCTTTCCGCGCATTCGCCTTCGTGCGAACGGCATAAGACCCAACGAATTACCCCTGCCATCGCGGCCGGGATTTCGGATAGGCTCCGGACACCGGCCGGAGTCCGACACATGCAATTTATCGGTCCGACGCTCCAGGTTCCCGACCTGACGTTTCGATCTGCGTGGGCCGGCCGCGGCAGCCTCGCTGACGCGCGCGCGGATTTGTACAGCCAGCGGCCGCTCCGCGACCCGAAACTGATGGAAGCGGCCGCCGCATTGGAAAATGGCGAGGTAGCGAAAGCGAAGCGGATCGCATCGAAGTTCCTGGCCAGGCATCCGCGTAGCGCCGATGCGCTGAACATCATGGCCGAACTCGCCATGCGCGCGCACAGGGCCCAGGACGCGGAACGCTTTCTGATGCGATGCGTCCAGTGCGCGCCGGACCACCAGACCTATCGGTACAACTATATCGTCGCGCTGATGGAAGGAGACAAGCTTCAGGGGGCTCTTGCAGAACTCGAGATATTGCTGGCGCAGAATCCCGAGAACCCGCTCTTTCGGTGTCTGAAAGCCCATCTCCTGAACAGGACCAGGAACTATGCCGAGGCGGCGGAGCTGTTCCGCGAGTTGACAGGGCCGTGCCGGGATTCGACCGAGGTCTGGATGGGACTCGCCAACGCGCTCCGCAGCCTCGGCGGCCACACCGATGAGGTCGTTTCCTGTCTGAGGACGGTAACCGGCTTTTATCCGGCCTGCGGCTCCGCATGGTGGGCGCTCGCATCCATCAAGACGGTTCGCTTCACGGACGACGATGTCCGCGTCATGGAAGAGCAACTTGCCCAATCCGCGATCGGTGCGGCCGAGCGCAGCGAGCTCTACTACGCGCTCGGCAAGGCTTGCGACGATGTCGGGCAATACGGGAAATCGTTTCAGTACTATTCGAAAGGAAACGCGATCCGGCGAGTCGACCTGAATTACAATGCCGATTCGACGACGGCGATGGTGTCGCGCGCCGGGGCGGTCTTCACGCCGGAACTGTTCCGCAAATTCGAACGTGCCGGCTGTCCTTCCGCCGAGCCGATATTCGTCGTCAGCCTGCAACGGTCGGGGTCTACGCTGACCGAGCAGATTCTCGGTTCCCATTCGCAGATCGAAGGTGCGGGCGAACTCCAGACGCTCATCCGGATCGTCGGCGAGGAGGTCATGCCGAAAACGGGTCCGGACTATCCGAACGGCATGAGCAACCTGACACCCGACGATCTGCGCTCGCTCGGCGAAAAATATCTCGAGTTGACGCGAACCCACCGGCCGCAGGGCAAGCCGTTTTTTGTCGACAAGAACTGTTACAACATCTGGCAGGTGGGCTTGATTCACCTCATGCTGCCCAATGCAAAGATCATCGACGTCCGGCGCCACCCGATTGCTGCGTGCTGGGCGAATTACACTGTGAGTTTCTCGAACGCTCCTCCGCTTTCCTACAAGCTCACCGACATCGGCCGCTTCTACCACGATTACGTGTGCCTCATGGCGCACTTCGATCGCGTCCTTCCCGGCAGGATTCATCGCCTCATCTACGAGAACCTCGTGGCGGATCTCGAAGGCGAAGTGCGCAGGATGCTCGATTTTCTGGAATTGCCGTTCGAGGTTGGCTGTCTCGAATATTACAAGAGCGACCGCGCCTTCAATTCGTTCAGCAACGAGCAGGTGAGGCGGCCCATTTTCAAGGAAGGCGTGGACCGCTGGCGCGCCTACGAGCCCTGGCTCGGTCCGTTGAAGGCGGCCCTTGGCCCGGTGCTGGACGCCTATCCCGCGGTGCCCGAGTTTCCTGCATAGAAGGCGCTTATCGGATTGCCGGATGGGCTTTCGGGGGGTAAGCTCGAGCCTTCATTGGGGGAAACAATCCGATGAAACTGCTCCTGATCGCGACGACCGCTCTCGTCTGTGTCACCTCGCTTGCCACGGCGGGCACGCTACCGGAACGTCAGCCTGGATCGATCCACAGTCAGCTCGACTCAAACGGAGAATTTCTTTGTAATTACGGATTTGAGCTCAGCACAAGCTATCTTTCTTCTAGCGGCTGGTCTCACCGCACGTGGGTACGTGCGGCGACGCCTACCATCGGGAAGGGCAAATCGGTCAGCGAGATTACCGTAAAGGACGGCCCATCCCAAGCGTACTCCTCTTCGGGATTCCACGTGGCAATATATACCTCATCCCGGGACAAGCCGAAAAAGAAACTCGTCGACGGATACGCATTTGATCATCATTTCTGCGGACGTGTGACCGTGCGGATCTCTCCGACAACTTTGGAAAGGGGGAAAAATATTGGATCGTCCAAGGCGCGACGACCCCCAGGGTCTCGGAAGGCACAGTTTCGATTCTGTGGGTGTACCGCAAGGACCGGACTCACGGAGCATTGTGGCAATCCGGGTCCCAGACCTGCTCGTTTGCATCATGCGACAGGCACGGGGGACCCTGGCAATCAATAGTTGGAGCGGTTCCTTACGCAACAGTCGGGCAGAGCTCCCAAGCATCGGAACAGAATGATCCGATGCCGATGCTGGGCGCCGGCGACGGCTCGGTGTCACCCGCGTCCGTCCCGACAAGGCGTGCCAATTATCAAGGCAGCATTCCGGGATATCCGCCCTGACACATGCTCAGCATTCATGGGGCTGCTGATTGCAAGCGCGAATTTCCGGGCAATAAACTGAACTCTCCAGGGGAGTGACCCGATGAAACTGCTTTTGATCGCGACGACCGCTCTCGTCTGTGTCACCTCGCTTGTCACGGCGGGTACGTTGCCAGAGCGCCCCCTTGGATCTAGGCAGAGCGGGCTGGACACAAATGGGGAATTCCTTTGCAATCACGGGTTCAAGATCCACACGACAATCTCGTCCGGTAATTCTGGGTCCGGTAGTTCTGGTTATTACGCCAATAGGTGGGTACGAGCGGCAACTCCGGTAATCGGCAAGGGCAAAGCGGTCGACGAGATTACCATTGAAGACAGTCCAGCCTCTTCCTTCCAGGGTCCGAGCACTTTCCTCGATGTTGCGATATATTCAGGGAAGACGCCGCGCAGGCAGCTTGTTGAAAAGCAACTATACCAGACGGGATGCAGTCGTGTGAATGTGCCGATTTCGCCTGTAATGCTGAAGAAGGGGAGAACATACTGGGTTGTGGAATCGGCGTGGCTTGCTACTTCCGGTACGAATTCCTATGTCTGGCTTTACGATCGGAAGCGGACCACCGGAGCATTACAGCAATCCGGGTACTCATGTGATTGGTCTTGCAGCCACTATCCCCCCTTCAGCCACCACTTCACATCGCGCTGGAAGCCCATAACGAGAGGTGTCCCGTACGCACGAGTTGGGGAGAGCGACGAGGCGTCGGAAGGGGCTCGCCCTGCGCAGTCGCTCGCTGCCGGCGACGGCTCGGTAACACCTGCGATCATCCCGACAAGACGCGACACGCATCAAGGCAGCATTCCGAGATATCCGCCCTAAGTCATGCTCCGCATTCATGGGGTCGCTGATTGCAAGTGCGAATTTCCGGGCAATAAACTGAACCCTCCGGGGGAATGATCCGATGAAACTGCTTTTGATCGCGACGACCGCTCTCGTCTGTGTCACCTCGCTTGCCACGGCCGGCAGTTTACCGGAGCGTCAAGACGGATCAAGCCACGGCGGGCTCAACACCAATGACGAATTCCTTTGTAATTACGGCGTTACACTAAGCAGATATGTTTCAGATAATTCCGGTTATTATTACAATAGGTGGATACGCGCCGCGACTCCAGTCTTCGGCAAGGGCAAAAGGGTGGGCGAGATTACCGTCGAAGACAGTCCGACTTATTCACTTCACGTCGCAATATATTTATCGTACCGGAACAGACCGAGGGGCCGGCTTACCGAAGGGGAGTACTCCGCGCACCAAGGATGCAGTCGTGTAAGTGTAGAGATTTCACCGGTCATGTTGAATGCAGGGCAGAAATATTGGGTTGTACAGTCGGCGGTTGTTTCTGCGTCGGGTATGAATTCATTTGTCTGGCTTTACGACAAAAGGCGCACTCACGGAGCGTTGCAACAATCCGGATACTCATGTAATTGGTCGTGCGCCGGACGTCCCTCCCATCACCACTTCGGAGCATGGAAACCGCTCACGGGCGGCGTTCCTTATGCAAGGGTTGGGCAGAGCGCCGAGGTATCGGAACAGAGCGATCCTATGCGGACGCGGGTCGACGGCTCAGTATCATCGGCGATCGTCCCGACAATGCGTGCCCGTGATCGGGCCATCCCGAGATATCCGCCCTGAGTCATCGTCCGCATTCATGTGGCTGCCGATTCGAACCGAGCCGCGTGCTCTCTTCTACGGCTGGAATTTGTAGACGACGCCGCAGTAACCCGGCGCTTTGCAGTCCTTCTCGCCGCCCCCCGACATTGTTCCGAATATTGCTCCGGACCGGTCGAGAACAAGACTTCCCAAAGGATTCGCCCCAAGTCCCAACTTGTCGAAGACCCGAAGAACCGTAATGCTATCATCGGGCGCAAGTTTGTAGAGGACGCCTTCGGCGCTCGGCCCGCCATTGAAAGTGACGCCGTAGAAATTTGACTCGGCATCCATGACCAAACCGCTTGATGGCACGGCGCCGTCCGCGCCGAAAAGGCCGCCGGCGAATGAGTACAGGATCGTCTCGGCGCCGTCGGTCGAAAGTTTGTAAATCGTACCGCACCCTGGGGATTCACCGCAGGACTCATTATATTTCCCGCCGTTCTCGGTTGTGCCGTAAAGGTTGCCCGCCGAATCCAGGAATAGCGATTGCCACGGGTAGGCGCCGTCCCTGGGGCGGCCCTCGAAGTCGTGGAGCTTAGTCTTGCTGCCGTCCGGCGAAATCCTGAAGACGGTACCCAGACCGCGCCTGCCTCCGGCGCCCGTGGTTCCGTAGAGATTACCGGCCGCGTCCGCGATCACGCCGCTGTCCGGATTGGAACCGTCGCCGCCGCCCTTGAAAGAATGGAGCACCGTCAGTTTACCATCCGGTGAAAGCCCGAAGACGGAACCGAAACCGTATGTGCCCCCCTGATAGGCCGTACCGTAAAGATTGCCGGCTGCGTCCTCGAACAGCGTGGCCTCAGGAAAAGCACCGAGGCTTCCCTCGCCGAAGGAATACAGAATGGATTCCTTGCCATCCGGCGCTATGCGAAAGATGGTGCCGCATCCGGCGCCATAAACGTCCGTACAGCCCGTGCCGCCGCCGCGCTCGGTCGTCCCGTAGAGATTGCCCGATGCGTCAGCTAACAGGCCGCCATTTGGTTTGGAACCGTCGCTTCCTCCCTTGAAAATGTGAAGCACCGTCTCGGCGCCGTCTGCACCGATCTCGAAGACGATGCCGTTCTTCTTGGCGCCCCCGGAATACGTCGTGCCGTAGAAGTTGCCCGCATTGTCTTCGATCACGCCGCCGGTGGGTTCCTGGCCGTCATTCGGTCCCCCGGTGAAAGCATGGAGAACGGTGAACTTGCTCGCGGAAGCGCTTCCGGGCGGAACGATTACGGCCGTCGCCAGCGCACAGCCCAAAACGCATTTGCCCGTGAAATCGAGAACCTTGACCATCGCAACCTCCGCTCTTCCGTGCACGGCAGACTGTGATGCACGCTCGACGGACCATCTCATCACGTCGGTGTATTTGTAGATTAGGCCGGAAATAAGCGGCGGGCAATTCGAATCGGACCCCCGGTTGCTTCGGCAGACATGCTCGCAACTCGGCTCGCGCCGCCGGATTTGCGGCTGTCGGATTGCCGGGCTCGGTTTTCCGGGGTACACTCGAGCCTTCATTGGGGAGCCGATCCCATGAAACTGCTTTTGATCGCGACGACCGCTCTCGTCTGTGTCACCTCGCTTGCCACGGCCGGCACCCTGCCGGAACGTCAGGCCGGATCAGGCTACAGCCAGATCGACTCAAACGGAGAATTTCTGTGTAATTACGGCTTTAAAATCCGCGCATTCGCTTCTGCGCAAAGTTCTAACAGCTTTTACCATAGTTGGGTGCGTGCGGCCGTTCCGGTAATCGGCGAGGGCAAACCGGTCAACGCAATTACCGTTGAAGATAGTCCATCGGGAGGGCGGAATGACCCGGGGTTTCAGGTTGCAATCTATGAATCGCACCGGGACAGGCCATCAAAACACCTGATCGTCAAAGAGCACGTTATAAAGCACAGATGCGGACGCGTGACGGTGCCGATCTCCCCGATAACACTGAAAAAAGGAAAAAAATACTGGGTTGTCGAGCGGGCATTCTACTTTCATGTGCCGAGTGCAAACTCAGTTATCTGGGTCTACGACACGAAGCGGACTCATGGAGCGTTGTCGCAGTCCGCGTGGACGAGGGGTTGGGGAGGATCATACATGCTGCCCCGGTGTTCTTCTTCCTCGTTTTGCAGTAGCTACAGGAGCCCTTGGAAGCCGATACGGGGAGGAGTTCCCTATGTACGACTTCGGGAGAGCGCGGAGCCGCCAGAATTGAACCGTCCTCCGCCACCGCGAGGTGCCTCCAATGGCTCCCTGGCTCCTGCGATCATCCCCACAAGGCGTGCCAGTTATCAAGACAGCAATCCCAGATATCCGCCCTGAATCGCGCTCCGCGCGCCCGGGCGCCTTTGCGGGGCGTTGCTCCGCCAGGCTCTATGGCGTGATTTCATATACGACGCCCTCGCCTGCGCCGCCCCCGGCAGCGGTGCCATAGAGGTTGCCTGACGAGTCGGCGACGAGACCTGCGCTGGGAAACTCCCCGTCGGCCTCGTCCCTGAATTTGTAAAGAATCGTCTCGGTTCCGTCGGGCGCGACCTCAAACACCGTGCCGCATCCGGAGTTGCAGGGATAGCGGTCGCTGCCGCCCCAGTACGTCGTGCCGTAGAGATTGCCCGCGGAGTCTTCGATCAGCCCGGCAGCCGGCTCGAAGCCATCGCTTCCGCCCTTGAAATAGTGCAGCACGGTTTCCTTTCCGTCCGGCGGGAGCTTGAACACGATTCCGCATCCGCCGCCAATCGTGCAACGGTTGCTCATGATGCCGCCATCAAACGTAGTTCCATAAAAATTTCCCGACTGGTCCTCCAACAGATTCGATGGACCCCAACCATCGTTGGGCGATCCCTTGAATGCGTGCAGCACCGTCTCTGTTCCGTCCGGTGTCAGCTCGAAGATCGTGCCACACCCGGAATCGCAGCGCCGGCTGCCTCCTCCTTCCGTGGTGCCGTAGAAATTGCCGCTCTGATCCGTGATCAGCCCACCCAGGGGCGACGCGCCATCGGCGCAAACATATCTCTTGGCGCAGAAATCATAAAGGACGGTCTCCTTTCCATTCTTTGCGATCTCGAACGCGATGCCGGCATCGCGATGCTTCCCGCCTGAGCTCGTCGTTCCGAACAGATTCCCGTCCGCGTCAAGGACCAGACTCCCCCGCGCATTGCAGCCATCCTTGGGTGGTCCGGTGAAGGTATACCGCGTCACTTCCAGTCCGTGGGGCTCGACTCCGTACGCAATCCCGCAGCCCTCGTTAGCGCTCATTTCCGTCGTTCCGATGAGAATTCTCTTGCTGTCCATCACCAGACTGTCGGGTCCGTAACCGATGGATCCATTTTCGGGAAACGAATAAAGCACGGTCTCCGCACCTTGTTGCGTGAGCGTGTAAACTGCACCGCCATTATTCACGCCGCCTGATTCCGTCGTGCCGTAGAGATTTCCCTTGGCGTCAAGGATCAAACTCTCCAGGCCGGGGTAAGCCCCGTCCGCGCAATTGTGTGCGGAGCAGAAGGTATACAGCACCTTGAATGTCGCGGCTCGCGCCAGCTCGGCATGCGACAAGCCGACGATCGCACAGACGCCGCCAAGTATTGCTGTGCCTGCAACTCTATAAAGTCCGAACATGAGAACCCCTATTCAAACGGCGACGAAACATGGCAGCCGCGCGGCCGCGCGCCAATTCACGCCAGCCTGACACGCATTGGCCTGTCTGTGCGCGAATTTGCCCACGCTCCCGCAGCGAAGTGGTGCCCCGCATTCAGCGCCACCCGCTCTCGTTTTCGTCGACCAGGTCAGAAACGGACGCCCATTGCCAGAGTGGGTTTTCAGGCATTACGCTCGAGCCTCAAGGGGGAGCCGATCCCATGAAACTGCTTTTGATCGCGACGACCGCCCTCGTCTGTGTCACCTCGCTTGTCACGGCGGGTACGTTGCCAGAGCGCCCCCTTGGATCTAGGTCCTGTTGACAAAGGAATTCTCAGCCAAGCGGCGATGTGATTCAAGACTGCCTCTTGAGGGAGGCAGAAGTGATTCGCGGATTGATGAGCGATGCGGAATGGGAGTTTTTCGAGCCGTTTGT
>JBOHKH010000023.1:0-47697 GCA_050728995.1 Rhizomicrobium sp. | reverse complement strand
AAACGGCTCGAAAAACTCCCATTCCGCATCGCTCATCAATCCGCGAATCACTTCTGCCTCCCTCAAGAGGCAGTCTTGAATCACATCGCCGCTTGGCTGAGAATTCCTTTGTCAACAGGACCTAGCCGAAGATTTCCCGTCCTGCTTGTAGACATCCTGCGCCCGGTCGCGTGAAAGAAGGCGCCCGGCCAATAGCTTGAGTTGATAGACCGATGGGTAATTCGGATCGGCCTCCCACTCGCGCACCGATAGCAGTTGTGGCGAGCCCGGCACTGCGACGGTCTGGATATTGGTGGTGCCGTCGAAGGGCGTGGAGCGCGACAACGCCGCACCTTCTATGGACGGTTCGGCCTCCACCGTGCGCTCGAAATCCTCTCGTTTTGCCTTGGGTATGTCCGAAGCGTTGCGAATGACGACGATGTGGGAACGGTTGAAGCCGAGATTGACTTGTTCTGCGTAGCGGATTTGCGCGAACACCACGACGGCCGCGACACCCAGCCCGATCGAGATGGCAAACTGCAGGACCACGAGCGCCGTGCGTAACAGCGCCGAACCTGAGCGGCCGGATGCATTCGCGCGCAAGGTGCCCGCGGGGCGGAAGCCAGAGAGGACGAAAGCCGGATAGATGCCCGCAAGCAGGCCCGTCAGCGCGGCCGCGACGACAACGAAAATGATCAGTCCCCAATCGGAGAGATAATGCAGCGCGATAGGCCGGTCTACGAATCGTTCATAGGCCGGGGTCGGCACCTCGACCAAGGCCAGCGCCAACACCAGAGCTGCCAGCGCCGTGACAATCGACTCGGCCAGGAATTGCACGATGAGCTGACCGCGCCTGGCGCCCATGACCTTGCGCAGAGAGACTTCGCGCGCCCGCATCATCGCCCGTGCCGTGGCCAGGTTCGTGAAGTTGAAACAAGCAATCAGCAGGATGAGCACGGCAATGGCGGAAAAGCCGTAGACCTCCGTCCAACTGTCACCAGGGGTCATGCCGCCACCGTAGTCGTTGAGATGCCCATCCAGGAACGGCGTCAGATGCGGGTCGAACACCTTGCTGGCGGGTATGTCCACGCCGGCTTCCTTCTTCAAGTCGATATGGCTATCGAAGAGGTGACGCGTCATGGCGAGGACCTGTTTGGTATCGCTGCCCGGCGCGAGCTCGACGTAGAGGTGGCCCCCGAAGCTCTCCCAATGTTTCTTGTAGAACTCTTGCATTGGATCGGCCTTGGAGGTGTCGGGGAACAGCGCGTTGGCCTTCAATTGGGTGTTGTGCGGCAGATCCTTGACGATGCCAGTCACGATCATCGGATGGTTGCCGCTCACCACCACCGTTCTGCCCATGACCGCTGTGCCGCCGAACAATTTGATCGCTTCAGCCTGCGACAGAACGATCGAATCTGGCTGCGCGAAAACCTGTTTGGGGTCGCCGGCGATCATCGGCAGGTGGATCACCTGGAAGAAATCCGGATCGACGACCTGAACGTCCTGGGAAAACAGACGGTCCTTCACCTTCAACGTCACCGTCTGCGACGTGATGTGGGTGTAGGCCAGCACTTGTGGAATCTGCGCCTTCATCGTCGGGCCGAGCACGAACGTGGTGTCATCGGCACGCTGGACGTCGTGGCCTGGAAGTTTGAAGGCGGTATCGACGCGGTAGACGTTGCCCATATCCGGGATGAAGCGGTCATAGGACAGCTCGTCGGCGACGAAGAGCGCGATGAAGGTGGCGCAGGCGAGCGCCAGCGCGAGGCCGCCGATGTTGATGAAGCTGTAGAGCCTGTGGCGGGTGAAATTGCGCAGTGCCGTGACGAGATAGTTGCGGAACATCGGCGGCTCCTTACGCCACCTGCTTCAGGTCTTCCGAGACGATCGCGCCATCGAACAGATTGACGATGCGGTGGGCGTATTCGGCATGGGAGTGGGAGTGCGTGACCATCACTACCGTGGTGCCCTCCTCGTTCAGCTCCGACAAAAGCTGCATCACCTCTTCGCCGTTGGCGGAATCGAGATTGCCGGTGGGCTCGTCGGCGAGGATGAGCTTGGGGTTGGCGAGCACGGCGCGCGCAATCGCCACGCGCTGCTGCTGGCCGCCGGACAATTGCTGCGGCATGTGGCGCGAGCGGTGGGCGATTTTCATGCGTTCGAGAGCCTCGCGCACCCTGCGGCGGCGATCGCCCGCCGAAACGTCCTCGTGGTACAGAAGCGCCAGTTCGACATTCTCCTGCACGTTCAGTTCGTCGATCAGATTGAAGCTCTGGAAGACGAAGCCGATCGAATTCTTGCGCAGCTGGGAGAGCCGGTTTTCGGAATATCCCGCGATGTCTTCGTTGCCGAACCAGTACTCGCCGGTGGACGGCGTATCGAGCATGCCGACGATATTGAGAAAGGTGGACTTGCCGCAGCCCGAGGGGCCCATCACCGCCACGAACTCGCCCGCCAGAATTTCCAGATCGAGCGCCCGCAGCGCCGTCGTTTCCACTTCCGCGGTGCGATAGACTTTGCTCAGATTCTTGAGCCTGATCATCATGTCCTCCGGTGTTCAGGAATCGCCGCCGCCCGGCTTTTCGAATTCGACGCGGTCCATCTTCGCGTAGGCTTCATAACTCGACACGATCACACGCTCGCCCGGCGAGAGTCCGTCCAGCACTTCGACGAATTGCGGGTTGCGACGGCCGAGCCGCACCATGCGCCGCGTGGCGGAGTGACCGTCCGGCGCCACCACGAACACCCAGTTGCCGCCGGTGTCCTGATAGAAAGGTCCGTCGGGCAGCATCACGGCGCGCGCCGCGCCGCCGAGCTCGATCTTCATGTCCACCGCTTCGCCGTCATGGATGCCGGTGGGCGCAGCGCCGACAAAAGCGAGGTCCACCTTGAAGGTGCCGTTCGTCACCTGCGGATAAATCTTGGTGACGCGTGCGCGCCAGTCGCGGCCGTCGATGGTGAACAGCGCGTCCTGGCCCTGCACGACTTTTCCGAGATAGAATTCGTCGACGAGGGCGGTGAGTTTGTATCTTTCGAGCGAATCGACCTGGCCGAGCACGGCACCCGCCGCTTTTGCTTCGCCGATCTCCGCATCGAACGCGGTCAACCGGCCTGCCATCGGCGCGCGGATCGTGAGGGTTTCAAGACTCGCTTCGGCGGCCGTGGCGTTGGATTTCAATCGCGCGAGCGCGTCCCGCAACTGGGCGATCTGCGCGCTGCGAACTTTCTGCTCGGCATCGCGCGAAGCGATCGTCGCCGCCTGCAACCGCAGCTGATAGGCATAATCCTCCTTGTCGGCCTCGTACGTCGCCTCGGGCATGGCATCGGCCTTGTGAAGTATCTCGTCGCGCGCGAGCGTCGATCTGAGTTTGCGGACCTGGTGCTGCACGTCGAGAAGATCGCGCTCGTAGGCGTAATTCGCCTGCTCCACCTGTAATTCGGTGTTCTCGAGCCCGCTGATCTGCTGCGCGGCGTCGGCTTCGCGCGCGGCCACCTGAAGCTCGAGCGCGGTGTTGGAGAGCACGACAAGCGGCTGGCCCGCGGCGACAACCGCTCCGTCCTCGACAAGCTTCTGCCGGACGCTGCCGCCCTCCGCCGTCGTCAGGTAATCGGTGACCAGCGGCGCCACGTTGCCGCGCACCGCAATGAAGTCCTCGAAAGGACCCGCCGTGACGGTCGCGATCGTGAGCCGGTCGATCGGCACGCGATAGACGCTCCCGCCTACGCCCGCGAGCAGCCAGATGGCGACTGCAACGACGAGCACCCCTCCGACCGCGAAAGGCGCGTAGCGACGCCAGCGCGGAATCTCGGGCAAGGTGCGGTCCATTCCGCTCCCGCCGTCATCCGGAGGGCGGTTCGGACCGACCATCTGGACAAGTCGCTCGCGGCGGCTGGACAAAGGCTTGGGCGCCGTCATGCCCTACCGTCAGCATTAACCGTGCCATCCTGGGACCGCTGGCGTCCCGCCCAAAAACCAGGCGAATGAGACCGCCGCGGTGCCAAGTTCCTTGCTTCGGCTGCCCGGTTCCGTACACTGTTGGGCGGTTACTGTCCGGTTTCGTACACCGTGCTTTCCCCTGCCCGCATTCTCGTCCTCGACGACGAGCCCGATGTGCTTACCGCGGCGCGGCTGCTCTTGAAGCGGTACTTTTCGGCGGTTCGCACCGAGCGCGATCCGTCGCTCCTGCCGGAGTTTGTGCGCTCGAACGCCTTCGACGTCCTCCTGCTCGACATGAATTTTGCGATTGGCGCGGGGTCGGGAACGGAAGGCTTGAAATGGCTCGCCGAAGTTCTTGCGCTCGATCCCGATGCCGCGGTCGTGCTCGTGACCGCGCACGGCGATGTCGAACTGGCCGTGCAGGCGATGAAAGAGGGCGCAACGGATTTCATCGTGAAGCCGTGGGAGAACAACCGCCTCGTCGCGACGCTCTCCGCCGCCGCCAATCTTCGGCGTTCGCGTCTCGAAGCGAGCGACCTGCGGCAGCGCCATCGCGCACTCGCGGCCAGCCTTGCCGAACCGCGCCTGGGTTCCGAACTGATCGGCGGCTCGCCGGCGATGCTCCAGCTGTTCGAACTGATCCGCCGCGCCGCACCAACCGAAGCCAATATTCTCATTCTCGGCGAGAACGGCACCGGCAAGGAACTGGTGGCGCGCGAAACTCATCGCCTGTCGGCGCGCGCGCGCGAAGCATTCGTGCATGTCGATCTCGGCGCCATCCCCGCCTCCCTCTTCGAGAGCGAATTGTTCGGTCATCGCCGCGGCGCCTTCACCGATGCGAAGGAAGATCGCATCGGCCGCTTCCGCGCGGCCGCCGGCGGGACGTTGTTTCTCGACGAGATCGGCAATGTCCCTCTGCACCTGCAGTCAAAACTCCTTGCGGCGCTGGAGCGGCGCGAGATCGTGCCGGTGGGCGGAAACCGTCCGGTGCCTGTCGATGTGCGTCTCATCGCGGCCACCAATCTGCCGCGCGCGCAACTCTGCGACGGGTCGATTTTTCGGCAGGATCTGTTTTATCGAATCAACACGGTGGAAATTGCGCTGCCGCCTTTGCGCGATCGCGCGGAGGACGTTCCGCCGCTGGTCGAACATTACGTCGGGGTCTACGCACGCAAATATAACATGCCGGCGAAGCGCGTGTCCGCCGCCGCGCTTCAGGCGCTTGCGGAATCCCGCTGGCCGGGCAATGTGCGTGCACTTCGCCACGCTGTGGAGCGGGCAATGATTCTCGCGTCGGGTTCGGCACTGGACGCGGGCGATTTCGGCCTGGCTTCCGCGCCCGCGATGGAGAGTCCCCAGACCCTCGATTCGCTCGAACGCGACACCATCCGCCGGGCGCTGGAAAACCATGGCGGCAACATCAGCCACGCCGCCCGCGCGCTCGGCCTTACCCGCCCTGCACTTTACCGCCGGATGGAGAAACATGGCTTATAGGACGAACATATATTTTCGACGATCAGAGGTGAGAAACCCGGTGTTGCGTCGACGCCAACGGCGGTAAGACTGCCCCCATGCCGAGCCTGTCGAGATACGCGCGATGGCGTTCCAACTCGTTGTCGTTGGGGATTGCCTGGCGCGTATCGGCGCTGTTCGTCACGCTCGCTGTGCTCGCCTGGGCGCTGACGCACGCCGAATGGTACATCACGACCGCCCTGCTTGTTCTCGCCGCCATTGCACAAGCCTTGCTGCTCGCCCATTTCGCCACCACGACCAACCGCGAAATCGCACGCTTTCTCGACGCGCTCGCCTACGACGACACGTCGCGAAGTTTTGCGAAGCTCGGTCGCGATGCGGGCTTTGCCGAACTGGGCGCCGCGATGGGGCGGCTCATGGAACGCCTGCGCGTCGCACGTAGCGAGCGCGAGGAGCAGAGGCGATATTTTCAGGCGGTGGTATCGCACGTGCCGGTGGCGCTTCTCGCGATCGGAGCCGACGGCCGGGTGCAAATGCTGAACGTTGCCGCGCGCCGTCTCTTTGGAGCCAGCCCCGATAGCCTGCCCGAACTTTCGCGCTTCGGCACGGCATTTGCGGAGACGCTCGCAAGCCTGGCACCTGGCCACGCGAAGCTCGTCGTCCTCGAACGCGCGGGCCAGTTGCAGCACCTCAAGGCGTCGGCGACGAAGATCGTCATGGGCGGACATGCCATCCGTCTCGTCTCGCTTGCGAATATCGGAACGGAGCTGAACGCGCAGGAGCTCGCGGCCTGGCAATCGGTGATTCGCGTCCTTGCGCACGAGATCATGAACTCGCTCACGCCCGTCTCCTCCCTCTCGGCCACGGCGCGCGAACTGGTGAGCCACGCGTGTGATGCCCTGCCTCCCGGCGACCCGCTCGCAACTCCGCTCGCCGATGCGCGCACGGCGCTCGATACGGTGGCGCGGCGGAGCGAAGCGCTGTTACATTTTGTACAGACCTACCGGCATCTGAGCCGACGCCTCGTCGCCAGAACCGAACCGCTAAGGCTGTCGCGCGTATTCGCGCGGATCGAGCGCCTGCTCGCTGCCGAACTCGCCGCGCGCGGCATCGCGCTCGCCGCGAAGGTCGAGCCCGATACGCTCGAGATTGTGGCCGACGCCGAGCTGCTCGATCAGGCGTTGATCAATCTCCTGCGCAACGCGATGGAAGCGCTGGCGGCCAGAACGGACGGGCACATCAAGCTCGGAGCTTTCCGCGACGTGGAAAACCGCGTCGTGGTTTGCGTGCGCGACAATGGGGCAGGCGTGGCGCCGGATCTGCGCGACACCGTGTTCGTACCGTTTTTCACGACCAAGCGCGACGGCTCCGGCATCGGCCTCACGCTTGCCCGCCAGATCGCCGCCGTCCATGGCGCAACCCTCGAACTCTGCGACACCGAAGGCGGCGGCGCGACGTTCCAGTTGCGTTTCGGATAATCGCATGCTGTCGCTTGCGTAAAGTAATTACTTATCCCCGTTGCCCTGGCCGCCCTCCTCCGCCAGCCACGGCATCATGGCGCGGAGGCGTTCGCCGACTTTCTCGATGGGGTGGGCGGCGGCCCTCGCGCGCATGGTCTTGAACCACGGCAGGCCCTGCGCGTTCTCGGCCATCCAGGCACGCGCGAACCGGCCGGATCGGATATCGTCGAGAATGCGTTTCATTTCCTCGCGCGTTTGCGCCGTTACCACGCGCGGCCCCGCAACGTATTCGCCGTATTCGGCGGTGTTGGAAATTGCCGCGTTCATGCGAGAGATTCCGCTTTCGTAGATACGGTCGACGATCAGCTTCACTTCGTGCAGGCATTCGAAATACGCCATTTCCGGCGCGTAGCCCGCGTCGACCAGCGTGTCGAATCCGGCCCGGATCAGCTCCACGAGGCCCCCGCACAGCACGGCCTGCTCGCTGAACAGATCGGTTTCGCATTCCTCCGAAAATGTCGTCTCCATGATGCCGGCACGGCCATGGCCCAGCGCGCAAGCATAGGAGAGCGCGAGCGCGTGCGCGGCGCCGGACGCATCCTGGTGCACGGCAATCAGCCCGGGCACGCCGCCGCCGCGCAGATACTCACGGCGCATCGCATGCCCTTGCCCTTTTGGCGCGACCAGCACCCCGTCGAGATCGGGCCGGAGCTCGATAAATCCGAAATGCACCGCAAAGCCATGCGCAAAGAAAAGCGCCGCGCCCTGTTTCATGTGGGGCGCGAGGTCGCGCGCATAGATCTCCGGCTGCGCCTCGTCTGGCGCCGTGAACATGATCGCGTCGGCCCAAGCGGCTGCTTCCCGATTGGAGACCACGCGAAAGCCGGCCGCTTCGGCTTTCGCTGCCGATGCACCGGGGCGGCCGGCGACGACAATCTCGGCGACACCCGAATCGCGCAAGTTGAGCGCATGCGCATGTCCCTGGCTGCCGAAGCCCAGCACAGCCACGCGCCGCGCCGCAATCAGGCGGGAATCGGCGTCCCGATCATAGTACACGCGCATGGCGAAGCCTTTATCCCGCACCACCATTGTCATTCCCGCGAACGCGAGAATCCAGAGCCACGCCGTGAAACCCTGTTGCATCAGGACCGCACACGCATGCGAGGATTTTCCCGACAATCGCGTCGGCTTCGGTTCCCCCGATCCACATCCAGTCCGCCATGCGGCGGCGAAACCAGGTGAGCTGGCGCTTGGCATACTGGCGCGTTGCGGTGATGGCCGCTGCCGCCGCTTCATCGCGCGTCGCGCTTCCGCCGGAGAGCCGCCAAAGCTCGCGCAAGCCCAGAATTTTTGCGGCCGGCAGCGCCGGATCGAGTCCGCGCAACGCCGCCGCTTCGTCGAGCGCGCCGGCCGAGAGCATCGACTCGAAACGTACGGCGATGCGCACGTGAAGCTCGGACCTCGGCGGCGACAGCACGAAGCGTGCGAGCCGCAGCCCGGCGAGCGGTGCAGTTCCGGCACTGCGTTGCCACTCCGAGAGCGGGCGACCCGTCGACTCGAGCACTTCGAGGGCGCGCAGCACGCGCTGGGTGTCGGTGGAATGCAGGCGCGCGGCCGTTTCGGGATCGCCGGCAGCGAGCTCGGCATGCAGCGCCGCAACACCGAGCTGTTTCGCGCGCGACCGAACCTCGTCGCGCACCGGTGCCGGAACGGGCGGAATTTCGGCAAGACCCTCCGTCAGCGCCGAAAAATAAAGTCCCGTGCCGCCAACGAAGATCGGCAAGCGGCCAAGCGCCTGCGCTTTCCGCAGCGCCATTTCCGCATCGTCGCGGTAGCGTGCCACCGAATAGGGCTCGCGAACGCCGATGTGACCGTAGAGAAGATGCGGCACGCGCGCGAGCGTCGCGGTATCCGGGCGGGCGGTGAGGACACGCGTTTCGCGGTAAACCTGCATCGAATCCGCGTTGACGAGCACGCCGCCGATGTGTTCGGCGAGCGCGAGCGACACCGCCGACTTGCCGCTCGCGGTCGGCCCGGCAACGAGCACCACATCCGCATTCACGGGAAGGAGGATGTTCTACCCCGCTTCGACCAGACGAAGCGCAACATAGGCCATCTGCCCGTCGCGGCTGAGCAGAAACAAGACAGCCTTGTGGCCGGACTTCAGGCCCGCTTCGACCCGTTGCTTCACCTCGGCAGGTGTCGCGACCGTTTCGTTCTGCACCTGGAGAATGACATCGCCCGCGCGGATATCCTTCTCGCCCGCGGGACTGTCCGGATCGACATTGGTGATGACGACACCGCGGAGCTCGGAGGCGAGCCGGTATTTTGCGCGGGTAAGCGGATCGACGGCGGCCAGCGAAAGGCCGAGCCGCGACAGTTGTGGTTCTGCCCTGGGGGCGTGAGGCTGCGCGGGTTTTGCGAGCCCTTTTGTTTCGCTGCCGTCGTCGAGCCGCGCGACCGTGACGTCGACAATCTCGGGCTTGCTCCTGCGCACGAGATCGACCTTGACGTCCTTGCCGACGGGCGTCTCGGCAACGAGACGAGGCAACACCCGCGAATCGGAAATGGGTTTGCCGTCGAACGAAATAATGAGATCGCCGCTGCGCAGACCGGCTTTGGCCGCGGGTCCGTCTTTTGTCACGTCGGCGACCAGCGCGCCTTCCTTCGACGCGAGTCCGAGACTGTCTGCGATGTCGCCCGTCACGTCCTGGATGCGCACTCCAATCCAGCCGCGGCGCGCCTCGCCGTATTGGCGCAATTGCCCCACCACGAGGCGCGCCATGTTGGACGGGATCGCGAAGCCCACCCCGACTGAACCGCCGCTGGGCGAGAAGATGGCCGACGCGACGCCGACCACATTCCCATCCATGTCGAACAGCGGTCCGCCGGAATTGCCGCGATTGATGGGGGCGTCGGTCTGGATGAAATCGTCATAAGGGCCGGCGGAGAGATCGCGATTGCGCGCCGAAACGATGCCCGCCGTTACCGAATCGCCGAGCCCGAAGGGGTTGCCGATCGCAATTACCCAATCACCCACCTGCGCACGATCCGAATCGCCGAAATGTGCGGCCGCAAGCGGTGCCTTCGGGTGCACCCGCAGAAGCGCGATATCCGTCTTGTCGTCGCGTCCGACGAGCGTCGCCGGCAGGACGGTCCCGTCGCTGAACGTCACCGAAATTTCATCCGCGCCGTCGATCACGTGGTTGTTGGTGACGATCAGTCCCGAAGGATCGATCACAAACCCGGAGCCCAGCGCGGCAATGTGGTGCGGATGCGATTTCTCCTTGTCGAGAAAATCCTTGAACAGATCCTGCAGCGGCGAGCCTTTCGGCAGGTCGGGCAAAACCTCGTCCGTCGAGCCGGCCTTGACCGTTTCGGTGGTTGCGATGTTCACCACCGTCGGAACGAGCCGGCCGGCCAGCTCGGCGAAGGAATCGGGAGCGCCACGCGCATCGGCATCCGGCACCCGCAATGAGAGGACCAGGACAGCTGCCGCGAAAGCTATCGAGCACCGTCGTCCCGTCCGCATGGTCAGCCACATGTCCGCCTACACCTCAGCCAAAGGGGGCCATCCCCGGCCTGCTTGCAAGTCCGACGCCAGCAAAGAGTTCCCAATTTTTCCGACTGATGCCGGTCTTGCAATTTGAAACTTATACGGTATAGTATACTACTGTGTCGGTATATACAGGTGTCACATGCGTTATCGGGAGTTGGAGGCCAAAGCCGGTCAAAATGGCACGGCGGACTCCGCTTCCTTCGAGCAAGCGCTCGCGGCGTTTCGACGAGCCCTGCCGGATTGCGGGTTCAAGCTCGTCGTGCCGCCACCGCGCCCGGGACTGGCCGGGGAGGCGTTTGCGTCCGTTTGGCGGCGGAGCGAAGATCACGCCGTGAGCCGTCGCGGAAACTCTCCGACGGAAGCGCTGCTCGAGGCCGCCAGAGCGGGATCCGAAGATCGTCAGGTGCGCGAACGGCTCCTGGGCTGCAATCTCTGCCGCGGGCTTGGCTGGTTCGTAGCGAAAGGCGGCGGGCACGCATCCTGCGATCACCGCTCGTCCGCGGCCTTATGCAAGGACAATCCTGCTCCCGGCTATTGAAAAGGGCCGGGAGCAGGCACCGTGCGGCTCGAGCGTGGGAAACGCGCAGGCTGGGCGGGGGTTATGCCTTGAGCGGCACGGCGGAACTGTGTCCGACGATCAGTTGGCCTTGATCAGCCCCAGGAGTCCGTTCTTCTCCCTGTGCGGACCGGCCGAGAACGTCATCTCGCCGCTCGGAACCGGATCGAGTGCCCACAACCCCTGGATCGCCAGCGGATTCCCTTTCTTGTCGCTCAGCCAACCGAGAGATGACCCCGTATTCGGATCGTAGGCATTGATCCAGCCATTGCCGAAATTGCCGACGAGCAACGAGCCCGCGAAGCTGCCGAACGTGGAGGGTGCAATTGCCAGGCCCCATGGCGCATCGAGCTCGCCCTTTGCGACCAGTTGTTTGATCAGCGTACCCTGTTCGCTGAACACGTCGACATAGCCGAGACCCAGCCTGTCCACTTCGTCGTGCTTCGTCTTGTCCTGTTTGGCGAAAGCGACATAGACATTGCCGTTGACGATCGCCACGTTGAACGGCCCGTAGCCTTTGAGGTTCTTGTCGGTGAACGACCCCGTCAGGTTGAACGAACTGTCGAAGATCTGCACCTGGTCGTTGGCGAAATCGGCGGCGAAAAGGAGCTTGCTCGACGGATCGAGTGCGAGGCCCTTGTAAACCGAGCCCTTGCCGGAGCCATCATAGGCGACCACCGCATTCGCCTCGTCGACGGCGGAACTCCATCCCGTAATCATGCCGGCTTCGGAATCGAAAAGGAATTCCGCATTCCCGCTCTTGCCATTCTCGCTGATCTTGAACCCGGTCCCCAGCGGCACATAAGCCTGCCCGGTGGCAAACCCGCCGGGAATCGTCACTACCAGGCCGGTGTTCGTGCCCGTCCCCTCGTCGTACACCGTCGACAGGCCGGTTCCGTTGTCGGAGACCCACACCGGCCCGCCCGGCGCCTGGGAGAGCCCCCAGGCATCGACCAGATTGGCATCGGTGTTCTTCGCCTTGCCCGACTTGTTCGCGACCAGTTTGACGACCTTGAACGATGTGGCAGCCGGCCTGTTTGCCGACCCCGCCGCGAACGCCGGCGAGGCCAACAGCAGCAGGCCGAGTGCGAGTTTGATTTCCGTTCTCATCGGAAGCTCCGTTGGTTTCGAATACGGTGGTCGCCGGATAGGTCCGGCCGTGCCGCCCTCACGGGGACAGACGCGCGCCGGGCGGGGATTATTCCCTTTCCCGGTGCGCGATCAGCGGTTCAGGGCGCCGTCAATCCGGTGTAGTCGCCGCCTGGGTGCCGTCGGGTAAAGCCGATTCGTGGTTTCCAACCTGGTTCAATCCACGGCTGTCGCTGCAATACACCGCCTATGGCGAGTTCGACGGCTCGAGCATCCACGCCTCCGACAACAACACACTCTTCCTGCTGCTGTGGATTGCCGGTCAGGAACTGCCGAATTCGCCCGATGCGGAGCCAGAAATCGCGGATTGCGCGAGCCGGGACAGCCAAAATTGCGGCGGCTTACGGCAAACCGGAAACTCCGACTCGACCCCGGTAATCCATTTCTCAGCCTTTCCAGCCGGTGAAGAGCAGGATCGGAACCACGATGATCGACAGAATAAGTCCGGTTGGCCGCACGGCAGCTTCTCCAACCGTATAGCGAATGTAAAAGTTATAGATGGAGATCGGTACGGCCAAAACATTGCCCGTTGCGTGCCGCCAGACCGCGGCCAAGGCGCGGATACGCGGCTCGTCCAGCAGGTCGACGATCCCGAATACCGCGGCAAGGAGACCCATGATGACTCCGGCGCTGGATTCGCCATAATGTTTGGACGCGCCGATATCCCAGAAATCCGTGTGCCAGGCAAAATAATCCTCGACTTGTGCGGACGCATTGGCCTCGTTGTCATAGCGGTCGAGTTGAACGCGCCAATCCTCCGAGGCGAGCGGCCTAAATTGGCGAGCAGCCGCCCGGCATGAAAGCGGGCCGCGCGTCAACACACTTGGCCAAGCGTTCAAAACGTCCGCTCGACGCTCAGCGAAACGAAATCGCGATCCGCGAAGGGCTGACGGTCGGGCGCCCCGATGTAATGCGTGAAGGTGAGCGATCCCACCCAGACGGTGCGCCAGGTTGCTGTCACCCCGATTTCCATGTCGCCCGTGTTGTCGCTCATCGACGAGTCGACGCTGGAATTGCCGACAAGGCCGTAACCGAGGCCGAGCGGAACGGAGAGATCGAGCCCCGGCAGCACTTCGTAGTAATGCGGCTCGAACAGGGCGCGCAGCGCGACGGCAAAGCGGTTGCGGGCGGTATCGAGTTCGGCCGCACCGCTCGTCACGTTCAACAGTTCGTTCGCAGCGATTTCCGCGCTCAGATCGGCCGCCTGCCAGAGCCGACCCGGCGAAAGCGTCGAAACGGTCGAAAGCTGCGCCTGCAGCGTATCGCCCACGGCATAGGAAAGTACGTCGTAGGCCTGCGCGTCTGCCGGGCCTTCCGGCGCCACACGGGCGAATCCGTAACCGTCTCCCCCGCCACCCGGCAACGCGAACAGCGTCTGACTGACCAACGGCATGTTGCGGCGAAGCGAGAATTCTCCCGCGAGCGCGCTTGCGCCGATGTAGGTACTGAAGCTCGCGCCATATGCTTCGATTCCTTGGGGAAACACGAGCCAGTAATTGCCGACGCTCTGCACATTGCCGGGAGGGCCCGCCGAAGATTGAAGAAAAATTTCCGGCTCCTTCGCACTGAACCGGATCGCATAAAATCCGTAATCGGTATCGTCGAGCGTGAGGTGCATGGCCGCGCCGTACTGGCCGGAGGCCGACGCCGGCTGGTCGGGGGTGCGGTAGAGATACTGTCCGGGCGCGACGACAATCCGCTCGCCACCGGCGTCGAGAAAATCGGCATCGCTGAAAAAGCTGCCCGAGGCCGGAAGCCGCGTTCTGCGCCACTCGAACTGATCGTAAAAGCTGAATGACAGATCGGGCCGGGGCTGAATCGTGGCGGAGACCTGATCCACCGGAAGATACACCTCATTGGCCTCGGCTTCCGGCTCGCTCGCAGCCTTGATCGCATCCACCGGCGCCTGCCCCGCCGCGATGCCGTTATTGGCAAAGAAAAGACTCTCGCCCCACAAAAGCGTGTGCCGGCCGATGCGGAACGAGACCGGTACCTCGCCGGCGTCAAATGTCCCATAGGCAAAGGCGTTCAGGAGATCCGCATCTTCCCCCATCAGCTCTTCCGTCGAGCGAGTGAACCGGTTGTGCGGGACCGAATACGGATTGAACGTCTGTAGCGAATCGTTCGCGTTCGTGCCGTGGTAGATCGTGTCGTACCAGGCGGCGGCACTCACATCGACGCCGAACGGTCCCCTGGAGAGGTCGAATTCCGAGATCCAATCCAGCCTGTCGGAGATCGGGCCCGGCGCGAAATTTCGGTCGCCATCGTCCCCATTGGGGTCGGCCACGACGCGGTCGTCGTAGGCAAAGAGCCGAAATGCGGCGGTGTAGCGGATCGTATTGTCCCACCTCAGATCCCAACCGTCGCCTTCGAACAAATCTGCTGCCGTGGCCGGAAATGCCGCCAGCACGAGTGCCAAAGCGACTGCCGCCGAGCCCGCGGCATGCCGTCGGCGCCGCGTTACCCTGCACAGTGCCGGCGCAAGGGCCGTCCACTCCACCCTCGTCCCCCCGGTACTCGTGCCGGTGATCTCGGCTATAAGCGAGGATACAGGATTTGGGCAATATTCCCAAAATGGGGCCGGAACGGATCGTCATGCGCCTTCTGCTTGCCGCCGCACTGACGATCGCATCGGCCGCGTTCGCCGCGGCCCGTGCCGGGGTTTCGCCTATGGAAGCGGCGAAGCTCAAGACGGAATTGACCCCCATCGGCGCCGAGCGCGCCGGCAACACGAGCGGCTCCATTCCGCCCTGGACCGGCGGGTATACGACGGCGCCACCGGGCTACCGCGAGGGCGAGCCGCGCAGCAATCCGTTTGCGGGCGAGAAACCGCTGTTCTCGATCACCTCGTCAAATTTCCAGAACTACGCCGACCGGCTGCCCGAAGGCGCTAAGGCGCTGTTCCGGAAATATCCCGATTACCGGATGGACATCTATCCGACACACCGTAGCGCTGCCGCGCCGGCCGCGGTTTATTCCGCGACATTCGTCAATGCGACGCGCGCCCATGCGGCGCCCGAGGGCATCGCCTACGGCGTCGAAGGCGCCGCAGGCGGCATCCCCTTCCCCATTCCGCAGAACGGGTTCGAGGCGATGTGGAATCACCTGCTGGCATTCTGGGGACCTGCGCGGGAGATCCATGTCAAGACCTGGGTCGTGGCGGCCGACGGAACCGCCACGCTCGCCAGCGGCTACCGCGAAGTTGCCGATTTTCCGTACTACTTTTCAGGCGCCACTCCGCAATCGATCGGCCCATATTACTTCAAGACGCTCCATCTCAATGACGCGCCACCGGCCAATGTGGGAGAAGGTTATCTCGACTTGCAGCCGCTCGACATCGCTCGCTCGAGTTTCGCGGCGTGGCGCATCCTGCCCGGCGAGCACCGCGTGCGCAGAGGCCCCGCAATTTCCTACGACGTTCCCGATCCCGACGCCTCCGGTTTCGAGGCGCTCGACGAATATTACCTGTTCTTCGGCGGGCTAGATCATTACGATTTCAAGCTGCTCGGAAAGAAGGAGATGTTCGTCCCGTACAACAACAACCGGTTCTACACGCGCCCGACCACAGAAATTCTCGGGGCACATCATGCCAATCCCGCCGATCTGCGTTACGAACTGCATCGCGTCTGGGTGGTCGAAGGTACGCGCAAGCCGGGCGTGCACGACGTGGTGGCGCGACGCCGGCTTTATCTCGACGAAGATACCTGGATGGCGGTGTACAGCGATTCGTGGGACGACAGCGGTCCGCTGTGGAAATTCGGCGAGGCTACAATGTATCTGATGCCCGAAGTTCCCGCGGTAATTCTCGGCAGTCAGTTCGTGTACGATCTCGCTCTCGGGGGCTATGTTTACGGCTTCGCATTCAACGACCAGCAGCAGGCTTATAAAGTCACCGCGCCACACGCTGCAGGCCTGTTCACGCCCGAATCCATGGCCGCGCGCGCGGTGCGGTAAGCCGCTTTGGCGATTGCGGCCTAAGCATCCCGTCGCCCTGTTTCCTGTCGAACCTGGCCCGCGTTTGCACTGCGGTAACAGGCGCTCCGCGACACTTCGACCGCTACGAATTCCGGATCAATCGTCGCAATCGCGTGTCCTTTGGGGTAAAATGGGGAACTGCGCGCGCAGGTAGTACGTTGGCGGACAATGGGGACCAGGTATTCTGCTGTCGCGCTCGGACGGAAGTTTTGGACGAGGCCGACTGCCGACAGACAGCCCGTCGGGGAACGGCCGCAATCCGGAAAGTACGTCCAGGCCGGCGATCATTGGCTGGCGCGCGCAGTGGGGCGCGCCGACACGCTGCTGCGCCGCTGCCACGGCGTGCACGAGTTCACGGGAAAGCGCACCTGTTTGTTCCGGATCGCGGTGCGGCGCGCGACGCATGAGACCGCGTTGAGCTGCGGCCGCACGATCCAGCCGGGCGACCCGATTGTCGAGCTGCATCTGTGGAACGAACACTTCCTGCGCATCCCCCCGCAAGGACCGGATCTCGCCTGGGCCAACGTCATGCGCCGGCGATTCCGAGATTCGCTGGGCGATCTGGCCATACATATCGACGAATGCGCGGCGCTCGGCGAAGCCGTCGCGGTGTGCGGCTGTGGCGGCATCGCCTATGACGGCAATGGCGGGAAGGTCATCCGTTTCATGGAGAAATTCGGCTTCGAAGCCTTTCCCTGTCCGCACGGAAATGCGGCTGGGCGGCTGATCGATTTCTTCTGCGATTTCTGGGTGTTTCTTCTGGTATGCGCCTTCAATCCGCGCAGTGCACGAACCGATCTCCTTTTCCGCGGCCGCTGCGAATTGTGGATGTCGCGCGAGATGCTGAGCCGGAGGTTCGGGCGGCTGGGCGATCGCGCCCGCTGATCGCGCCGGCGTTCACGCGGGCGGCAGGTTTTTCGGTTTCACGCCGCTTCCCGGGGGCTCGTTGTAAAGCACGCCCACCACCACCTTTATCGTAAGTGCGACAGGCACGGCCATGATCACGCCGGGCACACCGAACAGGATCGCGCCCGCGAGGAAACAGAAAATGACCACGGATGGCTGCACGCGCGCGGCGCGGCCGAGGACGATTGGCCCGATCAACTGGTCGATCGAGATTCGCAGCGCCGTCGCATAGGCGATATAGGCGAGAATGGCGCCCGGCCCTCGAGCGCCGTGAATCGTGAAAATCCCTGCGATCACCGCCGAAGCTGCGGGGCCCACGATCGGTATCAGTTCCAGAAATCCTGTGAGGACCGCGAGAACGCCGGCGTGTGGAGCGTGCAGGATGACGCCCAGTCCCAAATAAGCTGCCGCCGAGGCATAGATCACGACGATCACCAGACCGACGAAATAGCGCCTGAGAACCGGATCGAGATCGTTCCAGATGAGCATCACGAGCGGACGGTCGAGCGGGGGAATAAGCCAGACGATTCCCCGCCACACGACTTTCCCGCCGATCAGGAAATAGAACAGCAGCACCCAGGCGAGAAGCACGCCGAAAAATCCGGTAAAGCCAAACGCCGCAAGCGCGACGAAGCCGCCGACCTGGTGAACCCAATTTCGAGCTGCTCCCGAAATATCGGCCGCGATCTGCGCATCGGTCAGCTGCACGCCGAGCAGGGAAATCGAGTTGCCGCCGATCCACCGATGAATGAAATTCTTGAGAGCGCCCAATTCCTGCACGGCCCGCTGGAGCTCGTGCATTACGAACGGCGCACCAAAATAGCCGAGCGCGACCGCGATAGCGGCTAAAAGAAGGCCGACGCCGAACGCCACGGCACCACGCGGAACCTTCGACAGAGCCGCCGCGCGATCCACCAGCGGGGTGCAGATGTACGCCACGATCGCGGAAGCGACGAACGGCAGGAGAATGAAGCGCACAAGATAAAGCAGCAGAATGGCTGCAGCGAGCACGGCAATCGTGGCGTTCGTCGAAACGTGCTTGACCGGCGTCTCTTCCAGTTTGCCGGATGCGTCCTGTTTCGGCGCTTTCGTCACAGCCGGCCCGGGCGCGGGCGCAGATAAGTGCGGCCTTTCCAGCTCACCCGGCCGCGCAGGCGCCAGCGCACGCTGTCGAAGACCATGGCCGCGCCAAGCGTGTAGCCTGCGGGGAACAGGACCCCGTAAGCCGCCGGGATGTTGAGATGAACCGCACAGGCAACGTGCAGAGCCAGCATCGCCGCGCTGGCGAGAGCCGCCGGAACGAGCGCAATGCATCCCCCGCCACGCCCTGTCGCACAGCTCACGGCCGCGACCGCGGGAAGAATTAGGGCGGCCCAGGCAAGAACCAGACTTGCAGAAGCCGCTGCGACCGCCGCACCCGTTCCACCCAAAAGATCTGTGAGGTTCTTCGCAAAGCCCGGCCACAGCGTGCTCCATCCCGTGTACATGCGCGTTGAAACGAGCTTGCCTCCATCCTTCATGCACACGCGTTCGCCGGATTTCTTGAACAGACGGGCGAGCTCGAGATCCTCGCAGATATCGGAGCGCACCGCCCGATGGCCGCCGACTGCCTCATACGCGCCGCGTCGCGCGAGAAAGAATTGTCCGGTTGCGATCACGCCCGCATGTTCCGGCCGTGCGCCTCGCAAATCCTGCCGAAATCCCAGAAAGCACAGACCGCAAGGAATGATCAGCCTTTCGGCGAAGCTCCCGAGCTCGTGCCGCGGCGCGAGCGACAGGAGCGCGAGATCTTCAGCGTGCGCGCTCGCAACGGCGCTTTCAAGGAGCGCCGGCTCCGCGCGCATATCCGCATCGAGGAAACAGAGCCATTCGACCTTCGACGGAACCTCCCGTTGCGCAATCCAGCAAGCATGCGATTTTCCCGTCCATCCCGGCGGCAGCGAGCGACAGCGCAGGAGCGAAAGCCGCGGCTCGCTTTCCGCCATCGCCTGGACGATCTCTGCGGTTCTATCGATCGAACCGTCATCGACAACGACGATGCTGATCCGGTCTTTCGGATAGGTCTGGGCGAGCAGCGCGAGAAGACACCGCCCGATGTTCGCAGCCTCGTTGCGCGCAGGGACGATCACCGCAACGGGAGGCAAACTCCGAACGTCTTCATCGGTTGCGGCCGGCAAGCTGTCCAGGTGGCCGCGCTGACCCAGCGCGCGCGCGATCAGAAGAACGACAGTCGCAAACCAGACGACCGAAAACCCGATTAGCCAGGACATCGCCGTTACCCCGCTCTCCCACCTGGCTGCGCGTCCCCTGAGGGCAAGAGATGCGGCAGCTTTGGCAATGCCCGGATTATAGCGAAGTTCCTGGAGCGAGACGTCAGGCGCCCGGACCGTGCGGCCGCCCCGCAAGCCGCGCGGCCACGACCCGAAGGGCCTCGGCATTCGCGGCAATCGTCATGTGAGCGCCGGAGATGAGCACGGTTTCGACCCCGCGGGCGGGTTGCGGCATGCAGGCGCGCCAGTCCACCACCCCATCGGTGTGGCTGACGATGGCGGTCAGTGGAACGGGCGGCGCCTCGGCGATGTGTTCGAAAGCTGCTTCCGCAGTGCCGTCCCAGAACGTGGCGGCAAGGCGAGCGAACGGCGCCAGGGGAGTCACAACGGGCATGTTGATGGGGCTTGCGAGCGTCACCACGCGCGCCACGCACTCGCGACACCGCTTGGCCGCCTCCCGCGCGAGCGTGCCTCCCAGGCTGATCCCGACCAGCGATACTTTCCTGCGGTGCCGCTGCGCAATTTCGCGCACCCGATGGTCGAGTTGCACGACGGCGCGGCGCATCGGACCCAAATTCATGCCGCAGTTCCAGCATTCGGGTTCGAAGCCCTGATGGGCGAGAAACGCGCGCAGAGACGCGGTGGAGGAATCCGGAGACAGAAATGCCGGAACGACGATTACGGGTTCTCCCTGCCCGCGCGGTGCATCGGCAGGATAGGGGACCTGGGCTCCCCGCATGCGTACGAATTCCACCACTTCGCGCAGCCAGGTCGCGAGCGATACCGGCGAATCCCGTCGCGGCCAGGCGACAAATGGGCGCGACCACGCAGCATCCATGACGGGTCCCCGGCAGACGTCATCCCAAGCAACGGGCACGGCGCGAGTTCGATGCACGCCACAGCGCCGCCGTCATTGCCGAGCACCCGAACGCGACCCAAACAAATTGCGGCGGATGTGTGATGCGCGAGGTGCACGGCTCGATACCAGAGAACGGCTTGCAAGATGTCGACCAACAGGATTTGCTGGTTGCCTTCTCCTGGGCCTGCGATTCGCGCCGGCACGACAGCACGAGGAAAGATTCATGAATCTTCAGCTTTGGCGCCGCGCGGCGCAGTTGGCGGTTGCGGGTACTTTTGCCTGTTGCGGCGGCGCGCGCGCACATGACTGGACGTTCATGCGATTTCCGACGCTGCATGGCAGCACCATCGTGTTCGAGGCGCACGGCAATCTCTGGGAGGTCGGCCGCTGGGGCGGTGTGGCGAAACGGCTGACGGCCGACCCCGGATACGATCTTATGCCGCGCTACTCGCCGGACGGGCGGTCTATCGCCTTCACAGGATTCTATCAGGGTAACCAGGACGTCTATGTCATGCCGGCCGGCGGTGGGGCGGCACGGCGGCTGACCTACCATTCCGATGTCGTCGAAAGCGCGCCCACGCGCTGGGGGCCCGACAACATGGTGGTGACCTGGACGCCCGATTCGAAGAACATCGTGTTCCTGTCGCGGCGCATGGCCTGGAACAGCTGGTTCGGGCGGCTGTTCGAAGTGTCGGCCGGGGGCGGTCTTCCGCAACCCTTGCCGCTCGACCGCGGCGGCCTGATGACCTACGGGCCCGATGGCCACTCGATCGCTTACAACCGCATCTTCCGAAATTTCCGCACCTGGAAGCGTTACAAGGGCGGCTTGAGCCAGAATCTCTACACCTACGATTTTCAGTCGAAGAAACTCATCCGGATCACCAGCTGGGGCGGCACCAACACATCGCCGATGTGGTACGGCCACAAGATCTATTATCTGTCCGACCACGATGCGAAGCGGCGCGAGAATATCTGGGTGTATGATCTGAATTCCCGCCAATTCCGCGAGATCACTCACTTCACGAACTACGACATCGATTTCCCCAGTCTCGGCATCGGCGGCCGGGGTGGCGACGGCATCGTGTTCCAGCAGGCAGGCGCCCTCTGGGTCATCGATCTTCCTTCCGAAAAATTGCACCGGCTGAACGTCGGCGTGCCGGACGACGCGACGCGAACGGGCCCGCGATTTGTCGATGCGAGCAAGGACATCCGCGATGTCGATACCGCGGACGACAACGACTACGCACTGTCGCCGAACGGCGAAAGGGCGCTGTTCTCCGCCCGCGGCGATCTTTTCACCGTTCCCGACGAACACGGTGCCACACGCGACATCACGAACACCAGCAATGCCGACGAGGATCACCCGACCTGGTCGCCCGACGGGAAGACCGTGGCGTACACGACCGACGTCAGTGGCGAGCAGCAGATTGCGATCCGCCCGGCCATGGGCGGCGCCGAAAAGATCGTAACCCATTTCAAGAACGGATTTTACTACCAGCCGATCTGGTCGCCCGACGGCAAGCGGTTTGCCGTTTCCGACGGCAACCACCGGCTCTGGCTGGTCGACGCTGCAAGTGGGGCGGCCACGCAGGTGGCGCAGGATCCTTATAACGAAATTCATGACGAGAGCTTCGCGCCCGACGGTCGCTGGCTCGCCTACAGCATCACGGGTGCCAATGAGCAGCGCGCGATCTGGATCGACAACGTCGGCGCCGGAAAGTCGGTTCGCGTCTCCGAACCCCTGGCCAACGATTTCGGCCCGGTGTTCTCGCCCGACGGCAAATATCTCTATTTCGTTTCGACGCGGCACGAGAATCCGACGCTGAGCGAAACGGAATTCAACGTGGCCACGCTCGAGATGAACGGCATTTACGTGGCGACGCTCAGGAAGCACGAGCCATCCCCCTTCGCGCCGCGCTCCGATGAAGGCGCCGTGGGCTCGAAAGACAAGTCCGGCGACGAGGACTCCAAGCCCAAGCCCTGGAAGCCCGGCGCTTCCGCGCCCGTGAACATCGACTTCGACGGACTGATGACGCGCGCGGTACCACTGCCGATCCCGGCCTCCGACATCACCCAGCTCGATGCGCGCGACAACGACATCTATTATCGCATCCAGCCGCCGCAGATGATCGAAGGTCCGCTGCCGCGGATGAAGTCTGCGCTACATATCTACGATCTCGGCAAACGCAAGGATGCGACGCTCGCCGAGGATCTGGACAGCTACAGCCTGTCGTACGACGGCTCGAAAATCCTTTATCGCAAGAGCAGCGCCAGCGGCGGATCCGACGACAGCGGCGCCGGCCAATACAAGCTGATCGACGCAAAAATGCCGGAAGACGGAAAGAAGCCGAAAGTCAAGTCGCTCGACACCTCGCACATGCGCACCCGTATCGATCCGGTGCAGGAATGGGCCGAGATGTTCAACAACGCCTGGCGGCTCGAACGCGACCTATTCGTCAATCCAAAAATGAATGGCGTGAACTGGCAGGCAGTGCACGATGCGTACGCCAGACTCCTGCCGCTTGTCGGCTCGCGCGAAGACCTGAATTACCTGATCGGCCAGGTGCAGGGTGAGCTCGGTAACTCCCACACCTATGTCGGCGGCGGGGACGAGGATAACCCGGCCGACACGGTTTCGACGGCACTTCTGGGTGTTGATTTCGCACCGACGGCATCGGGACGCTACGCCTTTGCCCGTATCTATCCGGGCGACAACACGCGTGACAGCTATCGCAGTCCGCTCACAGAGCCGGGTGTGGACGTTCATCAGGGGGACGTCCTGCTCGCCGTCGATGGTCACGATCTCAAGGTGCCGACCGATCCCTACAGCCTGTTCGTCGGCCTGGACGATCAGCCGGTGACGCTCACCGTCGCAACCGGCTCCGGCGGCAAACCGCGCAACATCACGATCAAGCCGATCAAAAACGAGCTGTCGGTGCGCGAGAAGGACTGGATCGACCACAACCGGGCGATTGTCGACAAATTGTCGGGCGGCAAGATTGCCTACATCTACATGTCCGACATGGAAGCGCTCGGGATGGAGCAGTTCATCCGCCAGTTCTATCCGCAGATGGACAAACAGGCGCTGATCATGGACGATCGCTGGAACGGCGGCGGCAATATCGACCAGATCGCGCTCGAGCGGCTGCGCCGCATTCTGGTCGGCCTCTCCACCGATCGCGAATGGGTGGGGGCGCCCATTCCCCAGCAGCTCATACTCGGGCCGAAAGCCTGCCTCATCAACAACTACTCGGCGTCCGACGGCGACATTTTCCCCTTCTATTTCCGCAAGTATGGTCTCGGGCCGCTGATCGGCACCCGCACGTGGGGCGGCGTTCGCGGCATCCGCGGCGACTGGACGCTGCTCGACGGCGGCTACATCACGGTGCCGGAAGACAGTCTCTACGGGTTGCGCTCGCAATGGGTGATCGAGAACCACGGCGTCGACCCCGATATCCACGTCGATACCGATCCCGGCCAGCTGCTTGCGGGCCATGATGCACAGCTCGAGACCGCGGTGACCTACCTGATGGCGCAGCTGAAGAAGCATCCCGTTCGCCTTCCGCCGCCGCCTGCGCCACTGCCGGCGTACCCGCCGCAAGGTCAGATTCCCCCGCCCAGCCTGTGAGGGGGTGGAACCTGCACGCGTTGGCGCGCGGAACCCGCGAGAGCGAAAACCTGTCGCGTGCAACGGCGCGAAAGGGCCCCCGGACGTTATAGGGAGCGAAACTCTCTTGTTCCGGGGGATGCATGCATCCGCTCTCAAGGCGCGGGCGCACCGCGAACTGTCTGACGGCAATTGGCTTGGTCGGCTTCGTTGCCATACCGGTGTCGGCGTCCGGCGCCGGCATCGACCGGCAATTGACGCAAAAGCCGCCCCGCCAGGCTGCGACCATGCAATTCGAAGCACAGACGAGCACGATCGCACCGACCGTCGAAGTTCCCTACAATGTCGTGGAAGAGGCCGCGAACGCTGCCGCAGACAGCTTTGCGGGTCCGCGCACGGGAAAGACCCGGATCGGCTGCCAAAACGTCGCCTTCGGCGCTTCCACCCCGGTGAAGGTGACGCTGTTCAAGGGCTGCGCGGCGTTCGACTGGCACGTCGATGCCGCGCGCAACGGCAGCATCGCGGTCAAGCGCGCGGGCGACGGCATTGCGATCGACGTTCCAGTGAAGTTTACGGGAACGGGCAATTTCGAGGGTGGACTTGCCAAGGCCATCCGCTCGGGAACGCAAAATTTCAGCGGTACGTTCGTGGTGTCGATCGCGGGGAAGGTCATTGTGGACAAGTCCTTCTGCCCGAAGGTGGAAAATCCAGCCGCGCATTTCGCCTGGGGCACGCCGCCCGATATCGACATCATCGGCCGCTCCTGTCTTGATGTCGGACACGGGCTTCGCGCCTGCGTCGGACCCTGGAAGTTTCCGGCCGGCGCGATGATGACGCAGCAGATCAACCGTTCGCTGCAGAAGCAGGTGGACGAGGTCAACAACAAAATCCCCTGCAACTCCATCCGCGGGCCGCTGCAGCAGGTCTGGAAGAATTGGGCAATTCCGGTCCCCGTAACGGCCCCTCCGGTGTATGTGACCATTCAGCCGAAAGATCTGTCGGTGTCGGATGTCACCACCACAGATCATGGAATCCGTATGTCGGCGAGGCTCGACGCAACGACGGGCGTTACATCGACGCCACCTCCGACCTCGCAGCCGCTACCCCTGCCCGAAAATGCGCCCATTGCCGTGCAGCCGAGCAGATTCTCCCTCGCGCTTCCGGTCCCGGTCCCCTATCCGCTGCTTGCCGCCGCGGGCGCGGGCGGACTTGTCGGCAAATCCCTCAAGGCGGGGACAATCACCGTCACTCCGACGCAAATCGAGATTTATCCGAGTCACGAGCTCTTGGCCGTCGGGGTGACGCTGCGCGACGACACGCGCGGGCACGAGCACGACAAGACGGGAACGGTGTGGTTCACCGCGACGCCGACGGTAGACGACAAGGGCCACGCGATCCGGCTCGGCAATCTCGCGGCCACGCAAAGCATCAATTCCCCTCTGTGGCATGCCATATCGGCGGCGATCCCGAAGCTCGGCGATGCGGTCGGGCGGAGTTACTCGTACGATTTCTCGGGTCTGCTCCAGCAGGCGCGCTCCAATCTCGAGCATGCGCTTGCCGATCCGAAAAACACGGCCGGCCTGAAGATCAGTGTGACCAATGACGATCTGCGGCTCGGGCGCACGGCAAATCTGCCCGGCAATTTCGTCATCGAGGGGCTTTTCAAGGCCGATGTCGCCATTGCGGTGCCCGGTTCCGGTCCACAGGCCAAGACTGACAGTACGAAAGCGCTGTAACGAAATGACGCGGCGGCCCGTTTAAGGGCCGCCGCGCAAGTCGCCGGGGGTTTCAGTACTTGATGGTCGCGCTGACGAAGACCAGGCGGCCAAGCGAGTCGTACACGCCCGGGAAGGTGTTGCCGTTGCCTGCGGGCAGGGGCAGCACGGTGGTTCCCAGAATGGGCGGCTCGAGGTCGAAGATGTTGTTGACGCCGGCCCGCAGATCGACGCCCTGGCGCACCGTCCAGTCGCCGGACAGGTCGAAGTAGTCGTACGCGGCGATCCGGTGATCGACGCAGTCTCCGACGCCGTAGACCGTCTCGCCGTTCGGACAGATGGTCTGGACGGGACCGCCTCCGGTCAGCGTATTCGTCGTATCGGAGTCCAGCGTCAGTGCGCCGATATAGCGCCATTGGAGCGACACATCGACGTCCCACGGCGTGCTCCACGTCACCCGGAACTTGTGACGCCACTTCGGATTGGGCGTTCCGCAGGTGAGCCCGAACAGGCCGGAGCAGTTGTAGGCCGGGAAGTTGGGGAGCGGATCGGTGCTCAGCGCATCGAGCCACGTGCCGGTCAGGTTGAAGGCGAGCGAGCCGGTATCGGGCATTCCCCAGTCCGACATGTCGGTCTGGTAGTTGAGCTCGAAATCGACGCCTCTCGTTGCGAGATAGCCCGTGTTGAGGTTGGTCGCCGCAACGAAGCCGCTGCCGTAGATTTGATGGCTTACCGGATTGCGGTTGACCAGCGGGCAGAAGAACGCCTGGGTGGCTGCCGACGCCCCGGCGCCGTAGCATTCCTGCAGCGTCAGGTTGGGATTCACAACACCAATGAACTTGTCCACCTTGATGTTGAAGTAGTCGACCGTTGCGGTGAAGCCGTCGAGGAAGGTCGGCGTGAACACGATGCCGGCCGTGCGGGTGATGGAGGTTTCCGGCTTCAGCAGAACATTGCCACCGATTTCTTCATTGCATTGCGTGGCCGGACAATTGAGAAGCGCGGAACCGGCATTGCTGACGCCTTCCTTCAGGCAGTTCGCGAGAACAGCGCCGGTCGGATTGGACACGGCCGCGCACGGGTCCTGCCCCGAAAACAGCGCGCGCGCATCCGGCGCGAACAGTTCGAGCACGTTCGGCGCACGAACCGCCCTCTCCACGCTGGCCCGGAGGCGGAAGTCGTCGATCGGCTGCCACTCGGCGCCATATTTGTAGGCGTTGGTGGAACCGGCTGTGCTGTACGACGAATAGCGGTAGCCGCCGTTCAGCGACAGGTCCTCGAACCAGGGAATGCCCTGGATGAGTGGCACTTTCAGTTCGGTGAAGACTTCCGAGACGTCGAATCCCGATTGCGGGACTGAAACGATCGGACCACCCTGCCCGTAAAGATCGAAGACGCTGAATTCCTGATCGGTCGAGAACTTCAACTGCTCGTCGCGGTACTCCCCGCCCACCGAGATACCGACCGGGTTCTTCGCCCAGGGCGACTGGCCGCCCCATTCGCCGAGATCGCCGGTGATGGCGCCGCTGATGACCTGCTCCTGGGTCCAGCCTTCCTGGAAGCCGTCGGCGCCCACATAGCCGAGCTGCTGCTTGTTGATGGCGCCGAAGCCGTCGAAGATATCGAGCGGGACGCACCCCGCCGGGACGCCGAGCGCGCCTTCCGGTTCGCACTGCCCCGTCGTCGGGTCGACCTCGAGCGCATTCTGCACGCGCGACTTGGAGAATTCGTTGATAAAGTGCTCGGAGAGCAGCGTCAGGCCGTACTGGGCGTAGATATCGTAGGTCCAGCCGTCGCCGAAATCGCCGCGCGCTCCGATCTTCATGCGGTAGGACGTGTGACGGAGATCGTTCTGGCGGTTGCCGCCTTCCAGATCGCGCCGGCCGATTTCAAGCTTTGACTGGCCGGGAATGAGGTTGTTCTGGCCGCCCCAGTAGGTGAACGGCTTTCCGTTCGGTCCGATCACCGTCACCTGCGTCGCACCGTTGCCGCCGCACAGAATCTGGTTTTCCTGCGCCGTCATCAGCGGATTGCCGCAGTTGATTTCCTGGGCATAGCCGCTGATCGTGCCCGAACCGAGGAACAGGCCCGACGGCGCGACCTGCGCGACGGTGTGGTCGTCGGCAAACATGAAGCTCGAATAGATATCGAGCTCCTTGTCTTCCTGGTAATGGGCGAAATAGCCGCCCGTGTAGCGGGTGTCCGGCCGCTGCAGGTAATTCAGCGCGCCGTAGTTGAACCTCTGGTTGGGCGCTCCGGTGAAGGGAACAAACTTGCCGCTGCCCGGCTTGCCCGTGCCCTGCTCGAACCAAGTGTAGGTCTTGCCGCCCTGGCCGTTGCCGAACACGGCGTTGTCGATGGATACAAACGTGTTGAAGTTCGCGGACCCTGCGCAGACGAGGCTCGTGTTGGTTGACGCGAGCGTGCACTCCGAATAGTCGCGCGTCGATTCGAGCACCGGTTCGGTGTTGCGGAAACCGAGATAGGCTGTGACGTTGCCCTTGTCGTTGGCGGTATTCGTGCCGAGGATGAGGGTTCCGTCGACGGTCTGGCCGTCCCAGATGTTTTCCGGGGACTGCGCGAAGCCCACGCCGCCGCCGGCGATCTGGGCCTGCGTTGCCGAGCGCCAGCGGCCCGTGGTGTTGTCGTTCTCGCCGACGGAGTAGGTGCCGTCGACTTCGACGCCCTGGAAATCCTTGCGCATGATGAAGTTCACCACGCCCGCCAGAGCATCCGAGCCGTACACCGCCGAGGCGCCGCCCGTCAGCACTTCCACGTGATCGACAAGCGCCGCCGGAATGTCGTTCAGGTCGGCGACTGGAAGCGCCGGATCG
Source organism: Rhizomicrobium sp. (assembly GCA_050728995.1). Classification (GTDB taxonomy): domain Bacteria; phylum Pseudomonadota; class Alphaproteobacteria; order Micropepsales; family Micropepsaceae; genus Rhizomicrobium. Next base: position 19,418 of record JBOHKH010000023.1, on the reverse strand, counting down.
CCCGGCATCAGGCGGGTGCCGTTGACCAGGACGAGTGTGCGGCTTGCGCCCAGGCCGCGCAGATCGACAGTGGCCGTGCCGGAGGCGCCGTTCGAAAGGGCGGAGGTCTGGTCGGCGAAGGCTTCCGGCAGATTGTTGATGAGGGTGCTGACATCCGTCGTGCCCTCGAATTTCAGTTCCTGCTGGCCGACCGCCGTGACGGGGCTGGCGCTGTAGATGCCGGTCTGCGGAATGCGCGAACCCGTGACCACCACGGTCTCGACATTGGTCGTGTTCTCCTGCGCCATCGCTGGCGCCGAGATGCCGATGGCTGCGGCCGAAGCTGCTCCCAAGAGCAATGTCGGACGCAACCTGCAGCTAGCCCTCTTCAGATTTTGCATCGGATCCCCTCCGCGATGTGGCTTCGGCGCCGCCGCATGGCGGACCGCGAGTTCCAGTCTCGCGAGGAACGCTAGGGACCGCCCGCTGGGCCAATCCATGAAAATGCAGGCTGGCCAAAATCGAGCACGGCGCAGTGTTGCAAAAAGAGCATCGCGTCTGCTTTGCGGGACCAAAACTTTCGACGCGATCGGGCCGGTCGGGATAACCAATCAACAGCTGCGATGGCGACGAGACGCTTCTCCTGTGCAAATTGAAAATTTCGCGCTGGTCCAATGACATTTCCGATAGCGATCACAAAATCGGTCGTCGGACGTCGACCCGCCCGCTTCGCCGGCATGCTCCCGCCGCGCACGAACTTGTTACCGCGGATCCCCAAAGCAAACGAACTCGTGATTGGAAGAATCGGCGTGCGGAGAATTCTGATGTGACTTGCTTTGCGCGGGGACGGAGCTGTGCACGCGACTCCTTCGGATTTTCCACTGGCCATCGCGTCCATCGCGGTGAACGGCGATTTGCCGGTTCCAATTTACGAGCAGATCAGCCGGGCGATACGCAACGCGATCGAAACCGGAGAACTTCCCGAGGGAACCCTCCTGCCGACCGGTCGTGAACTGGCCCGCGCCCTTGGTGTTTCACGCAATACGGTCGTCGCCGCATACTCGAGGCTGGTTGCCGAAAACTACCTCGTTGCGAACACGAGGCGGGGAACGCAGGTGGCGAAATCCCCGTTTGCCGCGGCGCCGTTCGAAAACCCGTCTGCGGACCGATCGAAGAAGAGCACCGACGAGTTTGCTGGCGCCGGTCGAATTGAGATCGGCTTTCGCGCACGGCAGTTCCTGCGGGTTCCGCTCGTTCGGGCATCGCTGGCGCGACCGTTTGCGCTGCATGTCCCCGACGCATCCTTCTACCCGCGCAATCCACTCGGTCGACTGCTGAGCGAAGAGTTCTGCCGTTCGCCGGTCGGAGAGGACCAGCACGCTTGGCAGCGGTTCCAGACGGCGATCTCCGTCCATTTGCGCCAGATGCGCGGCGTGCATTGCGAGCCGCAGCAGGTGATTCCGCTCACGGGCATGGATAGCGCACTCGATCTCACTGCCAGGGTCATGATCGATCCGGGCCATTGTGTCCTGATCGAGGATCCGGCCGCCGGCGGTATCAGCGAAACGTTCGCGGCGGCCGGCGCTCGTATCTACAGGCTGCCCGGCGACGCTTCGGGAGCGGATCCGGCGCGCTCCGCCAGTCCGCCGCCCCGTCTGATCGTGGTTTCACCGAGCTTGAGTTTTCCCTATGGGCGTCAGATGACGGACGAGCGCAGGGCTTCCGTTCTCGATTATGCCCGCCGGTCGGGTGCCCTCGTTTTCGAAGCGGACAGCTACTGGGAGCTTTCCCACACCGGCAGCAGGCTGCGCGCGATCCAGGGCTGTGACCGCGACGGGACGGTGCTTTATTTCGGGAGTCTGAACGAAACGCTCGGGCCGCAGATCCGCGTCGGATATCTGGTGGTGCCGACCGCCCTTGTGGATGCGTTTGCGGAAATGGCGCAACGCATTGCCTATGGCCCCGACAACTTCATCCTTTCCGCACTCGCGCGATTTATCGAAGATGGCCAGTACGCCATGCACATCAAGGCGATACGGTCGGCCTACGCGCGGCGTCTGGGCATCGCCGTCGCGGCGTGCCGCACCCATCTGCGAGGTGCTGCATGCATCGAGCCAAGGGGCGGATTCCATCTCACCCTGATTCTCCCGCCCCATTTCGACGAAATCGAGATCTGCCGGCTCGCGGCCCTGCACGGATTACAGGTATCGCCGCTCGCGGCGTTTCACGGGGCCACCGCGCCCCATAAAGGCATCGTCGTCGGATTCGGCTCGGTTCCGGACCGCATCGTCGAAACCATGGTGCGGCGCCTGGCGGAGATCATCGCGCGGTCGCAAGCCGAAGGCCGCCCCCTCGAGCTGGCGTCGTAGAACGCAACGGGAAATGAGCGCAATCCCGGAAGACCTCGAGTGTTAGCGCGAATCCTGAATCCGGATTGACGCGCAATCGCGCCGGCCTGAGAGGACGCATTCCTGCAGCTGTTCGTTTTGCCATATCTTCCACAGCAGAAAGAGACCGAGCACGACGACGACCGCCACCGCGGCGAGAGCGAGCAGAAACGCGAGCCGCCGGTCATCCTCGTCGTCGTCGGGATCGGGATTCGTCATCGGCAGGCGCGCGGATCGGGCATCTCCCGGGGCCGGGCCCGATTGCGGCAATTTGCGCGGACGTTTTCAACAGTTTCCATCGCCCGCGGGGGCCGGCACCCACTTTGCCCGCGCCTCGCAGGCGCGTATGGCGGAAGGTCTCTTCGAAGGGGAACGCCGTGGCAAGAAAAGCGACGCCGGCCAAAGGTCGCGCCGGCAAGGTTCCGCCGCCGCCTCACCCGCTCGTTCGCCGCCGGCCGCTGCCCTCGCAAGTGCCCAAACCCGCCGCCGAGGACGCCAAGGCACCCGCCGCGCTCAAGGCCATTCTCGAAAGCCCCAGCTATCGCCAGGCCGATCATGATGTCGATTTCCTGGCGCGGCGCGACACGCGCGACATGCGGCTGGCACTCGACTACGAGAAGGCGGAACTCCTGCTCCAGGAACGGGGCATCGCCCATACCATCGTGGTTTTCGGCAGTACGCGAATCTGCGAAAGGCCGATGGCGCAGAGGCACGTCTCCGAATTGTCGCGCTCGCTCCGCACCGCACCGAACGACAGGATCATCACGCAGCGGCTCGAGATCGCCAGGCGCATTCTTGCCAAGAGCCACTATTACGACATCGCCCGCGAATTCGGGCGGCTCGTGAGCGTCGCCGGTGCGCAGTGCCGGCGCAATCGCATCGTGATCGTGACGGGTGGCGGCCCCGGGATCATGGAAGCGGCGAATCGCGGCGCGTGCGACGCGGGCGCTCAATCCGTCGGGCTGAATATCACGCTTCCGCACGAACAATTCCCGAACCCTTATATCACGCCCGAGCTGTGCTTCCGCTTCCACTATTTCGCCATCCGCAAGCTGCATTTCCTGCTGCGCGCGCGTGCGCTCGTCGCGTTTCCCGGGGGATTCGGAACGCTCGACGAACTGTTTGAGGTGCTGACGCTCGGGCAAACGCGAAAGCTCAATCCCGTGCCGGTGATTCTGGTCGGCGAATCCTATTGGAAGAAGGTGTTCGATCCCGATTATCTCGTGGCCGAGGGCACAATCGATCCCGAAGACCGCGAGCTGTTCTGGTTTGCGGAATCGGCGCAGGAAATCTGGCACGGCATTCTCGACTGGTACGACAGAGCGGGGCGCCCGCTGCTCCGCGCGGAAGGAGCCCCCGAATGAAATTGTCGTTTCACGGCGCCGATCATGACGTTACGGGATCCTGTCACCTCGTGCAGACCGGCGACAAGCGCATCCTGATCGATTGCGGTCTGTTCCAAGGCGGCCGCGAACTGAACGAGGAGAATGCCGGCGCTTTCGGATTCGATGCGGCAGCGATAGACCACCTCATTCTGACGCACGCCCACCTCGACCATTGCGGGCGGATACCGCTGCTCGCGCGGCGCGGCTTCACCGGAGAAATCGTGACGACTGCTGCGACGCGCGAACTGGCGCGTCTCGTGATGCTCGATTCGGCGCATCTGCAGGAGGAGGACGCGCTGCGGCAATCGACCAGGCTGGCGCGCCGCGGCGCGGATTCCCGCCCGGCCGCGCCGCTCTACACCACTCTCGACGCGATGCACGGCCTCGGCCATTTCGGACGCACCGCCCGCTACGGCTCTCCCGTCGACATCTGCAGCGGCGTGCGCGCCACGTTTTTCGATGCCGGGCACATCCTCGGATCCGCGAGCGTGCTCCTTGAAGTGGCCGAGGCCGGCGCAACACGGCGTGTCGTCTTTTCGGGCGATCTCGGCCACGCCGGCGGACCGCTGCTCGACGCGCCCGCGCCTCCTGCTTCCGCCGATGCCGTCGTGATGGAAACAACCTATGGCGACCGCCTGCACAAGCCGCGCGACGCCTCGATCGAAGAGCTCTACACTGCGATCGTCGATACGTTCGCGCGCGGCGGCAACGTGGTCATTCCCACTTTCGCACTCGAGCGCGCACAGGAAATCCTGTTCTACCTCAATCGCGCGATCGCGGAAAATCGCCTGCCGCCCGCGATGCAGGTCTACCTCGATTCCCCAATGGCCATTTCGGCGACGGACATCTTCGCGCGCCATCCGGAAAGCCTGAAGCCGGAAGCCGCGGCGTTGTTTCGAAACGGCCAGGACCCGTTTCATTTGCCGGGCCTCCACATCACGCGGGAAACGGCGGATTCGATGGCGATCAACCGTATCCGTAGCGGGGCGGTGATCATGGCAGGCGCCGGCATGTGCACGGGCGGGCGCGTCCGCCATCACCTGAAGCACAACCTCTGGCGTCCCGAATCGAGTGTGGTGTTCGTGGGCTACGCTTCGCCGGGAACGCCCGCCGGACAGATCGTCGGGGGCGCCAAATCCGTGCGGCTCTTCGGAGAAGACATCGCAGTCAAGGCGCGCATTCATACGATCGGCGGTTTTTCGGCGCACGCGGACCAGAAGGGTCTGCTCGACTGGCGCAATGCCATCAAGGACGTAAAGACGACCTTCCTCGTGCACGGCGAGCAACAGGTGATGCAGACCTTCGCGAAACTCGTCACGGATTCGCGCATCGAAATGCCCGCGCCGAATCAGACGTTCGATTTGTAGCAAACCTGCCGCGCCGCTTGCGGCTCTTCCAACGGAAAACACCGCGCCGCCGCCGGCGGTGGTGACCGCAGAGGCAGTGCGCACCGGGCGGCACAGACGCCCCCGGCCGGATTTCCGCTTTTCGGGCGCGGCCGGACCCTGTAGCGTCTCTCCGTGCTCCATCGAGGGAAAAGTCCGATGTTCCGCCGGTTCGCCGCAGCGCCGATCGCCGCCGCCTTCGTTGCTGCGGCGGGACTTGCCTCTGCGCAGAGCGTGGTGCAGCTCAAGAACGCGCCGCCTGCCGGTGCGACGGTCACCCTTCTCCTGACCGACGGGACGGTACTCGCGCAGTCTTACGAGGAGAATACCTGGTATAAACTTACACCGGACAACACCGGCAGTTACGTGAAGGGGACGTGGGCGCAGATGGCGAGCCTGCCCGCGGGATATGTGCCGCTCTATTTCGCTTCCGCCGTTCTCTCCGACGGGCGTGTGGTCATCATCGGCGGCGAATACAACAACAACGAATTCGCTTTCTCCAATCTCGGGGCTGTCTACGATCCGGCGAAGAACGCCTGGACCAGACTGGCCCACCCGAGGGGCTGGCGTTTCATTGGCGATTCGCCTTCGGCGGTGCTCGCGGACGGCCGCTTCATGGTGGGCGAGAAGATGCACAAGAATCTCGCCGTCCTCGATCCGAAGACGCTCAAATGGTCCGCGCTGCCTTCTACCGGGAAAAACGATTGGAATGCCGAGGAAGGCTGGACGCTGCTGCCCGACGGCTCGGTGCTCACCGCCGACGTGCTCGATCATCCGAAGTCCGAGCGGTACGACATCGGCAAGCAGCGCTGGGTCCGGCAGGGCAGCACCGTCGCCGACCTGTGGGGCCCGCAAAATTGCTGCGGCTGCATTCCATACGGCGATCGCGGCAGGTGTTATCAGCCGCCGGGGGAGATCGGTCCGGCGATCCTGCGGCCCGACGGCAGCGTGTTCGCCACCGGCGCTCTCGACACGGTGCCGGCGCATACGGCGATCTGGCACAAGCCCGGTCCGCTCCATCCGGGCGGCAACTGGACCGCCGGGCCGGATTTTCCCAATGGCGATCAGGCGGGGGATACGTACGCCGTGCTCCTGCCCGACGGCAATGTGCTGATCGAGGGCGACAGCGGCACGCTGTATGAATTTGACGGCAACAAGCTCACGGTGGAAAACGTCGGCACCGTTGCCAGCTACACCCCGCTCGTCGTGCTCCCGACCGGGCAGGTGCTTGTGGGAGGCTTTGAAGTCTATAATCCCGCCGGAACCTACCAAAGCGCCTGGCAGCCGACGATCACGTCGTTTCCTTCGACCGTGACGCGCGGCTCAAGCTACAAGATCTCGGGCACGCAGTTCAACGGACTCTCGCAGGCGGCGGCATTCGGAGACGAGGGCCAACTCGCGACCAACTATCCCCTGGTGCGCATCACCAACAACGCAAGCGGCCATGTGTTCTACGCACGCACCCACGACCACAGCACCATGGGTGTCGCGACCGGCAGCAAGAAGGTGTCGACGCATTTCGACGTGCCGACGGGCATGGAGACCGGCGCAAGCACGCTCGAAGTCGTGGCGAACGGCATCCCCTCCCCGTCCGTATCGGTCACGGTGCAATAGCCGGGCCCGGCGCGCCGAAGCGAAAGGAAACGGATGTTCGCTGGTTTTCGGATGATGTTCTGTGCGGCGATCGCGGCGCTGATCGCGACAGCATTGCCCGCAAATGCCGCCGCGACGGTCGCGCCGGCGCCGGTGCTGGCGCCGATCGAGGCCCACCCGGCCTTATGGCTGGTCCGTTCCGACCGTTCGCTGCTTTATCTGTTCGGTTCGATTCATCTCCTGCCGCCGAACGTCGATTGGCATTCGCCGGCGGTCGACAAGGCGCTCAAGGCGTCCGACGTGTTCGTCTTCGAAGCGCCTCTCGGCGAGGAGGGCCTGCGCGCGACGCAGGATTTCGTCCGCGCCAATGGCATGCTGCCCACAAACAGATCGCTTTCCTCGCAACTCGATCCCAAGGCGCGCCGGGCGTACCTGTCGGTCGTGGCGGCGTCGCATGTTCCGCCCGAAAGCCTCGCGCATTTGCGGCCGTGGCTTGCCGAAATCGTACTCGAGACGCGGCTGATGGAGAACATGCATTACTCGCCGGACAGCGGTGTCGACAGGCAGATCTGGAAATACGCAAAGTCGGAGAACCGGAAAATCGAATCGCTTGAAACCGTGGGCGAGCAGCTCTCGCTGCTGATGCCGAAAAATCCCGGGCTGGAGACCGAAGAGTTCGACGCGTCGCTGAAGGAGCTCAAGACGGACAGCATCCAGATCGGTGCGCTGGTCGATGCGTGGTGCAACGGCCGCGTGGACGAGGTCGCCCGCATGACCAATGCCGGCCTGTCGGGCACGCCCGGAGCGATGAAGCTCCTCATCACCGACCGCAACGCGCGCTGGACGGACAAGCTGGCCGGCATGCTCGCCCGGCGCCACACCTACTTCGTCACCGTCGGCGCAGGACACCTGGCCGGGCCCGAAAGCGTGCCGGCGCTTCTCGCGCGGCGCGGCTATCGCGTCACACGCCTTACCGGCCACGGCTGAATGGCGGGAACGCCCATGCAGCGCGGGGCGTTCGATTTCCGACGCCCTACGGACGCTGTCTTTCGCGCATGTCTCCGGTGATCGGTTCGCGGTTGTTCGCGCGGCCTTACCGCTTTCGTTTCCGGCGCGAGGCGGATGCTCCGACCCGGCAACCGGACGCGCGGTTGTGGGCGGATGTGAGCGCAGATCCGGCTGCGCGCATGCGCTGCGGCTTTCTGAAAGCCTCCGACGGTGCGGACGTCCCCTATCGCTTCTGGCGCGCGGGCGATCCGCGTGCTGCCGTTCTGCTGCTTCATGGCGCATTCGATTATTCCGCCGCGTTCGACGAAATCGGCCCCAAGCTGGCGCGGCGCGGCTTTGCGGCGCTGGCGATCGATCAGCGCGGTTTCGGTGCTACCGCGTCGCGCGGAACATGGGCCGGCGCCGCTCGCATGATGGAGGATGCAAGCGATGCGGCGGTCTTTCTTCTCGGACGACTGCCGGCAGGAACGCCGCTGTTCGTGCTTGGCGAAAGCATGGGCGGAGCCATCGCCATTCATGCCGCCGCCGCGCGTGGCATCCCGCATCTGCGCGGACTGGTTTTGGCCGCGCCCGGCGCGCTGTCCTCCGCCTTTCGTCAGCGCGTGCTGACCTGGTTTGCCGCGATTGCACGCGCACTGGCGGGTGACGCCGAATTCGTGTTCGAACGCCTGAGCGGATGGGAATTGACGCCCGCCGCGGCCGTGCGGCTGATCGGGGATCCGCTGGTGATGCGGCGCATCCGGCCGGACATGCTCTGCGGAATGGCCAATCTCGCATTCGAAGCGCTCGACCGCGCACGCATGATCGACGCCCCGGTTCTCACCATGGTGGGCGCGCGCGACGAAATCATCCGCAGGAGCTGCATTCGCCGGCTTTTCGACAACCTGGCGGGCGAGAAAACATGGCGCGTGGTACCGGATGCGCCCCATCTGCTCCTGCACTGGCGCCGCAGTGCCGAGGTTCTGCGCGAAGCGACCGGCTGGATGTCGGCGCGACTCGCGGGCGGGGCATAAGGACTCCTGCTTGCGACATTCTCCTGAAAATCCTCCCTGCTTTTCTCCCTGAAGCAGGGAGGATAGCTTCACGGAATATCATCGTCTCGGCTTCCCGCTTTGGCATCGCTGGGCGTTCCGAGCGCCACCGTGCGCGGGCCCGGTCGTTCTTCGGCAGCCCCGACGCGTTTGGCTTCTTTGGCGTCGGCTTCGGCCGCCGCCTCCGCCGCCTCGGCGGCGAGTTCCTGCTCGAGGATTTCGTACATCGTCCGCGCGCGTTTGCTCACGGCTCCCTGCTTTTCTCCCTGAAGCAGGGAGATCAGGTCTTTCCATTCCGCGAGCCCGAGTCGGAAGTTCGGCGGGATCTCGAAAGCCGACGGCGCATCGATGGGCGCCTCGGGTTTGATGCTGTCTTCCGTAGCCCGAACTTCCCGATCGAGCAGGTCCACCACAAACCGCTGCGAGGCGACACGCCCGAAGGTGGCATCGAGCGCCAGCTGGCGCGCCACCGCGCAAAGCGCGTTCGTGGGCCGCGCCGCCGCAAGCTCCCGGGTTGGCTTCTCCAGCGCCTCGCGCAGCGCCACATTGAAGCGCTTCCGCATATACTTCGCCGGCCCGGGCTTGCCGCCGGGATTGCCGGACTGCCCCTTGCGAAATTGCGTGTGCAGCGGCGGCCTTCCGGGGCCGACGCTGTAGGGGACGTCGGGAGGTGGGTTCGACATGGCGGTCATTGCCCTCGGCAGCTTCGCGAGGGCCAGTTATAGCCCGATACGGTTCTTGTGTCAACCGAAAAGGTTCAAGCGAATAACAGACCACATTGTGACGAAATGAATGCCTGGGCCAACACTCACTTGCACGTGCCTCCAGCGTGCCACTCAACACCGCATGTCGGCCAGTGCACATTGGTCCAGACGCTCTATTTCGCGAAGCCAACGATGACGACCCTGAGACGCGCGGCGGCTTTGTCGTTGCGCGGAAGCCCCATCGATAACCCGGACGGCTACTGCGTCGTTCGAGGATCCCGGAACGTAGGCCGTCGCCAGACGCAATCGCATTGCTTCAGGCGCGCCAAAGATCCTCGAGCCGGATACGAACCACCTCGCGGTTCGAATCATGGCCTGCACCTGCTCACTTCGCGCTGCAGAACCGCGACGTATTTGCCGAAATTGTTGTCCAGGGCACCCTTGTACGTGCCGTCCGGATCCCACGCGCTTCCAAATCCATATATCCAGACGTAGTGCTTTGCCGAAGAATAAGCGGCCCCCAATTCTTGGCCAAAGTCCCGGGACGACATGCGCGCGGACTTGTCCAAGTAGGATTTTCCCAGCGGCCACAACCCCGGAGCGACGCTCAAATCGCGCGTAGAGATTTTGTTGCCGCGCAGGAACTCCGTGTACCTGTTGCGCACGTCCGCGTCCGTCGCAGCCACGTGCATGTCCTTATACGATTGTTCCTCGGCGATCACGACCTGCGGGAAATCTGCAGACAGGAGGCCCTGCAAAAAGGGAACCGCGAGTTGATAACCGCCATTGTAGCCTTCCCTGAGACTCGCATAAAGGAGAGCGTCCTTCAGAATGACGAGCGTCATGCCAGGATAGGCAGCGCGCATGGCCTCGCCGATGCGCTTTCCTTCCTGCCGGACGAGACCGGCGATTTCGTCTCCCCCGGCCGGCCCGCCCCAGATCGGAACATAGGGTTCGGTATCGAGAGCAATACCCCGGAATCCGGCGAATCGTGCGAGCGCGGCGGCGTGGCCAAAATTCGCCGCCACGGACTTGTTCGCCAACTCGTCTCGCCAGTCGTGTGATCTCCAGATCGCCACCTTGATGAAATTATCAGTTACGCCTTCGCGCGCGTACACACCCTGCATTTCCTTTGCACGGGACCACGCCGGGCTCGCAGGACCAGACGCCACGTCCGTTTGCCAGTCGGCCATGATGTCGTTGAGGAACAAACCCTGAAGGCCGATTGTGCGGCCCCAGTATCGCGCAGCCTTGTCGTTCATTTCGCTTCGGATGGAGGGACCATCGAACATGAGCAGCTTGGGGCAGGACCAGGCACGGTCAACGGGCCCCAACGCCGCCAGAATTGTGGGAAGGATCAGTCCGATCGGTTTCGCTGACTTCATCACCCCGGCCTTAGCGGAGATATCTGTCACTTCTGGTGGTTCTTGCGGCCACGATCAGGGCCATGACGCCCCGCGACTCATGGCGATGCGCGGCGCACGAAACGGGACATGCGAGTCGGAGCTTCGTGCCGCCGACCAACGACTTGCGTCACCGTGCGCCAATACATACGCAATCACCATCACAAACGCTGGCTGGTCCAGGAGATTGTGGGAAAACAGGCTGGCGACGAAAAACTGCGCCGCGACTATGCGACCCGTTCCGGCTGCGCACACCCAGACCAGCGCCATCAGCGCGACGAACAGAGCCAGTCCGGGCACCCCGCCTTCCACAAAAAACAGAAGGTACATGTCGTGAGGCCCGACCCGGTAGTTCCATTCCTGCGTGAATCCAAGTCCCCGCCCCGTCCAGGGCGCGAGTTCCGCCTCGTGCAGCGAATCGTTCAGCAGGGCTTTCCGCTCCATCGCCGACTCGTCCTCGAACAGCGCACCGCCAATTCCGATCCGCGTTGCGGTGTCCGGCGTCAGATACTGTGCAACGGGCGTCTGCATTAGATCATCCTTGAGGCTCCCCTGGAAAAAGAGTGTGGCCAGAAATGCCGTTCCGAGGATCAGCGCGACGGACCATAGGCGCCGTCCGCGCGAACGAATATCCGTCAGTGCCAGCAGCAGCGCTCCCACCGCCCAGGCGAGCCAGGATTCGCGACTGACCGTCAGCAGGACTCCCAGGCCGCAGAAGATCAGATAAGGAAGGCGCAGCCGACGCGCGACGGCCTCGATGCCCCCCATCATCGCCAACGCGATCGCAATGCCTGCGATATTCGGATTGCCATAAAACCCGGCTGCCCTGCCGGGGATTAACGACAGCATGGGTGTGACGAAATCGACGCAATTCACGCAGCTACCAACCAGGGCGATGAGGCAAAAAAGAAACGAAAAATTCCGCAGCAATTCCGGTTTGCGTAGAAACGCCGTAAACGCCGTCGCCAGTACCACGGCTTCGCCGAGATCGATGAGCGCCTGGGTTGTGACCTCATCCTGCGGGGAGCGGAGATATTCCAGAATTCCATATCCCAGATACACCGCGAGCCAGCAGTACAGGCCCGCGATGCCGCTTCCCCTCCTTGACGGGCTCGCCTCTCTGCCGACACTCCAGAGGACATGCACGCCAGCCAGCCCGATGAGGACGAAATAGGAGTACAGGGGCTTTAATTCGTACTTTTCGAAAGCGAATAGGTAGAGGTAACTGCCAAACCAGAAGGCAATCAGCAGGAACAGCCAATCCGTGGCGACCATCGCCTCTTCAGGCTGCATCAAACGGTCTCGGTTTCCGAACATCGGGGATCGACCGCCTAGTGGTCCCGAGTGCGGCCAAGTATGACATTTCGAAACAATTCATCCCACTGTTTCAGAACTGCGGCCACCGAATGCCTCGATTCGATGATTTGGGCATCTCGTCCAAGCCTGGCACGGAGATCTCCGTCGCTCATGACCATTTCCATCGCCCTGGACAGAGCCGGTACGTCCTCAGCCCGCACCAATATACCGTCCACGCCGGTTGTAATGATTTCCGACGGCCCGGTCCTGCAATCAAAGCTGATGCACGCCAGTCCACACGCCATGGCTTCCATAAGCGCATTCGGCAAACCCTCGTATCGCGAGGACAGGACGAATAAACCCGCTCTTTCCATGAGCGCGTAAGGCGTCGTGGTCACGCCAGGGAGCAAAACCCGGTTCGAAAGCCGCAATTCTGCAACAAGGGATTCCAGAGACCTTCGTTCGGGTCCTTCGCCGATGATAACGAGCCGCCAGTTCCGGCCGATCGGCCCGACCGATGCAAAGGCCTTCAGGAGGAGATCGAACCCTTTCTGACGGTCCAGCCGGCCCGCCGCCAGCAGGACTTCGCTTTCGGCACAGCTTGCGAGAACAGCTTTGGCGACATCGTCGGGTCGCTGGCCCCGATGCACAAGCACGGGATTTCCAATGACCACCGCCTTCGCAGCCGGTATGTTCGTCCTGAGCCACCGAGCCGAGCGTTCGGTCAACATCACGACGGCGGCTGCTCGCTTGTAAGCAAGTTGGCGCGCGGACCGCCACAGCGGCGACAACACTTCATCTTCGGGGGAAACCCGCTCTGCCACGATAACGGGAATTCCAAGCCCGAAGGCGGCCGCCAGCGCGAGAACGTTCGTGGTCGTCATAAAGGCGACGACGACGTCCGGCGATCGCTCCCGGAAGGCCGCTCTGATCTTCCACCACCGCGCCACATTGTTGACGATCGCGCTTGCCAAGCTGGCCGATTCGCGCTGCACACCCAGCCGCTCACGGACGATTCCCGGCAGCAGCGGATAAAAATCATCGCACTCCTTTCCAGCCAGAGTGATCAAACAGACTTCATGGCCGGCGCGCCTCCATGCATTGGTCAACGCAGACATCACGCGCTCCGCGCCGCCGGCTCCCAATGAGGAGATGACCGAGGTCAGACGTAATGCCGACGCCCGAGACTCTTGATGCCCGATTTCCAAAGTGTCGATCAAACCCAATGATCCAAATTTCGCCCGGTGATTCCCGACAGCAATCGGAGGTCGCTATCGAAAAACCAACGCATTTCACGCCGCAGTGTCCCGTTCACCTCATTATCTTTGCTCATACGCTGCATGTTTGCCTCTCTCAGTGCCTCAAGTATCCCCCACTTTCTCAGAGGCACAACGCGCTTTATTCCGAGAGCAAGCGCGACAAGCGGCTTCGGCGGGGTCTCCGTAAACCGTGCCAACGGAAGGACCCTATGGCGCTTGCGTTCGTTGATCGGCGGGAATCCGGTTCTTCCGTCGTGGTGAAGGCCGAGGAAATCCAGTACCTCGGCGTAGAGATCGCGGGGACTACGGGCCAGATCGTCGTAAAACCACCATCTGACATTGCATGCCGGTACGGCCGCCAACACGCGCTCGAGCTGCTGTCCCAAAAGAGCCAATTGGTCGTACAGAAGCGTTTTCGGTTCGCGACAGGGGTTCGGCAGTCGCTCGCCTCGCCTTCGGGAATTGCAGGCGCGCCACGCTTCCTCGAACGCCGCTATGTTCTCTTCCATATTGTAGAGGCACTGGGCGTGCATCGAGATGGCGATGTCGATCGGATTTCGTAGTAAAATGACAAGTCTTGCATGAGGGATTCTCCGAATAACGGAGGGAATCGCCATCCCCGAATACAGGTAGAACACCGAAGCCTCCCCGATCGCCCGCTGCTCCGAAGTGGCACCGCTGAACAGATCGAGATAGGCGTCCCAGCTGTCGACACATCTGTGATTCGGAAAATCGTCCGCGAAGTAATGCGGTTCCTTGGGTTGGCACATAAAGACCTGGGGATGCCCGCGAAGATATTCGCTGAGCGCGGTGGTCCCGCATTTTGGCGCACCTACGATCAGAAAGTTCGGCGCGGGCATGGAGACAACAATGGAAGCGAACAGGGATTTATGCCCAGCTTCTTGCGTACAAAGAACAGCGCAACGATGTTCCAGGCAACGGTGCCGGTTGCGCTGGCGATGGCCGCTCCGTACATGCCGTGGCTCCGGATGAGTATCGCGCTCAGCACCACGTTCAGCGCGGCACCAAGACCAAATGTCCTCAGGAGCGCAACTTCGTGACGCGTCATGCTCATCAGAAATCCCACGGGGCCGCACGCAGCATTGAGAAACTGGCCCCCCAGCAAGATGAGCAGAGGTCCATAGGCCGCCTCGAACGCCGACCCGAATATCCCGAGGACCATACGCCCGAACAATATCCCTCCAAGAAGCACAAAGCCCGAGAAGGCAAGGATGAGTCGCGCTGCCTCCGTCGTGACTGCGGCCAGCCCATCGCGGTCGCCGGCCGCGTAGCGCTCGGAAATCATTGGCGCAAGGACTGTGTTCACGGCATTCAGGCCGAAGGAGCCGAGGGCCGCGATTTGCACGGCAGCATAATAGCAACCCAGGTCCGCCGTGCCCTGGATGCTGCCGAGAAGGATCACGTCGATCCGGTTCATTACCAATCCGATGCCGTCGACGAAGAGCAGCCGGTGACCCGTTCGCAGCCACTCCCGCACCTGATAGCTTGTAGAAGCGTTGCGGGCCTCTTGCGGCCAGGCGGAACGAAGAAACGAAATTGACGCACCCAATGCAACGAGCGCTCCTACAGAAGTTGCAGCCATGGCGAGGGGAGCAGTGGCTGGCATGCGCAAGCCTTCGAGCCACACGTAGAGGACCAACAGCAGGACGGTCGGGCGTAGAATGTAGTTGAAGAATCCGGCACTGACCGGTCGTTTCAGAGATTGATGAAGTGCGCCGCTCAACTGAAGGGCCGCCAAAATGGGCAGAACCAGAAAGGCCAAAAGAAACGTCAACCTGATTTCGGTGCCGAACTTCGCACGAAAAATCCACATCAGCGTAGCGCCGCAAAACCCGATCGCCGCAGCAGCGCCGAACACCAGCAGATTGGAGCAGCGCAGCAGCGCGCGCAGTTTGCCCCACTCGCATCGCTGAACGTATGCCGGTACGAAGCGCAGCACGCTTGTGCTCTGGCCCAGCAGCGCCGGGATCAGGAGGAAAGCCGTCCAGGTCAATGCAAGGGCGTAGATTCCATACTGGCGCTGACCCAGCAGGCGGGCCAGCACAACGTGCGTGAGGAAGCCCAAAGCTGCCCCCGCGAGTTGAACGGCTAGGGCGCCGCTTGCGCCTTGGATCAGTGTGCGCTGCCAGCCGGGATCCCATATCTTTCTTTGGAGAGCGAGCAATCTCAGCACGGCTCGAGCCCGGTCGTCAGCTCATTTGTAGCCATAACTGTACTTGTAACCATACCGCCGATATGCGTACCGCTGGGCAGCCTGGTCGACGTTATTGAGCACGCAACCCCGGATCGGAATGTCGTGCCGCGCGAAATTCCGCAATCCCGCGCGGAGCTGGCGGACGCTGTGCGTTGCATACTTGACCACCAGCAGATTCTGGGAGCAGTGGCGCGCAACGATGAAGGCATCGCTCACAGCCATAACCGGCGTGGCATCGAGCACCACGAGATCGTATAAGGCCGAACATTCGGACAGCGCCGGGCCGATCCTTCCATTGGCAAGAAGTTCTCCCGTATCCTGGGGCAGCGCGCCGGTGGCCAAAATGTCCAGTCTCTCGATGGATGTGGATCTTGTCGCCTGGGCGAGCGTTGCTTCACCCTTCAGCAACTGGGCAAATCCCGCGCCCCGCGTTTGACCGAATAACTTGTGTATATGACCCCTTCGAAGATCGGCGTCGACCAGCAGCACCCGTAGGCCGCTCTGCGCGAACAGACATGCGAGGTTGGCCGAGACAAAGGTCTTTCCTTCGTGCGGACTGAGACTTGTCACACACACCACTTCCCGGTTGGGGGGGGCCGCGAGCAGATGCAGCGACGTTCGGAGACTTCGTAAGCCTTCGATGGCCGGTTCATCCGGCTTCTGCAATGACAAGAGCAGAGGAGAGGCCGGGTCTGCCGTCCGCGCACGGTCGATGCGCCTCTGCGCCGACGAATGCATCAGAACAGCGTAGACAGACAGGGACAGACGATCTTCGATCACTTCCGGGTCGTCGACGGCCTGGCTGAGTGCACGACGACCGAAGGCCGCTCCCAGTCCCAGGACGAGTCCCAGAAGCACACTGAGCGCTGCATCCAGAGACTTCTTCGGCGCGATGGGCCGGAACGGCGTGATGGCAGGGTCGACGACCACCACGTCGCCGACCGTGCCGGCCTTGGCGACCTGCAGCGTCTGGACCTGATTCAACATCGACGTGTAAAGGTTTTGCGCCGTCGTGACGTCGGTCTGGAGGTTGACAAGCGTCTGCTCGTCCCGGGGAAGCTTCGCAATTCCCGACAATAACGATGCGCGCTGCGATCTCAGCGCGCGGAGCTCGGCCGACAATTCCGCCAGCCGCGGGCTTTGTGCTCCCAATGCTGCTTTTTCCATGGCGGACTGCGCTTCGAGAGGGCCGATTTCCTGCTCGAGTGCCGCCGCCTGGGTCACCAGGTACTGCGCATTCTGGGAAAGGGCCGCCATTGTCGGATGTTGCATCAGAAAGACGGCCAGCTTGGCCTGTGCCGTCTGCATTTGTTTGTTCAGATCGGCGAATTGCGACTTCAGGAACTCGAGTTGTCGGGCGGCTTGTGCAGAGTTCTGGCGGATGTTCTGTTCGACGTTCGCCTGCGCAATATCGTTGGCGACCGCGGCCACCTTGGCGGGCGACCCGCCGCGCAAGGTCACGCTGACGAGGCCGGTCTGCAAGCCCACTTCGCGAACGGACATGCGTCCGATCAGTGCTTCGACGGCCTCGCCGGTCGAGCTGCGTGTAATTTCGAAGCCCGATGTGCAGGAGGCAATCGAACCGATTTCGAGGCTGACGATCCCCGGCCCCTGATCGGCGTCGACGCGACCGGCCGCAGGCCGGCCGACACTTCCCTCAAGCACAAACTTTCCGTTCGGATCGAAGAGGCGATAATGTCCACCGGCGAGCGGGCGAATGACAAACGGCTGGTCCAGCAGTCCCGTCGGGACGTTAAACGACCCGATGCGAGCAGGCGGGTTGCACAAGCGACTCTGCACCCAGCCGATAACGGGTACGGTCCCGTTTTCCAAGGATAGGTCGAGCCGCTCCTTGTGGATGACCGGAACGAGAACTGCGCGCGTCTGCAACAGCTCGATTTCCGCCTCCGTCGGAATTGCCGCGCCCTGCACCAGTGCCGAGAGCGTCTCCAATCCCGTGAGGCCGCCGGATTGCTGCGTGAGTACCTGCAGCGTCGTATCGGCCTCATAGGTCTTGGGCGCGAGAAAGGCATATGCAAGACCCAGCACAAGAACCGCGGCCACAATGCCGGTTATCAGCCACCGCGATTCGCTGATTATCCCAAGTAAATTCGCGAGTTCGGCGCCGCTCTCACGACTCGCTAACGATGGGCCGTCTGTCCCCGGAATGGATGGGCGCTGGTTCATTTGCCCAAGAGAACCTTTGTCTCATACATGGTTTCCACCGTCGGCAGAATCTGGCCGATAATCCGATTCCACTGGGCCGTGTCCGTCGAGGCCACGTAGATCACGTCCTGCGGCTGCAGCTCGAACTGATCCGCCAGCAGCAGCGCGTCGGGCGAGCGGGCGTCGAGCCAGAAAATCTTGCGTTCGGCATAGGCGCCCCGAAAGACTAAGATGCGCGCGAAGTTCGCCGTCGAGAGATTCATGTTCCCGGCATCGCCCAGCGCCTGCGCCAGGTTGAGCTTCCCGTCGTCCAGGGGGTAGTTGCCGGGCGTGATAACCTCGCCGATGACGTGAATCTGCTCGAACGTGATGTCCGGCACCTGGATGATATCGTTCGCAGAGACGATCCGGTCCTGGCTCAGATCGTTCTCTTCCATCCGCGCGCGGATATTGAGCAGCACCACCTGCCCGTCATGCGTGTAGAGCACATGGGACAGATCGCCCAGCGGTCGCGGGATCGTATTGCCGCTCTGAATCGCCGTCGGCAGCAGGAAGATCACGCCGCCCGCGCCGGCGATCGCCTGGCTGACGGTGAGCGGCACATCCGTGAGCGGATAAAGACCGGGCCTGACGACAACTCCCGAGACCGTGTATTTCTGGCTGTTGAATTGCGCGACGTCGACGGTGATCTGCGGATCGTGCAGCAGCGACTTTGCGCGCGAGGCAATCTCGTCGCGGACCTCGGAAATGGTCTTTCCCGCGACGGCGAGGCTTCCGACATAGGGATAGAAAATCGCCCCTTTCGAATCGACCTTGAAGCCGACGGACGCGGCCGTATCCGCCGCGGATATCGAGCCGGCGCCCGTCAGAGGCGAAAACGGCGATGGGCTCGCGGGCGCCATTGCGGAGGGAATCGCTGCCGTGGTCTCGCCGATATCGGTCCACGCCGCAATCGAGAGCACGTCGCCCGAACCGACGAGATAGCGGTAGTTCGCAATCTGCCCCCTGAGACGCGCGTTGTCATCGCCGACAGGCTGCCGGAGCCGGATTTCACGCTCCGCCGCAAGGAGCACGGGCGTGATGCGTTGAACGGTATAGCCTTCCGGGCCGGTCCCCAAATCATCCGATTCCGCTCCCGAAATGCCGACATAGTCGGAAAGCGATTCGGGAACGGTTCCGTTGAAATTCATCCCGGGCACAAATGTACAACCCGGAAGGAGCAGAAAGCCCGAGGCAAACACCGCAGCGAGCAACCGGTAACGCATCATGCCGCGAATCGCCCCTCCCAGTCGTCAAGATAATCGGTAATCCTGTCGAGACAGCGGGCGAAAGTTTCCACCGGCCCGTTGAACGGGTCATGGAGTTCTTCGTCGCGCCACTCGCCAAGCCGGTACACCCGTCCGCGCAACGAAACCCACCGCTGTTCGATAAATCGCCGCTGCGCCGCTTCCATGACCAGAACCAGATCGAACTCGCGCGCCAAATCGCGGGTCACCTGCTTAGCGCGATGATGGGAGATGTCGACCCCTCTCTTTGCCATCACCGATAATGCAGGCTCCGGAGGCGGCATGCCGACGAGCGCCGCTACGCCGGCCGAATCGATTCGG
>JBOHKH010000022.1:0-47705 GCA_050728995.1 Rhizomicrobium sp. | reverse complement strand
CTGACGAGCGCTCCCCTGTGGTGTCCCGGCGAAGGGTCTTCACCCAAACCCCCACCCAGAAGGCCCGGGAAATTGGCCAGAATCGCGGTGCCGCAGCCTCTTCCCGCTGTGGTCGCTCCCGTCGCGACCACCGAGAATTCGCGCGCCTCGAAGCCCGAGAGATTGTTGCTGAAGGTGATTGCGAAGGCGCCGAGCGGCTTGATCGGATCGGTGACGAACGGGATCAGCAGCCGCGAGACGCGGGGGCCCTGGCCTGCGACCGAGAAATACAGCAGCGGATCGTTTTCGGGATCGGTCTGCGTCAGCGTCGCAGCGTAACTCAGAATGTAATCGCGTGTCCCCAGTTTCAACGTCGCGCGCGTCACCGCCGCCAGATAGTCGAGCACGTTCTGCATAGCGGCCGCGCAATCGTTGGTGGGACCGGCTGGCGGAGCGCCGGCAGCTTCGAGCGTCAGATAATCGGGGTCGATCACCCAGTAGGTGGTCCCGTTCTTGAAGTAAAGAACATGCGGGGGAGCGGCAATCAGGTCCGACGGCACGTAGAGCGCGTGGGAGACGGCGCTGTTTGCATCGAACTGTTCGATGACCACTGGCGTCCCCGAGGGTATTGGCGGGATGGATGAAGTTGCAGCCGCACGCGTGGCGAAACAGATGCAGTCGCTCATGGTATTCTCCTGACTGGTTGGCGTTTGGCGTGTTTACGCATGACGCAGCCCGGGAGCGTTACGCCCCGACCCCTTCGGGAAGCCTGGCAGCACAGTCGCCGCGGCCGAACCGTACGCCGTCGCGCGCCGCGCCGGAAGGCACGCTGGCCACAAAGACGCAGTCGCGGACGAGCGGGTAGCTTGCGCCGGCGAGATCGATGGCGGTCTTGAATGCGCCGCCTTCGTCGCGCACGTCGAGGCTGGAAAGAACGACGCTGCGGTGCCCCGGCGCCGCTTCGCCCGTCCGCGCGAAACGGGCGAGAATGGCCGCTCCGCAGCGGGAATTCGCCTGCAGTTCTCCTGTCGCAATCAGCGAAAAATCGCTGGCGAGAAATTCGGAGCGGTCGCTCGCGAAAGAGACAGAAAACGCCCCGCTTTCGGCGGGCACATCGCTTGGGGGAACAACGAGCCGCGAAACCTCCCGGCCGCGTCCCTTGATCGCGAAGCGCAAGACGGGGTCGCCGGCGCGCTGCACCAGCCGCACCGGGCTTGCGAGAACGTAATCGCGCGCGCCAAGTCGAAGCCGCGCGCACTGCGTTGCCGCAAGATAATCGAGCACATTGCTCATCGCTTGCGTGCAGTCCGCCGCCGCATCGTCGGAAGCGCCGGCGGCTTCGAGCGACAGATGATCGGGACGGATCGTCCACCACCTGTCGCCGTTTCGCGCCTTGAGCGGATGCGCCGGTTCGTTGTTGCCGCAGCAAACATACACGGCCGCCGACCGCGCGCTCGCCGCATCGAAGCGCTCGATCACGACATCACCTGTGTGTTGGGCCAGCCCGGCGCCGGAAAATGCGGCGCGCGTAGCGAAAGAAGGTGTGTCGCTCATGACGTTTCCCCACCGATTCGCCCGATACCCTGCCCCCCCCCCGGAGAAAAAATGCAAGCGAACTTTGTAGGATTCCTGTGGATAGTTGTTCGAACAGATATCGCAATGTTTTCTTCGGACGTTTGCACAACCGTCGTGCGTCCTTCGAGGGGCTCATGCTTCGACAGGCTCGGCATGAGGCGCTTGTTTCTTCCTCATCCCGAGCTTGTCGAGGGACGACAGGCTCATGCTTCGACAGGCTCAGCATGAGGAGAACACGTATTTGCACAAACTAAAGACTGCAATCGGCGGACCGGGCACGAAGAACAAGACCTCGCCGGCCATCGCGTCGGTTTCCGCGCGGCGGCGTCACCGGATCGAACAGATTGTCCTCGCGCGCGTTCGCGCGCAATCGGCGTCGGCGCCTGGTGGAATCCGCGGAACTCGTGCCCGGGCCGCCGAGGATATTGCGCTTAAGGAATCTGCGCGACGGCGCGGGCGATGCGGGTCATCTCATAGAGACGGTTGACCGGAAAGGATTCGAGCGAGCCTTCATGGAGGCGCGCATAGCCGCGCAGCGTCAGCCCCTCGTGGAAACGCTCGAACTTCTCGGAGCCGCCGGGAAGCCCGTAAATATAAACCGGCTTTCCGGTCGCACAGGCCTCCGTGATCATGTTCACCGAATCCGCGGTCGCGAGCAGCACGTCCGACAAACCGAGAATCCCGAAATAGGGATTGTCGCCCGAACCGTCCCACACCAGTCCCGGCGTGCCGGCGAGCGCCTCGCGCAGGATCGCGATGTTGGCTTCGCCGGTGCGCCGCGACGGCGTGACGAGCAGGCTTCCGCCGTTGCGCGCCGCCTCTTTCGTCAGTGCCGCTGCGAGCGCGCGCGCCTCGTCCGCACCGAAGCGGTACACGCCGTTCGCCCCGCCGATCAGCGCGCCGACGAAAGGCCGCGGCAAACCGGCAAGGCGCGCGGCAAGACGCGCGGCTTCCTCCGCGAGTCGCCGGGGCGTCGCCCGGTGCAGCGCGCCGATTGACTGGATCACGTTGGCGCCCCAGAGGTCGTCGTGCATGGGTGTGACGACGAGATCGAAATGACGCGGCGATATGCCGGGATTCTGGATCTGCACCCGGCGCGTGCGCGGACTGCGCTGCCTGACGTATAGCGAGGCCGGCACGCTGAGCCGGCCCGTCGCGATCAGAAGATCGGGCCACGGCGGCACGAGCGGTGCGTCCTCGAAGGCGTGGCGCAATCCCAGCCGCAGATGCGGCGCGAGATCGCGCCACGGATTGCGCAGCGCGATTCGATGAATCGCGGGCTCGAGCTCCAGCGCCTCGGCAAGTCCGAGACACTGGCTTTCCATGCCGGATTTTCCGTCGGTGACGATCCAGCAGGACGCGAACGGCGGAGCCACGTTCAGAAGCCGAACATGTGGTCCAGGCTGAAACTGCCTTCGCCGCCTTCCACGCCGTGATAGCCGAACAGCCGGCAGCTTTCGTCGCGGACGATGGCGTAAGGATGTGCGCCGGCGCGCGCGAGGAGTGTTTCATCGAACACCTCCTGCACGCAGAGGAGCCGCGAGCCGGAGGCGGGAATGCGCAGCTCCGCGTGCCCGACGTCTTCGCCCTCGCCAGTGCGCAGGAACAGCACGGTTTGCGAATGGGCGTGCCACGCGCGCGACACCGGATAGATGAGATGGCAGAAGGTGCGCCAGGGGCGCGGCGCGATGCGCAGGAACAGGCGCGTCGAAAGCCCCGGCGGCGGCCCGCCATAGGATTGGGGTTCGCCCCGCCACACCAGCGCGCTGTTGAACATGTGCGAGCCGAAACTCGTTTCGGCAGCATGGCCGCTCGCGCGATTGCGATAGCGGAACAGCGCATGAAGCCAGCCATCGGCTTCGGTCCCGGCGTCGAAATCATAGGCGAGTTCCAGATGCCCGAACGGCGTCGTCAGCCGCCCGCGCGCCAGCGCCGAAACATCGAGCGCGGCACGGTGATCGCGCGGCAGGGCGCCGAAGCGGTGTTGGGCAACCAGAACGCCTTCCGAATCGAAAACGAGCGCCTTGACGGGAAGCGAGCGCTGCGCACTCGACATGGGAGTCGGCAGAAGTTCCGTCGCGTATTTGTCGGGCGGCAGGAGTACCGCGGGCAGGATGTGGCCTTTCCCCATGTAGGGTTCGAGCCGCGCCAGCGCCGGATCGGGGCTGAGATCCGTGCGCTCCACGTTGGGATGGGCGATGCGCGAGCGCCCGTTTCGGGAAATCACCTCGTAACGCGGGCGCACGAAATGCTTGCCGGCGCGGATCTCGATCTGGTCGGGCCAGGCGAGACCGGGAAGTGTGTCGCGCACGTGCACGGCGCGCGTGGCGAACGGCGCGATCGCCTCGGGAAGCGTCACGCCTTCCGTCGTTCCCATTCGCGCGAACCCGATTTCGTGCGGCGGGATCGCGACCGGATGGCTGTTCTGCACCCACAGCACCACGTCTTCGCCATCCGCCGGCGCCGGCAGGCCGGCATAAAGATCGGCCGGCCACGAATTGGCATCGTGCGTCGCCGAAAGCGCCGTCCCGTCATCGCCGTAGGTGTCGAGCGCATATTTGACGATGTCATGCCCCGCCGCGCCCACCGCATGCACGAAGAGCTGGCCGGTGAACGGCGGCAAGGAAAAGCGCGTCCGCACCTCGCGGCTGTCGATGACGAGCGAGGATTCGGGCGCACCGCAGGCGACGGTCCAGGTCGCGAGCGGCTGCCCGTCCGCGCCGAACAGCCTGCACCACAGGCTCACCGCTTTCGCGCCGTAGCGTGTCCAGTAGTTCGTTGTAACAAGGCGGGTGTGGTGGCCGCCCTCGTCGCGGAAGAACACGAAGTTCGTCGCAAAATTCAGCGGGGAGAGATAGCGCCCGCGATCGGTCTGAAGCTCGGGCGGCAGCTTCAGCGACTCGAAACCGAAAACTTCCGTCCGTTCCGGCACGAGATGGCGGATCGCCGCGAGCTTCCGCTCGGTCTCGAAACTCGCCACGAGAAGCGCGGCCGGCTGCGCTGCGGAAAGTGCGGTGACCGGCTGGGCGGCGACGCCGCGAAACGGGCGTTCCAGATGCTGCAGGTTCTGCACGAAGTAATGTGCAATCCCCGCTTCGCCGAGCGGATAGAACGTGTCGAACGCATCGGCGATGCCGTCGGGATCGTAGAGCGCCGCCGGCCCGCTCGCCGCAAGCTTTGCCACGAGCGCGTGGGCCTGCGGTGCTGCGAGCGGATGCGACAGGGCCTTGTAAAGCGCGCTGCCGCCGACGTCGTTGCGAAACGTCTCAATGCGCAGCGGCATGTGACTGGCCTGACCGGGCAAACAGCCGCTTGAAATACGCACTGACGCGGTGGCGCGCCTGTTCGCGCGCTACCACGCGCGCATCGCTGACCCAGTTCACCTGGATGACGCGCCGCTGGCCATGAAACGGCGCAAAGCCGTGCCAGGCGTTGGGCGCATTGCGGAAGAGCACGAGCGTGCTTTCCTCAGCCGGCACCTCGGCCGCATAATCCTCGAGATCGGTCGCCGAGCGCAGCAGTCTCAATCGCGCGGCGGCGCACTCCCATTCGCGATTGGTATAAAGAAGCAGGGTGACGAGTTTCGTCGTGCTATCGGTGTGAATGTAGCCGTCGCGCGCGGTGCATCGCCCGCGCACCGTCACCATGGTCGGCCGGCCGGCGAGATCGATGTCGAGTTTGCGTTCGACGAGCGCACGCATCGAAGGCCCGGTCAATTCGCGGATCAGCGTGTCGAACGCAGGCCCGCGGGAGAGCGCGGCGAGCGGAAAACTCCCCGATCTTGCGATCGCGGGATAATCGGCCTCGATCGCGCCGCGGAATTCCTCGCGCACGAAACCCGGCACGATCGCATAGGCAAAAGGCTCCCGCGCGATTTCCGCCGCGTCGAGCCGTTCCAGTTCCAGCATGCGCCCGTTTCCCGACCGTGTTCCGAACTGCGCCTGTCCCCCGGAGCGGGCGGACACCTAACAGGGCGGTGGCCGAAAAGGTAGGTTTTTTTCCGCGGCGCCGGGGCTCACGATGGGCCGGCGCAAGCGGTCCGCCAGAAAGAAGGGCAGATACAGGAGAACCAGAAACCCCATCCCGAGGCCCAGGAGTTCGAAGTCGTAAATGGGCCATGGCCCCATCAGATCGAGCAGCGAGGGCATGACGGGCTTGGCACCCAGAAAACCGAAATTGGTATGAAACACCGCGTTCACGGCGAGCGCCGCTACGAAATAGACGAGCGACCACGCGATGACGCGCGGAAGCGAGGCCGGAACCGGGCGCATCCGGCAGGCGACCAGGAGATAGAGCGCGGCGGCGATCGCGCCGTCGTGGAAGGCGAAAAACACGATGAAGCGGATGTCGGGAAACCCGCAGCACAGGTCGGGCGTGAGCAGCGCCTGCAGCGTGCCGGACAGCGCCCAGAAGTAGGTCAGTTCGTAGCTCTTCTGGGTCGGGCGGACCAGCGCGACGATGGCGGCGACGGCGGCCCAGTCGCACAATTGCATCGGCAGGATCGTCGAGACCGAAATCCAGCCGCGCGAGGCGATGAGCCAATACCAGAGAATCCAGGTCGCAATCAGTTCGGCGGCGAAGGCGAGCGCGAGCGCGCGCGCAAGGCGGCGGCTTCCGCTTTGCCGCACAACAATGCCGAGCGCCACCGGCACCACGAAAGCAAGCGCAATGGCGGCGAGATGATCCGGACCGAACGCGACGAACGCCTTTTCCATGGGCGGAGTGTACGGCGGATTGCGAGACTTGCGGAAGCGTGCGGGCCGGCGGCTGCTTCCCCGTCGCCGGCCCGCGGCACGGGCGGCGCTTTGGCCGCCTTTGCCACGTCTTCGCAGCCGCCGCGCGGCATGCTAGGGAAAGACCGCCCGCGGGCGTAGTTCAGTGGTAGAACGACAGCTTCCCAAGCTGTATGTCGAGGGTTCGATTCCCTTCGCCCGCTCCATTTCCAAAGTATCGATCTCACGATAACAGAGATGGCTTAGTATTCACGGCTCCGTCAGAACGGCGCCGCTGTTAAATGTGATGAGCAATTCACCGTGAACAGGCGGTTACGATGATGTTCCGACGCATCCGCAAAAACTTTCGGCGAATTCGCGCATGAAACCACCTGTCGCGCTCCTTCTCTGCGGACTGTCGCTGTCGCTGTTGCTCGCCGATCCGGGCTTCGCCGATGCGACAAAGAACTGCCACATCGGCAGCTATCGCCTGGGCGACGGCCGCGCGGTGGATATCGCGCCATCCGACGGCGACACGCTGCGCTGGCGCCTGTTCACCGGCGAGACGGGTCAGCTTCATCCGCAGAAAGACGGGACGTTCACCAGCACCTCGGGGTGGACAGATCGTCCCGACGGCAAAGCGGTCTCGTTCTCCGGTTGCGCCAGAGGCGAGATCCGCTTCGGCAAAGAGTCCGGAAAGCGCATTGCTTTCGATGTCCGCAATACGACGTTCGAGAGCAACGGCGTGAAGCTCGTGGGGCGGCTCGTCATGCCGGAAGGGAGCGCGAAGGCGCCGGTGGTGGTTCTGGTGCACGGGTCCGAACACGATTCCGCGCTCGACTTCTACGCTCTGCAGCGGATGTTTCCGGCCGAGGGAATCGGCGCCTTCGTGTTCGACAAGCGCGGCACCGGTTTGTCCGGCGGCGTCTATACGCAGGATTTCGACGTGCTGGCGAAGGACGACGTGGCCGCGATGAACGAGGCAAGGCGTCTGGCCGGAGCACGGGCGGGGCGCGTCGGCTATCAGGGCGGCAGCGAAGCCGGATGGGTGGTGCCGCTGGCGGTGAACCGCGCGCCGGTCGACTTTGCCATCGTGGGCTTCGGTCTGGCCGTGACGGTGCTGCAGGAAGACCAGGAGAGCGTGGCTCTCGACATGCACTTTCACCATCACTCCGCCGAAGACACGAAGAGGGCACTGGAGCTGGCGCGCGCCGGCGAGCGCGTGATCGAAACCGGCGGCCGGCGGGGCTACGACGCGTTCGACACGCTGCGCCGAAAATACCGATCCGAGCCCTGGTACAAGGACGTGCATGGCGACTTTCTTTGGGTGGTGCTGCCGGTCGACAAGGCCAGGATTGCCGCGATGGCAAAGGCGTTCGATTTCCACACGCCGTTCCGCTACGAACCGATGCCGGCCCTGCGCGTCTCCACCACCCCGCAGCTGTGGATTGTGGGCAGCGACGACCTCGACGCGCCGAGCGCCGAAACGGCCGCGCGAATCAAATCGCTGATCGCGGACGGCAAGAACTATACGCTCGCCGTCTATCCCGGCGCCGAACACGGCATGACCGAATATGAGCTGGACAAGAAGGGCGAGCGCGTTTCCACCCGCTACGCGCCCGGCTATTTCCGGATGATGGCAGACTTCATTCGCAACGGCCGCATCGGCGAGCGCTACGGCAATGCAGAGATCGCCCGGCCGCACACGCGGTGAAGATTGTCGACGTCGCTGCCGCCCGCCAAGGCGATTCCGTAAAGAGCGCCCTTCGCATTTCGGACGACGCGAGCCGCTATTTCCGGAACGAGAGACTCCATCCCAGAATCCTTCCGCCCGGGTATTTCAATTCCTGTGGTGGGCCGACGACCGCTCCGGCGTCCGCCAGCAGGCCAGCCACCTTGTCGACCCCGTTCCGGTCCAACGCCGCGTCGATCTGCGCCTGCTTTCGAAGCGCGCGCGCGTGGATTTGTTCCTGCGCGACATTCATCTGGCGCAACGCGTCCCCAGCCGCAATCGATTCCGGTGCATTCGCCAGACGGGACAGGAGTGCGACGACATTGCGCGCCGGGGCGAATGCTGGCTCGTTGCCGAGGCGCGACTGCATGCCGGCCACCTGGCTGCGAAACGCGCCGTCCGCTTGCGCCCTGCCGTCGCCCGGCGCGGCACGCTCATAAAGTTCGAAAACTGTCCGGCCGGCGCGAAAGGCGCTGCCGTCGCCGAACACGGAGCGCTCCGCCGCGAGATTTCTGGCCGCGCCCTGGGTAATCGCGCTGCCGGCATGATGCAGTACGAACCGTCCGCGGCCGCCGGGAGCGAGCACCCGGACGGCCTCGCGCGTTGTCGCGGCCACATCGGCGTATTCGATTCCGAATTGCGAGGTGACGCCGTCAAATGCCCCATCCGGGAACGGCAGCGGCGACAGCGCCGTATTTCCGAGGAGTGCGATTCCGGGAAGTGTGGCGCTTACGGCCGACAGATCGGCCAGATCGACGCCCGTGATCTGGAAATTGCGGCGCACGGTAATGGCCCGGCGAATGACATCGCCTCCGCCCGTTGCAAGGTCGAGCAGCCGGGCGTTGTCGGCAAACCCCAGAAAGAACTGCCGCCATGCGGAATCGAATCCCGCGAGAAGGCCGGCCGTCCGGTCTTCGGGCAGACTTTCGGTGTGACCTTCATTCCAATACTGGGTCCAGGCCGATTGCGTTTCCCGGGACACTGACATCGTGAAGACCCTAGCCCGCCCGGCGATATGTTGCATGCGCGGCAGCCGGAGGACGAGGCTCTCCCGGAATCGCCGCGCGGGCGCCGACAGCGCTCGCACGCGAACGTGTCTTATCCAGTAGCATTCATCAAGCCGAAACCGAATGTGGCTCTGCCGCCGGACCCTCCAAGAAAGTTCGCGTTCCTATTCCTCCGCGTCGACTGCCGTCAGCACCACGTCGTGGCCCCACAGTCTTTCGATATGCACGCAGACATGGTCGCGCGTATCCTCGTGGAGGGGAACGCCCCGATGCATCCGGTGCGTAAGCTGCAGCGTGCGGTCGCCCTTGAGATCGGCGCCCGCGACCTGGATGTTGGCATCTGAAATGCCCACGTCGTACTGGCGGGCGAGCGCGGAGCGAACGCGGCGATAGCCGGGCTCGTCGTGAATGGCGGCGACTTTGAGCACCGGTTCGCCCGCCTCGTCGTGCAGCTGAAACAGGCGCAGGTCGCGCATCACATGCGGACTGAGAAACTGCTCGATGAAACTTTCGTCCCGGTAGTTCGCCCACGCGTTCCTGAGCGCGCCCATCCAGTCGCCGCTTCCCGCGATCTCCGGAAACCAGTCGCGATCCTCGTCCGTTGGTTCCTCGCAGACACGCCGGATATCGGCCATCATGGCGAAGCCGAGCGCGTAGGGATTGATCCCGGAAAAGCGGTGGTCGTCGAAATCGGGTTGATACACCACGCCCGTGTGGCTGTGCAGGAATTCGAGCAGCGAGCCGTCGCCGATCAGGCCCTTGTCGTAGAGCCTGTGCATGATGGTGTGGTGCACGAAGGTGGCGCAGCCTTCGTTCATCACCTTGGTCTGCCTTTGCGGATAGTAATACTGGGCGAGATTGCGCACGATGCGCAGGAGCTCGCGCTGCCAGGGGCGCAGGACCGGAGAATGCTTCTCGATGAAATAGAGAATGTTCTCCTCCGGCAGCTTGATCTCGCTGTCGAACTCGTCTTCGGGATCGGGAATGGGGGGCGCTGCCGGTGCATCGATTCCCGCGGGCAACGTACGCCACAATTCGTTGCGCGAGGCTTCCTCGTACTCCATGCGGCGCCGCCGCTTCTCCGAGCTGCGCTCCCGCGACGGCCTGGGCGGCCGGCGGTACCGGAAGACGCCCTGTTCCATCAGCGCGTGGGCGGAGTCGAGGATGGCCTCCACCTCGTCTCGCCCGTAGCGATCCTCGCAGGCGGCGATGTAGCGCTTGGCGAAAGCAAGATAGTCGAGGATTCCCTCCGCGTTCGTCCACTGCCGGAACAGATAGTTGTTCTTGAAGAAGTGGTTGTGGCCGAAGGCCGCGTGAGCGATGACCAGCGCCTGCATGGTCATCGTGTTGTCCTCGAGCAGATAGGAAATGCAGGGGCTCGAATTGATCACGATCTCGTAGGCGAGACCCGACCAGCCGCCGCGATAAAGCTGCTCCTCGCGCGCGAACAGCTTGCCGAAGGACCAGTGGTGGTACATCAGCGGCATGCCGAGGGAGGAATAGGCGTCGAGCATCTGCTCGGTCGAGATGATTTCGACCTGGTTGGGATAGACGTCGAGCCCGAGTTCGCCGATCGCAATCTCCTCGATGGCGCGATAGACGCGGTCGAGCGTCCGGAAATTCCATTCCGACTCGGTAAAGAGCGGCGTGCCCGCCATCACGCCGCCTCGCTCTTGTGGAAAAGCTCGCGGAATACCGGAAAGATGTCGGACGGCCTCGCGATGCGCTTGGTGGCGAAGTTCGGCCAGCGCGCCGCCAACGTTCGATAGGCGCGCCACAGCTCGGCGCCGGAATCTTCGCTGGCGAACACTTCCATCTCGCGCTCGTCGAGGATTTCGATATAGGAATAATACTGGCAAAGCGGCATGATCTGCTCGTTCAGCATCTCGACGCAGTGCCGCGCGTCGCCGGATTGCGTGTAACCGTCGGAAGCCTGCGCCGCATAAATGTTCCAGTCGGCCGTGACATACCGCGCGCGCTGGATTTCCAGCATCTTTTCGAGCGCGGTGGAGACGATCGTTCCTCCCGATTGCCGCGAATAGAAGAACTCCTGCTCGTCCACCTCCTGCGCATCGTGGGTATGGCGGATGAAGACAATGTCCACCCGTTCATAGCGCCGCTTCAGGAAAAGATGGAGCAGCATGTAGAAGCGCTTGGCGAGATCCTTCTCCCGCTCGCCCATCGAACCCGACACGTCCATCAGGCAGAACATCACCGCCTGGCTGGTGGGCACCGGCTGTTCGGTGAAGGCATTGAAGCGCACATCGACCGGATCGATGAAGGCGATCCATTTGCGGCGCGCGATCGCATGGGCAAGTTCTTCCTTCAGCGCGGAAATCGCTGCGCGCAGGGCTTCCGATGGGGGCTCGCGGCGCTCGAGCGCATCGAGGCGCTCTTCGAGGTTCTCGATGTCGGCCGGCCGCGGCCGTTTCAGCGCGAGGCGGCGGCCGAACGCGTTGCGCATCGTGCGGACGAGATTGATCTGGGTGGGCGAACCGCTGGTCGTCAGGCCTGCGCGCTTCCAGGTGCGGCTCGGCGTCTCTTTCAGGGTGGTGCGAACGAGGTTGGGCAGTTCGAGGTCCTCGAAAAAGATGTCGAGAATCTCGTTCTGCGTCATGGTGAATTCGAAATCGTCCTCGCCCTCGCCCGAATCCGCCGCTTCCTTGCCGCGGCCCCGCCCTTCGTCCGCGCGCGGTTTTCGAATCTCGTCGCCGGCCGTGAATTCGCGATTGCCCGGCAGCACGAAGTCGCGTTCGCCACCGGCGCGCGGATCGAGGCGGAAGCGCGGCTCGCGCGTACCTTTGGTCGAAATTTTTATGCGACGGTCCTTGTCGAGATCGGCGACCGCGGATTCCTTCAGCGATTTCTGGACGGCTTCGCGAATCTGCGCGCGCGCGCGGCGCAGAAACCGCTGGCGGTTGGCGAGGCTCTTGCCTCTCGGATTTAGCCGGCGGTCGATGAGGTGGCTCATGGCAGGGGGGTCACCCCGCCTTGTTCACGCGCATGTACCATTCGACGAGCCGGCGCACCTGACGCGGCGTGTAGCCCCGCGCCAGCATGCGCTTGACGAACTCGTTGTGCTTGGTCTCGGTGTCGGAATCCTTTTTCGATTCGAAGCTGATGACCGGAAGCAGATCCTCGACCTGGCTGAACATCCGTTTCTCGATGACGTTGCGGATCTTTTCGTAGGCCGTCCAGGCCGGGTTGCGGCCGTCATTGGCGGCGCGGTGGCGCAGCGCAAACTTCACCACCTCGTTGCGGAAATCCTTCGGGTTGGCGATCCCCGCGGGCTTTTCGATCTTGGAGAGCTCGCCGTCGAGCGCGGCGCGGTCGAGCAGTTGACCGGTATCGGCGTCCTTGTAGTCCTGATCCTCGATCCACGCATCGGCATAGGCGATGTAGCGGTCGAACACGTTCTGCCCGTACTCACCGTAGGATTCGAGATAGGCCTTCTGGATTTCCTTGCCGATGAACTCCGCATAGCGCGGCGCAAGCTCGGCCTTGATGAACTCGAGATATTTCTTCTCGATGTCGTCGGAGAATTGCTCGCGCCGGATTGCCTGCTCGAGCACATAGATGAGATGCACCGGATCGGCGGCGATCTCGGAGACATCGTAGTTGAAGGTCTCCGACAGCGCCTTGTACGCGAAGCGCGTGGAGATGCCGGTCATGCCTTCGTCGACGCCGGCGGTGTCGCGGTATTCCTGGAGCGTGCGCGCCTTGGGATCGGTGTCCTTGAGCTTCTCTCCGTCATAGACGCGCATCTTCGAGACGAGATTGGAGTTCTCGTGTTCCTTGAGGCGGGTCATGACGCAGAACTTGGCGAGTATCTCGAGCGTCTCCGGCGAGCACGGGGCGGCCTGGAGTTCGCTCGTCCGCAAAAGCTTGCGATAAATCTCGGTCTCTTCCGTCACCCGCAGCACATAAGGCACGGTGACCACGCTGATGCGGTCGAGGAACGCCTCGTTGTTGCGGTTGGCCTTGAAGACCTGCCACTCCGCCTCGTTGGAGTGGGCGAGAATGACGCCGTTGAAAGGTATCGGCCCGAGCGTTTCCGTGCCGATGTAATTGCCTTCCTGGGTCGCAGTAAGCAGCGGATGCAGGACCTTGATCGGCGCCTTGAACATTTCGACGAATTCGAGCAGGCCCTGATTGGAGCGGCACAGCCCGCCCGAGAAGGAATAGGCGTCGGGATCGTTCTGGCTGAAATGCTCGAGCTTGCGGATGTCCACCTTGCCGACAAGCGAAGAAATATCCTGGTTGTTCTCGTCGCCGGGTTCGGTCTTGGCGATCGCGTACTGGCGGAGCTTCGACGGAAAGATTCGCGCCACCTCGAATTTCGAAATGTCGCCGCCGAATTCATCGAGCCGCTTGACCGCCCAGGGGCTGATCACGCCGGTGAGGCGATGGCGCTCGACGCCGTAACGCTCGGTCAGGAGCGAACCGAGCTCCTCGGAACGGAACAGGCCGAGCGGCGATTCGAACACCGGACTGATCTGGTCGCCTGCCTTCAGGACATAGATGGGATACTTCTCCATCAGATCCTTGAGACACTCGGCGAGAGACGATTTGCCGCCACCCACCGGGCCGAGCAGATAGAGGATCTGACGCTTTTCCTCGAGACCCTGCGCGGCATGCTTGAAGTAGCCCACGATCCTTTCGATCGTATCTTCCATGCCGAAAAAGCCGACGAACGCGCCGTAAACCTTGATGGTGCGGTTGAAGAAGATTCGGCCGAGGCGGGAATCCTGGGAAGTGTCCACGAACTCGGGTTCGCCGATCGCCGCAACCATCCGCTCGGAGGGACTCGCATACAGCATGCGGTCATCGCGGGCGGCGAGCAGCCAATCCCTGAGACTCATCGTCTCCACGCGCTCGCGCGCGTAATCGCGGGTGAAAATGTCGAAGACGTCCAGCGTGCTCATCACCTTCGCTCCCTGTATGTCGCGCACGCCCTCCACGAATAATGTCGTGGCCCTCCGCGGACATGACAAGACATGTGATTGTTCCGCCTTCCGGGCATTCTCTCACTACCCCGTGAAGTAATCCCTAAGCCTCGGCGATCGTTCCCCTTTTGGCCTTTCCGGCGCACCACCCCATGCGCGCACGAATGCGTGCGCGATGCCGTCCTTACAAACACCGTTTTTCCGACATCTTTTCGACAGCTCCGATCTGGGTGGTCTCCCGCGGGCGAATCGGCTGCGATCGATAAGCCATTGTATCTGCTTTTCTTCCGATGCCAATCGCCAATGCCGGCAATGTGGGGAATAACGTGGGGCTCCGGCCCTCATGCGCGCGTGTCCGCCGCGCAACGATTCCGCAATGCGCGCGCTGCGGCGCAACACGCGCGCATGAGGGCCGGAGCCCCGCGCGCCCGCTTGCCCGCACCGCGGTTCTGCGTGCAACATCGGCGCATGGACGAATTGGCCGTCAAGGTTCGTATTGCGCGCCCGGAAGACGCAAAGGCGGTTGCGCGTATTTATGTCGACTCCTGGCACGACACCTATGCGGCGATCCTGCCCAAGCAGCTGCTTTGCGCAATGACTCCGACCGGACAGGCGGCGCGCTGGCGCGCGGCAATCGGCGCGCGCGGGCGCGAGCAGGTGATCGTGGCGGAGTGCGCGCGCTATGGCATTCTGGGCATGGCGAGCGTGGGACCTGCGCGCGACGGCGCACTCGGCTATGACGGTGAAGTTTACACGCTCTATATCGATCCCTCGTTTTTCGGCCGCGGCGCCGGCCGCGCGCTCCTGCGCGACGGATTTGCAGCTCTGTCCGCACGCGGCTTTTCGTCCTGCGTGATCTGGGCGCACGCCCGCAATCCGGCACGATTCTTCTATGAAGCCATGGGAGGGAAGCTCGTCGCCGAACGCGTCCAGCGGATGATGGGCGATCCGGTTCCGGAGGCCGCCTTCGGCTGGCGCAAACTCGTCCTCGCCGAGCGGACCGCGGCGCGCTGAGCGTTCGCGCGCGGGCGTGCGGCGAACACGCGCCAATCACGCGAGCGCCATTGCGTCCGTTTCTGCAGGCAGGGACACGCGCTGGCACCACTGACCACTCCGGGTGGGCCCGGATTCGAGAGTGTAGCGGTGCCCATAGATGGCGGAGAGCCGCTCCCGGGTATTGCTGAGGCCGGTGCCGGTGCCGGTGCCGCTTCCCTCCGCTTCGTATCCTGCTTCGTTTCCGGATGGTGAATTTTTCACTACGAAGGTGATCGCCCCGTTGGCACGCCGACTGCTGATTTCCACGATATTCCTGCCGGGCTGCCGGTCCACGCCGTGCTTGATGGCGTTTTCCACCAGCGGCACAAGCAGAAAAGTGGGGATCCGGCAATCCAGCGTTTGCGGGTCCAATGTGGTGGTTACATCCAGCCGCCGTTCATAGCGCGCCTTCATGATGACGAGATAGCGTTCGACGAATGCCATCTCGCTGCGGACAGTCGCGAACTTCCTGTCGAAGTCCGTGAGGCTGGAACGCATCAGCGTGCTGAGTTCGGTCAACAGTTTCTCGGCGCGGCGCGGATCGGAGCGCACGAAGCTTACTATGACATTGAGCGCATTGAAGAAAAAGTGGGGATCGAGCTGGCCGCGCAGCATGCCGAGCCGGGTGGCCAACCACCTCGATTGCATTTGCTCGGCCCGCAGCTGCTCGGATTTGTAACGCAGAAAGGCGGTGATGCCCAAAAGAACGACCAGGCCGAAAAGATACACGATCGAATACTGGATGGTGACGGCAAGCCAGTCCGGCCAGTAGTGGAACAGGAAGTTGAAAAGCGCCCCGGGACCACGATGCGCCGCAGCGAAGCTGGGGCTGGTCAGATCGCACGCGACGATCTTCGCGGGTCGCGTAAGAGCCGAAAATGCGATGCCGATGACAATCTGCTTACCAAGAAAGGCCGGGATTGCTTTCGGCCGGAAAGCGATCCCCGTGGCGAGATAGTAGGCGCCGAGCAGGAGTGGAAAAATCAGCAGGTTGTTGAGCATCATCTGGGCGAGATCGCCGGCGGCGATGCTTTGGCCGTAGGCGACATCCAGAAACTGCATCATCAAAGCGTCCCAGGTGGTGACGTAGGTCCAGACGGGGACAGTGACGAGCAGGACAAGCAACGCGCGCTGGCGCGAAGGAGTATCGGATTTTTGAAGAAGCGCGAACAAGGTTCGACCGGGCGCGCCAGAATCGGACCGTGACGGCTCGACGTCCGGCTGCGATTCGTTCATCGCGTCTTCTCCGCTCCGGTCGATCCCGACCGAACAGAAAGTCACTTCTGAGATTCTGTCATACACCGTTCGGCCCCTGTTACCAAGCGAGAGCACCGGCACCCCGCAAGAATCTCCCGGACCCGATTTGCGAATCCGGGAGATAAGATTGACGAATCCGCCCGCAGGCGGCCGAACACGGCTATTGGAAGTAAATCCGGAACTTCTGCGTGGTGGTGTAGGTGCCGACCGTCGTCGTTATTTCCGCGACCGCCGGACCCGAGTGGGGATTGACGCACGTCTCGGTGGTCCCGGCGCAGAAGCCGTTGCCCGGACCGCTCTGGCCCAAAGTACCGAAGGCGGTATCGTCGTAGATCACTACCTGCATTCCGGCGAACGGATTCACGCCGTAATCGATCGGACCGACATCAAGAACGTATTTCGAGTGCTGTTTGACCTTGACGGTGAGAAAGAGATGATCCGTCGTGTCGTTTGTATCGTCCTCGTAGAACCAGTTGATCTGGCCGCAGTTCGGCGCCCCGTTCATGTTGGCATCGCAGTTGGCGAGCGGCCATACATATTGAGGCGTGCCGAGCACCACGCCGCCCAACGCGACGTTGGAGCAGTCGGCCTGGTTCTGGCCGCCAAAGCACGGCCATTCGTCGTTTCCCTGGCCGTCTTGTGGCGGCAGATAGACGAACTCCGCATTCATCCGATAGAGATTCGGAGCGACCGGCCGGTGCGAGAAAACGCCGGCATGCGCTGCGCGGATCGCAACCGCCCTCAGCTGGATTCCCGCCAAGGCGCTCGACGTGGCGACCAGCAACACGGCCGACGACAAGAGTAGTTTCCGTACCATCGTGAAGACTCCCCTGGTGCAACTCACGGGACCGTCCCGTGATGCCTTGCAGCTCCGCGCCCGGAGGGATCGCGAGCACGGGCGATTAAACCAGCGAAACCGGCTTGCTTTCGGAGAATGCGGCGGATCACGCCGGCTTTGCGGCGAACGACATTGTTTGCGCGGCGAATCCGGTTCGTGGCTCGCCCACACGTTCCGCCCGAACTACGCCGATCAGGAGTCTTTTCTGATGTCCGTGAGGAGTTGACGAACCGCAGCCCTGTGCGTGGGTCCGGAGACGAAACGTTTGCCGTTCTGCAGCACGAATTCGTAGTCGCCGCTCTGATGCGGTTTCAGCTCCTTCACGAAATCGAGGTTCAGCAGGACCGACCGGCTAACCCGAAAAAAGCGGCGCCCGCCGAGCCTCTGTTCCATGTCACGGAGGGGCTCGCGGATCATGGTGTGTTGGCCGTTCGACATGTGGATCTGCAGATAATCCCCGTCGGCATGGATGAACGCGATCTCGCGGAGACTGAGAAACTTGATCAGCGCGCCGTCCTTGACCGTGAGGCGTTCTGGCGCGGCGCTATTCGCGTCGCTCAGTCGGGAGCCCAACTCGGCGAGACCTTGCGCCAACTGCTCCATATCCGCTTTTGTCGGCGTGCCGGAAGCAATGCGCTTGCGCGCCTTGACGATTGCGTCCCGCAAACGGCCCTCATCAAAAGGCTTCAGGAGGTAATCGATCGCGTCGACGGCGAATGCCTCCAGAGCGTGTTCGCCGTAAGCCGTGGTGAAGACGATGTAGGGCGGTTGGTCGGCGGCAATCAGGCGGCTGAGTTCGAGTCCGGACAGGCCGGGCATGCGGATATCGAGAAATACCAGATCGGGCCGCAATTCCCGTATGCGGGCAAGCGCCTCCTGACCGTCCTCGCCCTCGCCCACCACCGCTACATCGCTCACGTCGTGCAGCAAATCCATGATGCGCCTGCGCGCTTGCGGCTCATCGTCCACCACCAGCACCCGGATCATGTGCTAGCGTTCTCTCAATTCGGCCGGAGTGAGAAACTCGGACAAGACGCCCTTTGCCGGTGCGATCCCGGCCCACGACGCAACGTCGAAATCGATCACCGCAAGTGCCGCGGTCGGAAATTCGAGCGCCAGCCTTTCGCAGCGCCGCCGCTCATCCGCATCGGCGGGCGCACGCACCATGCGGCGGGCGAAGCGCTCGAGCCCGGGATTGTGCCCGACATAGAGAACGACAACCGCGGTTTTCTTCACGTCCCGCACACAGGCCAGGATCGCTCCTTCGGGCGCATCGTAGAGCGCCTCGCTGACCTCCAGCTCCGGGCTGGTTTTCATCTCGCCGGCGACCGCCTCCCAAGTCTGCATCGTCCGCGCCGCGGGCGAGCAAAGCACGCGCTGCGGGATATACGCCTTCGCCCGCATGGCGCGCCCCGCGCGGGCCGCATCGTCGCGTCCGCGCGCGACGAGCGGGCGCTCCCTGTCATGCTTCTCGTCATGAGGTGCCGCCTTGGCGTGGCGAAGGACAAGAAGCCGCAGCACCGTCTCACCCCGATCGAAAGCGGGCCTCGGCGGCCCGGTCGAGGGCTGCGGCGACGAGATGTTCGATCCCGAGCGTGCGGCGCAAAAGCTCGACGATGCGCACTTCCTCGAGCCGAACGTGGGGATCGGCGAGCGCGACTTCGAGGGCAAGCCAGTAGGCGGTCTCGCGCAGCGATTCGGGCAGCGCATCGCGGATCAGCCCCAGAACGGCATCCAGTCCATCAGGGTCTTCGAGAATGGCGGCGCATTCCTGCGACGCCGTGAGCAGCCGGTGGTGCTCGAAATCGCGGAAGACCGGCAGTGTACGGACGATATCGCCGATCGTGCGCAGTTCGCTTTCGCTCATGTTGCCGTCCGAGGCCGAGACGACGACCATGACGTAGACGAGCGCTGCGTGATGACTGATTGCGTTCAAAGCCATCTCCGGGGATGCGCGAGCTTAATCCTGCTTGACGCACGCGGGCAAGTCGCGGCACCCCGGGCGCTCGAATCCGTCTGAAGGAGACGACGAAAATGTCCGAACACCGCGCGAGCCTCCGCTGGGTGCGCACCAGCGCGGATTTCCGCTACGAAACCTACAATCGCGCCCACGAGGTTCTGTTCAAGGGCGGCGCGATCGTGTTGCCCTTCTCGTCGGCGCCGGAATTCCGCGGGGATGCGGAGCGCGTCGATCCCGAGGAGGCGTTCGTCGCCGCGCTTTCGGGCTGCCACATGCTGACGTTCCTCGCGATTTGCGCGCGCCGGCGCATCGTGCCCGATTCCTACGCGGACGAGGCGAGCGGCGTGCTCGAGAAGGGAGCGGACGGCAAACTGTGGCTTGGGAGCGTGACGCTGCGTCCGCGTGTTCGGTTCGCACCGGGCACGCAGATGGACGAAACCCTGCTCGGCGCATTGCACCACCAGGCCCACGCCGACTGCTTCATAGCAAATTCGGTTAAGACGGAGGTTACCGTCATACCGGAAATCTGAACCGGCCAGCGCCGGCGGGCCGCGAAACGCTTGCGCCGCAAGGCCCGATCGGGCGATAGTCCGTTGCATGGAGCAGCACGAGTCGAATCGGCCCCAGCCGCCGCGCAGGAAACCCGCTTACGTGTACGAGCGGACCACGCGCAGCATTCGCGTCGCCGTCAAGCCCGCCTATCTCGACGACCAATCGGATCCGGCGGAAAGCCGCTACGTGTGGGCGTATAATGTGATGATCGAGAATCTCGGCTCGGAAACCGTGCAGCTTCTGTCGCGCTACTGGCACATCACCGACGCGCGGGGCCATGTCCAGGAAGTCCGCGGACCGGGCGTCGTCGGCGAACAACCGGTGCTCCAACCGGGGCAGGCGTTCGAATATGCGAGCGGCTGTCCGCTGCCGACGCCCTCGGGCGCCATGGTGGGCCGCTACCAGCTTCGTGCCGCCTCGGGCGAATCCTTCGAGGCGGACATCCCCATGTTCCTTCTTGAAAGTCCCTACGAGCGCCGCCAAATCCACTGATGCGCGCGCGGCGACCTGTCGCACAACCGGAATAGCTGCATGTCGGGATCTTCCAGGACAAATCTGCGGACGGCGCGCGCGTCGGCGCCCGACGAGCGCCCGAGCCGCGCCGACGCCGAGGAGGCCATCCGCACGCTCCTGAAATGGGCCGGAGACGATCCGGCGCGCGAAGGCCTGCGCGAAACGCCCGCCCGCGTCGCCCGCGCCTTCGAAGACTGGTTCTCGGGTTATACCGTCGATCCCGAAGACTATCTCGCGCGCACCTTCGAGGAAGTGGCCGGCTACGACGACATGGTGGTGCTGCGCGACATCCGCTTCGCATCGCATTGCGAACATCACCTGGCGCCCATCATCGGCCGCGCCCATGTGGGTTACCTGCCGACCAACCGGGTGGTGGGAATTTCCAAGCTTGCCCGCGTGGTCGAGGCGTTCGCACGCCGCCTGCAGGTGCAGGAAAAAATGAACGCGCAGATCGCGCGCTGCATCCAGAAGGTTCTCGAGCCGAAGGGAGTTGCGGTGGTGATCCAGGCCGAGCATCAGTGCATGACGACGCGCGGCGTGCACAAGCCCGGCGTCAGCATGGTGACATCGACGATGCTGGGCGAGTTTCGCACCAACCCGCTCACCCGCCGCGAATTCCTCAGCGTGATCGGCAATCCGTCTTCGACGATGGAAGCCTGAACTTCAGTTCGCCCATTGGGCGAGCCAGTCGGCAATCGCCTGCGGCGTCATGCTGCCTGCCCCGTCAATCCCTTCGACATGATCTTTGTTGACGAGCGTGCCGTCGGGATCGGCGATCAGCACCGCGGGCACCCCTTCGAGGCGCTGCGCGATCCCGAAGCGCGCGGGAATTTGCAAATTCGTGTCGAAGCGGCCCACATCGACGAGCACGATTTCGTAGTGCGCGTTCAGAAACGCGCGCATCTGCGGCAGCTGCATCACCCCCGAAAGAATGCGGCAGTCGGCACACCAGTTGGCGCCGAGGTCGATCAGCACACGTTTGTGGCTGGTGCGGGCGCGCGCAAACGCGGCGGCGACGGCGGATTCGGCATTGACCTTCTCGTCATAGGGTCTGTCCGGAACGGAGAGGTCGGAGAGACTCGAGATAGCCAGCAGAGGGGCCTGGTCCGCCGCGGCGGTCCCCGGGATCATCGCAAAGAACGTCCAACCGAAAAGCAGGGCTTTGGTCCGCGTCATTCCCGATCTCCACGGCTCCCGATTTGTCGATTTTGCCAGAGTTGCCGTGTTCCTGCCAACGCAATCGGGGGAACAAAAAAATGAAAACCATATGCAGATCGGGAGCTCCAGGGCGACAGTGGTTCGCTCGGGTACGACAAAAAATCGGCGAACGATTTACGGGACGAGCTTCGGCAATGGCGGAGGGCCTGGTACCTACGGCCCGATCGCGCTCGACAACTACCACAGCAAGCGCGATCGCGACTGCGCGCCCGATCCGGACGCCATCCGGATTATCCGCTC
This sequence comes from Rhizomicrobium sp., assembly GCA_050728995.1. GTDB lineage: Bacteria > Pseudomonadota > Alphaproteobacteria > Micropepsales > Micropepsaceae > Rhizomicrobium. The sequence goes on along the minus strand of JBOHKH010000022.1, from coordinate 26,141 downwards.
GAACGCAAGAGACCTGTCGCTGCAGGAGTGACGGGAGTTTTGCTCGTCCGCACCGGAGGGGCCGGTGCGGACGACGCCCGCGATACGCGCCGCGAAGCGCCCCGCGCCTGCCCGCTTCCGGGAGAGACGCAAATTCTGCTAAGAGCCCGCACGGGGCCTGTAGCTCAGCTGGTCAGAGCTGACCGCTCATAACGGTCTGGTCGGGGGTTCGAATCCCTCCGGGCCCACCAATTTTCTCAAGCGGTTGCGAAGCGTGCGCGCGTGAACTTGCATTCTTTCGACAGGCAACCGCCACGCTGCCGCCGATTCTGGGTTGCGGTAGCGCCAGACGACCGCTCTTGGCAGAGATTGCTGATGAAGAATCACGCGGGAGCCATGGGAATTTCGGCGCGATAGACAAGACCGTCTTTCACGAATTCCATTTTGCCGTTCTCAAACATGCTTTCGAGCAGCTTCGATCCGAAGCCCTTTCGTGCAGGCGGGGATACCGGCGGGCCTCCGCATTCCTGCCAGATGAAGTCTATCCGTTGGCCGGGATTGCCGATTTTCCAAACCAGGCGGACGGTTCCGAGAGGCACCGAAAGCGCCCCATACTTCGCGGAATTCGTCGCCAGTTCGTGCAAGGTCAGTGAGAGGTTTCTGGCCATTCGGGAGTCCAGATACGCGTCCGGCCCGTGACATTCAAAGCGATCGGAAAAGGACTTCAACACCGTTCGAATGAGAAAACCCACGTCAACCCGATTCAGACCGAAATCTCCCATTGCCTCGTTGGCCCGGGCCAAGGCCATCAACCGGGACAGAAATGCATTGCGTGCCTCCTCCACGGGTGCTTCGCCTCGAAAGGTCTGGTTGGCAAGAGCCTGAACAAGCGCGAGCAAATTCTTTGTGCGATGCTGGAACTCTTTCCTCAGAAGCCGTTCCTGCGCCTGACTTTCCCGCAACCAATGCACGAGGACGATGGCAATCGCGCAGCTGACAACGTAAATACAAAAGGTAACGATATCGGCGTGTGAAAACACGTAGTTATTTACCAGCAGCGTCGCGTACCAGATAACAATGCCGGAGATCGCGGCCGTCAAAACGCCAAAGCGGGGCCCCGCGATCAATGTGACCGTGATGATCGCGGGAATAAAGAGGATGAGAGCACGATCCGGCTGGAAAAACGGCTCGATTGCCCAATGAAGCAGAAGGCTGGCGCCAGACGCGCCGAGCGCCAACGCGACACCCTTCCACGTGCCGATGTTTTCGACAGGGCTGCGGCGCAGCGCGGCGGCGTGATGCCAGAAGCGAAAAAGGATGCGTACCAAGGAGGTATCGCCAGGGATCGGCGCTCATCAGGGATCGGCGCTCATCGGAAATCGAGCCGTTCGGCGTGGCGAAATTGTGGCGATTGTAACAAGGCGCAGCAACGTTCCGCCAATTTACTCTTACAAATGCGCAAGGCGGCGCCAACTTCCCGCGACATCCTGCCCGGCGAGGTCGTTCGTCGCCCATTGCGCGCGCATGCAACACCATGGCTCGCCGTTGGAATAACAGGCCACCATGCCCCGCGAGATGCAGAGCGCGTCTGCCGTCCCGATTGCCGGAGCGATGCGGGCCGAATTCGCGGCAGATTACGCAGAAACCGGGTCGCCCGCACCCGCTGCGACGCGCGCGGCGCGGCGAGCAAGGAGGGCGATCACAAAAAAGCGGATCGTCTGTGAAAAACGGAACAGTAGACGAAAGCAAGCGAACATCTTCGTTCTTGTTGCCACCCTGAAAGCCAGGGTCACGCCGGACGCGAGGCCCGCGTGAGACTGCGGCGGTGAGCGCTATTTCCCGTTTATCGCCCACGGGCCGGGACCCGCTGCGGCGATGTAGAGAAAAACGAAGCAGAACAGGACGGCTGCGTCGCCACCGTTCAGCACCGGAAACAACCCGCCGTTTGGAACGTGAACCATCCAGTACGCGACGGCTGTTTCTCCCGATGTGATGAAGGCCGCAATACGGCTGAACAGGCCCAACACGATCAACGCTCCGCCCAGAGTCTCGATCACCCCGGCCGCGACGAGCAAAGCAGAGAGGTGGGGAAACGTGGCGCCGTGCGGAAAATCCAGGAGTTTCGCCGTACCGTGTTCCAGCAACAGCAGCCCGGCGACGATGCGCAGGATGCTGAGGAGCTGGGGCGAATATCGGTCAAGAAAAGCCACGTCAATTTCCCCTTCTGGCCGGGCCGGCGGTCGCTTCGGCGCCAAGCTTCACTGTGCGCCGATCCGACGCCCGTGGCAAAAGGCGATGGCCGCAGAGGCAGGGATTTGTCGGCGTTGGCGATACGGCGGTCGCTCGTGATGGCCGATCGGGCCTTCCCCCGCCGTGCGCAGCAGCCCCTGTCCGGTCCTGACCGGTAGTCCGAGTGTCTGATCGTTGGCGTCGTCGGTTTCGAATTCGTCCGCTAACGTACAGCCGCTGAAACTCACGATAAGATCACGTGGCATGACATGGACGTTGGCAAACCCGGGTGACGTCTGCAAAGCGCAGTCAACGCCGCACGCTTTTGGCGGCCGCCCTGGCCTGGTCCTTATCACCTGCATACTGGCGTCGAGTCTGGCCTTCGTCGATGGCTCGGTTGTCAATGTCGGTCTTCCCGCGATCCGCCATAGCCTTCGCGCGGATGCCCCAGATCTGCAGTGGGTTATCAATGCGTATCTCCTGCCGCTGAGCGCACTTCTGTTGACTGGCGGCGCACTCGGAGACCGGCTCGGCCGGCGCAGCGTCCTGATCTTCGGCGTCCTGCTTTTCGGCGCCGGTTCAGCCCTCTGCGCGGCCGCAGCGAATCTCGAATGGCTCCTCGCAGCGCGCGCCCTGCAGGGAGCCGGTGCGGCGTTGCTGCTGCCCAACAGTCTCGCGATTCTTGGGGCCACATTTACCGGCGAAGCACGCGGCCGCGCCGTGGGAACATGGTCGGCGGCGAGTGCGGCCACAGCGGCGGTCGGACCCGTTCTTGGCGGCTGGCTCATCGATACGTTCGGGTGGCGCGAAATCTTCCTGATCAACATTCCTCTCGCTGCCGCGGCGATCGTGCTGGCCATCCTGTTTGTACGGGAGACGCGGCGCGGACAGGAGAACGCGCGGCTCGACGTGCGGGGTGCCGTCCTCGCGACGATTTCGTTGGCCGCGATCACCTGGGGACTGACGACGGGTGCCGGGCATATCGGTTGGTCATTCTGGGCCGTGGTGTCGATTATTTTCGGCGTCGGTCTGACCGGCGCGTTCCTTTGGAACGAGCGAACGGAAAAGGACAACGCGATGGTGCCGCTTGCGTTGTTCGAAACGGCAGATTTCATCGGGCTGACGCTGCTGACACTGCTGCTCTATGGCGCGCTCGGCGCACTGCTTGTGCTGGTGCCCTATTTGCTGATTCAGGGAGCGGGCTATTCGGGGACTGCCGCCGGCGCGGCCCTCTTGCCCTTTCCAATCATCCTGGCCGCTACGTCGCGCGCGATGGGCGGCATCGCCGGGCGAGTCGGATCGCGAATCCCGTTGACGGTCGGGCCGACGATCGTGGCAATCGGCTTCCTGCTGCTTCTCCGCATGGACGCGACAACGAATTACTGGAACGGAGTTTTTCCGGCGATCGTCACGATGTCGATTGGCATGGCCGGTGCCGTTGCGCCGCTGACCACCGCCATTCTCGCTTCGGTTGACGCTCGACACACGGGATCGGCGTCCGGACTGAACAGTGCGGTGGCGCGGACGGGTGGACTGATTGCAACCGCACTTCTTGGAGGTGTGCTCGCCGCGACCGGGCAGCATCTGTTCAGTACGTTTCATCAGGCGGCAATCGCTTGCGCCGTGGCCTCCGCTGCGGCGGGCCTTGCCGCGTTTTTGCTGGTACCCGCTGCCGCCCCGGATCGGCTGCCGAAGAAGCTAACATAATTCTGTCGCCAGCATTGTGGCAGTGCGATATATTCGCTCGTTCGGCAGTTGTGAGAACGCCTTGTTCACACGTAACGGGGGATGGGACCGTTATGGGGTGTCCTGCGGTCGGCGAGATCGAACATCACCTCGTCCACATAGCACCACCCCCAGCCCTCGGGCGGATCATAGCCCTCGATGATGGGATGCCTGGTCCGGTGGTAGTGCTTCGTCGCATGCTTGTGTGGCGAGGAATCACAACATCCGACATGCCCGCAGGTGCGGCAGAGGCGAAGATGCACCCAGGGAGAGCCGATTTTCAGGCACTCTTCGCAGCCAAGTGCGCTCGGGCTCACCTCGCGTATCGTGTCGAGATGACTGCAACTTTCAGACAATGCGAAGTCTCCTTCGTTGGTGTGCCGGCACCCTCGGGGGAAACGCCCGCCGTGACTGCTTCGTGCAGCATTGCATATGCCGCGCGCCATCGCACACGATGTTCCGGGCTCCATCTGGATGCCACCCGCCTCAATGCGCGCCGGCGCCGACCGCAACAGGCGCTTTTGCTCGTGGCGAGAGCCACACGCCGGCGGCCACGGCGGCGATGATGATCGCGAGGACGAAGAACATCCGGTTGGTGGCGAGCATTACGGCCTGACTCTGCACGAGATTCCCCAGCGTCTGCAGCGCCCGATCGGGCGAGAGGCCCTGCGCCTGCAAGGTGTTCAACACCGCGTGCGGCTGATGGAGTACACCCACCAGATTGGCGCGCGCGTTGGTGGTTGCACGGTCCCAGCCGGTCGTCACCAGCGCGGTGCCGAACGCGCCCGACATGGTGCGGATGAAATTGACGAGACCGGCCGCGGAAGCTGTCTGCGCCGGAGGAACCGCGGCGACCGACAGACCCAGCAGCGGCACGAAGAAGAGCGGAATACCGAGTCCGGTCGCCAGTTGCGGCATCGCGAGCTGCCAGAAGGTCACGTTCTCGGCGAAGCTCGTCCGCCACAGCGTGATGCCGGCGAGCAGCGCAAGCCCAAACGACATGAGAAGGCGAGGATCGGTCCGCGAAACGAGCAGGGCTGCAACGGGCGCCATCGCGACGCCGAGCACGCCCTGGAAGGCCATGACGTAGCCCGCCCAGGTGGCGGTGTAGGCCATGTTCGTCTGCAGCCACAGCGGAATGAGCACGATGGTGGCGAAGAAGGAGCCGAAGGCGAATGCCATCGCGCCCGCCATCACGCTGAAGGTGCGATTGCGAAATACGCTGAGATCGACAATCGGGTGCTCGTCGGTCAATTCCCAGATGAGAAAGGCGACGAAACCGACGGCAGCCACGATCGCGAGCGCGACGATGAACGGAGAGGCAAACCAGTCCTTGTCCTCGCCGTTATCGAGCATGATCTGGAGCGCACCGATCCACAGGACGAGGATCGCGACCCCCACATAATCGACCGGCTGGCGAACCGTCGCCGTTTCGCGCGACGCAAGCAGGCGCCACACCGCCAACGCGACGAAAATCGAGATCGGCACATTGATGTAGAAGGCCCACGGCCAGCCCACGCTGTCGGTCAGGAGACCGCCGAGCACGGGGCCGGCGATGGGGGCGACGATCGTCGTCATCGTCTGAATGCCGAGTCCGAGTTGCACCTGGCGCGGCGGGGTTACGCGCATGAGCAACGTCTGCGACATCGGCATGAGCGGCCCGCCGGAAAACCCCTGCAGGACGCGGAAAACGACGAGAATCGAGAGCGAAGGCGCGAGGCCGCACAGCATCGAGAAGAAGCCGAAGGACGCCGCGGCAATGACAAAGACGCGCGTGGCGCCGAAGCGCTGAGCCAGCCAGCCGGTGAGCGGCACGGTGATCGCTTCCGCAACCGCATAGGAGGTGATGACCCAGGTGCCCTGGTTGGGCGAGACGGCGAGCGAGCCCGCGATGTGCGGCACCGCAACGTTGACGATCGTGAGATCGAGCACCGCCATGAAATTGGCGAGCGCGAGCAGCACGATGGTGCCGAAGAGCGCGCCGCCGTGAAAGTATTGGCCCGCGCCTGCGGGCGCAGGCGCGGCCGATAGCGTGCTCATTTCGCGAGGTCGATCGTCGCGTTCATCGACAGGCCGACGCGCAGCGGATGCGCGGCGAGTTCGTTGGGTTCGAGCGCCACGCGCACCGGCAGCCGCTGCACGACCTTGATCCAGTTGCCGGTGGCGTTTTGCGCCGGGATGACGGCGAACGCAGAACCGGTACCGCCGGAAAGTCCCTGCACGCGGCCGTGAAATACGACCCGCGAGCCATAGAGATCCGAGGTCAGCGTTACGGGCTGGCCCGCGCGCACCTTTGTGAGCTGTCCTTCCTTGAAGTTCGCGTCCACATAGGCATGGCTGACGGGGACGACGCTCATCAGCGCCTGCCCCACCTGCACGCGCTCGCCGATCTGCGCCGTCTTCTGCGCGATCACGCCGTCGAACGGCGCGCGGATCACCGTGCGCGCGAGGTTGAGTTTCGCCGTGTCGAGCGCGGCTTTCGCGGCCAGGACCTCGGGATTGTGATCCACGTCCGTGCCGTGGATCAGCGCCTGCTGGGCGGCGAGCGCCTGCCTGGCCGCCGCGACGCCGGCCTCTGCCGTTTCGAAGGCGTTGCGTGCGGTACTGAGCTGCTCGGCGGAAATGGCGTTCTGCTGCGCGAGCGCCACCCGCCGGTCGTAGTCGAGTTTCGCCCGCGTGACGTTGGAAACTTGCGCATCGACCTGCGCCGAGGCTTCCGCCGCGTCGGCGAAATACTGGTGCACGTGCCGCACCGCCTCCCCGTAATTCGCTTTGGCCTGCGCGAGTGCGAGTTCCAAATCGGCGGGATCAAGCCGGACCAGCACCTGCCCGCGCTTCACGTGCGTTGTGTCGGTCACCGGCACCTGCACAATCGTGCCGTTGATCTGAGGCGTCACCTGGGCGCTGTCTGCATCGACATAGGCATCGTCGGTCGAAACGTAGCGGCCAGAAATTTCCATCCAGCGTACGCCGCCTCCCAGCGCCACCGCCGCGAGCAAGGCTGCAAAGCCGATAAACAGGCGCTTTCGCAACCTTTTGCGCCGCGCGGCCGCATCGACCGGCGTGGCAGGTTTCCCGAGGTACGCCGAGGCGCCCGGAGCGCCGATCGCAACATCTGCCATCAGAGGCTCTCCTTGTGGGATCGATGCAACGCAAGCGCCGACACGCCATCGGCGAGAAGGGCGAGCGCCATCAGGGAGGGGGAATCTGCGAGGGCGATCCGGGGCCACAGGCGCAGGTAGAGGGTGAGGAGGCTGAGCGATGCGGCTTTCATGGAAATCCTCGTTCCGACCTAGGTGACTGTACCGTACGGTCACCTCTTGGAGCGAGGATTTAGGTTGCTATATGGGGAGGGTCAAGTTAAACCGTACCGTACGGTCATGCAAAATGCACGGGTCCGCCATGCAGCCAGAAGCCGAGGACGTTCGGGCCAGACCGGCCCGCGACGAGAAACGGGATGCCATCATCCGGACCGCGCTCGCAGCGTTCCTGGCGGAGGGCTACGCGGAGACCTCGATGTCGAGCCTGGCCGCGAAGATCGGCGGCTCGAAGGCAACCCTCTACAACTACTTCAAGTCCAAGGAAGAGCTGTTCGTCGCGGTCGTGGCTCGCAAGTGCGAGCAGATCCGCCATCTCCTGAGCGAGGCGGAAATCCAGAGCGGCGGGGATCTCCGGGCGACGCTGACGAATTTCGGCGAGCACTTCGTCGAACTGCTACTCAACGACGATTCGATCGGGACGTTCCGGCTTGCCACTGCGGAGGCCGCGCGCTTTCCCGAAATCGGCCGCGCCATCTACAATTCGGGCGTGCGTCAGAACCAGCAGCGCATGGTGGAATTCCTGGAGCACGCGAAAGAAGCCGGCCGGCTTCGAAGCGACGTCGATGTGCAGTGCGCCGCCGAGCAGTTTTCCGATCTGTGCCTCTCGGGCCTTCACCGCCAGCGCCTGTGGCACGTGACGCCCTGCCCGTCGCGCGACGAGATCCGCGCGAATGTTGCGCGCGCAGTCGATACGTTCATGCGCGCATTTGCGGCCTGAGAGACTCGCCGGCTGCAAATCTCAATAAAGCAGATATGCGCGGCGCTCTTCCGTCCACGCCTGTTCGTCCGCGGCGGCGAGCGCGTCGAGGTCGCCTGGCGTCGCGGCGGCGTCGTCCACCCACTGCCGCAACACCGGACCGCCATTGATCACGTCGATGGCGAGCTTCCCATGCTCGTATTCATAGGCGAAGTCGCGCCACAACGGATATCCGGGCGAGAGGCGGCGGATCGCCTTGAAGGCGAGCGCCTGCAGGCGCCACGGCCGGAACGTGGCGTGCGCATAGCCCGGACCTTCGGTATGTATCTGCACGCCGTGGCAGAGCCGGCCGCTATGTTTGTGGAAGGTGGGCTCGAACCAGCAGTCCCGCAGCGTGCAGCCGCCGAGCCAGTGCGGCGCCAGCGCGCGCATTTCGTCGAGCATTGCGTGCACATCGATATCCGGCGCGCCGAACAGTTCGAGCGGACGCGTCGTGCCACGACCTTCCGAGAGCGTGGTCCCTTCCAGCATCACCGTGCCCGCATAGGCGCGCACCATCCAGAGATTTGGTGCGTTGGGACTGGGATTGATCCACACGCGTTCGCCGAGCGGCCAGCCGTAGCCGGGCGGCGCCTCCGGGCGCCATCCCTCCATCATCACCACGCGGAATTCGACGTCGAGTTTGCGCAAGGCGATGAAGTAATGACCAAGCTCTCCGAGCGTCAGTCCGTGCCGCATCGGCAAAGGCGCTGCGCCAACGAAACTTTCCCAGCCGGCCCTGAGCCGCAGTCCCTCGACCGGGCGCCCGACGGGATTGGGACGGTCCAGCACCCAGACCGATTTCCCGTGCGCCGCAGCCGCTTCGAGCATGTAAAGGAGCGTGGTGACGAAGGTGTAGATGCGACAGCCAAGATCCTGCAGATCGACGAGACAGACATCGAACGTCTCCATCATCGCATCGCTGGGCCGGCGCACCTCGCCATAAAGGCTGAACACGGGAATGCGGTGCAGGGGATCGATGAAATCCCCCGATTCCACCATGTTGTCCTGCTTGTCGCCGCGCAATCCGTGCTGGGGCCCGAAAGCAGCGGTAACCTTCACTCCGCTGTCGGCAAGCGCATCGAGCGAATGGGTGAGGCGGTGGGTGACGGAAGCCGGGTGGGCGAGGAGCGCCACGCGCCGGCCTTCCAGGGGCGCGCGCAAATCGGATTGTAAAAGCAGCCGGTCGATGCCGAAATTCATGTTCCAACCCTCGCGGCGGGGGCGAGTTCAAGTGCAAAGGTTTCGGCGCAGTGAAAATCCGCCCTCCCGGGCGGGTGTGCAAGGGCCCAGTACGACAGATGTTCGTTCGTCTCCTCGATGACGGCCGAGAGGCCGAGATTCCAGAGCGCGGCGCGGAAGGTCGACACGCCATTCATCGGCAACGCGGCACTCAATTCGAACTGCGCGGCATTCGATCGGATATTGATCCGCGGCGCAGCGACATCGAGGCCGCGCCGTCCGCTCCGGTACGTCTCGAAACGCCAGGCCGCCCATTGTGTGGAGGGCGAAAAGTTGAATTCGCAATAGCCCGCGTCCGGCGGCGCGCACAGAAACGCTTCGAAACAGGTATGGCGCCACAGATCGTTCGTGCGCCGGCCAATCGCCGACGGAGGCAACAGCAAGTTGCCGATCTCGCCGCTGACAAGGTAGCGGACGTTCAGCGTGTCATTTCCAAGGCGTACCGCTTTCACGTCGATCCCGCTTACCGCCGGGCAGCGCGAGTCCGGGTGCCGATGCAGCTTTCGATGCACGCTCTAGCTCACGGCTTCGAAATAGAAGCCATGGTGGCGCCGGCATTCCGGATTGAACGGCGCCGCGCATATGGGGCACTTGCTCTCGCAGGCGAGATATTCGTCGACGCTCAACTCGCGTCCGCAGGCGCCGCACAGAACCGCCTTGCGGTTCCATTCCGTGGGCGGCCAGGTCTTAAGCGGATGGCCCGCGAGCGCCTCGTGGCAGTCCTTGCACGCGTAATATTCGCCACAGCACTTCACGCGGATGGCCACGATGTCCCACGGCGAACGGTAATGGGCGCAGCGCGTCTGCGCATCCAGATCGAGGCCATGCACCGGCGGGCGCGCCACGACGGCACATCTGCTGCCCGACATTCGCGGCGCTTTACACGCCAAGATAGTCCCGCTTGCCGATTTCGAGTCCCTTGTGGCGGAGCAGATCGTAGGCGGTCGTTACATGGAAAAAGAAATTGGGCAACGCGAAGTTCGTGACGAAATCCTTTCCGTCGAACCGGAACTCGACGCCTCTCGGCGTTTTGATCTCGATCGCACGTTTCTCCGAGCCCTCGAATTTCTCGGGAGCAACGCTTTTCAGGTAATCGACGGTCTTCGCAATGCGGGTCTTCAATTCCGGGAACGTCGTTTCGGTGTCGGGAAAGCTTGGTGCTTCCTGGCCGGTGAGACGCGCGGCACAGCCTTTCGCGGCGTCGCTCGCGATCTGGATTTGTCGCGGAAACGGGTGCATGTCGGGCGCGAGCCGGGCCTCGAGCAGGTCCGAAAGCGGAATGCCCCGCTCGCCAGCCTGTTTCACGGCCTTGTCGAGGATATTCGACAGATTCTCAAGCATGCGGACCATGGGCGGGATGGAGGCGTCGTAGATGGAGAAGGACATCGGATCACCGGTTGCGATTGCGGGCGCAGAAAACCGCCAAACGCGTCCGCGATCAAGCGCAACGATTTCGTCATGCGAATCCCTCCCCCACATGGGGGGAAGATTCCGGCCGCCTGATTGATGCAAGCCGCGCCCCTGTGGAAGGCGAGTGTTGTTCTCGCCAAGGAGCGCGCCGGCAACGCCGCCGCGCTGTTTGAAGTTACTCCTCCCCGGCCGCAGGCCGTGCTCGTAGAAGAGGAAGTCTTCGGCACGAACACAACCGTGGAAGCGCTCTATGGGAGGATGCCCGACGGCGCGCTGCTGTCGCAGCTTCTCGGGCACGACGTGCATGTCTCGCTCATTCCGGATCAGGACTGGATCGGGCTCTCCCAGGAAGGACTGCCGCCGGTGCGCGCAGGGCGATTCTTTGTGCATGGCGCGCATGCGGGCGCTCTGATCCCGCATGGCACCATTGCACTGGAGATCGAAGCGGGGCTTGCCTTCGGTACCGGCCACCACGAATCCACGGCCCTGTGTCTTGCCGTCCTCTGCGACCTCGCGAAGCGCCGAAGGTTCCGCAAAGCGCTTGATCTCGGATGCGGGACGGGCGTCCTGGCAATCGCCATGGCGCATCTTTGGAAGTCGGAAGTCACTGCCGCAGACATCGATCCAGTCGCGGTTGCCGTGACGCGCGTGAACGCGCTACGCAACGATGCGGGACCGCTCGTGCGCGCAGTGGTCGCCGACGGTCTCGCGCATCCTGTGCTCGCGGCCGCGGCGCCGTTCCGACTTATCGCCGCCAACATTCTGGCCGGACCGCTGACGCGGCTGGCGCCGGCAATTGCCAGGGCGCTCTCTCCGCACGGCCTGCTCCTGCTGTCGGGCCTTCTTCGCTGGCAGGAAAATCTCGTGCTGTCCTTCTATCGCCCGCATGGACTGCGCTTGCGCGAGGCTCGGCGCGACGGAAACTGGTCGGCGCTGCTCCTTGAGAGGGTGGCCCGGCCGGGCTAACGTCACCCGCATGGACAAAACCCTTTCCTTCCAAAGCTTCGAAGATCAATCCGACGCCGCCACCTGCGCGCCGCGGCTGGCGGCCCTACGTGCCGAACTCGACCGGCGCGGCCTTGACGGATTCCTGGTACCGCGCGCAGACGAGCATCAGGGCGAGTATGTGCCCAAACGCGCCGAGCGGTTGGCGTGGCTTACGGCCTTTACCGGTTCGGCCGGCGCTGCGGTCGTGCTGCGCGACAAGGCCGCGATCTTCGTCGACGGCCGCTACACTTTGCAGGTTCGCGAGCAGACCGACACGCATCTGTTCGAGCCGCACGACCTCGTGAGCGAAGGTCCCGCAACCTGGATCGCTGGCAATACGCCGAAGGGCGCGCGGATCGGCTACGATCCGTGGCTGCATACCGCAAGCGGCGTCGAGCTGCTTCGGAATTCGGCCGCGCGGGCGGGCGCGGAACTTGTGCCATGCTCTTCCAATCCCGTCGACTCGGTGTGGGCCGATCAGCCCGGTCCGCCACTCGTCAAAGCGACGCCGCACGCGCAGGAACTCGCCGGCGAATCGGCCGAATCCAAGCGCACGCGCATCGCTGAACAGCTCAAAAGGCGCCACGTCGACGCCGCCGCGATTACGCTACCCGACTCGATCTGCTGGCTGCTCAATATCCGCGGCGGCGACATCCCGCACACACCGTTCGTGCTTTCGTTCGCACTCCTCAATGCCGACGGATCGACCGACCTGTTCATGGATGCGCGCAAGAGCTCGCCCGAGCTCGCCCGGCACCTCGGCAACGCAGTGCGCCTGAAGGATCCGGAAGAATTTCCCGCCGCGCTCGATGCGCTCGCCGGCAAATCGGTGCTCGCCGATCCGGCCCAATGCGCGGTGGCGGTGTTCGACCGGCTCAGCCGGGCCGGCGCAACGATCCAGCGCGGACCCGATCCATGCCAGCTGCCCAAAGCCTGCAAGAATGCGGTCGAAATCGAAGGCATGCGCAAGGCGCACATCCGCGACGGCGCAGCGCTCACGCGCTTTCTCGCCTGGGTGTCGCGCGAGGCGCCGAATGGACATCTGACGGAAATCGAAGCGGCGGAAGCGCTCGAGGGCTATCGCCGCGCGACGGAGTCGCTCGTCGATCTCAGCTTCGATTCCATTTCGGGCGCAGCGCCCCACGCGGCCATCCCCCATTACCGTGTCACCCGCTCGAGCAACCGCACGATCGCGCGCAACGAAATCTTCCTGATCGACTCGGGCGGGCAGTATCCGGACGGCACAACCGACGTGACGCGAACCATGATCGTCGGCGCGCCCACGGCCGAGATGCGCGACCGCTTCACGCGCGTGCTCAAGGGTCACATCGCACTCGCGACGGTGCGTTTCCCGGAGGGCACGACGGGCGCCGCGCTCGACGCATTCGCCCGCAAGCCGCTTTGGGATGCGGGGCTCGATTACGATCACGGTACCGGCCACGGCGTCGGCGCCTATCTGTCCGTGCACGAGGGCCCGCAGAACATCTCGAAGAAGCCGATCATGCAGGTGCTGAAGCCCGGGATGATCTGTTCGAACGAGCCCGGCTATTACAAAGCCGGCGAATACGGAATCCGGATCGAGAACCTGGTCGTCGTCTCCGAGCCGGAGGAACTACCGGGCGGAGAGCGAGCGATGATGCGTTTCGAGACCATTACGCTTGCGCCGATCGATCTCGAACTGGTCGAAGTTTCGCTGCTCACGAAGGGCGAGCGGGATTGGCTCAACGCCTATCACGCGCGTGTGCGCGAGACACTCTCGCCGCTCGTCGACGCCGAAACGAAAGCCTGGCTCGCGCACGCGACGCGCGCGCTATGAGACGAGACCGCGACGCGCCCGTCGGCGAGGTTCATCGACTGACGCTGAAAAGCCGTGTGCTCGACAACAACCTTTTGGGCGATCCGGTCACGCGCATCATCGATGTGTATCTGCCGGCCGAAAACAAGGGCCACCGGCTTCCGCTCCTGGTGGATCTCGTGGGCTTCACCGCAGGCGGCCCGGCACACACCAACTGGAAGAACTTCACCGAGAATGTCCCCGAACGGCTCGACCGGCTGATTGCAGCGGAGGCGATGCCGCCCGCAATTGTCGCCTTTCCCGATTGTTTCACGAGCCTCGGCGGCAATCAGTACGTCAACAGTGCGGGCACCGGTCGCTGGGCCGATTTCCTGCTCGAGGAAGCTGTCCCTTTTGTAGAAGAGCAGTTCGGCTGCGGCGGCCGAGGACGCCGCGGCGTATTCGGCAAGAGTTCGGGCGGGTATGGCGCCATCGCGCACGCATTGCTGTATCCCGATTTCTGGAGTGCGGCGGCCTGCCATTCGGGCGATATGGCGTTCGAGCTGTGTTACCTTCCCGAATTCCCGCGCGTGCTGCGAGCGCTGGCGAAAGCCGGCGGCTCGATCGAGAAATGGATATCGGAGCTGCGCGCCGCACCGAAAATCCAGGAGAGCGCGCTGCACGATCTCATGACGCTCGCGATGTGCGCGACCTACGATCCCGATCCGAATGCCCCTTACGGCGTACGCCTCCCCGTCGATCCGCACACCTGCGAACTCGTTTCGGAGCGGTGGGAGGCGTGGCGCGCCTGGGATCCCGTGGTCATGGTCGAGACGCGGGGGCCGGGCCTCGCGGAACTCAAGGCGCTCTACATCGATTGCGGCGAGACCGACCAGTACAATCTCGTCTATGGTGCGCGCCGCCTGCACCGGGCTCTCGATCATCTGGGCGTTGCCCATGTGTATGAGGAGTTTCCCGACAATCACAGCGCCGTGGATTACCGGATGGACCGGAGCCTGCCGCTTCTCGTCAAGGCGTTGAGCTGATGGCGCTGCGCTTGGTATTGGCTCTGACCGTGTGCGGCGCCACGCTCGCTGCGTGCTCCGTCTATCCGGTGGCGCAGGACCCTGAGGGCCTCACCCTGCGGCGGGATGCCAATCGGGTCATGATGGCGCTGCAGGATTGGCGCAGGGAGCGCGGCAATTTCCCAAAGACGCTGGGTGAACTGGTTCCCCGATACCTGCCCGCTCTCCCGGAAGCGCCGCCGCTCCGGTACCACGCGGCCGACGGCTCGCTCGCCTTCCGCTATATTCCGAGCTGGCCGCAGCTCCGGCCCGTGTGGTGCGCCTCGGTGGGCGACACCACCAACTGGGTCTGTTCCGAGCATCTTCTCCTCTCGTAACCGGCCGCTGCCTCACTTCGGCCCGAAACGCCGCCCATGCGTTCTAGCCGGGTGGATGAGGGTTTGCGGGCCGCCCGCTGACTCTTCTGGAGGAGATCGTTCACCATGTCTTTCTGGAAAACCTGTGCATTTGCGTTCGCCTGCGTTGTCGCACTTGCCCCGCCCGCCAGGGCGCAGGATCCCGCAGCGCAGAAGGTTCAAAGTTTCTACAACACGCTGCTCGACACAATGAAGCGCGGCCCGCAACTCGGAATGCAGGGTCGTTTCCGTGCGCTCGAGCCTGCCGTGGACGCGACTTTTGATATTCCCGCCATGATCCAGTTCATCGTGGGGCCGGCTTGGGCAGGCACGAGCGCCAAGGACAAGGACGCGCTCATCGCCGCATTCCGGCGCATGACGGTTGCCAACTATGCAGCAAACTTTCAGAGGTTCGACGGCGAGCAGTTCAATGTCGACCCCAGCGTGCAGCAGCGGGGCCCCGACAAGCTCGTGCAGACGACGTTGGTACCGCTCGGCCAGAAGCCCGTGCCGCTCATCTATCGCATGCGCGACACCTCGGGCAGCTGGAAAGTCATCGACGTCTTCCTGAACGGCTATGTGAGCGAGCTTGCGATGCGCCGCTCCGATTTCGCAGAGACTCTGACAAGCGGCGGAGCGGCAGGGCTGGTTGCCAAGATCAACCGGTTGAGCGACAATCTGTTGAGCGGAGCAGCGAAGAGTACGCCCTGAACCCTCGCGCCGGCCCTCACACGATGTCCGGCAGGCCGCCCCGGTAGGACGCCTGCGCAAGCAGCGCAGGCAACAGGAACAGCACGGTCGCGAGTATCCAGGCAAGCGAGATGGCGAGCAACTCGCCCATGCTCGAAAGTCCGGGATGACTCGACAGCCACAGCGTACCGAAGGCGGACGCGGTCGTGCCGGCGCTCAGTACGACGGCGCGCGTCAGCGGCGACTGCAAGAGCCGGCGCATGCCCGATCGCCAGGCCATCACGAAATAGATGTCGAAGGCGACGCCGATCCCGAAGAGCAGTGGCAGCGCAATGATGTTCGCGAAGTTCAGCGGCATTCCGATGAAGACGCAGGTGCCGAGTGTCAGCACACCGGCGAGCACGAGGGGGGCGAGCGCAATGGCGATGTCGGCCGGGCGGCGGAGTGCGATCGCGAGGAGAATCGCAATCGACAGGAATGACAGCACCCCCGCCTGCAGGAAGGCGCGGACGATCGTGCGGCCGGATTCCTGGATCGAGATCGGCGTTCCCACCGACTCGGGCGCGATGATGCGAACCTCGCGGGTGAATTCCTCGAGCACCGAGTTCTTGTCGGCATTGCCTTTGGGAAACACCTGGATCCTGTAGCGACCGTCCGGCGTGACCCAGTCGCGTTTGAGATCGTTCGGCAGGGTGGCGAGCGTTACCGGAAATGGCGTCAGCGCCGCCCGTAACTGATCGAGCATCGTTTCGAGTCCCGGCACCAGCGCCGCCTCCGCACGCCGGCGCAACGCCAAGGGGCCATGGGCGATCTGCTCCAGTGCAGCTGCGAGCCGCTTCGCCTTTTTCGCGCTCTGGCCGGTCGCCGTTCCCGCGGCTGCGTCGTTCAGCGCCGTGGCGGCATTTTCGAGACTTGCCACGACGTCAGCATCAGTCGGCAGCGGTTGGGTGACGAACGGGTTGAGTGTGGGATCGAGGAGCGTATCCGCATCCTTCACGAGAGCGATCTTGGCTTGCTGGTCTTCAGGGATGAACGTTTCCACGTCCATCGTGTGAGAAACAGCTGGCAGCGCGCCCATGGCAGCCGAGAGATGGCGTGCCTTCTCAAGCGAAGGAGCAAGAACATCAATGGTATTCGGCGAGGTCATGGGATTGCGCATCAGATCAAGCGCGGTTGCCACGGCCTCGCCCTTGGGATTGCGCAGATCGAGCGGATTGAAATCGAACGTCAGTCGCGGCAGCGCGGCGATGCAGATCGCCGCGAGAATCGCGGCAATGATCAGAACCAGGAGACTGCGTTCGGTAAGGAACCGGTCGACCGGAGCAAACATCGAATAGCCAATCGCGTCGGGTTCGCCTCCCGGACGCAGCAGGCGTACGAGCGCGGGCAGGAGAGTGATGCTGAGGGCGAAGGTGACGAGCATGCCGGTGCCCGCGATCAGGCCCAGTTCTGCGACACCCGAATAGCTCGTCGGAAGAAACGAGTAGAATCCTGCCGCCACGGCGGCCGCGGCCAGCGTCAAAGCATTTCCCACGCCGCTCCCCGCATGCCTCAGCGCGCGGTCGAGATCGTTTTCGAGATGCCGCTCGGCCCGGTAGCGGACGCAGAACTGGATTCCGAAATCGACGCCGAGGCCGATGAACAGCGTCACGAAAGCCACGGAGATGATGTTGAATGAACCCACCGTGAGGAGACCGATTGCCGTGGTCAGTCCAAGCCCTACGAACATCGTCACCAGAATGGCGAAGATCAGGCGGGCCGAGCGCACGGCGAGCCACAGCATGAGGAACACGCCCGCCATCATGAGCGACAGCATGAGAACCGCGCGGTCCTTGATCGTGCTGAATTCCTCGTCGGACATGGGTACCGGTCCGGTGAGCCGGACCCGCACTCCTTCGGCCGGTTCCAGGTGAAGCTTCCTGACCAACACACGGATGGCGTCGGTTCCGCGCAAGCCTGGCTCGATCGCCTTGTAATCGAGGCGGGGCTGTGCCTCGATGAAACGCCGGGTTTCGAGCGGCCCAGGCTTTTCGCCGGTCAAGAGAGAACGCCAGGCGAGAAACGTGGGCTTGCCCGCCGCAACGCCGGAGAGCGTCTTCGCGAAAGCGGTCATCGGTCCGTTGAGCGACGCGAGGCTCGCCTGCCCGCGCTTCACGCCTTCAAGGGCTGTCGAGAGGCTGTCCATGATACCGCGCAAGCTGGGATCGGACGCCAGCGCGCCGAGAAACGGTTGGCTGGCGATCAATTGCCCGGTTGTGGCGCGGACCTGATCGAGCGGGAGCAGGAGCAAACCGTCATGCGCGAAGAAAGCGCCGTCATCGGGCCGCCGCACGCTGAGAAAAAGATCGCGGCGCGCCGACATCGCGCCGGCAAGCGCAGCGGCCGCCCGCTCGGCGACTTCCGGCGTGGCGCCGTCCACCACGATGTCGATCGTGTTGGTGAATTGCGGGAACGCAGCATCATAGGCAG
Organism: Rhizomicrobium sp.; assembly: GCA_050728995.1. Lineage (GTDB taxonomy): Bacteria > Pseudomonadota > Alphaproteobacteria > Micropepsales > Micropepsaceae > Rhizomicrobium. The sequence goes on along the minus strand of JBOHKH010000022.1, from coordinate 8,160 downwards.
CGGCACGTTTGCGCCAGGTGGTCTGGGCTGAAATAAGCGAGTTGGGATCGGTGTTCATCGCAAAATGGGCTGCGCTGTAGATGCCCGCAGCGATTCCAGCGAGGAGCGATGCAGCCACGACGGCGCCGGCGTATCGGGCGCAGAAGCCGACAATGCGTTCGACGATCGGGGCCGGCATCCCTCGCCTCTAGCCGAAGCTTGCGGTCAGTGCGTATCCGTTGGCGGACGGGTCTGCCGCGGACCGATGATGGCCAAAAAATGCCGCCAATGCGAGAGGTAGCTAAAAATTTGGCAGGTTTTCGAGGTTGGGCGTCCCGTGGTGGATCTCGGCTTCGCGGTGCTGACGAAAGAGACTGCGCTCCGTGGCATAGAGATCCACCGAAGTCCGCTCGATTTCGTTCAGTGCGTCAATATTCCGCGCCCGCTCGTCGATGATGGCGAGCACGCTGCGTCCGATCTTGAAATAGGTGCTGCTGCGCCAGCTGATCCACGTCGAGGGATCGAGCGCAATATCGACGACGTAACCTGCGGCATCCCGCGGATCGCTCGGGCCGAGCACAGGCAGGACGAGGTACGGGCCGGAATCGACGCCGTACACCGCAAGCGTCTCGCCGAAATCGGAGGCGTGCTCGCGAATACCGAGTTTGTGTGCGACATCGATCAGGCCGCCAACACCAAATGTGGAATTGATGACGAACCGTCCCAGCGAATCGGCGGCGCGATCGGCCGAGCCCTGCAGCACGTCGTTGGCGAACGTCACCGGCACGTCGAGATTGGTGAGGAAATTGTGTACACCCTCGCGCGCCGGTTCCGGCACAGTGTCGACGTAAAAGGTGGCAACCGGCAGCGCGACATACTTGTCGAGCTTCTGGTTCAGTTCGAACACCTTCCGGTTTTGCGCCTCATAGGGATCGTTCTGATCCAATGCGGACTGGGAGGGTGGCGTGGTGGTCGCGCACCCTGCGGCCCCAAGCGCCAAAAGCGCCGCGGCCAGGTTCCGGGCAAACGGAGCCATGCGGTGATCCTCTCTCTGCAAGGGCAGTAACGAATGAGGGCTGAACCGGTAACCGAGTTAACATATGTTTGCAAAATCTGGAAGCTATGCAGGCCGGGAATGGCAGAGTGCTGCCGCTTCTTCGGGGCAGCCGGACGCGCCGGACCCCCGGGGTCGCGATGCCTCGCGTCGATCGACGCGAAGCCGTGCAACCGTTGGGAAAGGAATGAGTTCTAAGCTGGCACAAGCGGGCGGGAATGCCAAAACCACCGATGACGGCTGCGTGTGCGTCTGACAGGCGGGTTTGAGGATATTGCGTTTGCGCGTGCTATAACGCGGGCGTCAGAGGAGAGGGATCATGTCTGCAACGGAATCGGACGTCCAGGCGCTGTCCGGCGAACTCAAGCAACTGCGCGCCGAATTCGCAAAGCTGGGGCAGCTGATCGAATCGGCAGCCCGCAGCGCCGGTAACGAGGCGGCGCAGGCTGCCCGGGCGACGGGCGAACGAGCGTGGAGCGAGGTGAAAAGGAGCGCGGACGACCTGGCGAGCCGGATCGAATCGCGGCCGGTGACATCGGCTGCGACGGCGTTCGGGATCGGCATCTTTCTGGGGCTCCTGTTCGCCGCACGGCGCTCCTAAGAATCCTGTCGTGTTCGCCGGGATTCTTATTCGAGGCGTCGCCGTCGTCGCGGTCGTCCTCGCCTGCGCCATCGGGCTTGGGGCGGCCTTCGGCCTCTTGGCGGCCGCAGACTATTTCGCTTTCGCTATAATACTTCCGCCCGTTCTGGCCGCTCTCGCCGCCGCCGGCGCAGCGCTCCTGTTCTGTCTGGCGGCCGTCGTCGTCGGCAAGCTGGTCCTGTCCGCCCTGAAGCGCCGGACTCGCCGGGTTTTGCAGCCACGGCTCGCCGCTTTCGTGGGCGAAGTGTTCGGCAAAGAGCTGGCCGATGTGGCCGAGCGCCACCCCGGCCGCTCGATCGGACTGGCGCTCGCCGCCGGATTCGCGCTGGGTTTCAGCCCCGGGCTGCGCCGCGCTCTGTTCGCGCTGTTACGGCGATAGCTTCCGCACACCGCGTTCCGGGTATGTGGGCGCCCCGGTCGGCGGAAGTGCAGTATTTCGTACGGTCGATGAGGACGTTCTCGAATTTCATGGACTTCCCCTTCCAGCCCGCGATGGCTGGACAAAACACTATAAACTCCATAGTGTTTATAGATATACATTCTATCCGGGGCAACCCGCGTCCGGAGAGAATTCGAGCGAGAAGTACCGTGGGTTCGCGACAGATTTGTGTGAGAAAAACTACCGTTCAGCGACGCTCGTCAAAAATCTTGCAGTATGTCTCGCGCAATGCGCTCTTGCGGACCTTTCCCATGACGTTGCGGGGAAGCTCGTCAGCAAACAGGATTCGCTTCGGCAACTTATACGTGGCGAGCCGGAGGCGCAGGGCCGCCAGCACGTCGGCCTCTGTGATCCGCATGCCGGATTCGAGCACGACGACAGCCGCCACGCCTTCGCCCAGATCGGGATGAGGTGCGCCGATCACCGCCGATTCCGCGACGCCGGAAATCGCGTCGATCTCTGCTTCGACCTCTCCCGGATACACGTTGAAACCACCGCTGATGACGAGGTCTTTGGCGCGGCCAGCAATGTGAAGATAGCCCTCGGAATCAATAGAGCCCAAATCGCCTGTCGCAAAAAACCCGTCGTCACGGAACGCGGACCTGGTCTTATCGGCGTCGCGCCAGTAGCCCTTGAACACGTTGGGGCCGCGCAGTTCGATCATTCCGACGCCGCCGTCCGGCGGCGCGTCGCCGCTGTCCGGATCCGAAATGCGCAATTCGACGTCGGGGAGCGCAAATCCGACCGTGCCGGCCCTGCGCTCGCCCTGGTAGGGATTGGAGGCGATCATGTTCGTTTCGGTCATCCCATAGCGCTCAAGAATCGCATGACCCGTGCGCGCAAGAAATGCGCGATGCGTTTCGGGCAAAAGCGGAGCCGAGCCGGATACGAACAGGCGCATATGCGCGACGGTATTTCGCTTGAGGCGGCCATCGGCCAGCAGTCGCGTATAGAAGGTCGGCACGCCCATCATCGTGGTTGCGCGCGGGACCTGCGCGAAGACCTCGTCGAGATCGAATTTCGGGAGCAGGATCATCGCCGCACCGGTCGTCAAAACCGTATTGGTGGCGGTAAAGAGCCCATGCGTGTGGTAGATGGGAAGCGCGTGCAACAGCACATCGCTTGAAGTGAAGCGCCACAGATTGCTGAGTGCGAGCGCGTTCGAAGCGAGGTTCCGCTGGGTCAGCATCGCACCCTTGGAGCGGCCCGTGGTGCCGGAGGTGTAGAGGATGGCGGCAAGATCGTCCGAACGGCGAGGAACATCGTCGAATTCGTCCGGCAGCCCGCATGTCGATTCGGCGAGAGAGCCTGTTCCGTCCGCAGCCAGAGTGAGAAGCTTCGCGCCGTTGCGCAATGGCTCGAGTGCCGACTGTTTCCGCGGTGCTACCACGATGCAGGACGGTTCGGCGTCCTTAAGAAAATATCCGGTTTCGGCGGTCGTGTAGGCCGGGTTGAGTGGCAGGTAGACGGCGCCGGCTCGCAAACAGGCCAAATAGAGAAAAAGCGCATCCGCGCTCTTTTCGACTTGCGCGGCCAGCCGGCCGCCAGGTCGCAAGCCGGCGTTCCGCAGACCTGTGGCGAACCGCGCCGTGCGCCCGAGCATATCTCCATAGCTCAGGGTTTGCCCGTTCGGCAGATACAGGAAAACATGCTTGGCGTCGCCGATGCCTGCAACGAGCGACGCGAACAGGCTTTCATTCTGCTGCGTCATCAGTGTCTTTCCCGGCGCGTTCCTTTTCCGTCATAATGGCGCCGCAGCCATGCGGAAGCGAGAATGTTCCAGTCACGCGCCATCGATGCCGAAAATAAGCCCGAACTCTACCGCGAACTCGCGCAGCAGCTCGAGGCGCTGCTTGCGAGCGAACGCGATCCGATCGCCAATGCCGCCAATGCCGCATCGCTCATTTTCCACGCATTACCCGATATCAACTGGGCAGGATTCTATTTCCTGCGCGAAGGTGGCGAGCTCGTACTCGGCCCTTTCCAGGGCAAACCTGCCTGCGTCCGCATTGGCGCCGGAGAAGGGGTCTGCGGGGCGGCCGCGCTCCGCCGTGAGACGCTGCTCGTGGAGGACGTTGCTGCTTTCCCCGGCCACATCGCCTGCGACACGGATTCACGGTCGGAAATCGTGGTGCCGCTGATCGCGGACGATGCCATTATAGGCGTGCTCGACGTCGACAGCCCGCGCACGCGCCGGTTCGACGCGGACGATAAGGCCGGCCTCGTCCGTGCCGCGGAGATTTATGTGAATTCGACTTACGGCTGATTCGGCGCCGCTAGAGAAGCGCGTCGTCCGCGCTTTCGGGCGTGCCTTTTCGAGTTGTCGGCTGTCTCGGCGCGGGCTTTTCCTGTTCGCGCATCACGAGCAGCCCTTGATAAGGCCGCAGCAGCGACTTGATCGCGTCGGGCGCGGCCCCGGTCTCGCCGAGCCACATCCTGATTTCTTCGGGGTCCGCCAGGAGCGCCGGCATGCGGCCGTCACGGCCGCAGAGCGGCGGACACGCGGCGGTGGTGACCATCACGCAGCTGCGCAGCTTCCCGAAGGTCGCGTGCTGACGGATGGAATAGAGGATCGCAATCGCGAGTGGCGCGCCGTCGGAACGCGCGCAGACCCACTGCTTCACCCTCCCACTCGGCAACTCCTCGCCGATGTTGAACGAGCGAGTGAACACCACGCCGCGGGTCTCATGAAAGGGGTCGCTCCAGGTGGGCGTGCGATCGATCTCTTCCGAGCGCGCGTGAAGATGGGCGAAGCCGCGGTTCGGATCGGAGACATTGCGCTTGTGCCAGCCCCAGCGCATCGGAGTGACCCGGCGCTGGCCCACCGGACCAAGGTGCAGTACCGGCAGCGCGCTCATCGGTGTGAAGGTGCCGAGCGTCCGGCCCGCGTCCATGGCGTCGGTGCCGGCGTAGCCGCCACCGAGTGCGACGCCCGCGAGCGCGCAATACTCGCTCCAGCTCATCATCGCCGTAAACTTGCCGCACATCGAAATCGTCCGGTCGGGTGTGCGGGATTTGTATCCCGTTCCCGTTGAAATGTCCCCGCCATCCTCAGCCGGCCCTCTTACGGCTGCGCCCCTTCTGGCAACGGCGGCCGGGCAACGCGAGGATGCCGATTCGATAACTCGCAACGAGCCTCACGGCGCAGACGGAATAGGTTGCGCGCGCCCGGGCTTCCGTGACGCCGGTCTTATTCGGTTCCTGCCAGAGGACGAATTGCGGTGGGTGCGTGTACCAGCGCGAATCCTCTACCCAGATGTAGGGAACGAGCCGGCTTTCATCCGGAACGACGCTGCGCACCTGCACGCGATTGGCGGAAAGTGCCGTGACGAGATTCGCCGACCAATATTCGCCCGTGCCTTGCGAAAGCCCTCGCTGCTCGAGCCAGCGCGCGACCGCCGTCGGCGCGTTGTTGTCGATCCATGGCAGCCGCGCGGCGACGGCCGAGCGCCAGCTCCCCGCCACGACCTCGACTGTGGCGAAAAGCACCAACATCCCGCGTGCCATTGTACCGGCGCGCACAGGCCACCCCGCGAGTGTCTCCGGAAACGCGCGCGCGGCAAGTACCGTGCCGAACAGATATGCGGGCACGAGGTAGCGCATCGGCGGACCGCCCTCCCAAAGATGTTCCGCCACGACGCCTTTGCCGAATTGCTCGCTTGCCGCGCAGGCGGCGAGAACGGCGAGTATGCCCGCGCACAGTAGCCGCTCGAGCCGCGGCGCCCGACGTGGGCCGCTCATCCTGCAGAGAGTGCGAGCGACGGCCACGATGACGATCGCGAATGCCGCACATCGCAGGACAAGCGCGACGACAGCACCCGCCGTCACCGGATTTCCATCGAATCCGATTCCAAGAATGCGCAAGAGGCCGCCAAGGAGTGCTTCGAGGTTCCGTCCGAACAACGGCGCCGTAACGAAGCGTCCGACCACATCGCTTTCGGTCACAAATCCACCGGCGACCGCGATGAATTGCAGTAACAACCACCCGAGCGCCGCACCGACGCTCAGTGCCGCGACAGATCCGATGATCTTGCGCGACGACATCGCATCCGCGCCCAGCACCACGAGCGCCGGAGCAAAGGCGAATACGATCGCGAAGGGATCGCTGAAAACAATGGCCGCCGTCAGCAAGACGACGCCGCTCGCACACGACATCCGTGCTACACGCGTTCCGAGTCCCGGAAGGCGCGCCGCCTGCACAAGCACGACAAGCGCGCCGACAGCCGTCGCGACGTGCATGTCCGAGAGGAAGAGCGGATTCCAGATTCCGATCCAGACCGGAGAGGCGAGAAGGAGTGCGAGAACAGCAAGCGACTCCAGCTTTCCCGCCAAGGTCTGCGAACGACGCAGGCAAACGCAAAGCGCCGCCACCACGAAGAGCGCATAGACGAGCGCCGGCTCAAGCGCCAGCAGCCATGGCCGCGCACCCAGCACCGACTCGAGGGCTGCATAAGGAATCGTGTCGGTAAAGTAGTAATCGTCGAGCGGAAAGCGCCAGCCGGCCAGAAGCAGGTTTCCACTTGCAACCGCGTGACCCGCGACAAAGCCTTGCACGCTGTCGGAGGTCTGGACGAGACGGGCTGCAAGGTGGAGAGCCTGGAAGAAACTCGCGACTGCGACGCACGCCGTGGCGAGAGCGAAGGCCCCTCCGGGAGCCCCGGATGCCAGCGCCGTGGTTTCCTTTTTCTCTGCGGCCGTTTTCATCGGCTTCGGCGTTTGCACCCGCGCCATATTAAGGCCCAAAACCTCCTCGGGGCAGGCAGCGGCGTTGGAAATCGCCGATTCGGCGACTACATGTTCCAGCGAACCTTTCGGCGGAAGTGATGAGCGAGACCGGCAACGGAATGCAACAGCGGCGCGCCCGCATCGTGCAGGCGCTCGTCGATGAAACCGGCATCGACGAAGCGCTTATCCGAAAGCTCGTTCACGCTTTCTATGCGAAGATCCGCACGGATCCGCGGCTCGGCCCGATATTCGAGCTGGTTATCGGTTCGGACTGGGGTCCGCATCTCGCCAGGATGTGCGACTTCTGGTCCTCGGTGATGCTGATGACTGGCCGCTACAAGGGCAATCCCATGCTCGCGCATCTACGGCTGGACGGGATTACACCCGATCATTTCGCGCGCTGGCTTGCGTTGTTTCGCGAAACCGCTGCTGACATCTGCGAGCCATCCGCCGCGGAAGCGTTCATCGCCCGCGCCGACAACATCGCGAAAAGCCTCGAGCTCGGAATGTTCTACCGCCCTGCCTCGAAGCCCGCAGCGGTGTAGATGTCGACCTTCTACACGGTCGGGCATTCCACGCGTCCGCTCGCGGAGTTTGTAGACATACTCAATTCCGCCGAAGTGAGGCTTCTCGCCGATGTCCGCACCGTCCCCCGCTCTCGGACCAACCCGCAGTTCAACGCGGACACACTCCCGAAAAACCTCGCCGAAGCTGGGATAGCCTGGCGGCACATCGCCACCCTGGGCGGGCTCAGGAGCTCCCGGCGCGGCAGCCCTTCACCGAATGATTTCTGGGAAAACGCGAGCTTCCGACATTATGCCGATTACGCGGCGGGCGCCGAGTTCCGACAGGGGCTCGAGGAACTGCGCACGCTCGGCCGCAATCGGACCTGCGCAATCATGTGCGCCGAGGCGGTGTGGTGGCGCTGCCACCGCCGGATCATCGCCGACTACCTGATCGCCGAAGGCGAAACCGTCATGCACATCATGGGCTCGAACAAATTCGAACCCGCGCGGCTCACGCCGGCGGCGCAACGGCTGCCGGACGGCACTCTGATCTACCCCCGCCGGAACGACCCCCACGCGCAGCCGCGAATTCAGGAATAGATCGGCGGGCAACAGGGTCTTGTTGGTTATCGCCAGCGTCGCAAGCGTTCGCGGCAACGCGCCGTCGCTCGGCGACAGGGCGCTCGCCAGGCCTAGAGCGTGATCCAATCATATTGGAGCGTATCCGGCATTGACGAGGTAGTTTGCGCACTCGCTTGGTGAGAACCGGGTGAGCAGGTCGCCGATGCGCCGCCAGGTTGCCTCGACGGTTCGTTCG
>JBOHKH010000021.1:0-53964 GCA_050728995.1 Rhizomicrobium sp. | reverse complement strand
CACGTCCGCGCAAATCCGATGAATACGCTTTGCCCATGGCGCCCTCCGCAAGCCGAATCACTTGCCAAGACTCTGCCTTCCGGCATCCAATGGGAATCCCGATTCAACCCGGCCGGAAACCGCTCTAAGAACATGGATTTCGTTAAGAGCAGAATCGTCTGGCGAAATACTCCTTTCGTGCGGCGCTGCCTCCGCGGAACATACAGAGTATATGGCTAGGAGCAGAAAAACGCCCCCGATGACAGAACTGCCCGGCAAGAGGGGCACGGATCTCATGGTTTAACAACAGTAACAGTGTTTGTCACGACGCCGTTCCCTATAGAATACGGTGACAGCGGCAGTGTTCCTCATTGGCACGCGACGCAAGCGCTCCCGCATCAGTCCCGACTTGTCGCAAACGGTCAAATCGGCAAATCGTGCTCCGAATCGCGCTTGCTGCCGATACAGCTGCGGAAAGCATTTCATGGAACCGCGTGCCATGAAAGAGCCATGGCCCGATTGCCCCGCATCGTCGTTCCCGGTTGCCCGCATCATGTGACCGCACGCGGCAACCGACGCGAACCGATTTTCTTCGAAGACGGCGACCAGGACATCTATTGCGACGTGCTCGCCGAGCAGATGCGCAAAGCGCAGGTGGAGGTCTGGGCGTATTGCCTGATGCCCAATCATGTCCATCTCATCCTCTGCCCGGACGACGCAACCGGACTGGCACGCGCGCTCGGAGCCGCACATAAGCGATGGGCGAACTTCATCAACGGGCGTGGCCGCTGGCGCGGCCATCTGTTCGACGGCCGCTTCGCGTCGGTCGCCATGGACGATGCTCATCTGATCGCCTGCCTCCGCTATGTGGCGCTCAATCCGGTGCGCGCGCGGCTGGCGGCCATAGCTCATTTGGCCGAAAGGCGAGCAGTTACCCTATCGGCCCCCGCATGGCCGCTCGCGTGCGTTGCCTACGGCATAATCTTCCACACCGTTCCGTCATTGTACTTTCCGCCCCCTTCAGTCGTGCCGTAAAGGGCGCCAGTCTTGTCGAGCGTAATGCGGTCCACTGGGTAGCTCCCGTCGCCTTGGCCGCCGAACGCGTGGAGGATGGTCTCCGCCCACACTCCGCCTGATTGTGTGAGTTCGAATACGGTTCCCGCCCCTCTGGCGGTCGTGCCGTACAGACTGCCGGATGGACCCCAGCGCAGCCCCGCAATGGGGCTATAGCCAGCTTCATTCTCCCAATCGAACACGTGCAGGACGGTCTCCGTCCATCTGCCACCGGAGGGCGAGAGCATGAAGGCCACGCCTGTGTCGGGAGCGCCGCCGAATTCAGTTGTGCCATACAGGGCGCCGTTTTTGTCCCTGACCAGCGTGCTCAAAGGTTCGCCACCGTCGGCCCCGCCCGTGAAGGCGTAGAGCACTTTCTCTTTCCACACCCCGCCGGACTTGAAGAGCTTGAACACTGTGCCGTCGCCGCCGGGGTCGCCGCCATATTGTGTGGTCCCGAAAAAGGTCTCCGGTCCGGCCATGAGAAGTCCGCCATAGGCATCCCAGCCACTCGCCTTTCCGCTGAACGTAAGCAGCACAGTCTCAGTCCATACCCCGTTGACGTTGCTCAACTCGAACACGGTGCCTGCGTTATAGGCACCTCCGATATAGGTCGTTCCATAGAGGTTGCCCGACTTGTCCATGACAAGATCGCACTCCGGCTGTAGGCCGTCGCCAGCTCCGCCGAAATTCCAGAGCGTCTGTTCGACCCATTTTCCCCCGCTCCTGGTCAAAGCGAACACGCTCCCCCCCTTGTAGGCACCACCGGCCCAGGTCGTGCCATACAGAACGCCATTCGAACCGCGGATCAGCCCGGCAACAGGCGTGGAACCGTTGGCGCCGTTGAACGTCACAAGCGTTTTTGCTTTCCAGGAACCCCCTTTGTTTATCAATTTGAAAACCTGCCCGTCGGCAGTTTGGTGGTCGCCGGCCCCCGTTCCATAGAGCGATCCGTTCCTGAAGTATAAATCTCCCTCAGGATTTCCCGTTCCGGAATTCGAAAAGCTGTAGAGTACGGTTTCCGGCGCGGCCTTGGCGGCCGGCGCCAAAGCAGCCAGAATCGCGAGACCAATTGCAATCCGATTGATGGGAAGACGCTTCATTTGTTCCCGCTCGGACCACCGCGCGCCGCAAGAGCGCGCTGGTCGGGCAGCCTTACACCATTGCCGCATCCGGAGCCAATGTTCATGTCCGCCCCGGTCGAAGGCAGGCCCTATTTCACGAGTAGCGCGTCCCCGGCGGGCTTGACGCCGGCCGTCAGCTCCGTCCTGGAATCAGTGAACAGAATCGGGCATTCTGCTCACGCGCTCGATTTCGAGAGCTACGAAGTCGATAGCGAATATCTGCACGAATATGGTGACAGCAGCAACGTTCCCTCGTTCACTGCACGAGCGGTGAACATTGCCGCCGTGATCACTGTAGTCTCGCTTGCCCTCACCCTTCCTTCCCCCATTTGCAAGCGAATATGGTGACAGCAGCAACGTTCCCTCGTTCACTGCACGCGTGGTGAACATTGCCGCCGCCACCGGACGACCGTCCGAAGCTCCGCGAAGCTCTCGACGCCTGCCACAGCCTGCGTCGCGCTGCACACACCATTTGTTCCTTCAGGTGATCGCACCGGGTTTTCCATGTGTGCAACGCCAGTAATAAAATCCTCCAAACGCACCCGCAAGCATCATCGGAATGGCAAACTCGAAACAGCGGTGAAGGTAACCCGGTTCGTCCGACAACGGGATTAGAAAAAATGGTATACTGGCGCATAGTGGCAAAAAGACCAATCCCATAACCATGCCAGAGAGCACATACCAGCTTGCCCCACTTCTATGCGCTTCCAATAAGCGAACGGCCCAACGAGAGGGCAAATAGCCTACCGCATAGCCGACCACAAAAAACACGAGAGCCTCGATAGCGGCATATGGCGCGAGAACAAGAAAGCCGGTCGGATCGATTTTAAATGAACGCTGAACAATTAAGCCATAAACGAGCAGTTGGATCGCATGGCTGATAGCAAAGATGATGGCCGACAGGATCATCGAATAAAGATATATTCTATGCGAGCTTCCCGTGACCTTTCTCATTGCTTGGTGCATCCTTGACTTGCGTAGCCAAGCGGCAAGGCCCGTGCCGCAGTATTGTCCTCAAAGAATGGGTTTTCGAATATGGTTCGAATATGGTGACAACAGCAACGTTCCCTCGTTCACTGCACGCGTGGTGAACATTGCTGCCGTGATCACTGTAGTCTCGCTTGCCCTCACCCTTCCTTCCCCCATTTGCAAGTGACAGGGAAGATGGCGCGCAGCTAGGGCGCGTACCCGTACACCACGCCGCCGGCGTGCTCGCCGCCGGCACTGGCGGTGCCGAGAAGATCGCCTGCGGAATCGCGCAGCGGTCCATCGAGCGGGCTCGCGCCGTCGGTGCAGTCCGTACGCGCGCAAAACCGGTGCAGCAGTTTGAAACCGGATTTGGACATTTCATAGAGCGTGCCGCCGCCGCCTGTGAGGTGGCGCGTATCGCCGCCGTCTTCGGCGATTGCGAACAGGTCGCGGTTCGTGGCGGCCGGCTCGCCTTGCGGATTGGCGCCGTTCCCGCAAGCGCCTCGCGCGCAGAAGGTATGGGTGACGCTCTCCTGCCAGGCGTTGCCGTTCGGGGCGAGCGTGAACGTCGCGCCGCAGCCGGCGGGGTCGATGCTGCAGGATGCGCCGCCCTCGAGCGTGGTGCCGTCGAGATTGCCCGCGCTATCGAGCACCAGTCCGCCATGCGGAGAGGCGCCGTCGGTGCAGTTCGCAAGACCGCAGAACGTGTAGAGCACGCTCTCGCTCCAGCCGCCGTTGGCCGGGCTCAGTTCGAACGCGGTGCCGCTGCCGCTGGAATTCCCGCCCTCGAGCGCGGTGCCGTAGAGATTGCCCGACGAATCTTCCACGAGCGTCGCAAACGGATAGGCGCCGTCGGCGCAATTCGCCTGCGCGCAGAAACTGTAGATCACGTTGAAGTTCCAGCCGCCGTTCAGCGGCTGGATTTCATAAGCGACGCCTTGCCAGACGTTGACGACGCCGCCGCCGTCGGTGGTGCCGAAAAGGGGCGACGTGCCGTCGTATGGCGCCCCCGATTGCGCGCCCGCATAGGCGAGACCGGAATCCGGCCCCACGCCATCGGTGCAATTATTGGCCTGCGGGCAGAAGCCGTAGAGCACGGCGATGCTCCAGCCGGCGGGCGCGTGCTTCTGCTTCGCGCGTTTCAGCTCGAACACTTCGCCGTTGCCCTGGCTGCCGCCGATCAGCGCCGTGCCGTAGAGATTGCCTTTCGTGTCGATGATGAGTCCGCCGGTCGGATAGCCGCCGTCCACGCAATTCTGCTCGGCGCAGAAACTGTAGAGCAGCTTGTATCTGTAACGACCCGCGGCGCCGTGCTTCAGCTCGAAGATGCCGCCGAACCCTTTCGCGCCGCCCTGATAGACCGTGCCGTAAAGGTTGCCCTTCTTGTCTTCGATCAGGCCGTTCGGTCCCTTGCCGTCGGTGCAGTGTGCCTGGGCGCAGAAGGAATAGAGCACCTTGTAGCTGCCCGCGGCTGCCGGCAGGGCAAGGGTAGCAGCGGCGAGTCCGAGTGCTGCCGCGAGCGCGCTTCGATGACGTGTCATGGAGTCCCCCTTGTCATTCCGCCACGGTATCATCAGTTAATGACAAACGGCAGATGTTCGGCCTATCATGGGTTGGTCGACGGGGGCGTTGGGGCAATGTCCGATCGTACGCAGCAGTGCCTGCGCGAGGCGCAGAAGGCACGCGAAGCCGCGGCCGCGTTGGCCGATGGCGCGCTGAAAGAAAGGTGGCTGCGCGCCGCCAAGACCTGGAACATGCTCGCTTCGGAGTACCAGAAGCTCGAGAAGCCGCGCGCCGGGTAGCGCCGGACACGGCTTCACCCTTCGACCGGCGCAGGGTGCGGATAAAAGAAATCCCTCATGCTGAGTCTGTCTGCCTTCGCCGAACCGAAACTTCGGCTTCGCGCAGGCAAGTCGAAGCATGGGGTGCAAGCGATTCCGTAACGGTTGCAACGCGTACCGATATGGTCTATCGTGACTCCTCGCTTCCCGAGGAGACCGTACCCATGAAACCCACGCCGCCTAACGGGCGCACGGCGCCGGCCGCAAACCCGGAGCCGAAACGTCCCAAGACGTCGAGCGCGCACGCCCACGACGGGCTCGCGGCTGCCCTTCGGGCGGATCCCGAAGCGCTTCGCACCACCAGGACCCGTACGGCGCTCGGCGAAATGGTGCGGCAACTGGCGGTCCGGGCCGCCGCCGGCCAGAGCGACACGATCCGGATCGTGCTCTCCATGCTCGCGGCGCAGGCGGAGACGCAGCAGAACGAAACAGGAACTTATGCCGACCCGCAGGGAATTCCGGGAGCAAATGCGGCGTCGCAGGGAATTTCGGAGCACGACACGCGGTGGGACTGGACCGCGGACGGCGTGTGGGACTCCGCGCGGCATCTCGATCCCGGGTCGGCGGAAGCCGAGACGCCGCAGCCGGACGCCGACGCCGGGCCGCCGTGGGAAATGCTCTATGCCCGCTTCCTCCGCGACGCCGAGGCCGAACGCGTCGAAGCCGCGCGCAAGGCCGGGCTGAGAAGCGGGACGGTGGCGCCGCCCGATCTCCCTGCTTCAGGGAGCTTCTCAGGGAATTCTGCAGCGGATCCGGCGCCCGCTCCGGCGCCGATATTCAGCGTCCGGATCGCGGGGAAAGAGGTGTAGGGCCACGGCGCAGATAGGCGATACGGCAGACGAGGCCTTCGGGCGGAGTGTCGATCCGCACGTCACCTTCGGGCTCACTCGAAATCGCGGAGCGGATCAGGCGGTGGCCGAACCCGTCCTTCGGCGCGGGCTGGGGCGCGGGGCCGCCCTGTTCGCTCCAGACGAACCGGATGCGCTCGCCGCCGGCTTCGGGGGTTGCCGTCCAGCGGAAGTCGACGCGCCCGCCGGCGTGGGACAGCGCACCGTACTTGAGCGCGTTGCTCGCGAGTTCGTGGACCGCAAGGGCAAGCGCGCTGGCGAACTGCTCGGAGAGTTCGACCGCGGGGCCTTCGAAGTGGAGTCTGGGCGGGGTGCCCGCGTGGAACGGCGCAAGCACCGCACCGACGATCGCGTTCGCCTCGAGCACGTCGAAGCCGTGCCTGAGCACGAGATCGCTCGCGGTGCCGAGCGCGCGCAAGCGGCCGAGGAAGCGTTGGAGATATTCGTCGACCTCGGGTTTCTCGCCCTTTTTCGAGCCGGAAAATTTCGCGAGCGCCTCGATGACCGCCATCAGGTTCTTGAGCCGGTGCCGCGCTTCGCCGAGCACAAGCTCGCGCGCTTCGGCCTCGCGCGCGCGGCGCTCGCTCAAACTCTGCAACGCGCGTTCCGCATGCCAGGCGCTGCGCAGAAGCGCACGCACGAAACCGGCCAGCGCCAGTTGCAGCACGCCGGCGAGCCCGAAGACGATCAGCGAGGTGGCCGGAAGAAGGGTGCGGGCCACGTTCCAGACGAGCGCCGCGGCGGCGACGAGGACCACGGCGCCGAACTCCCAGCCGGCGAACAGCGTGACGATCAGGCAGGCGGGAAAAAACAGCGCGGCGGCTCCAAAAATGCCGTTGCCGCGCGCGAAGAGGCACACCGCCAGGGTCACGGCGAAGGTGGCGACGGTGAGGACGATGCGGGCTGCGAGGCCGAAGCCGTGGGCAGGCTTGGCCGGCGAATCGGGGCTTCCGACAAGCGCCGTCAGCACCGCCGCGCGCATGCTTCGAATTGCGGTGCCGATGCTCACGCCGCTCCCCGGATACACCCACTTCGCCCGGCGCGATTGGATGCACAGGACGGAGCCGCGCGCAACGTCCGCTTGACGGGAAGATGGTTTCATTTGAAACTAATTCGGGCTTGGGTGCCACGCAGGAGAGAGAACGATGCAGGCGCTGTGGGACAATCCGATGGGCACCGACGGGTTCGAATTCGTCGAATACACCGCCCCCGATGCGCGCGAGCTTCATGCGCTGTTCGAACGGATGGGATTTCGCGCCGTGGCGCGCCACCGCGCAAAAGACGTGACGCTGTACCGCCAGGGCGGCGTCAATTTCATCGTCAACGCGGAACCCGACAGCCACGGCGGCCGCTTTGCGAAAGCGCACGGACCGTCGGCCTGCGCGATGGCGTTCCGCGTCAAGGACGCGGCCCGCGCCTGGGCCCGCGCCCTCGCGTTGGGCGCGACGCCGTTTGCGAACCAGGTCGGGCCGATGGAACTCAACATCCCGGCGATCGAAGGTATCGGCGGCAGCGTCATCTATCTGGTGGACCGTTACGGCGAGCGCTCGATCTACGATGTCGATTTCGTTCCGACCGATCCTGCGAAAGGCTTCGAGCACGAAGGCGCCCGCCTGACCGCCATCGATCACGTCACCCACAACGTGTTCCGCGGCAATCTCGATCGCTGGGCCGGCTTCTACGAGAAGCTCTTCAACTTCCGCGAAGTCCGCTATTTCGACATCGAGGGGAAGCTGACGGGTCTCAAATCGCGCGCCATGACGAGCCCGTGCGGGACGATTCGCATCCCGATCAACGAATCCTCCGACGACAAGTCGCAGATCGAGGAATATCTCCACCACTACAAGGGCGAGGGCATCCAGCACATTGCTCTGTCTACGGAGGATATCTACGGCTCGGTGGCCTCGCTGCGGAAAACCGGCGTCGCCTTCCAGGAAACGCCCGACACCTATTACGAGCGCGTCGACAACCGGGTGAAGGGCCACGGCGAGGATGTGGACCGCCTGCGCCGCGAGCGCATCCTGCTCGACGGCGCCCCCACCGAAGACCAGGGGCTGCTCCTGCAGATCTTCACCCAGAACGCCATCGGCCCGATCTTCTTCGAGATCATCCAGAGGAAGGGCAACGAAGGTTTCGGCGAAGGCAATTTCCAGGCGCTGTTCGAATCGATCGAAGCCGACCAGATCCGGCGCGGAGTGCTCTCCAAATGAGCGCGAAGAACTGGATCGAATTTCCGCGCCTCGAAGGCGAGACCTCGCACCAGGCACATGCCGATCTCCCGCCCGGCACGTTCGAGCGCGAGATCGGCCGCGACGGGTTCTTCGGCCCCGCGACGCACATCTATCACCGCCACGCGCCGACCGGCTGGAGCGGCTTCGAAGGTCCGTTGCGCCCGCGCGCCTTCGATGCGGCGAAAGCGGCGAAGACGAGCGCCTCGCCGTTCGCCGCAACACGCCTGCTGAAGAACGCGAGCGTCGATTACGGCATCTGGACGAGCGATCGCGCCATGCCGAACCTCGCGCGCAACTCCGACGGCGATCTCTTGCTCTTCGCGCATGAAGGCGAGGGCGAGCTTTATTGCGATTTCGGCCATCTCGCCTTCCGCGACGGCGATTACATCCTCTTGCCGCGCGGCACGATGTGGCGCCTCGAGCCGAAATCGCCGACGACGCTGCTCCTGATCGAAGCAACCAACGGCGCGTTTCGTCTGCCCGAGCGCGGCATACTCGGTCCGCATGCGGTGTTCGATCCCGCAGCACTCGAGACCCCGAAGCTCGATGATGCGTTCCGCGCGCAACGCGACGGCGAGTGGAAGGTCGAAGTCAAGCGCCGCGGCGAAATTTCGACCATCACCTACCCGTTCAATCCGCTCGATGCGGTGGGCTGGAAAGGCAATCTCGCGCCGGTGAAGCTCAACTGGCGCGACATCCGCCCGGTGATGAGCCACCGCTATCACATCCCGCCCTCCGTGCATTCGACCTTCGTCGCCGACCGCTTCGTCGTCTGCACGTTCGTGCCGCGGCCCATCGAGAGCGATCCCGGCGCGCTCAAGGTGCCGTTCTTCCATTCCAACGACGATTACGACGAAGTGATCTTCTATCACCGCGGCGAGTTCTTCAGCCGCGACAACATCCATCCCGGCATGGTGACGTTCCATCCGAACGGCTTCACCCACGGGCCGCATCCCAAGGCCTTCGCCGCCGGCGCCAGACGCGCGAAAGCCGAAACCGACGAGGTCGCGGTGATGATCGACGCTCGCGATCCGCTCGAGATGGCCGAAGGCGCGGAAGCGACCGAAGACGGCGGTTACGCCGACAGCTGGAAGCGGACATGAAGCTCGCCTCGCTTCGCCACGGGCGCGACGGCATGCTGGCGGTCGTCGCCCGCGATCTCAAAACCTATGTCGCGGTGCCGCACATCGCCGACACGCTGCAGCACGCGCTCGACGACTGGCATCATGCCGCGCCGCGCCTGATGCGCGTTTACGACCTGTTGAACGAAAACGCCGCGGAAGGCGCAAAGGTGTTTGTGACTTCCGAGTGCGCGGCGCCGCTGCCGCGCGCCTATCAATGGGCGGACGGTTCGGCCTATGTGACCCATGTCGAACTGGTGCGGCGCGCGCGGGGCGCGGAGATGCCGCCATCGTTCTGGACCGATCCTCTCATGTATCAGGGCGGCTCGGACGGTTTCATCGGCCCGGCCGATCCCATCCTCGCGGCAACCGAAGAGTGGGGCATCGATTTCGAGGCGGAGATCGCGGCGATCACCGACGATGTGCCGATGGGCGTGGCCGCATCGGGGGCGGAGCAGCACGTCAAGCTCCTGATGCTCGTCAACGATGTCAGCCTGCGTGCGCTCGTTCCGGCGGAGCTTGCGAAGGGATTCGGTTTCTTCCAGTCCAAGCCCGCGAGCGCGTTCTCGCCCGTCGCCGCGACGCCGGACGAACTGGGCGAAGCCTGGCACGATTCGAAAGTGCATTTGCCGCTCGCCGTGCACTGGAACGGCGAATTGTTCGGTGCGCCGAACGCCGGCGAGGACATGACGTTCTCCTTCGCCCAGCTGATCGCGCACGCCGCAAAGACGCGCGCTCTCGGCGCGGGCTCGATCATCGGGTCGGGCACCGTATCGAACCGCGATCCGTCGCGCGGATCCTGCTGCATCGCCGAGCGGCGCACGCGCGAGCAGCTCGATCGCGGCAAGCCCGAGACATCGTTCCTCCGCTTCGGCGACCGGGTGCGCATCGAGATGCACGACACCCACGGCCATTCCGTCTTCGGAGCCATCGATCATGCCGTCGCCCGCGCCTGACCCGCCCGGCTCGGCCGACAATGCGGCGGAGTTCGTTCTCTACAGCTACTTTCGCTCGTCGGCGGCATGCCGGGTGCGCATCGCGCTGAACCTCAAAGGCATCGCGGCCGAACAGAGATTCGTGCATCTGTTGCGTGGCGGCGGCCAACAGCACGGTGCGGACTACAAGCGCGTCAATCCGCAGGAACTCGTGCCGACGCTGGTGCATGACGACCAGGCGATCGGCCAGTCGCTCGCCATTCTCGAATATCTCGACGAGATACATCCCGAGCCGCCGCTTCTGCCGGCCGGGCCACGGGCCCGCGCGCGCGTACGCCAGCTCGCCTGCATTGTCGCCTGCGAGATTCACCCGCTGAACAATCTGCGGATGCTTCTGTATCTGCGCGACCAGTTCAAGCTCGACGAAGCCGCGCGTGCCGACTGGCAGCGGCACTGGATGACGCCCGGCTTTGCTGCGCTCGAAACGCTGCTCGCGAATTCGCCGTACACCGGCAGCTGGTGCCACGGCGACAGCCCGACGCTCGCGGATGTGTTTCTCGTGCCGCAGATGGCCAATGCGCGCAGAGTCGATCTCGATCTTTCGCCCTATCCGACGCTCCTGCGCATCGAAGCGCACGCGCTCGCGCATCCCGCCTTCGAGGCGGCGCTGCCGAAGAACCAGCCCGATGCGGAGTAACGGGGGCGCCCTCGATCTGGACCGCTTCCTGCCCTACCGGCTTTCGATCCTGACGAACCGCTTGTCGAACGCGATCGCGCGCCACTACGTCGAACGCTTCGATCTGGCGCCGCCCGAATGGCGCGTGATGGCGGCGCTCGGCCAGTCGCCCGGACTCTCGGCGCGCGAGGTGGCGCTGCGCACCGAGATGGACAAGGTGCAGGTGAGCCGCGCGGTCGCGGGCCTCGTGCGGGCGCGCCGGGTGAAGAAACAGACGGACGCACGCGACGGCCGCATTACGCGTCTCGTCCTCACCGGCCGCGGCCGCGCCATCTACGAGGCCATCGTCCCCGAAGCGCTCGCGCTCGAAGAACGCTTCCTCGCGGCGCTCGAGCCTGCCGAGCGCGCGGCGCTGAACCGGCTGATCGGGAAGCTGTCCGGCGAAGCGCGCGAACTCGTTTGAACGCACGCGCAGGCGCGGAGCCGCCGAATAACCACCAAGTCACAAAGCGCACGAAGGATTTATTGCGCGCGAAGCACGGTTCCCGCGCTTCTGGTGTCCTTCGTGTCT
This sequence comes from Rhizomicrobium sp., assembly GCA_050728995.1. GTDB lineage: Bacteria > Pseudomonadota > Alphaproteobacteria > Micropepsales > Micropepsaceae > Rhizomicrobium. The sequence continues at coordinate 42,616 of JBOHKH010000021.1, read as the reverse complement.
TCGTGGCCAATGTCGTGCGCTCTCTGCGCTTCCGCTTCTCCGCGCGGGACGACCAGAATCACCAGGGCTTTCGGGCCGTGGGCGCCGAGCTCGAGTGTCTGTTCGATGTCGCCGGTGCGCGAAGGACCGGTTACGAGATTGAGCGTCGAGGGCAGGGGGCCGACCTCTGTTAGTTGTGCCAGCACGGATTCGAGATCGGGCAAGATGTTGTCGCGGGGCAGGATCGCGATCTCCAGGCCGGCGCGGAAATGCCACGACGCGGGCCTCGCGGGCGCAGACGCATAGACGAGCGTGCCCGTCTCGGCGATGGCGAAGGACGCACGCGCGAGCGCGGCATCGTCGGGCCCGGGCGGATCGCCGGTCAAAGTGAGAACGTCGGAGCGCGCGCGCTCGCCAAGCCCGGGATCGGGCGGCACATGGAGGCGCGCCGCAAGGTTGCGCGCGCGCAGCACGTCGGCGATGGCTGCGGGAATCTCTGCTGCACTCGAAAGCACTCTCACCTCGGCCGCGGCGGTCCTGGCGCGGGCTTCGAAACGCGCGAGCAGATCACCATCGCCCGTCAAACCCGTGCGGCGGGCTGGCGGGATTTCGGCGGCCGCGCCGGGCCTGCGCCGCTGGCGGATCGCTGCGAGGATTTCGTCGCGCGCGTTCATCGGTGCCCGCGCCACGACGCGTGAAACGTGCGCCCTTCCGGCGCCGGTAGATCGCGCACCAGAAACCAGCCGCGAAGGAGCGGCAGTGCGCGGATGCGTCCGCTCCGGCCCGCGCGCCACTTGAGCAGCCGTGCGGCGACACTGGCGAGAACGCGATAAAGCCGCGGCCGCTTCGCCGCGAACGCCCACAGCGAAAGCCCCAGAACTGTCGATTTCGGCGCGAGTCCCTGCGCAAATTCTTCGGCGCGCCAGTGGCGCATGATTTTCGGCAGCGGAATCCTGACGGGACATACTTCGGCGCAGCGGCCGCAGAACGTGCTGGCGTTCGGATGATGATGCGCGATCGCGACACCCAGCAGTGCGGGATTGAGCGCGGCGCCGAGCGGACCGGAATAGGTCGTGCCGTAGGCATGGCCGCCGACTGTGGCATAGATCGGACAGTGATTGAGACAGGCGCCGCAGCGGATGCAGCGCAGCACGTCCTGGGCTTCGGTTCCGAGCAGTCGCGTGCGCCCGTTGTCGAGCAGCACGACGTGGAATTCCTCCGGTCCGTCCGTTTCGTTCGCGCCGCACGGGCCGCGCATGATGGTAACGTAGCTCGAAATGTCCTGCCCCGTCGCCGAACGCGTGAGCAGCCGAAGCAGCACCGATGCGTCGGCGAGATCGGCGACGACCTTCTCGACGCCCGCAAGAACGATATGCGTGCGCGGCAACAGACGCGTGAGATCGCCATTGCCTTCGTTGGTGACGAGCACGATCGCACCTTCGGCCGCGGCGAGGAAATTCGCGCCGGTGATTCCGGCGTCCGCCGACTCGAACCGTTGGCGCAGCACGCGGCGGGCTTCGGCGACGAGAGCCGTGCGCTCGGAGAGCGGACGCGTGGGATCGAGGCCCGGATGCGAGGCCCTGAAGGTCTCCGCCACCTGCTCCTTGTTCAGATGGAACGCGGGCGCGATGATGTGGCTCGGCGGTTCGTCGCGCAGCTGCACGATATATTCGCCGAGATCGGTTTCGACCGCGCGGATGCCGTTTGCTTCGAGGAACGGATTGAGCGCGATCTCCTCGCTCGCCATCGATTTGCCCTTGATGACCGAGGCGGCTCCGCGCGCACGCAGAATCGCGAGCATGATCGCGCGCGCTTCCGCCCCATCGCGGGCCCAATGCACGTGGCCGCCGCAGGCGCGCACATTGCGCTCGAACATTTCAAGAAGCGCGTCGAGATGGGTAAGTGCGCGGTCGCGGATCGCGCGGCCCTGTTCGCGCAGAGCTTCGAAGTCACCGAAGCGTTGGGCGGCCTCTGCGCGTCCCTGCGCGAAATGCGTCTTCAGCCGCGCGAGCGCGGGCCTGAGCCGCGGATCGGCGAGCGCCTCGCGCGAGGCCTCCACGAACCGCCGCGGATCGTGCGTGGCGGTCACAAGTTCCGACCCAAAAAAACTGTCATTCCCGCGTAAGCGGGAACCCGGCACGCCATGCGGGAGCTTATGCTCCGGCGGCGGTTCGGACGCGGAACGGGACGCGGGAATGACACGGTAATCGCGGGCCATGACACGTCGCGCATCACGCCTGCCCCTCTTCCGTGCCCGCCAGGATCTCCGCCACGTGCCGGATCCGGAGCGGCAGGCCGAGGCGGGCGGCGCGCCCGCCCAGATGGAGCAGGCAGCCGAGATCGGCGCTCGCAAGGATCCCGGCGCTCGTCGATTGCACGTCCGCCAGCTTGTCGTCGGCCATGCGCTCGGAGATCTCCGGATATTTGACCGAGAACAGCCCGCCGAAGCCGCAGCAGACCTGTTTGTCTGCCGGCTCGGCGTATTCGAGTCCTTCAACCAGACCCAACAGCTGCCGCGGTTCGCGCTCGATACCCATCTCGCGCAACGCCGAACAGGAATGGTGATAGCAGATGCGTGCCCGGCACGACGCCGCAATGTGCGTCGGCCCGCGCACCTGCACCAGGAATTGCACGAGCTCGTAGGTCTTGGCGGCGAGAGTGCGGGCACGCGCGGCATAGGCCGTGTCGTCCGCCAAGGCTTGCGGGTAATGCACGCGGATCATTCCGGCGCAGGAAGCGGACGGCGCGACGACGTAATCGAACGCTTCGAAGACATCCACGACCTGCCGCGCCAGCGATTTCGCCGCGGCATCGGCGCCGGAATTCCATGCCGGCTGCCCGCAGCACGTCTGCGCGCGCGGCACCGTCACCTCGCAGCCCGAATCTTCGAGCAGCTTCGCCGCGGCAAAGCCCACACGCGGCCGCATCAGATCGACGAGGCAGGTGACGAAAAGCCCGACGCGGGGACGCGCGCTCATTTCGCCGGCTTGCCGCGACGGGTCGGTGCGCGGCGCGGACGTTTGACGCGCGACTTGGCGGGCTGCGGCACGCCTTCGCCGAGGCGGTAGGTCATTGCGCGCAGATGCCGCATGAAGGCCTGGCGGTCTCCGGTCGCCGGCAGCTCGTCGAACGGCACGGGCTCGCCGAGGCGCACATGTAGCTCGCTCCCGATGCGGTCGTGCACTTCCTTGAAGAGGAGAGACAGGCGTAGCGTCATGCTGATATGGCTCGCGATCTGGAAGATGCGGCTGTTCTGCCCGGCAAAGAACGCGGGTGCGACGGGTGCCTTCGCCTGCGCGATCAGCCGTCCGGTGAAGGTCTTCCATTCCGCGTCGACCGCGCGCCGGTGCCACGGCGTCGGCGTGGTCGACACCCCGCCCGCCGGAAAGATGATGAGACAGCCGCCTCCGAGCAGATGCGCTTTTGCCGCGGCGCGAGACTGGAGATTCGTCTTCACGGCCGCTTCGGACTCGGTGAAGTCGATCGGCAGCAGGAATTTGCGGATTTCTTCGGCGCGGGTGAGGACCGAATTCGTCAGCACGCGGAAATCCTCGCGCACCTGCGCAACGAGATGGCAGATCACCACGCCGTCGAGCACGCCGAAGGGATGGTTTGATACGACGATCAGCGGCCCCTCGCGCGGCCAGCGCGCCAGCGCGTCCTTGTTCGTGACGATTTCGAGTTCGAGACGGCGCACCGCGGCGTCCCAGAAGCTTTCGCCGGGCCGCGGATTGGCGAGATGATCCTCATAGAGCCATTTGAGATAGGGCTGGCCCGACATCCGTTCGATCACCCGGATGAAGAAGCGCTTCAGCCGCGGATCGTCCGGCTCGGCATAGGAGAAGCTGTCGGCGCTGGCGTGGCGCGTCATGCGCCGACAATGGCAAAATGTCCGGCTCCCGTCACGCGGCGATCCGCGCGGCGGCGAAGGCGAGGGCGATCCAGCCGGCCAGGAGGGCCACGCCGCCGAACGGCGTGACGAAGCCCAGCGCGCGCGTGCCGGTGAGCGCGAGAAGATAAAGCGAGCCGGAAAAGAGAACGATTCCGGCGAGAAACAGCGTGCAGGCGATCGACGCGGCGGAATTCCGGGCCGCGAGTGCGGCGACCGCCATCGCGAGCGCATGATACATCTGGTAGCGCGCGCCGGTTTCGAAGGTCGCAAGCGCATGCACGTCCAGGCGCGACTGGAGTCCGTGCGCCGCGAAGGCGCCGGCGAGCACCGCGAGGAAACCGTTCGCCGCGGCAACGATGAGCCAGATGTTCATGCGCGTAGTACCCGCTGTCATCGATGAATCAATCGACCCCACCCTTCGACGGGCTCAGTGAGGCGCAGTTTTCGCCCTCATGTTGAGCCTGTCGAAGCATGAGCCTGCTTGCGTCCGCGAAGCGAAGCTCCAGCTTCGCGCCGGCAGGTCGAAGAATCCGGGCGTTGCGAAAGCCACGGGCTCATGCAGACGGAAAGCGACCCTCTGCCGGGGACGGTGCTTGCTTCGCGCTTCGCAGGCATTTCCTATGGCGTAATCTTCCACACCGTTCCGCGATTGTCCGTTCCGCCGAATACCGTCGTACCGTAAAGCGCCCCATTTTTGTCGAGGATAACGCCGCCCTGCGGGTAAATCCCGTCGCCTTGGCCGCCGAAACTGTGGAGTATGGTCTCATTCCATGCCCCTCGGGTTTGAGTCAGTTCGAACACGGCGCCTCCGCCGGCGCCATGAGCCGTCGTCCCGTATAAGCTGCCGGACGGACCCCAGGTGAGCCCCGCGAGCGGATTATAGCCATCGGTGTTATTAAAATTGAACGCATACAGAACCGCCTCAGTCCATTTGCCGCCGGATCGCGTGAGCTCGTAGACCGTCCCTACATCGTCAGGTCCGCCGGCATAGGTGGTGCCGTAGAGGGCGCCATTTTTATCCCTGATCACCGGACCCCATGGCTCACCACCATCGGCTCCGCCCGTGAAGGCATAAAGCACCTCCTCCTTCCACATGCCGCCGGATTTGAACAGCTTGAAGACGGTGCCATCGCCGCCGGGATCGCCACCATACTGTGTGGTCCCATAAAAGGTCTCAGGTCCGGCCATGAGAAGCCCGGCATAGGGCTCCCAGCCGCTCGCCTTTCCACTGAACGAGAGGAGTATGCTCTCGGTCCAAACCCCGTTGACGTTGCTCAATTCGAACACGGTGCCTGCAGTATAGGCACCTCCGAGATAGGTCGTTCCGTAGAGGTTGCCGGATTTGTCGATGACGAGATCGGAGGTCGGCGATGCCCCGTCGCCCGATGTCCCGCCGAACGCCCAGATCGTCGAGCTGACCCACTTACCCGACTTTTTGGACACTGCATAAACGTTTCCGCCGTTATACGCACCGCCCGCATAACTCGTGCCGTAGAAGACACCGTTCAGACCGGGGGTCGGTCCCGTAAAAGGCGTCGAGCCGTTGCTGCCGTCAAACGTCAGCAGCGTGGTTTCCTTCCAGGAACCGTTTTTGTTTGTCAGCTTGAAAACCTGGCCGTCAGCCGACTTCTCGTCGCCCGAACCGGTTCCGTACAAAGAGCCGTTCTTGAAATGGAGAGTCCCCAAGGGCTCGCCCGTCCCGGAATTGGGGAAACTATAGAGCACGGTTTCCGTCGCCGCCATCGCGGGGGCTGTCGAAGCAGCCAGCGTGGCCAAGCCAACCGCAAACGGAATGAGGGCAAGATCGTGCGCTTGGACCATTTGCCGGTTCCTCATTTTTCAAATCCTACCACACGGGAATAACTGCACTCTAAAAACGAAAGACATTTCGGCTACCATGCCATTGGCAGAAGCGTCCAATCAGTCGTCCGGCATGTCCCCACGTCCTGACTTTGAGTTGCCGCAGTTAGCGGCAGCCGCAGCCGGCGTGGGCATGAACGGCGGGAAGGCTCTGCGGCACCGTCTCATCGAGCCGCGCCAGCGCGCTCTTCGAGAGTTCGGCGGTCGCGGCGAAATCGGTGCGCACGCGCTCGAGAAGCGTCGGCTCGCACATCAGGTCGAGTGCGGTGTGGGCGAGCGATTTCGCCCCGTCGAGCACGGCCAGATCGCCGCGCTCCGAGGCCGCCCAGCGCGCGAACTCCGCGTTGTGAATGATCACTTCCTGCGGCGCCACCGCGAGCATCGGATGGATCGAGGGAACGCGGTGGCTGACATTGCCCATGTCGGTCGAGCCGGCATAGCCCGGCGGAATGGCCGAGAGCGGCGTCAGTTCGCGTCCGAGCGCGGAGATGTTGCGCGCGTAGGCCTCCGCCATCGGCCAGTTCGTCTTGAGATCGAGATAATCGGAATTGCCCCAATGCGTGTTGACGCGGCAGCCGGTGGACAGCGCCGCCGCTTCGAAACAGGCCTGAACGCGTCCTTTGAGGCGTGCGAGTTCGTGCATGTCGGCGGCGCGCACATAGAAGCGGCAGCCGGCGCGTTCCGGCACGATGTTCGCGGCCAGTCCGCCTTCGGTGACGATGCCGTGGATTCGTTCGGTCTGGCGGATGTGCTGGCGGAGCTGCGCGATGGACTGATAGGCGCTGACGACGGCGTCGAGCGCGTTCAGCCCGCGCCACGGCATCGCCGAGGCATGCGCGGCGAGCCCGAAATAGGTGACATCGACTTCGGAAATCGCGATGCACGGCATCGACACGAGATCGAGGCTGGCGGGATGGATCATCATCGCCGCGTCAACGCCCTTGAATGCGCCCGCGCGTGCCATCAGTTCCTTGCCGCCGAAACGCTCTTCGGCTGGGGTGCCGAGATAGCGCACCCGGCCCGGCAGCCGCGCGTCGAGTCTGGCGAGCGCCAGCGCCGCGCCGAGCCCGGCCGTCGCGATGATGTTGTGTCCGCAGGCGTGACCGACGCCCGGCAGCGCGTCGTATTCGGAAAGCACCGCAATCGTCGGGCCGCGCGCGTTCCCGAATTCTGCCGCATACGCGGTCTTCAATCCGAAGGCTTCGCGCTCGACCGGCAGATCGTGCTGCTCCACCGCGGCCGAGAGCCGTGCCGCGGCGTTGTGCTCTTCGAGCGCCAGTTCCGGCTCGCCATGGATGGCGTGGCTCAGCGCGAGAAGCTCGGCCCCCATCGCGTCGATGGCGGCGGAAACGTCCTTCTTCAGAACGTCGGAATTCATGGGGGGCTCTCCGATAGCGAGGGCGCCATCATAGCGGAAGAGCCGCGGGTTACGAGGCGTTCTCCGCCGCCGATGGCTGAGACTCGAGCGCTCGCTTGGCCTCGGCCCCCTCCGGCTCGTCCCCCGGCGCAAGGCCGGGCCTCGCCATCTCCCGCATCCCAGCTTTCGCGAGGATGGGGGAGGACATAAACCGCGCGCTACCGCGCGGCGGTCTGCGCGCCCAGCTTGCGGGCGAGGAACGACGCGGTGGCCTCGTCGGCCTTGAGCCAGGACGCGCGGCGGAGGAAGCCGTGGATCTCGTCGGGCAGCACGAGTTCCTCGTAGGGCACGTGGCGGAGATCGAGCCGGCGCGCGAGATCGACGGTCTGGTGGAACGGCACGTTCCTGTCGTCGTCGCCCTGAATGAGGATCACCGGCGATTTCCAGGTGTCCACGCTCGCATCCGGCGAGGAGAGAAACGCCGTCTTCTTCGCGGCATCGAGATCTTTTGCTTCGTACTCGCCGCGATACTTCGCGAACGGCATGTCGGGCAGGCTCGACCAGTCGTGCACGCCGTGCATGTCGGCGCCGGCCTTGAAGATGTCGGAATTGCGGGCGAGCGCGAGCGCGGTGAGATAGCCGCCGTAGGAGCCGCCCCACACGCCGATGCGTTTTGAATCGACGCCGGTCACATGCTGGAGGAAATGCGCGCCGGCGACGACGTCCTGGTATTCGGCGGCACCGCCGGGGCCGGCGTGCTCGGGCTGGTGGAATTTGCGTCCATAGCCGATGCCGAGGCGGTAGTTGACGGAGAGCACCACAAAGCCGTGCGCGGCGAGGTACTCATTCACCGCGTAGGAATTGCTGTAATAATCCATGTAATGCCAGCCGAGCAGCATCTGCCGCGGCGGCCCGCCATGCACGAAGATAATTCCCGGTTCGGGTTTGGCGGCTCCTGTTTTCCGGAAAAGCTGGCCGTGGACCACCATCCCGTCCGCCGCGGTGAAGCTGACCGATTTCGGCGCGATCAATTCCGCGAGCGGAAAGTCCTTCGGCAGCGGCCCGGTGTCGAGCACATGCGCATGGCCGCCGTCGATCCCGACGATGGCGGCGGCCGGCGGCTGCTGCGCTGTCGCCGAAACGTAGGCGACGGCATCGTTGCCCACGGCAACCGGTGTCCATTCGAGCGACGCGCCGGAAGTGATTTCAACGGGGGCCGCGCGGTCGACGGGCACGCGGAAGAGATGCCGCCGGTCGTCGTCGTCGGGCGTCTTTCCGGTATTGGCGTCGTAGATCATGAAGCGCCGGTCGCGCGACTGCGTGACGTGCTCGACCATGTAGGCGCCGGATGTGAGCAGAAGCGGCGTGCCGCCCGATGCCGGCATGGAATAAAGGTGCGGCCAGTTGTCGAGCCAGGTGAGAAAGACGAGGCGGTCGCCCGCGGCCCAGTGGAGATTGGATTCGCCTTCGACGTCGGGATAGGAACCCGCAAGCGTGTCGGGGCTCGTCCACACGGCATGGCCCGAGCCGTCTTTGGCATTCGCCACCCAGATCGACCAGGGCTGCGGGATTTGCTTGCCGAGCGGCAGCGACCAGATTTCGTCCGGAGGGCCGCCTTCGCCCGGTCGCCGCGCGAAAGCGATGCGCGTGCCGTCGGGCGACCAGCAGGGCGACAGATCGCGTCCCGTCGACGGCGCAAGCCAGACGAGCGGCCGGTCTTTCGCGACGAAAACACCGATGAACTTGTGATCGCCGCGGTCCGAGACGAACGCAAGTCGGCTGCCGTCGGGCGACCACTTAAGGTCGCTGTCTTTGCCGCGGTCGAAGAACAGCCGCTCGGGCTTGCCTTTGCCGTCGAGCCGCGCGGTCCACACCTGATCGTCTTTCACGTAGGCGAGCGCGCCCTTTGAAGAGATCGCCGGTGCATCGCCGTCGGCGATCTTCGCCGGTGCGCCGCCGTTCAGCGACGCCGCCCAGATGGTCACCGTCTGCTGCTGCGGAGACGATGTGGGATCGGGCGCGAGATTTCCTTCCGCCGGCCAGTTCGCGTCGTGATCGCCGCCGCGCACGTAAACGAGATGGCTGCCGTCGGGCGAGAACGTGAGCTGCGTGATTTCCTGTCCGTCGTCCTGATTATACCGCGTCGCCTCGCGCGCCTTGAACGCGGGCGCATCGGCAATCCAGACGTTGCGCACGCCCGCGGCGTTCTTCACCCAGGCGATGCGGTCGGCGTGTTCGGCCGAGGAAAGCTCGTTCGCAAAGGGATATTCGAGGATCTGCCGCATGGAAAAGGCTGCGGCGTTGGCTGCGGCCGTTGTCGCCGCGATTGCAAATACGGAAAGAAACAACGTCCTGCGCAAGCGCGGCATGGCGCATACCCCCGATGGATGTCCGGCGAGCCCCGACTCGCGGGCGGCGAAGCTTATACGGAGGGTGCATGCGGAAGGAACCCCGGAAGGTGCGACGCGTTCGCGAGACGCGTGTCACGCGGAGGAACAGCAATGGAAGCGGCGGATTCGGGCAAAGCCGGCGACCTTTGCCGGAAGACGATCGGATACATGCTCGCGCACGAGCAATTTACCGTGCCGCATCTGACCGATCTCGGCCGGCAGGCGGCGGAAGCGGGTTTCGGCCTGATCGCCACGAGCGATCATTTTCAACCGTGGCAGGCCAACGAAGGTCATTCGGGTTTTGCCTGGGTCACGATGGGCGCGCTCGGCGAACGCGTGCGTGCCGCGTGGATCGGCACGACTGTGACGTGCCCGATTTTGCGCTATCACCCGGCCGTGGTGGCCGAAGCGTTCGCCTCGCTCAGCCAGCTTTATCCGGGCCGGGTGTTTCTGGGCGTCGGTTCCGGCGAGGCATTGAACGAAGAAGCGGCGACGGGCAAGTGGCCCTCGTGGAGCGAACGATGGGAACGGCTCGTCGAGGCGATCGACATTATCCGCAAGCTCTGGACGGGCGAGCACCTGTCGCACAAGGGACGCCATTACGATGTGGATGCGAAGCTCTACGACCCGCCCGCGACGCCCATTCCTCTGCTGACGGCGGCGAACGGTCCCAAAGCAATGCGGCTTGCGGGAAAACATGGCGACGGGCTCATCACCGATCCGAAGACGTGGAAAGAGCACAAATCCGAATGGGAGAAAGGCGCGCGCGAAGCGGGCCGCGATCCCGCCGCCATGCCGGTGCTGGTCGAACAGTTCGTGGTTGTCGGCGACAGGAAGGACGCCGAACAATCGGCGGAGCTGTGGCGATTCATTCCCAAAGCCTTCAAGGGCTATCACAGGAATCCGGATCCCGCCGACATCCAGCGCCGGGCCGAAGCCGATCTGCCGCTCGAAAAAGTCTACGGCGAATGGTCCGTCGGGACCGATCCGGAGGTGCATGCAAAAGCAGTCGCGGAGCTGTTCGACAGCGGCGCCACGATCGTCAACATCCATTCCGGCCAGGACGACCAGAAGAAGGTGATCGATTTCTACGGCGGATCGGTCCGGCCCAAGCTGGGCAGGTATTTGCAGTGGAACCTGGAATCGAGCTTAAGTATTACACGTTACGGGGTTCGCGTGCTTCGACAGGCTCGGCATGAGGACGAGCCCATCATTGATAAAGGCGGATACCTGGCACCGCGAAAGCCCGAGCTTTACGCCAGAGCCGCGCAAGCGCCGCTACAGCGCCATGTCCCAGCGGCAGGCAAACCCTTCGGGGCGGTAATCGAGCTGCGCGTTTTGCGTCGAGTATTCGATGAGCTTCGAGCCGAAGCCTTTGCGGTCGGGCGGCGAAACCGGCGGGCCGCCGCTTTCGTGCCAGCGAAGCCGCGCCGCATGCGCCGGAGAGTCCACCTCCCACGCGAGCCGCACCGAGCCGCTCCCGTTCGACAGCGCGCCGTACTTGACGGCGTTCGTCGCGAGCTCGTGCAGCACCATCGCCAGCTGGAGCGATTTTGTGCCGTCGAGGTAAACGTTGCCGGACCCGGAGACGACGATCCGTTCGCGATGAAGCTCGCGGAAGGGATTGAGCGCGCCTTGGATCACGTCGCCAATGGCGATCTCGTTCCAGCTTTCCAGTGTCATCATGTCGTGCACGCCGCCGAGCGCGATCAGGCGGGCGTTGAACCTCGCAAGCTCGTCGGCGGAAACGCCGCGCAGCGTCTGCGTGGCGAGCGCCTGGACGGTGGCAAGAGTGTTCTTGATGCGGTGCTTCATCTCGTTCAGCAACAGCGATTGCTGCTGTTGGGAGCGCTTCCGTTCGGTGATGTCGCGGGCGATCTTGGAGGCGCCGATGACGCGCCCATGGGAATCATTGATCGGGGAAACGGTGAGCGAGACGTCAATCAGGGTGCCGTCCTTGCGGCGGCGGACCGTTTCGTAATGATTGATGCGCTCGCCCTTGCGGATCCGTTTCAGGATCCCGGGTTCCTCGTCGACACGCTCTTCGGGAATGAGAATGGTGATGGACTTTCCGATCACCTCCTCGCGCCCGTAACCGAAAAGCCGTTCTGCGCCGGCATTCCAGCTCATGATGATGCCATTCAGATCCTTGCTGACGATGGCGTCGTCGGACGATTCGACGATCGCCGACAGGCGCTGGGCATAGTCGTCGGCGCGGTTGCGATCCGCGACGTCCACAAGCATGTTGACGGCACCGACGAAGAGACCGGCCGCATCGTAAAGCGGCGTGGGATAGGGGATGAAGCTGACGCGGCTCCCGTCGGGGCGCTCGGCCACTGCGCTCTCGCCACGAATGGGGCGTCGCTCCCTGACGGCGACCGCCATCGGACACTCGTCGTGGGGCATTGGCCGCCCGTCGTTCCAGTAAAGCTTCCAGGATCCGCACCACGCGCTCGTGCCCAGAGTCGGGCGATGACCCCAAAGTTCGGCGGCCGCTTCGTTGTAATAGGTGATGCGCCCCTCGGGGTCGGTGATGTAGAGAGCGGCCGGAAGCGCGTCGAGAATTCCCCGGAAATGGCCGTCATCGTCTTTCGCGGATAAGCCGGCGATCCGGGCCAGCAATCCGGCCCGCTTCGATGCCGATACGCCTGTTTCCGCCACCGAACTCATGCCGTTTCGTCTCCGTTCGTCAGCACCGCCAGGGCGATCCCCGTCGGTGCGTTGGGTGCGAGCCGTATGGACGGCGCACAACCGGTTGCAAGAAACGAGGATAACACGCCTTCGCGCCCTTGACAGCCGCAATCATCCCGGCCGGTAACGCAGAAGAATGCCAACGGCAGCAGAGATAGGTGGAAGATGTCCGGCGGCAAGAGCGTCTGCCGCCGCAGGCCGCAAGCCGGGAGCACCGTCGCGGCAGGGCTTGTGGTCGGACGCCGCAACTCCGCATCATCCCCTTCCTCGGAATGAGTTTTTGTTCACATGACTCTGTTTGCCCAAAGCCCGGACGGCCTGCGGATTGCCTACGAAGTCGTGGGCGAAGGGCCGGCGGTCCTGCTGGTTCACGGCTTTGCGTCGAGCCGGGCGCAGAACTGGGGCGCCACGGGCTGGTATAAGGTGCTGGCCGACGCCGGAGTCCGCGTGATCGCGCTGGATTGCCGGGGCCATGGCGACAGCGACAAGCCGCACGATCCCGCGCATTACAGCTCTGCGCTGATGAGCGCCGACATTCTGGCGGTCGCCGCGGCCACCGGCGCCCGGCCAGCCGATCTCGTGGGGTATTCGATGGGCGGCCAACTCGCGCTGCACCTCCTGCTGAACAGCCCGCAGGCGATCCGCAAGGTGGCGATCGCAGGCGTCGGAGAGTCCTACCTGTGCGGCGACCCGCCGGATCGCTTTGCAATTGCCGACGCGCTGCTTGCGCCCGATCCGGAGCGCCTCGTCGATCCGGTGCAGAAGCTGTTCCGTGCCTTTGCCGGCCAGCCGGGCAAGGATCGCGTTGCCCTGGCGGCGTGCATGCGCGGCGAGCGGCGTTTCTTCACGGCAGCGGAACTGGCCCGCTCCACCCGCCCGGCGCTCGTCGTCTGCGGCGGGAACGATACGGTCAGTGGCCGCGCTCGTCCGCTCGCCGAAGCGCTGCACGACGGCCGCGGCGTCACCATTCCCGGCCGCGATCACATGAGCGCGGTGGGCGACAAAGCGACGAAAGCGGCGGTGGTGGAATTCTTGACGAAGTAACGGAGCAACTTCCCGGGAGGAAAGTAATTGACCGCTCTGTTTGTTTCATCCCCCGACTTGTCGGGGGAGGTGGCGAGGAGCGGAGCGACGAGACGGCGGGCGCTGCGGCCACGTCTCTGCGGTTGCTACCTCGCCCACATGCGGTGGAGATTGGCGATCACGAATTGCAGGCGGGTGCGGTTTTCCCAGGCCATCTTCAGGCCCTCGAGCGCGCTCACCTCGTTGAGCGCATACAGGAGTTCGCGATTCATCTGATCGGGAATCGCGCTTTCCATGAAGGTGAACATCGAGAGCCGCTGTCCCGCGGTCACCGGCGCGACTTCGTGGAGCGTCGTCGACGGGTAGACGATCATCGATCCCGGCTCGCCCTTGAAGCTGTGCCGCTCGTTGCCGAGATGGATGACGAGTTCGCCGCCCTGGTAGCTCGCCGGATCGCCGATGAAGAGCGTGGCCGAAATATCCGAGCGCATCGGGCCGTTCGGCAGCTGCAGGAACGGCGCGTCGGCATGGGCGCCGTAGTTCATGCCCGGTTCGTAGCGCGACAGCAGCGGCGTTGCGATGCGCTTCGGGAACGCGAAATTGCGGATTTCCTCGTTGCGGGCGATCGCCGCTCCCGCGATCTGGCCCACGCGGGCGGATTCCGGCTGGCCCGGATCGGCCTGCAGATTCTTCTTCGCGATATTGTGCGGATTGGACTGGCGGCCGTCCACGAAGCGGATCGCACCCGCAAGCTCGCGGATTTGCGCGACCTCGCCCGCGTCGAGCACGTTCCTGGCGAAAAGAAACATTCGTACGCCCTTGCGCTACGCGGGGCATCATAGGCGGACGGGGGAAGACCACAAACCCTCGGGTTGCCGTGGCTGCGGCCGGCCGCGATAGTTCCGGACATGCTCGCTTTTGCCGAGTCGCGCAATTTGTTGCCGGAGCCGTTCGCCGCCTGGTTTGCCGCGCGCGGCTGGTCGCCCAGGACGCACCAGCTGGCGCTGCTCGAACATGCGGAGCAGGGACGCTCCGTATTGCTCGTGGCGCCGACGGGCGGCGGCAAGACTCTCGCGGGTTTTCTGCCGAGCCTCGTCGAACTCGCGAGGCTTCCGCCGCGCCGACGTCCTGCGCTGCACACGCTCTACATCTCCCCGCTCAAGGCGCTCGCGGTGGACGTGTCGCGCAATCTCGAAATTCCGGTTGCGGAAATGGGATTGCCTCTCCGCATCGAAACGCGAACCGGCGATACGCCGGCTTCGCGACGAACACGCCAGCGCCACACCCCGCCCGACATGCTGCTCGCCACGCCCGAACAGCTCGCGCTGTTGCTGGCGTCGCGCGATGCGCCGCGATTCTTTTCGAGCCTGCGCGCGGTGGTGCTCGACGAACTGCATGCGTTTCACAACAGCAAGCGCGGCGATCTGCTGGCGCTGGGGCTTGCACGGCTCGCACGTTTCGCGCCGGAGCATCTGCGAATCGGACTATCGGCGACGGTGGCCGATCCGGCAGCGCTCGAGCGCTATCTGGTGCCACAGCGTATGGGCGCGGACGCGCGCGCCGCCCTGGTGCGCGGTGCGCCCGGCGCCAGGCCCGAGATCGCCATCAGCGCCTCGGACGCGTATGTACCGTGGGCTGGCCATCTCGCGCTGCACGCGATCCCCGATGTGATGAACGCGATCCGCGCGTCGAAGACCGCGCTCGTGTTCGTCAATACCCGCAGCCAGGCCGAGCGCACCTTCCAGCATCTCTGGCAGCTCAACGACGAGAATCTACCAATCGCGCTGCATCACGGCTCGCTCGCTCCGGAGCAACGGCGCAAGGTGGAGGCGGCGATGGCGCGCGGCGAATTGCGCGCGGTCGTCTGCACCTCCACGCTCGATCTCGGAATTGACTGGGGCGCGGTCGACCGCGTGATCTGCATCGGCGCGCCGAAAGGCGCGGCGCGTCTTGTGCAGCGGATCGGCCGCGCCAACCACCGTCTCGACGAGCCCTCGCGCGCGCTTCTCGTGCCGGCAAACCGCTTCGAAGTGCTCGAATGCGAGGCGGCGCGCGATGCGGTACTCGCGGGCGAACTCGACGGCGAAGAGCCGCGCGCGGGCGCGCTCGACGTGCTGGCGCAGCACGTGATGGGCGTGGCGTGCGCGGCGCCCTTCGATGCGGACGGGCTTTTCGGCGAAGTGATTTCGGCGGCGCCCTACGCCGGACTCTCACGCGCGGATTTCGACAGCGTGCTCGATTTCGTCGCGACGGGCGGTTACGCGCTCAAGCGCTACGACCGTTATGCGAGGCTGCGCCGCACGCCCGAGGGACTGTGGCGCGTCGCCCATCCGCGGCTCGCGCAGGCGTGGCGGCTGAACGTCGGCGTCATCGTCGAGGAGCCGATGCTCGATGTGCGCCTCGCCTCGCGCGGCCGTCCGGTCGGCGCGGGCGGACGCGTGCTCGGCAAACTCGAAGAGTATTTCCTCGAACAGCTTGTGCCGGGAGATACCTTTGTCTTTGCGGGCCAGGTGCTCGAGTTTCGCGGCATTCACGAAACGGCCGCCTGGGTCGCGCGCAGCAGCGATACCGAAGCGCATGTGCCGTCCTACATGGGCGGCAAGTTTCCGCTCTCCACGTTTCTTGCGGGCCGCGTGCGCGAAATGCTGGCCGATCCCGCAAGCTGGGGAAAACTTCCCGCCCCGGTCGGCGAGTGGTTGAGAATCCAGCAATGGCGCTCGCGCCTGCCCGAACCCGGCGAGCTGCTGGTCGAAACCTTCCCGCGCGGCTCGCGCGAGTTTCTGGTCTGCTATCCCTTCGAGGGCCGGCTCGCGCACCAGACGCTGGGCATGCTCCTCACCCGCCGGCTGGAGCGGCTGGCCCTTCGGCCGTTGGGCTTCGTGGCCAACGAATATGCGCTCGCGGTGTGGGGTCTGCGCGACATGGGCGGCGCGGACATGGCGAAGCTGTTCGACGAGGACATGCTCGGCGACGATCTCGATGCGTGGCTGGGCGAATCCGCGCTCTACAAACGCACGTTCCGCAATTGCGCCATCGTCTCCGGGCTGATCCAGCGCCGCCAGCCGGGAACGGAAAAAACCGGACGCCAGGTGACGTTCTCGACCGATCTCATCTATGACGTGTTGCGTGCGCACGAGCCCGATCACATTCTCCTGCGCGCGACCACCCGGGATGCGGCGACCGGCCTGCTCGACATCGGCCGACTCGCGCGGATGCTCGCGCGCGTGAAAGGACACATCGTGGTGCGCCGTCTCGACCGCGTTTCGCCGCTCGCCGTTCCGGCGCTGCTCGAGATCAGCAAGGAGATGGTGGCGGGCGAGGCCCACGAACAACTGCTCGCGGAAGCGGAAGAAGAACTGGTCAAGGAGGCCATGCGGTTTGACTGAGGTTCGAATCCGGGTGAACGGCGAGAGTCTGCTCCCCGATTCCTCGGGCGCGCTCGATTGGCCGGACGCAAGAACGCTTGTTTTCGCCGATCTGCATTTCGAGAAAGGGTCGGCCTTCGCGCGCTCGGGTCAGCTTCTGCCGCCCTACGACACACGCGCGACGCTCGCGCGCATCCAATCGGCGATCGCGCGCTACGCGCCCGCACGGGTCGTGGCCCTGGGCGACAGCTTTCACGACCGTGGCGCGTGGCAACGCCTCGACGATGGCGAACGGGCGCTGCTGCAGCGGCTCGTTTGCGAGGTCGAATGGATCTGGATTGCGGGCAATCACGATCCCGCGCCGCCGGAACTTTCCGGTGCCACGATAACGGAAGAACTCGTGCTTCGCGGTCTCGTCTTTCGTCACGAACCCGCGGCCGTTCCTGCAGCGGGCGAGATCGCCGGGCATCTGCATCCCTGCAAGACCATCGTCCGGCGCGGACGCAGCCTGCGGCGCCGCTGCTTCGTCTCCGACGGCATGCGTCTCGTCATGCCGGCGTTCGGCGCCTATGCGGGCGGTCTCGACGTGCGCGAAGCGGCCGTGCGCGCGCTCTTCGGCAGCGGATTTCTTGCTTATATTCTCGGCACGCGCCGCGTGTTCGCCGTCGCCGGATGAACACGTCCGGCAGTTATCCGCCCACGACCTCCGACAAATCCGGCGGCGAATTCGCAGCCGTGTCGAGCGCATCGGGACGGAAGTCTCCAGCTGCTTTTTCCGCCGCGGATTTGTCGGCGGCGCTGATCTGCGAGGCAAGCGCGGCGAGCCGCGTTTGCGATCCCCGATCGCCCTGTGCCGCCGCAATCGCATACCAGGTGTAGGCGGCCTTGAGATTTTGCGGCAGGCCGAGACCGCGCTCGTAAAGCACGGCGAGGTTATATTGGGAATCGGCCAGTCCCAGTGCCGCCGCCCGGGCGAACCATTGCGCGGCTTTGGCGAGGTCTTTTCCGACTCCGTTTCCGTTCGCGTAGGCGACCGCCAGATTATGCATAGCCTTGCGGTTTCCGGCCTTGGCCGCGCGCGTGTACCACTCGACCGACTTGGCGGCGTCTGCGGGAACGCCCTGGCCGTGTTCATACATCGAACCCAGCCGCCATGCCGCGACAGCCTGGCCCTGAAGGGCCGCGCGTTCGAGCCACTTCGCGCCTTGCGCGTCGTTCACCGGCCGACCCTGGCCTTCCACGTCGTCGATGCCGAGCAGCGTCTCGGCCCTCGGGTTGCCGCTCTCGGCGAGCGCGCCGAGGCGGTCGTGCGCCGCAACTGCGGGCGTTGTTGCAGGCGCCGCAGCGGTCGCCGCGGTTTGTTTGATCCGATCCGGTGTGCGCAGACCGGGTGTTGCCGAAAGGCGTGCCGCGCGCGCCGCGTGCGGGGGTGGCGATACGGAGCGGGGCGCGCTCGTTTGCGTGGGCGCCGCAGCCGTGTCCGATGGTTTCTCCGCGGCCGGAGCGGCAGGCGGTTTGTTTGGTGCGGGTGCGGGACGGGTGACCGCCGGAACGCTCGGCGCCGGAAGCGGCCGTGTATCGGGCGTTCGGCTGAGGATCGCTCCGGCGACAGCCGCTGCGACCACAAGACCGCCGAGCGCGGCCAGGAGGATGAGCCAGGTCTTCCGGTTCTCCGATGCGGGCGTTGCGGGCGGATCGGGCCAGGAGAATGTCTTTGCGCCTGCACCCTGTTCGCCCGAACCGCCATGCCTCGAGCCGAAGAACGATTCGAGTCCCGCGCCGACGGGGCGCGGATTCGACGTTTCGGCGGAATTGCGTGCGGCCTCGCCGAAAGGCGGGAGTCCGAAGCGCGCGGCAGCGGATTCGGCGGCCGAGGTGCGGGCCGCCTCCGCGCGCCCCGACATTTCTTTGACGAGCGCGCCGAGTTCGGCAACGGCGTCCTTCTGACGCTGGCCGGCGATGTCCACGCGCGCGGAGAGATTGCGCAGGTCCTCTTCGAAGCGGCGCTCGGCTGCATCGACCCGGGCCGCAAGCGCGGGATCGGCCGCCTCTGTTGCCACCGTTTCGATGCGTGCTTCGAGCCGGGCGAGATGTTGGGAGAGATCGCCTTCAGCGGCCGCGGAACGGCGCGTGAGCGTCCCGACGGATTCGGAGAGTTCCGTCAGCACCGCGGCATGGCGGCGAATCTCCACGCCATCGCCGCTGCGGCCGGCCAGTTCCGCATCGAGCCGCGTCAATGTTTCTTCCGCCGTGCCGAGCCGCGACTCGACGGCCCTGAACGCGCGCTCGGCGAGGTCGCGCGATTCGAGGAGCCGGCCGGCGATCGAACTGACGTTCGCCGCGAGCGCCGCGACCCGTTCCTCCAATGCGCGCCAGTTCTGCCGGCCTTCATCGCGTGATTCGGCGAGTTTGCCGACGACCGCTCCCATGCTTTCGGCAAGCTGGGCGGCCTGCTCGGCCGAGCGCGTTGCGGTTTCCGCCGTCTGATCTGCAAGCCGCGACAGGCCGAGATGCAGGGCCTTGATCGCGTCCCTCGTTCCGTCGGCCGCCGAAAGCTGTTCGATGCGCGCGAGGCGTTCGTCCAGCCGCACCACATGCGCGCCCAGCTGATCGAACGCCTGGGCCTGCTCGCGCGATACGATGTTGATTTCGCTCGCCGCCTGCGTCATGGCGCGGCTGTTTTCAGACTGGCTGCGCTCGGTGTGCTCGAGACGCCGGGCGAGTGTCTTCAGCTGGTCCTCGATTCGTCGCGCCGAGATCTGCGTTTCGTTTTCGCTGCGCGATACATGTGCGAGCATGTCGGCGGTCTCGGCCGCGGGTTCCACGCTCTCCGCAAGCGGTCGATTTGCCGGCGGGACGGCCGACCAAAAATCCTCGCGCCGCGGCTCGTGCTCGCCGAGGCTGTGCAGGATCCGGCGCGTCAGCCATTCGCCGACCGACAGTCCTTCCCGCCGCGCCGACGCCCGCGCCGCCTCGCGCGCCTCGGGCGCAATGCCGGCGACATTCCAGGGAAGCTCAGGCTGCATGCGAATCGTCATGTGCCGCGCAAGCATAGCCCGGCAGCTTCCCGCAAGCTGCCGGAATTAACGGACAGTTGAAGAATTCCGTTAATTTCCGGTTAGCGACTCTCTCACACCGGCTTTGGCGAGTTCGCGGCCGAGCCGCCCGGTGAGCCACGCCCACGCCATCCGGTAATCCGAGACGAGCGACCAGAAGGGATGGGTGAACGTCGCGGGTTTGTTTCGTTCGAAGAAGAAATGGCCGATCCAGGCCGGCCCGTAACCCGCGACGAGAACGATCGGGATGAGACGGAATCTCCGGCTCGCAAGACAGCCGAGCAGCGCGGCCGTCGCCAGGCCCGTTCCGAGATAGTGGAGCCGGCGCGTTTGCGGGTTTGCGTGTTCGCGCAGATAGCGTGGCCAGAACGCCTTGAAGCTCGCGCTGTGTTCCTTCATGGCGGCGCTTGCCCCGAATGTCCCGCGGCGCCTGCGCGCGGCGCGGTCCCTGGCGCAATCGCGGTGACACCGAGATTGGCCGCAAAGAGCTGGATCACGTATATCGTCCGCCCGCCGACGGCGGCGGCAACCGCGCTCCTGTCGTAGCCGGCGAAGGCGAGGTTATCGCGGTGGGCGGAACTCGCGAGCCAGGTGTCGACGATCCGTCTTGCATAACGCGGAACGTCGACACCGGAATTGCCGGCGATGGGCTGCACCGCGAGATTCTCTCCGAGCAGGCCCTGGAAGCTTGCATCTTCGTCCATGAGCAGACCCGCCGCGGTGACGCCGTCCGGGCTCGTGTGAGCGATGTAATTCCGCCGGGCCATATCGGCGCTGCGTTGCTCGGCGATGCCCTGCAGCTCCGCGTCGCGCACCAGCGGCTTCGCGGCCGGATCGATCCTGTGCCGCTCGTTCTCTACGAGCAGGAATATCTGCTGCTCGAGCGCGGGCATCTGGGCCGCCGCATCGACAGGCGGAGGAGCAGGTGGAATTGCCGCGTTGCGCCCCCCCGCGCACGCCGCGCAGAGGACGAGTAGTGCACACAGGGCAAGTGCGCGCGCGCCGCGCGCCTGTGCAGGGCTCAATGGACGAATTCGAACAGGCCGGCGGCGCCCATTCCGCCACCGACGCACATGGTGACGACGCCGAGCTTCGCCTTGCGCCGGCGTCCTTCGAGAAGAATGTGGCCCGTCATGCGCGCGCCCGACATGCCGTAAGGATGGCCGATCGAGATCGCGCCGCCGTTCACGTTCAGCTTCTCGTGCGGAATGCCGAGCCGGCGCATGCAATAGACGACCTGGCTCGCGAAGGCTTCGTTGAGTTCCCACAGATCGATGTCGTCGGCCTTCACGCCGTGGCGTTCGAGCAGGCGCGGCACCGCGAACACCGGGCCGATTCCCATTTCGTCGGGCTCGCAGCCCGCCACCGCGAAGCCGCGGAAGATTCCGAGCGGCGCGAGATTCTTCCGCTGCGCGAGTTTCGCGTCCATGACGACGCACGCCGCGGCGCCGTCGGAGAACTGCGAGGCGTTTCCCGCCGTGATGTACTTGCCCTGTTTGACTTCCAGGCCGCCCGCAAACACCGGCTTCAGCGCACGCAACCCCTCGAGCGTGGTGTCCGGCCGGTTGCATTCGTCGCGCGTCACCGTGGTGTCGACGATCGATTCGGTGCCGCTCGCCTTGTCGAGTTTTTTCATTTTCGTCGCGAGCGGCACGATCTCGTCGTCGAAGCGGCCCGCCTCCTGCGCCGCCGCCGTGCGGCGCTGACTCTCGAACGCGTATGCGTCCTGCGCCTCGCGGTCGATCCCGTAGCGCTCCGCCACGATTTCCGCCGTCTCGATCATCGACATCCAGAGCGCAGGCTTCTTTTGCATCAGTCCTTCTTCGGTGAGGTGATTGGTGTTCATGCCGCCCATCTGGACGAGCGAAATCGATTCAACGCCGCCGCCGATGGCGACCGGCACCCCTTGGGTCATCACTTCCTGCGCGGCACTCGCGATCGCCTGCAGGCCCGACGAGCAGAAGCGGTTGATGGTGGCTCCCGCCGTGCTGACCGGACAGCCCGCGCGAATGGCGGAGAGGCGCGCGATGTTGTGACCGGTCGCGCCTTCGGGCTGGGCGCAGCCGAGATACACGTCTTCGATTTCCTTCGGGTCGAGACCGGAGCGCGCCACCGCTTCCCGGATGGCGTGTCCGGCGAGGACGGCGCCGTGCGTGATGTTGAAGCCGCCGCGCGCGGATTTGGCGAGTCCGGTGCGCGCGGTGGAGACGATGACCGCTTCCGACATTTGTTCTCTCCGGGTTGCGGACGAAGGGTAGCCTGTCCCGCTCGCGGTGCAAAGGCAGCGACAAGGCGATCCGTGTAATTAGCGGCGCAACGGGCCGCCGCTTCGCAAGGAAATCCCGATCATCTCCGGCGATTCCGTTGAACCTGGCTGTAACGCACCACTTCTCGCGCTTTCGCGGGCCGCGGGCGGAGCAAATCGCGCGGTCGCTGCAAGACCGGCGAGTAACAGCGCCAGCCCCGCCGCGCCGTCGAGAGACTGCGGAAGATATTTGTGTTTGTCGGCGAAGCCGTCCGCCGCTGCCATCAGCAGGAAGTCCACCGCCCACAAGGCGGTGAGCGCGTAGTGGCGCAAGCGGACGCGGCGCCGTGGCGAATTGTCCGCGCGCTCGCGTTCCGGCACCTCCGGGACCGTCAGCGGATTTCGCACGGCGAGCGACAGAAGCGCGAGCGCGCAAAAACCCAGATCCACGATCAGCCGCGTCATCGCCGCCGAAAGGCCGGGCTCCAGGAATCCGGTGAAGAAAGCGGTCGCGCCGAAGATCGCCAGCGACCCGGTTTCGAACAGCCTGAGCACGCGGTGCTGCGCGAAATCGTGCAAGGCGAGCGCAAACGCGGCGGCAAAGGCCGCCCATAGCGCAAGATCGTGCGACAGGTTCGCGAGCAGCGCGAACATGACGAAGGGAAGGAATCCGAGATTCACGCGGTAGACCCGCGCACTGTTGTCAAGCCGTGCACGCTAATGCTGCGCCGGAGGCTGGGGTTGCGCGGGCGGTTGGGCTTGCGCGGGAGGCTGCGCCCGTGCCGGTCCCTGTTTTGCCTGCGCATAAAGCGCCCACAGATGCGCGGTCTTTGCGGCGGCCTCGTTTCCGCTCACCTGCGACAGCTCCTGGATCGCGTCGGCGTATTTTCCCTGCATGACTTCGGCCGCGCCGATGAGAAGCGGACCTTCCCACGGAGTCTTCAGTCCGCCCTTCGACACGGCGCGCCGGCCCGCGGCTTCGGCGTCGGCGTAGCGCCCGTATCCCCAGTAATCCTCCCCGAGCTTCACATCCTGCTCGCCCGCCCGGCTCCTTGCGGCCGCGGCCGCGATCTGCGGCAGCGCGCGCTCGTCGGCCGCCGCGTCGCGGCGCGCTTTCGCCGCGATCGTCGACACCTCGCCGCTGGTGATCTTGCCGGAAGAAATGCCCTGGTCGATCACGTGCACGGTTTCGGTGGGATAACCGAGGACGGACGCGTCGCTGGCCGCTTCTTTGTAATCTTCGGCCGTCATCGCGCCCGCCGATTCAAGCAACCGGAAAAGAAACAGCGCCTGCGCGTTGCCCATCCCGGGCGTGCCGAACACCACGCCGACAAGCCGCGCCCAGGTCGCCGGCGAATTGCTCTGCACGGCCAGCTGTTCGAGCGTCTGTTCGACGCCCGCCGTGTTGTTCTGCTTGATCTCGCTGCCCATCACGATCTTCATGGCGTTGGGATCGGGCTGCTGCCCCGCAGCCTTGGCGAGCGCGATCGACTGCTGCGCATATTGTTGCGCATGGGGAAAGTCGTTCGTGTCGTAATAGGCGATGGCGAGAATGCCGTCGGTCTGCGCATCCAGGGCATTCAGCTGGGCCAGCTGCTGGCCATAGCCGATCGTCTTCGCCCATTGTTTCACGTTCGCGCTGAGTTCAAGTGCGTCGTGGTAGACCGCTTTCTTGTCCTCGTCGGGCATGGCGGGCGACTCCGCCGCGGCTTCTTGGGCAGCCGCTGCCGACGCCATGTCGTTCAGGCCTTCGGCCGCCGCGGCGATCAGGCGGTTGATGATGTAATCGTCATAGGGCTGCCGATCGGTGACGCCCTGCGCCGCCTTGAGCTTGGCCATGGCACCCTGAAAGTCCTTGCTCTGCAGCAGTTTCTGGGCGTCGACGACCAGCGGGTAGACGGATTTGCTGAGATGCGCCTTGCCGCCCGATTTTGCGGGGGTGGAGGACGAGGAACTCATGCCGCCGCCCATCTGGGCGTTTGCGGGCGCCGCTGCAACGATGGCGGCGGTGCAGAGCAGGACTGCTCCCAAAGCGGCGCGGCTGGTCAGGTGTGTCATCGACGTTCCCCTCATGATCCTGCCGGCCAGCCCGTAAAAAAACTACCGTGGCCTGGCGGCTCGGGTCACTCTACCGGCCCTGCGCCGCATTTCAATCGGCTGGCGCGGGCGATGGCGAGGCTGCATAGTACGAATCGCATCTGCCTGCCTGTATCGGGCGGTTTTCGATCGGGGGCGTTTCAAGGGGGATGGCACTCTTTTCTCCGTTCCGTCCGGCTCGCGAGGAGACCTATCCCGAAGGCCTGCGCGACCGGCTGCGCGCGTTTCCGCTGCTCGCCGATCTGGGCGAACCGGCGCTGCGCCGTCTGCTCGCGGAAGCGACCTGGTTCGGTTTGCCGGGCGGAACCGTTCTGCCGCGCGAAGGCGAAAACGATCGGGCGCTGTTTCTCGTGGTGACGGGCG
This sequence comes from Rhizomicrobium sp., assembly GCA_050728995.1. Classification (GTDB taxonomy): domain Bacteria; phylum Pseudomonadota; class Alphaproteobacteria; order Micropepsales; family Micropepsaceae; genus Rhizomicrobium. The sequence goes on along the minus strand of JBOHKH010000021.1, from coordinate 18,298 downwards.
CGCTCGGCGTGTTTGCCGAAGACGAACAGTCGCGGCGGCATCTGGTCGCCCAGATCGCGGCGGGCGAAACCGCGGGCGAAATGTCGCTCGTTTCGGGCGAACCGCACTCGGCCGAACTCGTGGCGCTGCGCGATACCGAACTTTTGCGCGTCGGCCGCGAGGGCTTTCAGGCGCTGATGCGCCGCCATCCCCATGTCGTCGTCAATCTCCTGCGCATCCTCGTGAAACGCCTGCGCAGCAGCGCACGGGATTATACAAAGTCAGCGCGGCCGCGCACCTTCGCCGTCATTCCGCTGCAGGACGGCCTGGACGACGAGCCGGTGGCGCGCCGGCTCGCGACGGCGCTGGCGGAGATGGGCTCGAAGACGGGCGTGCTCGATTCAAGCGCAGCCGGGCGTTCGGCCGAATGGTTCGACAGCTTCGAGATCGCGCACGATCTTGTTTTCTATCGGGGCGATCGACCGGATTCGCCGTGGACGCGACATTGCGTGCGGCAGTCCGATCGCGTGTTTCTTCTGGCGCGCGCCGAGCGTAGCCTGCCCGAACGGCCGTTCGAAATGCCGGCCTTCAAGGCGCGTGCGGGCGGCCTGCCGCAGCTTCTGCTGGTTCATCCCTCGGGCGCGACAAGCGGGATTCCCGAATATTTCTCGCTGCGTTCCGGACGGTTCGAATCGCACCATCATCTGCGCGCCGGAAATGCGGGCGACATCCGTCGGCTTGCGCGATTCATCGCCGGACGCGCCGTCGGACTCGTGCTGGCGGGCGGCGGCGCACGCGGCTACGCCCATATCGGGGTCGTGAAGGCGCTCGTGGAAGCGGGAGTCCCGTTCGACCGCCTGGGCGGCACCAGCATGGGCGCGATCGTCGCCGCGGGTCTTGCCGCGGAATGGAGCGTCGACGAACTCGTGGCCCGCATGCGGGACGCTTTCGTGGAGCGCAATCCGCTCTCGGATTTCACGCTTCCGCTGATCGCGTTGTTGCGGGGAAAGAAAGTCTCGGAGCGCCTGCGCGAGCATTTCGGCGATCAGCGTATCGAAGAACTGCCGAAATCCTTTTTCTGCGTGTCGTCCGATCTCACGAGCGGGCGCGTCCATGTGCACCGAGAGGGACCGGTATGGCGTGCGCTGCGCGCCAGTGTCGCCGTTCCCGGCGTGCTGCCGCCGGTCACTCATCACGGTCATCTGCTCGTCGATGGCGGGGTGATGAACAATCTTCCCGTCGATGTCATGTCGGGGCAGGCGAGCGGGCCCATCCTTGCGTCGGACGTGACGGGCGAAATCGATTTGCACGATACCGATTCGCGCTACGGCGAGCGGCCGATCTGGTGGCTCCTGTGGCAGCGCATGCGCGGCACGCCGTCGATCATGTCGATCCTGATGCGCGCGGGCACCGTCGGTTCCGATGCGCAGCGGCGCATCGTGCGCGACCAGGCCGATCTGCTTTTCGAGCCGCCTCTGGCCACCATCGGCCTGCGCGACTGGCAATCGCTCGACCGCGCGATCGCCGAAGGCTACGACCATGCGCGCGCGCGCATCGACCAGCTCGGGCTTCCGCTCAGCCGCTTCTGGGCGGAAGGTCCGGCCGCCGCCGTTCCGCGGCCCGCGATCCCGTATCCTCCCCCCGCTCCCTCTCCCCCGCCGATGGAGGAGAGGGTTGGGTGAAAGATATTACTTAGGGTCGTGCTTCGAGGATGATGTTGAGCGGAGTTTCGATGGCGCGGCGGAATCGCGCAAATCCCGCCTTGTCCACGACGATCTCCCGCAACCGCTTTTCGCCGGCCTGGGCGCCCAACGCCGGACCGTTCCCGGCGAGGGACACCGGAACGCAGACGAGTGACGACGCAGCGTAATAGACGCGCCCGACCGCATTGAGATTGTCTTCCACCCGATCGCCGGCGAACGGCTCGACGATCATGCAATTGCCGTCGGGCTTCAGCGCTTCGCGCGCGCGGCGGGCGGCGCCGACGGGATCGGCCATGTCGTGCAGGCAGTCGAAGAAACAGATGAGGTCGAAGTCCCTGCCGTCATAGGATGCGCCGTCCGCGACCTCGAAACGGACATTGCCGACATCGGCTTCCTTTGCGCGGAGGTGCGCCGTCTCGATGGAGGCGGGGTGATAGTCGTAGCCGACGAATTCCGAATTCGGAAAGGCCCGCGCCATGAGGATGGTGCTTGCGCCGTGGCCGCATCCGACGTCGGCGACGCGCCCGCCATGCGCGAGTTTTTCGGTCACACCGTCCAGGGCCGGCAGCCACGAACCAAGAAGATTGGCGTTGTAGCCGGCGCGGAAGAAACGCTCGCAGCCGTGGAACAGGCAGCTGTGATGTTCGCCCCATTCCATGCCCTTGCCGGTGCGGAAATTCTCGAGCGCGCGCTCGCGGATATGGAACGTGTCCTGCACGAGGAAGTACGCGCCCGGCAGATCGACCGGACCGCCCGGGTCGGCGAGGCACAGCGCCTGTTCGTCGTTCAGGTGATATTTGCCGGTGGCGGGATCGTATTCAACGTAACCGCCCGCGGCCTGGTTGCCGAGCCATTCGCGCGCATAGCGCTCGTTGGTGTGCGTGAGACGTGCAAGGTCGGCGGGAGCAAGCGCCTCCTTCGCCAGCGCTTTGTAATAACCGAGTTCGTCGCCGATCGTCATCAGCACCGCGCTCATCGCAGCGCCAAGGTCGCCGACGGCCCTGTGCAGGAATTCGTGCAGCTTTGTTTCGTCGATCGCCATTGTGGTCGTTCCCTCCGCCAAATCCGCCGGCCCCGGGGAGCCCTTTGCGCGCACGCTACACCTCCGGCAGGGCACGAACCAGCGCTCACTCCGCAGGGTGCTTGCGCAGGCACGGTTCCGGCGCTCTAGTCGGATGTCGGCATCGGACGGAATGGGGACATGGCGATCGACTACGAAGCGGTGATGCAACTGAAGGCCACGGGAACCCCCTTCGGCTACGGGGATCGCGAGGTGATGCTGTACGCGCTCGGCATCGGCTTCGGACGCGATCCGCTCAACGAGGCGGAATTGCCGTTCGTCTATGAAAACGGCCTGCGCACGATTCCCACCCTCTCCACCGTGGTATCCTGGGGAAGCGCCCTCATCGGGCGGACCGGAATCAATTACCTGATGGTGCTGCACGGCGAGCAGCGTCTCGTCGTGCATCGGCCCATGCCGATCGCGGCGGAGATTACCGCCGACGAACGGATCGCCGGCGCCTGGGACAAGGGCGACAAGGGCGCCGTCATCGTCATCGAAAAAACGCTGCGGCTGAAAGGCACGGGCGAGAAGCTCTGCACGCTCGCCGCAACGACGGTCGCGCGCGGCGACGGCGGCTTTGGGGGGCCGCGCGACGGCGCGCCCGAACCGCATCCCGTACCGGCGCGCGCACCCGATCTCGTCCGTGACTGCGACACCCGTCCGGACCAGGCGTTTCTCTATGCGCTCTCCGGCGACCGCAATCCGCTGCATCGCGATCCACGCGTGGCCGGGATGGCCGGATTTCCGCGGCCGATCCTGCACGGGCTCTGCACCTACGGCACGGCCTGCCGTGCGCTGATTTCCACTGTCTGCAACTACGATGCGGACAGGATCAAGACGTTCGATGCGCGCTTCTCGGCGCCCGTCTTTCCCGGCGAAACCATCGCGACCGAGATATGGGTCGACGGCTCGGTCGTCTCGTTCCGCTCGAAGGTGCGCGAGCGCGACGTCGTCGTCATCAACAACGGCAAGTGCACGCTTGCAGGCTGACGATCCGGTCTCCACGGCCGAAGCGTTGATCGCGCAGGGCCGCGCGGGCGAAGCCGCGGCGATGTTGCACGAGCTTCTCGAACGACATCGCGGCGGGCTCTTGTTGCGCGCCACGCTTCAGAAGGCGCTCGCGGCATCCGGCGAGATCGCGGATGCGCTCGCGCTGGCACGCGAAACCGCGCAGCTTTATCCCGCTGTCGCGCCGGCCGCTCTCGGACTGGCCGACGCGCTTCGCGCCTCGGGTACGCTTCCCGCAGCCATTGCCGAATACCAGCGCGTGTTGCGGCTGGATCCGCACTGCATCGAGGCGCGCATCGGGCTGGGTGCGGCATGGCTCGATGCGGGTGAGGCAGAAAAGGCGCTGGAGAGCTGGCAGCCTCTCGAGCAGCAATCGGACGTGCGGCTCGCCGGCCCGATCGCCGAGGCGCGGAGAATGCTGCAGGCGCCGCGCTGCGATCCGCGCTACGTGCGCCATCTCTTCGACCAGTTCGCGGCCGATTACGATTCGCGTATGCAGGGCCAGCTGCAGTACCGGGCGCCGGCGATCCTGCGCCAGCTTGGCGAGTTGCTGGGGCTTTCGGCGGACGCGCCCTGTGACATTCTCGATCTCGGTTGCGGCACGGGTCTCATGGGCGCGGAGGTTGGCCAATGGGCGAGGCGGCTGGACGGCGTCGATCTCAGTCCGCGCATGGTCGACAGGGCGCGCGCGCGCGGAATCTACAACGAGTTGTCGATCGGGGATATCGGCGAATGGCTCGCCGCCCATGAGCGCCGTTACGATCTGATCGTCGCGGCCGACACGCTGGTCTATCTGGGCGATCTCGCGGCGGTGTTTTCTGCCGTCGCCCGACACCTCGCGCCCCGCGGACACTTTCTCTTCACCGTCGAGGCGATGGATGGCGAGGGCTTTGGTCTCGGCGCGAAGCGGCGCTGGCGGCATTCGGAAACCTGGTTGCGTGCCGCGGCGGCGAACGCGGGGTTCGATGTCGCGGGCTTCCTCGCCTGCAGCCCGCGCGACGAAGCGGGGATTCCGGTCGAAGGCTTCGCGGTTGCGTTGAGCGTGCCGCCGGGCGATGCGGTCATCCCCGATTGATTGCGGGGCTTTCTCCTGGCGGGCCGCATGTGCTTCTATGGGATGCCGAAGTGACAGAGGCAGAGCGAACATGCTTGTGAAATTTGGTGCGGCGGGCGCGCTGCTCATCGCATTGACCTGCAGCGCCGCGGCCCAGGGAATGTGCGGCGATCCGCCCATCGCGCCGATGATTCCCTCGCCGGCGGACATGCGCAACAAGCCGGCCGCCGATGCCGAGGCCGCCCGCAATGCCGCGTTCCAGGACATCAGGAGATGGCAGGGCGCGCTCAAATCGTACCGGGCCTGTCTTGTCGCCACGGTCGATACCGACAAGCGCAACATCGGCGAAGTTGCGCGGTCCGACAAGCCGGACAAAGACAAGATCGCGAGCCTCCAGAAAGAAATCACTGCCTCGAACGCGGCATACGATTCTTCCGTCGACGACGAGGAAAGGGTCGTCAACCAGTGGAACGCAGCCGGGACGGCCTACTGTCTGCGCAGCGGTGTCGATCACGCCACCTGTCCGAAGACGTGAATGCAGACGATGTGTCCCAACCGGCCGGGAATCGATTTCGCATGACGCCCAGGCGCGCGAATCGCTTATTCTCCGCACCATGGCGATTCCGAATCGGGCGAAGCTGGAACGGCGCGAACGGACGCGGAATCTGACGCGCGCGGCGATTCTGGACGCCGCGCGACGCGTGGCCCAACGCGAAGGCGCGCGCAATCTTTCGCTCAGAGCCACCGCTGCCGAAGCCGGGTTCGCACCGGCTGCGCTTTACGGGTATTTCGCCGGCAAGGACGACATCCTCCTCGCGCTCGCTTCCGAGGATCTTGCTGCGATCACGCGCGCCATGCGCGCGGCCGCCGGCAACAGCGACGGAAAGCGTCCGCTCCAGGCCGCGTCGGAAGCAGCCTTGCGCCTCCTGAGCGATACCGAAACGATTGCCGCAGCCTCTTCGGCGCTCCCGCCGGCCGTGGGTTCGGGCGAGCCGGAGCGCATCTTCAACGGCCGCCTCATCGCCGCGCTCAGCGCGCTTTCTCACGCCGCAGGCGGGCGCGCGGAAAGCCGCGACGAACAGTCCGATGTCGTGCTTGTCGCGGCTGCCCTGACCGGACTTGCTGTTCTCGCGCGCCTCGGCCGGCTCGCCGCACTCGGCTTCGAAGCGCAGGAGATTGTGGCCCGCCTCGACGCGCGCTTTTCGCGCGCGGCCTAACCTGCCGGAGCGCAAAGCGCGAAGCGGCGGATTTCGTCGCGCACGCATGCGGGCTCTTCGATGGGCAGAAAGTGGCTCGCGCCCTCTATCGTGACGACGCGTGTCTCGGGCTTCAGCCGCCGGATTTCGGCCACCTCGTCCGCGGTGGCGGTGCTTGCGATGCCACCGCGCAGGATCGCCAGCGGACACGCCAATCCGGCCGCGATGTGCGCGATGCCGAGCGGCGCATCGCGGAAAATTTCCGATTCCCATTCCGGCGTGCAAGCGAGTCTGAACGACCCGTCCGCCGCCTCGGCAAGACCGCCGGCGAGATAATCGGCGACGATCTCTTCCGGCCAGCGCGCGAAGATTCCGCGCCCGCGATAATAGCCGAACGCGTCGGCGAACGAGGCGAACGTGCTGCGGCGCTGGGCCGCCATCTGCGCGAGGCTGTTGTTCGCGCCGCGCGCATCCTCCTGCGCCGGCGGCAGTAGCACCGGCTCCGCGAGAACGAGTGCTGCGACCAGATCGGGCGCGCGCGCCGCCGCGAAGAGACTCGCGGTGGCGCCGAGCGAGTGGCCTGCAAGAACAACCGGACCATCGCCCAGCCCTGCAAGAAACACGACGAGATCCTCCGCGAACACCGACCAGTCCTGCGCAAGTCCGCGTGATTGGGGAAGGGTGGTGCGGCCGTGTCCGCGCAGATCGCAGGCGAACACGCGGAAATCGCCGGCCAGCGGCGTCAAAAGCTTCGTATAGGTCCGCGCGTTAAATCCGTTGGCATGGGAAAACAGAAGCGTCCGGCGCGCCCGACCGCCCCAATCGAGGAACGATAGCGCGCCGGATTTCAACCTGTGCGAGCGGCGAACAGGTTCGCTCATCCTGTCACCTTAGCGGTTATCGCGTGCGCACGCCGCATCGGAAAGCGCCGCCTGTGCTTCATTTCCATTCCGGCTCCGGGCACCAAACGCGCCGTCGCGCCGTTTCAGAATCGGGTACCGGACGACGGTCGGTCACCGCCGCCCTGCGGGGAAAGGAACATATGAGAATCGCGCAAATCGCTCCGCTCTGTGAAGCCGTGCCCCCGCTGCTCTACGGGGGTACGGAACGAATTGTCGCGTATCTCTGCGACGCGCTGGTCGAAATGGGACACGACGTCACGCTCTTTGCGAGTGCCGAAGCCCGCACACGCGCAAAGCTCGAGCCGATGCGCGATCAGGCTCTTCGCCTCGACTCCTGTCCGCTGAAATCGGACGTAGCGGCCCACCTGTCCATGCTGGAGGAGGTACGGCGCCGGCGAAACGATTTCGACGTGCTCCATTTCCACGTGGATCTACTCCATTATCCGATGTTCGGAGATGTCGCGCAACGGACGCTGACGACGCTCCATGGACGGCTCGACCTGAAGGACCTGCCAGGCGCCTATGCGCGCTGGCCGTCCTATCCGCTGGTGTCGATTTCCAACAGCCAGCGCGCACCGATCGAAAACGCGAACTGGGCGGCGACCGTGCATCACGGCGTGCCGATGGAGCATTTCGGTTTCTCCGCGGCGCCGCGGGGAGGGTATCTGGCGTTTCTTGGGCGCATCTCTCCCGAGAAGGGGCCCGAACGGGCGATCGCCCTGGCGCGGGCGTCCGGTATTCCGCTCAGGATCGCAGCCAAGGTCGATCCTGTGGACGACGCCTATTTTCACCGCCGCATCGAGCCTCTCCTTGCCGATCCCCTCGTCGAATTCGTGGGCGAGATCGGCGAGGCCGACAAGTCGGAGTTCCTGGGCAACGCGCTTGCCCTGCTGTTCCCGGTGGATTGGCCGGAACCTTTCGGCCTCGTTCTCATCGAGGCGATGGCATGCGGAACCCCTGTGATTGCCTGGACGCGCGGTTCCGTTCCCGAGATCGTCGATGACGGCGTCACCGGATTCCTGGTGAACTCGGACGAGGAGGCGCTCGCAGCGATCCCGCGCCTTAGAACATTGAACAGGCTGCGCATACGGCACGTCTGCGAACGCCGCTATTCGGCGCACGCGATGGCGAAACGCTATCTGGACGTGTATGCCCGCCTGGTGGGCAGTCGGGCCCACGACGACGAATTGCAAAACGCAGTCTGAACCTGATGTCGCAGCCGGCGCCCACCGCCGTCGTGCAGGATCCGCAAGGGGAAGCGCTCGGCGCGACGGTCGCCGTCGTCGGCGCCAAGCAGTTCGTCCTGAAACAGGGCGACATGTTTCTGGTCGCCGACATTTTCGGCGACGTTACCGGCGAGGCCGACGGACTGTTCCGCAACGACACGCGCGTGCTTTCCGGATTGTGCCTTCTCGTCGGAGACCAGCGTCCGTCTCTGCTGGGCGGCTCGGTCAGCCATGACAACGTGTTCTTCACCGCGCATCTCACCAATCACCCGCTGGCGCCGATCGGCGGACAATCGACTCCCGAAGGCGTCATCCACGTGGAACGTTCGCGTTTCCTGTGGGAACAGCGAATCTACGAGCGCATCGCGCTCACGAATTTCAGCGAGTGCGAACGAACGATCGCGCTTTCGCTTCATTACGCCGCGGATTTTCGCGACATGTTCGAGGTGCGCGGCAAACAGCGGGCGTCGCGCGGGCGCATGCTGCCGCCGAAATTCGGCGAGCATGGCGTGCTGCTCGCCTATGAAGGTCTCGACGCGCTGTCGCGTTCGACGGCGATCGCCTTTGCGCCGGCGCCCCAGCGCCTCACCGCGGGGCGCGCCGATTTTGCCATCGGGCTTGCGCCCGGCGCGAAATTCGAATTGCACGTGGAAATCGGTCCCGATTTCGCAGCCCGGCCCGGTCGCGAACGGTTTCGCGCAGGTGCGGCGAGGGCGCGCTGGGCGATGCGCAACGCGCGGCGGAAAGGGGCTGCCATGCGCGCGCCGGCGCGTCTCTTCGACGACTGGCTGGAACGCTCGCGCGCCGATCTCGCGCTGCTGACGACGCAACTCCCGACCGGGCCTTTTCCTTATGCCGGCATCCCGTGGTTCTCCACGCCGTTCGGCCGCGACGCGATCATTACCTCGTTGCAGATTCTCTGGCTCGATCCGAGCCTGGCCCGGGGCGTGCTGCGCTTCCTCGCCGAGACCCAGGCGCACGAGCGCTCCGAATTCCAGGACTCCGCCCCCGGAAAGATCATGCACGAGGCCCGCAAGGGCGAGATGACGACGCTGAAGGAAGTCCCGTTCGGGCAGTATTACGGCGCCGTCGATACCACGCCGCTGTTCGTGATGCTGGCCGGCGCCTATGCGGAACGCACGGGCGATCTCGCGTTCATCGGCAGTCTCTGGCCCGCGCTGGAAGCCGCGATGGCGTGGATCGAAAGCGAGCAGGCGAACGACGCGGATGGATTTGTTTCCTACCGCGCGAGCGCGACAGGGCTCGTCAACCAGGCCTGGAAAGACAGCAACGATTCGATCTTTCACGCCGACGGGACGCTCGCGCACGGGCCGATCGCGGTGGTGGAAGTGCAGGGCTACGTGTTTGCCGCCTGTCGCGCCATGGCGATGCTGGCCGAGAAGCGCCGCGACGGCGAGAGCGCCTCGCGCTGGCGCAAACGCGCCGAGGCGCTGCGCAGCGCCGTGGAAGCGCGGTTCTGGATGGATGACCTGAAATATTACGCGATCGCACGCGATGGCGACGGGCAGCCGTGCCGCGTTCGCGGTTCCAATCCCGGCCACCTGCTGTTCACGGGTCTGCCGAGCCGCAAGCGTGCGCATAGTGTGGGCGATCAGCTACTTTCGCCGGCTTTCGATTCCGGCTGGGGCATCCGCACGCTGGCCAGCAACGAGGCGCGCTACAATCCGATGTCCTATCACAACGGCTCGGTGTGGCCGCACGACGTGGCGCTGTGCGCGGCGGGTTTGTCGCGCTACGGAGACCGCAGCGCCGTGGTGCGGATGATGGGGGCGATGTTCGACGCGGCGGTGCGCTTCGAGATGCGGCTGCCCGAACTCTTCTGCGGATTTGGGCGCGGTCCGGGCGATCCGCCGATCGCCTATCCGGTCGCGTGTCTGCCGCAGGCCTGGGCGGCCGGATCGCCCTTTATGTTCCTGCAGGCCTGCCTCGGTCTGCGCATCGACGGCATCCGGCGCGAGATTCACGTGGACCACCCGAATCTGCCGTCAGGCGTGGATCTCCTCGAACTGCGTCACGTCCGCGTGGGCGACGTTGTGACCGACATAGTGTTCCAGCGCGTCGGCGAACGGGTCGTCGCGTTTCCGCGCGGCAGGAACGAAAACGCGGTTCCGCTCTACATTCACGCCTGAGCGGGAACGCCGGCGCGGTTGCGAAACGCGGGAAACTGCCGCTCGACGAGCGCCATGCCGCCGAACAGCACCAGCGTGTAGAGAAGATCGCCGGCCAGCGTGTTGCGCAGGAAGGGCAGGGCGGCCGTATAGCAGGCGACGAGCCCTGCCGGCGTGTGCGGATACATGGCGTCGAGCGCCCACACGCCGAAATTCGTGATGGCAAAGAACACAAGCGAGGCCGCGACCGCTGCTCCGGCGATGCGCGCGGGCGTCCGCCGCCGCTGCAGCCACAGCCCCATGCACACGATCAGCGCGAAGCTGCCGTAGACCGAGAACATCTGGCTGTGAAAGCCGAGCACGAGGTCGCCCGCGAACATCGCGGCCAGCGGTACCAGAAAGGCGAGCCGCCAGTCGGCGAGCATGGCGCCGCCGAACAGCGCGATGGCCGTGACCGAGGTCATGTTCGGCGGATGCGGGAGCAGCCGCGACGCCGCGGCGGCGGCGATCAGTGTGATGGCGAGCATCGTTCGCGGCTTCAGCATGGCTCTTGGACTCCGTCCTTGTTCTCCGGCACGAGATCGCAAAACCAGAACGCGCTCCGGTGCACGATCTCGCCCCTGGAATATTTCACGGGCTGTTTGAAGATCGGCCCGCCGAACACGAAGGTATGAAATTCTCCGTTCTCTCCGCAAGGATCAACTGAGGCCGGCAGGTCCGCGAGGAACCCTTCGTCGATCACGCGGCCGGCGAAGGACGGGTCGAGCTTCGCCGGGTCCACACAGACGACGACCGCCCTGAAGCCCCGGTCGAGAAAATCGCGAATGACGGCGTGGGTGTCGCGTCCCCACAGGGGAAAGATGCCGGTCAGCCCGTGCCGGGCGATCAGCTGCTCGCGCCACGCGCGCACGTCCGCCAGGAACAGATCGCCGAAAACGATCGCCTCGACGCCGCGCTCGCGCTGTGTCGCAAGAGCCTCGCCCATCCGCGATTCGTATATGGCGTTGTCCGCGTCCTTGGGGATCGCGACCTCGCTGACCGGCAAGCCGAGGCTCGCAGCCTGTCGCTCGAGAAGCGTGCGGCGCACGCCGTGCATGCTGATGCGATCGTAATCCTGCGTCATGGTCGTGAGCAGCGCTTCGATATCGGCTTCCCGGCTTTGCAACACCTCGTGAAGCGCGAGACAGCTGTCCTTTCCGCCGCTCCACGACAGGAGTGCCCGGCGTCTTTCGGAAACTGGCGTCGTCACGCCTTTGGCCGCTACGGCTTTTTCGCGATCAGCGCGTCGTCGATTTCGCGCGCCCGGACGGCGGCCGGGCGGTTTGAGAGGCGCTCGAAGTAGCGCTCGAAAGCGGGCCGCTTCTCGATCGTATTGAACTGCATCCCGAAGCCGAGATGCGAACCGACATAGAGATCGGCGGCGCTGAAGCGGCCTCCGGCGAGATAGTCCTGCTTCGAGATCGCGCCATCGAGCGCGTTCATCACGTCTTCGTAGGAACCGTAGCCCGCCATGGGCCTGCGATTCTCCGGCACCGCGACACCGAGCACCTTGTTCGTAACCGCCGCTTCGAGCGGTCCGGCCGCGAAAAACAGCCAGCGGTAATAGGGCGCGCGCGCCTTGTCTCCCGGCGGCGGCGCCAGCCCGGCCGCGGGAAACGCGTCGGCCAGATAGGCGCAGATGGCGGCCACTTCGGTCACCACCGCGTCGCCGTGTTTCAGCGCCGGCACTTTTCCCATCGGATTGATCGCGAGATAGGCGGGGGACTTCATGGTGCTCGCAAAATCGAGCACTTCCGTGCGATAGGGCTTGCCCACCTCCTCGAGCATCCAGCGCACCATCCGCCCGCGCGACATCGGGTTGGTGTAGAAGACGATTTCGTCGGTCATGCGCTGCCCTCTCTTCGATGGTTTGGCTGCCGTCGCTACGGATCGGCAAAATCTGGCTGGGGCGGAAGGATTCGAACCTTCGCATGCCGGAATCAAAATCCGGTGCCTTACCGCTTGGCTACGCCCCAGAAGGCGCGTCGCGCCGGGGCGCGGACCTTACTTGAGTCCGCGGCCGACTTTCAACGCGGCCGGGTCCGGTTGCGGCGCGGTGGAGGCGACTATATAAGACCGCCTCCCGAAGGCACCGGAGAGTAGCTCAGCCTGGTAGAGCACCACGTTCGGGACGTGGGGGCCGGAGGTTCGAATCCTCTCTCTCCGACCACTACCTAAGATTTTCCGAGTCATCCCAACGGGATAGGTTTTGGAGTCCAAATGTACCCCATAATTCACCCCAAATGATCGCGAGATTGGCGCGGACAGCAACGGGTGACGGCGGGCTCTCGGTGCGGTGCTTGCTCACTGCCTCCATTTGACCCCACCACAAGCCCGGGTTGCTTCTAGCGGCGGTCACTGCTCGAAAAGGGCCCGCCCTTCCGGGGTGAGGTTTTAATTGGGATTTATATACTTGACTCCCTCGCCGGGCGGCCCTTCGTGCGCCTCCCATGCGATAGCGGCGCATGCTCGCGCTGCTCATTGCGAGAAGGCTCGCCCTTTTGGGGGATGGAAGAAGTGACGTACCGCGGCTCATTCTGGCACAGGCCCCAGCGCCAGCAACCGGCCGTGTTTTAACGGTCCATTCAAAATTGGTACTAGTGGGACGCAACAAGCCCCATTTGCAAACTGCCGCCGCTCCTTTTTTTGGGGCGAGAGATGAACTGCTGCACTGCGGCTCAGTCCAGAACGCTCTCTTAAAGCAGAAAGGCAGGCCGTAGCCTGCCTCTCGATTTTGTGCGCTAAGAGCTTTCGCTCAAACGCTTGTTAACGGCTGCTTGGCCCGAGGGCTTTCGCTGACGGCGCGCGATCTCCTATCGGCTATAAATATTCGAACTTTGCGCTTTACAAGTTTGGCAGAAGCGATCCTTGATTGCAATAACTCTCTGAAGGGGGAACGCATGGCCTATCGACTCGGCCTCGATATTGGCACGAACTCCGTCGGGTGGACGGCGGTCACTATCGATGCGCTGGGGCGGCCCAACGGCGTGCTTGCTCAGGGTGTCCGCGTCTTCAGTGACGGACGCAATCCGAAAGACGGATCGTCGCTTGCCGTTCAGCGCCGCGTGCCGCGCGGCATGCGGCGGCGGCGGGATCGCTATTTGGACCGCCGGCATGACTTGATGGAAATGTTGATCGCGCTGGGCCTGATGCCGCCTGACGAAATTGGGCGCAAAGGCCTTGAGACGCTCAATCCTTACGAGCTTCGCGCGAAGGCAGTCCACGCACCATTGACGCCGCACGAGTTAGGCCGCGCGCTGTTCCACCTCAATCAGCGTCGTGGCTTCAAGTCCAATCGCAAGACCGATAAGGATGCCGACAACAGCAAGATACAGCCAAAGATCCACGAAATGAAGCGGCGCATCGGCGAAAGTGGCGCAAAGACGCTCGGCGAATATTTGCACAGGCGGCGGCTCAAGGGAAAAATGGTTCGCGCGCGGCCCGAAGCCGGCTTCTATCCCGACCGCGCGCTTTACGAGGAAGAATTTGCGGCAATCCGCGCGACGCAAGGACTACATCACGCCTTGCGGGACACGCAATGGGACGATCTTGCGGACATCATTTTCTATCAGCGCCCACTGAAGCCTGTTGATCCCGGGTGGTGTCTCCTGGAAAACGGCGAGCACCGCGCGCATCGTGCCCTGCCCCTCGCCCAGGAATTCCGCATGGTGCAGGAGGCAAACAATCTTCGTATTCTCACTCCCGGCGAACCGGCAAGACGCCTGACGGCGGAACAGCGCGACAAAGTACTGAAAGAGTTGCGCGCCAAGAAAGAGCTGAAGCTCGACGCGTTCGTGAAGCTGCTGAAACTGCCTTCGGGAGGCCGCGTCAATCTGCTCGACGAGAACCGCAAGGCGCTCAAAGGCGACGAGACGGCGACGCGCCTGTCGCACAAGGACGTTTTCGGAAAGGCGTGGCTTGCGATACCGCTCAAGCGCCGAACCGAGATCGTCCATGCGCTTCTCAATACCGAGAAAGCCGAGGACATCGCGCAAATCGCACAAGCGCAATGGGGGTTGAACGAAGCTGCCGCAAGGAAACTCGCAGCGATCTCCTTGCCTGACGGGTATGCGCGACTGAGCGAGAAGGCCATCGCGAAGCTGCTGCCGATCATGGAGGATCAGGCACTAAACTATGCGGAGGCCGTCGCCGAGGTGCCGGAATATGGGCATCATTCCGACTTTCGGCCCGGTGGGGCTCTGGACGCCCTGCCCTATTATGGCGTGATCCTGACGCGACAGGTCGTCGGCGGCGATGCGACAAGGCCAAAGGACGACGTCGTCGCTCACTACGGCCGTATCGCCAATCCCACAGTGCATATCGGTCTGAGCCAGCTTCGCCGCGTCGTCAACGCTCTCGTGGACGCCTATGGCAAACCCGAGGAAATCGTCGTCGAGCTTGCTCGCGACCTGAAAATGAACAAGGAGGAGAAGGAGGAAGAGAGAAAAAAGAATCGCGACAATGAGGCGGCGAATCGCCGACGCGAAGAACAGATCAGGACAAGCGGCGGTGTGCCATCCGCGCATCTCCTGCGCAAACTGAGACTATGGGACGAACAGCAGGTCAACGCGGCCCGTGTTTGCCTATTCACCGGAGCGGCGATTTCATTCGAAATGGCGATCGATGATCGCACTGAAATCGAACACATATTGCCGTTCTCGAAAACGCTCGACGATTCCATGGCGAACAAGGTTCTGTGCTTGCGCGAAGTAAACCGGGTAAAGCGAGACCGTTCTCCCTTCGAAGCGTTCCAGGCGCCGCAACAGGCCGGCAAGTACCGCTGTGTTTATGAGGAGATACTGTTTCGCGCCGAAGCGCTGCCGCTTAACAAGCGGTGGCGGTTCCACGAAGATGCGATGGAGCGATTTGCGAACGAGGAAGAGTTTCTCGTCCGCCAGCTCAACGAGACGAAGTACCTGTCGCGGATCGCGCGGACTTACTTGGCACATCTCTACAACGAAAAAGCTGAGGGCAAGCTGAAGGTGCGCGCGATACCCGGCAAGCTGACAGCGATGCTACGCGGCAAATGGGGCTTGAACGCATTGCTTGGCGATCACAATCGGGCAGGCGGAGATGTCGATGAGTGCCCCGGACGCAAGAATCGCGACGACCATCGCCATCACGCCATCGACGCCTTCGTGATCGCGATGACGGACCAGTGGCTATTAAAGGCGATTTCGGACCTCAATTCCGAAGCTGACCGAAAACGCCTAATCGAAACAGTTCCAGCCCCTTGGAGTGGCTTCACACCCGGCACACTCCGGCCGTATCTCGACCGTATCGTCGTCTCGCACAAGCCCGATCACGGTACTTTCGGCGACAAGAGCAAAACCACGGGCGCGCTTCACAACGACACCGCCTATGGATTGATCGGCCCGGGAAAGAGCGCCAAGTGGAAAGTCGTCTCGCGCCGCGCGCTGAAGAGCGTGAAGAAGACGGAGGAGTTGGAAGGCATTCGCGACGCCGCATTGCGTACCGCACTGGAAACATTGTGGGACGAAGTGGCGAAGGCGGGCGGGAAACCTGCAGATTTTACGAAGCGTGCCGAGGAAGACGGCGTCACTTTGGGCGGCCGCAAAATGAAGGTGCGCCGCGTGCGCATGACGGAAGAACTCAATGTCGTGCAAATCAAAGACCGGAAAAGCTGCAAGCCTTACAAAGCCTACAAACCTGACGGCAACGCCTTCGCCGATATTTATCGGCTTCTGAACGGACGCTGGACGGCCGTCGTGGTTCAGCGGTTTGATGCCAACCAACCGGATTTCGATCCGGCGAAGTTTCGGCCGCATCCGGCAGCAAAGAAAGTTATGCGCCTGCATATTGACGATATGGTCGCCTTGGAGGATGGCGGACACCACCGGATTCTGCGCGTGGTCAAAATGAGCGGGCAGACCATCACGATGGCCGATCACCTCGAAGGCGGCGCGCTGAAAGCGCGCGACGCCGACAAGAGCGATCTCTTCAAGTACGTCAGCAAATCGGCCAACAGCCTGAAGGACGTGGGATTGCGCAAAGTTGGCGTCGATGAGATCGGCCGGTTGACTGACCCGGGACCGCGAAGGCCGAGCACAAAATGATCGGCCGCGTCGTGGAGATCGCGAGCGACGGACGCCATTTGGCGCTGCTGCGCGGCTTCATGACGATTTCCGCCAATGGCGCGGAGGTTGCGCGCGTGCCGCTGGACGATATTGGTGTTCTTCTCTGCCATGCTCATGGCCTGACTTACTCCAACAATCTTTTTGTGGAACTCTCACAACGTGGCGCGGCGGTAGTGCTATGCGGTCCGAATCATATGCCTCTCGCTTGGGTATGGCCGCTTGATGGCCATCATGTTCAGGCACTTCGGATGCGCCGTCAACTCGACGCCGGGGAACCTCTTAAAAAGCGCCTCTGGCAGGGGCTAGTCCGTGCGAAGATCGTCCAACAAGGGGCCGTGCTGAAACGGTTCGGCAAAGAGGACGGCGCTTTCGACATGCTGGCGCGCAAAGTGCGTTCCGGCGATTCCGATAATATGGAAGCGCAGGCCGCACGACGCTATTGGCCGCTGCTGATGGGTGCGGAATTCCGCCGCGACCGTCAGTCGGGCGGAGTCAACGCCATGCTGAACTACGGCTATACGGTGCTGCGCGCCGGCGTGGCGCGCGCCGTCACATCGACCGGACTGCATCCCTCGATTGGCCTGCATCACTCCAATCGCGGCAATCCGATGTGCCTGGTTGACGATCTTATGGAGCCGTTTCGTCCATTGGCCGACTATCTGGTGGCGCGCCTGGTCGAGGACGGCGCGGACGATATCACGCCTTCTATAAAGGGCAGTCTGGCTCGCGTACTCAGCCTGGATATGGCGACAGCACGGGGGACCACGCCGGTTTCAACATGCTTGGAGCGCCTGACGTTGTCGCTCGCCACCGCCTTCGAAACAGGAGAACTGGAGCTGGACTTACCGGGGCCGCTGTTGCCGCTTGAACTACCGGAATTGCGGCACGAGACAGCCATCGAAGGCTGAATACGCAATGCTGACAGGTTATCGCCTCATGTGGATGATGGTCATTTTTGATCTGCCGGTTGGCACAAAACGCGAGCGCCGCGCAGCTACAAAATTCCGCAATTTCCTACTCGATCAGGGCTTCGCGATGAGCCAATTTTCGGTCTACATGCGATTTTGCGGAGGCAAGGATCAGGCGGAGAGCTCTGGCAAGCGGATCGAGCGATCTCTGCCGAAGACCGGGTCGGTCCAGATTCTCAACTTCACAGACAAGCAGTATGAGAGCATTATCTCATTCGACGGGCGCGCCCGCACACCGAAGAACGAGAATCCACAGCAATATGCCATGTTCTGACAAATTCCAACCGGAACGTTTTGTGAAAGAAGCGCCGCCAAACCATTTGAAATCAATAGTTTGGCGGCACATCGAGTTTAGCCGATAGGAAATTGCGCGCCAGCCGCAACAGGACCTGTGCGCGCTCGTCAGGACGATGCAGTTTAGCCGATAGGAAATTGCGCGCCAGCCGCAACGGCCGGTGAAGACGCCCGACGGCGAGATCGAGTTTAGCCGATAGGAAATTGCGCGCCAGCCGCAACACGCGGTCGTCGCCGCTTATCATCCACGCGAGTTTAGCCGATAGGAAATTGCGCGCCAGCCGCAACGCTAGGTTAGGTGCTAGGGTTGCCACGGCAGTTTAGCCGATAGGAAATTGCGCGCCAGCCGCAACTGCACCTGCGCGGTCAGCTCGTCGATGTAAGTTTAGCCGATAGGAAATTGCGCGCCAGCCGCAACCCGCGCCTCCACCTGGGCCATGCGGCCGCCAGTTTAGCCGATAGGAAATTGCGCGCCAGCCGCAACAGGCGCAGCGCGGCGTGAATCTGCGCGTGCAGTTTAGCCGATAGGAAATTGCGCGCCAGCCGCAACAAGGCGACCGGCCGCAAGCTCCGCAAGGAGAGTTTAGCCGATAGGAAATTGCGCGCCAGCCGCAACGTGGGCGCCATCGGATGTCTTTA
>JBOHKH010000020.1:0-58611 GCA_050728995.1 Rhizomicrobium sp. | reverse complement strand
CAATGGGCCAAGCCGCCAAGGCTCTTGGGGGGCCACGCGCCTTGGCCCATTGCTTCGCCAGACCAGATGGAGAAAATCAGCCGCCAGACTCAAGTTGCCGCTGGATGAAAGTTGGGGGCAACGTCAATGACGAGCAGGAACTCAGGCTCTTGTATGTCTCACCGGCGCTCGGCGAGTGGATTACGAACACGCTGCCAACACTTTCCACGGATTTTGAAGACTCGCTCCCACCATTGGACCAATTTGATGCCTACGGTCATATATACGCCTCAGGCTTGCCACTCGTGTTCGACCGGCAGTTTAAGGTCTTCCAGCCTCGGGCAGTTGAACCGCTTGGGGATGGCGTCTGGTACCTCAAGACTACGGATATCAGGGTATTCGGATGGTTTTGGCGACGCGACATGTTTATTGGCGTCGTTGCCGATACTGCACACAGGTGCAAGTTCTATGACCTCTATCAGGGGTACAGAACAGTCAACGTCGCACGCTTCCGTGCCGATTTGCCGTTAGACGAACCGAGGTTCATTCCAGGGACAAATCCAGATGACGTCCTTTCAAACTACGATCTCGCCTAGTCGCCGTATCGCCGCAAGATTCGTATTCTCTGTTCGTCGAGCCATCCAACAGGCTCTTATAGAGGAATACCGATCTCGTGGTCTCACGCAAGCTCAAATCGCCCGTGAGTTAGGGATACACCGTTCCGTCATAAACAAAGAAATACGCGGGGAGGGCAATCTAACCCTTAAGAGGATCGGAGAGTTGGCGTATGTTCTTGGCCGCAAACCGCAGTTCGCTCTAGCTAAGAAAGAGGTGCGAGCACACGCGAATATCCACGCTGGAGCGACTACGCGGTCCATCACATGGGGTAAGCAAGTTGAGCCAGATGCGCAGCAAAGCAATTCAAGTCTGACGGGCTCGTCGGCAATAGGCACAATGGCCGTTGCGGCATGAGAATAGCATCGCCTTCAACCCCTACAGGTCACACGCTCTTTTGCGACGACATACGCATGGAAGCCAGCGGCAAGGCAATCTTGGTGGGCTTGTATAGCGGGCACATGTTTATGTTCGGAGAATTTCCTTTGGTATTGCCGAAATTGTGCTTTAGGATTTCGTACTCCGAGCGCCCCGGCGAAAGTTCCGATCCTATACAAATTAGAATTTACTTCCCCGGTGACAGCACTGAGACGCCAACATTCTCAACCGAAATAAAGAGAGAACAAATTGTTGCTAGCGGCCCCATGCCAGACTTTCCAGATTCTGACACGTTGATATCAACCATACTACAGTTCGAGTTGGCGCCAGCAACAATTAAACAGGCTGGGCCGATCCGGGTGCGAGCATATCGCGGCGACACAGAGGTGAGGCTGGGCTCACTAATCGTGCATAAGGCTCAATCGCCATTTCTGACACCTCCGCCCGCGGCCCCACTGGAGGGAAACCCGTTATGATTTACCCCAACGCTTCGCGGCAGCTTTTTTCGCTATAGCCTGCCGTCGCTCGGGCGATAGAGCGGCGGCTCGCGCGCTGCCGCCCTTTAAGCCACCCTTGCGAGCGAATTCATGCGCGGGGTCAATAGGCTTTGGTGCAGGTTCCCCTGCCTTATCCTCGGTCTGCCCGGTGAGGATATCGCCTATGAGCTTGCCCAACTGGACGGGATCGCGGGGGCGTTTGAGGCGCTTGGTCATGGGGTTAGTATCTCATGCGACTGGAAAAGTGGGATGGGCATGAAGAATATCGGCTTGGCCGCTCTGGCGCTTCTCAGTTTAGCGGGGTGTTCAACCCAACAATATTGGGCGCGACCTGCAACAGACCTAAAAACGACCGCTACGGATTTAGAAGCTTGCAGGCTGGGGGCCAATGCCGGAGGCCAGAAAGTGTTCAGCGCGGCTGAATTGGAGCAACCTTGCATGGTGGCAAAAGGGTATCAGTTATCGGATGCGCCGCCGCAAGAATAAGCGGGTCATTCCGTCAAACTGCACCACCACCCGAAACGGCCTCGCTTTGATTTCGTTCTCTTTATGTTCTAGTGTGGCCGGTCATGAGCGTGGCAGCGGAAAAGATCGCGATTCTGCGAGGCACCCTCGCCCGGGCGGGGCTCGGGGATGTGCCGGGACGGGCGCGCGCGGCGCTCGGCCATCCGGGCGCCGATGCCTGTCTTCCGGGTGGAATTCTTCAAGGCGCGCTGCACGAGGTGTTCCCGGCCCAGGGCGGTGACGAAGCGGCGGCCATGGGCTTTGCCGCGGCGCTCGCCGCCCGCGCGGCGGAGCGCAAGCGCGTCTTATGGCTCAGGCCCGATTTCTCGGCCCTCGAGCATGGCGAGATTTCGCCTCTCGGGCTGCTCGAAATGGGCCTCGATCCCGCCCGCCTGCTTCTCCTGCGCGCGCCGGATGCGGCGTCCGTTCTGCGCGCAGGCCTCGATGCGCTGTCCTGCGTGGCCATCGGTGCGCTCGTGCTCGAAATTCCGGGAGCGCCGAAACTTCTCGACTTCGCAACGAGCCGCCGGCTCGTGCTTGCCGCGGCGCAATCGGGCGTGACCGCGGTTCTTCTGCGCCTCGACGCGCAGGCCGAGCCGAGCGCCGCCGAGACGCGCTGGCTCGTCCGCCCCTTGCGCTCGCAGGCTCCCTTCGCCCGCGCAGGCAAGGACGAGTGGGGATTCCCAGGGTTCGATGCGGAGCTCGTGCGTCACCGGCACGGGCGGCTGGGACACTGGATGATGGAATGGAGATGTGACGATGGCCGCTTCGCCGCGACGGATTCTGGCGCTGTGGTTTCCGCAGCTTCCCACCGACCGGCTGCAGCGCAGAACACCAGCCGCGTCGCCTGAGACGCCGCTCGTCGTGGCGGCGAAGAGCGGCAATGCGCTGCGCGTGAGCGCGCTCGACCGCAGGGCATCCGCCCTCGGACTGCGTCTTGGCATGCCGCTCGCCGAAGCGCGCGCCATGGTGCCCGCGCTCGAGGTCGCGAACGCCGATGAGACGGCGGACCGGCGGCTGCTCGAATCGATCGCCGACTGGTCCACGCATTACACCCCGCTGGTGGCGCTCGACGGCGCGTGCGGATTGCTGCTCGACATCACCGGCGCCGCCCATCTCTTCGGCGGCGAACAGGCGCTGCTGGCCCGCAGCCGCACGCGTTTGCGCCGGCAAGGCTTTGCGGTGCAGGGCGCAATCGCCGGATCGGCGACGGCCGCGCGCGCGCTCGCCCACTATCAAAACGGCGTGGTGGTGGCGCCCGGCGAAGAAGCAAGCGCGGTGGCGCCGCTGCCCGTCGAAGCGCTCGCTCTCGATCCCGCGATCACCCATGCCTTCCGCCATGCGGGTCTCAAGACCATCGGCCAGGTCGCCACCCGCCAGCGCTGCGAACTCGTCGCCCGCTTTGGTGCATCGATGGTCTTCGCGCTCGACCTCACATTGGGACAGGCCGAGAAACCGATCTCGCCGCGTGCCGTGCTTCCCGACTACATGGCCGAGCGCATCTTCGCCGAACCGCTCATGGCACAAGAGGCGATCCTCGAAACGCTGCGCGGGCTTGCCGCTTCGCTGGCGCAGTTGCTCGCCGAACGCGGCGAAGGGGCGCGCCGGCTCGAAGCCGGGTTCTTCCGCGCCGATGGGAAAATCCGGCGCCTCACGGTCGAAACGGCGAGCCCGACGCGCGATCCCGACGTCGTCGTGCGGCTGTTCCGCGAGCGGCTCGACGCGCTGGTGGATCCGCTCGATCCGGGCTTCGGCTTCGATCTCATCCGCCTCTCGGCCGATCGCGCGGAACGCTGCGAAACGGAAACCACGGCTTTCGACGCGCGCGCGAAGGAGGACAAGGAGATCGCGTTTCTGGTCGACCGCCTCGCCGCGCGCTTCGGCTCCCGGCGCATTCTCGTGTTTCAGCCGAACGACACGCACATTCCCGAAGCGGCAGCGGTGGCGCTGCCGGCGCAAAGCGCGGAACGTTCGAAGCTCGCCTGGAAACCCTCTCGCGCGCCGCAGGAAGCCCCTCGCCGGCCGCTCCGGATGTTTGCGAAGCCCGAGCCCATCGAAGCGGTGGCACCCGAAGGTCCGCCGATGCGCTTCCGCTGGCGGCGCGTGCTGCACGAAGTGGTGCTGGCGGAAGGCCCCGAGCGCATCGCGATGGAATGGTGGCGCGGGGAGGCGGCCATGCCGCGCGACTATTTCCGCGTGGAAGATACGGGCGGGCGGCGCTTCTGGCTCTATCGCGAAGGGCTCCTGGGCCGCGACAGCCCGCGCTGGTTTCTGCACGGACTATTTGCATGAGTAATTACGCCGAGGTCGCGGTCACCACGAATTTCTCGTTCCTGCGCGGGGCCTCGCATCCGAGAGAGTATGTGCTCGCGGCGGCGCTGCTGGGCCATGCCGCCATCGGCATCGCCGACCGCAACACGCTCGCCGGCGTGGTGCGCGCCTACGAAGCCAAGAACGAAGTGCGGGAGAAATTCGGTTCGGCGCCGAAGCTGTTGACAGGCGCGCGCCTCGTGTTCGTCGACGGGACGCCCGACATTCTCGCCTATCCGACCGATCGCGCGGCCTACGGCCGTCTCTGCCGGTTGCTGAGCACCGGAAAGCTGCGCGCCGCCAAAGGCGAATGCATCCTCGAACTCTGCGATCTTCTCGCCTGGCGGGAGGGATTGCTCCTCGTCGTCATGCCGCCCCATCCCGCGCGGGAAGACGATACCGGCGATCCGTTCAAGAAAGCGTGGAATACAAATAAACCTGTCATTCCCGCGCAAGCGGGAACCCAGCACGTCCGCGTCTGCGGGCAAATGACTTCTTTGCACTCGCGGACGCCCGCTACCTGGCTCCCCGCTTTCGCGGGGATGACAACTGAATTTAAGGCATCGCTCCACCAGCTTTCCTCGGCGGCTCCGGGGCGGGTGTGGCTGGCGGCGTCGATGCCGTATCGGGGCGACGACCGGCGGCGCCTCCGGCAATTTGCGCGGCTCGCGGACGAAGCGGGCGTGCCGCTGATCGCCACCAACGACGTGCTCTATCACACGGCCGAGCGGCGGGCGCTGCAGGATATCCTGACCTGCATCCGCGAACACCGAACGCTCGACAGCGCGGGGCGCCTGCTCGAGCCCAATGCCGAGCGGCATCTGAAGCCCGCGAGAGAAATGGCCGCGCTGTTTGCGGACGCGCCGCAGGCCATCGCCGAAACGCTTCGCTTCGCGGAACAGATTACCTTCTCGCTCGACCAGATCCGCTACAACTATCCCGACGAGCCGGTTCCCGCGGGCAAGACGGCGCAGCAGCACCTCGAAGACCTCACCTGGGCGGGGGCGGCGCGGCGCTATCCGCAAGCCATTCCCGACAAGGTGCGCGCGACGCTCGCCAGGGAACTCGCACTCATCGCCGGGCTCGACATCGCGCCCTATTTCCTCACGGTCCACGACATCGTGGGATTTGCGAACGCCCGCGGCATTCTCTGCCAGGGCCGCGGCTCGGCGGCCAATTCCGCGGTCTGCTACGCGCTCGGCATCACCGCGGTCGATCCCACCGAAATCGATCTCCTGTTCGAGCGCTTCGTCTCGCAGGAGCGGCGCGAACCTCCCGACATCGATGTCGATTTCGAGCACGAGCGCCGCGAGGACGTGATCCAGGACGTGTACAGGCGCTACGGCTCCCATCGCGCCGCGTTGACCGCGACCGTCATCTGCTATCGGCCGAGGAGCGCCATCCGCGAAGTGGGCAAAGTGTTCGGGCTCACCGAAGACGTGACCCAGGCGCTCGCGTCCGGCGTGTGGGGCAGCTGGGGAACGAGCCTGAAGGAAACGGAGGTTCGCCAGGGCCGGCTCGATCCGCAAAATCCGCTGATCGCGCGCGCGGTGGTCGCCGCCAACGAACTCATCGGCTTCCCGCGCCATCTCTCCCAGCATGTGGGCGGTTTCGTGCTGACGCGCGACCGGCTCGACGAGATCGTGCCCATCGGTCCCGCCGCGATGGAGGACCGTTATTTCATCGAGTGGGACAAGGACGACATCGACAGTCTGCGCATGATGAAAGTCGATGTGCTGGGGCTCGGGATGCTCTCCTGCATCCGCAAGGCCTTCGAGCTGATCGCCGTGCACGAGCACAAACCCTACGCGCTCGCCACCGTCCCGCGCGAGGACCCGGCCGTTTACGAGATGCTGTGCAGAGCCGACGCGATCGGCGTTTTCCAGGTGGAAAGCCGCGCACAGATGAACATGCTGCCGAGGCTGGCGCCGCGCAAATTCTACGATCTCGTCATCGAAGTGGCGATCGTGCGGCCGGGTCCCATCCAGGGCGACATGGTGCATCCGTATCTGCGGCGCAGGAGTGGCAAGGAGCCGGTCGAGTATCCTTCGCCGGCGCCCGCACACGGGCCCGCCGACGAACTTCAGACCGTGCTCGGCAAGACGCTCGGCGTGCCGCTGTTCCAGGAACAGGCGATGAAGCTCGCCATCGTGGCCGCGGACTTTTCGCCGGGCGAGGCCAACGGCCTGAGGCGCGCCATGGCGACGTTCCGCAATGTCGGGACCATCGACCAGTTCCGGCAGAAGATGATCGCGGGCATGACGGCGCGCGGCTATGCGCAGGAGTTCGCGGAGCGCTGCTTCCGGCAGATCGAGGGTTTCGGCAGCTATGGGTTCCCCGAAAGCCACGCCGCGAGCTTCGCGCATCTCGTCTACATCTCGGCCTGGATCAAGAAATTCCATCCGGCGGCGTTTGCCTGCGCGCTCCTGAATTCCCAGCCGATGGGATTCTATGCGCCCGCCGAGATCGTGCGCGACGCGCGCGACCACGCCGTCGAAGTCCGCCATGTCGATGTGAATTTCAGTGCCTGGGACAACACGCTCGAGCATCGCTCCGACGGCGCGCTCGCGCTCAGGCTCGGTTTCCGGCAGATCGGCGGCTTCCGCGAGGACTGGGCGGCGACGCTGATGTCGGCGCGCGGCAACGGCTATCGCGATGTCGACAGCCTTGCGCGGCGCGCGCGCCTGCCGAAGCAGGCGCTCGTCATTCTCGCGGAAGCCGACAGCTTCCAGTCGCTCGGCGAAGACCGCCGCGAGAGTCTCTGGGCGGTGCGGCGCCTGCCGGACGACGAGGCGCTGCCGCTGTTCGCCGCGCAATTCGTCGAGGAACAACCGGCCGAAGACATCGCGCCATTGCCGCCGATGCCGCCCGGCGAACATGTGCTCGCCGATTACCGCATGCTGCGCCTGTCCTTGCGCGCCCATCTGATGGAATTCCTGCGCGGTCTGTTCCACGAGGAAGGCGTCAGGAGCTGCGCGGAGATTGCAAACGCGAAGGATGGCGCGCGCGCGTCGTGCGCGGGCATCGTGCTGGTGCGCCAGATGCCGGGGGATGCCGGCGTCGTTTTTGTCACGCTGAGCGATGAAACGGGCGTCGCCAACGTCGTGGTGTGGCCGAAGCTTTTCGAGCAATTCCGCCGCGCGGTGATGGGCGCGCGCCTCCTTCTCGTCGAAGGCAAAATCCAGCGAAGCCCCGAAAACGTCGTGCATCTCGTGGCCGAACGCATCATCGACCGCAGCCGCGAGCTCGACCGCATTTCGGAGGAGGGCCGCGATCCGCCGCCGTTCTCCACCGAACAGGGCCTGCACCGCCATCCCCGCAACGTCCGTATCGTCCCGCTTTCGCGGGATTTTCACTGAAGGACGCTCCAAAGTCCGTTCGTCGTCCCGCCCGGCGTGACGCGCGTCCGGAAATTTGGCAAAAGGCGCAACCATGTCCAATTCTCCGCAATTGCTCTCCACGCGCTGCTGCATTGCCGGCGGCGGCCCGGCCGGAATGATGCTTGGCTATCTGCTTGCGCGCGCCGGCATCGACGTGATCGTGATCGAGAAATGGAAGGACTTCTTCCGCGATTTTCGCGGCGATACGATTCACCCCGCGACCATGGAAGTGCTGCATGCGCTGGGGCTTCTCGGCGGGTTTCTCGCGCTCGGTCCGGACGAGGCCGAGACACTCGGCGGTCAGATCGGCGGCACCGAAATCACCGTCGCAGATTTTACGCATCTCCCGGTCCATTGCCGGTTCATCGCGCTGATTCCGCAATGGGATTTTCTCGATTTTCTGGCGCGGGAAGCACAACCGTTCGCGACGTTTCATCTGCATCTGGAAACCGAGGCAACCGACCTGATCGAAGAGAACGGACGGATCGCAGGCGTCGCCGCAAAGACGCGCGACGGCACGCTTGCGATTCGCGCCGATCTGGTCGTTGGCGCAGACGGCCGGCATTCCACGACCCGCGATAAGGGCGGGCTCGCCGTGAAGACACTCGGCGCCCCGATGGATGTGTTGTGGTTTCGCATTTCGCGCAAGGCGAGCGACCCCAACCGTCTGCTCGGCATCTTCGATCGCGGGCGCATCCTGGTCATGATTGCCCGCAAGGATTACTGGCAATGCGGTTTTGTGATTCCCAAGGGCGATTTCGAACGCGTCCGGACACAGGGCATCGATCGCTTCCGGGCCAACATCGCAACGCTCGCGCCCGCCGTAGCGGACCGCATGCAGGAGATCGAGAGCTTCGATGCAGTGAAGCTCCTTAGCGTTGCCGTCGACCGGCTGGTGCGCTGGCAGCGCGACGGCTTTCTCTGCATCGGCGATGCCGCGCATGCGATGTCGCCGATCGGCGGGGTGGGAATCAATCTGGCGATCCAGGACGCGGTGGCAGCGGCGAACATCCTGATCCCGGCGTTCCGGCGCGGCAGGCCGACGCTCGACGATCTCAACAATGTTCAGCGCCGGCGCGAATTTCCCACCCGCGCCACGCAGGCGCTGCAGGTGTTCCTGCAAAATCGCGTCATCTCCGCCGCGCTTGCAAACCAAAGCCGCTCATCGGTGCCCTTGCCGCTCCGCCTCGTGCAGCGCATCCCGCTGCTCCGCCGGATACCGGCGCGGCTCATCGGCCTCGGCTTCCGCACCGAACTGCCCGCGATGGGCTTGTTCCATTGACGAGCCAATTCGCGGATGAGGAGGGGCATCGACCTCGCCGACGCGCTGCGTTTGCTGCAATCGAAAGCTTGCGAGGCTTTCGTCACGTTCGACGCGCGTTTCGCCAGGACGGCCAACGGTCTTGACGGATTCAGCGTGTGCACGCCCTGACTTGATTGCCTGGCGGCCTCAACGGATCCCGAGCACCGCCAGTAACGGGCGTTCGAGGAACGTCACGGGGATCTGTACGAGGTAATGAAAGAGGTTGAAGCCGAGGAGCGGCAGCACGATGAAGGCCGCAACCAGCAGCAGTATGCCGAAGCGATTGAGTTGCGCGAGCGCGAACGAGAGGGGCTGCGGCAGGATTCCGACCGCGACGCGTCCGCCGTCGAGCGGCGGGATCGGAATGAGGTTGAAGATGGCGAGCACGAGGTTGATCTCGACGGAGGTCCACAGCACATCGAAGGCGATGCGGTTGGCCACGCCGGTTTGCAGCAGGACGAACAGGCCAAGCGCGGACAGAACGGCGAGCAACAAGTTCATTCCGGGCCCTGCCGCGGCCACCCAGATCATGTCGCGCTTGGGATGACGCAACGCCGCGAAATTCACCGGCACCGGTCTCGCGTAGCCGAACACGAAGCCCGCGTGCGACAGCAGTAACAGGCCCGGCAGCAAAATCGTCCCGAACGGATCGATGTGACGCAGCGGGTTGAGCGAAATGCGCCCGGCTC
The DNA here is from genome assembly GCA_050728995.1 of Rhizomicrobium sp. GTDB lineage: Bacteria > Pseudomonadota > Alphaproteobacteria > Micropepsales > Micropepsaceae > Rhizomicrobium. The sequence continues at coordinate 48,956 of JBOHKH010000020.1, read as the reverse complement.
GCGCGGCCGTGTCGTCGCCGAAATGCCGCGCGGCATAGCCGTGGGCGGCTTCGTGCAATGTGATCGCGACGATGATGGGAACCGCCACGATGGCGATCTCGGTCGCAGTCTGGATCGGATCGGCCACGCGCCCCCAGCCGTCGTGCGGTGTCAGTCCTTCGCCGGTTCGAAATCGAGCGCAGTGCCGTTCAGGCAGTAGCGCAGACCGCTCGGCTGCGGCCCATCGTCGAACACATGGCCGAGATGGCCGCCGCAGCGCGCGCAGTGCACTTCGGTCCGCTCCATCATGTGGCTCGCGTCGCGCGTCGTGCCGACCGCGTCCTCGCGCGGCGCGGTGAAGCTCGGCCAGCCGCTGCCGCTTTCGTACTTGGCCGCCGAATCGAACAGGTCCGCGCCGCAGCCCGCGCAGCGGAAGACGCCCGTGCGCTTTTCCCGGTTGAGAGGACTGGAGCCGGCCGGCTCGGTTCCGTGCCGCCTGAGAACACGATACCGGTCGTCGGAGAGCATACTCCGCCAATCAGCGTCGCTTCTGCTCTCCGGGAATGCCTTCTGCTGCATTGTCATCGCCTTCTGGTCCCGCGAGGAAACGCGCTCGCGCCCGCGCTGTTGCCGTCGCGGATCGCGCTCTTCGGTGTTTTCGTCAGCCTGCCCTTGTTGGCGAATTCGAAGGACCAGAGCAACCGGGAAGCCGCCGGGACCGAAACCCTCGCCGGGAACCGGATGTCGAGGAGGCCCTTCAACTGCGCGTCTTGAGCAGGTCGCGAATTTCGCGCAGCAGGACCACGTCTTCGGGGGCTACGGGTGGCGGAGTCCCTTCCTTGGGCGCGCTGAATTTGTTGATCTGGCGAACGATCAGGAACAGCACGAAGGCGATGATGAGGAAGTTGAGGATGGTATTGAAGAACACGCCGTAATTGATGGTCACGGCGCCCGCATCCTGCGCAGCCTTGAGAGAGGCGAGGCCGGCCTTTCCCTTCAACACGAAAAAGAAATTGGAAAAGTCGATGCCGCCCAGACCGAGCCCGATCGGCGGGGTGATGATATCCTTGACGAGCGAATTGACGATGGAGGTGAAGGCCGCGCCGACCACGACGCCGACCGCGAGGTCAATGACGCTGCCACGCATGGCGAATTTGCGGAATTCGTCGACGATCTTCATGGCTTTTCCCCTCGACCGTTGAAAATTCTATAAGCCGCGCCCGCAGCGGGCAAGCGAAGGGCCCGAGCTTGCCAGAGGGTCTTTTTTCCGTATAAGACCCCGCTTCCTTCGGGTCGCCCGGCGCACAGGGCATGCCGTGGCGGCCCCGAATGCGTCCGTGGCAGCCCCCCGATCGAGTCGGGCGAGTCGGCCACCCAGATCCGGCGAGGAGGCCGCAAAATGCCCAAAATGAAGACGAAGTCGGGCGCCAAAAAGCGCTTCCGGTTCACCGCGCGAGGCAAGCTCAAGCACGGCCAGGCCGGCAAGCGGCACGGCATGATCAAGCGCTCGAACGCGCAGATCCGCGAACTGCGCGGCACCGCGGTCATGTCGGCCTCGGAAACCCAGCGCGTCCGCCGCTGGATGCCGTATTCGGCCTGAGGAGGAACGCCCATGTCCCGCTCCCCCCGCGCCGTCCCCTCGCATCTCCGCCGCAAGCGCGTGCTCAAGCAGGCGAAGGGATTCCGCGGCCGCCGCAAGAACAATATCACCACCGCCAATGCGGCGGTCGATCGCTCGATGCAGCACGCCTATATCGGCCGCAAGCTGAAGAAGCGGAATTTCCGCGCGCTGTGGATCCAGCGGATCAACGCGGCCTGCCGGCTCAATGGCCTCACCTACAGCCGGTTTATCAGCGGGCTCGCCCGCGCCGGAATCGAGCTGGACCGCAAAGTCCTGGCCGACCTCGCCGTGCGCGAACCCGATGCCTTCAAGGCGCTGGCGGAGCAGGCGCAGGCGTAGGCTGCGCCTTCCTGTCGTTTCCCGCGCAAGCGGCAACCCGGAACGTCGGCGCCCGACAGTTCGCACGTATGTAGTCGCTCCTTACGCCGGCGCCGTCCGGTCCCCGATTTCGCGGGGATGACAATCGATGGGAGTTCGGGCAAGGACCCCATTCCAATGACCGACATTCCATCTCTCGAACGAGGAATTCTGGCCGGCATCGCGGGCGCCGGCGACGAGGCCGCGCTCGAGAGCGTGCGTGTCTCGGCACTCGGCAAGAAAGGCGCGGTCAGCGAACTCCTGAAAACGCTGGGCGGCATGAGCCCGGAGGAGCGGCGCGATAACGGTCCGCTGCTCAACGGCCTGCGCGACCGCGTGGCGGAGGCGATCGCGCAGCGCAAAAGGGTGCTCGGCCGCGAGCAGCTCGACGCGCGTCTCGCCTTCGAGCGCGTCGACGTCAGCCTCCCCGCCCGCGCCGAACCCCGCGGCAGCATCCATCCTGTTTCGCAGGTGCAGGACGAGATCACCGCGATCTTTGCCGATCTGGGCTTCGCCGTGGCCGAAGGCCCGGACGTCGAATACGACGATTACAATTTCACCAGGATGAACATTCCGCCCGATCATCCGGCCCGGCAGATGCACGACACATTCTACGTCGCGCGCCAGGAGGACGGCTCGCGCCACGTGCTGCGCACCCATACGAGTCCGGTGCAGGCCCGCGTGATGCTGGTGCAGAAGCCGCCGATCCGCGTGATCGTTCCGGGCCGCGCGTATCGCCGCGATTCCGACGCGACGCACACGCCGATGTTTCATCAGCTCGAAGCGCTGGCGATCGACGAGGAAACGAATCTCGGCCATCTGCGCTGGGTGGTCGAACAGTTCTGCAGCGCGTTCTTCGAAGTCGAAAATGTCGAACTGCGCGCGCGGCCGTCCTTCTTCCCGTTCACCGAGCCGAGCGTGGAATGGGACATGCGCTGCGACCGCTCGGGCGGGCAGATCCGGTTCGGCACCGGCAACGATTGGCTGGAGCTTGGCGGCTCCGGCATGGTGCATCCGCGCGTGCTCGATATGTGCGGCATCGATTCCGCGCACCATCAGGGTTTTGCGTTCGGCTTCGGCCTCGATCGCATGGCCATGCTGAAATACGGCGCGCCGGATTTGCGCGCGTTCTTCGAGTCCGATCTGCGCTGGTTGCGCCATTACGGCTTCGCGGCGCTCGATCTTCCGACGCTGGACGGGGGACTGAGCCGGTGAGCGCGCAGATCAAAGTGTCCGTGGTGCGCGCGCCATGAAGTTCACGCTGTCCTGGCTGAAGGAGCATCTCGAAACGGAGGCGGATGCGCCGGGGATTGCCGCGACGCTGACGCGCATCGGGCTGGAAGTCGAATCCATCGAAGACAAGGGCGCGGCGCTGAAAGATTTCATCGTCGCCCGCGTGGTCTCGGCCGAAAAGCATCCCAATGCCGACAAGCTCAAGCTCTGCATGGTCGATACCGGGAGCGACGTCGTTCAGGTGGTGTGCGGCGCGCCCAACGCGCACGCCGGCATGAAAGGCGTGTTCGCGCGGCCGGGCACGGTGATCCCCGCTTCGGGCGATGTCCTCCGCACCTCCAGCATCCGCGGCGTCGAATCGCGCGGAATGTTGTGCTCGGAACGCGAGCTTCTGCTCTCCGACGAGCATCAGGGCGTTATCGAGCTCGATCCCGGCGCGCAGGTTGGTGCGCCGGCGGCGCCGGCACTCGGGCTCGACGATCCGGTGATCGATGTCGCGATCACGCCGAACCGCGGAGATTGCACGAGCGTCGCGGGCGTTGCCCGCGACCTGGCCGCGGCACAACTCGGGCGCCTGAAGAATGTCCGGGTCGAGCCGGCGAAAGGCGCCTTCGCAGCGCCGGTGGAAATTGCGCTGGATTTTCCCGCAGGGGCCGAGAACGCCTGCCCGATCTTTGCCGGGCGCGTCATCCGCAACGTCACGAACCGACCGGGTCCCGCTTGGCTGCAGGCGCGGCTGCGCGCGGTGGGTCTGCGCCCGATTTCTGCTCTGGTGGACGTGACGAATTTCATTGCCAACGACCGGGGCCGGCCGCTGCATGTGTTCGACGCCGACAGACTGGTGGGCAACATGCATGCCCGTTTCGCCCGCGACGGCGAATGTCTCACCGCACTCGATGGCAGCACTTATGCGCTCGAGCCCGGGATGATCGTGATCGCCGACGACACGCGGGCGCTCAGCATCGCGGGCGTCATGGGCGGCGAGGAGTCGGGCTGCACCGCGGAGACGCGCAACGTCTTCATCGAGTCGGCCTGGTTCGATCCGCAGAACATTGCCGCCACGGGGCGCAAGCTCGGCATCCAGTCCGACGCGCGTTATCGCTTCGAGCGCGGGACCGATCCCGCGTTCGTGGTGCCGGGCCTCGAATTGGCGACCCGACTCATCCTCGAGCTCTGCGGCGGCGAACCGGCGCAGATCGTTGTCGCCGGAAAAATGCCCGCCTGCGCACCAGCCATCGGGTTCAGCGCAAACGACGTGCGCCGCCTCGCGGGAATCGAGTTGCCCCGGGCGGAAATCCGCAAGATTCTCGCCGCACTCGGATTCGGCGTGGAAGGCGAAGACGAAATGCGCGTCGTGCCGCCATCGTGGCGCAGCGACATCGCCGGCCCCGCCGATCTCGTCGAAGAAGTCGTGCGCATTCATGGGCTCGAAAAAATTCCCGCCGTGCCGATGGCGCGCCCACACGCCGTTGCGCGATCGGTGCTGACGCCATCGCAGAAGCGCATCCGTTTTGCGCGCCGCGCGCTCGCCGCGCGAGGTTTCTGCGAGACGATCGCCTATTCGTTCGTTCCGCGCGCGCACGCGGCATTGTTCGGCGGCGGGGACGAGTCGCGCCAGCTCGAGAATCCCATAGCAGCGGACATGGACGCGCTGCGGCCGAGCGTGCTTCCATCGCTGCTTGCGGCCGCGGGGCGCAATCTCGCGCGCGGTTCTTCCACTTTGCAGCTGTTCGAAATCGGCGCGAAATTCGACAGCGGAATGCCGGGCGCGCAGGCGACCGTCGCGGCAGGCGTTCGCGTCGGCGCGGCTTTGCGCAGCTGGACGAAAGACACGCACGCGCCGGATTCGTTCGATGTGAAAGCCGACATGCTCGCCGTGCTCGACGCCGCGATGGGCAGCCCCATGACGGCGCCGGTGAAGAGCGGCGCGCCCGCCTGGTACCATCCGGGCCGTTCGGGCACGCTCGCGCTCGGCAACAAGGTGCTCGCGCATTTCGGCGAACTGCATCCGGGCGTGCTCGAAGCGTTGGATATCAAAGGACCGGCTTCCGCCTTCGAGGTCTTTCTCGATGCCGTTCCGGAACCGAAGACGAAGGGCCGGGCGCGGGCGGCATTCCAGCCCTCGCCGTTCCCGGCAGTCGAACGCGATTTCGCCTTCGTGCTCGATTCGAAAGTAACAGCCGAAGACGTTCTGCGCGCCGCGCGCAACGCAGACCGCGGTCTCATCGAACGGGTCGACGTGTTCGATGTCTATGAAGGTGCCGGCATTCCCGAAGGAAAGAAATCGCTCGCCGTCTCCGTACGCCTGCAACCCAAAGACCGAACGCTCGCCGATCCCGAGATCGACGCCGTCGCACAGAAGATCGTCGCCGCGGTCGCCAAGACCACCGGCGGTGTCTTGCGGACGTGAATTCGCCGGCATTCGACAGACGTTCCGCGCTGGCCTTCATCATCGCCTTCGGCGTGGTGAGCTTCTTCGCCGATATGGCCTACGAAGGCATGCGCGGCATCGCAGGGCCGTTTCTCGCGACGCTCGGCGCAAGCGGCACCGCGGTCGGAATCATTGCGGGATCGGGCGAGCTCGCGGGTTATCTGCTGCGGCTTGTTTCGGGCCCCGCGGCCGATCGTACGCGGCTCTACTGGCCCATTACGCTGGCGGGCTATGTCGTACAGATGACGGCGGTACCCCTGCTCGCTTTGGCGAACAGCTGGTGGCTGGCGGCGATGCTGATCGTGATCGAGCGTGCCGGAAAGGCGGTGCGCAATCCGCCGCGCGATGTGATGCTCTCGCGCGCGGGCGAAGAGATCGGACAGGGTTGGGCGTTCGGCCTGCACGAAGCGCTCGACCAGTCGGGCGCGCTGGTGGGGCCGCTGATCGCGGCATTCGTGCTGTGGTTGCATCACGATTATCGCGCCGCATTCGCCTGGCTCGCCGTCCCTTCGGCGCTGACGCTCGTGCTCGTTTTCGGCTTGTGCTGGCGCACGCCGCAGACCGGGCGAATCGCCGACGGGAAACATTCCGGCGAAAGCATCTCCTCGCTGCCGCGGTCCTACTGGCTCTATGTGGCGAGTGCCGCCCTCGTCGCCTTTGGCTTCGCCGATTTCACCCTCATCTCGTACCATTTCGGTAAAGCGCACATTGTCGGCCAGGCCTTGATTCCGATTTTCTACGCCGCAGCGATGGGCGCCGCCGGCGTGGGTTCGCTCGTCTTCGGACGATGGTTTGACGCGCGCGGGCTTTACGTTGTCATTCCCGGAACGCTGATCGGCGCCGCGGTGGCGCCCCTCGCGTTCCTCGGCGGGTTCATTCCAGGCCTTGTGGCGACGATCCTCTGGGGGGTGGCGCTCGGCATTCACGAAGCGATCATTTCGGCCGCGGTTTCGACCATGGTTCCCGCGCAGGCGCGCGGGCGCGCGATCGGACTCTTCACCGCGATCTTCGGCGTCGCGTGGTTTCTCGGCAGCGCTGCGCTCGGCGCACTCTATGACGTTTCGCTCCTTTGGCTGGTCGTGGTTTCCGTCCTGCCCCAGCTCGCCGCATTGATCCCGCTCACGCTTGCACTCCGGGCGCTCAGGCACGCCTGAAGTGCGGTTGGAATGGCAAGGCGGGAATGCTAGACGGCGCGGCCCATGACCGACCTCGCCCATATCCGCAATTTTTCCATCATCGCCCACATCGATCATGGAAAATCCACGCTCGCCGACCGCCTGATCCAGGCCACGGGCGGGCTCTCGGCGCGCGAAATGAAAGACCAGGTGCTCGATTCCATGGACATCGAGCGCGAGCGCGGCATCACCATCAAGGCGCAGACCGTCCGTCTCGAATACGCCGCGAAGGACGGCGAGCGTTACATCCTCAATCTGATGGACACGCCGGGCCATGTGGACTTCGCCTATGAAGTCTCCCGCTGCCTTGCCGCGTGCGAAGGCGCACTGCTTGTCGTCGATGCGAGCCAGGGGGTCGAGGCGCAGACGCTCGCGAACGTCTATCAGGCGATCGAAGCCGATCTCGAAATCGTGCCGGTGCTCAACAAGATCGATCTTCCGGCTGCGGAGCCGGACCGGGTGCGCCGGCAGATCGAAGACGTGATCGGACTGGATGCGTCCAACGCCATTCCGATTTCGGCAAAGACGGGGCTCAACATCGAGGCGGTGCTCGAAGCGATCGTGCACCGGCTGCCGCCGCCCAAAGGCGATGCCGGGGCGCCGCTGAAGGCGCTCCTCGTGGACAGCTGGTACGATCCTTACCTGGGCGTGGTCGTGCTGGTGCGCGTGGTCGATGGCGAACTGAAGAAGGGCCAGCGGGTGCGCATGATGGCCGCCGATGCCGCCTATCAGATCGAGCGCGTGGGCGTTTTTACGCCCAAACAGATCATGGTCGAGGCGCTCGGTCCCGGCGAAGTGGGATTCATCACCGCCGCCATCAAGGAAGTGGCCGACACGCAGGTTGGCGACACCCTGACCGACGAACGGCGCGGCACCGATGCGCCGCTTCCGGGATTCAAGCCGGCACAGCAGGTGGTGTTCTGCGGACTTTTTCCCGTGGACGCCGCGCAGTTCGAAGACCTGCGCGACGCGCTCGGCAAGCTTCATTTGAACGACGCCAGTTTCACCTACGAAACCGAAACCTCTGCGGCGCTCGGGTTCGGATTCCGCTGCGGCTTTCTTGGTTTGTTACATCTGGAGATCGTGCGCGAGCGGCTCGCGCGCGAGTTCGCGCTGGAGCTGATCGCAACCGCGCCGTCCGTCATCTACCGCATCCATCTGAACGATGGCGGGGTGAAGGAACTGCACAACCCCGCCGACATGCCCGATCCGGTCTACGTGGCGAAGATCGAGGAGCCATGGATCAAGGCGACCATTCTCGTGCCCGACGAGCATCTGGGCGCCGTGCTGAAGCTGTGCGAAGACCGGCGCGGCCGCCAGATCGAACTCACCTACGCGGGAAGCCGCGCCATGGTCGTGTATCGGCTGCCGCTCAACGAAGTGGTGTTCGATTTCTACGACCGGCTCAAATCGGTGAGCCGCGGCTATGCGAGTTTCGATTATCACATCGAAGGTTACGAAGAAGGCGATCTGGTGAAGATGTCGATCCTCGTCAATGGCGAGCCGGTCGATGCGCTCTCGATGATCGTCAACCGCAGCCGCGCCGAGATGCGCGGGCGCGCGATGTGCGAGAAACTGCGCGAGCTGATCCCGCGCCATCTCTTTCAGATTCCCGTTCAGGCGGCGATCGGCGGGCGCATCATCGCGCGCGAAACGATCAAGGCGCTGCGCAAGGACGTGACGGCCAAGTGCTACGGCGGCGACATCACGCGCAAGCGCAAGCTGCTCGACAAGCAGAAGGAGGGGAAAAAGAAGATGCGCCAGTTCGGCAAGGTCGACATCCCGCAGGAAGCCTTCATCGCCGCCCTCAAGATGGATGCGGATTGAATGGCCGGCGGGCGCCGGCCATCAGCAATCACCGGCAGCGATAGGGGTGCCAGTAGCACCAGCCATGGCGGGGGCCAGGGCCGTAGGCGACGCAGCCGGCGAGACTACCGGCGAGCGCAAGAAGAACGGCAGACACGATCAGACGACGCATGGGCGATCCCCGCTGTGAAGGAAATCGCCCCTCCGAGAGCCAGTGTTGCAGGGCCCCGCGGCCGTTTCAAGCTCGGATGAAAAGCGTCGGTAACGCGCGATGAACGGACTTTGATCGAAAGCGCGCAAAAATGTTCGTGCGGGCTACTTTCCGCCGCTCAGGCGCCGGATGACATCGTCGAGCTGTTCGAGCGTGCGGTAGGCGATGCGCAATTCACCGCCTGTGGATCCTTTGTGGGCGATCTGAACTTTCAGCCCCAACGTATCGGTGAGCCCCGCCTCCAGGGCCCGGATATCGGCGTTGCTCGCCGGCGATTGCGCGGGCGGCTTCTTTTTCTTCGAATGCCGTTCGGCCTGCCGAACATTGAGCGCCTGCGCAATGATCTGTTTTGCGCGGGCTTCGGGATCGGCAACGCCGATCAGGGTCCGGGCATGCCCGGCGGTAAGCTTTCCGTCCCGGATGAACCCCTGGACAGAGGGTGGCAGTTTCAAAAGCCGAACGGTGTTCGCAATGTGGCTGCGGCTCTTGCCGAGTACCTCCGCGAGTTTCTCCTGCGTATAGGCGAACACCTGCATCAGCTCGTGATAGGCGGTCGCCTCTTCCATCGCGTTCAGGTCGGTCCGCTGGATATTTTCGATGAGGGCAATTTCGAGCGATTCCTGGTCCGACAGCTCGCGAACGATCACGGGAACATCGTGCAGGTTGGCGAGCTGGGCCGCGCGCCAGCGTCGTTCGCCGGCGACGATTTCGAACGCTTCCGGTCCGCGCGCGGTGGGACGCACGAGGATCGGCTGCAGCACCCCCTTCTCGCGGATCGAATTCGCAAGATCTTGCAGGTCTTCTGCGAGAAAGCTCTTTCGGGGCTGGTGCGGATTGGGATGAAGCCAGGCGACCGGAAGCGCGCGCCGTGCACGAGCGCCGGTCTCGCCGGCTTCGGGCGCGCGCTCGATTTCGTCTCCGATCAGTGCGGAAAGCCCGCGGCCCAGCCCGCGATGGGGACCCTCGTCCTTGCGCCGTTCCGCCTTGTTCACGCTGCGACCCTGAGGCGTTCGCGCTGGATCAGTTCGCCGGCAAGCTTGATGTAGGCCTGACTGCCGGGACAACGCAGATCGTAAACGAGTGCGGGAAGCCCATGGCTCGGAGCTTCCGAAATCCGCACATTGCGCGGGATAACGGTCTCATAAACCTTCTCGCCCATATGCTTGCGCACGTCCTCCGCCACCTGGTCCGAGAGGCGATTGCGCTTGTCGAACATTGTCAGCACGATTCCCTGGATTTCGAGCGCCGGATTGAGGTGGGCACGCACGCGTTCGACGGTCTTGAGAAGCTGGGAAAGTCCTTCCAGCGCAAAGAACTCGCATTGCAGCGGTACCAGCACCGCGTCGGCCGCCGCCATCGCGTTCACCGTCAGCAGCGTCAACGAAGGCGGGCAGTCGATCAGGACATAGGCGAAGCGGTCGGGCGCGGCGGCGGCGAATTTCTCGAGCGCGGCCCGCAGCCGGTAATTCCGCTCCGCCAGCGCGATCAGCTCGAGTTCGGCGCCTGACAGATCGACCGTCGAAGGCACCAGCGACAAATGGGGAATGCGGGTTGGGAGAATGGCGTTTTCCAGGGGGGCTTCGCCCATGAGCACGTCATAGGACGTCACCTTCCGGGCGCCCCTTGCGATGCCGAGACCGGTGGACGCGTTGCCTTGCGGGTCGAGGTCGATCAGGAGCGTCGGCTCCCCAACTGCCGCGAGTGCTGTGGCAAGATTGATCGCAGTGGTTGTTTTTCCGACACCGCCTTTCTGGTTGGCGACCACCAGCACCCGAGGCGAGCTGCGTGTCATCTGCGCACCTTTCGTTCCGGGTGCAGGTCCCCGATCAGAAGGATCACGCCCGAAACAGCGGTGTGGCTGGGCTTCTCCTGAACGGTCATCTTCCAGATTTTGCGGGCTTCCGTCAATTCGTCCCCTACATTTTGGCCTTTGAGGAACAGATTTATTGTTCGCGGCGACTGGAAGCCCAAGGCATACTCAAGCAGGCGGGATAGCGGCGCACAAGCCCTGGCAGTGACGATGTCGAAGGGTTCCGGCGCGGCACCCTCGACCCGCGCGTTTCGGATTTCCACGGCGATACCCAGCCGGCTTGCCGCGGCGGCGAGGAATTCCGCCTTCTTGCGCGTGGCCTCGAAGAGCACGGTGCGGAACGCGGCGCGATCACGCAGCAGAAGCGCGAGGACCAATCCCGGAAAGCCCGCACCGGACCCCAGATCGACCAGACTGCCTGCAGAGAGCGGAATCCATTCCACAAGCTGGGCGCAATCCCAGATGTGGCGCCTCCAGACGTCACCCAGCGAAGCCCGCGAGACCAGATTGTGGCGGCCGTTCCAGTCCGTCAGCAGCGCCACAAAGTCTGCGAGGCGCTCGGTTGTTTCACGTGAAACATTGGCCGCCGTTCGAAATTCGGCGGGACCGAATGGCGCGGCCGTCACGCGCGAGCCGCAACCGCGGTGTCTTCGGCGGCATGCGCGGCATGCGGCGACGGGCGCGAGCGGGTGCGGGCGGCCCTGGCATGTGCCAGGACCAGGGTCAGTGCGGCGGGTGTGACGCCCTCGATTCGACTCGCCTGCCCCAAAGTGGCCGGACGGACCGCAGCCAATTTCTGCGACGCCTCGGTCGACAGGCCTGCTATCTGGAAATAGTCGAAGTTCTCCGGCAGATCCAAGGCCTCGTCACGCCGGAAATCGGCGATATCCGATTCCTGCCGATCCAGGTAGACGGAATATTGGGCGTCGTTTGCAAGCTGCTCGGCAACCCCGGGCGAAACGGCGGCCAGATCGGGCCAGAGGCGCACCAGATCGCCAAAGCCCACGTCCGGCAAGGCAAGAAGCTCCAACGCGGTCCGCGGTCCGCCATCGGCCCGAAGCGGAAGTCCGACTTTGCGGGCGTCAGCGGATGTGGCCCGCAGCTGCAGGAGCCGCTTGCTCGCGGCTTCAATTTCCCTGAGTTTCGCCGCAAAGTGCGACCTCCGCTCGGCACCGACGACGTTACCGGCGTCGCCAATCTGCGTCAGACGCCGATCGGCATTGTCGGCGCGCAGGGTCAGCCGGTATTCCGCCCTCGAGGTGAACATCCGGTAAGGCTCCGTCACCCCCTTGGTGACGAGATCGTCGATCAGCACGCCTACGTAGGCGGACGCCCGGTCAAGCACGATTGCGCCCGCCCCGGATACGGTCCTCGCCGCGTTCCAGCCGGCCATGAGCCCCTGCGCCGCGGCCTCCTCGTAGCCCGTGGTCCCGTTGATCTGCCCGGCGAGAAACAGCCCGCCAATCCGCTTCGTTTCGAGGCTCGGCTGCAACTCGCGCGGGTCCACATAGTCGTATTCGATCGCGTAGCCCGGCCGCAGGACATTCACGTGTTCGAGCCCCGGAATGGTGGCAAGGAAGCACCGCTGGACCTCCTCCGGCAGGGAGGTCGATATGCCATTGGGGTAAATCGTGTCGTCGTCCAGACCTTCCGGCTCGAGGAAAATCTGGTGGCTGTTCCGTCCGGCGAAACGGACAACCTTGTCTTCGATGGAGGGACAGTAGCGCGGACCGGTGCTGCCGATCTGGCCGGAGTACATCGGCGCACGATGGAGGTTCGCCCGAATCACGGCGTGCGTTTGGGCGGTGGTTCGTGTGATGTGGCAGGCGATCTGAGGTGTGCCGATGCGGTCGGTCAGGAAGGAGAACGGGACCGGGGGATCGTCGCCGGGCTGCACTTCGAGCCCGCTCCAGTCGATGGATGCTCGGTCGAGGCGCGGCGGGGTCCCCGTCTTCAGGCGCCCCATGGCGAGCCCCAGCCCGTAAAGCGTCTGCGCCAGGCCGATTGCCGGCCCCTCGCCGATCCGGCCGGCGGGGATGCGGCGCTCGCCAATATGGATGAGCCCACGCAGGAAGGTTCCGGTGGTCAATATGGCCGCGCCGCAGGCGATCTCCCGCCCGTCCGCGGTTTTGACCGTCGAAACCCGACCGTCGCGAAGGAGAAGGTCCTCTGCTCCTGCCTCCAGAATCGTGAGATTTTCGATGGTCTGCAGGGCCGCCTGCATTGCGGCCCTGTACAGCTTGCGGTCGGCCTGCGCGCGGGGCCCGCGAACCGCCGGGCCCTTCCGCTTGTTGAGCACCCGAAACTGGATGCCGGCGGCATCGGCCACGCGCCCCATCAGCCCGTCGAGCGCGTCGATCTCGCGCACGAGATGGCCTTTGCCCAGCCCGCCGATGGCAGGATTGCAGGACATTTCGCCGATGGTCGCGAGCTTGTGGGTGAGGAGCAGGGTCCGGGCGCCGCAGCGGGCGGCCGATGCAGCGGCCTCGCAGCCGGCGTGCCCACCACCGATCACGATCACGTCGTAGGAAATCATCGCCGCTGCCTTACGGACGATCGCGCACCGGCGCAACCTGTTTCACGTGAAACATCGGCGTCGGTTCCGGGCCCGGCAGGCGACCCGTCCTCTGAATCAAGTATCATGTCCCTTTATCTCAATCCGATCGTTCGTGGGCGCGCGATCCGTCCGGTTGGGCGCTTGCGGGCAAAGGCGGCTTCGTCCAGCATGGCCACGCCAATCCTCGAGGTACCGTCATGTTGAGAGAGACCGCGCTTGCACTGTTCGGACTTGCATTCATCGCGACGACCGCTGCAGCTGCGCCGCCCGGAATCGAGCTTTCGAAGGATCATCGACGAACCATCGCGCTCAACCCGGCGGTGCCGTTCACCCGCCAGACGACGGACGATGCGGGGCTCGTCACGATCTTCGACAACATCGGCAGCAAGTACAAACAAGGCACCTACTGGTGCTGCGACGGCAACACCATCACCGGCCCGGGCGCGATGCCCGGCAATTCCGAATGGTGGATGGCCGGGGCCTTTACGCCCAGCGCCAATCACACCGTCACCAGAATTGAAGTAGCGGCCGGGCACATTCTGGGTCCGAACAGCATCACGCTCAGCATTGCCCAGGATGCGGGCGGCGTGCCCGGTACGGTGCTGAAAAGCTGGGTGGTCCGGAGGCTTCCGACATTCGGCGGCTGCTGCACGCTGATCGTGCAGGCCGACCGGACCGGCGTTTCCGTCGCGGCCGGCCGGCAATACTGGATCATGCTGACCACCGACGCCAGGGAGGCGGACACGTGGGACACCTGGGAATACAACGACACCGACCAGGTGCACGCCGGCGCCACGGCCATTTACTGTTCCGACGACCAGGGCGGCGATTGCCTCAACAACGACCAGTGGACGGCGGAGAGCTACACGCCCGCGCTCGCCTTCGCCGTCAAGGGCGAGTAGCCACGCGCGTTGGTACCTGGAATCGAGGGTAAGTGTTACACATCGCTGCGTCTGCGCGCTTCGACCTGCCTGTGCGAAGTTGACGTTTCGCTTCGGCGAAGGGTGAGGCCGATCTCAGAATAGCGTCTGCGCCGCAAAAAAATCATGGGCGGGTTTCCCCGCCCATGATCCACGCCTAACCGGATAGTTGTGTCAGCTCAGCGTGACCGATACGCCCCGGGAGGCGATGCCGTTCACGATGACCTGGAGCGTGCTCGCGCCGCTCTCGCAGGAGTTGGGAATGTCGAACTCGGCCTTCGTCGTGCCTTTGGTCCACACACCCATGGTCGAGAAGTCGTAGCTGCGTCCGAAGCAGACGTCGCCCGTGCTCGTGTTGGTGATCCGCACGAGGGGCCAGTTCGTCGATGCCTGCGCGTCGTCGCCATAAACGCCACCCAGCGAGAAGCCGTTGAAGTTCTTGCCGGAAATGGCGTTTCCGGTGCTTCCGATGCCCAGCGACGCCGAGACGCTCTTCACCTTCGGCCGCCACGTGCCTTTGGCCCGGCCGGTCGGCGTGTAGAGCGCAACCTCATTGGGCCGGACCTGGCTGTTGTCCCAGAGGACCTGGCCGGTCGGCAGAACGAGCAGATTGCCTTCGAACGAGGATGTCCCTTGCGCCTCAGCCGGATCGTTCACCTGCGTTATCTTCTGGTTGCCCTTTGAGTCGACACTGTATTCGAAGAAGTGCGACGGCGAGTCGAACACGCCCGGACTGGCCTGTGCCAGCACGTTGCCATCGGGCAGCGTTGCTGCCGGCGCATCCGCCATGTCGTACCCGCTGAGCGGGAAGTCCGGCGCACTCGTCCATTTTCCCTTGGATATGTTGTACATGGAGTTGCAGCTTGGATTGTCGCCGAAGTTGATGATCGTTCCATCCGGCCGCAGCGCTGCCGGCCCAAGCTCGAACGAGCTCGCGTCACTCAGATAGCAAGAGGTATTTGCGCTCTGCGACCAGGTGCCCGCCGCCGTATTGTAAATCCACGTGTCGTCTGCGGTGCCACCGTTGGTGTTCCAGACATCGACCGAGAGAACGTTGCCGTCGGGCAGCGGCGTGAAGCCTTCCTCGTCCATGCAGGGATCGCCCGCGGGACACGCCCAGGCGTTCTGGATCGTCCAGGTCACCTTGGTGCCGTTGATGGAGGCAAGCGCGGCTTGGCCGGTCGTCCGGACACAGCAACTCGCCAGCATATAGGTGCCGTTCGGCAGGATGACGCTTTCGGCGTCGCCGATCTGCGACCAGCCGGCCGGCGCCGCGACCGAGGTCCAGCTATCCTTGACCGGATCGTACAGCGCGCCCTTGTTGGTCCAGGTACCGCCGCCGCAGGAATTGTTGCTGGCGTTGTATTCTCCGCCATTGACGATTACTCGGCCGTCGGGCAGCACCTGCTGCGCGAAGAACAGCGGCGAATAGCCGCTCGGCATGGTCGCAATCTTGCTCCAGGTTCCGTTGACGTAGCTGCCCTTGTTGTCGGGCGTAAGTTTGTACCATTGATTGGGCGTCGTGCAGTAATCCTGGATGATCACGGTGCCGTCGGTCATCTGCATGGGACCCCAGGGACCATGCGCGAACGGAAGCGACGCCTTCACGTCCGTCCATTTGCCGGATCTGGCATTACTGGGCGCGACATACGGCGCTTCCCAGGGACCGACGTGAACGACCGGCCGGTTGATGTTCATGCGGGTGGAGTTGGCCTTGTAGGGATAAAACGTCCGCGCAGACGCGCCGGTCGCAAGGCAGCCGGCGGCTGCCATGGCGATGACGGAAGCGCCGGCGGTGAGATACCGGGCTATTTTCATGGTTGTTCCCCTTGAGGACTCGTCCGCCAATCGGACGAACTCACGCCCCCGATAGGGGCGGATCGTCCCAACGCTACGGCGAATCAGGAGCTTGGGCAACCGCGCGTACGCACCGAAACGGTAGCTTTGCAGTCTCGCAACCCGGCCACATGACGGCAAGGGCGCCCGAGCCGCAGCGCCGGAAAGCGCCGCAAAAAAATCATGGGCGGGTTTCCCCGCCCATGATCCACGCCTAATCGGATAGTTGTGTCAGCTCAGCGTGACCGATACGCCCCGGGAGGCGATGCCGTTCACGATGACCTGGAGCGTGCTCGCGCCGCTCTCGCAGGAATTGGGAATGTCGAACTCGGCCTTCGTCGTGCCTTTGGTCCACACACCCATGGTCGAGAAGTCGTAGCTGCGTCCGAAGCAGACGTCGCCCGTGCTCGTGTTGGTGATCCGCACGAGGGGCCAGTTCGTCGACGCCTGCGCGTCGTCGCCATAAACGCCACCCAGCGAGAAGCCGTTGAAGTTCTTGCCGGAAATGGCGTTTCCGGTGCTTCCGATGCCCAGCGACGCCGAGACGCTCTTCACCTTCGGCCGCCACTTGCCTTTGGCCCGGCCGGTCGGCGTGTAGAGGGCAACCTCATTGGGCGTGACCTGACTGTTGTCCCAGAGGACCTGGCCGGTCGGCAGAACGAGCAGATTGCCTTCGAACGAGGATGTCCCTTGCGCCTGCGCGGGATCGTTCACCTGCGTGATCTTCTGGTTGCCCTTTGAATCGACACTGTATTCGAAGAAGTGCGACGGCGAATTGAACACGCCCGGACTGGCCTGAGCCAGCACGTTCCCATCGGGCAGCGTTGCTGCCGGAGCATCCGCCATATCATATCCGCTGACCGGGAAGTCCGGCGCACTCGTCCATTTTCCCTTGGATATGTTGTACATCGAGTTGCAGCTCGGATTGTCGCCGAAGTTGATGATCGTTCCATCCGGCCGCAGCGCTGCCGGCCCAAGCTCGTACGTGCTGGGGTCGCTGAGATAGCAGGATGTATTCGCGCCTGCGGACCAGGTGCCCGCCGTCGGATCGTAAATCCAGGTGTCGTCTGCGGTGCCACCGTTGGTGTTCCAGACATCGACCGCGAGAACGTCACCGTTGGGCAGCGGCGTGAAACCTTCCTCGTCGTTGTAGCCGAAGCTCTTCTGGGTCGTCCAGGTGACGTTGGTTCCGGTGATGGAGGCGAGCGCGTTGTAGCCGGGACTGTCGCAGCAATTGGCCAGCATGTAGGTGCCGTCCGGCAGGACGATGCTTTCGGCGTCGCCGATGGTGCTCCAGCCGGCCGGTGCCGCAACCGATGTCCAGCTGTTCTTGACCGGGTCGTACAGCGCGCCCTTGTTGATCCAGTCGCCCGAACAATCGTTGTATTCGCCGCCGTTGATGATCACCCGGCCGTCGGGCAGCACCTGTTGGGCGAAGAAGAGGGGCGAATAGCCGCTCGGCATCGCCGCGATTTTGCTCCAGGTTCCATTGACGTAGTTGCCCTTGTTGTCGGGCGTCAGCTTGTACCATTGCTCGGGCGTCGTGCAGTAATCCTCGACGATCACCGTGCCGTCGGTCATCTGCATGGGCCCCCAGGGGCCGTTGGTGAACGGAAGGGTCCCCTTCACGTCCGTCCATTTGCCGGACGCGGCGTTTTTCGGCGCCACATACGGCGCTTCCCAGGGACCGACGTGAACGACCGGCCGGGTTGCGTCCATGTGCACGCCGGCTTTGTGCGGGTAAAACGTAAGATGTGCAGACGCGCCGGTCGCAAAGCAGCCCACGGCTGCCATGGCGATGACGGAAGCGCCGGCGGTGAGATAACTGTTTATTTTCATGGGTGTCCCCCTTGAAGAGTCGCCCGCCAATCGGACGAACTCACGCCCCGGACGAGGGCGGATCGCCGGAACACTACGGCCAATCAGCAGCTTGGGCAACTGCGCGCGCGCACCGAAACGACAGCGCTGCAGCGCTCAATCGGAACGACCGAACGCGAACGCGTACACCGTATCGTCCGCCGCGACATAAAGATGTTTCTGCGCCGCCAGAATCGTCACGAAATGGTGCAGGCCGCTCATGGATTCCGCTCCGCCCGAAAATACGGACTGTCCCGTCAGGGCATTGAAGCCATGCAGCATATTGTCGCCTTCGGCGCCCACCACCCAGACGATCGGATTGGCTTTGCCAGCGGTCGTGGTGACGATCGGCGCTCCTGCGCCGCTGAAGGGTGCACACCAGGCGATGCTCATCGGGGAACTTCCGGTGCCGGCGACCTTGAGCATCGTCAGACCATTGCCGGAACAGCTTCCGCCGCCGCGGTTGGTGAAGGCAACCATCGTCACCAGCGGCGTGTCATAGACGGCGGGAGCGGTGATGATGGCGCTGTTCGACACGCTTTTCACGGCGAGTTGGCCGCCGATTCCGCCGAGATCGGTGCGATCCACGAGATAGGCGTTGCCGTCCTTGCCGAACGCGATCACCCGTTTCGCCGGATGCGATCCGGATATGCCGATGTCGAGCGGGAGCGCTTCGGTGCCGCCGAGATCCTCATCGCTCTGGTCGAGTTGCTGCCAGTTCTGCGGGGCGAAATAGTCCTTCGCAGATGCCGGAGCGCGCAGTCCCGGCCGCAGCCGGATAATGGCTTCGCCGCCGCTCCACTTCTGTGCCCCGAACGTATTGCCCGTGGTCACATAAAGCGATTGGCCGTCGCCCGCGAGGCCACCCTGCGCCCAGATTCCGCCGCCCTTCGCGCGCGTCGACCAATGGGCAACGATTTTCGCCTGCGACGGGTCGATCTGCAGGACCCTTCCGTGATAGCTGCCGCAGTCGCCCCAATTGCCTCCGTAGCTCGCATAGAGCGCGCCGCCGAACAGCAGAAGACCGCCGCGCTCGCCCTGGGTCGACGAGGAGAACGATACGCCGCTATTGCGAAGCTCGGCCTGCACATCGAGCGGCCATTTGGGAAGCACCGATCCGTCCGTCAGCGACAGCGCATAAATGAGATGGCGCGGGCCGGATTTCCGCTGCGTCAGCGCGTCGAGGTAAACAACGCCTGCGGCGGGATCGATGACAGGCGTACCGGTAATCCCGTCGGGATCGATGTTGCCGCAGGGCAGTTCGCTCAAGGGGACCGAAGTTCCGAGGCGCGTCTTCCAGATCCGCGATCCGGTTGCGGCATCCAGCGCATAAACCTCGTTAGATTCCGTCGCGACGATGAGCCGGCCGTCTTTTGAGCCCTGCGGAAGCCAATAGAGCGGCTGGGCATAGACGTGGCCGTCGATCTTCGCGTGAAAATGCGCGTCGGGATGCATGGTCGCAGCGGCGGCCAGCGTCAGGCCGGGAACCCGATAGTGCCCGTGCCGGGTCAGGCCGTTGTGATAGGTGAGGACACTTTGGGCATTCCCCGTCGCAGGCAGAAGGCCCAGGAGAACTGCAAGAACCGGCGCGAGACGTTTCATGGCACGCCTTTCGGTGTTGGATGCCGCGCGCGATCCTACTCCGCCGGCATCGAGGCCGCATCCACTCCGCAACGCGCGAGCAGCCCGCGCAGCTCGCGAATGGCAGGAAAGACTTCATTGTTCCAGTCCGCGCCCTGGAAATCGTGGGCGGCCTGCTCCTGCTCCACGATGTGCTTGTCTTCGCGGAAGATGTTTTCGGTGAACCAGGTGATGAACGGCCAGGCGAGATAGAGCAGAAACGCAACACGCGGCTTCTTGACCGACAGATGCCCGAATGTGCGGTTCGTCCTTTGCGCCTTGTCGAGTGGCGTATAGCCGAGCCAGACGTCGAGGACCGGTTCGCCGCCATCCACCCAGAATTTCAGACGCTGATAGGGATAGTTGGTCCTGATCGTCATCAGATCGCGCCGGCCGTCGTCGCGCTTTTTTTCCATCACGTTGAGAATGGCCGACTCGCCGATGCTGCGCCGTCCCGCGCTGCGGATGAAGGAGTAATCCACTTCGCACCAGTCTTCGCCTGACCGGCGGCCGAGGCAACGCGCGCGGATCATTCCCATCTGTCGGCGATGCAGAAACTGATGATTCATGTCGAACAGATTTTCGTGCATGAAGGTGTAGTGGCAGGCGACTTCCCTGTTGAGCCGCCGCGTCAGGTAACGGGTGTCCGATCGCGAGCCGACGACATCGGGCTTGCGCGCCTCTCGCAACGCCTCGTCGGCCGCGCCCGGGAATACAAACACGAGGCCGTCCACCTCGTGGACCGGATACCCTCTGACGCCGTTCGGAAGGTGCTCCTGGCCGAGATAGGGCACGTCGATGCATTTGCCGGCGCAGTTGTAGGTCCAGCCGTGGTAGCCGCACTTCAGCGTATCGCCGCAGACCGTTCCCAGATGCAGCGGCACCTGCCGGTGCGCGCAACGGTCTTCGAGCGCAAAAACCCCCCCGCTCGCGCCTCGAAAGAGAACGATCGGCTCGCCGGCAAAGCGCACCCCAAACGTCTTGCCGCATTTGATATCGCGCGACCATGCAACCGGATACCAATAGTCGGGATGCGTATCGATCCGTCGCAGATCGGTCGTCCTTTCCGCAAATGTACAATTGCGACCCTGCATGGACGATGCGGTTCTCCGGGATTTCCAACAGTGATCGATACAAGCGAGCGGCTTGCCACTCAATGCCGTCGCGTGAAAATGCCCGCCCCGGCTCCCGATTGCCGACCCTAGAGCGCGATCTGATCATGCTGAATCGGACCGTGCTCCAGATTCCTTGAATTTCGCGCAATTTGACGGGTGAAGTGCTGCACACTTCACCCGATTGCGCTCTAGCGGGCCGCGGCGCGCCCCAACCGAAGATCGCCGATCGTCAGCCGGCCAACGCGCAGCTCCCGCGCATGGGCGGTGCCCAAATCCAGTCTTGCGATGGCGAGACGTCCGATCGCGACGGCGGCAATCGCGATGCAACCGAACGCGACGGCGGCGGCCGCGAGCGCCCCCAGGGCAGCCGCCGGGGATGCCGACAACGGCGCCGCCGGAGACGCCGCCCAGATCGCTCGTTGCTCGGTATCGGTATCGATTGGCAAATTCATCCCGTGTCCCACGGCTCGTCGAGGCGGGACGCACTCTGCCGTGGCGAACGGCCCAAGATCAAGGAAGCGAAAAAAGCGCACGTACCGCCGCAACATCGACCAGGTATAGCGCCGAAATGATGCCGATCACCGCGCCGACAAAGGTCGCCGAAAACAGCAGCCCCTCGCTCGTCGAGTGCCCGGCCAGAAGTCTCATCGGATCCGCGTGTCGCATGCCCCATCCCCGCATTGGCAACGGGCGAGGGTCGCACGACCGGGTTACGGTTCTGTTATTATTCCGCTGCGCTTTCGCAACATCCGTCGAAAACGCCCTCAGTCCATGCGCGCGGAGGTGCGGCCGCGCCTCAGCTCGGAGTGGGAGGCGATCACGGGAATGGTAAGAAGGTAGCCAAGCAGCCCGACCGTCAGCGTCGCCCACGGCCACACAATGGCGGAGGCGACAACTGCACCGGCGAAGGCGATGGCGGGCTTCTTGAAATGCTCCGGGACGCGCACCTGCTTGAGCGACAGGGTCGGGACCCGGCTGACCATCAGCCACGACATCAGGGCGATCATCGCCGCACTCAGCCATGGGTGGCTGAAGGCGCTGCTGTTGAACTGAAACGCGAGCACCATTGGAAGGAGAATGAGACAAGCCGCGGCGGGCGTCGGAAGACCCGTGAAGTGGGACGGCGCCGAAGCAGGGTCCTGCCCTGCGCTTTCCACATTGAATCGCGCGAGGCGAATGGCACTCGCCGCGCAGAAGATGAGCGCAAAAGCCCAGCCCGCCCCCTGCGCGTGATAAAGCGTCCACATGTAAACGAGGACCCCCGGCGCGATGCCGAAACTGACGAGGTCGGCCAGAGAATCAAGCTGGGCCCCGAAGGCGCCGGCGACTCCGAAAAACCGCGCGAGCTTGCCATCGAGCGCATCGAAAATGGCGGCACACACGATGGCGGCCACCCCGGCCTTCCAGTCGCCGCCCAGAGCGAACCAGATCGCGGTGGCGCCGGAACACAGTCCGAGAAGCGTGAGCGTGCTGGGCAGGAACTTGCCCAATCTGCCGTCGTCGCGGATCGCCGCGGCGGAGCGGGCAAGATTGCTTCTGCCCAATCGTCCCACGCGCGCCATCAGGACGGGAATTCCGCGAGCACCGTTTCGCCGGCCCGGACGCGCCGACCCTCCGGCGCCACGACGCGCGCGCCGTCGGGCAAGTACAGTTCCAACCGGCTGCCGAAACGGATTATGCCAAAACGATCGCCGCGGCATACTTTTTGTCCTTCCCGAAGGCTGCACTGTATCCGGCGGGCTATCAGCCCCGCGATCTGCACAACTCCAAGGTCGGCGGCGACACCGCGTTTGCCTTCTGTCCGGATCCGGATCGACATGCGCTCGTTGTGCTCGCTCGCCTTGTCGAAGGCCGCATTGAAGAATTTACCCGGCCGGTACGCAAGGGCCGTCACTGTACCGTCGCATGGGACGCGGTTCACATGAACGTCAAAAACAGACATGAAAATACTTAATTTTTTACGCGGCGCCACCCCCAGGCCGAGTTCGGGGGGTGGCACGGCGTCCACGACTGGCAACAGCTTGCCGTCGGCAGGCGCGACAATGGCCCCCGGCCCGGGCGGCGGCGAGCGGCTCGGATCGCGGAAAAAAGCGAGTACCCAGAGGCTGAAGGGGAGAAGACATATTCCGGCCCATCTGGCCCAGACAAAAGCCAGGAGGTTGGCGAGAGCCGCAACCGCGACGAAGGGCCAGCCCGCCCGATGAATAAAGACCCGATTCAGATTGTCACCTGCGTGCCCATTTCGACCACCCGATTGGGCGGAAGACGGTAGAAGCGCACGGGCGAGAGCGCCGTCGATGCGAGCCGGATGTAGAGCCAGGTCCGCCATTTCCCGAGCACGGGCGGATCGGACGGAACGAGCGTCTCGCGCCCGATGAAAAACGTGGTGTTGGGAAGGTCGAGCGCGAGGCCGAAGGCGCGCGCAGCCTCGAGGTCGCGCGGCACATTGGGCGTCTCGAAGAAGCCGCGGTGAATGAAGACGTTGAAGAATCCCTTGCCGAGCTTGGTGACTTCCAGGCGCCGGGTGGCAGGCACGATCGGGATGTTTTCCACCACGACATGGGCGAGCACGATGCGCTCATGCAGCACCTTGTTGTGCTTGAGATTGTGCAGCAGGGCACCTGGCACCGTGTCGCCGCGGGGGCTGAGGAAGACGGCAGTCCCGGCGACCCGCACGGGCGTCTTGTCGGCCCGTTCGAGGAAGAGATCCAGCGGCATGGATTCGCTGCGGACTTTTTCCAGATGCGCGCGGCGGCCCGTCCGCCAGGTCTCCATGACCACGAAGACGCCGGCGGCGATCAACAGCGGCAGCCAGCCGCCTTCGACGATTTTGAGCGAATTGGACGTGAGGAAGGCGAGGTCGATCAGGGCGAACAACCCGAACACGGGCAGAATGAGACGCAGCGGCCATTTCCAGCGCCGCAGCGCCACGACTGCCGCGAGCAGCGTGCTGATAACCATCACGCCGGTGACCGCAATTCCGTACGCCGTCGCCAGCGAATCGGAACTGCGGAATATCAGCACGATCAGCACCACGCCGATGCACAGATAGAGATTCATCAGCGGCACGTAGATCTGCCCGTAATCCGTCGCGGAGGTATGCCGGATTTCCATGCGCGGCAGCTGCCCGAGCTGCACGGCCTGCTGGGTGATGGAATAAACGCCGGAAATCACGGCCTGCGAGGCAATGATGGAAGCGACGATGGCCAGCGCCAGCAGCGGGAAATGCGCCCAGCTCGGGGCCCCCGCATAAAACACGTATTCAATGGTTCGCGGGTCGTGCATGATCGTCGCGGCCTGGCCGAAATAGGCGAGGACGAGCGCAGGCAGGCTGACGAACAGCCACGCAATGCGGATCGGCTGCTTGCCGAAATGCCCCATGTCTGCATACAGCGCTTCGCATCCCGTCACCGCCAGAACGACCGCGCCCAGCGAAACAAACGCGACGAGCGGCTTGGCGACGAAAAATGCGATCGCGTAGTACGGATTGAGCGCCCACAAGATCGCCGGCTCCGCGATGCAGGCGCGTGCGCCGACGAGGGCAAGCACCACGAACCAGACGAGCATGATCGGACCGAAAAGGCCCCCAATTCTCGCTGTGCCCCGGTGTTGGAATGCAAACAGAAGAATGAGGATGAGAAGTGTAATCGGAACGATGAGCGGCACGACCGCGCGTGTCTCCGAGCCCGCGTACTCGACGGCGCTCAGAACCGAGATCGCTGGCGTCAGCATTCCGTCGCCGTAAAACAGCGCCAGGCCCAGAATGGCGGCGAAGCCGATCGCGGTCTTGAGCTTGCGGCCGAGTGCTGGCGAGCGGTGCGCCAGGGCGGCCAATGCGAGAACGCCGCCCTCGCCGTCATTGTCCGCCCGCATGATCAGCATGACGTATTTGACCGTAACAACGAGGAAGAGCGACCACACGATCATCGACGCCGCTGCGAGGATCGAGAACCGGTCGGGTGACGCTCCTCCCGTGGCGCGAACCGTCTCGCGCATCGCATAAAGTGGACTCGTGCCGATATCGCCGAAGACGACGCCGAGGGCCGCGATGGTGAGGCTTGCGGTGCGATACCGGCTTGCCGGAGCCGCGGCTGGGCCGCACGAGGGATCGCCCGGATCGGAATCCCGGCAGGCCGCGGGGGCCGTCACGTTGTCTGGCTGACGGTCGTTCATGGTCGAGGCGTCATGCGGCGCAAATCGTTGAAACGCTGCGGGGTGTGCGATGTGGGGCGATCAAGGCTTCCATGTGTGACGGGACGGCCCGCTTCTCGGGCGACGATCCCGGCCGAGCGAAACCGACAGTCTAACGCGCCGCCATTGCGGCTTCCACCACCGGCGGGAACGGGGCCCGGATAGCGGTTCTACTTCGCCGCCACAACGGCCGGGTGCGAGACGGTCTCCGGGCCGACAAACCCCTCGACAAGATACGTCCGGACGCCCCACGCGTGCGCGCGCGCATTCCAGATGCGCACTTCCGACCAATCGTTTTCCGGACTCACATCGACAGCCGGGTCGTCCAGATAGATCGCGCCGTCGCCCAACCAGTTGGCGTGATCCAGCCGGATTTCCCGCGCCGAGACGAGACGAGTGACAACAGCCAGGTGTCCACGTCCGGGGCCGGCATAACCGGTCAGCACCAACACCGATCCCGTCACCGGAGTACGGCTTCGGCGGTAGCGCCCTTCCGCCCGCGCCCACCAGGTCCCCGCGTCTCCGAAAAGTCGCACACCCGAGCGCACGCGGGCGTACGGAACGCATTCGAGCGGGGTCGGTGGTATCTCGATCCGCGTACCCGCCGTTTCCGGGAGCGTCAGTCCAGAACCTTCGTTGCCGCCGAAGGTGTCGCTCGTTCCAGCGCAGCCGGCGAGTCCAAACGCGAGCCCAACGCCGGCGCAGATTGCCAGGAACCCCCGCACGGTTGCCCTCCTCGCTATCGCGAAGGGTCGCCCCTCTGGTCGCGTCCCTCGCGCTCATCTGCCCGATGTGCGGAATTGAAACAGCGATTCCTAAATCAATTCTGACGGCTGGCGCGCGCGGAGGGCTTCGCGGTGCGGAAGACCTGCACTGCCGATCCAGCCCATCGCTCCCACAGAGACGAGACCCGCCGCTGCGAAAGCGAAAAATGGCGCGCTCCAGGCCTGTTCGGCCAGCGCAAAGACGGGAAGAAGCAGCCCGGCCGCAAGTTCGGGACGACCGCGCCAGCCGCCGCCGGCGAATTCGCCGGCCCGCGGTGTGCGCACGAAGACCGGATCTCCCCCGGAAAATGCCTCGAAGGTCGCCCGAGCGTTCGACAGAATGAGACCACTCGGGAAAACGATTGCGAGCAGCAGGGATTGGGGGAGGAAGCGATCGCGCCCGCGGCCCAGCATCAGCTGGCCCAAGTAGAGATAGCCGACGCTCGCGCCGACGCCGATGACGGTCACCCCGAGTCCCAACTCGGCAACCGGATGCAGATAGGTCACTCCCATCCACATCAGCGCGATGCTGATCGAGGCGCTCAATCCGGCGAGCACGTAGAACGCGAACTGGCAAATCTGAAAGCAGAGGGCGAGTTTTTTCCAGACGGGCATTCGGGCCGCGAAAATCGTCGGCAGAAGCTTTCGTGCGACCTGGGCATGTCCTTTCGTCCATCTCGCCTGCTGGGCGCGCCATGCCGCTGCGGTTTCCGGCAGCTGGCCGGGAACTTCCAGATCGGGAAGAATCGCACTGCGCCAACCCTTCAGCGCGCAGCGAAGACTGAGATCGAGATCTTCGGTCAGTGTATCTCCGGTCCAACCGCCGCCCTGGTCGATGGCTCTGCGATTCCAGACTCCGGCCGTTCCGTTGAACGAGATCGGCAGTCCGGCCCGAAATCGCGCTTCCTGTTCGACGGCGAAGTGGCTGTCGAGCAGCAGCCCCTGGGCACGCGTCAGCCAGTTGCGTGTCCGGTTCTCGTGCCCCCATCGCGCCTGAACAAAAGCGAGCCCCGGGTCGGCCATCAGGGCAGGAACCGTTCGGCGGAGGAACTCCGGCGGCGGCACGAAGTCGGCATCGAAGATGGCCACATAGGGTGCGCCGGAATGCGCAAGGCCGAACGCCAGATTTCCCGCCTTGAATCCGGATCGCTCGCCGCGGCGCAGCACGTGCAAATTTATGCCATCCGGAACGAGGCCGAGGGCTTCCCGGCACAGCGTCTCGTGACTGTCGGCGGATCCGTCGTCCAGGAGCTGGATCTCGAGGCGGTCATGGGGCCAATCGAGCTTTGCTGCCGCTTCGAGAACGCGCAAAGCCAAGCGTCCTTCGTTGCAGACGGGGAGCTGGACGAGCACGTACGGCAGGTCATCGTCGGCCACCTCGGGAACGGGCACCGAACGGGCCGGCCAAAAACGCCGGATAAAGCCCAACGCGAGCAATTGAAGTGAAAGCAGTGCGAGCAGGACAAGCACGCAAGCCAGGCCGGCTTGCAGGATCAGCGACAGCCCCGACATGATGACCGGCTTGGCTCCCCAGTTTCCAATTCGCCGCGCCACCTTGGCGGCCCGCAGTCCGTCCGGCGCGACTGGCTGGCGGGTCCGACGCAACAGGCGGGGCAATTTGAGGCGCCCCGCCTGCTTTCGCAAGGCCCCCCGCTTGCAATCGCGGCATCTGACGTTGCGGCGAGCCCGATTGAAAGAGCAGAGCCGGCGGGCTAAGGGGGCGCGGCCCGAAGGAGAATTCGGCCATGGCGCGCATCATCGCCGGCAGTCTGCTGGCGATTATATTTCTTGGGTTGCTCTTTGCCGCGTCGCGCCTTCTTCCCGAGGGAATCGAAGGAATGACCGGCGCCGAAATTGCGCAGATCTCGCCGGGGTTCGCGGGCAAGCGATACATCGGACCGTGGGTTTTGGTGTGCCAAAGCCGACCGCAAGCAGGAGCGGCGATCAGCGGCAAGACAGCGGGCACCAATGCGAAAGTTGGACGCTGCCGAATGGCACGGGCCTACCAGGACAAGCGCGGTCAGGTGCTGCTGACGCTGGCATTCCGCTACGCCGGCCCGAACAGGGAGCTGACGCTGATCGTGCGCTTTCCGCCGATCGGGCACAAAGGACAATACGTTATCTTCTGGGTGGGGCCGAAATCCGCCATTCGCATCCCCGTGTTCGGTTGCACAAAGGAATCCTGCGTGGCTGTCGGCGCGCTGATCCCGGCCGCCGCGTCGCTGCTGGCAGGCGCGCAGGCGGCCAAAGTCGTGCTTCCGCCGGGCAGCGATGGGAAGCAATACACAGTTGGAATCCGGCTCGACGAACTGGCGCCTGCGCTCGCCGGAATGCATCGGGCGGAATTTTGAATCGGGAACACTGTTCCCTGTGCGCAAATTTCGTGCTAGCGTAAGTGGTTCCGCGGCCCTCGCCGCGGCCGAACAGACCGGCGCCCTGTTGGCGCGCGGGTCGATGGGCTCGTCCCTTGCGCCGACAGGCTGCCGGACAGGGCTCTTGCTGATGGAGCGATAGAGCATGGCGGTGTTGCGGACCGCGGATTCTGCACATACGAACGGCGGCAGTCCGGCCCCGGAGCGGTCGTTTGCCGAATATCTGATCGCTGCCGGCAAGGTTCAGCCGCAGGCCATGGAGCGGGCCCAGCACCTTGCGCTGGAAAGTCAGGAGCGGCTGGAAAGCATCCTGACCCGCCTCGGGCTCATCTCCGAGCGCGATCTCGCCGAGATGCTGGCGAAGTTCCTGGATCTTCCGCTTGCGGTGGCGGCGGATTATCCGCCTCAGCCGATCCTGGAGGATCAACTCGGACGAAAATTCCTTCGCGAAGCCAAGGTGCTGCCGCTCAAGGAGTTGCCCGAAGGCGTCGTCGTCGCCATGGCAAATCCGCTTGATTTGTACGCGGCGCATGCGGTGCGCTTCGCCGTGGGCAAACCCGTCATCCCGCAGGTCGCCCTCCCGGCCGACCTCGAGGCCGCGCACGAGCGCCTTTACGGGGACGGAAAATCGGGAATTCACCAGATTTCCGGCGAAACAGGGGAGCATGTCGGAGACAGCCTCGATGAGGATGTCGACAGGCTCAAGGACATTGCCAGCGAAGCGCCTGTCATCCGGCTCGTGAATCTGCTCATCACCCAGGCCGTCGAGGCCGGGGCATCCGACATCCACGTCGAGCCGATGGAAAGCGAGCTGCGGGTCCGTTACCGCATCGACGGCGTGCTGCGGCCTGTCGAATCTCCTCCGCACCGGCTTTCGTCCGCGATCATTTCGCGCGTGAAGATCATGGCGAAACTGAACATCGCGGAGCGGCGCCTCGGGCAGGACGGCCGGGTGGCGATGGCGGTGCGCGGCAAGGACATCGATCTTCGTGTCGCCACCACTCCCACCATTCACGGCGAGAGTGTGGTGATCCGCATTCTCGACCGCGCGCATGTCGAACTCGATCTGGTCTCGCTCGGCTTCGACGAGAGCGTCCTCGGCAGGTTTCGGGCGCTGCTTGCCCAGCCACATGGTATCCTACTTGTCACCGGGCCGACAGGCAGCGGTAAGACAACAACGCTCTACTCCGCCCTGTCGGAGATCAACACGAGCGACAAGAAAATTCTCACAGTCGAAGACCCCGTCGAATATCACCTGGAGGGGATCAATCAGGTGCAGGTCAAGCCGCAGATCGGCCTGAGCTTCGCGGGCGCGCTGCGCTCGTTTCTCCGTCACGATCCGGATATCGTCATGATCGGCGAGATACGCGATCTCGAAACCGCGCAGATCGCGGTGCAGGCCGCGCTGACCGGCCATCTTATTCTTTCCACTTTGCATACGAACGACGCGGCCACGGCGGTGACGCGGCTGATCGACATGGGTGTGGAGGACTACCTCCTCACGTCCACGATCAACGGCATCGCCGGACAGCGGCTGTTGCGTAAGCTTTGCACCGCCTGCAGCGAACCCTACGAACCGATTCCCGAGCTTGTCGCGCGTCTCGGGCTCGAACGGCTGACGGACCGGCGGCCGGTCGTGCTCCGGCGCGCCGTCGGATGTGCGATGTGTCACCACACCGGCTATCGCGGGCGAACCTCGATCGTCGAAGTTCTGACGGCCACGGATGCGATCCGGCAGGCCGTTCTGAAAAGCACCGACAGCAGCCAGCTTCAGAAGATCGCGATCGAGGAAGGCATGCAGACGATGGGCATCCACGGGCTGCTGAAAGCGATTGCTGGGGTGACGACCATCGACGAGGTGCTGCGCGTGGTACCGGTGGTCTGATGGCCCAGTTTCAGTACCGCGCGATGACGGGGTCGGGTGCTGTCGTGCGCGGCGTCCTCGATGCGCCCTCGCGCGACCAGGTTGTCCGCCAGCTTCGCACGCGCGGTCTTTATCCGCTGGATGCGGCGGAGCAGGGCAGCGGCGGATTGCGCGCACTTTTGCCCAAACAGCTTCGCTTTGGCGGCCGCGTGTCGACAAAGGGGCTCGCCATGGCGACCCAGGAGCTTGCGATGCTGCTGAAAGCAGGGCTCGAACTCGATCGCGCGCTCGGGATATTGATCGGCCTGTCGGACATCGGCACCCTGCGTGTACCCTTCGAAAACGTCCGTAACAGGGTCCGCGACGGAATGGGGTTCGCCGAAGCTCTTTCCGCCGATCCGGCGTTTCCCAAATTCTTTGTGAGCATGGTGCGTGCGGGCGAGCATGGCGGCACGCTCGACGTAACGCTGCAGCGGCTCTCGGACTATCTCACGCGCACGATGGCGATCCGCGAGCAGATCACCTCCGCGCTCGTTTATCCATGTCTGCTTCTGGTCACAGCCGGAGCGTCCGTCATCTTCATCCTGGTGTTCGTGCTGCCTGAGTTCGAGCCGCTGTTCGCCGACGCCGGCAAGCAGCTGCCGTTTGCGACGCGCGTGGTGATGGGCGCGGGCGACGCGGTGCGCAACTATGGCTGGATTTTCGTGCTTCTCGTGGCGGGCGGCGTCATCGCTCTGCTCCGCGCGCTGGAGAAGCCGGCAAACCGGCTCAAGTGGGACGGTTTCAAACTGCGCTGGCCCATTCTCGGAAATTTGTCCGCATCCATCGAAGTCGAGCGGCTCATGCGCACTTTCGGCACGCTGCTGTCGAACGGTGTGCCGGTGCCCACGGCACTCCATTTATCGAAGGACGTGTTGTCCAACACGGTTTTGTCGACGGCCATTCGCGACGCGGCGGTTTCGCTGCGCGAAGGTGAACGCCTCGCCCAGCGCCTTGCGCGCGCCAAAGTCTTTCCGGCGGTCACGCTCGATCTGATCAGAATCGGCGAGGAATCCGGCAAGCTGGATGAAATGCTGCTCCGCCAGGCCGATCTCGACGAGATCAGGATCAAGCACAAAGTGGATCGCGCGCTGGCTATGCTCGTGCCACTGATGACGATCGGGCTTGGCATCATCGTGGCCGGGCTCATCGCTTCGATGCTCGTCGCCATCATCAGCGTGAACGATCTGGCGCTTTCATAGGAGATCAGGACGTGAAGAATTGGAAATCTGCTGCCTGCACCGCCATCCGGTTTCGCACGCGGCGAAAGGAACATGCGCAGGCGCGCGCGCCCGAAGCGGGCTTTACGCTCATGGAACTGCTGGTCGTCCTCGCGATCCTGGGGCTGCTTGCCGCAATCGCGACGCCGATGGTGCTGCATTACCTCGACGCCGCGAAGCTTTCCACGGCCAAGACCGAAGTGTCCAACCTCGAGGCTTCGCTCGATCTCTACAAATACGATGTCGGCAGCTATCCCAGCACCGAGCAGGGCCTCCAGGCGCTGCTGAC
Source organism: Rhizomicrobium sp. (assembly GCA_050728995.1). Lineage (GTDB taxonomy): Bacteria > Pseudomonadota > Alphaproteobacteria > Micropepsales > Micropepsaceae > Rhizomicrobium. Next base: position 17,689 of record JBOHKH010000020.1, on the reverse strand, counting down.
GGCGCCGCAGGGCGTGGACAACTGGAACGGCCCCTACGTCAAGAAGACCGCAAAGCTCACCGACCCGTGGGGCAATCCTTACAAATACAAGGATCCCGGCGATCATGGAGACTACGACATTTACAGCTACGGCCCGCACCCGGACGAAGCCAAAAACGATACGAAGCCGCCCGTCGCCAGCTGGTAGGTACGGTTGAACGTCCGTGCAGGATCTGGGTCTCCGGCGAATCGAAAGCGTGCGACGCATTGCGTGGCCGTTGCGGCGCCGCAGGCGCTGCAGTTCGGGCGGCGAAGAAGCATGCCGTGGCCAGTCCGGATTCACGCTGATCGAAGTGCTGGTCGCGCTGAGCATCCTGGGCATCTCGCTGGCCGTGCTGCTCTCGATCTTTTTGCAGGGGCTCGACCGGGCGCACGAAACCAGAAACGAAGAGGCGGCGCGCGTGCTCGCCCAATCGCTTCTGTCACAGGCCAGATCGGAGGCAAATCCTGCCATGGGAAGCAGCGCCGGCAAGTCGGCCGGCTTCCTGTGGCAACTGCAGGTCGCGCCTTACGGGACGTCGGCAGACCGCGCCGCCTGGCAGGAAACCGCCGCGCAAATCGTTGCGACCGTGACGTGGCGGGGAGACGGCGGCAGGCGCTCGATCTCGCTCTCGAGCCTGCGGGTGCTGCCAAAAACGGGGTCCGGATCAGAGTGACACACGATCGCGTCCGTCGCCCGCGGCCAGGCGCGCAGGCGGGATTTACGCTGCTCGAGCTCTTGATTGCGACGACTCTCGTCGCATTTCTTTCGCTGCTGCTGTTCGGCGGCCTCCGATTCGGGACGCGGGTGTGGGAGAAGACCGAAACATCGACGACCCAGATCAACCATGTCCGCGCCGCACAGCTTTTCCTCCAGGAGGAAGTCGCCGGCATTTATCCCTTCTATGCGGGCGATCAGCCTGCGGACAAACACGTGGATTTTTCCGGTGAGGAAAAGCGGCTGACCTTCTTTGCACCGTCGAAGACGCTGCCGGGCGGGATGGATCTCGTCACGATTCAGGCGCTGCCGGAGAAGGGCGGCGTTTCGCTTGTGGTCGCCAGCAAGGGCGAACTGACGGGGCCCCAGGGGCGCGCCACCCATCACATCCTGGTGCGCGGCCTCAAATGGTTCCAGATTTCCTATTACGGCGCACCGGCGCCCGCGGGGATCGTGACCACGCAGCCGCCGATCGCGAAGGTGGGCCTCGGGGCAAATGCGGCGGCATCTGCGACACCGCCTCCGCAATGGACGTCGGTCTGGGAAGGGCAGCGCAGACTGCCCCTGCTCATCCGGTTCCGCGCCGCATTCGAGAACCGGGCGACATGGCCCGATCTTGTGCTTTCGCCGCGGACCGATGTCGACGAGTCCTGCGTGCTCGACCAACTCACGAAATATTGTCAGGGACGCTGATGGCCTCACAAACATTCTCCGATTCCGTCGGCCAGTTCCGGAGCGTGGCTACCGAGCTGCTGTCCGAGTGGCGCGCCGAACTTGCGCGGTTCGGCGCGGAAATGCTGAGCGGCCCGCTTGCGCGCGGCGGCGAGCGGGTTGTTCTCGAAGTCGCGGGGGAACAGGTCCGTATCAAGCTCGCGGCGGGCAACACCGCCCGCGAGCTCGGCATTGCGACCGGGCTCGGCCAGGTCGCTTCGGGAGAAATTTCCTCCGTTCTCGCCGCGTCGGAATTCGTTCCGCGAGGAACGACCGACATCGTCGTCGAACTCCCCGAGAATGAGGTCCTGCGGCGCAGGTTCGAACTTCCCGCGGCCCGCAAATCGACTCTGGCGCGCGCGGTCCCCTTCGAACTCGAGCGTCTCAGTCCCATCGAAGCGGATCGCCTCTATTACGATTTCATCGTTCTCGATGCAGGGCGGGCGAAGAAGAACGCGCGGCTCGAGCTGCGGATCGTCAAGCGCAGCACAGTCGATGCGGCGTTTGCCATCGCTCGCGCAGCGGGCCTGCGGGTGGGGGCAGTCCGGTTTGCCGGCGAGACGCGGGAGGCCGACTGGCGCTCGTTTCCTCTCGATCGCGTGGCGTGGCTGCGGCTCAAGTGGCGGCAGTGGAACGTCGTCGGTCTCGGGCTCCTGGCTATCGTGCTGGCGATCGGCATCGTGTTTGCCGCTTACATGCGCGGTACCGCCGCCGCCGACGCGCTCTCGGCGCAACTGGATGTAGCCTCCACCAGGGCCGAGGTGGTGCATCACATCGGCCGCGAGATCTCCGACGTCCGGGCGCAGATCGAGTTTCCGCTCGCACAAAAGCAGGGGCCGCTTCTGTTATCGATCCTTGCCGAAGTGACGCACGTACTGCCCGACGGCAACTGGCTCACCGAATTCGAGCTCAATGGCGGAAAAGTCCATATCCAGGGCTTTTCCAAATCGGCCTCCGACGTCGTCGCCGACATAGACCGTTCGCCCATGTTCGCGAACGCGCAGTTCATGGCGCCCCTGCAAAGCGCCCAGAACGGAAACGAGCGGTTCGACCTCTCGTTCGACGTTAATGGGAGCCGCCACTGATGCGCGCGCCGGCATTCCTGCACGGACGTCAGGGCGCGTTCATTGCCATCGGAACGGTCTTCGTTCTGTTGGCGACCATGGTCGCGCTGCCTGTCGCCGCCCTGTTTCGTGGCCAGGCCGAAGACCGCAAAGAGGCTTTGCAGGAGCTCGCCGCCTATCGCGCCCAGGAAGCACAGCGTCCCGCTCTCGCGGCGCAGCTGGCCGCGCTACGCGAAGGCGCCAAGACCGTGCCCGGGCTTCTGGATGCGTCGAACGCAGCCCTTGCGCAGGCACAGCTGCAAAGCGAAATGAAGGATCTGATCGATAAGAACGGCGGATCCCTGTTGAGTGCGCAGCTCCTGCCGCCGACGGCCGTCAAGGGATTCGATTCGGTCGCGATCGAATACGACATGACTGTTCCGCTCTCGAATTTCAGCTCACTCGTCTATGCCGTCGAAACGCATGTTCCATATTATTTCGTCGACAGCGCCGATTTCGTAATGCCGCCGAACTGGAAACCCAATCCGAACAGGGCGGATCCCGCAATGGAAATGCGCTGGACCATCCATGCCTATCGCTGGCGCGGTTCGCACTGATGTCTCGCCTCAATCCGGCTCAGCTTGCGCTGTCGGCGCTTTGTATCGCGCTCGCGGTCGTCTTGGGCTTTATCGTCCTCGCGCCGTTGCCGGACGTTCCCGCGGCGCCGGCGCAGGCGCGTTCCGAGCCGGCCGACGACACACCGCTGCCCCGCTTCGATCCGCCGCCCCGCAGCGCCTTTGCCGCGGTGGACGATCGCCTCGTCTTCAATCCGCTGCGCGTGCGCGTCAGCGCGCCATTTCAGCCGGGCGCCTCCAGCGCCTCGAGCTTGCCGAGCGATCTTTCGCTGGTCGGGGTGATTCTCGACGACAACACGAGGCTCGCCCTGTTCAAGTCGCCGGCAGAGCCTCTTGCCGTCGGCGTTGCGGTCGGGGGCAGCATCGAAGGCTGGCGGGTCACGCGCATCGACGCCGACAGCGTGGCGCTGAGAGCCGGCGGCCCCGAACAGGAGATGAGCCTGTCGGCCAACAAGGCGCCGCCTCCAGTGCCGGAGCCGAATAGGCCCCGCCTGTTCAGGCGGCCCAATTTCGTGCGGCCGCCCAACATGGTGCGCAACATCCCGAACCCGAACAACGGCAACAACAACGCCAATAACAATAATAACAACGACGACGACAACGACAACGACGACAACTGAGGCGCGGCGACCTCCGCGGGCGTCAGGATCCCGTCGTTCTCGCCATCTCCGCAAAGCGGTCGAACAGATAGTGACTGTCCATCGGACCCGGCGAAGCTTCCGGATGGTACTGGACCGAGAAGACGGGGCTGCCTTCGACCGCAAGTCCGCAATTGCTGCCGTCGAACAGCGACACGTGGGTCTCGCGCACACCGGGAGGCAGCGTTGCGCCATCGACCGCGAAACCGTGATTCATCGAGACGATTTCCACCCGACCCGTCTCGAGATTTTTCACGGGGTGATTGGCACCGTGATGCCCCATTGGCATTTTCCTGGTCTTCGCCCCCAGCGCGAGCGCCAACATCTGATGTCCCAGACAGATCCCGAAGACCGGAATGTTCCGTGCGAGCAGGGCTTCGATCACCGGAATGGCGTAAGCGCCGGTGGCGGCGGGATCGCCCGGGCCGTTTGACAACAGAACGCCGTCGGGCGAATGCCTGAGAACGTCGTCGCGCGTCGAATCCGCGGGCAGCACCGTGACCTCCGCGCCCAGTCCCGCGAGCTGGCGCAGAATGGCGCGTTTGACTCCATAGTCGAGAACGACGGCGCGCCACCCCGGCTGGTTCCGCTCGCCATATCCGCGGCCCCATGACCAGGGCGTCTCGTTCCAATTGTACAGCTGCCGGCAGGTGACTTCGCGCGCCAGGTCCACGCCTTCCAGCCCGGGAAACGCGCGCGCCGCGGCACTCAATGCGGGCAGATCGAATTCGCCTGTCGGCGAATGGGCGACGACGCCATGAGGCATTCCGCAGTCGCGGATTTGTGCCGTCAATGCCCGTGTGTCGATGCCGGAGATGCCCGGAATGGCGTGGGAACGCAGCCAGCGGTCGAGCGCCGAAAGGGCGCGCCAGCTGGAGGGCCGCCCGGCGTCGGCGCGAACCACGACGGCGCGCACGGCAGGCGTCGTCGACTCGATGTCTTCGTTGTTCGTGCCGACGATACCGATATGAGGAAAGGTGAAGGCGACGATCTGTCCGGCATAGGACGGATCGGTGATAATTTCCTCGTAGCCTGTCATGGCCGTGTTGAAGCAGACTTCCCCCACCGCATGGCCGGCGGCGCCGAAACCGCGGCCCTGAAAGACAGTGCCGTCTGCCAGAACGAGGGCGCCCGTGGCGCGCGAAAACGTCTCCGCCGCGCGCGCGGCGAAAGCGTTCGAAGCGTACGTCATGGGGGAGAGCCTCGGATTTCGCGGAAAATAGAAATGCGGCCGGTCAAGGTCAAGCCGTCTTCGATGGGGTTGCGTCGGCGCCGACCGGTTGCCAGTTGTGACTATGTTGGTCTGCCGGCTTTGCCGGGAAAAAGGAGAACCCGATGCTGCGCGAGAAATTTCAGGACGCGCTGAAAGAGGCCATGAAGGCGCGGAGCCAGAGGCGCGTCTCGACGCTGCGCATGGTGCTTTCGGCATTGAAGGAGCGGGAAATCGCCAGGCGGGGCGGGGAGGGTCCCTCCGAACCGGACGACGCGGAGATCGTGTCGTTGCTTGGCAAGCTTGTTCGGCAGCGAGAGGAGTCGGCGATGCTCTACGAGCGCGGCGGCCGACCGGAACTGGCCGCTGCCGAACGCGAAGAGATCGCCATCATCGGAGAATTTCTGCCGCGCCAGATGAGCGAGCAGGAGATGCGCGCCGCGGTCGAAGCGGCCGTTGCGGAAACCGGCGCAACCTCGATCAAGGACATGGGTCGCGTCATGGCCGCTTTGAAAGCACGCCACGCCGGACAGATGGACTTCTCCAAGGCGGGCGCAGTGGTGAAAGACCTCCTGGCGCCGCGCTGATCGGGCGGTGCAATTCACAGGATTTGCGGCCGACCGCTGCGCCACCGGCCGGCGACAGGCGTAGGATGGCGTCATGCGCTATGGCGAGAGCCTGCTCGAGGAAATCCTGCGACGGACCGATCTGGTTCAGCTCGTCGGCCGCCGCGTCAGGCTGGCACGCCGGGGCCGCGCATTCTGGGGGCTCTGTCCTTTTCACAAGGAAAAATCCGCGTCGTTCAAAGTCGAAAACGAGCGACGCAATTACAAGTGTTTCGGCTGCGGCGCGGGCGGCGATGCGTTTCGCTGGATCATGGAGACCGAAGGGCTGGCCTTTCCGGAAGCGGTGGAGCGGCTGGCGCGCGATGCAGGGGTCGATCTGCCGGCGTCGACTCCGCGGGACGAGGCCGCGGAGATTCGGCGAAAGTCGCTCTACGAAATCGTCGAGTCCGCCTGCGCCTTTTTCGAGCAGCAGCTGGCGGGACCAGCGGCGGACGCGGCCCGCAAATATCTTCGTTCGCGCGGCCTCGAACAGGACGCCTGGCGGCAATTCCGCCTGGGCTATGCGCCGCCCGGCCGCGATACTCTGATCAGATATCTGGCTGCCAGAAGCGTTTCCCTCGCCGATGCCGAAGCCGCCGGTCTTGCGCGTGCCGCAGAGGCGGAGCGGCAGGCGCGGGATTTCTTTTTCGACCGCATCGTCTTTCCGATTGCAGACGCGAGCGGTCGCGTCGTCGCCTTCGGCGCCCGCGCGCTTGGTCCCGATGCGAAGCCGAAATACCTCAATACCGGCGACACGGCGCTCTTTTCCAAGGGACATCTTCTCTACAACTATCGCTCCGCGCGCGAGGCGGCCCTGAAAAGCGGCAATCTGGTGGTGGCCGAAGGCTATCTGGATGTCATCGCGCTTGTCCGCGCAGGCTTCGCGGCGTCGGTGGCGCCGCTCGGCACCGCGCTGACGGCCGATCATCTGGCTCTTCTGTGGAGGGCCGCGCCCGAGCCACTGCTGGCGTTCGACGGGGATGCGGCCGGCCAGCGCGCTGCCCGCCGCGCGGCGGACCTGGCATTGCCACTCCTGAAATCGGGACATTCTCTCCGATTCGCCTTCCTGCCTCCCGATGAAGACCCCGACAGTCTCATTCGCGCCCGGGGCGCGGGCGCGATGCGGGCCGTGCTGGAAAAAGCGATGCCGCTCGTCGAAATGATCTGGAATCTGGAAGCGGGGGACGATGCGCTCGAGACACCGGAACGCAAGGCCGCGTTCGTTGCGAGGCTGAATGCGCGGCTTCAGACCGTGCCGGCAGGCGACCTGCGACGGTTCTATCTGGACGCTTTCGCCGAACGCAGTTCGTCGCGCCTTGGATTGGTTGTTCAGGTGCGTGGTGACCGGCTCGAAGTCGGACGCCCCGCATGGAAGAAAGCCGGCGAGCGCGCCGGCTCGTCCCGGCGTGGCCCTGCTGCCGTCTCTCCGGCGCTGATGCAAAGCGGGCTCGTCCTGCGCCAAACTGCGTCGGATCGGGGACGGGTCACCGTGAGTGCATCGCGCCCGGGTGCGCCCTCCCAAGGGGACCCCGAGCGAACCCGCGTGGACCTTGAGGCGGGCGGCGCCGCAAGGTTCGTCAAGGAAGCGGAGATCATGGGGATGCTTCTCGATGCGCCCCTGCTCATCGAGCGCCAGCAGGAAATCCTTGCCGCTTTGTCCCTCGCCGACCGTCGGCTTGACACTTTGCGCCATGAACTCCTAAACGTCGCCGCTTCCGGCTTCAGGCTTGAAACCGGAGGTCTGGAGGGCCATCTCGTTCGCGCAGGAATGGGCGAACTCGTCGAGCGGTTGCGCTCCAGGCGAGTGCCCGGCGGCGCCGATTCGGACCTCGCGCGAAAGAGCATGGACGCTGGTGCCAGCGATGTCGGCGAGGCGGAAGTCCGATGGTTGCGCGCCGCAGCCCAGTTGCGGGAGATGGCGGAAGCGGACCCCGAACGCAGTCGCGCCCTGGAACGTTTCAAGGCCGAAGCAAGCGAGGAGAGCTGGCGAGAGTGGCGCCGTCTGGCCTTGTCCCGCGGCTTTCCCGGCGAATAGATCCGTCCGTCTCGGCGGCTTGAGAGCCTGACCAAAATGAAACCGCCCCAGCGGGCGGCGGAGCGACGAAAAACGAATGCCGACGAACCGAAGTCACTCGAAAAAGGCCGCCAAACCGGCAATCCGCCGCGGCGTATCCAAAAAGAAGCCCATTCCGGCCGCCAAGCCTGCAATCCCACGAAAAGCGGCGGCCAAAGCCTCGCTTTCCAATAAAATTGCGAGCAAATCGCAGCCAGCCGTGAAGCCGGCGTCTGTTGCGCCTCCCCCGCCCGTTTCCGAGACGAAGGCGCGGGCGCTAAAGGCTGCCGTAGTCGCCGTCGAAGTTCAGGTCACACAGTCCCCGGCAGCGACCCTTGCCGAGCCGCGCACGCCAGTTCCGGCGAAGCCCGGCCTGGCGCCGAAAGGCAGCGAGGGCACGCCGCCGCGCGAAGATTCCGATTCTCCACTTCTCGACATGTCCGACGTCGCCGTCCGCAAGATGGTGATGCGCGCCAAGCAGCGGGGCTATGTGACGTATGACGAACTGAACAAGGTCCTTCCATCGGACAAGGTCTCGTCGGAACAGATCGAAGACACGATGGCGATGCTCAGCGAGATGGGCATCAACGTCATCGAAAGCGAAGAACAGGACGAGCAGGGCGAGTTGCCGGCGCTCGCGCAGGCCAAGCAGGTCGCGACGAAATCCGGCGACGAGGAGGAACCTTACGATCGCACCGACGACCCGGTCCGCATGTATCTGCGGGAAATGGGCTCGGTGGAGCTTCTGTCGCGCGAAGGCGAAATTGCCATCGCAAAGCGGATCGAAGCAGGCCGGGAGCTGATGATCGGCGCTCTCTGCGAAAGCCCCTTGACGTTCGAGGCGCTGACGGTGTGGCGCGACGAACTCAACGAAGGCAAGGTTCTGCTGCGCGACATCATCGATCTCGAAGCGATGTATGGCGGCGGTCCGGACGCCCAGGCGGTGCCGGCGATCGGCGCGGTGCCGGGAGTCGGCGCGGTGCCGGGAGTCGGCGCGGTGCCGGGAGTCGGCGCGGTGCCAGTGATCGGCGCGGCGCCCGTCGGCACGCCGCCGATGCCCGGCGAAACGCCGATGCCGCAGCCTGTTGCGCCCGTCGTCAACGGTCACGCCGCGGCGCCGCTGCTGCAGGAGCCCGAAGCCGCCAAACCCACCGTCGTCGCTGACGGTGCCGATGCTGCGCTCGACCCCGCAGAGATTGCTGCGGCGGCGGATGCGGCTTCCGAAGCCGACGATTTCGACGACGAAGGCAGTCTGTCTCTCGCGGCGATGGAGGCTTCGCTCAAGCCGCAGGTTTTGCAAACCCTCGACCAGATCGCGAGCCTCTACAAGAAGCTCGGAAAGCTGCAGGACGCCTCGGTCGAGGCGGCGCTGGCGTCCGACGAGCTGTCGAGCGGTCAGGAACGCCGTTTCAAGAAGCTCCGCAGCGAAACCGTCGATCTCGTCAAGGGCCTCAAGCTCAACAACAATCGTATCGAGGCGCTGGTCGACCAGATGTACGGCATCAATCGCCGGCTCGTCTCGATCGAGGGAAGACTCCTGCGGCTCGCCGAAGCCCACGGCGTCGATCGACTGGATTTCCTCCGCCAGCACTTCGGCAACGAACTCGACCCGAACTGGGCCCGCCGCGTGGCCCGCCTGAGCGGACCCGGCTGGCACGAATTCGTCCAGGAAGAGCGGGAGAAAATCCGCCAGTACCGCGACAACGTGCAGGCGCTCGCGCAGGAAATGCGGCAGTCGATCAGCGATTTCCGCCGCATCGTGCAGACGGTGCAAAAGGGCGAGCGCGAAAGCGGCCAGGCCAAGAAGGAGATGATCGAAGCCAATCTGCGGCTGGTGATCTCCATCGCGAAGAAATACACCAATCGCGGCTTGCAGTTTCTGGACCTCATCCAGGAAGGCAACATCGGCCTGATGAAAGCGGTCGACAAATTCGAATACCGTCGCGGCTACAAGTTCTCCACTTACGCGACATGGTGGATCCGCCAGGCGATCACCCGGTCCATCGCTGACCAGGCGCGAACCATCCGCATTCCCGTTCACATGATCGAGACGATCAACAAGCTCGTGCGCACCTCCCGCCAGATGCTGCACGAGATCGGCCGCGAACCGACGCCGGAAGAACTGGCGGAGCGGCTCGCCATGCCGCTCGAAAAAGTGCGCAAGGTCCTCAAGATCGCCAAGGAGCCGATCAGCCTCGAAACGCCGATCGGCGACGAGGAGGACAGCCATCTGGGCGACTTCATCGAGGACAAGAATGCGATCCTCCCGATCGACGCGGCAATCCAGGCAAACCTGCGGGAAACCACAACGCGCGTGTTGGCGACGCTCACCCCGCGCGAGGAGCGGGTGCTGCGCATGCGCTTCGGCATCGGCATGAATACCGATCACACGCTCGAGGAAGTCGGCCAGCAATTCTCGGTCACCCGCGAGCGCATCCGCCAGATCGAAGCCAAGGCGCTGCGCAAGCTGAAGCATCCGAGCCGCTCGCGAAAACTCCGCTCGTTCCTGGATAATTAGCCGCCCCCCTCGAGCCGCCTTCGGATTGATCGGAGACGACGAGTCCCGGTCTGGCAGTCTCGCCGATACCTGTTGGGACACGGACACGAGCGGCATCATCAACGGCGCGCTTCGTTATATGTTCGCCAACCCGCCGACGAAGCGATGAAAGCATTCGCCGGGAAGAGCAGGCGAGAGCAGGCACGGTGGAAGAGTCGAACCCCGCTGTAGTCGCGGTGTGACGACCGCGTCTGCGCGCCCAAGGGGGAAGTTCATCGGCGCGCACCATGCAGACGGATGGTATAGTGCCCTCATGAGCTCCGCCGACGCCGCACGGATGTACACGCGCGCCGAGCATGCCGCGGACGTGGCAATCCACGTGGCCGGCGTGCTGTTCGCCGTCAATGCAGGCGCGTGGCTCCTGTCGCATGTCACCGGTGTCGGCGTGGTCGCGAGCGTCTCGGTCTATTGCGCGGGGCTGTTCGCCATGCTGACCGCTTCGGCCGCCTACAATCTTTGTCCCGCCGGGCGCGCGAAGGACTGGCTGCGCCGTTTCGACCACGCGGCGATTTTCATCATGATCGCGGCGACCTACACGCCCTTCGCCGTCAATCGCCTGCCCGAACCCGCAAGCGGCACCATTCTCGGACTGGTCTGGCTCGGCGCGACGCTGGGCGTGACGATGAAAATGCTTTATCCGCGACGCTTCGAGTTTGCGAACCTCGTTCTTTATCTCGCAATGGGCTGGCTCGTGGTGACGGTGATCCGCCCGCTATCGGCGCGCATGGCGAGCCTCGATCTCGCGCTCCTCGTAGCCGGAGGCCTCGTCTATTCCGCCGGTGTCGCGTTTTATCTGAGCGAAAAGATTCCCTATCACAAGGCAATCTGGCACGGATTCGTGCTGGTGGCGGTGGGACTTCAGTTTGCCGCCATCGCCTGCGAGTTCGCGACCTGACGATGAGCCCGCGGGCGAACTGGCGGTCGCCGGCCGGGCGTGACAAACTCCTGCGGCCAACCGATCGCCGCAAGTGATACTCGACCTCCCGTACAACTTTCACTGGATCGAACAGGATCGGGCGGCGCGCGCCGCCCAGGCCTATGCCGGCTTCCTGCGCGCCTTCCTCGACGCCCACGGCATCCGCGCGATCGTCAATCTGCGCGGCCGCAATCCGCATCACTTCTGGTGGCGCTACGAAACGCGAACCTGCGAAGCGCTGGGAATCGTCCATCGCGACGCCAAGCTCAATTCCCGGCAATTGCCCGCGCGTGCGATGCTGCTCGACCTGATCGATGCGTTCGATGCGGTGCCGCGGCCGCTGCTGGTGAAATGTTCGGGAGGTCAGGACCGCACGAGCTTTGCGGCCGCGCTCTATCTGCTGCACAACCACGGTTGGGGATCCTTTGCGGCAGCGAGCCGGCAGTTTGCGCGATGGCCTTATTTTCACTGGCCCCGGCGCGAGCAGCGCTGGCTCGGTCTCTTTCCGGAGTTTTCCCGCGAGCGCGCGCAAGGCTCGCCGCTCGCGGACTGGATCGCGAGGGAGTACGACGCACGGGCGTTCGCCGCCTGGCTCGCGATGCACGGAGAGGCGCAAAGTTTCAGCGGTCTCTATGGTGTGAAAGCCGAAAGCTGACGGCATGGGCGCGGCCAAAACCCGTATCGATGTGGCGCCCGGTGTCGTCTTGTGGCCTCAATGGTTCGATGCGCGCGAACAGACGCTGCTCGCGCAGGACATCTTCCGGCTCGCGGCGGAAGCACCGTTTTACCGGCCACGCATGCCCCGTTCCGGAAAACCGTTCTCGGTGGAAGAAACCAATCTTGGGCCGCTGGGGTGGGTTTCGGACGAGCGGGGCTACCGCTACGAAGCGGTCCATCCGACGACGCGCCGTCCCTGGCCACCCATTCCCGATGTCCTCGAACGTCTTTGGCGGGCGGCGACGGGTTGTGTTGCGCCGGTGGAATGCTGCCTCGTCAATTTGTATCGCGGCGGCGCTCGCATGGGATTGCACCAGGACCGCGACGAGGCGGCGCTCGACGCGCCGGTTGTCTCGGTGTCGCTGGGCGACAGCGCGCAGTTCCGGATCGGCAGCTCGACGCGGCGAGCACCGGCTCAAAGCTTGCCTCTCGCATCCGGTGACGTCGTGACGTTCGGCGGAGTGGCCCGGCTCGCGTTCCACGGCATCGACCGGGTTGTCGAAAAAAGTTCGGCCGTCGTGCCGGGCGGCGGACGGCTCAATCTCACGCTGCGGCGGGTTAGCCCGATGGCTCAAATAAAGGACGCCCGACCAGGGGGCTGATCGGGCGCCATGCGCCGTTACGCGCTGGTGCCGGGAGGGGATGACCGGCACCGTTGGAAGGGCGCCATCCGGCGTGCGAGCGGGGGGGCAGTGCCTGCCGGACGGTGAATCGCCCTTCCGATGGAGAACCTATGCACTGAAACCACAGCTTTCAACTATTTTTTTCGTGATCTTTCTGAATGCTCTTTTATTGATGACAGTGCCGTAATTAGCACATGTTACGCGTGAAGTTTTTCGCGTGGCGGTGCGCCCCGCACGCGACAGGACCGCGCGCCCTTACATCCTGCCGAGTTCCCGCGCAGTCCGATCGACCGCCTCTCTCGCCCGTGCGATCATCTCGTCGATTTCCGCTTCGCTGATCACCAGGGGCGGCGACAGCACCATCGTGTCGCGGATCGCGCGCATCATCAGACCGTTCGCCACCGAATGGTTGCGGCAGCGGGTGCCCACGTCCATCCCGCGCGGAAAGAAGCTGCGCGCCGGTTTATCCGGAACGAGTTCGAGCGCGGCGAGCAAACCCTTGCCGCGCACTTCGCCCACCAAAGGATGCGAATCGAAGCTTTCGCGCAGGCGCCGTTGCAGATAGGGCCCGAGCGTATGTTTCGTGCGGCCGACGAGACCATCGCGCTCGATCACCTCGAGATTCTTGAGCGCCACCGCAGACGCAACCGGGTGGCCCGAATAGGTGAAGCCGTGCACGAGTTCTTCGTTCGCGGAGAGAACGCTCTCCCCCATGCGCTTGCCGAGCGAAACCGCGGAGATCGGCTGGTAGCCCGACGAAAGGCCCTTGGCCATCGTTACGATATCGGGAGCGATGCCGTAGGTGTCGGCGCCGAACCATTCGCCGGTTCGCCCGAACCCGGTAATAACCTCGTCGAGATGAAGCAGCACATCGTAGTCGCGGCAGATGCGCTGGATTTCCGGCCAATAGGTCGCCGGCGGAACGATGAGACCGCCGGCGCCCTGGATCGGTTCGGCCGAAAACGAGGCGACGCGCTGCGGTCCGATCTGCCGGATCTTTTCTTCCAGCCGCTGCGCGACGAGAAGGCCGAATTCTTCCGGTCCGATATCGCCGTAGCCCGCCGCCTGGGCGCCGAACCAGTAAGGGGCAGGCACTTTGGCAAATCCGGGGAGTGGGAGATCCCATTGCGGATGCATCGGCGAGAGCCCGGAGAGCGACGCCGCGGCCATCGTCACGCCGTGATAGGCGTACTCGCGAGAGATATGGACCTTCTTGTTGGGCTTGCCGCGGCGGTTCCAGTAATAGCGGATCAGCTTGAGCGCCGAATCGTTCGCCTCCGATCCCGAATTGGCGAACAGGATGTGCTCATGGCCCTCGGGAAGAAGGCGCGCGAGTTTCGCGGCCAGTTCCACCGTCCACGGATTGGTCGTCTTGAAGAAGTGATTATAATATGGAAGCGTCTTCAGCGCTTCGTATCCGGCGTCGGCCAGTTCGCGGTTGCCATAGCCCACCTGCACGCACCAAAGTCCCGCCATGCCGTCGATGATGCGATTGCCCTCGGAATCCCAGAGATAGATGCCGTCTGCGCGCGTGATCACGCGCGTACCCTCGCGGACGAGCGCCGCCGCGTCGGAGAAGGGATGGATGTGATGGGCGGCGTCGAGCGCTTGCCAATGCTTCGTGGAATTGCGGGGTGGGCGTTGCTGCGCCATGGCGATTGCCTGCGGGAGAGAAACGGAACGAGACCGCGCGGGCGCGCGCGGAAAGCGCGGCTTCTACGGATTGAATCCGATGCGCGCGCACAGGATCAGGAGGGCCCGCTTGCAGGTCATGGGCGGAAGCGTACCAGCGCCGCCGCGCGAAGAAAAGGAGCGGCTGTTTCACCCGGCCGCTCCCGTGTCGAAGCTCAGCGCGAAGGAGCGTGTTGTTGCTGGAGTGCGATCGTGCGTTTCCACGACGGCAACGATTCGATGTCGGCCCTCCAGCGCTGGATGGCGCGGTATTCGCCGAGGGGATAGCCGGCCTGTTCGGCGACGCAGAACGGCGCGGCAATCGCGAGGTCGGCAACGGTGAGCGCGTCACCGGTCACGTAGCGGTGCGCTTCGAGTTCGCCGTTGAGGACCGGCGCCAGCCGCGCAAAGGCGGCTTCCCCCCGCGCGATCTCGCTCGCCGATATCTCGCCGAGACCGAACAGGGGCTTTATCAGACGTTCGAACACGAAGACGGCGCAAGCCGGGTCCCAGTGGTTGCTTTCCCAATAGAGCCACTTCGTGATCGCCAGCCGCTCGCGCGCGCCTTGCGGCAGGACGCCCGCCTTGGCCGCCAGGTATTCGACAATGGCATTGGATTCCCACAGCAGATAACCGCCCTCCTCGAGGACAGGCATGCGCCGGTTGGGGTTGAGCGCGGCATAGCCGGGCGCGTGCTGCGCGCGCTTTCCGAGATCGACGTAGCAGAGTTCGTAATCGACGCCGAGCTGGTGCGCGGCGAACAGAACCTTGAACGCGCGCGGGCTCGGCGGAAACACGTGAAACCTGAGTGTCATGGGATTGCTCCTTTCTGTGTGGTGGCGGCTGTGTCCCGGCTACACGTTCAGCAGCAGGTGCTGGCGTTCCCAGGGACTGATGACCTGCTGGTAGGCGTCGTGCTCCGACACTTTCACGTCGCTGTAAAGGATCGCGAAGGTCTCGCCCAAAACCTCTTTCAGATCCGCCGAGGCGCGGAATTTGGCCACGGCGTCGAGGATGTGCCTGGGAAGCTGATAGCGCGTGGATTCGTAGGCATTGCCTTCCATCGATCGCGTCGGTGCAAGGTTCTCGACCATGCCGAGATAGCCGCAGACGAGCGACGCCGCGATGGCGAGATAGGGATTGGCATCGGCGCCCGGCACGCGGTTCTCCACGCGCCGGTTCTGCGCGTCCGAAACGGGCACGCGCAATCCGACGGTGCGGTTTTCGTGGCCCCAATGCGTGTTGATCGGCGCCGAGAGGAAGCGCACCAGCCGCCGGTAGGAATTGACGAACGGCGCGATCAGCGGCATCGCCGCCGGCAGATGTTTCTGCAGGCCCGCGATATGGGCCAGAAACAGCCGCGTGTCCTTGCCGTTCTTCGTGGCGAACAGGCTGCGCCCGCGCCGTGCATCCACCACGCTCTGGTGAATGTGCATGGCGGAGCCGGGCTCCTGCTCGTACGGCTTGGCCATGAAGGTCGCGTAAATGTCGTGCCGGAGCGCGGCCTGCCGCACCGTGCGCTTGAACAGGAACGTCTGATCGGCGAGCGCGACCGGATCGCCGTGATTGAAGTTGATTTCGACCTGGGCCACGCCCTCTTCGTGGATGAGGCTGTCGATGCCGATGTCCTGGGCTTCGCAGTAGTCGTAGACGTCCTCGAACAGCGGATCGAATTCGTTGACGGCGTCGATGCCGTAGGCCTGCCGGCCGGTCTGCGGACGCCCGGTTTTTCCGGCGGGCGGCAGGAGCGGATAGTCGGGATCGATGTTCTTGGCCGCCAGAAAGAATTCGAGTTCGGGCGCCACCACGGCCCGCCATTCGCGCTCGGTATAGAGGCGCTTGACGCGCTGGAGAATGCTCCGCGGCGTAAACGCGACCATCTCGCCATTCTGGTGCTGGCAATCGCAGATGACCTGCGCGGTCGGTTCCTTGTACCAGGGCACGATGCGCAGCGTTTCGACGTCGGGAACGAGATTCATGTCCGGCGCCTGGTAGGTGAGAATCTCCGTCTCGCAATCGGCGCCCGTCACCATCTGTCCGAAGATCGAGATGGGAATCCTGAGCGTGCCGTTGCGCAACCCGTTCAGGAATTTGTTGGTGGGCAGGATCTTGCCCCGCGCAATTCCCGCCATGTCGGGAACGAGACATTCCACCTCGCCCACCCGGCGCGATTTCAGCCAGTCCGCAAATTCCTCCTCGCCGTGCCGGCTCATTGCCGCGCCCTCTTTGCGACCGCATCGGCGAAGGCGGAAAAAATGGCGCGCGAAACATCGTTGTCGCGCCAGCGCCATTCGGGATGCCATTGCAGGCCGAGCAGGAAACCCTTTGCGTCCGGCATGGAGACCGCTTCGATGGTGCCGTCGCCTGCTATCGCGTCGGCGTGGAGAGCGGGCGCAAGCCGGTCTATTGCCTGGGCGTGCAGCGAATTGACGAGGAACGCGCGCTGTCCGGTGATCCGCGCCATCAGGCCGCCTTCCTGAACGCGCACTTCGTGGGCGGGACCGTACTGGACGTCGAGCTCCGCGCCCTTGTCTTCGCGATGATCGCGCCGGCCCGCCACTTCATGCACGTGCTGCAGGAGGCTTCCGCCGAATGCGACGTTCAGTTCCTGGAAGCCGCGGCAGATGCAAAGGACCGGCGTGCCGGCAGCGATGGCCGCCTTGAGCAGCGGCAACGTCGTCGCGTCGCGGTTCTCGTCGAGGAGGACGCCTTCGCGCGCCCGCGTGCCGTCGTAATTTTGTGGCGAAACGTTCGACGGCGAGCCGGGAAACAGAAGGCCGTCCACTGCAGCCAGGACATCGTCGGGCGGAATCAGCTGGCCGAGCGCCGGGATGAGCAGGGGAAGCGCGCCTGCCGATTCCCGCGCCGCCGCAATGTATTTCTCGCCCGCCATGTGGAAGGGGTGCGGGCCTACCATGCGATGGTCGCACGGGATTCCGATGACGGGGGGGCGGGAACGCATGAGGGGCGCTTTTCGGGCGCCCCGCCCTAGCACGGGGCCCGCAAAGTGGGCAAGCCGGCCCGATTATTGGGCACTGTTACAGTTTGAGCTTGGGTGAATTTTCGGTAGTGGTACAGTTTGAAAGCCCTTAGTTTGAAAGGCTTTGCCAGAATTTGAATGCGGCCCAAATGACAAAGCCGATTCCCGCTGCACCCCAGAAACCGACGAGCGCCCAGAACAGGAATGGTTGTGCGCTCCGCTTGATCGGCGCAGATCGACCCCGGACAGAGATGTTGCCATAATAAAGGGCGGTCCCGACGATACACCCGCACATGGCTGGAAAACCCATGCCGCAGAACAACAGCAGAATTTGATTCCGGCTCACGAGGTAGCCTGTGCGGCTTGCCAATCCTCTAGAACCGTCACCAGATCAGATATCTCCCACTGTCCCACGGTTCAAACGTCGCCAGTCTTTTCAGCCGGTGCCTTGGGCGTCGCGACCCTGGCTGACGTTGCCCCCGCCGTTTAATCCAGGCTGAACTGGAGTCTGGCCCTTTAGGGAAGGACCGGACGATGAAGCGATCAAGGTTTACGGAAGAGCAGATTATCGGGGTTCTGAAGGAGCATGAGCTG
>JBOHKH010000019.1:0-58867 GCA_050728995.1 Rhizomicrobium sp. | reverse complement strand
ACGAACGAACCGTCGAGGCAACCTGGCGGCGCATCGGCGACCTGCTCACCCGGTTCTCACCAAGCGAGTGCGCAAACTACCTCGTCAATGCCGGATACGCTCCAATATGATTGGATCACGCTCTAGGGAGTAGAAGTCTGTATCGCAAGCGGCTCGGCGCGTGCCGCTTTCGCGGGAAAGACAACAATTGTTCCAATGTGGTGCGAGAATTCCGGGACCGAGGTCACCGCGTCGCGGTTGCCGTGCGCCGCGGCGCTCGGTAAGGGTATCGCGAGGGGTCCGCTTGGGGTCCGCATGGGGTTTACCGGTGCACAGGCACATCAACACCACATCCGGCGCTTTCATTGCCGCTGCCGTTCTGGCGGCATCGGCCGCGCACGCGAGCAGGGGGTATTCCGTCCTTTACAATTTTTGCACGGGCGGGCAGTGCACGGATGGCACCAATCCACAAGCTGGCCTGATCGCGGATTCGTCGGGCAATCTCTACGGAACGACCGAATTTGGCGGCAGCGGAAGCGACTGTCCCTATGGCGGATGCGGCACCATTTTCGCGGTTTCGCCCAAGGGAAAAGAGAAGGTGCTCTATTCCTTCTGCGAACAGGCCAATTGCACGGACGGCCTCGAGCCGCTTTCCGCGCTCGCCAGCGACAAATCCGGCAATCTTTATGGCACGACGCTGAAGGGCGGCAAGAACAACGCCGGCACGGTGTTTGAACTTACTGCGACGGGCGCACAGAGTGTCCTTTATTCGTTCTGCAGTCGGAACGCCTGCATCGACGGCGCAAGCCCGATGGCGGGCGTGACCATCGCGAGCGACGGAACATTGTACGGCACGACTGCCAAAGGCGGAAACAATCCGAACTATGGCTGCGGCGTTGTTTTTGCGCTTAGCCGAAAGGGAAAGGAGACGGTGCTCCACACCTTCGGCGGAAATTCCAACGACGGCTGCTCGCCGCAAGCGGCCCTACTTCGCGATTCCGGCGGCAATCTCTTCGGCACCACGGAAAGCACGGCTGGGGGAGCGTCCGGCACGGTGTACGAACTGAGCGCGACCGGCTCATACAATGTCTTGTATCTGTTTTGCTCGCAGTTCGATTGCACGGACGGCAGCGGACCCATGGCGCCGGTCGTCGAAGACAAGGCCGGCAATCTTTACGGAACCACCTACGGCGGAGGACAAGAGGACAAGGGCGTCGTGTTCGAATTGGCGACGAATGGAACGGAGACCGTGCTCTACTCCTTCTGCCAGCAGGCCAATTGCGCGGACGGCTTGTATCCCTCGTCCGGGCTGTTGATGATTCACGACGGAAAGCATTTTTTCGGCACGACTGAGGCCGGTGGCGGGTTCAACGGCGGCGAAGTTTTCGAATTGAGCGGCGGGGTCCTGAACGTGCTTCATTCTTTCGGATCGGGTTCTGACGGGATGCAAGTAACGGCGCCGGTCGTCCTCTCGAACCGCTGGCTTTACGGGGCGACCGCCGGAGGGGGAACGGGCTTCGCCGGCACCGTCTTCAGGCTAGGCACCAAGGGCGATGGCCTGCGCTGAAACTACAACTTACAGGTTATATCCTTCTTCCGCGCCTCGGCTAACGAGGGGTCCGCAAATCGGCCGGCAAGTTGCGCGTACCGCGCAGCTTCGACGGCGCTCAGCCCGTACCACCGCGAATACCCAGCGCCGATGGTCACCTCGTCGGCAGCGCCCGGAAATCGCAACGGCAGCTTTGCCCGCTGTAGGGGCTTGCCGGCCTTGAGCTTGGCCCGATATCCGCGGGGCGGCAGCAGAACGGCAATGCTCCGACACGCCTTCGCAAAACCCACATCGGACAAGCCGTGCTCGTGGGCAATGGTCCTGAGCGGTTTTGACCCGACTACGTCATAAAGCTCCGTGCGCGTGAACTCGTCCTTCTGGCGAGGCTGGCGCATTTGAAGATTCCGACTGGTTGCCCGGCGAGCATACGATCGCCACCCGGAACACGCCGCAGGAAACCTCTGTGGAGAACCAAATGTACTTGCCAAGTGCGGTGGAGCAGGACGGCCCATTCCGCCCCTGGGCACCATTGAAATTGGCAGTTTGATCTTACCGAGCGGTAAGTTTGTGGACTTCCAAGTTGGTTTTTGAGCGTAATCTTACCGGTCGGTAAGTTCTTACCGATCGGTAAGATTTGATCTTGCGAACCCTCCAAAGAACGCGTATCTTACCGCTCGGTAAGATGCCCACGTTGATCGCCACCGCTAAAGACTTCGGCCACGCCCTAACCCGGGCACGCAGAACTTTGGGCCTCACTCAGCGCGACTTAGCAGTCGCCATCGGCGTCGGCGAACGATTCATTGTGGATCTGGAAGCAGGTAAGCCCACCGCGCAACTCGGAAAGGCTTTGGCGGCAGCAAAGGCTGCCGGGATGCGGCTTATCGATACCACGGAAACCGAACCGCCACAGGCAGACAAGTGACTCTGCCAATCTACGCAGGGGAACGTCAGGTGGCGGTAATCGAGTCTGACCGTGAGGGTCCTCAAATTCGCTACAACGAGACTTGGCAAAGAGCCCCAGAAAGCTTTCCAATCTCTCTAAGCATGCCGCTCAAGGAGTTCGAGCACGGTCCCGACGTGGTCGTGCCGTGGTTGATGAACCTTCTGCCGGAAGGTGATCCGCTCAGGGCCATGACCAGAGCCTTGGGCGTTGCGCGGGAAGACGTGCTCGCCCTCATTGCCGCAACCGGACGCGATCTGGCCGGGGCGTTGTCGATTGGTGTGCCTCTTACAGCAGACAAGCCCGGTTATCGACCGGTCACCACCTCCCGCGATCTGGAGCGCATAATTGCGGAATTGCCGGCAAAGCCGTTCTTGGTAGGCGAAGACGGGATTTCCATGAGTTTGGCAGGCGTACAGGAAAAACTTCCTGTGGCCGTGATCGACGGATCCATTGCTATCCCGGTAAATGGTGCATCTTCGTCACATATTCTGAAGCCGGACAGTCCAAGGTTGGCCGGCAGCGTCCAGAACGAAGCACTGTGCATGGTTCTTGCGCGCCGGTGTCGACTCAACGTCGCATCCGTGATGACGGGATTGGCTGACAGCCGCAGTTACCTCTTGGTGAAGAGATATGACCGCATAGGTGAGGGGTTAGCCATACGGCGCCTACATCAGGAAGACTTCTGCCAGGCGTTGGGCCGCCCACCATCCGCCAAGTACGAACACAATCAATCCGGGATGCGTGGCCCTTCGCTCGCGGAAATGTTCGACGTGATCCGGACCCACATGACGGCGCGGGACACAAACCGCCTGCTCGACGCAATTATCTTCAACATCGCGGCCGGCAATGTGGATTCTCATGCTAAGAACTATTCGATCTTGCTCTTGGGGCAGCGGGCAGAACTCGCACCCCTCTATGACCTCATGTCGGGCCTCGATTGGGCACAAATTACCCAAAATCACGCGCAGGACATCGGTGGTCAGCGGCGGGGGCGGCATATTTATGGCGGGCATTGGCGGCGAATGGCGGAGGATTGCGGTCTGTCACGAACCGGCGTGTTAAGACGTCTGGACGAAGTACTCACGCGATTGCTTGCCGAACTGCCGTTGGCTCTTGAGGAAGTCGCGGCCATGCCCGCAGGACCGGGCCCACTTCTGGGCCAATTCGGTACATCCATTGGGGAGCGTGCGCGACTCGTACAGGCGAACGCACATCGCGAGGGCGATGATACTGAACCAGTCACCTCCAAAGCTTCCGTTGAACAGGTTTAGTTAGCTAGCCAGACCGCAGACTGCCGCACCTTACGGCATTTACCCGACTCGAACTCCTGAGCAGCGGCTACCTCGACGCGATGCCCCGCCGAACCGTAACGAAGTATCCCAGACGTGCCGCTGGAGTCTTGCGGGGTATTTGCGGGAAGAAATCCGAAAATCCCAGGAAAACCGCGACCCTTTTCGGCTTCCGAGCGGACTGAAAATCCGCGTGTCGGTGGTTCGATTCCGCCCCTGGGCACCACTCATTTAAGCCAATAAAATGAGGCATTTCTGAGAGAACGAAACCGTCGAAGCGAATGTTTCAACGCCGTCGCAGCCGCTACGGGGGAGCGAACAAAGCGTTTCGTTCGGAAAGAAGTGCAGGCGCATCGTTGAGACGCGCCCGCATCCGTGAAAACCCTCGCGGTCGCGTCTACCTGGCGCGAATGAACGCGGTGGGCGCTGTGTAGTTGACGTCGGTGCCGTAACCGCCGGAAACCACGCCCAGATTGTTGATACTGAGGGCCAACGTGTAGGTCGATCCCTTGGGATCGAATGTTTTGATCTTGCCGCCCGGGCTGCGCAGGAAGCCGTGATAGGCCCCGCTGGCGTCCAGATAGCCGCCCACGATCTCGCCCTTGTTGTTGATCTTCTCGGGCGAGGTTCCTGTCGACCCGGTGGGATCGAAACTCGTGATGTTGCCGCTCGCGTCCCGCACGAAGCCGTGGAACATGCCCTGGCTGTCGGTATAGAAGCCCGTGATCACGCCCGAATCATTGATGCCGTAAGGCTGGGTCCGCACGGCTCCGGTCACATCGATTGTCGTTAGCGTTCCATCGGCCGCGCGCACGAAGCCTTCCGCGTGGGTGCTGCCCTTCCAGGCCCAGCCGGCGACCACGCCTGACTTGTTGATGCCCTCGGGCCACGTCATGGTCGCCCCCGGAGGAGTGAAGTAGGTGAAGGTTCCGTCCTTGGCGCGCAGGAAGCCCTGCGAGCCGCCAGTCAGTCCCGTGATCGCGCCTGCATCGTTGATGGCGGTGGGTAAGGTTCCGACCGATCCGAAAGTCGTGATGGTTCCGTCGGCCGCGCGGACATAGCCGTACTCATTGTAGGCGTCGACGAAATATCCTCCGGTGATCACCAATTTGTTGTTGATGCTGCCGCCGAAGGTATCGGACGCGCCTGAAACGTTGAACTCGGTGATGGTTCCGTCGGGAGCGCGCAGAATTCCGTGATTTCTGTCCGCCTGGTCCATGTACCAGCCGCTTACATAGCCCTTGTCATCGATGCAGCCGGCGGCCGTCTGGATCGCGTTCTGGATTGTGAACGTGGTATATTTCCCGCCGGCGAAAACAGGCGTCGCACTTGCACACAGCACCCCGCACACCACCAAAGCTCCGCCCGTGAATAGAGATCGCATCATTCGTAGACCCTCCTTTTTGTTCGCACCGCTGTCGCACTGCCGCCGCTTTGGGCGAGCAAGGTATCCTTCCTTGACGAAAAGGTCCCGCCTTTATTCCCTGAAACTCCCGGCGCCGGGGAATTTATCTGAACCGAGAAACAATCGAAGCGGCGGACCTTGGGGTTACGTCCCCCGGCTTTCGCGCCATCCCGAGCAAACGCCGTCGCGAGAGTTTTCCAATTCTGTGGTAAGCCCTTGTCGCAGCATGCACAGTTTGCCAATTTTGTCTGGCGTAACCCATTGCAATTGCGTACTATTGCAGGGATTGAAAATCCGCGTGTCGGTGGTTCGATTCCGCCCCTGGGCACCAACAATCCAAAAAATGAGGCACTTATCCTCTTCGACAGTGTCCACGTTTCGCGCCACCAAAGCTTCGTCGGTTTCCGATAGCAACATCTTGCGACTCAGGGTTCCAAAATTCCATGCCACGAGGTCGTCGTCCCACACTTCCTGGGGTACGCGCCTCCGGCGGCCGTTTCGCTATCCGGTCATGTGCCCTGTGGGCTGGAGGTGGGCATGGCTGATGGTTCGCTGGTCGATCAAGCCGAACCGGTACTGAACAGCGCCACGCGGGTCGCGATCAGCCGAGCAGACCGACTTCTCCGAAGCGGACATGCTGGCCAGAGACGCCAGCAGCGGGAAGCGATCAAGCGTCGCGAGAGCGGCGAGGAGAGGCTCGCTGACATCGGCCGCAGCTACAATGTGAGCGGCTGGACGATTTCGCGCGTGCCCAGTGGCACCGCGTGATCGGACGTTGGCGTCTGCGAAGAGGGGGTCGCGCTACTGCTTTCGAAACGTCGCGAGGATCGACGAGACAGGCTTGGATCCGAGGCGATGGGGCGGTCTGCCCTTGGCGAGTATCCCGGAGCCGACGTCCTGAAAGGTCAGTCCATCGGGGGTGGATTCCGCGTAGAGCACCCACGTTTTGTGTTTTTCGTCGAGCAGGAAGACAAGAACGGAACCCGGCTTGTTGTTCGTATCCGTGGTGGATATGGCCCACTGCTTGCCCATGTGCGAAATCTTCGACAGGAACCCGCCCGCATAATCTCCCACCGTGCATTCGCTGCCGCCCGTGTGCAGGCCGACCGCTATGACGCCGATTTGCTGCAACTGAACGCCGTCACAATACGGGTTGCCGGAATCGTCCTCAAAGACGTAGCTGACGGTCTTATCTCTTGCGAACGCCGCGGAACTGCCCCCAACGATCAGGGCGGCGATCAAGATGGCTTTCATCATCGCTCCACTTCCTTTCATCTCCAAGGTCCGAGTCGATGTCTTGCGATGTGTCACTTCTTTGCGCTCTTGTTCATGAAGGCGGACGCGACAGGTCTATGACCGCGAGGCGTGGACGAATCGGTCACACCGGGTTTGTCTTCAACGAGAAGTTCGCCGCCGCCGAATCTCTGGAAAGGCTCGCCCTGGCCGGTGTTTTCGACATACCCCTGCCACCCCCCTCCCGGCACGTCGAGCTGGTAGACGAAGGTGGTGCCGGGGGAATGGTGCGTGTCGGTCGTGGTGATGACCCAGCGCGTTCCGACCCCCGGTATGTTGGATTTGAAGCCGCCGGCGTAATCGCCTTCCACGCAATCGTTGCCGCTGCCGGTGTGAATGCCGACCGCGATGCCTTTGGTTTGCGTCAGCTGAAGCCCATCGCAATAGGCATTGCCGTCGAAATCGAGAAAGAGGTAATTCACGACCTTGCCTTTCGCCAGCGCCGCGGAACTGCCCCCGACGATCAGGGCGGCGATCAAGACGGCTTTCAGCATCGCTCCACTTCCTTTCATCTCCAAGGTCCGCGTCGATGTCTTGCGAGGTGTCACTTCTTTGCGCTCTTGTTCACAAAGGCGGACGCGACAGGTCTATGACCGCGAGGCATGGGCGAATCGGCCACACCGAGTTTGCCTTCAACGAGAAGTTCGCCGCCGCTGAATCTCTGGAAAGGCTCGCCCTGGCCGGTGTTTTCCACGTACCCCTGCCACAGCCCTCCCGGCACGTCGAGCTGGAAGACGTAGGTGGTGCCGGGGGAATGGTGCGTGTCGGTCGTGGTGATGACCCACCGCGTTCCGACACCGGAAATCTGGGACTGGAAGCCGCCGGCGTAATCGCCTTCCTCGCAATTTTCGCCTTTGATGTCGCTGCCGGTGTGAATACCAACCGCGACGCCCTTGGTTTGTGTCAGTTGGAGTCCGTCGCAATAGGCATTGCCGTCGAAATCGAGAAAGAGGTAATTCACGATCTTGCCTTTCGCCAGCGCCGCGGAACTGCCCCCGACGACCAGCGCGATTGCCAGCATCGCCTTCAACATTCGCGTTCTCCTCCGAACCTGCTGCGTCGGCGCAGCTTACGCACGAGCGGCGCCATCGTTCAAGGAAGATGACTGCTCGCAGTATCGATATGTTGTACCAAACGTGGGTCCAGACGCCAGCTGACGGTTTGACGAACGATTCGGCTCCACATCGGGTGCATTCGGAGCGACAATCGTCTGAAGCAGGCGACAGCATCGATCCCGCGGGGCTCATGGGCTCAGCACAAAGCCGTGCAGCATGAGGCTGTTGTCCTCGTAGTCTCCGACGATCACACCCTTCTTGTTGATGCCGTCAACATCCGACCTTATGGCGCCGGGGATATCGATGGTCGTGATCGTGCCGTCCGGCGCGCGCACAAAGCCATGATACGCATCGCTGCTGTCGGTGAAGGTTCCGACGATCTCGCCTTGCACGTTGATGGCGCGGCCGTCAGTCGATTTCGATCCCTTGGGGTCGAACGACGTGATCGTTCCGTCGGCGGTTCGCACGAAGCCGTGTGAGACGCCCTTCTTGTCGGTGTAAAGACCGGTGACCGAGTCGTGGTCGTTGATGCCGTAGGTCAATGTGAACGTCGAGCCTGAAGGATCGAAGGATTCGAGAGTTCCGTCGGCCAATCGCACGAACCCATGCGGCAACTTGTCGTTGGCCTCGTAGTACCCTGCGATCGCGCCTTGCTTATCGATACCGAATGCCGCGCCGTCGTGCGAGCCTGGAAACTTGATCGTCTTTGTCTTTCCGCTGCGAAGCCGCAAAAAGGGACGAGCGGTGCCGCCGAAGTTGGAGTAGGATCCTGCAAATTCGTCTTTGTCGTTGATTCCATAGACCCCTGTGCTCGTCGAATTCGGGGGGTCGAACGTCGTGATCGTTCCATCCGCTTCGCGCAAGAAGCCATGCGAAAAGCCAATGGTATCGGCATAAGCCCCGACAACCTCGCCCTTGTCGTTGATGCTATAGGCCAGCGTGGTGGTCGATCCCGGCGGGTCGAAGGACGTAATCGTTCCGTCGGTGGCTCGGACATAGCCGTGAGCCACGTAGTTGGCGTCGTCGTAGAAGCCCGTGATCACGCCTTTGCTGTTGATACCGCTCGCCACCGTGCCCGCCGATCCCGGTGGGTCGAATGTCACGAGTGTGCCTGCGGCCTGCGCCGACGCCCACGATCCAAAGACCCAGAACGCGGCGCAAAGCGCCGAAGGTGCGACACCCCGCACGAAGCGTTGCAGGTGCTCAAATGCGATCCGGTTGCGAGACATCTTTCCCTCCACATTGATTGGTCGAGCGAGTTGACCACGGCGCGCCTCTTAAATTCGACGCCCGGGCGTGTTAATGCCAAGTACAGAACGCCAGGAGATAGAATCAGCGGCGCTACTCCTTCAGCTTGAAGAAGACGCCACAGCCATTGGTGCTGGTGTTGCAGGCGCCGCCCAAGCCTGTCGCGCCGTAGAGCTTGCCGTTTGAACCCAGGAGCGGAGTTCCGCTCGGACTCCATCCATCGCTGCCGCCGGTAAAGCTGTAGAGCACGGTTTCCAGGCCGTTCGGCTTGATCTTGAACACGGTGCCCTTGTCGAAGGCACCGCCATTGTAGGTTTCGCCGTACAGATTTCCGTTCGCGTCCCGAACGATGCCGCCCGGCCCGCTGCCGTCGGCTCCCCCCCCGAAACTGTGAAGCACGTTCAATTTGCCCTTCGCAGAGAGCTCGAAGACCGTGCCGCCGTCGGCGCCGCCGCCGATAATCGTCGTGCCGTACAGATTTCCACGGGTGTCCATCACCAATGTTCCCCAGGGATCGGCTCCATCGCCGCCGCGGAAATTGTAGAGCACTTTGAGCTTTCCACTGGGCGACATGCGGAATACGTTGCCGTCGCCATAGGGGCCGGCTTGCGCGGCGCCGTAAAAGTTGCCGTTGCCGTCCATGATCAGCCCCGCGACCGGATTGCCGCCATCGCCCGAACCGTTGAATCGGTGCAGCACGGTTTCCGTCCCGTCCGGCGCGACCTTGTAGATCGTTCCGTTGTCGCCGGTTCCACCGTCGTTCGTCGTGCCGTAGAGATTGCCCAGGCCGTCCCGGACGAGCGCCGAAGCCGGGTGCGCTCCATCGTCGCCGCCGCGGAAGGAATAGAGGACGGTGAACGTGCCGTCGGGCGCAATTTCGAACACGGTCCCATCGTTATTGTCGCCGCGAGATGAAGTCGTGCCGAACAGGTTTCCGGCATCGTCGCGCACAACTCCGCTTACCCCCGGTCCATTGCTGAAGACATGCAGCACGGTTTCCTTGCCGCGCGGCGTGATCTTGTAAACGGTGGTGAGCGTCGCGCCGTAGATGTTGCCGGCGCCATCCCAGATCAGCCTACCGTCGGGATATTGACCGGCATCGCCGCCCTGGAAGGTGTAGAGAACTTTCGCGTTGTGCCCGGCGAGCGCCCCGCCAGGCGCCGCCAGCAGCGCCAATCCGGCGCCGGCCCCAATCAAGGCCCTGAACAGAATTCGTGACATATTCGCCTCCCTCTTGACGGCAGGTATTGCCCGCCAAATTCGTCTCACTGCTCCAAATCAACCTGCGATCAGTGCGCGGCGAGCCCCGCGGCGCCGTCCGGCAATCCGCTGACCGAGCCAACGGCCTTCAGGCTACCGTCGGAGCGGACGCGGAAGCCGGAGATGCTGCCGTCGCCGGCATTGCGCACGTAAAGGTAGCGGCTGTTGTGACTCAATCCCATGTCGATGGGCACATTGCCGCTTCCGGCGGTGACGTCGAGAAGCGCGAGCTTGCCCTTGGCGGAAATGCCATAGCTCGAAATCGTCCCGCTGCCCGTATTCGACGTGTAGGCAAACCGATTATCCTTGGTTACCGCGACCCAGCAGGCGCCGGTCTGGGTGTCGTCGACGCCGACGCCGATGCCGTCCAGGTTTCCGTTCTGCTTGACGTGATAGCTGGACAGCGCCGACGCCCCCGCGTTGCCGCCCTCTGCGTCGGAGACGACTGCAATCCGACTGCCGTGGCCGAACGCAAACCCGAAAGGTGTGGGTTCGTTCGAAGCAAACGAAACGCCAGTACGGGCGGTGCCGTTGCCGTTCAGAACAAAGGTGTCGATGTTGTTCGTCGCCGTCTCCGTCACCATCAGAACGCCGGGACCGAAGGCGACTTCGGCAGGCCCGGACGACGAACCTCCCGGTACGGGCTGGGTCGAGTTCTTGAGCGCGGCCAGTTCTCCGGTCTTCCGATCGATGGTGAACCCAGAAATGTTCGGCGTTCCGCCGGCATTGAGCACGTAAACCAGTTTGTGCTGAATCGTCAGGCTGACGGGCATCGTGCCACCCGAGGAAACCGTGTTCACGGATGCAAGCGTATCTCCTGAAACCTGGAAGGCGGTAATCGAATTGCTTCCAGCGTTGACCGCGAGAAGCTGCCGGCCGTTTCCCGTCAACACCACCGGATTCTGCGAAGCCAGCGGATCGCCTCCGGAGCCGGCGCCGTTGCCGCCGCTGGCGAAGTTGCCCGCGAATGTCAGCATTCCGTCGGCATCGCGATGATAGACCATGACGCTGTTGCCGCTTGGCTGATTACTCAAGACATAGACATCTCCGCTGCCGCTGCGGGCCAGGCCCGGTTGCGCCGAAAGCGACAGCAATGCAAGAACGCTCGCTGGCAGAAGGAACCGAGAGAAGTTGGGATGGCGATCGGTCATTTCATTGATCTCCTCAGGTTGCATGGTTCGATGCGACGGTGCCCCAGCAAGTTCCGCTATCGGGTTTCCCTGCCCTAGGGTCTGTACCTGATTAACGTCCAGTGATTCTCTGTTTGCGGATTGATTCGCAGGAGAGAAGAATGCGCGCAGGCCTGTTCTGGCTGAATGATCGGCAGTGGAATGGTCTCAAGGCGCATCTTCCTCGGGGTTTGACGGGCCCCCGGCGCGGCGATGACCGACGCATCATCAGCGGCATCATTCATATGCTGCAATCGGGCGCACGATGGCGCGATTGCCCGCAGGAATACGGGCCGTACACGACGATCTATAACCGGTTCAATCGTTGGTCCAGGCGCGGGCGATGGCGCATCATCTTCGAAGCCTTGGCCAGATTGGGCAAGGATGCCGTGACGCTGTCGCTGGATTCGACCTCGATCAAAGCTCATCGCTGCGCCGCTGGCGGAAAAGGGGGGAATGCAATCAGGCGATCGGCCGTTCCCGTGGCGGGCGCACGACCAAAATCCATGCACTGAGCGATCCGCTTTGCCGGCCTGTCGTCATTCATCTGACGCCCGGCCAGGACGCCGACATCACCGCCGCGCCGGACATGCTGGCGCTCGCGCCCGATATGTGCGCGTTGCTCGCCGACAAGGGCTATGACGGCGACGACTTGCGCAAGCAGATCGCCGGACGCGGCGCCAGACCCGTAATCCCCAACAAATCCAATCGCGTCAGAATCCACCGCTTCGACAAAACAGCCTACAGAGGACGCAATGTCATTGAGCGCTGCTTCTGCAGGCTCAAGGATTTCCGGCGGATCGCCACCCGCTACGACAAGCTCGCCGGCAATTTTCTCTCCGCGATCCAACTTGCCGCCCTCGTCGCATACTGGCTTTAATTGAGTCTGGACCCTAGTATGTTCTGGATCGCACTGCGTTTCTCACGTATTTCTATTGTCTTTATCCGCTGTCACAGTGCAAAACGAAGCGGTGGGCCAGATCTACCGCGCAATCCTCCGCGAGCTGCGGCGCGAAGCGCGCCCGCACCGGTTCCGCGCGCGTGTACTTCCCGCGGCTCCCGTGAACGAATGGTCGTGACGCAGTTCGAATTTTCCGATGGTTGACTGTCGTCGGCGGTGTCCGCTCTTGGCCCGAACCGGGCATTGCAGTTAACTGATTCTCGCCACGCGAGCCTAAAGGGATTGCGCAATGACCAGCCGGGTCGCGTCATGCGGCTGCGGGCAGCTTCGCCTGACATGCGAGGGCGAGCCCGTTCGCATCTCCATATGCCATTGCCTCGAATGCCAGAAACGCACCGGCAGCGCGTTTGGGACGCAAGCGCGCTTTTCGCGCGAAGGCGTGACGAGCGAGGGCCGCGCGACGCAGTGGACGCGGCGCGGCGATAGCGGCGAGCGAGCCATTTTCAATTTCTGTCCGGTGTGCGCCTCGACGGTCTACTGGGAACTCGCCGGAGCGCCAGGTTTCATTGCCGTGGCTGTGGGCATGTTTGCCGACCCGGGTTTCCCGCCGCCGCACGTCTCCGTTTACGAAGAGCGGCAACATCACAGGGCGCTCGCGGCAGGTCGGCTGCCGCTGGAACATCAGTTCTAGCCGTCCGGCCGATGATATCTCGCCAGATTTTCAGTCGCCGGCGTTCGCGACGGTTCGTGCCTGGTTCTGGCCAGCCGCAAGAAATGTTGGTATCGGTATCGAAACGGCTCGGTTGATGGTAGCGAGCCGGCAGAAGCCGGATTTGCCCGCGTGTGCCATGTCGGTGCACTGCGTAAACAGGGGGAAGCATGCGCAACTCGATTTTGGGCGGATTGACCGCAGCGGCAGCTTGCACCGTCTTTTCGGTAGCGGCTTCTGCGAACGGCAATATTGCCTTTACGAAGCTCGTCGATACGAGCTTTGTCGCGCCGGACGGCCAGCTCGTATTCACGATGGACCGTCCGCAGATGGCCGGAAGCACGGTTGCCTTTATCGGCGCCACGTCGAATCCGGACGTTTATCTCTTTTCCGTGCCCGCGGGCGGGGGCGCGGTAACCGCTCTTGTCAGCAACAGCACGAAGGTTCCGGACGGTTCGGGAGATTTTACCGGAAGCCTGTTTGGTTATTACACCGCGTTCGAACCGCCTGGTTGTTCGTCGCCCGCGATCGGAAAGAAGAGCGTCGTCTTCGTCGGCCGCGATGGCGCCGGCAATGAAGGCGTCTACAGCGTGCCGGTCGGCGGTGGAAAGGTGAGGAAGCTCGTCAACTACAGCACGCCCATTCCCGGTGGCCCGGTCCAGGGAAACACGAATTTCAACGCCGAATATTCTTTCTGCAACGTCTCGGTGTCCGGCGACACTGTCCTGTTCGACGCGGGAGGCGCCGGCGTGTATCAGGTCGACACAAACGGCAGGAAGCTGGCGAGGATTGCGGATCCAAACACGCCGGCCACGATTCACACCTTCGATGTCGATCAGTATCTGCAACCGACGATCAGCGGCACGCACATCGCCTATATCGGCGCCACCGTATTCGGACCCTACGCCGTATTCGATGGGCCGCCCGATATTGCGCATGCCCTGGTTGTCGCGAGGAAAAACAAATTCGACAGCCTCTCCTATCCCGTGATCTCCGCCACGGGCATCGATTTTTCGGCGCATCTTGCGTATCCGAACGAAGGCATCTACCGGGCTGAAATTGGCGGTGGCAAACCCGAAAAGGTCATGGACCTCAACACGAAGCTTCCCAGGGGCACGCCGGGGACGGCGTTCGTCGACGTCGGTTCGAACGCCGATGGAGAAAATTGGTCGCCGGACGGACAGCTCAACGTGGTGGCAGCTGCGACCACCGACGGCACCAATGTCTATCCGGGCCTGTTCAGCTCCTGCAAGGCGAACAGGCTCGCGAAGATTCTGACCCAGGGCGACACGCTGGACGGCGTGGTCGTGGGGCCCGGCGCCGGCGTCAGCAATCTCGTCCCGCAGAAAGACGGAACGGTGCAGGGCGCAATCCTCGTCATCGGCGGCCGCTACGCCGCGATATACACGGTGGCACTTCCGGGCTGCTGACACCCCGAATCCGGCGACAGGATATCGATTACGGCAACGTCGCGCAGGTTCGTCTCCGGGCTTCCGCTTGCGGCTCCCGTTCAACCGCGCAATCGAGGTGCGAAAAGTTCGGGAATATTTATCCTGTCGCCGGGTTTTTTAAACCTGGCGGATCGTGGGCGGCAGACGCGGCACGACGTGCATTGTGGATGCCGTGCGAGCAGGCGGAGCGCGTCGCGCGGGCTCCGCCTTTGGTTCACCCAAATAGCTCGGAGCTACGATTTTTGGTTCGTCCAGCTCGTCATCTGGCCGGTCATTTCGTTGTGAGACGACACCTTCATCGTCTTGCCATCTTTGCTCACCGTCATGTGCCGGAGATTTACGATCTTGCCGTTGCGGCTCGTCGTTTGGACCAGCGTGCGCGCCCCCGCTTTCTTCACCGAGACATTCGTTACGTCGGGACTGCCGTTGAAGGCTGCCTCGGTGCCATCCATTTTCGCGTCAAAAGACTCGCCCGTTGGGTCGGTCATGGAGAGCATGTCGCCGTCGGTTTTGTACGTAACGCTGAGAGCCGCGTCGGAGAGGCCACTGACGCTGGTGGTGATCCAAGAACCCGATATGGCATTCGATTTGGTCGGCCCCGCCGCCACTTGTTTGGCGCTCACCTTGCCGGTTACCGGAGAGCCCTTGGAGTTGCTGCTGTCGGTGAAGCCGATATCCACCGTCTTGCCGTCGGGGGCTACGGTGTCGGTCTCCGTGTACACCGTCTTGCCACCCTTCTTGTTGGTTTGCTGAACTGTGTGGGCATCCACCACCTTGATCGCCACAGTGTCGAAACCCGGATGGCCGCTCACCCGCTGGTCGCTGCCGTCGGCTTTGATGGTGTAGGCCGGCGCGCAGGTCTTGCAGGTGTACATACCGTCCTTGAGCACATAGACGTCGGGTTTCTTCGAGAAATCGACCGAGTTGAGGTCGGCCTTCCAGGTGCCGTCAAACGGACTGTCGGCCAGTGCGAGGCCCGGCACGAGCGACATGCCCACAAGCGCAGTTAAAAGCATCGTTCGCATTTTGTTCCACCCTTCGAGTTTCTGGTTTTGCCGGAGTCCGAGCAGCGCCGCGCTTCATCGGCCGCCGGTCACCGGCTTCCCTATCTTAAGTTAACACTGTCTCATAGCTGGCAAGCAGCTAAATCAGCGCAGGTGCGGCACGCCGTTGGCCTCGCCCCGGCAAACGGAGCGCCGAAGCCGGCCGTTTTGGGTCCTAAGCCGCCGCGCTGCAATGACTGCCTGCGCCTGCTGCCGCCTCAGCATGGCCTGAGCGGCGTCAAGAGCATAGGCCAGGTGCAACAGGTGGGCCTCGTCAACCTCAACGCCAGCGACCGCAACTCGCGCCCTTAAATCCTCACAAGGCTTTTGGCGAACGATATCCGCATCCGAGCGAAGCGTCGGTTCAGCAATCGGGGCTTACTTTCGCGATCGGCGGCGATGGAGCGCTTCAACGCGAGCCGGTGATACTCGCGACAGAGACTCGGCAAGCGTCGTTCGGCTGAGTGGTTGTCGCCGTGCCGCGATGCGCGGCGACAGCTGGTCTCGCCGCGGCCGGTGTTCCTTGCGGCCTTCGCAGGAGGTTCGAATCGTGCGCGCCGATCGTGTTTCCGATTCACGTTTGTCATTGACAGATTCGGCGTTCGGGCGGAGAATTTTCGAAATCGCGAACGTGGGATAGCAGGCGCCCAAACAGGCTGGAAACGTGAGCGTCGGGCCCTCGCGTTCGGTGGTGCAACGAACAGACAGGAGCTTCCGCATGGATGATACTCCACCCGGCATGGCACCACGGCTCTGCGCCTGCAGAGCCACAACCGGCCAGGAAAAAAGCCGGTTGCCGCCACACAATTGAAACTTCCTGAAGCGAGCTTTGCTCGCACGAGATTTCCGCGTCTGCGGAATTGCAAAGCCCGGGTTAGCTGCCCGGGCTTTCGATTTGTTT
The DNA here is from genome assembly GCA_050728995.1 of Rhizomicrobium sp. GTDB lineage: Bacteria > Pseudomonadota > Alphaproteobacteria > Micropepsales > Micropepsaceae > Rhizomicrobium. Next base: position 42,672 of record JBOHKH010000019.1, on the reverse strand, counting down.
GTTGGTCGAGCCGCGGCCGCGAACGCGACGAATCGCGGCACGCAATGCGCGGGCCAACATAGAGGGTTCGCAGGTCCATCGTCATCAGGGCCGCGTGCGTCTGTCGGACGCGTCCCCAGATGAAATCCGGACGGCCATCGGCTGGTGCGGCTGCGCGTCCGCGCCGCAAGATGCGCTGCGCCGCTCGCGTGTCGACCCGACGCGAGATCCAAAAAGCCAGTGACTCTCCGGCGGCCGGATTGTAGCGTTTCGCGCGAGCCGAGGTTCGGGACACCCGCCGTTCCGGACCGGAAACAGCAATGAAGAGGGATCGGATGTTCACGAAGACAGCACTCGTCGCAGGCATACTGGCGCTTGCCGGAACGATCGGCAGCGCGCCGGCCGATGCCAGCAAGGCAATCACGACATTCGATCCGCCGGGATCGACCTCCACCTATGTCTTCGGCATCAATTCCGCCGGCTCGGTCGCCGGCTACTACACGGACAGCAATTACGTGGAGCACGGCTTTCTGCGCACCGTCGATGGAACGATCACGTCGTTCGATCCCTCGGGCGCGACCAATACCGTTGCCAACGGGATCAATTCGGCCGGCGCGATTGCGGGCTCCTACTGGGACAGCAACTTTGTGGGGCACGGCTTCGTGCGGGCCGCCGACGGAACGATCACGACATTCGATCCGGCAGGATCGGCGAGCACGCTGGCGACGGGCATCAATCGCTCGGGCGCGATCACGGGGTATTACGCGGACAGCAAATTCGTGGAGCACGGTTTCGTGCGCGCTGCCGACGGCACGATCACGACGTTCGATATCACGACGTTCGATCCTCCCGGATCGACCGCCACCCTCGCGAACAGCATCAGCGACAAGGGCTCGGTCACGGGCTTCTACGCGGACAGCAACGGCCAGGATCACGGTTTCCTGCGGACTGCCGACGGAACGATCACGACCTTCGATCCTCCGGGATCGGCGAGCACCCAACCCAACGGCATCAATCGCGCGGGCTGGATCGCGGGGGCCTATATCGAGAACGTGGACCACGGCTTCGTGCGCGCTCCAGATGGAACGATCACCGAGTTCGATCCTTGGGGATCGACCTACACCTATGGCGCCGGCATCAACCGCGAAGGCGCCATCGCCGGTTCGTACGACGACAGCAACTACGTGCAGCACGGCTTTCTGCGCAGGCCGGGCGGGCGGGTAAAGGCGTTCGACCCGTCGGGATCGATCAGCACAGACGCCACCGCGATCAACGACAAGCGCTGGATCACGGGATACTATCTCGACAGCAATTACGTCAGCCACGGGTTCCTGCGAAGCCGCGAGTGAGTTGAGCGGTTTCGGAGCAATGAACTCAAATCAATTCGACCGAGGCTGGCAGCAGGCGCGTCTGACCGATTATGAACGCCGAGGAAATGTCGAACGGCCTCGTCGCGAGGGATTTCATGATTCAACCGCGCCAACCTATACGCTTGACGAAAATTGGCCATGTTCTCATCGCGGTTCACGACTTGGCGCGCTCCAAGGAATTCTACACGCGCGTGCTCGGCTTCGAAATCTTGGAGGAAGACCCGGATCACGGCGGTCTGTTCATGACGATCGGCGAGGGAACGCATATGATCGATCTCGTGCCGCTTCCGGGCACCCAACCGCCAGCTGTCCCACAGTCGATTGCAGAGGTAAGGCCCTCCCTCGGATTTGGCCATGTCGCGTTTGCCGTCGGCAGCGCCGGCGACCTGCGACGCGCTTATTTCGAGTTGATTGACTTTCAGGTTCGCGTGCTGGCCGCGATCGATCACGAAAGCCAGGAAAGCGTCTATTTCTGCGATCCCGATGGCAACATGCTCGAGATCTATTGGGAACGGCCCGACGCGCGAGAGATTTTCCGGCGGGGCCGGAAGGACCAGGACAAGTCGATCACATTTGCACGAGACGAGATCGGCTGAGGGCACTACTCGTCGTCCGCAGGATCTTGCGAAGTCGGCCGGGATCTACCGGACGGTCGAACTGCCTGGAGCACGATTCATAGGTTTTGAAGACGCGAATGCCGAGCTCGCCGCTAACCCGAAACTGCCGAGTTCGCTGTACGTGCGCGGTCTTGCGAAACTGAAATCGGGCGATACCGCCGGCGGCAATGCCGACATCGCGGCGTCCTGGGCGATGGACGCGAAGGTCGCGGACGAATACGCGGGCTACGGCGTCGCGCCGTAAGGCATCTTCGACACCAACAATTTGGTCGAATTCGATCCGCGCAATTTGAGCGAATTCGGTCACGGGAGACCAACACGCTCTCCCTATCCTTCGGTGTTCCTAGCCGCAGGACGGGAGAACGCCGCGTGTTCAGATATCGAGCCGGATCCGGGTTGGTTGCGCTCCTGCTGTTTCAGACGGCGAATGCCTCGGCCGATCCATGGGCCGCGGGCGGAAGATACGCCGATGTCGATCTCCGCAGCGGCACGGACGCAGGCTTCTATAGCAACTATTCACCCGCCTCGAACTTGTATCCGCATGCCGGGCACATTCGCCTGCATCGCAGTCTTTCGGCCAAGAGCTACACGTCCCCCTATGCGTTGCCGGGTCAATCGCCCACACCCGTCGGGGTGCCGCAGGGCAATGTCTCGCCGAATGAGGGCGGTACCCGGTAGATATACGCCGCGGCGGCAGCCTCGGCTTCGCGCAACGCCGTATCGCGATCAGCGCTTTGGTACGACGATCGTGCTGCCCGGAGGGATCGCCGCCGTCAGGAAGAAGAACCAGGACGGCTCGATCTGCTTCGCGGTTCCGTCCGGATAGATCACGAACGCCGCATCGTTGTTGGCGGCATCGGTGGCGCCGCCGGCAAGAGACAAATAGTCGTCGAGCGTCTCGTGCAAGGCGTATGGATAGTTGCCCGGGTGCGAAACCGCCCCCCGCACCATGACGGTCGTCGGCCGCGCCGGAATGAAAATCGAATCGCCGGGCTCGAGCAGCGGATCCTTGTCGGGGGTTGCGGCCAGCACACCCGGATCGGCGGTGACGGTAATCCGGCCGGCCAGCTCGCCGGGATTGCCTTGCGCCGCGGCGGCCTCGAGGACGCGCCTTTTCGGACAATCGTCGGATGATACGTTCATCTGTTGCAGGCAGCGCGCGATAAGCCTGTCCAGGACGGTCCGGTCGATTCCGCGCTCTTCGCGGGCCGCGGACTCGCGCAGGAACACCGCGCCATAGGGGTAAGCCGCGTTCGTCAGGCCTCCGGCACGCTCCAGGGCTTCGGAGAGGTGCTCGGCGGGCAGCAACTGGTAAGTTCCCGGCGATCGCACCTGACCGGTCACGGAGACCGTTCCGGCGGCGGCTGCTTGCTGATTAGTACCGGCCGCGTCGTCCTGCGCGAACACCTGCGTCGACGTCAGCATGCAAACGCCGAGTAGCGCAGAACACCATCGCGCGGTGGGCGCCAGATGGCCTTTCCCGACCTTTCGAATCACGTGCAGCAACATTCCCCTTCTGCGGCGACAGACCTCGCGTGGCAAACCGTAATCGCGGCCGCTTGTGATTCCAAGAGGATGCAGCCATAGATTAGGTCTGAGGGCGAATACCGATTCCGTACTCTCATTCGGATACGGCGGGGTTCAGTGCAGATTTGGAAACGTGCGCCGCACCGCGCGGGCCGCCGGCTCGTCATGGCCGTTGTGGCGCTCGGAGCCGCGCTCGCCTGGGCGATCCCCGCCATGGCGCAGGTCAGCAACATCTTTCTGTCGGATGATCGCGACACCTTCGGCGAGATCGGTCTCATCGAAATGCCGAGCGCGCGCATGGCCGCAGACGGGCAGCTGGCGTTCTCGGTCGCGGGCGATACTGCAGGTCAGCGGGCCATTCTGAGTTTCCAGACTCTGCCGTGGCTCGAAACCGAATTTCGTTACAGTCGCGTACCCAGGCTCGCGACCGACCACACGACGCTCTACGACCGAAGCCTCGGCTTCAAGGTGCGACTGTTCCGGGAAACGCGCTGGACGCCGGACTTCGCGCTCGGAATTCGCGACGTCATCGGCACGGGCGTGTACGGCGGCGAATACCTGGTGGCGACGAAACGGATCTACGATTTCGACGTGACCGGAGGAATGGGCTGGGGCAGGCTGGCCGGCAGCGCGACGTTTCCCAATCCGCTCGCCGCCATTTTCCCGAGTTTCAAAGAGCGGCCGCCCATTACCGGCGGTGGAGGTCTCGTCGATTTCCGTCAGCTCTTCCATGGCCCGAATGTGGGCCTGTTCGGAGGAATCGTCTGGCACACGCCCTTCGAGAATCTCGACGCGATCGCCGAGTATAGCAGCGACCGGTACGCGCAGGAAAAGCAAGTTCGCACAATAGCTTATCGAATTCCGTTCAACTTCGGTGTGAACTACAGATTGCCGGACAGCGCGAAGATCATGGTGGGCTGGTTCTACGGCAGCGGCTTCGGGGGCGCGCTGAGCATCGCCACGGATCCGACCACGCCAGCCTATGCCGTGCGCTTTTCGCCACCTCCGCCAGCTCCGGCCGAACGTGGCCCCGAAACCCGTCGCAACGCGATCGCGGACAGCTTCGTCAGCCGGCTGGTTCGCACTCTCGACCCCGCCGCCCATGTCAGCGTCGAACGTTCGACGCTGGTGGTCGACATGCGGGCCGACGGCAAGGGCCGCGCGTATTGCAATGCGCTCGCCCGGCTGACACAGGACATGACCGTTGCGCGCGTTCGCCTGACCGATCTCGATGCGCCGGGAGCGAACGTCTCGACATGCAAAGTCCCGCGCGCACGCCGGGATATCGTCTCGGCGGCGCCGGTTCGGAGCATACAGGTTTCGGCGCCGGCGCCCGGAGAGCATCTGCCGTCGATCGGCCTCACGCCAGCGGCGTGGAGCACGGCACGAAAAGCGATCCGGCGGGATGCATCCGCGCAGGAACTGAAAGTCGAAGTCATTTCCGGCGCGGGCGCCGAACTCACCGTTTACTACACGAACCTTCGCTACGAATTCGAAGACGAAGCGATCGGGCGGATGCTCCGCGTGATCCTGAATGATGCGCCGGAGTCGGTCGAGATCATTCACCTCATTCCCGTCTATGCCGGGCTTCCCGTCCAGGACGTGCGAATCGTTCGCTCCGCCATGGAACGCATTCTTGCGCAGGGCGGTACGGTTGCCGAATCGCCTGGTGCAGTTTCGTTGCGGCCGGCGCCGATCGACAATCCGGACCTGAGCGAAGCGCAATCGCAGACATACCCGCGGTTTTCGTGGTCGGTATTTCCCGGGCTGGAGACGAGCTACTTCGATCCGCGGGATCCGCTGCGTGTCCGGCTGTTCGGAGGCGCGTCGGGCGAGTTCGATGTTCGGCCCGGATGGGGGATCGAGGGCCGGTACGAACTCACCGCGTTCGACACGTTTTCGACCGCCACGCCCCCGGACAGCGCGTTGCCGCATGTCCGCACCGATATCGCGGACTACATGACAAAGGGCAGAAACGGCTTTGCGTATCTGGATGGCGTTTGGCGCGCGCGGTTGTCTCGTGATGTTTTTGCGGAAGCCAAGACAGGGTATCTCGAGGACATGTTCGGCGGCGCCGGCGGCCAAATCCTGTGGCGCCCGGAAGCAAGCCGCTTTGCCGTCGGTGCCGATCTCTACGAAGTGTGGCAGAGGGACTTCGATCGGCTCTTCGGCTTCCAGAACTATCATGTGCTGACGGGGCATGTGAGCCTCTATTACCACTCGCCCTGGTACGGCGTGGATTTGGCCGTCCATGTGGGCCGGTATCTCGCCGGCGACCACGGCGCGACCTTCGAAGTTTCGCGCGAGTTCTCGACCGGCGTTGAGGTCGGTGCCTATGCAACGGTGACGAATGTCCCGTCCTCCCAGTTCGGCGAAGGCGGATTCGACAAAGGCATATTCCTGCGGATCCCGCTCGAATGGGCGCTTCCGACCAACACGCAGGTCGACTATTACGCGAACATTGCCTCTCTCACGCGAGACGGCGGGCAGCGGCTGGAAAACGACGATTCGCTCTACCAGGAAACCAGGCGGACCAGCTTCGACGAGATCAGCGAACAGCAGGACCGCCTGATTGCACCCTGACGCGCCGGATCGGGAGCGACGGAGCCGGGCTGCCGGGGCGGTGGTGTTTGGCGCCCCCCGGCCTCTCCGCGATGACACGTTCATGCCTCTCGGCTAGACTCGGCCGGTGACGGAACCTCGGACGGCAGCGACGGCACCGCAATGACAGCCGAAGCACTCGAACGGAAAGAAGATGTGTCGCCTTCGTTCGCGGAAGGGCCACGCGAAACAGGGGAGGCGCGCGCGCCGGTGGGCGGCGTGGATGCGAAGTCGCCCGAGCGGTTTCTCAATCGGGAACTGTCGTGGCTCGCCTTCAACCGCCGCGTTCTCGAAGAGGGCCGCAATCGCCGCAATCCGCTGCTCGAGCGGCTGCGGTTTCTGTCGATTTCGGCGTCCAATCTCGACGAGTTCTACATGGTGCGCGTCGCGGGGCTCAAAGGCATGGTCGCAGCGGGCGTGGATTCGCGAAGCGACGACGGACTGACACCGGCCGAACAGATCGCGCGCGTCGACGAGACCGCCGGCGAACTGATCGCCGACCAGCAGCAGATATGGGTTCAGCTGCGCAAGGAGTTGCGGGACGCGGGCATTGTCGTTCTCGAACCCGACGAACTCACGGACAGCGACCGCGACTGGCTCGCAGCCGATTTTCGCGAGAACATCTTCCCGGTGCTGACGCCACTCGCGCTCGACCCGGCGCACCCGTTTCCATTTCTTCCCAATCTCGGTTTCACGCTCGCCCTTCAACTGGCCCGCAAGCGCGACGCCAAGGCAGTCACGGCGCTCTTGCCCGTACCGTCGCAGCTGCGCCGTTTCATCCGCCTGCCGGGACGACAGGTGCGCTTTCTCTCGCTCGAGCATGCCATCGGCCTGCACCTGCACCGTTTGTTCCCGGGCTACAATGTTCTCGGTTCGGGTCTTTTCCGCATCATCCGCGACAGCGACGTGGAAATCGAGGAAGAAGCGGAAGACCTCGCAAGGCTGTTCGAGAAGCTGGTGAAGCGCCGCCGCCGCGGTTCGGTGATTCACCTCGTCTGCAGCGCGTCGATGCCGCAGGGCCTGCGCAGCTACATTGCCGACAAGCTCGATCTCGACGAATCCGAGCTGGTCATCATCGATCACCTTCTCGGTCTCTCCGATACCAGCCGGTTGATTTTGCCGGAGCGGCCCGATCTCCAGTACAAACCGTTCGTCGCGCGCTTTCCCGAACGCATCCGCGATTACGGCGGCGACTGCTTCGCCGCCATCCGCGCCAAGGACATTGTCGTCCATCATCCCTTCGAGAGTTTCGACGTTGTGGTGCAGTTCCTCCGGCAGGCTGCGGCCGATCCGGGTGTGGTTGCCGTCAAGCAGACGCTCTATCGCACCTCGCAGGACTCGCCCATCGTCAAGGCGCTGATCGAGGGGGCCGAAGCGGGAAAATCCGTTACCGCGCTCATCGAACTGAAGGCGCGCTTCGACGAAGAAGCCAACATCCGCTGGGCGCGCGATCTCGAACGAGCCGGCGTGCAGGTGGTGTACGGGTTTATCGAACTCAAGACGCACGCGAAGGTGAGCCTCGTCGTGCGCCGCGAGAGCGGGCAGCTCAGAACCTATGTGCATTTCGGCACCGGGAACTATCACCCGGTCACCGCCAAGAGCTACACGGACCTTTCCCTGTTTTCTGCCGATCCCGCACTCGGACGCGACGCAGGCCAGCTGTTCAACTACGTCACCGGTTACGCCGAACCGGTCGCGCTCGAGAAAATCGCAGTCTCGCCCATCTCGTTGCGCGGCAAGCTCGCGGACGCGATCCAGGAAGAAATCGGCCATGCACGCGCAGGACGGCCCGCAGCGATCTGGGTCAAGCTCAATTCGCTCGTGGACGCCGCGCTCATCGACGGTCTTTATCGCGCCAGTCAGGCGGGCGTGCGGATCGATCTCGTTGTGCGCGGCATCTGCTGCCTGCGTCCGGGCGTTCCGGGGCTTTCGGAAAACATTCGTGTGAAAAGCATCGTCGGACGGTTCCTGGAACACGGCCGCGTCGTCTGTTTCGGCGGAGGCCACGGACTGCCGTCACCCAAGGCCAAGGTGTACATTTCCTCTGCGGACTGGATGCCGCGAAACCTCGATCGCCGCGTGGAAGCGCTGGTTCCGGTCGAAAATCCCACTGTTCACGAGCAGGTGCTGAACCAGATCATGGTCGCGCATCTCAAGGACCAGGCGCAGAGCTGGCACATGGCCGCGGACGGCAGCTACGCCCGCGATCCGCGTTCCGACCGGGAAGACGCTTTTTCGGCGCATACCTATTTCATGACGAATCCTTCGCTGTCGGGCCGCGGGCGCGCGCTTCGAATGACGACGCGGCGGCCGGCATCGACACTGGGCCAGCAGGCGGAACGGTGAACGAGGCGCCGCTTGCGATGGCAGAGCGGCGGACGCCGCTCGCGAGCCGCCGCCGCGGCGGCGACGGGCCGCTCGCCGTCGTCGATATCGGCTCGAATTCGGTACGCCTTGTGATCTACGAATCCCTCTCGCGCGCGCCTGCCATGGTTCACAACGAAAAGGCGATCTGCGCGATCGGACGCGACATGGTTTCGCGCCGGCAACTGCACGATGAGGGAATTCGTCTCGCGCTCGAGGCGCTCGCGCGCTTCCGCGTTCTTGTCGGGGCCCACCGGGTCGAGTTGCGCGATGCCGTCGCCACGGCTGCCGCGCGCGACGCGTTGAACGGACAGGATTTCGTCCGTCGCGCGGAACTGGCGTGGGGTGGCCCGATCCGGATCCTGTCGGGCGAGGAGGAAGCGCGAATCGCCGCGCAGGGCGTGCTGGCCGGAATACCCGACGCCGACGGGCTCGTTGCCGATCTCGGCGGCGGCAGCCTCGACATGGTGACGGTGAGGCAAGGCAAGACCGGTGCCGCGCTGACGCTGCCGTTCGGACCGTTGCGGCTGATCGATCTCGCCAAAGGCGATCCCGAACGCGCAAGAGAGATCGTGCGCAAAGGGCTTTGCGAGGCGAAGAGTCTCGGCGCGTTGAACGGCCGTTCGCTTTACGCCGTGGGAGGCGTGTGGCGAAGTTTCGCCCATGTGGACATGGAAGACAGCGGCTATCCCCTTCACGTCCTTCACAACTACGCAATCGCCCTGCCGCGCACGATCAAGCTGTGCCGGGTTCTCGCGCGGCTGTCGCGCCGGTCGTTCGAAGCGATGCGCGCGGTTTCGCGGCGTCGCGCCGAAGCGCTGCCGTACGGCGCGGTCGTACTCGAGGAACTCCTCGCGGCAACGGGGCTCGAACGCGTCGTGGTCTCGGCCTACGGATTGCGTGAGGGGCTCGTTTTCGGCCAGCTGGAGCCCGACGAACGCGCGAAGGATCCGCTGATCGCGTTCGCCGAGTCCGCGAACGCGCGCGCAAGCCGCACGCCGGCGCATGCGCGCGAAATGTTCGCCTGGCTCGCACCGCTGTTCGCCGCCGAGACCGACGCGGGCCGGCGCGTTCGCCTCGCAAGCTGCCTGTTCGCCGATCTGGGCTGGCGCCGACATCCCGATGATCGGGCCCTGGGCACCTTCGATCAGGTGCTGACAGCGCCGTTTTCCGGCGCCGATCACAAAACGAGGGCCCTGATCGCCACCGCCGTGCTGCACCGTTATGCGGGCGAGGGCGGACTCCCCTCCGACAATCCGCTTCGCGGTTTTCTCGACACGCCGGACTCCACCCTCGCGCTTCGCCTGGGGCTTGCCATGCGGCTCGCTCTGGCCCTATCCGGTGCGGCCGCGGGGGAACTCGCCCACTATGCCTTACGGATGACGGACTCCCGTATTTTTCTGGAAATTCCGACCGCCCGCTCCCACATGGCAGGCGATCCGGTGCTCAAGCGGCTGAAGGCGCTTGCGGCCGGCTTCGGCCGAAAAGGAGAAATCCTGGCCGGCTGAGCTTGCGCCCCGCCCGGCAATGGAGCTTAAAGACTTCCGTGCGCATCGTGTGGGGGGCATGCTGGACGGCCGTTCGGAGCCGAAGGAGTAAGTTCTATGGGTGCGCTGAGCATCTGGCATATTCTGATCCTCGCCGTGGTTGCGCTCCTGCTGTTCGGCGGGCGCGGCAAGATCTCGGATCTGATGGGCGACGTCGCCAAGGGAATCCGCAGTTTCCGCAAAGGGTTGAACGAACCCGACGATGACCGTGCAATTCCCGACCGAAGCGACGATTCGGTGAAACAGGATCGCGCCGCAGAGCACTGAACGCGGCCCCCGCCGATGTTCCTCGATCTGAGCTGGAGCCATATCCTTATCGTTCTCATCGTGGCTCTGGTCGTGGTGGGGCCGAAGGATTTGCCGCGCCTGATGCGCACGGCGGGGCGGTGGACTGCCAAAGCGCGGGCCATGGCCGACCAGTTCCGCAAGAGCTTCGACGAGATGGCCCGCCAGTCGGAACTCGACGATTTGCGCGCGGAACTTGAATCGCTTCGCAGCGAAAGGCCGTTCGCCGACCTCGATCGGACGCTCGCCGCGCCCGTACTGCCTCCGCCGCAGCCATTGGTTTCGGGGGAGACGGCCCCGCCGGCTGCGCCCATGGCGGCCGCGGAACCGCACGAATGACGGCGCGGACGACGGCCGACGAGGAGGCCATCGAAGCCACCAAGGCGCCGTTGCTCGATCACCTGATCGAGTTGCGCAAGCGGCTCGTGATCTCGCTGATCGCGTTTGCGATCTGCTTCGCGCTTTGTTTCGGGTTCGCGAAATATATCTATGCCTTCCTGACCGAACCGCTGGCGCACGCCCTTGCCGGGCAACCCAATCACCACCTGATCTATACGGCGCTCTACGAGACCTTCTTCACTTACGTGAAGCTCGGGATGTTCGCGGGGCTTTGCCTGTCCTTCCCCCTCGTCGCCTCCCAGCTCTGGATGTTCATCGCGCCGGGGCTTTACCGGCACGAGCGCCGCGCCTTTCTGCCGTTCCTTGTTGCATCGCCTGTTCTCTTCGTGATGGGCGCCGCATTCGTCTATTACGTGATGCTGCCCTTCGCGATCCGCTTCTTTGTGGGTTACGAGACGCCGGGGGGCCACGGAGCGCTCGGCATCGAACTCCAGGCCAAGGTCAGCGAATACCTCGACTTCGTGACCACACTGATCTTTGCATTCGGCCTGTGTTTCCAGATGCCGGTTCTGCTCGCGCTTCTTGGCCGGGTCGGGATCGTTTCGAGCGCGCAGCTGCGCAGCATGCGGCGTTACGCCATCCTTGGCATCGTCGCGTTATGCGCCGTCGTGACCCCGCCGGACCCTTTAAGCATGACGAGCCTCGCTCTTCCTCTCATCGCACTCTACGAAATCTCGATCTGGTGCGTGCGCCTGATCGAGAACCGGCGTGCTCGCGAAGACGCCGCGCGCGCCGCCGCCGCGGCTTAACCAGCGGCCGCTTTACCCTCCGAATCCGCCGTGCCATTACGGCCGGAACGGAGGACGCGCGAGCGGCGCCATGCTGGATATCCGGATCATCAGGGACGAACCCGCGCGTGTGGCGAACGGGCTCGCGCGCCGCGGCATGGTGGACGCGGAGGTCGTCGTCAACGACATGGTCGAGCGCGATCGCGCCATTCGCGCGCAGCAGGGTCGCCTCCAGGACGCGCAGGCACGCCGCAACGAGGCCGCCCGCCAGATCGGGACCGCCAAGTCGCAGAAGGACGAGGGCCGGGCCGCCGCCCTGATGGGTGAAGTGAGCGGGCTGCGAGAGAAAATCCACGAGGCCGAAGAAGAAGAGCGCACCGCAAAGGCCGCTCTTGAAGAGGTGCTCGCCGCCATTCCCAATCTTCCGGCCGACGACGTGCCCAACGGGTCGAACGAAAACGACAACGTGGAAGTCGTCGCCCGGCGGTTCGGCGCGGCGCCCGAAATTGCCGCGCCCAGTGAGCATTTCGCGCTTGGCGAAGCGCTGGGCCAGATGGATTTCGCGCGCGCGGCGAAGGTTTCCGGCGCACGCTTCGCCTATCTCACCGGCGCGCTTGCCCGGCTCGAGCGCGCCCTCGGCAATTTCATGCTCGATCTGCACGCGCGCGAGTTCGGCTACCGCGAAATGTCTCCGCCGCTCCTGGTTCGCGACGAGGCCGTTTTCGGAACCGGACAACTCCCGAAATTCGCCGAAGACCTGTTTCACACCAACGGCGGCTACTGGCTCATTCCGACCGCCGAAGTGTCGCTGACGAATTTCGTGCGGGAGCAAATTCTCGACGACGCGGCGCTGCCTTTGCGCTTTGCGGCCTGGACGCCGTGCTTCCGCGCCGAAGCGGGCGCCGCCGGCAAGGACACACACGGGCTGATCCGGATGCATCAGTTCTCGAAGGTCGAACTGGTCTCGATCGTCGCGCCCGAACACTCAGATAGCGAACACGAGCGCATGACCGACTGTGCGCAAGCCGTGCTGAAGCGGCTCGGCCTGCATCACCGCGTGGTAACGCTGTGCGCCGGCGACATGGGGTTCACGGCAAAAAAAACCTACGACATCGAAGTGTGGCTGCCCGGGCAGAAGCGCTTCCGGGAAATCTCGTCCTGCTCGAACTGCGGCGACTTCCAGGCGCGGCGGATGAACGCGCGCTATCGGCCGCAGGACGGAAAGGCGCCGCGTTACGTTCATACGCTGAACGGGTCGGGTCTCGCCGTCGGCCGCACGCTGGTCGCGATTCTGGAAAACTACCAGCAATCCGACGGCACGATCGCCGTTCCGCAGGCATTGCGCCCCTACATGGACGGCGCGGAGGCGATCGGACGATGAATGACGCGGCTCGTGCCGAGACTTCTACCCACAAGGGCGACTATATCTTCGACATAGCCGCCCGACCGTTCAGAGCCATTCGTTCGCGAAGACTCGCCCCTTGCTTCTGTTGCGGGGTGTTTTGCATCGCAGTCATGTTGAGGGGGGATCGGGGGCAACATGGCCGAAGCAGCCCAAACGCATTCCGTACCGGCGCGCATTTTCCGTTGCGCTCTGGTGATCGCGATTGGAATTGCCGCCGCCCGAGGCATCGTGCCGATGCTGGACGCGCTCGGTTTCCACGATTGGTCGAAACGCACGTTCGGCCCGAACGGATTCTACGAGCTTTATATTGCTTGCGCCTTCGTGCTGATGCTCGTCTCTACCATGGCGCTATGGCGGTCGGGGCTTGCCCGTGCGCTGGACGAGCTTGCCATAGCGCGCCTTTCGCCGCGCGGCTGTCTCGTTTGCCTGGTCGCGATCGCGGCGGGGTTTGCCGTGCTTCTCGCGGCCGGTGCCAAATACACGTCTCAGCCCCTGGGGCCGCTCCTGGTGTTCGGCGTGATCGGGCCTTTCGTGGAGGAAACACAGTTTCGGGGCTTTCTCTTTCGCCAGATGCGCCGCTGGGGCGGCGCGCCGTTCTGGCCCGCGGCCATCCTCGCATCACTGGCGTTCGGCGCGGTCCATTTTTATGCGGGCCATTCGCTGGCGAACGCCCTGATGAACAGCGCGATCACTTTCACCGGCGGCATGGTGTTTTGCTGGCTGATGGAGCGTTGGAATTCGATCTGGCCGGGCTTCATCATCCACGCGGGACTCAATCTCGTCTGGTCCTGGTTCGCGCTGGGCAACAATGCCGTGGGCGGCGAGACGGGGAATGTGGCGCGGCTCGCCACAATCGCCGTGACAATCGGCCTGACGCTGATCTTCGCACCGCGCAGGCAGCGGGAAGCGCCGCTACTCATGGTTTGACGATCGTCCGCGATCCGTCGGAATCGCGCAGGTGATTGTGGTCGCCAACTCACGTATATATTCGCGCCTCAAGGGGAGGGTGCGGGGCAGGGTGGAATAGCGTATGCGCATTCTCGTCACGAATGACGACGGCATACACGCGCCGGGGCTCGTCGTGGCGGAGCGGATTGCGCGCGCGCTCACCGAAGACGTGTGGGTCGTGGCGCCCGAGACCGAGCAGTCGGGCGCTTCGCATTCCCTCACGCTCGCGCTGCCGCTCCGGCTGCGCGAGATCGATTCCCGTCATTTTGCGGTCACCGGCACGCCGACCGATTGCGTGATGATGGCGATAGCCGAGTTGATGGCGGATCAGCGGCCGACGCTTGTCCTTTCGGGCGTCAATCGCGGCGCCAATCTCGCCGACGATGTCACCTATTCCGGGACCATTGCCGGCGCCATGGAAGGAACCGCGCTCGGCGTCCCTTCGATCGCGCTGTCGCAAGCCCTCGGCCTTGGCGGGGGACGCGACGTGGACTGGTCGTGCGCGGAGACCTGCGGACCGAAGCTGATCGAGAAACTGATCTCCATCGGCTGGCCTGCGGACATTCTGATGAACGTGAATTTTCCCGACAACGACGGCGGCGGCGCGCGCGGCGTCGAAGTTACTGTCCAGGGCAAGCGCGATTTGCAGACGGCGGTGCTCGACCGCCGGATCGACGCCCGCGGCGTTCCCTATTACTGGATCGGCTTCAAAAGGGGTCGCAGCCAACCCCCGGAGGGCAGCGACCTCAAGGCGATTCATGCCCGCCGCATCTCCGTCACGCCGCTGCATCTCAATCTCACCGAATTCCGCGAACGCGACCGGTTGAAACCTCTGCTCGAAGGCGTAAAGCTGGGACGATGAGCGAAGATCACCGCCCGATCGCGCTCGTGATGGAATTGCGCGGGCAGGGCATTACCGATCAGCAAGTGCTTTCGGCGATGGAGCGCACGCCGCGCGAACTGTTCGTCGAAGAACCGTTCCAGGCCACGGCCTACGAAAACATCGCGCTGCCGATCGCCTGCGGGCAGACAATCAGCCAGCCATACATCGTCGCGTATATGACCGAGGCGCTCGCGGTCGAATCCAGGCACCGCGTGCTCGAAATCGGAACCGGCTCCGGCTACCAGGCCGCCGTGCTCGCCCCGCTTTGCAGGATGGTCTACACCATTGAACGCCACAAGCCGCTGCTCCGGGCGGCCGAAGCGCGGTTCAGGGCGCTCAAACTCCACAACATCGTGGTGCGGCACGGCGACGGACTGGTCGGATGGCCCGAGCAGGCGCCGTTCGACCGAATCCTGCTGACGGCCGCGCTCTCCGAAATCCCGCCCGCGCTGCTCGAACAGCTGAAGCCCGGCGGTATCCTTGTCGCACCCTTGAGCGCCCCCGGCGAATTCGAAAGGATTTCGCAACGTCTCGTCAGGATTATCCGCACCGAGAAGGGGCCGGTGCGCGAAACGCTCATTCCCGTGGCGTTCGTGCCGATGCTGCCGGGTCTTCCCAGAGAGGCGCGGTCCGATGAGACGAAGAAGGGAAGTTAGGGCGGAGTCGGCCCCTGTTGCAGCCATGGAAAAAAGGATGTCATGGCGTGCATTCGCGGGCCGTGACGGGACGCACGGTTTATTCGTGGCGATCTCGGTCTCGTTGTCATTATTTGCTGCCGCAAGCATCAATCCTGCAACTGCTGCGGCGTGGCCCCGACCGACCTATTACTCGGTGGTTGCACGCCCCGGCGACATACTTCCCGCGCTCTCCGCGCGTTATCGGGTCTCGGCTGCCGCTGTTGCGCATCTCAATCGCATGGGCGCGCGATCCGCTCTGCGTCCCGGCGAGGCGCTGCGTATTCCGGCCAGCTCGGCGCAGACGCGCAGCGCCGTTCTCGCAGACGCGCTCGATGCCGGGGTGGCAAACTACGCGCCGCCACCGCTGGGGTTCCGCAACTTCGTCGCAAAGACGCCCGCGAAAACGTTGGAAAAGTCCGCCCTTGCCCCGCCCACGTTCGCCTGGCCCCTCAGGGGTGATGTGATCGCGCCGTTCGGCCCCGCCGGCGACGGCGAGCGCAATGACGGAATCAACATCGCGACGGAAATGGGCATGCCGATCCGTGCCGCCGCTTCGGGCACGGTCACCTATGCGGGCAACGGTCCCCCGCACTATGGCAAACTCCTCCTGATCTCCCATGCCGGCGGATTCGTGTCGGCCTATGCGCACGCGCACACACTGCTCGTATTGCGGGGCGATCGGGTGAGAAAGGGCGAGGTGATCGCAACGGCCGGAGAGACCGGTGGTGTCGATCGGCCGCAGCTGCATTTCGAAATTCGCTCGGGCATGAAGCCGGTCGATCCGCAGGCTCTCCTCGCCGACAGCCGCTGAAGCACCGGCCGGTTGCATTGGAGGCCTGCGCGGCTATAGTCCGCGCCGCCTTCATCCGCCCTCCCGCATTCCCCGGAACGCTTCATGGATTCGTCGCTTCTGACCACTGTTGCGCCGCTGATCGCGGTGTTCGCCATTTTCTATTTCCTCGTGATGCGGCCGCAGCAGCAGCGCGCGAAACAGCACAAGGAAATGCTCGACAATCTGCGCCGCGGCGACACAGTGGTCACGGCGGGCGGACTCGTCGGTCGGGTATCAAAAGTGAGGGACGACGGCGAAATTGTCGTGGAAATCTCGGACGGTGTGCAGGTCCGGGTGGTAAAAGGGACCCTCACGGAGGTACGCAGCAAGACCGCCCCGGCGGACGCAAAAGCCGACAAGACCTGACGAATGCGAATGTAGATGCTTCAGATTCCCACCTGGTCGAAAGCCATCACGATCCTGATTCTCGTGGCGGGCATCGTGATCGCGCTTCCCAACGCACTGCCTGGCTGGGTCGTCTCGCGTATTCCGGCATTCCTCCCGAGAGGCACGGTGGCGCTGGGGCTCGACCTGCAGGGCGGTTCCTACCTGTTGCTCGAAGTCGAATTCGACCAGGTGCAGAAAGACCGCCTCCAATCCCTCATGGGCGATCTCCGGATTGCCTTCCGGAAAGCGCGCATCGGCTACACGAACCTGCAGGCCGGTTCCGACTTCGTGTCGCTGCGCGTGCTCGATCCGGCGCGCTACGACCAGGCGAAATCGATCATGAGCGGGCTCAACCCGGCGGTCGGCGGATCGGTGTTGTCGGCGGGAGCGCGCGACTACCAGATGATCGAGCCGGGGCGCGACTCGATCATCATGCACATGACCGACAATTTCAGGACGCGCACCCAGGACCAGATTCTCGAACAGTCCATCGAGGTGGTTCGCCGCCGCATCGACCAGCTCGGCACGCGCGAGCCCACCATCGAGCGCCAGGGCGAGGACCGGATTCTTGTGCAGGTGCCGGGGCTGAGCGATCCCCAGCGCCTGATCAGCCTGATCGGCAAGACCGCCAAGATGACGTTCCAGCTGGTCGACGAATCGGCCGACCTGACACAGGCCGAACGCGGCATCGTTCCGATCGGCGACGAGCTTCTGAAATTCGCGCCGACGAAAAACAAGGCCACGCCGCCGCCGCTGATCGTCCAGCAGCGGATCCTGGTCGGCGGCGACCGTCTGACCGACGCCCAGCAGAGCTTCGATCCACAGAGCGGTCTGCCGGACGTGACTTTCAAGTTCGATACCGTGGGCGCGCGCGAATTCGGCGACGCCACGAAAGACAATGTCGGCAAGCGCTTCGCGATCATTCTCGATAACCAGATCATCGAGGCGCCGGTGATCGAGACGCCGATCCTCGCCGGCTCGGGCGACATTACGGGCGGGTTCACGGTGCAGAGCGCGACCGATCTCGCCGTGCTCCTTCGGGCGGGCGCGCTGCCGGCGCCGCTCAAGGTGATCGAACAGCGCACCGTGGGTGCCGAACTCGGAGCCGACCAGGTCACGGCAGGCAAGTATTCGACCCTGGCGGGGCTTGTGCTCGTGGTCCTTTTCATGGTCGCCCGCTACGGCCTTTTCGGGCTCTTCGCCGACGTCGCGCTCACCTTCAACGTGATCCTGCTGATGGCAGCGCTGACCGCCTTCGGCGCGACACTCACATTGCCCGGCATCGCCGGCATCGTACTCACCATGGGCATGGCGGTGGACGCGAACGTGCTCATCTACGAGCGCATCCGCGAGGAACACAGGAACGGCCGCACCATCATTGCGTCCATCGACCAGGGCTTCCGCCGCGCCATGGCCACCATCGTGGACGCGAACATGACCCATCTGATCGCGTCGCTGATCCTCTTCCAGCTGGGATCGGGGCCGGTGCGGGGTTTCGCGGTCACGCTGGGGCTCGGCATCATCACCTCGTTCTTCACGGCGGTGATGGTCACGCGCCTCTTCGTGGTAACCTGGTTCAAGACCACGCGCCCGCGGCAGCTCGCGATCTGACCGGCTCGCGCCGCAGGGCTGCGGCCGCCAGAATCTTCTCCGCCACAATTAAAATGGTATAAGGTTGCGGCTCAGACTCGCTGAACTCGCAGGGGGAGCTTTCCGATATGGCCGCCTTTCTTTCCAATCTCCGCAGTGTGGTGGTTGCCTCGTTCATCCTGGCGCTGGTCGTGCTTGGCCTGTTCTGGTGGGACAACGGCGTCGTGGTGAACACGGGATTCTGGCAGTTTATCGTGCGCTGGCTGCACGTCATAAGCGGCGTCATGTGGATCGGCCTGCTCTGGTATTTCAATTTCGTCTCGACGCCGACCACTCCCAGAATTCCGGAAGACCTGCGCCCCGCGCTCGGCCGCTACATCACGCCGTCGGCCCTGTTCTGGTTCCGCTGGTCGGCCATGAGCACGATCGTGTTTGGCCTCATTCTCGCAGCGCTCAACGGTTACATCGGGCTCGCCTATTCGCTCGACATCGCCGATCCGGGCGGCGCCTTTGCCAATCCCCACTACCTCGTGATCGGCATCGGCATGTGGCTCGGAACGATCATGTGGGCGAATGTGTGGTTCATCATCTGGCCGAAGCAGAAGAAGGCGCTCAATATCGACAATTCGTGGCCCAATCTCACCAAAGATCAGCGCGCCGCCGCTGGAAAAGTCTCGGGCATGGCCTCGCGGATCAACACCCTACTGTCGATCCCCATGCTGTTCTGCATGGTGGGCGCGATGCACCTGCCATAAGGCGCCGCGGGAGCCGCCGCGACGCGGCTCCCGGCCTCTATCCGTGAATCCCGCCGAGGCGTTCGCCGTTTGTGAGGCGGCCGTTCGGGGCGACGATGCGGACCGCTACTTTGCGAGCCTCTTCGCGCCCGCGGAGGAACGCCCGCTTCTCTTCGCGCTCTACGCCTTCAATTACGAGATCGCGCGCGCAACGGTCAGCGTGCACGAGCCGATGATGGGCGAAGTCCGCCTGCAATGGTGGCGCGAGGCGGTCGGCGAGGCGGCGCGGGGCGCCCCGCGCGCGCAGCCTGTTGCCATTGCACTCGCCGGATTGCTCGCGCGGGCGCCGCATCTGCGGGACGCCCTCGAAGCCCTGATCGATGCGCGGACCGTCGAATTGTCTCCCGCGCCTTTTGCCGACCTTGCCGCGCTCGAATTCCACGCAGCCGCGACCCCGGCCGCGCTGATGCGGATCGCCGCATTTGTGCTCGACCCGAAAGCCGACATCTCCGGGTTGGCGCGTGAGGCGGGCACTGCCTACGGCCTTTCCGGAATCCTGCGCGCGCTTCCCTTTTACGCGGCGCACCGCAAGACGTTTCTGCCCGCCGATCTGCTCGCCGCCGAGGGGATACCGCCGAACGATGCCCAGGCGGCAGGCAAGCCGGAAGCGGTGAGAAGAATCGTTTCGCTCGTCGCGGCGAGAGCGAAAACGCAGTTTGCGTGCGCGCGTGCGGTGCCGGCACCCCGGCACATTCTTCCGGCCGTCCTGCCGGCGGCACTGGTGCCCGCATCGCTCGCGCTCGTCGCGCGGGCCGGCCGCGATCCGCTCCGCAGCACGCGCGATCTCTCACCCCTGCGCCGCCAGCTCATTCTCCTTCGCGCAGCAGCGTTTGGGCGGTTGTAATTCCAAACAGACCGATCATCCGTGCGCGAGCGCGGGAAGGACGGCATCCTGCTGACTGCCGAGCCACGTTCCCAGATCTTTCAGCGCGCGTGCGGCCAGCGCCTTTTTCCGGTCGCGACCGCGGGTGGAATCGACGAGATCCGGGAACAGCCCGAAATTCACGTTCATCGGCTGGAATGTCTCCGCCCTGGCGCCCCCCGTGATATGCCCGAGGAGCGCACCGAGCGCCGTGGTCGCGGGCGGCGGATCGGGAGAAAGACCAAGCCGTTCGGCGGCGGCGAAGCGCCCGGCGAGAAGCCCGATCGCTGCGCTTTCGACATAGCCTTCAACGCCGGTGATCTGTCCCGCGAAACGGATGCGCGGATTCGATTTGAGCCGCAACTGCGCATCGAGGAACCGAGGAGAACGGATAAAGGTGTTCCGGTGCAGTCCGCCCAGCCGCGCGAAACGCGCTTCGCCGAGGCCCGGAATCGTGCGGAAGATACGCGTCTGCTCGGCGTGCTTCAGCTTCGTCTGAAATCCCACGATGTTCCAGAGCGTGCCCAGCGCATTGTCCTGGCGGAGCTGGACCACCGCATGCGGACGCCTGCCGCTGCGCGGATCGCAGAGTCCCACGGGCTTCATCGGCCCGAAGCGCAGCGTGTCGAATCCCCGCGCCGCCATCACTTCGATGGGTAGGCAACCTTCGAAATAGGGCGTCGTCGATTCCCAGTCCTTGAAGTCCGTTTTTTCACCGGCGCGCACGGCTTCGACGAACGCGCGGTATTGCGCCTCGTCCAGCGGGCAATTGACGTAATCCGCGCCGCCCTCCGGACCGTGCTTGTCGTAACGCGACTGGAACCAGGCGACCGAAAAATCGATGCTGTCCTTGTAGACGACCGGCGCGATGGCGTCGAAGAAGGCGAGCGCGTCTTCGCCGGTTGCCGCGCGGATGGCTTGCGCGAGCGGTTCCGATGTCAGGGGGCCGGTCGCCACGATGGTCGGACAATCCGCCAGCGAGCGGATTTCCTCGCGCCGGATTTCGATTTGCGAATGCTCTTCGATGGCGCGTGTCACCGCGCGGGAGAATCCGTCGCGATCGACGGCGAGCGCGCCGCCTGCCGGCAGCCGGTTCGCATCGGCCGCCGCGAGGACGAGCGACCCCGCGCGGCGCATCTCCGCGTGCAACAGCCCGACCGCATTGTTCTCGCTGTCGTCGGAGCGGAAGGAATTGGAACAGACGAGCTCGGCCAGCCCGTCCGTCGCGTGTGCCTGTGTAGCCCTGACCGGACGCATTTCGTGCAGCACGACGGCGATGCCTGCCCGCGCCGCCTGCCATGCCGCTTCCGAACCCGCGAGCCCGCCGCCGATGACGTGGAGGGGTGACATGCCGCTATGGGCCTTTCTCATGCCCGATACTTGCAAAGGGCGTCAGGTCTCGAACAGTCGTTGGCCGACGAACTCGCCGGGAGCGATGCCGCCGGGACACGCAAAGAGTCCGCCGCCCGTATGCGTCGAAAATTCGTTCAGCCGGTCGAACAGCGAGAGCTTCGAAAATATCTTCACGAATCCTTCGCGCGGATGGCGCTGATAGCACACGAAGAACAGCCCGGCTTCGTATTCCATGCCCTGCCGCCACGGCGGCCAGCGCTCGGCGGTGTGGTTCGCCCCGTCGTTGAAGGAGTAGGGGCGGCGCAGGATTCGCGCGCCGTCATTGCTCGCCGCGTTTGCCAGGCGGACATGCGAATTGACCGGCGTGAGCGAATTGCCGTCCTTGTCCTTCGCCCCGAGATCGACCGGGTCGAATTCGTTCGTGCCGCCGAAGGGAGCGCCGCTGGAGCGACGACGTCCGATCGTCTGCTCCTGGAATTCGGCACTCATCCGGTCCCAGTATTCGAGCGCGACGAGTATGCGCCGCACCACCACGTAGCTGCCGCCGCGCATCCATGCGGGGCCGTCACTCCCTACGAAAACGAATTTCGCGAGCGCGGCGTCGTCGGTTGCGGAAGGATTGCTCGTGCCATCCTTGAAGCCCAGCAGGTTGCGCGGGGTTTCGCCGGGTTTGACGTCCGGCAGAAATGCCGTCTGGGTCCAGCGCAGATGCGCCGAACCATTGGCGAGTTGCGCAAGACGCCGGATCGCATGGAAGGAAACCTGCGGATCGTCGGCGCAGGCCTGCACCGAGAGATCGCCGCCGGTGCGTGCGGCAACGAGCCTGTCCGCCGGAAAGCGTGGCAGGTCGATCAGCGCATCCGGGCGCGCGTGGGCGAGGCCGTAACGGTCCCTGCCGTCTGCCGCGAAGAGACCCGCGCCGAAGCCAAAGGTCATGGTCAGGTGCGCGGGAGAAAGGCCCATCGTCTCGGTGCTTTCGCCCATCCGGGACGTGGCGCCCGCGGGTACGGGCGTGGCCGCGCCTTGCGTCATTGCGGCGGCAGCCCCGCTCCAGTTCCGCAGCATCGCGATGACGTCGTCGCGTTTCCCGGTATCGAGGTCGAACGCGGCGAAATAGCTGTGACGCTGCGGGAGCGTGAGAATGCCGCCCTGGCGGGCGGCGTAGAACGGCTCGGCCATGCCGGCCTCGGCGCGCGCTTCGGCGGCGGGCGCAAATCCGCTGCCGGTAACGGCGGCGATGACGCCGGCGCTCTTGAGAAATCCGCGTCGCGAGGCCGATCCCGTGTTGTCTTCGCTCATCGCGTGCTTCCGTCAGATTTTCGTCTGCGCGTAACGATGCGACCAGGGGGCGGCGCGCTCGAGTTCGGTCGCGAGGCGCAACAATGTGATCTCGTCGCCGAATGGCGCTGCAAACTGGACGCCGATGGGCAGGCCGTCGTCGTTCCAGTGGAGCGGAACATTGATGGCCGGCTGTCCGGTCAGATTCTGTAGCGCCGTGAAGGGTACGTAGTCGAAGAGCGGCACGAACCCTTTCGTGACGTCCTGCTCGTCGTTGTCGAGCGTGCCGAGCCGGACGGGCGGAGTGCCAAGCGTCGAGGTGAGCCACAAATCGAAATTTTCGTGGAATTTCGCCGCCTGGCGGCTTGCCTGCTGCAGCGTCCCCTTGGCGAGCAGATAATCGCTTGCGGCGACGCGCTTGCCCGCTTCGTACATGCCCCAGGTGAGGCCCTCGAACATTTCGGGCGCGGGAGTTTGTCCCGTCACGCGCGCAGTGAAATCGATCGCCGCCGCCAGATTGGCGGTCCAGAGCGCGAGAAACGACGGCACGAGAACGGAAACGTCGAATTGCGGTGCGGCATCCTCGATCGTGTGTCCGAGATCGGCGCAGAGGCGCGCCGCAGTTTCGACGGCTGTCCTGCAGTCGGGATGCAATGCGCCGCCGTCAATCTTGCGAAGCGAAAATCCGATGCGCAGTCGCCGCGGCTTTTCGATCGAGGCAGCCAGCCACGACCTGGGCGCGGGCGGCGCCCAATACGGATCGCCCTCGATGTTTCCAGCCGCGGCGTCGAGCGCTGCCGCGCTGTCGCGCACGCTGCGCGAGAGCACGAAATCGATGGCGAGCCCGTCCACGGCTTCGCCGAGGTCGGGCGCGAGCGAGATGCGCGCGCGAGTCGGCTTGAGGCCGACAAGCCCGCAGCACGATGCCGGAATCCGGATCGAACCGCCGCCGTCATTTCCATGGGCGAGCGGCACCACGCCCGCGGCAACCGCCGCCGCCGAACCGCCCGAGGATCCGCCGGTCGAGCGTCCGAGATCGAACGGGTTGCGCGCGGGCCCGTAGAGCCGCGGTTCCGTCGTCGGCAAGAGCCCATATTCGGGGACATTCGTCTTGCCGAGCGGGATCAATCCGGATCGCCTGAAACGGGCGGTCAGAAGGGAATCGTGCGGGAAGGGAATGGCCGGAATGAAGCGCGCGCCCTGCCGCGTCGGCATGCCTTGCGCAAAACCGAGGATGTCCTTGAGAAGGAACGGAACTCCCGCAAACGTTCCTTCGGCAGACGCGCGCGCGGCCGCCGACCGCGCCCGCTCGAAATCGCGGTAAACGAGGAAATTCAGCGTGGGGTTGACGGATTCGGAGCGGGCGATGGCGGTTTCGACCAGTTCGGCGGGCGAAACATCCTTGCGCCGAACGAGTTCGGCCAAGCCCAGCCCGTCGAACGACCGGTACGCCGAAAAGTCCATCCGTGCCGAGCCCCTGTTTCTCCGACGCGCGTGGCGGCGATGCCGTCCGGAGCCGACGGCGGCGCAGGAGACCGGCGGGCGCCTCGCCCGTTTCCGCTACGCGACGCTCCGGGCCTCGGTCTTGGCGGGCGTGAAGCCCTGCGTGCCTGCTGCCGGTTTCTGGATGGCATGCGCCTTGCCGTCGGGTCGGCCGTATTCGGGGCGGCAATGGCCGTCGATGTAAGCACCGGAATCGATGCGGATTTCCTGATGGATGATATCGCCGCTCATATGTCCGGTGCCGGTGATCACCACTTTGCGGGCTTCGATCTTGCCCGTTACGGTGCCCGCGACTTCCACCTGGTCGCCGTAGATCGTGCCCTTGACCTTCGCGCTGTGGCCGATCTTGACCGAGCCGCCGCGAATGTCGCCGTCCACTTCGCCTTCGATATGAATGTCTTCGGTGCTTTCCAGCTGACCGGTGATCCGCAACGCCTTGCTGATCACCGAAACGGCGGCAGTGCCCTGGGCGGATGGCGATGCGGGCTGTGATCGACGCGGTTCCGCAGGTGCGGGGTGAGGGGCAGGCGCCGCCCCGATCGGAGCCGCCGTGGCGACCGGCTTCGCGGCCGGAGCGGTTTCGGGCGTTTTGTCGTTGCGCGAGAACATCGTCATGGTTGCGTCTCCGGAAGTTGTTCGAGCGTTTCAAAGAAATTGAGCGGCCGCCAGGGCATACGCGCGTCCACACGCGCCCCTTTTGCCACTTCCACAGTGTGGTGGAAGACCCGGCCTTTGATTTCGGCCGTGCTGTCGAGCATCACGTTGAGGGCGAATACACGTCCGTTGAGCCGACCGCAAATCCGGACGTCACGCGCGACGATATCCCCTTCTACTTCCCCATCCGCAGCCAGAACCAGCCGGTCGGCTCGCAACGTGCCGAGCACCCGGCCATGCACATGAAGTTCGCCTTCGGTATCGAGCGCGCCGGTCACCGTCAGCCCGTTCCCGATGCGCGAAGCCGCAAGCTGGCTTTCGCCACGGCGAGGCTGCATCCGGATGAGCGTGCGTTCAGACGTGGCGGACATTGTTCGCCATTCCCGGTTCCAGTTCAGAACCCCCGCCGTCGTGCCATCTTGACGCAGAACGCGGCGGAAGAGCAAGCGCCGCGGCGCCCCCGATCGAAAATCCCTCCTGCAGCGCCCGCATGAATTATCGTCACGCGTTCCATGCCGGCAATTTTGCCGATGTCGTGAAGCTTGTGGTTGAAGTCGCGGCGATCCTGCACCTGCGGCGCAAGGAGACGCCGTTCTGCGCGATCGACACCCATGCAGGCTCGGGTCTCTACGATCTGCACGGTCCAGAAGCCACGCGCACGGGCGAAGCGGCCCAAGGCGTCGGCCGGCTCGCCGCGCTTATGGGCCGCGCGGATTTGCCTGCCTCGCTCGCTTTCTATCTCGATTGCGTGAAGCGCGAGGGCGACGGACTTTATCCCGGGTCCTCGCGCATCGCCGCGCGCCTCCTCAGGCCACAGGACCGGCTCATCGCCGTGGACGTGCAGCCCGGGCAGGCTCGCGCGCTCTGTGCAGCACTCTCGGATTTTCCGAACGCCCGCGCGGTCGAAGGCGACGGCTACGCGCGGCTTCTCGCGCTGCTTCCCCCGCCCGAGAGGCGCGCCGTCGTCATGATCGATCCGCCTTACGAATCGGTCGACGAATTCGAACGCGCCGTCGATGTTCTTTCGCGTGCGTATCGCCGCTTCGCGACGGGAATCTATCTTCTCTGGTATCCGATCAAGTCGCGCGCCGATGCAGACGCGTTCTGCGGCGAAGTGGACGCGCGCGGTGTCGGTCCGCTTTTGCGCGTCGAGATCGATATCGGCCATGCGCCCGCGGGCATGAAGGAGCGCCTGCCCGCAGCCGGCGTTCTGGTCGTCAATCCGCCATACGGTCTCGCGGAAGAAATGCAACGCGCCGCCGCCTTCCTTTCGCCGCTCCTCGGGCGAACGGCCGAGACGTCCGCGCGCATCGACGTCGGTTCCAGGGTTTGCTGAGGCGGACGGGGAGAAAGGATCGCGTAACGACATTGGGGTGATCTGCGCCCCCTGCAGGTGTGGTTCGGCACGAAGTTCAATCGGCGGGAATGTGTCGCTGAATGCCAGTCTGCGGGCCAACCGCCTTCCGGAAGCCCTCCTGCCGAAACTCGCGCCGGTCGAAATCGACCGGGCGCTCGAATGCATCAGCGATCCGCTCTTCGTTGTCTTCACGAACCGGACGGTGCGGGCGCCGGCCTGAATCGCGGCAGTCCGCAACCGCGGAAACGCGCGCCTGGTAAACGCAGGAGCGGACGCATTCAGAACTTGTAAATCATTAATTCCGGAATGCCTTTTTTTCAGACCGTTCCGCTGTATTTCAATCAAATGCCATCAAACGTGTTCACTTCCAGAGCGGGAAGGGGTGGGTGATGTCCGAATTCGAAACAACGGTGCGCCGCGAGGGCGCCATTTTTCCTGCCGATATTAACTTGTGCGGCGCGCGCCGGCGGAGATTTTCCTCAAACAGCGGCGTGGCGGCGATCGAGTTCGCCTTTCTCGCGCCCGTGTTCGTGCTTCTGCTCGTCGGCATCTGTCGGTTCTCCATCGTACTCGGCAACTACGTGACGCTCGAACACGCGGTGGGCGCCGGCGCCCGCGCGCTCGCGATCAGCCGTGGCGATTCGACGCCGGTTACCGACACGCAGGCGCAAATCTACGCTTCCGCCGGCAATCTCACCCAGGCGAACATCTCGATCGCGTACAGCGTGAACGGGACGTCCTGTTCGACGGACGCGACCTGCGAAGCGGCTCTCGTTTCGGGCGTGCCCGCGGATGTCTCGGCATCGTATCCGTGCAGTATCGTGCTCATGGGCAAGGATTTCGCGCCCGGCTGTACGCTGACGGTCACTTCGACGGAGCGCGTGGAATGAGATGCTATGTCGCCGACAGTCGGGGCGCAATTTCGGTTCTGGCCGCACTTGCCGGCGCCGTCGCGCTTGGCATCGCCGGTCTCGGAATCGATTTCGGCTACGTGTACTACTGCCAGGACAGGCTCCAGACCTCGACGGATTCCGCAGCGCTCGCGGGCGCGGAACAGATCAACGTCGGCGCGGGCGGAACGGCGTCGGCCGTTGCAACGAGCTACAGCTCTTCGGGCTCGGGGTCTCTCAATCGCTATTCGCAGGTGACGGCAACGATGGCGCCCGGCTATCCGGTGCTGAAATGCCTGACGAGCATCGGCGTCTCGTGCAACGGCCCCGACAACGCCAATGCCATCGAGGTCAGCCAGCAGGCCATCGTGCCGACATTTTTTGCGCGTCTGTTCGGCCTCGGCTCCTGGTCGATTTCCGCGACATCGCTCGCAAGTTCCAAGGGCGGCACGGTGCAGCCGGTCGACATAGAGATCATCCTCGATACAACGGCCTCCATGAATACCGTCGATCCCTCTTGCAGCTCCGGAGGCGCCACGCGCGAGGATTGCGCGCTGGCCGGCGTGCGGACGCTTCTTGCGTCGCTCGATCCCTGTTCGGACTCCCTTTCGAGCTGTGGCACGGTGACGGACGGCAATGTCGCCAACCCGGTGGACCGGGTGGGGCTCTTGGTGTTTCCGGGGCTCACGGCGGGCCAGACCCAATACGAATACGATTGCAGCAACAGCCCCGCGCCGGCGATCGCCAAATATTCCGCGAGCCCGGAGTACCAGATCGTGCCGTTCTCGAGCGATTACCGCACGTCCGACTCGGCGGCGACGCTCAGCACGAGCTCAACTCTCGTGCTGGCCGCGCGCGGCGGCTCAGGGTCGTGTGCGGAAGGCCTAGAGGCGACCGGCGGCGTCGGTACCTTCTATGCGGACGCGATCACCGAGGCCCAGACCGAACTCTCCGCGGACGGCCGGGCAACCGCGCGCAAAGTGATCATCCTACTGAGCGACGGCGCCGCGAACGCGTCGGCCCCGAACATGCCGATCACCGAGGCGCTGAACCAGTGTCACGAGGGTGTGTCGGCGGCAGAGGCGGCCACATCCGCCGGGACGTGGGTGTATTCGATCTCCTACGGATCGTCCACGGCAACGGCTCCCAGTCTCTGCACGACCGACGTGCCCGTCATTTCTTCCTGCACCACGATGCAGGAGATCGCCTCCGACTCGACGAAATACTTTTCTGACATTTCGGGGGGCGATGCGGCCTGTACCTCGCAGGCCAATCCGATTTCGCAGCTGAGCCAGATCTTCAAGTACATCGGCACCGACGCGTCGACCGCGCGGCTTCTCCCCCTCGATACGACGTAACACAGCCGCTCGCCGGCCCGGATGGAACTACCGGGACGGCGATGCCGCGCAGCGTGCGCCGGTCCGGAACAACCCCCCAAAAGAAAACCCCCATGCCGGCGGCATGGGGGTAGAAACGTTGGTGATCCGACTCTATTGCGGCAGCGGGCGCGACGAGCCGTGTTGCGGCTGATAGCGCGCGGGCGCCTTGGGGCATCCCCTCGAGTGGATGCAATAGACGTAGCTGCCCGCACTCGAGCTGGCCGCGATGACGTCGTTGTTGTTGACGCCCCAGATCTGGGTGAGGGTCGCTCCCGAAACGTCGAGCTGCGTCATCTTTCCGCTTTTGATGTCCAGGTAGAAACCGTGGATCGCGCCGCCCGAGTCCTCGAACTGGCCGGGCGCAATCCCTTTGTCGTTGAGACCTTCCATCACCGTGTAAGTCGCGTTGGGAAAGTCGATCTGCGTGGTCTTGCCGCCAACGGTGATGTATCCGTGCATCAGATTCGTGGTTGGATCGTAGAACCACCCCGCAACGTCTCCCGCAGCGTCGACGCCGCGCAGGGCCCATCCGTTGTTCTTGATGGAAAGCTTGGACTTCGTCCGGTACTTGGCCTTCTTGCCAAGATAACCGATCGTTGCGCCGGTGCTGGGATCGATGTAATCGGCGCCGAAGGCGCCCTTCTTGTTCAGACCCTGGGCGACTCCGTCCAGTGCCGTGCCGTCCATCTTGACGCTCTTGAGCTTCCCATCGGGCGTCCGCTCCCAGGTGGCCGTCGATACCGAATCGAAGCCGGCGATCCAGCCCCTGTCGTTGATGCCGCGCGGCTGGGTGCTGCCGTCGGGATCGTCGAAACTCTTGTAGTTGCTGCCGTCGATCGGCCCCACGAACCCGTGCGTCACACCTTGTGCGTCGGTGTAGTCTCCGGTGACGATATTGCTGTCGGTGATGCCGAAGGGCGAGGTCTGGGACGCCCCCGAGACTGGCGCGACCGGAACCCAGCTTCCGGCCGATGCCGCAGACGCGACCGTCACCAGCGCGGCGGTCGACAAGGCAATTCGTAGCAAGCTGCGCATGTTGCGTTCTCCCGCTCGTTGTTAAGCCCCTGTTAAGGAATGCAATCACCCGTCTACCACGGTGTCAAGGCGGCCAACAAAGTTCCAACCCGGTCCGGCAGTTATTAGTCCCGGACCGGAGGAGTTCCTCACCGGAGACGACGGAAAGCCGCCTCGTCCCGGCTGGGGCAGCGCGCATCCTGATTATGGTCCGGGCGGCAGGTCCAGCTCGTTCAGCCCAGCATTCTGAGGGCCGGCACCGGCGGCCGATCGAGGCCTTCGAGCGCGCATTTTTATA
The DNA here is from genome assembly GCA_050728995.1 of Rhizomicrobium sp. Lineage (GTDB taxonomy): Bacteria > Pseudomonadota > Alphaproteobacteria > Micropepsales > Micropepsaceae > Rhizomicrobium. The sequence continues at coordinate 13,151 of JBOHKH010000019.1, read as the reverse complement.
CGCTTGCCAGGATCACGCTGCCGGCGCGATGTGGTGCACGGCCTCTTCGACCTGTTTCACGACGGCGCCAGGCTCCACAACGCGCTCTTCGGGCAGATGAACCCGCGCAATTGTGCCGTGTCCGTAGTCGCTTTCGACAGCGAACCGGCCATCATGCAACTCCACGAGCGACTTTACGATCGGCAACCCGAGGCCGACCCCGCCCTGCGAACGCGCATAGGTACTGTCCGCCTGCCCGAAGGGCTCCATGACGGTCTGGAGCTTGTCCGCGGAGATGCCTTCGCCGTTGTCCTGAACGACGATATCCACGCCGTCTGCGACACGCTCGATGCGGATTTCGATAAGATCGCCCTCGCCGGTGAATTTTGCCGCGTTGGAAACGAGGTTCATGATTATCTGTCGCAGTCTCACCTCGTCACCGCGCACCAGAATGTTTCCGTCGCCGGATACGCGAAGGTCTTTCCCCGCGTGCGCGTCCCGTCCGCCGAGCACTGTCAGGGCCTGATCGATCAGACTGCCGAGCCGGACGACGCGGCTTTCAAGTTCCACCTTGCCCGATTCAATCCGCGCCATGTCCAGGACACTGTTCAGAACGGCAAGAAGATGACGGCCGCCGTCCGCAATATCGCGGGCATATTCCTGCAGATTCTCCGGTTTCATGCGGCCGAAGAGCATGAGTTCGGAAAAGCCGATAATCACATTCAGCGGCGTGCGCAATTCGTGACTCATATTGGCAAGGAAATGACTTTTCGCGCGGCTCGCCTGCTGGGCAGCCTCCATGGCGACGCGCAAATGGCACTCAACTTCCTTGCGCCGTTCGATTTCCATGTCCCTTTCGGTCAATGTCCTGACCAGCTCGACGTTCTTCTGCGCGATGTCGTTTTGGTGGCGTTTGAGGATGGCGTGGCGCCACGCGAACCATCCCAACAGCAAAATCACGGCGGCGATAACGCTCGAGAACACGATCGCCTGGAGTTCGGCCCGCGATTCCCGGAGTCTTATGTCACGCTGGAGCTCGGCCGATTTGAGGTGCTCGATTTCGAGGTCTTGCCTCGTAAAATCGAATCGCGCGCCGAGCAGCGCGAGATTGACCGAGGCGGCGAGCGACTGGCCCTCGTCGTCCAGCCTCTTGAAGGCTTCGAGATGCTCGATGGCGGCGGGCAGATCGCCTTCTGCCTTATAAATTTCATAGGCCATTTCGTGCGGGATCAGGAATCGCGGCCCGGTGGTCTTCAGGTCGACGCCGCGAAAAGCTTTCTGGAGATCCGCAACCGCGGCAGTGAGGGCGCCGTCCCGGTATTCGATTTCGGCCTTCACGACCCAGGCAAATCGCGCCTCGCCGTCCGGGTCCGATTTCGACACCAGCATGAGCGAACGATCCGCCGCGCGTTCCGCCTCTGCGAGCTTCCCGGCTCCGGCATACCCGAGGGCGAGATTGGTGAGGACGGTCGCTTCGAGCAGCGGACTCTTCTGGGAAGCGGCGATACGCAACGCCTGCTGCAAACGCGCGACCGCTTCGGTGTAGCGGCGCATTTGCAGGTACGCATAGCCGAGGTTGTTGGCTGCGGGGAGCGCGATCGCCGGATCGCCCGAATAGACCTGTGCGGCCTCGCGATAGTACCGGATGGAGCGATCGAAATCGCGGGCCTTGTCATATAGCCCGCCCAGATCCAGCAACGCGATGGCCTGCCCGCGCCGGTCCCCGAGGCGCGCGAAAATGTCGTCCGCCTGTTGATAATTCTTCAGGGCAAGCGCGAAATCGCCGGCAGATTCGGCAATGAAAGCGCGGCTGGAAGCAAGCTCGCCGTCCAGTTTCGTGAGATTGCCGTCGCCTGCGGCAAGCGCGGAGGCTTTCGTCACCGCGCGGCGCGCTTCCGCATTGCGGTTGGTGCGGTTCAGCGCTTCCGCTTCGAGCCATAAGGCAGTCGCCACGGCTCTGCGATTCTGCCGCGTACCCTCGTGCCGCGCTGCGATGGACTCGGCGCGCCGGGCCGCGCCCAGTGCGGCGTCAGGCCGTGGTATCATCAGAGCCTGCGCCTGCGCAACGAGCCGGCCGAACTCATCCCGCTCCCCCTGCCGCGTGCCCCCCGCCACGGCGAAGCCCGGACGAAGGCTCGCGAGAATCAGGACGGCCAGACAGAGCAGCAGAGGCATGGCCCGGCCAACGCGGTCGACCGGCCCCGCGGTCGGGCGAAAATGGCCCGGAGCCGCCGCACCGGTTTCAACGGCGGGCGCGCTTGCGAAGTGCTCTTTGTCCGAGGCTGACCGAGGCACCTTAGTTTCCCATGTGGCCTTTTGCGGCGCGGGCCCCATCGTTCCCGGCCGCCATGATTATCGCCCGGCAAGCTTTATGGCGGGTAAAGCGTGAGGGAGGCACCGAGGACGGGTGGCCTCCTCCCGGGCAGCGATACCAACGTCAGGTGCCGATCCTCGACTACCCATTTTGCCGGAAAACGGCGGGATTTGGCATGGTTGTGGACCTTTTTGGCGGCTTTCTTTCCGGTTGACATTCCCGCGACGTACCAAGTTGCCCGGGGCTGCCCAGGGGGCAGTCGGCGTTACCTATGATTAATTTTCCCTTTACATTTCGTTTTGAATCCGGTTCATTCGTGCCAATTGGAGACGGCGATTCTGGGCGCGAAAGGGGCGCCGTCTCTTGGATGGGATCGACCGCGCGGGGAAAGTTCATGAACAGCGAAACGAATATGACGATTGCCGATCTGGATGTGGAACTGACAGCAATCGGGGGCTACGACTCCGTCAGTGGAATGCCGTGCGGCTGCCTCTTCGGCACAATGCATCCGTTCATCCGTCCCGAAGGCGCGGGCAATGTCCCGAACCTCGTGCCGGCTACCGAATAGTACTTGCCGCTCTGCCTGTTGCTGAGATCGCCTCCTGCGCCGCGGACTCTACGGGCCGCGGCGGAACGTGGTTTGTTCGGGGGGCGCTGCACGTGTAAGAAAGGAGGCTGAAAAGTCTCCTTTCTCTTGTGCAAAACTGCACAGGAGAATGCCGCTTTGCGGCCTCGGATGCGCGCGATGGACTAACGACAAGAGCGGGCTGTGTCCAACGATACCGACAAATTCTACCGTATCATTGGCGAGCTTGACCGCGTCCTGACACCGGGCGCAGGCGAGAGCTTCTGGTCGGCGAGACCGATATTTGCCGAGATGGACCGATCGTTCCTGAACGGGTGGGCGCTTCGCCACGTCCAGGATCTCCTTGACGAAAAGGATTTTCGCGTCTTCCGGGACCGCAACACCCTCACGATCAACATCACGAAGGGCTATGCGTTATCGCTGGTCATGATCGACCGTCCGCCGGATGACCTCTATCTTTTTCCGCAACACTACATGGCGCGCAATGTCGGTCGCGTGCCGCTCAAGGTGAGCAGGTACAATCTCGACCGGCCGATCCGGAACGATGTCTACGATCCGGATGTGCGGCTCATACCGCGCGACGCGCTCGAGCTTCAGCCCGGCCAGTCGCTCGAGCGGAACGGATATGAAGACGTGCTGGACTGGCGTTCCGAAGGAGCCACCGGTTTCATACTCCGGCTGCATTCCGAGTCCCTCGGCAACTACGAATGGACGTTCGACCGCGAGAAGGCCGCCCCAAAGGGGGTTACGGTCGTCGACAGCTTCTCCAGCCAGGTCGCGACCGTCATGCAGATGCTGACGAGCCTGGAGGCGCCGATCGACGATGAGTTCGTGGAATTGGGGCTTGCGTCGCGGCACTTTCACGTGCGGTGGGAAACACTGAAAATGATCAACCGGCTCGCACCCGAGCAGACTGCAAAAACGGTCGAGCGATTGAGGGACGATCCGCACCCTGCCATTCAGCGGGCGATCCAAAAGACCCTCAAGATGAACACCGCTGCCGCAAACACGGGAGGCTGAGAGTGGCGATATCGTTCGAAGCGACAGCCGACGCCGCCCCGATTGCGGTCGGGGAGTTGTTCGACGCCGCGCGGAAAGTTCACCGGGGCAATGCCGTCGAAACGATGCAGAATGTCGCCGGGAAACTGCAGAGTCTCGCCGCGAACCGCGAATTCATACGGGATGCCCTGCTTGACGAACTCAGGCGCATCGCAAGCGAACGCCATCTCGCGAGTTTTGCGCCGCAGTCGTTTACGATCTACAGGGACCCTCCGTTTTCCCTCCGGCTGAATATTTGGCTACCTCCCGCCGGCAGTTCCCGAAAGATCGCGCAGGAAGCCCGCATCTTTTCCTACGACCGGGCACACGACCACAATTTCAGTCTCCTCACGGTTGGGGTTGCCGGACCCGGCTACAAGACCCGCGTCTGGGAATATGACTCCCGTTCCATCCGGGGCTATCACGGCGAGTTCGTGGAAATGACCTTTCTCGAAGACACCACGTTGCCCGTCGGAAAGGCCATGATCTACCGGCCCAGCCGGGACATCCATGTCCAAATTCCTCCCGACTTGGCTTCCTTGTCGTTGAACCTCCTGGTTGCGGAAAAGGAAGTTGTCGAGGTGCCGCAATATTTCTTCGATCTCGAAACAAGTTCGCTCGCCCTGATGACCGACAATGAAATAGGGCGCCGCGCGAGCTTCCTCGAAGCGGTCGGGCATTTTGCGGACGAGAATTGCGCGTCATTGCTGTTTGACGTCGCGCGTCGGAATCGCAATCCATCCATTCGCGCCGCCGCACTGCATTCGATCCGCACCGGATTTCCGGAGCGCCGGAGCGAAATTGAAAGGCTCGCCGAAGCCGATGGCCATCCCCTGGTGCTCAGACAGGCGCAGATGTCGGCGTCCGCGACGCCGGTGGCCTAACGCATCGATCTCGAAAAGCACGACACGACGGCCGGCGATCTGCAGACGCTTACCCATCAGATGGCGCCCGCGCCAACGACGTGACCCATACGCCGCGCTCTACGAGCGCGCACGAACCCGACAGCGATGCCGCGTCTACGCCATGGCCCTGGCATCGATTCAACGGTTATTCCATACGAACCGCAGACGTAATGACCGGGAAAGTCGGTTGGTTCGCGGAGCGATGGCTTAGCGGCCCTTCTCCCTCATCGAGGTCTCGTCGTAGAGGTGCAGGACATGTCCATCCGGATCGGCAAGAACTGCCCCATAGCCCCAAAACTGCTTTGCCGGCTTAGCGGTAAAAGGCAGACCGATCGCTGAAAGGCGCTCGAATGTCTCGTCTACATCGTCAACTTGTATCGTGTAGGAAGATTGCCCGCTCAGGATCGGTTCGGCGACTTGCTCCAGAAACACGGTCAGACCGGAATCGTCCTGAATCGCCGCAACGCCGGAACCGGCTCGGCCGCCGCGCGGTACCTCGAACTCCGCCGTGAACCCGAGAGTTTCGACATACCAATCGCGCGATTTCCGCCAATCCCGAACCGGCAGGCTGAGGTGGTCAAGTTTCACGATAGAACTACCCTCGCTGTTCTTGTTCGATTTTGCATGGCGATATCATCAGTTTCAAGACGATGAGATCGAAACCGGGTGGCGCTGGGTCGCGGTTCGGGTAGCTATCGGATGGTATATCGCGCCTTGGCGTAGGTTTGGCGGGCCACGCTCCACGATGACGCACGCTATGTCTACGCCATAGCTCTATGGGCCGACGGCCCTTGGTATCCCGATATCGCAGACACTTGAAAAGATGAAAATAAAGCGGTTACTTACGAAACCGGGGCGATGGGGCGGGTATCATGGCCGGGACGATCAGGTTTTTCCTTTTCATTGGCATTGCGCTTGCCGGTGCAGGCTGTGCCGCATCTTACGTTCCGGTCGAAATTCCGGGCTACCACCCAACCGTGGGAGAGAGGCTGGAAAGTCACCTTGTATTCCCGGACATGGCTGCGTCTCGTTCGTTTGCAACAGAAATCTGCCGTAGCAATCTGCTCTCGCCGAGCCCCTATGTCCTGAAGACTTCGTCGGGGGTGCCGTCGCTCGCTTTGCGAACAACGATTGTCCCGACCACGACGCAGAATTCCCCAGCCAGGGATTTGACCGGAAACCCGCTTTACAGCGCAGGCAGTGCCAGCGTGACGGACAAGACCGGGAAGACGCAGACGATACAGGGCAAGCAGGCGTCCGATTCGACAACGACCTCGACTGCCACCAGCAGCGATGCATCCTCGCCCATTGTCACGACTTGTTCTCTCAAGGTGATCGCGACAGCCGTCAGCTTGTGCTCGTATAAGACACTCGGCCGTACCGCGCTGGCGCAGCTTGAGAACAACGGATTCTATGCCGTCCTCGGTCTTAGCGGCGTTGCCGCCGGCGCCGCAGCGCTGGCACACGCCAGTGGAACAACGACAACGCTGGTCGCCGGGGCCACGGCCGGGTTGACAACGATGTTCACGCAGACTCAAAAGACCGTTCCGACTGCGGGATCGGCACAACCTTCCGGCATTCTCAATGCAGGGCTCGGATACCTCGTGCTGGACAATTCGATCAATATGAAAAACGGACCGGATCAAAACGGCCCCTATCATCCCTGGGTAGCGACTGCGGCCATCGACCCGCCGGCGTCCGGGAGCGCCGAATTCGTGAGTTACGGCGACTTGTTCAACGTTTCGATATCCGCTTGTACGCAATCCGTAACCTGAGGCATGGGTCGTACCGTGAACGAAGTATTGCGCCGGGCGCGAACGCTCTGAAGCCGCGGACGTTTCCTCATTATCGGCATCGCAGCCGCTGCATCGTCTCCCGGCAAGTTCGTCCTCAAATCGGGCCTCGATGCGCCGGAAAAGCCGGCCGGTCGCGGAACTTAGAGCCTGGTGCAACGATCTGGATATCGTTGGCACAAAGGAGGCGAAGGATGACGACACTCTCGGAAAAGGTGGCAGTTGTCGTCGGCAGCGGCGGCAAGGGTTCGGGGCGCGCCGTGGCACGGCGTTTCGCTGCGGAAGGCGCAAGTGTGGTGGTATCGGACCGCGATGCTGGCGGCGCGGCCGAAACGGTCGATCTCATCGAGACCGATGGTGGCGAGGCCAGCGCCTACATCTGCGAAGTGAACGACGAGGCACAGGTGAAGGGTCTCGTGGCGTTCGTAGAAAAACAGTTCGGCCGTCTCGACGTTCTCGTCAACACCGCCTCGCGTAGCGAGCTCTTCAAGCCCAGCCGGCCGCTGGAGTTCTGGGACGAGATCATCGCCACCGAGCTTCTGGGCGCGCTGTGGCTCACGCGCGCCGGCATCGCGGTCATGGTGCGCGGCGGGCATGGCGGCGCGATCGTGAACTTTTCCTCCACATCGGCTTTCGCGCATGGCCGGTTATGGGGCGACAACGGCTCGCCCTCCTATGATGTGGCGAAGATGGGCGTTGCGCGCCTGACGACGACATTGGGGTTCCTGGGGCCGAAGGAGAACATCCGCATCAACTGCATCGCGCCGGACTGGATCGCGGTGCCCGAGCTCATCGGATATTTCGATTCGCTCACACCGGAGGAACGCTCGCAGAGGGGCGTGCCGTCGCGGTTGACAACGCCGGAGGAGATCGCTGGCGCCGTCCTCAGACTCGCGACCGACGAGACGTTGCACGGCCGCATAATGGTCTGGTGGTCCGATGGAGAACCGCACCTTATCCCGTGGGGCGACAACGGGTATGCGACGCTTGAAATTTGAGGCTGCTTGCGAACGGTGACAGCGCCGCCGCGATCGCCCTGGAGGCGGCAAATCACGATTCACCGTGGTCGGAGGTGGACCATCGGCAAACCATACTCTTGGAGATATGTGAACGGATCATCGGATTTGTCAAAGACGGCGGAGCGCAGCGAAGAGCTGCGGTTCGTTTCGGTGTAAGCGCCACCAGCACAATCAACCTGATGTGGCTCAGGTTCTTATCGAAGACGACTGCGTGGCCGACGCCAAACAGATCGTGACGGCAGCCGCGCCATAACCAAGCCGTGCTCGAGCTGGACTTGCTGCCCGACATCTTTGAGGTCCGAGCTTGCGTCATTTTCAAATCGGGGGGGCCGATAGTGCCGAAAACGGCTCGGCCTTGGTGGGGACCAGAGACCGCCTGCGGGACAGATGGTGACGCTCGATGTCGGGATTAGAGCCAGGAAGATCAGGCCTGTGCCGACGCGGAGTGCCTTGCGGAACGATCGGACGACCGAGTTGTCTTCGGGATGACGAGCACTACGCCCATGCCATGGCCCTATAGTCGCCACGGCGCCCTTGCGCATCCGCGCGTTTTCCGGTAACGTTTCCGGAAATGTGGACGTGAAAATGACCGGCAAACCAAAATCCGCTCTCGCGAAGCATCGTGCGCGCAGGGCGCGCCAGGGTCTCGTGCGGGTCGAGGTCAATGTCCGCAGGGAGGACGCGAGCCTGGTTCGCCGTGTGGCTTCGGCCCTGTCCGATCCCTTGCGCCAGGCCGACGCGCGCCTGCTTCTTCGCCGACGGTTTGTCGAGCCGCCCAGAGTGAGTCTGAAGGCGTTACTTGCGTCCGCGCCGCTCGACGGGATCGACCTCGATCGCAGCCGTGATCCCGGGCGTGACGTCGATTTATGAGCTATCTGATCGACACCAACATTATTTCCGAGGTCCGGAAGGGTCCCCGCTGCGACCCGCACGTGTCGGCTTGGTATGCATCCGTTGCTGACGAGGATATTTTTCTCAGCACGCTTGTACTCGGTGAGATCCGAAAGGGCGTTGAACTTGCACGCCCTCGAGACGCGGGCAAGGCGGCGGTGCTCGAACGCTGGCTGCGGGAGGTCGAGGTCGCATTCGACGGACGTGTGCTTGGCATCGACAATATGGTGTCCGATCGGTGGGGTCGCATGAGCGCCATCAGAGCGGTCCCGGTTATCGACGGTCTCCTCGCGGCGACTGCCCTGACCAACGGCCTGACGCTCGTGACACGCAACGACCGCGATGTCGCCGGCCTGGGCGCAAGTGTGCTTAATCCGTTTAAGGCGCCCCGAACCCACCATCGATCGTAACGTCGGCGACGTTCGGATCGTTCTGCGCGTCATGGCGCGGAAACGTTCTGAAGTGGCGGGCCACGACCGACGATGATGAGCACTATGTCTACGCTATTGCCCTATAATTGAGCTCGCGGCCTGGAAGTTTGATCGGCCAGCGTGACCGAAGGAATGTCGCGGGCAGCCTCGCCCTGAACACACCAAATTCCACCGTGGCCTCGGCGAAGCCAAGAGTGCGGCCAGAAGGGCCGCCTCTGATCAGGCTCTCGTAAGGTCGTTGCTCATTTTTGGAAAGCTTAGGCGTCGTATTTGCCCTATAAGGCGACTGGGATCGCTTTACCGAAATTATCGGCCGGGACGGCCGGACTGGGGAGAGGCATGGACCCGACTCGGAAGACAGCCCGTTGGGCTGGGCTACTCTATTTCCTGACGATCCCGCTCGGTATGACCGGGCTGATCTATGTACCGTCAAAGCTGTTCGTCCCTGGCGATTCTGCGGCAACAGCCGGCAATATCCGTAGTTTCACCGCGTTACTGCGTCTCGGTATCGCCAGTGAACTGCTGGCGCAGATTTTCCTGATCTATTCCGTCCTGCTGCTTTTCCGTCTGTTCCGGCCCGTCAGCGAAACCCTGGCCCGGCAGTTGGTCGTGCTCGGGGCGTTGGTCTCGGCACCGATCCTGTTCGTCAATGTCATCAACGAATTCGCCGCGCTGATCCTGGCAGGGGGCGGCGGCACCCTGACGGTCTTCGACCAGCCACAGCGAGATGCGTTGGCTTATCTGTTTATGCAATTGCACGGGCGCGGCTACGTTGTCGCGGAAATCTTTTGGGGCCTCTGGCTCTTCCCATTTGGCCTTCTGGTCATCCGCTCCGGCTTTATCCCAAGGTTGTTAGGCGTAGCACTGATCATAGCCGGCGTCGGCTATGTCGCGGAAAGCGCTTCTGTGATTTTGCTGCCCAATCTCGACGATGCCGTCAACGCAATCGCTCGCCTCCTCGAGTTGGGCGAGCTACCGATCATCTTCTGGCTCATGGTATGGGGCGCCCGCGCCCGGCGGCAGGCTGGAGAGCGCTGACCCGTCGCCGCCGGATGCGATGGAGTAGCGTCGGATGCCGCAGCGTAGATTGGCGGGCCACGACCGACGATGATGAGCACTATGTCTACGCCATAGCCCTCCGCTAAACCGCGTCATCGGCGCCGGAACGATCCGGCACGAGCACGGGCGCTCCACGGTCAACGGAGATGATGCGGGCATACCAGTCCCGGATGTCGTCGCTTATCGGAGCTTTCGCCTTCTCAAGGTTCAGATAGACCGTCGCCAGCCAATTTCTCAGTCGGCCGAACGCGCGGGCCAGTTGGACGTTCGGAGCGGTGTTCTCGATGAGGTAGGTTTCGAATCTCGCCGTGAACGTTCGAGTTTGGGCACGCGTAAGGGAAAGCCCGTCAACCGTCCCCACGTATCGACGAACCGCCGAGGCCTCGGCCTTCAGGTCCGGTGGTGCCACGGGATCGGCGGCATCACGCAGTAGTTCGTCGACCCAACGCGCGCCCTCCTCATCGACCAGCTCAAAGGCGGACCCGGACTTGAAAAGCCTCATGAGCGCATCCGCCATTTTGAGAGCGTCGCCTGGGATTCCCGCAGGCTCGTGAAGCGGTGCCGACTCCCTTGACGCGGGCACCTCATTGACCGCCTTCTTCGCGTCCGGAAACTTTGGTACAGCATCGCCGGCTGCCAAGCGCTCGACAAGTTCATCCAATATCGACAGGCTTCGCGGTTTGAGGCGTTTCACAGACCGCATTCCGCTCTCCACAAAGGTGGTGTGCGGCATTCTCTCTGCGCCAGCGATGAACCCTGGCATGAAGCTTCCGATGATTTCGTACCAGCGGTCCGTGAAGTCCATTCCGCGAAGCTTCGCTATGACACTGCTGTCGCGGCATTCAAGGAGGCTTAACACTGAAAGAGTCGCTTGAATTTTGGCTTCATCTGGATTCCGCGAATACCGCACTTGTTCAAGGATATTTCGTTTGTCATCATGCTCGGAAAGGACAAGCATAGCCATGGTTTCGCGCAGGAGCTCCGGCCCCTGGCCCAAAACTCTTGAGGACGGCTGATCCGATTGCGCATCACAACAAGCGAGAATGGCGAGCGCATACTCATTCACCACTTTGGGTTTCGCGGAAGCGGTAACCGGCCGACCGAGCACAGCTTCGAGACTCGGAAGTAGATTGTCCTCGACCGCCCTGCACAAAAATCCTGATCCACTCACCGCGATCAGAATGAATCGCTTGTCATCTTCACGAAGTCGCTGAAGTTTCCGAGGCAGAGACGAGAACATTTGCCTAAATATCATTGCAGTATTTCCCTCCCGTATATTCGGCGTCGATTCCACGGATCAGGGCGGCAATCGCATTGCTTCGCATAGGGATGTGGAAAAGGTCGGGATCGTTCGCTATTGTCTCTCCAACTTTGCGTAAGAGCGATGCAGATTCGGCACCAAGAATTTGGCTCACGAGTCTGTGGCGCCGCATGGCGTCAAGGTACGTTCCGATGATGCAGAGATGCTGGCACTCAACCAATGACGGTCTGCCCGCATGCGATATTAAGTCGAAGCAGTTGTTGCAACTGCCCGCCATGTCACCGCTGAGGTACGCGGAGACGAGAAAAATGGAAAGTGCCGGCTCGGATATTCCTGAACGGAACAGATACGTCATGATTTGATTGCGTGCAGCATCAACGTTGCCTTCAAGCAATTCAAGCCACGCATACTCCCAACGTTCTTGCACAAGGAGTTCGAAGACACCGGTAATCTGCTGTCGAGAGTCGCGGATTATCTTCGCGGCGGCAGAGAACTTTGACTCGTGTCGATATAAATTAGCCAAGTTCAAATAGGGATCAGGATAAGGATCGGCGGCCTGACTCGCACGGGCGGCCCTATCAGCTTCGACGGATTTGAGAAAGAAGGCGGAAGCCTCACGATGCTTCACCTGTGTGACGAGGAGCGCACCATAGGCATTTAGGAGAACCGGATCGCTCGGGGCAGTTTGGAGATTAACGTCAAGCAAGCGCTTCGCGGCCTCTGCATTACCCTGTTCGCGAAGAAGACGAGCAGTTGCAGCAATGTCGGACATGCTAGGGCATTTGCGCGTAGCCGCCGACTGGCGGCTTACGCCGCCCATCTGGAGGAGAAGTTCATAGCTGGTCGGGCGAGCGTCAGGATTCGGGTCGGTGGCGGACGCAATTATCGACGCTAAGGGTTCGGCCTCTTTTCCAAATGAGGCAATGACTTTGCTCTTGACCGCGTGGCCCGGCGAGAAACGGAGCGCACCGTCTTCGGTGATGTAAGGGTGACGCCCCATCAACCACTCGAAAAGCGTAATACCAAGTGAATAAATATCGCTTTGCACCGAAGCGGGCGCGCCGTTGAACAACTCGGGAGCCATATACCGAGACGTTCCACTCATCGCCCGGCGGCCCTCGGACTTGGCATCGTCGAATGGTGCCGTAGGCAGACCCTGATTGAGGACGTAGGCTGGCGTGTAAGCAGAAATACCGAAGTCAGAAAGTCTGGGATTACCTTCGCTGTCGATCAGGATGTTACCTGGTTTGATGTCCTTATGGACAAGTTGCAGTCGTTCGTAAGCGTATTGCAGCCCGTAGATAATTCCTTCGGTCAACGAAAGTAGCCGATAGACAGAACGGTGATGGGGATCAACATCAACCAAATCGCGGTCACACCACGTGGCCAATATGCACGGGACATCTTCAATAAGACCGTAAGAGAGCGCGCGGGCGATGTTCGGATGTTCACCTAGAGATATCCATATTTTTGCCTCTCTGGCGAACACAGTTGGATCTATGCCAGCGCGATACGTTTTGAGGGCGAGGACACGTTTGAGGGGAGACAGCGGAATCAATTGAAAGACCGAGCCCATTCCGCCAGAACGCATCTGACCGACGACGCACTTCTCGTTCTCGTAAAACGGAATTGAGATTACCTGACCTTGCCGCCACCGGCCGCGCAATTCCGAGCAGATCGGGGTGGACTCGCTCATGGCAATTCCGAGCTAGGGTTGGCGGTCCCAGCTTGTGGACCATTGGGTTGGGCGTGACGTTGCCCCCAACTTTCATCCAGCGGCAACTTGAGTCTGGCGGCTGATTTTCTCCATCTGGTCTGGCGAAGCAATGGGCCAAGGCGCGTGGCCCCCCAAGAGCCTTGGCGGCTTGGCCCATT
>JBOHKH010000018.1:0-62621 GCA_050728995.1 Rhizomicrobium sp. | reverse complement strand
TGGGCCAAGCCGCCAAGGCTCTTGGGGGGCCACGCGCCTTGGCCCATTGCTTCGCCAGACCAGATGGAGAAAATCAGCCGCCAGACTCAAGTTGCCGCTGGATGAAAGTTGGGGGCAACGTCACCGGCAGCCGATATTCAACGGCAATGAAGCATATTTTCGAACGCATTTACGCGAATAACGATTGGGCACATGGGTCGGGAGAAGGTTCGCTCCCCACTCATACCCGCCCGTACGTGGCATTTCTTCAGAAATTCCTTCGACGCCACAGCATCTCGAGCGTCGTGGATTTTGGTTGCGGCGATTGGCAGTTCTCGCGGTTCGTCGACTGGAGCCGAACAACGTATCTCGGATACGATGTCGTGGGTTCCGTGATCTCCGCCAACCGCAGCCGTTATCAAACATCGCAAATCTCCTTTCATGAGGTCGGAGCGCCACCTTTCGATCTCCCGGCTGCCGATCTCCTGATCATAAAGGACGTGCTGCAGCACTGGTCCGACCGAGCCATCCTCGACTTTCTTCCGGTTCTCGCCAATTTCCGGTTCGCGCTGATAACGAACTGCGTCAACCCCTTCGGAGTGACCGAAAACCTGCCGATTGCCGACGGCGGATTTCGTTACCTGGATGTGCGACTGAATCCATTCCACCTGGACGCGCGGGAAGTTTTTTCCTTTTCCAATCGCCGCACGCTTTGGGATGTGCCATTCGGACGACCCCGTTGGGTCAAGAAGGTTCTGCTGATCGAAAACACAGGTTCGTTCAGGCAGACGCTGCAGTCTCGATATGAACATCGCTTGCCGGAACGCCGATAATTCCGCGCCGGACCGGTCCCTGCCGCGCTGTCAGTGCGACGGCGTCCTCAACCCAGTGAATATGCACGTGACTGTCCTGGGTGCCATCGGTAATCGCGAGGGTCAGCGTGTATTCGCCGCGCGCGAGGAATGGCAGCTGGAATCGGAATCCTGCGACGAACGTCTCGTTTTCCCGAAAGACGGGGGAGCGACCGCGACAGGCCAGGTACGTGCTGTCGCCAAAAACGTTTTGGCCGAGGCGGTCGCGAAGAATAAAGCCCACGATGGGCCGCGCCAGTTCCCTGTCGGCCACGCAAACGACGCGCAGGTCCACCTCATTGCCGCCCTCGATCTGGCTCAGGCGCGCCCCCCTGGCGTCACGCAAATATGCGTCGACAATTCTCGCTCCTCCGTGACCATGCCAGGGTGCATCGGGATTGAGGGCCGAAACCTCGATTCGATTTGTGGTAAAGGTCCGTTTGTCCCTGACGAGAGGCGGCGACGGTACCGCCTCCCATGCTCGCGCCGGGGGTGCCCGTTCGCGTCGATCCTGCGCTTCCGTCCGTTCGGCCAAGCTGGTGATGTAATTTGCACAAACTTCCGGGGCGGCGCCCAATTCGCGAGGCTCCCCGTGCTCGAGCCAAAGGGCGCGGTCGCACAGCTTTGCCACGAGACCGCTGTTGTGGGACACAAACAGCAAGGTTCCGCGAGCACGGAACGCTTCCATGTAGAGCGCGCATTTCTGCGCGAACGCCGCATCGCCCACAGACAGGACCTCATCGACGATCAGGATGTCGGCGTCCACATGCGCACTCACGGCGAACGCAAGCCGCGCCCGCATGCCGCTTGAGTACAATTTCACCGGAAGATCGATGAATTCGCCAATTCCGGCAAAGTCCGCGATCGCGTCGAACCGGGCTGCAATCTCGGCTTTGGACAGGCCCAGCACTGCCGCATTGAGCCACACGTTTTCACGCCCGGTGAAGCGCGGATTGAATCCGGCGCCGAGTTCGAGCAGCGCCGCCAACCGCCCGCTCACCTGGACGTGCCCCGTCGTCGGGCGCACGGTGCCGCACAGGAGCCGCAGCAAAGTGGACTTTCCCGCACCATTCTCGCCGATTACGCCCAACGCTTCTCCGCGGCGCAATTCCAGCGTGACGTTTTTGAGCGCCCAGAACTCCTGGAATGAACTGCGTCGTTTGCCCCGACAGAACTGACTGAGCCAGTCACCGCCCTGCGGATACAGGAAGTACGCCTTTCCGAGTTCCTGCGCGGAAATCGAAACGACTCCGCCCGTCATCTTCCGGCTCCCATGGCGCGCTGCAAATCCGCGAAGTCACACGAGCTTGCGGTATGTTCCTGTTCGGAACCGTCCGACAGGTCGAGCGATACGGCGCGCATGGCGACATTCGCTATGCCGTTCGATGGGTGAACGGACTGGATGTACACGAATTCCTTGTCGAGCCGCCGTTCCAGCAGCACGAATTCGTCACCTTCGCGTTCGAACACGAAAGCCTCGATCGCGTAGGCGCCGCTCGCGAGGTATGGCAGCAGGAAGCGGAATTTCGCGGTGAATGCCTGACCGGTCGGCATCGCGTATGGATCCCCCCGGTATCCGGTCTGGGTGTCGTCCGAAAACAGAATCTGTCCCAGCCGGTCGCGCACCACGAAAGCAATAGCCGCATGCGCGATATCTCGCATCGCCCGGCAGGATACGCGCAGCTCGACCGGTTCGCCCCCGCTCGCAACGTGGTATTTCCTGCCCTCCCGATCGAAGATTCCGACCAATTCGATTTCGACACCTCTACCGGGAACCGCTGCATCCTCGAGATCGAAGACCAGTTCGTCTGCGACAGCCGGTTCCGAGTCGACGAACTCCGGCAAGGCCATCGCGGGAGTGACGGGCGCGGCTCGAGCGCGGAGTGCGCTGCGCCCGCCCAGTTGGAAAGTCTCGGCGCCTGCCGTCTCCTCCGCCTGGGCTGCGAGATAGAGCCGGCACATTTCCTTTGCCGGCCCAAGACCGCGCACCTCGCCATGGTCGAGCCAGAGTGCACGGTCGCAGAGCTTCACGATAGACCCACCGTCGTGAGAGACGAAGAGCAGCGTGCCATGAGTACGAAACCGGTTCAGAAAACGCATGCATTTCTGCTGAAATGCGGCATCGCCCACCGACAGGACTTCGTCGACGATCAGCACGTCCGCATCGACGTTCGCGCACACCGCGAAGGCGAGCCGCGCGTGCATCCCGCTCGAGTAGCGCTTGATCGGTTGATCCATGAAGGCGCCGATATCGGCAAAGGCTGCGATCGCCGGAAAGCGTGCGTCGATTTCTTCGTGGCCGAGGCCCAGCACCGCCGCACCCATGCGGACGTTTTCACGGCCGGTAAATTCGGGATTGAACCCCGACCCGAGCTCGAGCATAGCGGCGACGCGGCCCCGCACGCGCACCGCGCCCACGCTCGGCGTCAGCGTGCCGCAGATCATCTGCAGCAGCGTCGACTTTCCGGAGCCGTTGCGGCCGATGATGCCAACCGTTTCGCCGCACGCAATCGCAAGGTCGACGCCTCTGACGGCCCAGAATTCCTCGTAGAAGCGCCGCCTGTGGCCCCACAGGAGTTGTTTGAGGCGATCCTCGGGCCGGCGATAGATCGGGTAGGCCTTGCCCAGTCCCCGTGCTTCGACGACCGGCTCAGATGACATCGGCGAAACCCGGTTTCACGCGCAGGAACCAGCGGTAGCCCGCAGCAGCGAAGAGCAGCGCGATAACCGCATATGCCGCAAGTCCCGGCCAGTACGGCCACTGGCCCGAAAACAGCGCAGCGCGCGTCGACTCAATCGGAAATGCCAGCGGATTGGCATAAAAGAAGGCCCGCGCGCGCGCCGGTACCAGCGCCAGCGGAAAGAATATGGGGCTCAGATACATCATCACGAGTGCGAGCACGCCCATGAGTTGCCGCAGGTCGCGGACATAGGCGCCGAACGCCGAGAGGAACCACACCGCGCCGAGCACAAGTAGCGCGAACGGCGCGATCACAAGCGGTACCGCGAGCGTAGCGAGCGGCGGGATTCCGCGGATGGCGAGAAAGAAGGCAAGGAGGATCGCGCTCGTGACGCAAAGGCGCACGAGCGAGGCGCCCAGCGACGCGAACGGGAGGATTTCGAGCGGAAACACGACTTTCTTCACGAAATTCACGTTGTCGGGCATCAGCGCAGGCGCAGAGCTCACCGATTCCATGAAGAAGTCGTAGAAGGTCAGGCCCACGAAATAGAGCAGCGCCGTCTCGAGCGGCGAATTGTGGTGCCCCGGCCAGCGCACTTTCAGGATGAAGCCGAGCACTGTCGTATAGACTGCGAGCCGCAGGAGCGGCACCAGCGCCGTCCACAGTTTCCCCAGAAACGAGCCGCGGAAGCTCGTCTCCACATTGCGCGCCACCAGCAGCCCCGCGAGGTGGCGGTGCCTCCAGATGCGGCGGAACATGCCGAAGAGCGGGTCGCCTTCGCGCCGGATGCGGACGGCTTCTATCGCCATGGCCGGTTTTTCTCCGCGCACGGACTCGTCACCTGCAACGCCGAACGCACGATGTCCGGTCAAGTGGCCGGGCGCAGTTCGAGCGAAGCCGCGGGTTCGGCACGGTGGGCGGCGGCGGGCATGGCACTTGCGAGCACATCGAGTACGCCCACGATATCGGCCTGGGCGTGGCTCGCAGAGATGAAGAAGCGGATACGGGGCTTGTTCTTCGGAACGGCCAAAATCGGAATGGGCGGCGCGTAATAACCGGCCTTGAGCAACGTTTCGGCGGCGTACATGCAGACCTCGTGACTCGGGAACTGGACCGAAATTACGCCCGCCCCGACTGCGTCGCCGACATTCAGATCGCGTGCGCGCGCCTCCTCGAGGAAGAAGCGGGAATTGTCCTGCACCCGAGCCGTCCGCCAGGGCTCACTGCGCAGGATCGACAGCCCTTCGCGGACCGCCGCCGCGATGACGGGCGACAGGCCGACGCTGAACATGCTTGCGGGCAGCGTGAAGCGCAGCCATTCGATGACGAGCTTGCGGCCCGCGATGAAACCGCCGCTCGAGGCGAACGTCTTCGACAGCGTGCCGATGATGAAATCTATTTCGCGGGGATCGATTCCGAAATGCTCTGTGATGCCGCGTCCGCGCGCGCCGAGCACGCCGATGGAATGGGCTTCGTCGACCATCAGCCAGGCATTGTGCTTGTGCTTGAGATCGAGCACGCGCCTCAGATCCGGCATATCGCCGTCCATGCTGTAGAGGCCTTCGACGACGATCAGCGCCCGCTTCGCGCGCGGCCGATGCTCGGCGAGAAGCGCATCGAGATGGTCGAAATTCCCGTGGTTGAAGCTCAGCACCTTCGCGTGGCTCACGTCCGCGCCGACCACGATGCTGTTGTGGGCGAGTTCGTCCACGACGATCAGGTCGCTGCGCGTGAGCAGATAGCCGAGGAGCGACGCGTTCGTCATCCAGCCGCTGACCAGTGTTACGGAATCCTCGACGCCGAGAAAATCGGCGATTTCCCGTTCGAGGCGGTCGTGAACGCTCCGGCTGCCGCCCACAAGGCGCGAAGCTTCCGCGCCGACACCAAGCGACAACGCCGCGTCAGCCGCCGCCCGCCGCACGCGCGGGTCTTCGCCGAGGCCGAGATAGTCGTAATTGGCAAAACTCACGAACCGGCCGGCACGAGCCTTCACTGCAGCCTGCAATCCGTCGAGAGGCTGAAAATAGACTTTCTTCAATGCTTCGAGATTGTCCTCGACCGAGCCGCGGGTGAGCAGACTGCCGCCCGCAATCCGCACCCGGCGCATGATGTAATCGTCAAGGCTCCGCGTGCCGCTCATCGATCATTATCCTCGAAGCCCGGCGACCGTTCACGCACCGTCCCGCGCAAAGGGGGCTTCCCGCACGGCGCCTTCCGGCCTCGAGAGGCCGCTGCCGTCCGCAGCGCCACAACCAGGCCCGGGCCCGTTTTGTGCGTCCGCACCAGGAAAGATCCCGCCGTGAACACGTAACCCTTCGGGCGCATAGCCCCGCTGATCATTCCCTCGCCTGCCGAGGGTCGTTCTGCCGCTGTCCCGCCCGCCCTCGCTCCGGCCGTCGCGAAGTCGCAAAACATCCCTCTCGCTCCTTCCGCCCGTCCGAAGCCGAAGCAGGAGCCCGGCGAGTTAACCGCTAAACCCCTTGCGAGGCAAGCAACAGCTCCTCTCGGGTCGCGGTCCGCGGCCCGCTGCTGCTTCGCCGCGGGGGGGCAAAAATGCAATAGGGCAGAACCCTACAAGGGCTTACAACGGAAGGACGGCGTTCGCCAACCGTTCCGCGGCGCGACGCCAGCCCGGAACCTCGCCTGCTGTCCCACGGTTCCCATCGGTGCAGAACCGAAGCGTGCCCCTGGCGCGCGCTGCAGCCGAGAGGACGGAGAACGGCATGGCAAGATATTCGCGGAGCTCGGGCAAGGATGTCGAACGTGCCATGAAACGGCGCAAGAAGGGAACGCTGCGACGTGGCAAGGGCGGTCGGGGCGGCAAGGTCAAAACCCGCAAGCAGGCGATCGCGATCGGACTTTCGGAAGCGCGGAAGAAAGGAAAGAAAGTGCCGCGCAAGAAGGGTCGCAAGACGAGCAAGCGAAAATCGGGCAAGCGCAAATCCCGAACTCGCCGCGACACGGGCAAATAGCGCCGGAGCGTTCGGGGTTGGAATTGGCGGCGGTTTCGTATGCTGTACCGCTCGCGATGCGGAGCGTGCCAGAGCCAGGCGAGGGAAAACGGTGGGCGCACGCCAGTTCCTGAAAGCGCTTTATCGCCGGATTTCGCAGGACCGTGTGCTGGCCATCTCGGCAGGCGTGACCTTCTATGCACTTCTGGCGATTTTCCCTGCCATCGCTGTGCTCGTTTCGATCTACGGAATCTTTGCGGATGCCAAAACCTTTCACGACGACATCGCCTCGATGGGTGCCATTCTGCCGGGAGGCGCCATTGAGATTGTCACCGCCCAGATTCGTCGCGTCGCTTCCAACAGCCATCACACGCTCGGGCTCGCTGCGCTCGGCGGCATTCTGATTTCCCTGTGGAGCGCGAACTCGGGCGTCAAGGCGATGTTCGACGCGCTCAACATCGTGCTTCGGGAACAGGAAAAGCGAAGCTTCATCCGCCTCAACGCGACTTCGCTCGCCTTTGCGGCGGGAGGTCTGGTCGTGGCGTTCGTCGCAGTGGCGGTCGTGCTTGCCGTCCCGGAGTTCCTCAAAAGCCTTGGCTGGAGCCTGCCGCAAAATCTCGTCGACATCGCCCGCTGGCCCGTGATCTGGGTGTGCATCGCGCTCGCCATTGCGCTCGTTTATCGCTTCGGCCCAAGCCGCAACGACATTCCCTGGCGCTGGATCAGCTGGGGAAGCGCCCTTGCCTCGTTCGTCTGGCTCGGCGCCTCGATGGGCTTCTCGTGGTATGCCGCAAATTTCGGGACCTATAACAAAACTTACGGTTCGCTGGGCGCGGTGATCGGCTTCATGACCTGGATCTGGATCTCCGCAATCATTGTGCTTGTGGGCGAAGAATTGGACGAACTCCTGGAGAGAATGCAACGCCCGCACGACCGCCCCGATAAGCCGCATCCACTGGAGACCCCGCGAGAGGCGCGGGGCTGAACGGCGCGGGGGTTATCCCGGTCCTATGTTGCGCGCGGAATCAACGAATCTTCCGGTGCCGATTCGGTTCAGGATCGCTTCGCCCAGAATGGAACGCGCCGAATTGCCCGTGCACATGAACGACCCATTGCAGGGCCGCATGGCTCACGCCGTAGCCGGTGTGCAGCAGGCTTCTCCTTTCGGCGCGACTGCCGAGCAGCAGGCCGATCGAGTTCCCGCCGGCGATACCGGTTCGTCTTCGCCGTAAACGGTCGTTTCCCCGAAGGTGAAGAACGTCTCCCAGCGCAGTCCGGACGGATCGTTGACCCACGACTTGTTCGATTGCGCGTAACAACAGATGGCCGCTTCCTGGTCGCGCGTCGCCTCACCGGCGTTTCTCAGTCTGCCGGCCAGCTCGCGCAATTCGCCATCGGCCTCGACCTGGATGCCAAGATGGTCCACGCCCGGCGCACGCCCACCGCGCGCGGAGATGGCGAAGTTCACCTTCGGATCGTCGAGCATCCACTTGGCGAAGTCCGCTTTCGCGACGGTCGGCCGTGCCGCAAAGAGCGCGGAATAGAAGGCGATCGATCGTTCCAGATCATCGACGGTGACGTGCACGTGCAGGCGCTTCATGAGATTCTCCCGGCTTCGGTTTGCAGCAGACAAGACTTGCGAGCGGCGCGCACATTTCGGCACGGCCGCCGCAGCAGTCCTTCGTGAGAAAAACAAGCAGCTCGCGGACTGCATCGAACGCGATCGCATAGATGATCGAGCGCCCCTCGCGCCGCGCGCGGATAAGGCCGGCGTTGGAGAGCACGAGCAGCTGTGCCGACATGGTGTTCGCGGGCACAAAGAGCTTTCGCGCGATATCGCCGGCCGCCCTGCCTTCGGGCCCTGCCTTCACGAGCAGGCGAAACACCGCCAGCCGCGAGTCCTGGGCGAGCGCGGAAAGGCGTGCGACCGCCTCTGCTGATTCCATATTTCAAGATATATGGAAATAATCCGCGCCGTCAAGCAATGCGCGCCCACCACTTGCGCAGCGCCACGAGCGCCCAGACGCCTTCTACGAGGCCGAACGGCCATGCGCCCTGCAGGAACCCGTAGGCACACCCGAGCACGCAGAACGCTGCGAAACACAGCGTGAACCAGCGGCTGCGCTCCTCCAGGGCGTAGGTCGCGAGCATTCCCGTCACGGCAAACAGTCCGAAGGCGGAGAGAAGCGTCACGCTCGCGCTCCGTACTCAATGCGAACAGGAAAGTAGAGGGCCGTCGCTGCAAAATTTGGTGAGCCCGGATGGTATCGAACCATCGACCCTCTGATTAAAAGTCAGATGCTCTACCCCTGAGCTACGGGCTCGGCCAAGGGCGGCGGACCATAGGGGCGGTCCCGCCGACGGTCAACACGGCGCGCGGTACCCGCCAGGGTGGGGAGTGCGGCTGCGATTCAGCCAGCTGCCTCTGCCGCCGCAATTCCCGCCACCACCTCCGCCAGTGTACCATCGTCGATCGCGCGGCGCAGACGTTCCATCAGCCGTTGGTAATGGACGAGATTGTGCCAGGTAACGAGCATGCTGGCGATGATCTCGCGGCTCTTCACGACATGATGCAGATAGGCGCGCGAAAATTTCCGGCAGGCGGGGCACGGACAGTCGGCCTCGAGCGGCGCCGCGTCGTCGGCAAAGCGGGCGTTGCGCAGATTGAGCGCGCCCTCGCGCGTGAACGCCTGGCCGTTGCGGCCCGAGCGCGTGGGCAGCACGCAATCGAACATGTCGATGCCGCGCTGCACCGCGCCCGCGATATCGGCCGGCTTGCCCACACCCATCAGATAGCGCGGGCGATCGGCCGGCAGATGCGGCACCGTCGCGTCGAGCGTGTCGAACATCGCAGACTGCCCCTCGCCGACGGCGAGACCGCCGACCGCATAACCATCGAAGCCGATTGCAATCAGTTCTTCCGCCGCGCGCCGTCGCAGGTGCGCGAACGTGCCGCCCTGCACGATGCCGAAACAGGCGCGGCCTTCCTGGTCGCCGAAGGCGATTTTGCTGCGCTTTGCCCAGGCGAGCGTCAGCGCTAGCGAAGATTCGATTTCGGCTTCGCTCGCCGGCCACGCCGGACATTCGTCGAACACCATCTGGATGTCGGAGCCGAGCTGGCGCTGGATGTCCATGGCACGTTCGGGCGAGAGGAATTCCTCGGCCCCATCGATGTGCGAGCGGAAGGCGACGCCGTCTTCCGTTATCTTTCTGAGCATCGCGAGCGACATCACCTGGTAGCCGCCGGAATCGGTGAGGATAGGCCGCTCCCAGCCCATGAAACGGTGCAGACCGCCGAGTACGGCGATGCGTTCGGCGCCGGGCCTCAGCATCAGGTGATAGGTGTTGGCGAGTACGATATCGGCGCCCGTCGCGCGCACGGAATCCGGCAGCATCGCCTTGACGCTCGCAGCCGTCCCTACGGGCATGAAGGCGGGTGTCGCGACATCTCCCCGCGGCGTATGCAGCGCGCCGGTTCGTGCGCCGCCAAAGCGCGCGTGCAGTTCGAAACGAAATCCGCTCATCCGCGCCGTCGGAATAACAGGCAGGCGTCGCCATAGGAATAGAAGCGGTAGCCGGCGGCGATCGCTTCCGCATAGGCGCGCTTCATCGTGTCGGTGCCCGCAAACGCGCAGACCAGCATGAAAAGCGTCGAGCGCGGCAGATGGAAGTTGGTGAGCAGCACGTCCACCGCCCGAAAGCGATAACCCGGAACGATGAAAAGATCCGTGTCGCCTTCAAAGGCGCGGACCTGGCCATTCACGTCGGCGGCCGTTTCCAGCGTGCGCAACGACGTGGTGCCGACGGCGACGGTTCGCGCGCCGCTCTTGCGCGTTGCATTGACCCTTGCGGCGGTTTCCGGCGCAAGGCTGATCCATTCGGAGTGCATGCGGTGGTCTGCGGTATCGGTGGTATTCACCGGCAGAAAGGTGCCGGGGCCGACATGCAGCGTGACCTCCGTGCGACGGACACCGGCCGCATCGAGCCGCGCAAGCAGATCCGGCGTGAAATGCAGGCCGGCGGTCGGCGCGGCGGCCGAACCTTCCCGAACCGCAAAAACCGTCTGATAGTCCAGCGTGTCGCGCGCGTCGGCCGGACGGCGCCGCGCGATGTAGGGCGGCAGCGGGATTTCGCCGAACCGTGCGATCGCCGCATCGAGCGCCGCACCGGCGAGTCCGAACGCAACTTCCACTTCGCCGGCCTCGTTCCTCCGCGTCACGCGCGCCGTGAAGCCCGGCGACATGACCAGTTCGACTCCGGGCGACAATTTTCGCGCCGGTCGCGCGAGCGCGAGAAAGCGCTCGGGCGCGATGCGCCTGTGGAGAAGAAGTTCGACCGCGGGACCGCCCGGTTCTTTGCGCGCGCGCAGCCGCGCCGCAATCACCTTGCTGTTGTTCGCAACGAGGTGATCCCCGGCCCGCAGGAATTCCGGCAGGTCGCGCACCTGCGTATGTGCGAACGCGCCGTCCTCGCCCACCACCAGCATGCGGGCGGTGTCGCGCGGTTGTGCGGGCCGAAGCGCGATGCGCTCTTCCGGCAGATCGTAGTCGAACAGCGAGACATCCATCGGCGGAGCGCGCTCAATGGGCGCGGGCGACGCTTTCGAGAACCGCCTCGACGATAAGGTCCTGCGTCGCTTCGTCGAGGTAGGGGTGCATTGGAAGGCTGAGCACCGTGCGCCCCAGCGCCTCGCCGACCGGCAGCGGCGCGGACGGATATTTGCTGTAGCCTCGCTGCGCCGAAAGCGGCGTATGGTAATAGACCTGCGTCGGAATCCCTTTGGCTTTCAGGTCGTCCTGCACGCGGTCGCGCTCCGGCACCTGGATCGTGTATTGCGCCCAGACGGATTTCGCGCCGTCGATGACCTGCGGCGCGCGCACGCGGTTAGAGCGCGCGAAAGCGGCCGAATAGCGACGTGCGACGCGTTCGCGCATCTCGATCTCTTCGGGAAAAATTTTCAGCTTCTCGATCAGGATGGCTGCCTGGATGGTGTCGAGCCGCGAATTCAGGCCGATGCGGACGTTCTCGTATTTGTCGCGTCCCTGACCGTGGATGCGCAGCGAGCGCAACAGATCGGCGAGCCCGTCATCGTCGGTGAAGCTGCAACCGCCATCGCCATAACAGCCGAGCGGCTTTGCCGGAAAAAAGCTCGTCGCGGCGGCATCGCCGATCGCGGCGGTGCGCCGGCCGTCGAGCGTGGCGCCGAACGCCTGCGCGGTGTCGCACAGCATCAGCAGATTTTCGCGCCGCGCGATCGGCTCGAGCGCGCGATAATCCGCGGCCTGCCCGAACAGGTCGACCGGCATCACGACGCGCGGATGCAACCGACCTTCGCGCTTCACCATTGCTATGGCGGCTTCCACATTCGCCGGTGCCATGTTGAACGTGTCTTCAAGCACGTCCACGAACACCGGCGTGGCGCCGGTGAGTGCGACCACTTCTGCCGAGGCCGCAAACGTGAAGCCCGGAACGAACACCGCATCGCCGGGGCCGATCTCCCACGCTTTCAGCACGAGCAGCAGCGCATCCGTACCATTGGCGCAGGACACGGCGTGCTTCACGCCGGCGAATTGCGCGAGCTGTTCTTCCAGAGCGCGCACCTGCGGCCCCATGATCCATTGCCCGCCCTCCACCGCTTCGGCAATCGCCCGCTCCAGGGTCGCGCCCAGCTTTTTCCGCTGCGCCTGGAGGTCGATGAAGGGAAGTGACGCCATGTCGCGCTGCTCCGGATTATGAGTGCGTTCTAGGAAACGCGCGTGACCGGGACAATCATCGCGCCGACAAATAATGTTGCCGATTGCATCAATCGCGGCGCTCCCCGTCTGGAAGAATGCTCAACGGCAAATTAGTTTGTCGCACGCCGGTTCGCGTGCGGCGCGACCCAGCGCTACTCCAGCAGGTAATCCCGTCGTCAGCCGGCCCCGCCCACGCGCGCTTTCAGGACGCGATCCGGTTCGCCGGCGATCGCGCCGTTGTTGCGCTCGCCGCCCTTCTTGACCGCGTCGACGTGCTCCATGCCGCCCGTGACCTGCCCCCAGACCGTGTACTGACGATCAAGCCAGGGCGCATCGGCGAAGCAGATGAAGAACTGGCAGTTGGCGCTGTTGGGATCGGAGGTGCGCGCCATGGAAACCGTACCGCGCACGTGCCGCTCGGACGAGAATTCGGCCTTCAGGTCAGCCAGCTTCGAGCCGCCCGAACCGGTGCCGGTAGGATCGCCGGTCTGCGCCATGAAGCCGGGAATGACGCGGTGGAACGCCACGCCGTCATAAAATCCCTGGCGCGCCAGCTCCTTGATGCGCGCGACGTGCGTGGGCGCAAGATCGGACCGGAGCGCGATGGTGACGTCACCGGTTTTCAGTGTCAGCGTCAGCGTGTTTTCCGCATCGGACGTCATGTCAGGCCTTTCTCGATTTCGCGCGCTCCGCGAGCAGCCGCGCTACTTGAGGGGTGGTAAAGGGTGCAACGTTGCCTCCCAGCACCGCGATTTCCTTCACGAGTTTCGAGGCGATCGCCTGATGGCGCGGGTCGGCCATCAAAAACACGGTCTCGATCTCGGGATTCAGCCGCTGGTTCATGCCAACCATCTGAAACTCGTACTCGAAATCGGAAACGGCCCGGAGCCCGCGCACGATCACCGCAGCGCCGACCTTCTCCGCGAACTGCATGAGCAGACAGTCGAAGATCTCGACGCTGATGCTGGCGCGCCCGTTGCCGCCGAGCGGCGCCGTCTCGCTCTTCACCATCGCCACGCGCTCGTCGAGCGTGAACATGGGCGTTTTCGACGGATTGGTGGCGACGCCGATCACCAGATGATCGACGAGCTTCACCGCCCGCTCGACGATATCGAGATGGCCGAGCGTCACCGGATCGAACGTGCCCGGATAGAGGCCGATATGCCGTCCGCCCATTCGCCTAGTCTCCCGCGTCTTCCGAATTTTCCTCGATCCGCTCGACCGAAACCACGCGCTCGCCGGTCTCGAGCCGGAACAGCGTCACGCCCTGGGTCGCCCGTCCGGCGATACGCACGCTCGCCACCGGACTTCGGATCGTCTGGCCCTGATCGGTGATGAGCATGATATCGTCGCTCTCCTCCACCGGGAACGCAGCAACGATGGCCGTGTTCTTGCGCGTCATGTCCATCGCCGCGTTTCCGGATCCCCCGCGGCCCTGTTCGCGATACTCGTACGAACTCGTTCGTTTACCGAGCCCGTTGGCCGAGACGGTAAGCACGAACTGCTCGGCCGCGGCGAGTTGTGCATAGCGCTCGGCCGTTAGAATCGCCTCCTCGCCGTTTCCATTCTCCTCGGGTTCGTCGGCCGGTGTCTCCTCGGGGTCTTCGCCGGTGACGGCGCGGCGGATCACCGCCGCCTGCTTCAGATAGGCGCGCGTCTCGGCGGATGTCGCGTCGACATGGCCAAGCAGCGAGAGACTCACGATTTCGTCTCCGGGCGCGAGCCGGATGCCCCTAACGCCGGTTGATTGTCGGCCCTTGAAGATGCGCAGATCCGAGAGGGCAAAACGGATGCACTTTCCGCCGCGCGTGGTGAGCAGGAGATCGTCGCGGTCCGTGCAGGTTTGCACGCCCACGATGCCGTCACCCGCATCGAGCTTCATCGCGATCTTGCCGTTGGCGCGCACGTGGTTGAAATCCGACAGCTCGTTGCGGCGCACATCGCCCGATTTCGTGGCGAAGACCACGTTGAGCTTTTCCCACTGCGCTTCGTCTTCGGGCAGCGGGAGTACCGTTGCGATTCGTTCGCCTTCGGAGAGCGGCAGCAGATTCACCATTGCCTTGCCGCGGCCCTGGATGCGCGCCTCGGGCAGACGCCACACCTTGAGCCGGTAAGCCATGCCCGTCGAGGAGAAGAAGAGCAACGGCGCGTGCGTCGAGGCGGCGAACAGGTACGTCACGAAATCCTCTTCGCGCGTCGCCATGCCGGTGCGGCCTTTGCCGCCGCGCCCCTGCACGCGATATTCCGCGAGCGGTGTGCGCTTGATGTAGCCGGCATGGGTAACGGTGACCGCCACGTCCTCGCGCTCGATCAGCGCTTCATCTTCGACTTCGATCTCCGCGTCGACGAGTTCGGTCAGGCGCGGCGTGGCGAACTCCCGCTTTATCTCTTCGAGATCGCTGCGGATGATGCCGAGAACGCGCGGCCTGCTGCGCAGAATATCGAGAAGATCCTTGATGGTTTCTCCGAGTTTCATCACTTCGTCGGCGATTTCGTCGCGGCCGAGCGCAGTCAACCGCTGCAGACGAATTTCGAGAATGGCTTTCGCCTGCTCCTCCGTGAGGCGGATAGTGCCATCCTCCTGAACGATGTGCCGCGGATCGGCGATCAGCGCGACGAGAGGCGCCACGTCCCGGGCGGGCCACGCGCGCTCCATCAGCTGCGTCTTGGCCGTCGCCGCGTCGGCCGCGCCGCGGATCAGCGCAATGACGTCGTCGATGTTGGCGACCGCGATGGCAAGCCCGACCAGCACATGACCGCGATCGCGCGCCTTGCCGAGGTCGTGCCGGGTACGCCGCGTAATGACCTCTTCCCGAAAGTGCAGGAACGCCGCGATCAGGGCCTTCAGATTCATCAGCTCGGGGCGACCGCCATTGAGCGCGAGCATGTTGACGTTGAAGCTCGTCTGCAGCTGCGAATGACGATAGAGCTGATTGAGCACCACGTCCGAGGACGCGTCGCGGCGCAGCTCGATGACGACACGCATGCCGTGTCGGTCGCTTTCGTCGCGCAACTCCGCGATGCCTTCGACACGCTTCTCGCGCACCATCTCGGCGATGCGCTCGATCATTGTCGCCTTGTTCACCTGATAGGGGATGGCGGTGACGATGATCGCCTCGCGGTCCTTGCGCAACTCCTCGATATGGACCTTCGCGCGCATCAGCACGGGGCCGCGGCCGCGCGCGAGCGCGCCGCGCGCCGCCTGCCTGCCGATGATGAGCGCGCCGGTGGGGAAGTCCGGTCCGGGCACGATTTCGGTCAGCGCTTCGAGGCTGATGTCAGGTTCGTCGAGGAACGCGAGGCAGGCATCGATGATTTCGCCGAGATTGTGAGGGGGCACGTTCGTTGCCATGCCGACCGCGATGCCGCTGCCGCCATTGGCGAGAAGATTGGGAAAGCGCGCGGGAAGAACAACCGGCTCGCGTTCCGACGCATCGTAATTGTCCTGGAAGGCGACCGTGTCTTTTTCGAGATCTTCGGTCAGCGCATGTGCGAGCCGGGAGCGCCGGACTTCGGTGTAGCGCATCGCCGCGGGCGGATCGCCATCCACCGAACCGAAATTGCCCTGCCCGTCGATGAGCGGCGCGCGCAGCGAAAAGTCCTGTGCCATCCGCACCAGCGCATCGTACACGGCCAGTTCGCCGTGCGGGTGATATTTGCCGATGACGTCGCCCACCACGCGCGCCGATTTGCGGTAGGGCTTGTTCCAGTCGTAGCCGTTCTCGTGCATCGAGAAGAGGATGCGCCGGTGCACCGGCTTGAGCCCGTCGCGCGCATCGGGGAGCGCGCGCGCCACGATCACGCTCATCGCGTAATCGAGGTAGGAGCGCTTCAGCTCGTCCTCGATGGCAATGTGGCTGATGCCTGCGCCCGGCGGGCCGGCTGGAGCCGCGATGTCGCTCAATTTTCGCTCCTCAAGGGACCGTTATCAGGCCGCGCGGGCTGGCCCGAAGGTGGGAGGAAAACCTAGCATTCCGCAGCGCAGCATTGCCAGCGAAAATGACGCCGGGGCGATCGCCAAAGGACGCAAAAAATGCCGTCCTCAGAACGGTATTTCGTCGTCCATCTCGCTGCGGTCGAAGCTCGCCGGAGGTTCGGTCGACGAGCTGCTGCGCGGGGTCGCGCCGGTATTGTCGCCGCGGCTGTCCAGCATGGCGAGCTCGCCGCGGAACCGCGACAGCACCACTTCGGTCGAATAGCGCTCCGCGCCGTCCTTGTCGGTGAACTTGCGTGTCTGGAGCTGCCCTTCCACGTAGATCTTGGCGCCCTTCCGCAGATACTGCTCCGCCACCTTCGCGATGTTCTCGTTGAAGATCACCACCCGGTGCCATTCGGTCTTTTCCTTGCGTTCCCCGCTCGTCTTGTCGCGCCAGCTCTCGGAGGTCGCGAGCGAGAGATTGACCACAGGATCGCCCGAATTGGTGCGCCGGACATCGGGATCGCGCCCCAGATTACCCACCAGAATGACCTTGTTCACGCTGCCGGCCATGTTCGTCTCCGCATCTTCAAAGGTTTCCGACGTTAGCCGCCCTGCCCGTGCCCGCGCCATCGCGCGGCTCCCGCCGGCCTGTGGACAGAACGGGCCCGCTTTATCATCGTTCGTGCTTCGTTCCAATAGGCCTCCGGCCAAACGCTCGCTCAAAATGCCTTTTCCATGAGCGGTGAAAGTTGGCGCGCGCCGAAAACGCTCAGGTGGTGCCCGTCGCGGTAGAGCGGGATCCCGCGACGCGCAATCTCGCAAGTACCGGTCGCACAGAGAATGCGGTGGGGATAGAGGACCTCGACACCGTATTGCTTCTGAAGCCCGGCAAAGGTCGTCAGAACATATTTCTGCCGCCGGAAATAATCCCTGACCGGCGGCGCGATTTTTCCGGTTTCCTTCGCGAGTGCCCGGCGGGCGAGAACGGCCGGCACCGGAAATCCGATCTCGGGAACGGAGGCGACGAGGACGACCTTCTTCCCGAGCTTGCTGAGCTCGCCCACGGTGCGCGCAATTCCGCGTCCGAATACCGCGTGATTGTCGCCGCCCGTATCCGTCTGACAGGCGTCGTCGAGGAGCGCGATGTGGCCCTTGGGTTCGTCGCCATAAGGCGAGCCTTCGGCGTATTTGGCCCAGCGGGATTCGAGAATCACTTCGCGGATCCCGGAATTGCGTGCGAGCGCCATCACCGCATCGTTGAAGGCGCGGCAGCCGGCCATCGGCGTCGTGACGCCCATGAGCGGCGGACAGGCGGCGCCACCGGCAAATATGCCGGTGCGGCCGGCACTCCTGGCTGCCTGCGACACGGCAGGCAGGATCGCGTCGGCGTGAGAATCTCCCCACAGGATAAAGCTCGGGCGCTGAGTCTTCGCACCGATGCGGCAGAGCCTGTGATCGCGCACGTCGCGCGCGGTGAGAAAGAAACAGCGCGCGATGCGCGGTTCGTGGTCGTCCTCTTCGGCGAGTATTCGGCGAAGCGCGGGACGCAAGCGCTGCGGAAATCCAGCGGCGGAAGCAGCATATGCCGCCGACGCAGCGGTCAGACCCATCAGCAGCACGGCAGCGACAAACGCGGGGCGCGCGCGACGCAACCCCGAGCGTCCGCGCCGGAACGGCTGCTCGACGTAGCGCCAGGAGAGGACCGCAAGCCCGAAGGACAGCGCGATCAGCGCGGCGCTCGCCAATCCCGACGGCGCGCGGAAATCGACGTAAGTCGCAAACACGTAGAGCGGCCAATGCCACAGATAAAGCGAATAGGAGACGAGGCCGACGAAGACGAGCGGGCGCACGGCAAGAAGCCGGCCCACGACAGTTTTTTCCGGATCGGCCGCAATGATGACCAGCGCCGCACCCAGGCACGGCGCGAGCGCTGCGGGGCCCGGGAACGGTGTCTGCGGAGTGATCAGGGCAACCGAGCCTGAGATCAGGCAAAGTCCGAGGGCCGAGAGAATCTCCGCGACGACACGCGATCGCGGGCTCGGCGCGAGCCCGAGCGCAAGCAGCGCCCCCGTCATGAGTTCCCATGCACGCATCGGGAGCAAATAGAAGGTCGCGACACTGGCTGCAGTGACACCCCAAGCGCTCAGTGCGAACGAAGCGACGAACACACCCAAAATCGCGGCGATCCGCCAACGCGGTGTGGCCCGGCGCAACAGGAGGAGCAGCGCCGGAAAAAGCAGATAGAATTGCTCCTCGACCGCAATGGACCACAGATGCAGAAGCGGCTTCTGGTTTGCAAAAATGTCGAAGTAGCCGGCCTCGCGCCAGAATTCGAAGTTGGCGCCGAACAGCGCGGTCGCAAACAGGCTCCTGGCATAGCGCACGAGATCGACGGGGAAGAACCACACGAGCGCGGCGACCGACACCAGGGTCAGCATGGCGAAAAGCGCCGGAAAGATGCGCCGCACGCGTCTTTCATAGAACCGGGCGAGCGAGAAAGTGCCGCGGTCGATCTCGCTCTGGATCAGACCGGCAATCAGGTAGCCCGAAATGACGAAGAACACGTCCACGCCGACGAAGCCACCGCGAAATCCCGGCACGCCGTAGTGGAAGAAGACCACGGGCAGGATCGCCAGCGCGCGCAGACCGTCGATCTCGGGACGATAGGCGGGGTGTATGGGTTTATGCTGGCGCCCGCCCTGGTCAGGGATGCGCGCAAGGACGCGGAGACGCGGAAGGCGCAAAGGCAAAACGCCAAGGCGCCAAGGCGCCAAGAAGCCACCAGGCACCTTCGGCGCGCTGGATTTTGCCTCCGCGGTGGCGCTTTGGCGATTCAAGCGTCCCTCCGTTTCTCGGCCTGCCACAGGAGCACACCGGCGCGCCTCGGGTTGCAATTTCCGACGTTTCTACCGTCTCGCCAGTGATCCGGCGAGTGGGGCATGCTGCAGTTGAATATCCTCGATGTTCCCGCTACGTTCCATCCTCGATTCTGCAGAGGCGCGCCTGGTTTTCCCGTAACTCCTTTGCCACGTCATCCCAAGGTGGACTTTGCCGGCGCGCGACCGATATGAGGCGGGCTCGCGGCAGGCAGGCGCCCCCGCACCGAAAGGGAAAATGCTCAAGAACATCTCCATACGCGGCGCGCGCGAGCACAACCTCAAGAACATCGACGTCGAAATTCCGCGCGACACGCTGACCGTCATCACCGGTCTCTCCGGATCAGGCAAGTCCTCGCTCGCCTTCGACACGATCTATGCCGAAGGCCAGCGGCGCTACGTGGAAAGCCTGTCGGCTTACGCGCGTCAGTTCCTCGAGCTGATGCAAAAACCCGATGTGGACCACATCGAGGGGCTGTCGCCAGCGATCTCCATCGAGCAGAAGACGACCTCGCGCAACCCGCGTTCGACGGTCGGCACAGTCACCGAAATCTATGATTATCTGCGCCTGCTCTTCGCCCGGGTCGGTGTGCCCTACTCGCCCGCGACCGGGCTTCCCATCGAAAGCCAGACGGTCAGCCAGATGGCCGACCGCATTCTCGCGCTCGAGCCCGGCAGCCGGCTTTATCTGCTGGCGCCCATGGTGCGCGGGCGCAAGGGCGAGTACCGCAAGGAACTTGCCGATCTGCGGAAAAAGGGGTTCCAGCGCGTCAAGGTGGACGGGAAGTTCCATGAACTCGGCCAGGTTCCCGCTCTCGACAAGAAGTTCAAGCACGACATCGAAGTGGTGGTGGACCGTATCGCGGTGCGTCCCGAACTCGGCAATCGCCTGCCCGATTCGATCGAGACCGCACTGAAACTCGCCGACGGGCTGCTCGTCGCCGAATTCGCGGATGTCAAAGAGAACGGCGAGCCGAAGCGGCTGCTCATGTCGTCGAAATTCGCCTGTCCGGTCTCCGGCTTCACCATTCCCGAAATCGAGCCGCGGCTGTTCTCGTTCAACAACCCGCACGGCGCCTGCCCGGTCTGCGACGGGCTCGGCACCCAGCTCTATTTCGATCCGCAACTCGTCGTTCCGGACGAGAGCGCCACATTGCGAAAAGGCGCGATTGCACCCTGGTCCAAATCAACCTCGCCCTATTATCTCCAGACGCTCGAGGCGCTGGCGCGGCATTACAAATTTTCGCTCAACGAACCGTGGGAAGACTTGCCCAAACGCGCGCACGACATTCTCCTGAATGGTTCGGGCGAGGATGAAATCCGCTTTATCTACGACGACGGATTGCGGCGCTACGAAACGAAAAAGACCTTCGAGGGGGTCCTCCCCAACCTGCAGCGCCGGTTCAGGGAAACCGATTCCTCCTGGATTCGCGAAGAACTCGAACGCTATCAGGACACCAGTCCCTGCGACGCCTGCCACGGCTACCGCCTGAAGCCGGAAGCGCTGGCGGTGAAGATCGCAGATCTGCACATCGGCGAAGTGTGCGCGCAGTCGATCCGGCAGGCAGACATCTGGTTTCGCGATCTCGATCCGCATCTGACGTCCAAGCAGCAGGAGATCGCCGCACGTATCCTGAAGGAAATCCGCGCGCGGCTGCGCTTCCTCAACAATGTCGGGCTCGACTATCTCTCGTTGTCGCGCGCGTCGGGAACGCTCTCGGGCGGCGAGAGCCAACGCATCCGCCTGGCATCGCAGATCGGCTCCGGATTGACCGGCGTCCTTTATGTGCTCGACGAGCCGTCGATCGGGCTTCACCAGCGCGACAATGCGAAGCTGCTCGAGTCGCTGAAGGGCCTGCGCGATCTCGGAAACTCCGTGATCGTGGTCGAGCACGACGAGGAAGCGATCCGCACCGCCGATCACGTCATTGACATGGGTCCCGGCGCCGGCATCCACGGCGGCGAGATCGTGGCGGAAGGCACACCGACAGACATCATGCGGGCG
The DNA here is from genome assembly GCA_050728995.1 of Rhizomicrobium sp. Taxonomy (GTDB): domain Bacteria; phylum Pseudomonadota; class Alphaproteobacteria; order Micropepsales; family Micropepsaceae; genus Rhizomicrobium. The sequence goes on along the minus strand of JBOHKH010000018.1, from coordinate 41,624 downwards.
CCGCAGAGTCTCACCGGCAAATATCTCGTCGGTCTCGAACAAATCCCGATCCCGCAGCGGCGGCGCAAGGCGGCGCTCGACCGCTGGGTCAAAGTGATCGGCGCCCGCGGCAACAATCTCAAGAATGTCTCGGCGGCCATTCCGCTCGGCACCTTTACCTGCATCACGGGCGTCTCGGGCGGCGGAAAATCCACGCTGGTGATCGAAACGCTCTACAAGGCGGCGGCGCGGCGGCTCAACGCGGCGCGCGAACATCCCGCGCCGCACGACCGCGTCGAGGGACTCGAATTCCTGGACAAGGTGATCGACATCGACCAGTCGCCTATCGGGCGCACGCCACGCTCGAATCCTGCAACCTACACGGGCGCCTTCACGCCGATCCGCGACTGGTTCGCGGAACTGCCGGAAGCAAAGGCGCGGGGCTATGCGCCCGGCCGTTTCTCGTTCAACGTGAAAGGCGGGCGCTGCGAGGCCTGTCAGGGCGACGGCGTCATCAAGATCGAGATGCACTTCCTGCCTGACGTCTATGTCCAGTGCGACGTCTGCAACGGCAAACGTTACAACCGTGAAACGCTCGAGGTAAAATTTCGCGACCGCTCGATCGCGGACGTGCTCGACATGACGGTGGAAGCGGGCGCCGAACTGTTCCGCGCAGTGCCAGCGATCCGCGAGAAGCTCGATACGCTGTCGCGCGTCGGTCTCGGCTACATCAGCATCGGCCAGCAGGCGACGACCTTATCGGGCGGCGAAGCCCAGCGTGTGAAATTGTCCAAGGAACTGTCGCGCCGCGCCACTGGCCGCACGCTCTATTTTCTCGACGAGCCGACCACGGGCCTGCATTTTCACGATGTCGCAAAGCTCCTGGATGTGCTGCATGAACTGGTGGACAATGGCAACACCGTGGTGGTGATCGAGCACAATCTCGAAGTGATCAAGACCGCCGACTGGATCGTCGATCTCGGCCCCGAAGGCGGCGACGGCGGCGGCGAGATCGTGGCCAGCGGCACGCCCGAGGAGGTCGCCCGCGCCGCCCGCTCCTACACCGGCGAGTACCTGAAGCCTCTGCTCAAGAACCGCCGCGCCCCCTTAGCAGGCAGGGCCGCGGAGTAGCGGTCCCTCTCCCCCGTCGGGCCGCCGGGGAGAGCGCGAGGGTGAGGGGGGCGTGGTCAGAACGAACATCGAAAGATCACAGGAACCGCAAACCGTTGCGCACATGCGCGCAACGGATGCGCCGTTTGCCCACTGAAGCCGAAAAGAAATTCTGGTGGGTGCGCGATCGCCGACTCGGCGGCTACAAGTTCAAGCGACAACATCCGATCGGCCACTACATCGCCGATTTCGTTTGCGTCGAAGCCAAACTGATTGTCGAGCTGGACGGCGGTCAACACGCTGAACAAAGGGAATCTGACGCCGCGCGCGAGAGGTTTTCGGAATCGGAAGGGTTTCGCACCGGGCGGTACTGGAATCCCGAGTTTCTGAAAAACCAGGACGCTGTCGGGCCGCCACTGCCCGCAATCCTGGACGCTCGAAAGACCTCCTCACCCCAGCCCTCTCGGGATATAATGATGGCCGCAAAAGTTGACACTTTCTGCCACCACAACATTGATAGGATTCTATGAAAGCGGAACGCGGCAATATTTGACGGCAGGGGGGCGCTTCGCCTTTGCGCGGGCCGCTTACCGCGCGGGCGGCGATGTGGCAACATTCTGTCTCGCGCTTGCGTTTACTGGTGTCCGCATATCGGAGCTTCTTGCTGTAACGCGCGAACGCGTTGATATCCGCCGGTGGGTTAATTGTGCTGGAAACGCTCAAGCGACGCAAACGGGGCAGTGCATCGTGTGTTGCAGTCCCGGCCACACTGGTAGCTATCCTCCGGCATATTCACGCTCTTGGACGATCCAATTCGCGATCCAAAGGAGCGACTTTTGGCTGTGGGGTCGGACGACGGCATGGAAGCGCGTAAAGATTATAATGAAACTTGCCAACGTGGGTGATCGCCAGGCAATGCGGAAAACGCCCGGCATGCGTTTGCTATCGAGGCTGGTCAGAAGGGAATCGATCCCGCTGAACATAGTCCAGCGATGGCTGGGTCATGCGCGTATTGAAACTACGGCGATCTGGCATGGAAATCCTTAGAGCCTGCAATTCTGACAGAAAACATAGGTTAGCGGTTCGGACCGTTCGTCTCGACTCATTCACCTCGAATTGTGACTCTCAATTCGAGCGATCAAGTCCGTGTTGACAAGGGAGTCGCTCCACATATACGTCAGGTCATGAACTGTGGACCAACCGCTTTTAACATCGTGTACCGTGACCGCTGGTGTCCTTCTTCGTGCCACAGAGATTCCCTTTCCTAGGCGGTCCTAATATGGCGCCGCCAACATCCCAAGAAATCTACCGATGGGCCACGCTTCATCGCAAGATGGGTGAAAGCCTGGATTTGATCACAGCTCGCAACGCAGCGGGCAGCCGCCTCGCACGTACCGTTTTTGTGCGCACAAAATGCCACGCACCAAACCGGACCAAACACATTAAAGGTCCAGTCAGCCAGAGACGACGGGGTTCGACATGATGGTTATTTGGGCATTTTCGGGCTGGCTTACCGACCATGCTACGGCGGTTTCTGCGGTCGTTTCCGCCCTAGCAACGGTATTCATCGCATATTTCACTATTACACTTGCCAGAACGTCCACAGAGCAAGGGCAACTTACGCAGCAGTCCATCAATCTGGCCCGTGCTGAATTTAATGCTACGCATCGCCCCAAGATCATCATCCACTCCGTCGCTCTGCCACTTGATTTTTCCTCTGGGCAGGACATGAAAATCGGCGCGTTTATTGTGTACGCAAATGTAGGCAGCATTTCGGCCAACATTACTGAAATACGAGCGCGCATAACGCGTAGCGCTATTCCGCTCCAAGCAGGAGTCCACGTTCATGAACTGAAGGAGGCGGGCGGAAAGGAGGTCGTTGCGGGCGGAAAGGATTATTTTCGGGTCAAATCCGACCACACGATTGCTCCAGAAAGAGCGATCCAGGAAAGCAATGATCCTTCGCGTGGCGCGGTCATTTGCATGGGTGTGATTGTTTATGAAGATGGGAACCAGAACAGGCGCGAGACCGGGTTCTACCGCCGCTTCGATGCCATCTCTGAGCGATGGGAGCGGGGCACCGAATCGGATAGTGCTGAATACGAATATTCCTACTAGGTTGTGGTCAGAGCCGTACGGGCCAACGCGGGTCGTTGCTTAAGTTGCTATGGGATCGATCTATGACCAAAGACCCGAAGAATGCTGCAAGCGCAAAGAACGACAAGAGCGAGAAATCACCAGTGTCGATTGATGTTGGTTTTGGTGTCAAAGCGAGCATGGAGGTTTCGGCTGAAATTCCCCGCGAGGATACGGGCCGATTAGTTGCGGCGCTTACCGATATCATAAGGCCATTTACTGAAGCGCGAGGCATCAAAGCTGACAGGATACGCCTCCAGCGCGAGAACGTACTGATTGAAATAGCAAAAAAGGCGCGCCACCGTGCCGCGCTTGAGAATCTACCTGTCAACCCTGTTCCAACAAAGTTGCTCGTTCCCTTTTTGGAAAAAGCTTCTGCCGAAGTGGGCGATAATGCGATGCAAGATCGATGGGCTGCGTTATTGCTATCAGCTTCAAAGGCTTATCAGGCTAAACATCTGACATTTATTGATATATTGAGCCGACTAAGCGCAGATGAGCTTAGAATCCTTGAGACAACCTGCTTTTCGTATAAGGGGTTTCCAGAAACCGCTTATCCCAATGGCCATTCCGACCGCAACCAGCGACTGATCATTGAGCACAGCAGCATGTTGGATAAACCTCCATTAGGCACGGAGAAGCAAGCTTATGACGAGTTTATCACAACCACCGTATTGGACTACGGCGATCACATTCACGCCTCTGTTCTGAGACAAAACAGCGGGGCCGTTTGGTTTTACACGGCCTACCAGCCGAGCCAGCCAAAATTTATGTCCTTGGAAATTCTACAACACGAACGATTGGTTGACATTCGCCGGGTCCAGTTGGATGCCGGACCAGGCAAGTTTGGCATTACAAACAAACTCGACATTGGGTACTTCGAAATAACCAAGCTTGGCATATCGTTTGTAATGGAATGCTCGCCCGACGCTGCGAAGATGGCCGCTCGTCGTCCACCACCTGTGCAGTTGCAGCCAGCGACTCCCGAACAGGCTCGCGCGATTCAAGAAATGCTCCGCAAGTCGAGGAAAAATAAGAAGTGAGAATGAAGATAATTCCCCGATCATCGCGGCCGCCTGATGCCTCTTACGTTAGCTTGAAGTTGCAGCATCTAGGAGACCCTATCATGAAGATAGACGATTCCGCGGTACCGGAATTTGCAAGCCATGACAGCTACGGAAATTTTGCCCGGCGAGTGCGGCGCGAGCGACGCTATGCCACCGACGCCGCCTCCAGGGCCTTTATTGCCACAGTGTTAGCCACGGCACCCTCCCGACAGCTTCCGATCACAAAGGATGCAATTCTCTATCGAGCTCAGCTTGACATCGACGAATTCGAAACGACGGATGATGAGGGTGTCGACCAACTTCAAATCCTGGGGCTGGGGCGCGATCGAATGATCCCCAAGCCTGGATTGGTAATGAGCGGGCGGGCCAATCCGGCGGGCATCGCCTATCTCTATCTGGCATCGAGCGAATTGACAGCCATCTCCGAGGTCCGACCCTGGATTGGGGTGGGCGTGTCAGTTGCGCAGTTTGGGGTCAAGCGGGATTTGCGCGCGCTCGACCTGACTAAGGGACACGGCGAATATGGGTTTGCCAAGCTCACCATTGCTCAAATGATGGGCGAGGCGCCGGTGGATGCGAACCTAAAGCGACGCGCGGTCTGGACGGATATCGATAGTGCATTTTCGCGACCCGTCTCCCAGGCCGAGGAGATCGTCGATTACGTACCGACGCAGGTACTTGCGGAGGCGTTCCGGGAAGCAGGCTATGAGGCTATTGTCTATCGCAGCAACTTTGGTGATCCGGGCTACAACATCGTTCTCTTCGATCTGAACGACGCAAACATTCTCAATTGCTGCCCTTACACGATCAGGAGTGTAGCGGTCGAGTTTGAGCAGTGTGGCAATACTTGGTTTGCTCAAGATAACGCAAAAGACACCGCATCTACCATTGGATGAGCTGAAACCGCCTGGCCCGAACGAAAGGAAACGCGCGCCCCTTCCCACCTTGCGATTCTTAGCCTAACTCCCAGTGAATTGGTTCAACGTCAAGCTGTTTTATGATTTTTGTTCGATTCGTGTCGGCCATGAAGCTCTTGCAACGAGATTGGTGGTTGGTCAGATGATTGCAAAGAATGACCCGAACACCCTCGAACTTTGGATCATGAAGGATATCGCCGCTAAACCATACTGCATCCATGTCCGCTGGAATGCAAATGAACTTGAGTTTTGAGGTGCTCGATCTGACCGTATCCGTGACGGGCCCAAGGAAACCAGGGTCCTGTACGTCCATGCAGATGACAACGCCGATACATATGTCGGATCGGCTAAATACTGCGCGGCGGCAAGAGGCGCGCGCTCCTTTTGTTCGGCCGTCACTGCCAATTTTGAGATAGTCAATTCGGTTTTCTCCCCCGTGGAATAGGAGCCCCCGGCTTCTAATTCCCTCTTGGAACGCCGCAACCACAATTGAGCGAGGGTATCTCGAAGCAGTTTCACAGACAACTGCGAGTTCGCTATACTCGGGAAGTACAATCAAGTCAGCGCCTCCCATGTCGATTTCGGTGGGTACATTTACGCAAGAAATTCGCATCAAAGGCGCTCCGAACCTGCTAAAGGCGGTTCACCGCATTTGGAATGGAGTGATGTCGAAATCGCTTAATTAATAAGCGATTGGGACCGCTCCGGGTCTGTCAGGCCACGTCCTGCAGTGGCGCGCACTATGAGTGATTTGCCCTCGCACGGCTACTGGGCAAGGTGATTGTAGTCGCGGACCCACACGTCGAGAGCACGATGGTCCCGCAGTGCAGCGCTAATGCTGTGAATCATACGATGGTTGCCGTTGCCCAAGAGGCCATTTGAATTTTCCTGCCCTCTGCATCGAGGTGTTGATCCACTTCTCTGGCAAATAGTGGCTCAACATCTACCGCAAGCGAGTTACTTTTTTTTTGATGTTCCTTCAAAGCTGCCTTATTTGGTTCTGGTGAATAGGCACTGTGGTGGCAGAAAGTGTCAACTTTTCCGGCCATCGTTATACCCCCTCACCCCAGCCCTCTCCCCCGCTTCGCGGGGGCGAGGAAAATGATACGTCAGATGGCCTGTAAGCCGGGTTCTGTACGCTGCCTGCGCAGCGTGATGGCCATTCCTCTGGGACGTCCGTCGCCGGACGCCTCGCGCGACCCACCCGGACGGCAGCCCGGAAACAGGCGAACGCCGTCCCTATTTGGTCTTGCTCCCGGTGGGGCTTGCCGTGCCGCGTCCGTTGCCGTCCGCGCGGTGCGCTCTTGCCGCACCGTTTCACCCTTGCCGCGATGAGGTCCTAAAACCTCAGCCGCTCGGCGGTCTGTTTTCTGTGGCGCTTTCCCTGGGGTCGCCCCCGCCGGACGTTATCCGGCACCGTATCTCCGTGGAGCCCGGACTTTCCTCCAGCCGCCATCGCTCAACGCTTCGGCGGCCAGCGGCCATCCGGCCATCTGACGCAAGATCAATATAGCGTCGGCGATCCCCTTTCGGGAGGCCTCAGGCGAGCGCCCTGTCGATGGCGGCGCGCGCGTGAAGCTCGGTCGTATCGAACAGCGGTATGTCGGACTCCTCCGGGTTCACCAGAAGCGAAAGTTCGGTGCAGCCGAGAATGACGCCCTCCGCGCCACGAGCGGCCAGTCTCCCTATCGCGGATCGCAGGAAGCGGGCGGACGCTTCAGGAAACCGTCCCTTGGACAGTTCTTCATAGATCAACCGGTGCGTTTCCTGCGCGTCCTCCTCCTCGGGCGTGATGATATCGATGCTGTGATCGCGCACGAGAGGATTGCGGAGAAAATCCGCCTGCATGGTGTATCTGGTGCCAAGAACCCCGACCCTCCTGAAATCCTTGGCGGCTATCGCGGCACCGAGCGGCGTCGCAATATGAAGCAGCGGCAGGCCCGATGCGTGTTCCACCGCGTCCGCGAGAATGTGCATCGTGTTGCAGCAGATGATGAGGAAGTCCGCGCCGCCTCGCGCCAACGCGCGCCCGGCAGCCGCCATGCGCTCTCCCGCGCCGGTCCAATCGCCCGCCGCCTGCAGCGCCTCGATCTCGCCGAGATCGAAGGACCACAGGAGCACTTTCGCGGAATGTACGCCGCCGAGTCTCTGCTGAACCTCACGATTCACGATGCGGTAGTAAACCGCGCTCGATTCCCAGCTCATCCCGCCGATCATGCCGATCATTTTCATGGGTGTGTTTCCCCGATCATTCCGAGCAGCTTGGTGAGGCGCGCTTCCGTCTCGTCGTCAACGACACCATCCACCTTCTCGGGCCGAAAGTGGCGCTGGAATGCGGTGACAGTCATGGCCAGAGGAGCATCCGCTTCGGGCGGAATGCCGTAACCGAATTGTTCGAGTCCGTCCGCAAGTGCGTTTTCTCCCCCGACTGCGGCGGAGGCCCTTCGGGTCACCTCGCCTGCAAGCGGGGGAGGAAACATGCCAACTCCGATCTCGGCGAGACGCTGCCACGGAAACAGCTCGCCGGGATCCATCTTGCGTGCAGGTGCGACATCGGAATGGCCGAGCACATGGCGCGCCGGAATGGGATGGCGCGCGAGAATGCCGTGCGCGAGGTCGACGAGCGCAGCGATCTGCGCCTCGGCAAACGGCACATAGCCGAATTCGTGACCAGGATTGACGAGTTCGATGCCGATCGAGCGGCCGTTCACATTGTGGCGACCCGCCCAGTAGGAAACGCCGGCGTGCCAGGCGCGCCGCGACTCGTCGACATGACGATACACCTGTCCGTCGGTGTCGATCGTGTAATGGGCGGAGACCCGCGCGATGGGATCGCATAGTCGCGCGAGCGCTTCTTCGGCGGTGCGCATTCCGGTGTAATGGAGCACGAGAATATCGACCGCTACGCCCCGCGGCCGCGCGTCGTGGTTGGGAGACGGACGTTCGATCATGCCGCTCACGAGGCAAGCCGCCGTTCCTCGATGATTTTCGCATAGGCCGCGTTGATCGCGGCCAGCTTGTCGTTGGCGAGACGCAGGAATTCTTCCGGCACGCCGCGCGCCATCAGACTGTCGGGGTGATTCTCCCGGACGAGCAGTCGGTAGGTGCGTTTGATCTCCTCCTCGCTGGCTGCGTGATCCACACCGAGCACGACATAAGGGTCTGCGCGATCGGGGCCCAGGTGCGAGGCGCGGATGCGGCGAAATTCGTGGGGCGCGAAACCGAAAATGTCGGATACGCGCTCGAGGAACTTGAGCTCCGCCGGGTGCAGTACACCGTCGGCCTTGGCGATTTCGAACAGACCGTCGAGGACGTCTTCCAGCATGGCGGGATTGCCGCGGAAAATGCGCGCGATCTGGCCTGCATAGATTTCGTATCCCGCGGTATCCTGGCGGGCGAGGTTGAAAATTCGCCGGACATTGCCTTCTTCCGCCGGAGGGACCCGGAAAATGCGGCCGAATGCCTCGACCTCCGCGTCGGTGACGGTGCCGTCGGCCTTCGCCATTTTCGCGCCGAGCGCAATCACCGCGATCGTGAAGACGATCCCGGGCTCGGACTCGTCGCCGCGATCGCCGCGGTCGAACAGCACGTGACCGGCAACGGCGCCGGCAAGCGCACCGATGGGGCCGCCGCCGAGCAGGAACCCCGCCGCGGCGCCGCCCAGCTTTCCCCAGATGGACATGACCGAATTCTTTAAGCCAATCTTGCACCGTTTGCGACTGTGGGAACACGTTCACGTCGGATCTGGAGCAGGGGATGGCCGGGCACTGGCATTTCTACATCGACCGGGGCGGAACATTCACCGACGTGGTTGCGCAGGCGCCTGACGGGAAGCTCACGAGCCTCAAGCTCCTGTCGGAAGACGGGCGTTACGACGACGCGGCGCTCGAAGGCATCCGGCGATGCCTCGGGCTGCCGTCCAATGCGGAAATTCCGGCTTCATCCGTTGCCGAACTGCGCGTGGGCACGACGGTTGCGACCAACGCGCTTCTCGAACGGCGCGGCGAACCGGTCGTGCTCGTCACGACGCGCGGATTCCGCGACCAGCTCAGGATCGGCTATCAGAACCGCCCGAAGCTGTTTGCGCTGAACATCGAGCGGCCGCCACCGCTCTATGCCCGGGTCGTCGAGGCGGACGAGCGCGTGAGCGCCGACGGCCAGGTGCTGCGTCCGCTCGACGAAGCGCTGCTGCGGCGCGAGCTTGCGAGCGCGCGTAGGCAAGGCGGCTCCGCTTGCGCCATCGTCTTCCTGCACGGCTACCGTTATCCCGCAAACGAACGGTGTGCTGCGGGAATTGCGCGCGAGCTCGGCTTTGTACAAGTCTCGGCCAGTCACGAAACAATCCCGCTGATGAAATTCGTGAGCCGCGGAGACACGACGGTAGCGGACGCCTATCTGTCGCCTGTCCTCGGCCGCTATGCGCAGCGCATTGCGGCGGGGCTGGGCGGCGAAGGGCAACGACCGCGACTGTTCTTCATGATGTCAAACGGCGGACTCGCTGCACCCGCACTGTTCCACGGCAAGGATGCCGTGCTGTCGGGTCCGGCAGGCGGCGTGGTGGGAATGGCAGAGACAGCGCGAGCAGCCGGCTTCGACCGCGTCATCGGCTTCGATATGGGGGGGACCTCGACCGACGTTTCGCGCTTCGAGGGCACCTATGAGCGCAATCTCGACAATGAGATCGCGGGCGTGCGCCTGCGCGTCCCGATGATGGCAGTGCACACCATCGCAGCCGGCGGCGGATCCATTCTGCATTACGACCCCATGCGGTTTCAGGTGGGTCCGGATTCGGCGGGTGCAGCGCCGGGACCGATGAGCTATCGCGGCGGCGGCCCGCTGACCGTCACCGATGCCAACGCGATGACCGGCAAGCTTCAGCCGCGGTATTTCCCAAAAATCTTTGGCCCCGAAAGCGACCAGCCGCTCGATGGCGACACCGTACATGCGGCGTTCGGTGAACTTGCCCGGGAAACCGGCCGCAGCCCCGAGGATATCGCCGACGGCTTCATCCGCATTGCCGTGGACAACATGGCGAATGCGATCAAACGGATTTCCGTCGCACGCGGCTACGATGCGAGAACCTATGCGCTTGCATGTTTCGGAGGGGCCGCGGGCCAGCATGCCTGTCTCGTCGCCGATGCGCTCGGCATATCACACATCTTCATTCATCCGTTTTCGGGTCTGCTGTCGGCTTACGGCATGCGGCTCGCCGCCATCCGCGCGTTCCGCCAGCACGCCGTCGGGCGCACGCTCGATCACGCACTCGCGGAAAACCTCGCGCAGGATTCGCGGGAGCTCGCCCGGGAAGCGGCTTCCGAAGTGGAAGCGCAAGGCGGACGCAATGCTGCGGTGCAGATCGTTGCGCATATTCGTTATCTGGGCAGCGACACGACGCTTCCCGTTCCACTCGCCGGTGCGGAAGAAATGGAGCGCGCCTTCGCGGAGTCGCATGCGCGACAGTTCGGTTTTGGGTTCGAAGACGGGCCGCTGATCGTCGAAGCGCTCGAAATTGAAGCGTTCAGCCGACAGGCGGGGCCGCAGACCGCCGCAGTGTCGAATTCAATGGAACGAGGGCCTGCGGCGCGTTCGCGATTTTATTCGCGCGGGCGGTGGCACGAATGCGCGGTGCTGGAGGGCGACCGATATCCACCAGGCGTCATCGCCGACGGACCCGCCCTGCTCGTCCAATCCCACCAGACCGTTGTGGTCGAGCCCGGCTGGCGCGCGGATGCCACTGCCGAAGGCGCCGTCGTACTTTCGCGGATCGAAGAAACAACTCCGACGAAGACACTCGGCGGCGCGCCCGATCCGGTACTGCTCGAAGTGTTCGCAAACCTGTTCATGCAGATCGCCGAGGAAATGGGCGCAACGCTCCAGAACACCGCCTCGTCGGTCAACATCAAGGAACGCCTCGACTTCTCCTGCGCGATCTTCGACGCAGAGGGCAATCTCGTGGCCAATGCGCCGCATATGCCGGTGCATCTCGGGTCGATGGGCGATTGCGTGGCCTCGGTGATCGCGCAGTATGGCGGCGATATCGTCGAAGGCGACATGTTTGCGACGAACGCCCCGTATAACGGCGGCACGCATCTGCCCGACGTAACGGTCGTCGCGCCCGTATTCGTGGAGGACCAGCGCAAATTCTTCGCGGCGGCGCGCGGCCACCATGCCGACATCGGTGGAATTTCGCCGGGCTCGATGCCGCCCTTCTCCTGCACCATCGGCGAGGAAGGCGCTCTGTTCGATAATGTGCGGATTGTCCGCGCTGAGCGCTTCGACGAAGAGGCGGTCCAAACCATTCTCGGGAAGGGCCGATATCCCGCGCGCAATCCGGCCCAGAACATCGCCGATCTGAAGGCGCAGGCTGCCGCCTGCGCGCGCGGAATTTCGGAATTGCGGCGCGCCTCCGGGATCCACGGAGCACCAACTCTCGCCGCCTACATGCGCCACGTGCAGGATAATGCGGAAGAAGCGGTGCGTCGTGTCATCGGGGCCCTCAGGGACGGCGCCTTTGTCATGCCGATGGACGGCGGTCTGCGGATTTCTCTGCGCATGACCGTCGATCGCGAAACCCGAAGCGCGCGGATCGACTTCACGGGCACCTCGCCGCAGACGGACAGCAATCTCAACGCACCGCGTTCGGTCACCAAAGCCGCGGTGCTCTATGTTTTCCGTTGCCTGGTGCCCGGAGACATTCCGCTCAATGCGGGCTGCCTCAAGCCGCTGGACATCGTCGTGCCCGAAGGTTCGTTGCTCAATCCGCGTTATCCGGCGGCCGTAGCCGGCGGCAACGTGGAAACGAGCCAGGCCGTTGTCGATGCTCTGTTCGGCGCACTCGGCGTCATGGCTGCGGCGCAGGGAACGATGAACAACCTGACATTCGGAAATGCCGGGCACCAGTATTACGAGACGATCTGCGGCGGCGCGGGCGCGGGCGCGAATTTCGACGGGGCGTCGGCCGTGCACACGCACATGACGAATTCGCGGCTTACCGATCCCGAAGTACTGGAGACGCGCTACCCCGTGCTGCTTGAGGAATTCACGATTCGTGACGGCTCGGGAGGACGGGGCGCACATCGCGGAGGCGACGGCGTGCTCCGCCGCATCCGCTTCCGCGAAGCCATGACGGCGGCGATCCTTTCCACGCGCCGGGAAACCGCTCCGTTCGGACTCGCAGGCGGCGGAGCGGGCCTGCCGGGCGCCAACATGCTGATTCGCGCCGACGGCGAAACAGTCGCGCTGCGCGGCCGCGACGAGATCGCAGTCGGAGCTGACGACGAAATCCTCATTGCCACGCCTGGCGGCGGCGGCTTCGGCAAGGCGAAGAAGCCGGACTGATCGTTCGCGTCAAGACGCCTGCTGCAATCGCGGGAACACCCGGGCGGCTGGGAGAACCAACGTCACGCAGGTCCCCTCGCGCGGCCGGCTGTCGAGCTCGACACATCCGCCATGCGCTTCGATCAGGCCCTTCACGATGGTCAGGCCGAGGCCCGTACCTTTGTCCGCGGTGGCAACATCGGGCCGGCCCTGGCCGAAATTCTGGAAGACCCGCAGCAGATCGCGCGGATCGATGCCGATCCCGTTATCGCGTACGCCCAGCATCATGTCACCGGATCGGCCCAGACGCAAAAAGACCGTCACTTCGCCGCCGGGCGGCGTAAATTTCAGAGCATTGGACAAGAGATTGATCATCGCGTGGCGCAGCGCACGCTCGTCCGCCTTCAAGGGCGGAACAGCGCCGGCGATGTCGCTTACCAGCGTGAGCTGCGCCGCAGCCGCCCGATCCGCCGTGAGCCTGATGCATTCGCCGACCAGGCGCACCGGATCGGTCTCGCTCTCCCGGAGTTCGTAGCGGCCCGCCTCGATTTTCGCGAGGTCGAGAATGTCGTTGACGAGCGCGAGCAGATGACTGCCCGAATCGTGCACCAGCTTCGCATATTCGGCATGGCGCGCGGTGCCGGTTCGCGTCCGTGTCGAATAGATCATTTCGGAGAAACCGAGAATGGCGTTGAGCGGCGTCCTGAGTTCGTGACTCATATTGGCGAGAAATTCGGACTTGGCGCGGCTAGCCGCTTCGGCCCGCTCGCGCGCACGGTCCGACTCGGCCTTGGAGCGCGCCAGCGCTTCGATCAGGTCGTTCTTGTCGTCGCGCAGGAGCAGCATGTCGCGCGCAGTCGCGTAAATCTGGCGCGACATGTAGATCATGTAGCAGACGTACAGAAATGCGAGGATCGCCAGTCCGTTGTAGACGGTTCCACCTTCGAGCAGCGGTATGAGAATCAGTACGAGGCCGTGCACCGCGTAGCCCACGACGGTCAGCGGCTTGCTCGCGCCGACCAGCGCGGCGTTGCCGGCGAGCGTACAGGCGATCAGCAGCAGGATCACCATCTGGTTGAGATCGCTGCCGTGGCGCCAGAACAGAAAGCCCAGCGACGACCACGATGCAGCAAAGAGAAAATAGCCGCCGGCGGCCTGGAGCGCCCAGACGCGTCCTGCCGCAGGGTCGGGGCGCCTGCGGTCGAAGCGGTAGGCGACCACGCCCAACCATGCCCCGCCGATGGCGACCAGCAGGAACCAGAGCACAAGCAGGACGGGGTTGGTCCAGCGCGCGAAGATCACGCAGATGACCGCCGCCAGCACGGGCATGACCCAGCAATTCGGTTTCAGATTGCGGAGCGCGAGCCCGAGCTGCTCGAGCGCAAGCTTTTCCCTCTGCGCCCGCTTCGCATCCGTTACGTCGCCGCTGACCGCCAACCGGGAAACCAAAGCTGATGCCGCAGCAGCGAGTATTGCGGGATCTGGTTAACCCTGCCTTCCGCAGTATGGTTAAGCGCGCATTAAGTAATAGCGCGGTTCAGCCTGGTCGGCCGACCGTCACATCGAGATCCGTGATGATGCCGCTCGAAAGCGAATAGACCCAGCCGTGAACGCTGAGCTCCTGGGACCGCGCCCACGCGTCCCGCACGAAAAGATCGGACGCGACGTTTTTCGTCTGGCGGATGACATTCAGTTCGCAGAGCCGATCGAGACGCTTTCGCGTGTCGCCGATCACGTCCAGTTCGGCGCGGTTTGTTTCACAAGTCTCGCGGATCGGATGCAGCCAGTGGTCCACGAGCCCGCGGCGCCGGCCATCGACCGCCGCCGCAATCCCGCCGCAACCGTAATGGCCGACGACGAGAATGTGCCTGACCTTGAGAACTTCGACCGCGAACTGAAGCACCGACAGGTAGTTTGCATCCTGCGGGGGGGCGAGGTTGGCGATGTTGCGGTGGACAAACATTTCACCCGGATCGAGCCCGACGATCTCGTTCGCGGGTACCCGGCTGTCGGAACAGCCGATCCACAGATACTCCGGAGCCTGCTGGCCTTCCAGGCGGCGGAAAAAACCCGCATCGGCCGAAACCTTCCGCGCGGCCCATTCGCGATTGTTCCGCTTCAGGTGATCGAGCACAATATTTCCTTCATTTCAACCCGACGAGAACTTTCCCTTCGGTCGAGAGATAGTTGTTGCGGTAATCGAATCTTGGCGTATTCGAGAACAGAAGCCAGTAGTACTTCATCTGCTCGGCCCACCAGTAGCCGGGGCAGAAATCGCCCTTCTTCATCGGTCGCGTGGTGACGTCGTCGATCACGGTATAGCCGAAACGAGCGCGGCTCGTGGCTTTCATGTTCTGGTAGTGGATGCGCGCCAGATGCCGCACCCGGCCGCCCGCGCCGTGCACGAACAGCGCGAGGCAGGAATCGACGAATTCGGGACGCAGCTCGTTCGAGGGCCGCGTCGCTTCGAAGCGCCGGTAATCGAATCCTTCCGGCAGCACGTCGAAACGCGCCTGCACGTCGGCCCAGGAAGAGAGATAGGCGCGCGCGTGCTCGAGATCGCCGGCCTTGGCGAGTAGGCCCGCATAGAACGCCGCGAGCTCGCTCTGGCGCGTGTCGAGCCGCGTGCCGGTCTCGAAATCCACCTGGGCGAACCAGAGGCGGCCTTCGGTGAGTTCGGCCTGGTGCTTCAGGACGGCTGCGGCATGCACGTCGTACCAATGTTTGAAGTCCGCATCGCCGAACAAACGCCAGCCGCCATAGAGATATTCGTAGTAGGAGTCCGACGGCGGTCCCACGGTGGCGCGGCGGCTGAGCCACTTCCCCGTCTGTGCGTCGATGGTATCGGCGACCAGATCGAGCGGCGAGCGGCGATCGAAACACGCCTTCGCCGCCTTTTTGGCGGCCGCGTAATAGCGGCGGTCGCCGACGGCACGCCCGAGGATCCCGAATTCCGAAACGTACGTGCCGAGTTCGGCCGGAAACGTCGTCGCGTCGCGCACGGCGCCCGTCTTCAGATTGACGAAGCGGTAGGGGATTCCGGTCGGCGATTTTACGAAGGCCGGCAGGAGGCGATCCGCGAGGTCGTGTGCGAGCGCGAGCAGCGTCTTGTCATGCGTCGCGAGCCAGCCCGCGAGCAGCCCGCCCACCATGCGGATGTTCGTCTCGAAAACCTGCACTTCGCCATAGATGTCGAAGTGAAGATTCCTGGTGATCCAACCGACCGCTTCCTCGAGCTCGGAGTCGAGCGCCATGAGGTACAGCGTATCCAATGCCTCGACCATCGACAGTCCGAGGCCCGGTCCTGTCGGAAAGAAGAATTCTGCGGCGCCGCCGCTGACCGGCTTGATCTGGTCGTGGCCGAACGCCAGCTCGACGTAATTGCGCCACGCCCACGCCATCTCGGCGCGCACGTCCTGCGCAAGCGCGTGCCAATCGAAATCCCGCTCGCGCGCGGAGAACGCGGCCGGCGGAAACGCCGCGGCCCCGGCCGCCGCCGCGACGCCACCCAGCAAGAAGCGGCGGCCGCAACAGCCTGCGGATGCGAAAGAATTTTTTGTCCGATGCATCCGATTCGCCGTCCCGCTGCATCTATACACCAGAGTCGCCGATTCGAAGGAGGAAGCCATGATCGTCACCCATGGCATGGCCGTCGCCGCGATCTTCTGGATCGCCGTCGCGGCATGTGTATTTGTGAGCCGATTCCTGTGGTATCGCGAAGCTACCAGCCGCCATCGCATGATTGAGACGCTCGCCGCGAAAGGCCAGCCGATTCCGCCCGAGGTCCTGACCACCGGTCGCATGTACGGCCCTGCCTCCTGGCGGTACGGCAGTCCGATCCAGTCCGGAATTTTCCTCATGTGCATTGGGATCGCGCTGGCCCTGTTCTTCTGGGCCACGAGCGGCGGCGGCAGCGTCTTCGAGGGCGATCATGTGCCGAGCTGGCTGCCCTTTATCGGTATCTTTCCATTCATGATAGGACTGGCCCGGCTTCTCGCCGGAATTGTGGAACGCCGGCCGGAAAAGTGAGCCATGATGAGTCCTCGATATGAGCGAGGATGGGCTCGGTGCGGGGGCCGCCGCAGGAGATGCCGCGGCGTTCGGGCGGCTGGTGCGCCAGCACCAATCGAAGCTGCGCGGATTTTTGCTACGGCTGACCCGCGGCGACAGGGCTCTTGCCGACGATCTGGCGCAGGAAAGCTTCCTCGCGGCGTGGCGAAATATTTCGCAGTTCCGGGGCGAGGGCTCGTTCGGTGGCTGGCTCGCACGCATCGCCTATACACGCTATCTCGCCGAGGCTCGCCGGAAAACACTCGAGCCCCTGGACGACGTCGCTGATGCTGCGAAGGTGGATCTGGAGCCGGGAATGCGATTCGATCTCGAACGATGCCTGGCCAGGCTCTCGGTCGGGGAACGCGCCGCACTCACGCTTTGTTATGCACTCGGCCATTCAAACGAGGAGGCGGCGCAGATTCTCGATTTGCCGGCGGGAACGTTGAAATCTCACGTGCTGCGCGGTCGCAAGAAGCTTGCGGCGATGCTGGAGGTTGCGTCGTGAATGGAGATGACAGGCTGGACCGGCTGCTCCGCACCCCGCTTGCGACGATTGAAGACGGCGGGTTCTCGTCGCGCGTGATGGCGCGCATTCCGCTGCGCGAGCGCCAATCCTGGCTTGAAACCGGCGCGCTCGCATTTACAGGCGTCGCTCTGCTTGCTGTCCTTTCGGCGACGGGGTTTTTCGAGTGGATGGGGAATTTCGGCGACCGCGTCGCAACGTCCCTCCCGCTCGCCATCGCCGGATTCGCGCTTGCGCTGACGCTTTCCTATGCGCGCGTTACAGCGGATTGATTGATCCTTGGCTCCTCACGCCGCGGCGGCCTTCGGGTCGTAGTTGAGGATCGGGGCGAGCCAGCGTTCGGCTTCGGCGAGCGGCCAGCCCTTGCGGCGCGCGTAGTCCTCCACCTGGTCGCGTTCGATGCGGCCGGTACCGAAATAGCGGCTTTCGGGATGCGAAAAATAGAGGCCGGACACCGATGATCCGGGCCACATGGCATAGCTTTCGGTCAGCCGCACATCGGTGCGGTGCTCCGCGTCGAGCAGTGAAAACAGCGTGGCCTTTTCGGTGTGGTCGGGCTGGGCGGGATAGCCCGGCGCCGGACGGATGCCGCGGTAGGATTCCGAAATCAATTCCTCGCAGCTGAAATCTTCGTCAGGTGCGTAGCCCCAGAACTCCCGGCGCACCCGCGCATGCAGGCGCTCGGCGAACGCTTCGGCGAGCCGATCGGCAAGCGCACGCAAGAGAATCGCGCTGTAATCGTCCTTGTCGGCCTCGAAGCGGCGGATGTGTGTCTCCTGTCCGTGACCGGCGGTTACGACAAATCCGCCCACGTAATCGGCGGCACCGATCGAGCGCGGAGCGACGAAATCGGCGAGCGCCAGATTGGGCTTGTCGGATTCGCGCGACATCTGCTGGCGCAGCGTGTGGAGCGTGGCGAGAGGCTCCTCGCGCGTTTCGTCGCGATAAAGAAGAATGTCGTCGTCGACCGAGTTGGCGGGCCAGAAGCCAATCGCGGCGCGGGCCGTGAGCCAGCGCTCGCGCACGATCCGGTCAAGCATCGCCTGCGCGTCGCTAAAGAGGTTCTTCGCCGCTTCGCCCGACTGCGGATCGTCGAAGATCAGGGGATAACGGCCGACCAGCTCCCACGTCTGGAAGAACGGAGACCAGTCGATATAGGGCACGAGTTCCGCAAGATCGTAATTCGTGAAATCGCGAACCCCGAGAAAGCGCGGACACGGCGGCGCGTAATCCGCCCAGGCGAATTTCAGGCGGTTCGAGCGCGCTGTGGCAAGCGAAAGCCGGCGCCCCGGCGCACGGTTCACGCCGGAATGGCGTTTCGCGATCTCGGCATATTCCGCGCGCACGGTTTCCGAATATGCACCGCGCGTCGCGCGGCCGACCAGTTGGGCGGCGACGCCCACCGCGCGGGACGCGTCGGCCACATAAACCGCCTGCCCGCGCCGGTAGTTCGGATCGATTTTCACTGCGGTGTGAACGCGGCTCGTGGTGGCGCCTCCGATCAGCAGCGGAATGTCGAAGCCCTGCCGTTCCATTTCGGCGGCCACATGGCACATTTCGTCGAGCGAGGGCGTAATGAGGCCGGAAAGACCGATCAGGTTCGCGTTCTTTTCGCGCGCTGTGTCGAGGATCTTTTGCGCGGGAGTCATCACGCCAAGATCGATCACCTCGTAGCCGTTGCACTGCAGGACCACGCCCACGATGTTCTTGCCGATATCGTGAACATCGCCCTTCACGGTCGCCATGACGATACGTCCGGTGGGCTCGCGTGCACTGGACTCGTCCTGTTCCATGAACGGAATGAGATGGCCGACGGCCTTCTTCATCACCCGCGCGGATTTCACCACCTGCGGCAGAAACATCTTGCCGGAACCGAAGAGATCGCCCACGACATTCATGCCGGCCATCAGTGGGCCTTCGATCACATCGAGAGGACGCGCCGCCTTCAGCCGCGCCTCCTCGACATCGTCGGTCACGAAATCCGCGATACCATGCACCAGCGCGTACGAGATGCGTTCGTCCACCGGCGCCTGGCGCCAGGCAAGCGTCATCTCCTCGCGCGCGCCCGGCGAATCGTTCTTGAAGCGCTGCGCGAGATCGAGCAGCCGTTCCGTCGCGTCGGCGCGCCGGTTGAGGAGCACGTCCTCGACCGCGTCGCGCAGCTCGCGCGGAATATCCTCGTACACCGCCAGCTGGCCGGCATTGACGATGCCCATGTCCATGCCGGACCTGATCGCGTGAAAGAGAAAGACCGAATGCATGGCTTCGCGGACGGTGTCGTTGCCGCGGAAGGCGAAGGAGACGTTCGAAAGCCCGCCGGAGACATGCACATGCGGGAGTCCTTCGCGGATGCGGTGCGCGGCATCGATATAGGCACTCCCGTAGTCGTTGTGCTCCTCGATGCCCGTCGCCACGGCGAAAATGTTTGGGTCGAAGATGATATCCTCCGGCGGGAATCCCACGTCGTTCACCAGAATCCCGTAGGCCCGCTTGCAGATCGCGAATTTCCGCTCGGCCGTTTCCGCCTGCCCCTGCTCGTCGAAGGCCATCACCACCACGGCCGCGCCGTATCGGAGAACTTTCTTCGCATGGGCGACGAACGGTTCCTTGCCTTCCTTCAAACTGATCGAATTGACGACCGACTTTCCTTGCACGACTTTCAGCCCGGCCTCGATCACGCTCCATTTGGAGGAATCGATCATCACGGGGACGCGCGCGATGTCGGGCTCCGCCGCGACGAGCGAGAGAAAACGCGCCATCGCCGCTTCGGAGTCGATCAGCCCTTCGTCCATGTTGACGTCGATGATCTGCGCGCCGTTTTCGACCTGGCTGCGCGCCACCTCGAGAGCGGCTTCGTAATCGTTGGCAGCAATCAGCTTGCGGAATTTCGCCGAGCCCGTGATGTTGGTGCGCTCGCCGATGTTGACGAAATTCGTCTGCGGCGTGAGGGTGAATGGCTCGAGTCCTGAAAGCCGCAGGTAACGCGGCTTTTCCGGAACGGCGCGCGGCCCGACACCGCGGATCGCTTCTGCAAAAGCGCGAATGTGCGAGGGCGTCGTGCCGCAGCAACCACCAATGATGTTGACGAGCCCCGCGCGCGCGAATTCGCCCATGGTCGCTGCCATGCTTTCGGGGCCGTCGTCGTAGCCACCGAACGCGTTGGGGAGTCCGGCGTTGGGATGCGCGCTTACCAGCGTATCGGCGACATGGGACAGTTCGTCGACGTAAGGGCGAAGTTCCTTCGCACCCAGCGCGCAGTTCAGTCCGACCGCGAACGGTCTGGCATGGCGGATCGAATGCCAGAAGGCCTCCGCGGTCTGGCCGGTCAGCATGCGCCCGGAGAGATCCGTGATGGTGCCGGAAATCCAGAGCGGCAGGCGTTCACCTGCCCGGTCGAAAGCCTCTTCGGCCGCAAAGATCGCGGCTTTGGCATTCAGCGTATCGAATACGGTCTCGATCAGGATGAGATCGGCGCCGCCGCGGATCAGCGCGAGCACGCAATCGCGATAGGTCTCGCGCAGCCCGTCGAAGCCGATGTTGCGGAATCCCGGATCATTCACGTCGGGCGACAACGAGGCCGTGCGGTTCGTCGGTCCGAGCACCCCTGCGACCAACCGCGGCCGCTCGGGCGACGAGGTTTCGTCGCAGATCGCGCGCGCGAGCGCCGCGCCGGCTTCGTTCAGTTCCGGCACGAGGTGGGAAAGCCCGTAATCGGCCTGCGAGATGGCTGTCGCGTTGAAGGTATTCGTCTCGATAATGTCGGCACCGGCCGCCAGATAGTCGCGACAGATTTCACGGATGATTTCGGGCCGCGTCAGCGTGAGCAGATCGTTATTGCCCTTGAGATCGCGGTCGTGATCGGAAAAGCGCCGGCCCCGAAAATCGGCTTCGCAGAGGCCGTAGCCCTGGATCACCACGCCCCACGCGCCGTCGAGCAGCAGGATTCGCTTGCGCGCTTCCCGCTTGAGCCAGGCGATACGCGAGGTGCGGTCGAAACTCATGATGCAGGCACTCCGGTCGGGCGCCGTTCGCGAATGCCCAGGAGTCGGCAGGCGGCATAAGTGAGATCGGCCTGGTTCAGCGTGTAGAAATGAAACTGGTCGAAGCCTTCGCGGCGCAGCTGCTCGACCTGTTCGGCGAGCACCGCGGCGGCGATGGCCTTGCGGCTTTCGACGTCGTCGTCGAGGCCGTCGTAGAGCTGTTTCAGCCACAGCGGAATCGCCGCCCCGCAGCGCGAGGCCATGCGCAAAACGCCGCTGAAATTCGTGCTCGGCATCAGACCCGGGACCAGAGGAACGGAAACGCCGCGTGCATGGGCGCGATCCCGGAACCGGACGATGGCGGCCATGTCGAAAGAAAACTGGCCGATCGCACGCGAAGCGCCAGCGTCGACCTTGGCCTTCAGAAGGTCGATATCCGAGTCGAGCGAAGCCGAGTCGGGATGACGTTCGGGATAAGTGCCGACGCTGATCTCGAAAGGTGCGACCAGGCGGATTCCGGCCACGAGCTCCGGCGTGGACTGATAGCCGCCCGGATGCGCGCGATAGGGCGCACCCGGTTGCGGCGTGTCGCCGCGCAGCGCCACCACGTGGCGCACACCGGCGCGCCAGTAACCCCGGACTACCTCGTCCACGTCCGCGCACGTCGCGGACACGCAGGTCAGATGGGCGGCCGGAACAAGTGTCGTTTCTTCGACAATCCGCCGAACCGTCGCGTGCGTGCGGTCGCGCGTCGAGCCGCCCGCGCCGTAGGTGACCGAAACAAAATTCGGCGCGAGCGGTTCGAGCCGCCGGATCGCACGCCAGAGCTGCTCCTCCATCGCCGGTGTTTTCGGCGGGAAGAATTCGAACGACACGCCGATCGGCGCACCATCGCTCGCGAGGCGCTGCAGACTCATGCCGCCGCCTTCGGCCGCGCGCGGTCCGGTACGCTAGCCATCGCGCCCACCCAGAGCTTCACGGTCAGTGTGCCGCCGCCCTGGGCCGCGATCGATTTCGCGGCGGAAGGTTTCAGACCTGCGGTTTCGAACCAGCCGCGCACTTCGGCATCGGAGAATCCGAGTCGGCGGTGGGCCAGTTCACTGCGGCAAAATTCGAGTTCGTGCGGTGCAAAATCGACAATCAACACGCTACCCTTCGGTGCGAGAACGCGCGCGGCTTCCATCACGGCAGATTGCGGGTCCTCGAGGTAATGGAGCACCTGATGGAAGACCGCGAGATCGAAGCCCTGCGCCGCCGGGCCGGCCGGATACGGCAGGCGATGAATGTCGCCAAGACGCACCTGGCAATGGTGGGCACGGATACGTTCGAGGCGGTCGCGCGCGATCGCCAGCATTTCCGGGCTGATGTCGATTCCGGTTCCCTCGCGGATGCGCGGCGCAAGCAGTTCGAGAATGCGACCCGTGCCGGTGCCCGCATCGAGCACCAAAGCGTGGGGAAGCCGCTCAACCAGAGCGACGATCGCCTTCTCGACTTCTTGCTCGGGCGCATGAAGCGAGCGGATGCGCTCCCAGTCGGCGGCATTGGCGCGGAAAAACGCCGCGGCGGCAGCCTGCCGCACCTCGCGAACGTTATCGAGCCTGCGCCGGTCGGTCCCGAACGTTTCGGCGTCATGCGCCGCCAGCGCAACGAGCGTATCGGCGAGCTGAGCCGATTTGCCCTGCGATACGGAGCGATAGAAAACCCAGCTTCCTTCCTTGAACCGCTGCAACAGCCGCGCCTCGCACAGAAGCTTCAAATGGCGCGACACGCGGGGTTGGCTCTGCCCGACAATCTGCGTCAGTTCGGAAACCGTGAGTTCGGCCTCGCGCAACAGAAGGAGCAGCCGCAATCGCGTGGGATCGGCCGCGGCACGCAGCATGGTGAGAAGGTTTTCCATTCCACGCATATAAACATATCTTTATGTGTTTATGCAATGCCGGGCCCGCGAGTGATCCCGAACGCCCGCCGGGCGTTTTTCCTCCGAGTCGGAGAGGGCATGAAACCGCGCCACGAACTTGCCATATAGGGCCCTGAGCATCCGGCCCTTCAGCGAAGGAACAGCGTAATGAACCGAATTCCTCCCGCGCGCCCCGCCCGCGCGTCTCTTCTTCTGGCGGTCTGGCTTGGCCTCGCAGGTCTTCTTGCCGGCGCGCTGCCGGCAGCGGGGCAGACCGCCGCCGGTCTGTCGGGTGCCGAAAGTTATGTCAGCTCAAATGTCCAGCGGGGACTCTCGATCCTGAACAATCGCGCCATTCCCGAAGCAGAGCGCCGCAACGAATTCCGCGATTTCCTGACCTCGCTCACCGACATCCGCCGCATTGCGGTGTTCACCCTGGGTGCGGCGCGGCGCACCGCATCGCCGGCGCAGATCGATTCATTCGTCAACGCGTTCCGCAACTACGCGGTCGCTGTTTACGAGTCGCGCCTCAAAGCCTATGCGGGACAGTATCTGAAAGTGATCGGCGGCAACGAACACGGGCCGGACGATTACATCGTGCGGACGACCCTCGTCGATCCGACGGGAAAGACCGAACAGCAGGGCGAGCCGATCGAAGTCGATTTCCGGGTGGATGGCAGCAACGGGCACTTCGTCGTAATCGATGCGGCGATCGCCGGCGTGTGGCTCGCGCTCGAAGAGCGCGACCAGTTCACCGCCTTTCTCGAGGAGAACAACGGCAATCTCGGCGCGCTGATCATGCATCTGAACCTGCTGACCAACCGCCTGCGCGGCGGCAGCCCGGGCAGACCTGCGAGGTGAACTGCAAAAAAGACGCCACCCTGTGAGTGGTCATCCTTCGGCAGGTTCAGGATGAGTGGGGCCAATCACGCCCGTGCGAACCGCTTGTACTTGATGCGGTGGGGCTGCTCGGCAGCGATGCCAAGGCGGCGTTTCTTGTCGGCTTCGTAGTCCTGGTAGTTGCCTTCGAACCATTCGACATGGCTGTCGCCCTCGAAGGCGAGCATGTGGGTCGCAACGCGATCGAGGAACCAGCGATCATGGCTGATGATCATGGCGCAGCCCGCGAAATCCTCGAGTGCGGCTTCGAGCGCCCGTAGCGTTTCCACGTCGAGATCGTTGGTCGGCTCGTCGAGCAGGATGAGATTGGCGCCCGATTTCAGCATCTTCGCGAGATGCACGCGGTTGCGCTCGCCACCCGACAGGGCGCCCACCTTCTTCTGCTGATCGCCGCCCTTGAAATTGAACGCGCCCACATAGGCCCGGCTTTGCATCGTGCGCTTGCCGAGCTCGAGCATGTCGAGCCCGCCGGAAATCTCTTCCCACACGGTCTTTTTCGGATCGAGCGCCTCGCGCGACTGGTCGACGTAACCGATCGCGACGGTGTCGCCGACCCGCAGCGTGCCCGAATCGGGCGTCTCCTGGCCCGTGAGAATCCGGAACAGGGTGGTTTTGCCGGCGCCGTTCGGCCCGATCACGCCGACGATGCCGCCCGGCGGAAGGTTGAAATCGAGATTCTCGAACAGCAGCCGGTCGGCATACGCCTTGCCGAGCTGCTCGGCTTCGGCCACCACCGAACCGAGGCGCGGGCCGGCCGGAATGACGATCTGGGCCGGTCCCGTCCGGCTTTCGTCGGCTTTCGCGAGCAGTTCCTCGTAGGCGCGGATGCGCGCCTTCGACTTGGCCTGCCGCGCGCGCGGGCTCGCCCGAATCCATTCGCGCTCGCGGGCGAGCGTGCGCTCGCGCGCCTGTTCGCTTTCGCCTTCCGCGAGCAGGCGCTTGTCCTGTATCTCCAGGAACGAGGTGTAATTGCCTTCGTGCGGAATGCCGCGCCCCCGATCGAGTTCGAGAATCCAGCCCGTGACGTTATCGAGGAAATATCTGTCGTGCGTGACGAGCACGATCGTGCCCTTGAACTCGCGCAGAGTGTGTTCGAGCCAGGCGACCGATTCCGCATCGAGATGATTTGTCGGCTCGTCGAGCAAGAGCATATCGGGCGCTTCGAGCAGAAGCCGGCAGAGCGCGACTCGCCGCTTCTCGCCGCCCGAGAGTTTCGTCACGTCCGCGTCGGGATCCGGGCAGCGCAGCGCATCCATCGCCATCTCGATCTGCGAGTCGAGGTCCCACAGACCTTGCGCTTCGATCTGATCCTGCAGCGACGACATTTCGTCGGCGGTTTCGTCGGAATAGTTCGCGGCGATTTGGTTGTAGCGGTCGAGCAGCGCCTTTTTTGCGGCCACACCCGCCATCACGTTGCCGAGAACATCCGTGGACGGGTCGAGCTCCGGCTCCTGCGGCAGCAGGCCGACGCGCACGCCGTCCGCCGCCCAGGCCTCGCCGGTGAACTCCGTGTCGATGCCCGCCATGATGCGCAGGAGCGTGGATTTGCCCGCGCCGTTCAGTCCGATCACGCCGATCTTGGCGCCGGGCAGAAAGCTCAGCCAGATGTCCTTCAACACCTGGCGGCCGCCCGGCCAGGTCCTCGAGAGCCCCTTCATCACATAAACGTATTGCTGCGCCATTTCGGCCTTCGGCTCCTCGGTTGGCGGGAAGTTCGGGCGGACCGTGCGGACCGCGCCTGCTCTTAGCCTGCGCGGCACAACGCGGCAACCCGCGAGCCTCCCGGAGCCACGACATGGAATTTGACAGTGATCATCAGACTCGCACCGGCCCGCGAGGCAACAAAAAAACCGGCAGCCCTTCCGGGCGCCGGGCACGCGCATCCAACATGGCGAGAACGACAGCAGGTTTGATCAAACATGCCCAGCCGACGGTAGTCCGCGTCACGCTAGACGGATGTCGGCGCTCCGGCCGATTCCACACCGTCGATCCAACAGCCGACGACGCGCAAGCGTTCATCGAGCGCGACGAGATCGGCGCGGGCGTTTGCGACGAGCGAACCGCGTTCGTGTTCCAGGCCGAGGAAAGTGGCGGGTGTGTGAGTGGCGGCGCGGAGCGAATCCTCCAAGGGAATGCCGCAACGCGTCACCGCGTTGCGCACGGCGGTGGCGAGATCGAGATGGGCGCCGGCGAGCGTGCCTTCGGCAGTGACCAGTCGTCCATCACGCAGGAATATTTTCCGGCCGGTCAACTCGAACTCCACCAAGTCGGAGCCGACGGTCGGCATCGCATCCGTGACGAGTGCGATCCCCCCTGCACCCTTCGCACCGAACGCCGCGCGCACGGACAGGGGATCGACGTGCAGGCAATCAACGATGATCCCCGCAGTGAGGCCGCGTTCGGCGAATGCCGTTCCGACGAGGCCGGGCGCGCGCCCCTGGAACGGCGGCATGGCATTGAAGAGATGCGTGACGCCCGAGAGTCCTTCGGCCATCGCACGAGAGACAATCCCGGCCGATGCTTCGCTGTGCCCGGCCGCCACGCGGATGCCTGCTTCGACCAGCCCGTGGATGAATCCCTCCGGCACGCATTCCGGCGCGAGGGTGATCATCGAGTGCCCCGCTTCGCCCAGCGCGCGCAGCCATTCGAGATCGGACATCTCCGCGCGGACGATACGCGCGCGGTCGTGCACGCCGGCGCGCGAAGGATTGAGGAACGGCCCTTCAAGATGGAGGCCGACGACACCGTCGCGCCCCGCCATCGCACGCGCGGACGCGATGGCAGCCTTCGCTGTCTCGCGGGTGTCGGAAATCAGCGTCGGCAGCAGCGCGGTCGACCCGAAGCGCCGATGCGCCCGCGCGATCGCCCGCATCGCCTCGGGCGAAGGATCGTCGTTGAGGAGAACGCCGCCGCCGCCATTTACCTGCAGGTCGATGAAGCCGGAGCAGAGGAACGCGCCGTCGGGCACGCGCCGCGTCGGGCAACCGCGTGGAATTTCGGAGGTGGCGACAAGCCCTCGGATGCGCGGCCCACCGAGGAGAACCGCCGCATCGTCGTGCCAGCGCCGGCCGTCAAAAATGCGTTCGGCGCAAACGGCCGCGATTTCGTTATCCTTCGACAGGCGCATGCACTCCGCTCCGGCGGGGTTCATTATAATGCGTGGAGCATGGAAAGCGTGACGGCAGAGCGCCCCCTGTTTATCGGCATCGACGGCGGCGGCTCCGGCTGCCGCGCGCGCATTGCCAACGCGGAAGGACGTGTCCTCGGACGGGGCGAGGCAGCGCCGGGTGCGGTGCGCCTCGGCGTCGCGCGCGCTCTCGCCGCGGTCGATGCTGCCGCGCGCGCGGCGCTCGACGATGCACACCTTGCGCCGGATTCGCGGCGGCGCCTGCACGCCGTAGTGGGCCTGGCCGGCATCGGCCGCAAATCCGTGCTCGCCGAACTCGAAGCGCACCCGACCGCGTTCGCATCGGTCGCCTGGCTGAACGATGCCACCATCGCGTGCGTCGGCGCGCACAAAGGCCGCGACGGCGGAATTGTCATCGCCGGCACCGGCAGCGTCGGGCTGGCGCTTCTCGGCGGACGCGAAATTCGCGTCGGGGGTTATGGCTTTCCGATTTCGGACGAGGGAAGCGGCGCCGATCTGGGCCTGCGCGCCATCCGCTGCGCGCTGCGGGCGCATGACGGGCGGATCGCGTCGACGCAACTGACGCGGGCCGTCATGGAACGGTTCGGCGGCGATCCGTTCGAGGCGGTCGCCTTCGCGGATACGGCGACGGCGACCGACTACGCGAAGCTCGCACCCCTCGTCATGGACCATGCGGAAGCAGGCGACCGCGTCGCTTCGACGATCGTCATGAGCGCGGCGCAGGAGATCGAAGGCTTGGCAACCCGGCTCGCCGCGCGCGGCGTGCAACGCATCGCGCTGCTCGGCGGCCTTGCACCGAGATTGACTGCGTGGCTCTCCGCCGATGTGCAACGGCTCGTGGTGCCGAGCGAAGGCGATGCCATCGACGGCGCTCTTACCCTCGCCCGCCGTTATGCGGATTCGAAGGTGTGAAACATGTGATTGATACGGAGTCGCAGAGAGGGAACACCGCATGAAGATTGCCGAGACGCACACGGAAGCAATCGATTCGCGGTATGCCGAGATCGATGCATGGGCCACCGGCGAGATGCTCGCTGCGATGGTTGACGGACAGCTTGCGGCGGTGGAGGCGGTCAAGCCTGCGCTTCCCGCACTCGCGCGCGCGGTGGACGACGCGGCGCAGGCGCTCGAGGAGGACGGCCGCATCGTTTACGTCGGCGCGGGCACCTCCGCGCGAATCGGGGTGCAGGATGGCGCGGAGCTCGTGCCGACTTTCAACTGGCCGGCGGACAGGCTCCTGTTTCTGATAGCCGGTGGCACGGCCGCACTGACGAAGAGCATCGAAGTCGCCGAAGACAGCGAGACCGACGGCGCGCACGCGATCGTCGAGGCGAAAATCGGTCCGCACGATGTGGTCATCGGCGTTGCGGCGAGCGGCACGACGCCGTTTACGGTCGGCGCGCTGCGCGCGGCGCGAGAGGCCGGCGCCGTCAGCATCGGCGTCGCGAGCAACCCCCACGCACCGCTGCTCCAGGCGGTGAAGCACGCCATCCTGACCGAAACCGGCAGCGAGGTCATCGCAGGCTCCACGCGCATGAAAGCGGGTACGGCGCAGAAAGTGGTGCTGAATCTCTTCTCGACCGCAGTGATGGTGAGATTGGGCCGCGTCTATCGTGGAATGATGGTGGAGATGAGCGCGACCAACGCGAAGCTCAGAGTGCGCGCCGCTGCAATCGTGCGCGAGGTCGCGCGCTGTCCGCCCGACGCGGCGGCCCGCTTCGTCGATGACGCACAAGGCGAAGTGAAGCTTGCGATCCTGCTCGCGCGCGGTTTGCCTGCTGCCGAGGCACAAACTCTCCTCCACGCCCATCGTGGCCATCTGCGCGCAGCCATCGCGGCGCTCGACGCTAACCATGCGTGACACTTCCGCGATGGCGCACGAAATCGCGGAGATTCCAGCGGCTGCGGCACGCCAGCTCATGCGAACCGATTCGCTTTCCGACGCCATGGAGCGGATTCGTACCGCCGCTCCGCGCGTGATGGTGTTCTGCGGCCGCGGCAGCTCGGGCCAGGTCGGCGTCTTTCTTCGGTATTTGTTCGAAGCGCGGTTGGGGATGCTCGTCTCGGCGGCGGCGCCGTCCCTGGTAACGGCGTACGGCGCACAGCCGGATATGAGGCGCGCGCTGTTCGTCGTGATCTCGCAATCGGGAAAGAGCCCCGATCTTGTTGCGGCAACCGCGCGGGCGCGCGAACGGGGCGCGCTGACTCTGGCGCTCGTTAACGACAGCGGCTCGCCGGCCGCGCGCGCCTCGGAGCTCATTCTCCCCATCGACGCAGGTCCGGAACGCGCCGTCGCCGCCACCAAGACGGTGGTGCTTTCGATGATGATGGGGGCGCACCTCGTCGCCGCACTTTCTCGCGACGACGGGCTCGCGCGCGCGATCGCGCAGCTGCCGGCGCGTTTCGCCGAAGCCCTCTCCTGCGACTGGTCGCCATGGACGGATGCGCTTTCCACGGCGCCGGCGACGTTCGTCACCGCACGCGGCTACGCCCTCGCATCTGCGCGCGAGATCGCGCTAAAATTGACGGAATCCCTGCGCCTGCCCGCACTCGCCTACAGTGCCGCGGAACTGCGCCACGGTCCGCGCGCCGCGGTCACCGCCTCGACGCCGGTTCTCGCGCTGCGGCCCAACGACGAAACCTCGCCTGGGGTCGACGAACTCGTGCAGGATTTGAAAGGCGACGCGCCGGTGTTCGCAGCGGGCGGCCCGCATGCCACGCTGCCCTGGATCGGCGACGATCATCCGGTTTGCGACTCGATTGCCCTGCTTCTGCCCGCCTATCGAGCCATCGAAGCGGCGGTGCGTCGCCGCGGCTGGGATCCCGACCACCCGCCGCACCTCGCCAAGGTGACGCGGACGCTGTAATCATTTCGCGTCGTCACCCGCCGCGCGGGCCCCTGCCGCCCTGTGTTATGATCGCGACTCGGCGGGATATCCAGACAAGCCAAGGATGAGCGAATGACCCTGGGCAGAGGACTTGCGCTGGCAGGTGCGGCGATTATCGCATGCCTCGTCGTGCTGGGGCTCGCAAGCAGCTTTCTGGTCGATTGGGCGTGGTTTTCCTCCCTCGGCTTTTCGTCGATCTTCTGGACGACGATCGCCGCCAAATGCGCGCTCTTCGCAGCCGTCTACGTGGCGACCGTGGCCGTTCTGTGGGCGAACGGCGCGGTTGCGGTGCGCTTCGGCGCAAAGCGAAACTATCCGCGCGCCGTGCCCATGCCGTGGGATTCGCTCGACAGCAATCAATGGCCCGCGGTTATCGACCGCCTGGTGCGCCGCCTGCCCTGGCGTCTTCTCGTCGCCGCTGCAGCCCTCATCGTCGCAATCCCGGTCGCTCTCGCCTGGGCGGGAAACTGGATGCTGGCGCTCAACGACGTCTTCCAGGTCCCCTATGGGCAGAGCGATCCGCTCTTCGGCCGCGATTTCAGCTTCTATCTGTTTTCGCTGCCGCTGCTCGTGGCGGTGAAGGACTGGCTGCTGCTCGTGCTGGTGCTGAGCGCGATTCTCGCCGGTCTGGTTTACCGGGCGGGCGGGGGGATTTCGCTCGATCCCCGCCACCGCTTCGTCTCGGCCGCGGCCGCGGCGCACGGCTGCGTTCTGCTCGGCTGCTTCTTCGCCGTCGAGGCGTGGTCCTTCTGGCTGGCGCGCTATCAGCTTCTCTACGGCAACAACGGCGTGGTGGTGGGCGCGAGCTACACCGACGTTCACATCCGCCTGCCTATCCTCTTGGCACTCGTAGTGCTTTGCTGCGCCGCCGCGGTGGCTTCGTTTGCCAATGTGCGACGGAGGTCGATCCGGATTCCGCTCGTGTCGGTGGCAGTCGTTCTGGGAACGTCGCTGGTGCTGCTGCCGCTCGTCGCGTCGCTGTTCGAGCGCGTCTATGTGAAGCCGAACGAGCTGCAGCTGGAGGAGCCCTATATCGCGCGCAACATCGCGCTGACGCGCGAGGCCTACGATCTCCGCAACATCGTCGTCAAACCGTTCACGGCCGATCAGACGCTGACGTATCAGTCTCTCGAGGACAACCGCGCGACCATCGACAACATCAGGCTCTGGGACCAGCAGCCGCTGCTCGACACCTATTCGCAGCTTCAGGAAATCCGCACCTACTACAAATTCTACAACGCGGACATCGACCGCTATACGCTGGGCAACAGCTACCAGCAGGTGATGCTGTCGGCGCGCGAGCTCGATTCCTCGCTGCTTTCGTCCAACGCGCAGACGTGGGTGAACCTTCATCTGCTGTTCACGCACGGCAATGGGCTTGTGATGTCGCCGGTGACGCGCAGCTCGCCCGAAGGCCTGCCGATCTTCTACCTGCAGGACATTCCGCCGGTCGCCACGGGCGGTCCCAAGGTCACGGAGCCGCGCATTTATTTCGGCGAAGGCGACGCGCCCTATGCGATCGTCCGGACCGGCACGCCGGAGTTCGATTATCCGAAGGGAAGCGAGAACGTCTACCGCTCCTACGACGGCGCGGCTGGCGTCTCCATCGGCAGCCTCGCGCGCCGCGCGCTCTTCTCCTGGTATTTCGGCGATCCCAACATCCTGCTCAGCCAGTATCTCACGCCGAAGAGCCGGATCATGTTCCGCCGCAACATCCAGGAGCGGGTGAACGCGATCGCGCCGTTTCTGAGCCTCGATCACGATCCCTACATCGTCGTCAGCGGCGGCCGGCTCTACTGGATCCAGGACGCCTACACCACGAGCAGCTGGTTTCCCTATGCGCGGCGCATGGAAGGTGACGACACCAACTACATCAGGAATTCCGTCAAAATCGTCATCGACGCCTACAATGGCAGCGCGACCTTCTATGTGAGCGATCCCGCCGATCCCGTCGTCAAAACATTCCGGCGCATCTTCCCTGCGCTATTCAAGCCGTTCGCGGCGATGCCTCCCGATCTGCAGGCGCACACCCGCTATCCGGAAGACATGTTCCTGATCCAGGCGGAACTCTATCGCGCCTATCACATGAGCGCGCCGGAAGTTTTCTACAACCGCGAGGATTTGTGGCAGTTTCCGCGGCAGCCGGACGGGACCGACGACGATTCGGGCGGCAGCCAGATGGCGCCCTATTACATCAACATCCGCCTGCCGGGCGAAACGCGCACGGAATTCGTACTCATGCTGCCGATGGTGCCGAGCCAGCGCGAGAACATGATCGCGTGGCTGGCGGCGCGCTGCGACAGGCCCGGTTACGGCAAGCTCATTGTCTATGAGTTCCCCAAGGAAAAGCTCGTCTACGGACCGTACCAGATCGAGGCGCTGATCAATCAGAACACCGAGGTGTCCCAGCAGATCACGCTGTGGAACCAGAGCGGCTCGCGCGTCATTCGCGGCAATCTTCTCGTCGTTCCAATCGAAAACTCGATTTTGTACGTCACACCTCTTTATCTGCGCGCGCAGTCCGGCCAGATGCCCGAACTGAAGCGCGTGATTGCCGTCTATGGCGACCGCGTGGTGATGGAAAAAACACTCGCCGACGCCCTGGCCGTGCTGTTCAAGGCCGCGCCCGCGCAAGCGGTCGCGGCTGCGGCGCCCGCGGCTGCCTCCGCTGCGAACATCGCGCCCGTTCCTCTTTCCGCGCGCGCGCGCGACGCCCTCGCCCATTACGACAGCGCGATCGCCAAACTGAAGGCGGGAGACTGGAGCGGCTTCGGCGCGGAACTGAATGCGCTCGGCTCATCGCTCGAACGGATGAACAGCCCCCCGCGCGGGCATTAGCGAACAGAGCTGCCGGAAACGGCGCAATCGTCAGCCATAACGCGGCTCGTGGAGTTTCACCGTGGGGCCCTTTGTCTCTCTTGTCTGGAATCGCCGATGCGTTGTTCAGCGACTGAAGCGGTGCGTCGGATTTACTGCCCGTAAACCGGTTTCCTGCCAAAATTGCAAAGGTCCTTTTGTTCAGCTGGTCGGGGCAGGAGCCTGGGCAACGCCGAAGCTGGGCGTCGAAGGCTTGTTGTGAGGCAGGGGATGAGCCCCGACGGGAAAGCAGGAAAAGCGAGAGCCATCTACGGCGGCCGCCCTTCCGGGTGGCTGCCCCATGTTCTTGTCGCTTCCGTGCTGTGCGCAGCGGTCGCTTCGGCGGCTGCCGCACCAAACCAGCAAACCGGCGGCGGGAGTGGTATCAAGACAACGATCACCAAAGCCCAACGCCAGATGATGGCCGATCCCGCGGCCGCATTGGCAAGCGCACGCGAAGCCGACACACTGGCACAACGGTACATCTCGTCGCCGGATTACCGTCAGTCGCGTGCAACAAGCCTGTGGCTCGAAGCCGAAGCGCTCACACGCCTAAGCCGGTTTTCCGACGCGCAGGTCACGCTCGACCGCGCGGTAACGTTCACCGCGCACGAGGCCAAACTGGCCAAGCTCGATGGTGACCTTGAAATGACCCGCGCCCGGCTGGCCAAAGCCAGAGGGGATATCGCGGTCGCTCTCAAGAGCTATCAGGAAGCATATGAAATCTTCGTTCACCTGGGGATTCGGAGGAGCCAGTCGATCGCACTGTCGGGCCTCGGCAGCCTCTATGACGAAGCGTACGATTTCCCGCGCGCGATTCGCTACTACCGCAAGGCTTCGCAGGTGTACTCCGGCGATCCCCCATTGGATCTTTCGGAGGCAAACAATATCGGCTTCGCGCTTGAACAGATGGGGCGATACAGCGATGCCATTCGCGATTTTCAGCGGGCGCTCAAGATCGCCTCCGCACTGGACAGTCCGGTTGTCAATGCCGACATCCTCACCAATCTTGCAATCAGCAATGCCCGCATTGGCAAGCTTGCATCAGGGGATCGGAATGCCGACGAAGCGCTCCGTGTTCTCGGGCACCACGACGAGGGAGGCGAGATCCGATTTGCCTGGGGCGTAAAGGCGGAAATTGCCTATCGACGCGGCGCGATGGCCGCCGCGGCAGACGATCTGCAGAAGGCGTTTCGCGGCCTGGATCTCAGAACAACGACCACCCAGATGCGCGACTTCCACGAAATCGCGTACCGGGTCTATCGCGCAAACGGCAATCTGCCCCTGGCCATCGCCCACCTGGAAGCCTTCAAGCGGCTGGACGACGAGGGACGATCCCTTGCATCCTCGGCGAATCTTGCGCTGTTGGGTGCGCGGTTCGACTTCACGAACCAACGGCTGGAAATCGAGCAGCTGAAGTCGGCCGAACTCGAGCGCGACATCAGCCTCAGGAAATCGCGGGAGACGACACTCATCGTGTCGATCGTCGGCCTCCTGCTCGTTGGCGGCGTTGTGATCGCATGGATTGGATGGCGGCATGCTTCGGAACGCAGACATCGCACCATTGTGGCGGAGAAAAACCGCAGGCTCACCGAGACCTTGGCCAATTTGCGCGTGGCGATGGACGCGGCGCTGCAGGCCAGCCGCGCCAAGAGTCACTTCCTTGCCAACATGAGTCATGAGCTGCGAACCCCGCTCAATGCCATTATCGGATTTTCCGAAATCATCATGTCGGGCAATATCAAGCCGGAGAAGTCGCGGGAGTACGCGTCCAACGTCGCCGAGGGCGGCCGGCGACTGCTATCGACCGTGAACGACGTGCTCGATATGGCGCGCCTCCAGGCCGGGACCGTTTCGCTGAGCGAGAACACCGTAGGGCTGGCCGACGTGGTCGATCACGCCTGTTCCGCGTTGCCGGTCGAGCAGCTGGCACACAGGCAGGTCCGGTTTGATCGCAGCAGGCGCGATGTTTTCGTGCGCGGCGATAAAGCCCGCCTTCAGCAGGTCGCTATCAACCTTGTCTCCAACGCCGTGAAGTTCACCTCTTCCGAAACCGGCTGCGTCGATATCATGATCGAGCGGGCGCCAGACGGCGTGGATCTCGTGATCCGGGATAACGGCAACGGGATTCCTCCCGACAAGCTCGCTGTCATCATGGAACCGTTCGGCCAGGCCGAGAGCGCCTATGCCCGTTCGTACCAGGGCGCGGGGCTGGGCCTGCCCATGGTGAAAGCTCTGGCGGAGCTTCATGGCGGCCGGTTTACGATAACCAGCACGATCGGCGAGGGGACGGAGGCCCGCGTACACTTCCCGCGCGACCGCGTGCTGGAGATGCCCGAACCCGTCGCCGGTATCGGCTCATCCGCCCTCCCATTAACCTCAACGGCAGCGGCTTAATTGAACTGAATAATAACTATTCAAATACAATACAGTTTCGAATTCATTGCGCCTGTAGCTCAATCCATCCGCGCGCCGGATTCCGACGGCGCCGGCCCGGATGGAGGAGAACATGCGCAACTGGCTCTTGGCGACCGCAGCAGCTATCTGTCTGGCCGCCACGAGCGGCGCGAGCGCCGCAGATCGCGATACCGATCAGGGCGGCGCAATCACGCCTTACTATGGGACGGACGGCGGCCCCGTCGATCCGTTCTACGGTACGATCGATCCATTTTACGGCGACGGCAACCCGAATTACGGCCTGATCGGTCCATTGTGGGGCGACATCGGTGCCTTCTGGGGCGCGCTCAACCCATTCTACGGCATAACCAATCCGTTTTATGGCAAGATCGACCCATTCTGGGGAACGGTCAATCCGTTCAACGGCGACCCGCTGCGTTCGCTGCTCTACTCCTATTGGGAAGTTGCAGGCCCGCAGTGGGGCGCCCTGAATTTGCAATGGACTCTGCTGCAGCAGGCCGGCTCCAAAAACTATCTCCTTGTGCAGCTGCAGCTTGCGACGCTTTTCACGGCCGCGGATGTTGTCTGGGGTCCCAGTGGGCACGAACTGGGAAACCAGATGCTGGCGAAGTACGGGATCGATCCGAAGAGCCAGGCTTCGCTCGCGGCGGCAACCCCGGAAATGCGTTCGGCCTTTTACCTGAACTGGTATGACGCATTGATGACCACGATCGGGGTAGACGATGTCGACTGGTGGATGGCGGCGGTGCACTGGTCACCCGAGCTTGCACTGACGAACGGCGCGGCGGGCACCCGCGTGGGGCTTCTGGATGCGTCCACGACGGGCGCCAATTCCGATGTCAAACGCTTCCGGTTCATTGGCGGCTACGACGGCTATGTCGACGATCACGGCGCAGCGGTCGGGAGCCTGATTGCAGCGCAGGAGGATGGGACCGGCGTCATGGGCATGGCGCCGAAATCGCAAGTGCGGCTGTACGATCCGTTCGATGCGAGTGGTACCGGAACCTGGAAGGACGTGACCAAGGGAATTACCAAGCTAAACACGCGGGAAAATTCCGTGGTCAATGCGTCGCTTGGCATTCCCGGCTGGACGCTATCGAAACAGTGGGGCCCAATTCTCGCATCGCTCAGCGACAACTTCGTTTTGGTGAA
Source organism: Rhizomicrobium sp. (assembly GCA_050728995.1). GTDB lineage: Bacteria > Pseudomonadota > Alphaproteobacteria > Micropepsales > Micropepsaceae > Rhizomicrobium. The sequence continues at coordinate 5,283 of JBOHKH010000018.1, read as the reverse complement.
AGCCGCCGGCAACGAAGCCGTGCAGCAAAGCTCCGACATCGAATGGCCGCGCGGCGCAAATGCGCCGGACAATCTGATTGTGGTTGGCTCCGTCGGCCCGGCTGGGCAGATTTCGCGATTTTCCAATACGCCCGGTGAGGCCTGCATCCTTATCGACCACGCCTGTCAGGAGCAGAACAAGCTCAAATACCGGTTCCTGGTCGCCCCCGGAGAACTGATGCTCGTCGAGGACAATCACGGCGGTATCACGCGCATGAGCGGTACGTCCTTTTCCGCACCGCTTGTGACCGGCACGATTTCACTCTTGCACAGCCGCTGGCCATGGCTGCGCAGCTATCCGGCGGAGACGACCCAGATCATTCTGCAGTCGGCGACCGATCTTGGTGCACCGGGCGTGGACCCCGTCTACGGCTGGGGCATGCTCAACGCCGAGGCAGCGGTTTCGCCGCTGAATTTCGACAATCTGACTGTGTTTCAGCCCTTTGTCTTCAACGGAAAGAAAATCAAGGTCGACCGTCACAATCCGAACTGGACCCCCACCGCGCTGAAAGACGCTATCCTGACTCCAGGGCAGCTCGACACCTGGGACCAGGAAGGGGCGTTCCTCGTTGCTTTCGAAAACGTCGGCAATACCTACAGGGACTTCATCATTCCCCTGAGTTCGCAGCTTGTCACGGCCTCGCAGACGGTGAACGGATCCCGCAATCGGTTCCAGGCATACATTTACGAACGAATGATCACCTGGGCGGACGGCGTCCCTGCTCGCCGCCGTCACAAGAAATAGCCACGGCGGAAATTGGCGGGCAGGCGTGAATTAGAATTGCCTCCGCCGGTTGCGTCCGGTTGCGCGTACGGGCGAAAAAGAAAGGCCCTGGCGCGTTGCCTGTAATGCCACTCGAAGCGTGTTCAAGCCTTTGGGGTGGTCGCCCGAAAGCCAGTACACCATCAGTCCGGCTTCGTTTCGATTCGGGAGTGTTGCGACCATCGACACAAATACCAGTCTTGGCCCGTGTGCGCCGCGACAATGGCGCGCATCGCGGAACGCCGCCTCGATTCTCTCGCGCGACATGTCAGCCAGAACAATAACAGAACATGCGGCCGCCCGGCGCAGGTCCTTTTGACTCGCGCAAATAAACAACTACGTTGCTTGAATCGATTCGCAAAATTCGTGGTTTGAATTCGGTCGCAACAATGAGCAACAGAACCTCTGGTACACCGAAGAAGCGGCCGGCCGCACGCAACCGGAGAAGGGCGAAAAAGGCTCAGCCCACGCGCATCCGCCCGAACCTCCGGCACATTTCCCGCTTGGAGAAAAGCCCGAAACACGCGGCGGGCTGGAAGGTCGGGATCGTGCGTCGCGGCAAACACATGCACAAACATTTTGCGGACGGCAAATACGATGGCAAGACAAAGGCGCTGAGTGCGGCGAAGGCCTGGCGCGACCGGATCGTGAAATCCGCCTCGGATGTCGATTACGTGCTGTGGCGCAGGCAGAAACGCTCCCGGCCCAGTTCGAGTGGCATCGTCGGCGTTGGCCGCTACGAGGTGCAATATGAGGCGAACCGGTATCCGATCTGGGAGGCGTCCTGGCAGGATGCGGACGGCAAACGGCACAACCGCAGATTCTTCATCTCGGTCCATGGCGAGAAGGGTGCCAAGGCCCTTGCCTGTGCCACGCGCAACAAAGCGATGGCGGAGCTAAGGAAGGAGCTAAACCGCCGCGGCCGGCTGCCGGGCAGGCCCGCGGCTCGCCACATATGATGTCGCGCATCCCGAACGCGGATGCCGGGTTAGACGCGCGGCGCGACCGGTCTCCGCGATACTGTCCGGGAATATCGCTACGGTCGTGGGATTTCCGTTACCTTACAATTCTACCGGATCGAATGCTGCAATGTATTTCATGTCACCGTGGAAGCGCCCGACAGCATCACGAGCTACACCTACGATCCCGAGAACCGGCTGCTCACCGCCAAGGCCAACGGCAACGCCGCGACGTACGCCGGAGCCTGCCCTTCGGCCCGGCGCAGCCGGGACCAGGAGGATCCCAAAGGCCGGCGCAACACCAAGACCTACACCGGCACCACGACGTATTTCCTGGACGAGGGCGATGATGAAATCGCCGAACTTGACGGCGGCACGCAGCAGATCGTGCGCTACTATGTCCCCGGCCCCGCCATCGACGAGCCCATTGCCATGGTGCCGGCCTCCGGCTCCTACGAGTAGTTCCACACCGACCACCGTGGCACGGTGGTGGCCATGTCCGATGCGAACGCGAACCTGATCGAGGGCCCGTTCCAGTACAATTCCTTCGGCAGCATGGCGCCGTGCCTGTCGGGCTGCTCCGGCGGCGAGCCCTACAAGTTCACCGGCCAGCGTCTCGATCCCGAGACTGGCCTCTACTACTATCGCGCGCGATACTATTCCCCGGTGCTGGGGCGGTTCCTGCAGGTGGACCCGGTCGGCTACACGGCGGACATGGACCTGTACACCTACGTTGGAAATGATCCAACGAATATGACCGATCCCCTCGGCTTGGCTACGACCTGTTCCGGGTCAGGCGACAACCAGGTATGCACAACCACGGCGGATACCTTCAAAGCCGGATCGTCAAATAGCAAAACTGTGCAAGCCAGTTCTACCACTGACAAAGCAGCGATTTCTGGAAAGGGCTTAGTGGCGGTGCCCTCCGGAAATCAGGAAAAACTCGGTTTTATCCAGTCGGACAGCAAGGGCAACCAATCGGTTGTGCCCGCGGGCGATACGAAGACCAGCTCCACTGCTACGACGGACACCGCGTCAGCCACAGTTCCCGGCAATGCCATTGCCGCGATCCACGGCCATATTGATTCGAAGTCACAGGGTATGGTGGATGCGAAGAAGGGACCGGGAGACGCTCAGTCGCTGACCCTGAAACACGCAATGCCTAACTATACTGTCAGCAAGGACCGCGTTGGCGTCCATGAGCTTGTCAGTGGACGCCTGCAATTCCGAATGGTGCAGGGACAGATGTCCTCTGAGGAAACGCAGGCGATCCAAGGCAACCTTGATCGCGAGCAGCAACTCTTCCAAGGTGGACCATGAAACCTCGCTCGTGTTTCGCCTTCTCCGGGGCCATATTGATGGGTTGCGCGGCGGTGAATGCGAACAGCGCAAGCCTCTCCCCAGTAGAGCTGAACAAGGCTTCGTCGATTTATAATGGCAAGCTAGTGTCGGTAAGCGGTTGGATGCAATACGGTTTCGAGCAACGGTTCCTGTTGGAGGACGCTCCGTCCGCTGGGAGCGGCAGTTCGGATGTTAATGATCCACGGTGCGTTTCCATTGAAGTGCCCGAGAGATTACGACAAACGGCGACACGGTTGAGCGGACATCGTGTGCGCGTATCAGGTGTATTCTTGTCTGATCTGGCCGGTAACCGTGTTTTTTTGGGCTTGTGCAACAAGACGGGTGTGCAGGTGCAAAGCATCAGTTCGGAAAAGTAGAGCTAGCTCGCGCGCACCTTTCTTCCGATCCTGTACATCAGCCCATGCGTCTTCTTCCCCACTCCGGCATCTGCACCTTGTCCACCACGCCCTTGCTTCCTTGATATTCGAGGCGGTACCATAAGTTGGTCTTGCTGCCGCACTCGCTGACAGAGCGCGCCCGTATCACCGAGCCCGATCCGCACTCTCGGCTTCCACCCTCGTCTGGGCTGACGTTAGAGAAATCAGTGACAGCGACAACGTTCCCCATGCTCGTTCAAAAGAGTTGCGGGATGTCGGCTGGCGGCCTTTGGGGTTTGCGCCCGGGTGCGCCCCGCGCGATGGGTCGGCCGAGGATGCGTTCCAGGCCGTGGATGAAATCCGCTGTACCGAGCGGCCTGCCGGTTTGTTCTGCCGCTCTGAGCGCGGCGAAGGCGCTGTCGTCGGCCGGCTTGGCAATGAGCGCCGCGAAATCGTGCACGCGATCGAGCACCGGTCCGACCTTCACGAGCCCGTCGTCCTTGCCGTCGAGATGGGCACGCACGCTCGACCATGCCCAGTCTTCGGCGCGGGCCGCCAGCCGCGCGCGCACCGGATTGAGCGCCACATAGCGGACGGCGGCGACCAGATGGGTTTCGTCCATGGTAACGGAGGCAAAGCGGTTTTCGAAGAGATGGCCGCGCCAGCGGCCGCGTCCGTTGATGAAATTTGCCCATCGCTTGTGCGCGGCGCCGAGTGCCCGAGACAGCCCGTTCCCGTCATGCGGACAGAGAATGAGATGGACGTGATTGGGCATCAGGCAATACGCCCACACCTCCACCTCGGCCTTATGCACCTGCTCGGCGAGCATGTCGCAATAGACGTCCTGGTCGCCGTCTTCGAAGAAGATCGGCTCGCGCCGGTTGCCGCGCGCGGTCACATGATGCGGGCAACCGGGAACGACGATGCGAGGCAATCGGGCCATGGCTCTTTCATGGCACGCGGTTCCATGAAATGCTTTCCGCAGCTGTGTCGGCAGCAAGCGCGATTCGGAGCACGATTTGCCGATTTGACCATTTGCGACAAGTTGGGACTGATGCGGGTGCGCTTGCGTCGCGTGCCAATGAGGAACACTGCCGCTGTCACCGTATTCTCACTGTTGGAGGACGCTCCGTCCGCTGGGAGCGGCAGTTCGGATGTTAATGATCCACGGTGCGTTTCCATTGAAGTGCCCGAGAGATTACGACAAACGGCGACACGGTTGAGCGGACATCGTGTGCGCGTATCAGGTGTATTCTTGTCTGATCTGGCCGGTAACCGTGTTTTTTTGGGCTTGTGCAACAAGACGGGTGTGCAGGTGCAAAGCATCAGTTCGGAAAAGTAGAGCTAGCTCGCGCGCACCTTTCTTCCGATCCTGTACATCAGCCCATGCGTCTTCTTCCCCACTCCGGCATCTGCACCTTGTCCACCACGCCCTTGCTTCCTTGATATTCGAGGCGGTACCATAAGTTGGTCTTGCTGCCGCACTCGCTGACAGAGCGCGCCCGTATCACCGAGCCCGATCCGCACTCTCGGCTTCCACCCTCGTCTGGGCTGACGTGGCCGCGATCCGGTCAGTCCAATTCACGGCCTCCCATTTCAATTCGTAGCCGGTCTGGGGCTTGATCGAGCGGATGATGCCGTCGCTGCGGAGTTGGGCGAGCCACCGTCGTGTTAAAAGTAAGCGTCCGGTCTGACACGCCTTGTTCCGCGCGATGATCGGCCGATGCTGGTCTTTTGCGTTGCTGCTGGAGCGACGCTTGAGACGGGTGACATCCTATGTCTGGACAGACGCTTAATACGACGT
>JBOHKH010000017.1:0-64469 GCA_050728995.1 Rhizomicrobium sp. | reverse complement strand
TGCGCGATGTCTTCGACAGCTCGGGCCTCGGCACGTTCGATGTCGTCTATTCCTGGGGCGTGCTGCATCATACGGGCGACGTGTGGCGAGCCATTCGTTGCGCCGCCGCGCACGTCGCGCCGGGCGGACTCTTCTGCATCGCGATCTACAACGATCAGGGCTCGCGCTCGGGTTACTGGCGGGCCGTCAAGCGCATCTACAACAGCGGCGCGCTTGGCCGATGGGCGATCCTGCTCACACATATGCCCGTGCTGTTCGGCCTGCGCTATCTGTGGCGCTTCGCAACCGGTCGGCTGCATCTGGATCGCGGCATGTCGATATGGCACGACGCAATCGACTGGCTCGGCGGCTATCCCTTCGAAGTCGCGAGCCGCGAGGCTGTTTGCGCGTTTATGGAGCGCGACGGCTTCACGCTCCGCAAGCAGATATCAGTCGGCCAGAAAAGCGGCTGCAATGAGTTCGTGTTCAGCGCTCAGCAGTGAGTAACAATGCCGCCGACGCTGGCGAAGCTGGATGTCGGAGTGCCCGAGCAGGTCGCGCCGATGGTGCCGTTGGCATAGAGAGCGCTAGCGATGTTGAGCGTGCCGAGGCCTTCGGAATCGCCCGTCAGTGCGCGACGCCGTGGTTGAGATTACGAACTCGGGATACTCATTGATCTCCTCTCGCAGGAAAAGCTCGTCGGCCTAATCGCCGAGCGCTGCCAGCTTGGCGACTTCGAGATCGCGCTCGATCACCCCCAGACCCAGATCGCTCGATAGGCGCGGGTGCTTGCCATCGAAGTAGACCGACTGGCCGCCGAGGATCGCCGGGCAGAGGGTCGCGTTGCAGTAGGCTTCGGAAAGATGCACGCGGCCGAGCTTCGGATGCTCAGCGACGAAAGTGAAAAACGCCGCATTGTTGGCGCGGTACTCGGCCGTCGTCAGGCTCAGCGGCCGTTCGAGCCCATAGGCGAGGCGTTGCGACCGCAGGCGCGGAACGTTGTCCTTGGCACCTGGGACCGGGTCGACGAGTACGACGCGCACGCCCGCGGCCTTCAAGTCTCGCACTGCGCGCGCCAGACCCACATAGAGCGCGCCGGGCCCGGCGGGATGCCCGTCGAGCAGCCAAAGGTGGCCCGGTGGATAGCTGCCCCATCCGCCGACCAGGATCACCATGCCGATTTTCTCGCGGCGAACCATCGCAAGCGTCGCGCGATTGACCTCACTGCACTCGAGCGGATAGTTGCCGTCGACCCCTTCGCCTGGCGGGCAGCCGCCTCGGCTGGCTAACGCACCGGCGATGCCATCGGCCTTCATCGCCCGGTCGAACACGCCCCGCATCGCCCAGGCGATCGAGTCGCCCCACAGGATCACACCGGGGCGTCCGGGCGCGCCGAGATGGCAGAGCCGACTCAGCGACATCGCCGCAGGCGTTGTGAAGCTGCAGGCGCCGGACTGATCGGCCGCCTCGCGCTCGAAGGTGGCGATCGCGGCGGGAAATCGCGCGGGGAAGCCGGCGGTGGCGAAGCCGGCCACGAAGAATGCCGTCAGAGCCACAGCGCCCGCCACCGAGAGGCCGGCGATGCCGCGCCGTGACGGCGCCCAGTGACGCCGGCGGAAAGGCTCCTCCACGAAGCGCCAGGACAGCCACGAGACCACGAAGACCGCAACAATCAGTGCCAGCGCCACCGGAACCGAAGGAGTCTCCTCGAAGCGATACTCCCAGAGCGCGAACACCGGCCAGTGCCAGAGGTAGAGCGAGTACGAGATGCGCCCGACGCCGACGAGCGGGGCCGAGGTGAGCAGCGCCCGGAACGGCGCGCCGTGGCTGGCGATCAGCAGCGCCGAGCCCAGCACCGGTGCGAGCGCCGAAGCATCAGGATATGTCCCTGCGCGGTTATCGATGAGCACGTAGCCCGCGCCTAGCAGTATCGCCCCGACGGTTCCGAGCGTCCAACGCCAGCGCTCGGGCGCGGCTGGCAGCATCGAGAGGATAGCGCCTGTCAGCAGTTGCCAGCCCCGGAACGGCAGCCAGTAGAATGACAGCTCCGGTCGCCAAGTGGAGCAGACGACGCAGGCGGCAAACGAGACTGCCCACGCCGCAATCAGCACGGGCGCGAGCCATCGGCCGCTGAGCCGTCGCGCGACGAAGAGCAAGGCAGGGTAGACGAGATAGAACTGCTCCTCCACCCCAAGAGACCAGGTGTGAAGCAGGGGCATGGTGAAGGCCCCTGGGGCGAAGTAGTTGGTCGTCTTCCAGAACCAGAGATTGGCCGTGAAGGTCAGCGCGGCGATTGCCGACTTCGCGAAGGCGACGAAGTCGGTCGGCATCAGAATGAACCAAGCGGCCGAGGTCGTCGCCGCGATCACGGCGAAGAGCGCCGGAAACAAGCGCCGCGCCCGGCGCTCGTAGAAGTCCGCCGGCCGGAAGCCTCGGTCCATGATGATGCGTGTAATCAGGAAGCCGCTGATCACATAGAAGACGTCGACGCCAGCGAAGCCGCCTGCAAGGCCCGGCAGGCTGGCATGGAACCAGATCACCGGAAGCACGGCGAGGGCGCGCAGGGCGTCGATGTCCGGACGATACCGCTGCGCAGCATGGGCGGATCGCGAGGCTGAGTTCGCAGAAGGGGCCGACGAGGCCCTGCCTTCGCCTAGGACGAGCAAGTCAGTCATCACGCGACCACTATCCGGCTCGCCATTCCGATGCTTCATAAATGAACCCGGCCCCGGTCAATGGCAGTGGCGGCGCGACTCAGGATCAATCACTACGGGTATCCACGTGCCCTTCCTGAGTCAACGATGTCGGTGCGTTCGCGAACTACAGCCGTCAGCTGATGTTGCGGTCGCGGGCCGCGAAAGAGTCGATGCGTCTTTTCTCCCACGAAAAGACCGGACGGCAGGTTCAGCGCTTCAGCTCGTACATTTCGCCCACGTCGTAGGAGCCGCTATATTGCGTGGTGCCGAAGATTTGGCTGGCGGAATCGAGGGCGAGCGTGCCATAGGGATAGCCGCCGTTGGCGCTGCCTGGAGTAGCCGGAGGCTGCGCCGCCTTGCACGAGCGCTTGCAGCAATGCAGCATCGATGGGTCGCATGGGGGAGGCCTCGCGGATGGCGGTAAGCGATCATTTCGCGTTCGGCGAAAACTGGCGGGCGTTCGCGGAGAAACTGGACGAAAACCGAATCGCCTCTGCGACTGTCGCGATGCGTGCGTTGCTGGGTGCCGACACCCTGCGCGGCAAAACCATGCTCGACATCGGCTGCGGCTCGGGCCTTCACGCGCTGGCGGCGCTCCAGCTCGGCGCGGCCGCCGTCCACGCGATCGATGTCGATCCGGTTTCGGTTTCCACCACGCGCGCGGTGCTGCAGAAATTCGCGCGCGGCGGCCAATGGACCGCGGAGGTGCGCGATGTCTTCGACAGCTCGGGCCTCGGCACGTTCGATGTCGTCTATTCCTGGGGCGTGCTGCATCATACGGGCGACGTGTGGCGAGCCATTCGTTGCGCCGCCGCGCACGTCGCGCCGGGCGGCATCTTCTGCATCGCGATCTACCGAAAAACCGCGCTGTGCGGCTTCTGGAAGGCAGAAAAGAAGTTCTACAGCCGCTCGGGGCGGCTCGTGCAGAGAGTAACCAGGTGGCTGTATCTCGCGGTCATGTTTGCGACATATCTTCGACGTGGACGGCTCGCACCGCTGGCGCGCGGCATGAACTTCTCCAACGATGTTCATGACTGGCTCGGCGGCTACCCCTACGAGTCGATGTCGCCGGCGGAAGTCCGTGCGCTCTGCTCCGAGTGCGGAATGACGGAGCTACGCGCCAACGCCGCGCCCGGACAGCCGTTCGGTTTGACCGGCTCCGGATGCGACGAATACGTGTTTCGGCATGCCGCGCCTAGCAGTGCGTGACGATGCCCCCGACGCTGGCGAAGCTCGATGTCGGAGTGCCCGAGCAGGTCGCGCCGGCGGTGCCGTTGGCGAAGTAGCCGTTCTGCACGTTGACGGTCCCTGCGCCTTCGGTGCCACCGGTCGGACTCCCGAACTCTTCGCCGTGGGACCCGAGGAACTGGATCTCGTCGCCAGAGAACGTCTGGAAGACCATGCGATTGCTGCTGTCGCGGTAGATCTGCAGGTTGGTATCCGCGCTCCCGACATAGAACGTTTTGCCCGCGGTGATGTCGCCGCATGCATTGATGTAGGCGCCGCGGGTTGACGAGGAATTGTAGACCTCGAACACGTTGTCGGTGCAGGTCCGGCTCCCGGTCAGTAGTTGCGCCGCGTATCCGGCCCCGTTGCTACTCGCGTTGATCGTCCAGCCCGGCGAGAGCGGAAAGAGCGTGTTCGTGCTGCCGCTTGTGTTACCGGCCGCCGTGCCGACGGCGATGTAGGATGGGCCAGTTAGATCGTAGCCATATCCACCATTATCGTTTGCCGCCATCGAAGCGGCGGACACCGTCGCCCAGCCCGCAGAGGCCACGCCGTCGCCGCCGTTTCCCGTTGCGACGCCGCCGGCGTTCGAGCCAGTGACGCATCGAACATTCGAAGATTGATTGGCGAGAATGCCCTGGAGCGTGTTGCCGTTTGCCCAACAGGAGCTGACGTCGATTATTCCTCCGGCGTCGGCATAGAACCCCTCCTTGCCGTTCGTCGACGCAGCCAGAGCGCCGCCGTTGATTATTGACGCGTAGTTCACGTAGAAGCCGGCACCGCCGAAATCATAGGCACCGATTGGCCCCTCTACCAAGAGACGGTCGCCGTCCTGCACGGAATATCCGTTGTGCGCGGTGCCGTCGCCGACCAGCACAATGTTGGCGATCACCATGACGACGTTGCCATTCCACTCGTCGAGGCCGTCAGAACCGGTGAAGTTGAACACCGTGGAGAGGTCGCTCACGCTAGCCGTCACCGCGCCGGACGGTGCGGCCGATGCAAGATTGGGATCGGTGACCGTGATCTGGTTGGAACCAGTGTTTACCGCGGTCACCGGAAAGAGGCCGTCCAGGCGGGTCGGGTTGGTCCCGTTCGCGGCCGCGGTGACCAGCACGTAGTCCCGGCTCGCCGTGATATTTGATACACTTTCGCCCATCTGCAGCACGACAGACCAGGCACCGGCGCTGCCCGATGAACTGACGACGCTCGTCACCGTGTGCGAGGTCGTTGCCGCGCCGTCCAGATAGATGTTTTCGCCTGGCTGCGTCAGAATGGCCGACGTGAACGCATACGACCCGGCGGAGATGCTGAGATGAAGTTCGGCGCCGGCAGCGAACGTGAACGAGCCGAGCGCGCTAAGCGCCGACTGCGGCGAAGTGTACGTGCAGCCGCTCGCGCACGCCGTCCACGATGCGATGCCGCTGATCGTGCCGGATTGCAGCAGCCATCGCCCGCTCGACGGACTGTCGCTTGGATCTATGACCGTGTTGCCGTCCGGCGTCGCCGTCGAGGTCGGACTATATCGCCAGAAGCCTATGTTGCCCCACTCGACTACTTCTGCCGTCGCAAGCGTGCCGGCAACCGTCGAAGTGTAGGAGGCGAGATTGGCGCGCGAGGCGACGATGCTCGGGAAATTGGTCGCGGCAAGCCCGATGGCGGCGACGAACAGCGCGGCCGCGACGATGTAAAGGCGCTTCGCCCGACGCATCATGGCACTCCTTCGGTTCTGAGAGTTGTTCCGTTGCTCGACACGTCGTACCAGCCGCCGAGATTGCCGCTGGAGTTGGCGGGCGAGTGGAGACGCGCGGTCTAAAAGAATTCGGGATTACGAATCCTTCGAAACAGTCCTAATTGCGCTGGTGCTCACGTTTTTTTGCACACGACGTGAAAACCGCGAATCCGCAGCTCTTCGGACTCCATGTGCCGGAACTGAGCCGACATGGAATTCGGATGCGTCGGCAACTCAGGCCAGTAATTCTTGGTGACGGTTTCGATTTGGAAGCCTGCATCCTGCATTTGCTGGAGCATCTCATTGCAGCGGATACGGTTGGTGTAAAATCCGGAATTCACCATGAAATCCGACTCCCACACATGCTCGGAAAAGCGAAGGTTGTTCAGTGCTCCGCCGAGGTGATCGGCCAGGTCCACAACATGCGAACAGAATGCACCTCGCCTGAGCACTCGAAACAGCTCGGCCATCAGCGCCCGGAACTCCCGGCGACGGATATGCTCCAGCACGGCATGGGAAAAAGCGAAATCAATGCTTTCGCCGGTTATACCGCGCACACTCTTGAGGCCATTCGTGAGATAATCGGCGGAACAGACGCGAAGCATTTCCGCGATTTCGCGTGCCCCCGAGAAATCGGGACAGCTCCATCCCTTTTTGCGCATGTTAAGTGCGAGCTGTTTGTAGTCCTCGACGTCGCGTGAGGCGAACTCCCCCACATCGACCAGCGTTGCCGACGCGCCTCTTGAGGCGACCAGGAGCGCAGTCAAAACGCCGTCACCGGGACCAAGTTCGAGAATTTTCCAGCCGGCGACCTTCCCTTCGATACCGGCCGCCTGAAGGTGCTTCTCCAAAACTCCCGACGCGTAGTCAAGCTGGTTCATGTAGCCGTGCCGGAAAACCCCGAGCCGGTGCCTGAGTTTTGTGCTGAACGGAATGCGTGAGATCACGATTTTTGCGGCAATTTTCAGCCGCCATGCACCACCCAATTCGCGCTCCCGTTCCAGCAATCTCCGCAAGGCAATGTGATTCGGGCGATAATGTCTATGCGCCGCCATCGCTTTTTGAACCGAAGCTGCCACGGAAGCCGGTGCGTGTCGCGGTCGCTGGCCGGAATGACAGCGGTTACGGCACTCCTTCGGTTCTGAGATTTGTTCCGTTGCTCGACACGTCGCACCAGCCGCCGAGATTGCCGTTGGAGTTGGCGGCGCTGGTCAGCGCGAACACCACGTTGGTGCCGTCGCTGATCGAGACGGCGTTGGTCGAGGTGTCGATCTTGCGGAGGCGCAGCGGCACGCGGCCGCTGGCGACGGAGGGCGGCACGGTGATCGTGAACGCCCCGCCCGCGGCGTTGCACTCGATGAATCCTTCGCTGCCGGCCGCGGTGAAGTTCGCGCTCTTGACGACGAGGACGGCGGCGGCGTTGGGCGGCGCGCTGGCGATCGCGTCCCACACCGCCGCACTTCCCGCGTTCGCGGTGACGAAGCAGTCGAGCGTCGCATACTGGCCGGGCGTGGAGGACTGGTTGGGCGTATCGAGGCTCGCGCCCGAACCGGCCGACACGCTCACCTGCCCCGCGCCGCCCTGAATGAGCTTCGCCCTGAAGCCAACCGGCAGCGAGTTCGGCAGCGTCACCGCGACGGCCGACGCGTTCGAGAACACGATCGTCGAGTTGTTGTCGCCGGGCTGGAGCGTGTAGCTCGCCGCGGTGAGCGTGGTGACGGCGCCAAGCCCGTTCGCCACTTCGGCGAAGGCGAGCGCGGTCGCGCCCACCACGATCGAGGCCGCCGCGAGCGGCAGCAGCCAGATCGTGCCGCCGTTCGACGTGCCCGCGTTCACCAGGCATTCGATGCCGCCGAGGTGGGCCGCGGTATAGGCGTCGGCCGCGCGGCGCAGGATCCATGGCAGCGATTCTCCGTCGCCCTGCTGCGCGCAGGCGTAGAGGCCGTTCTGCAACCCCGCCGCCTGGTTCTTGACGAGCAGCCGCGTGCCGACATCGATCGTCACGCCGTCCTGGTCGGCGAGCGCTGCGGTCGAAAGCCCGATCAGCACGTCGCCCGCGGCTTCCGGCTGATAGGTGCAGGTGGGAAGTGCTGCCGTGGTCGCGGCGTCCACCGTGCCCGGCGGCGTGCCGCCCATGCAGAACGAGCCGGTGTTGAACTTGCCGCCGGCGACCTGGGATTGCAGCGTCGCGATGGAGCCGCCGAGCGCGCCTTCGGCGGTCTGCGCCCGCGCGGTCTCGGTCGAGATGCGGTTGGTGTTGGCGGTTTCTGCCGATTCCGCGCGCGTCGTCTCGACCGCGATCGCGGCCGCGTTCGTCGCGATGCCGGCATTCGCCGTCGCCATCTCGCCCGTGAGCGTCGTGACGTTGCCGGTCAGGACCGCTTCGGCCGCTTCGGCGCGGGTGATCTCGCCCGAGATGCCGCTGGTGTTCGTGTTCACCTGCGATTGCAGGGACGCGACCGTGTAGCTCGCGAGCTGCGTCCAGTTGCCGGAGCCGGTGCCGGTGCCCGTCTTCTGCCACAGCCCGTCATTGCTCGACGTGCCGTCGGCGAAGACGAGCGCAAAGGCGCCTTGCGCGAACGGCGTCGCGGCGTCCGCGGCATAGAGCGCCGCGAGCGTCGCGAAGCTCGCGCCGACGGAGAGCGCGAACAGCGGCGTGCAGCCGGCGGCGGCGAGCGCGGCCTGGTCCGCGGCGCTGCCGTTCGACACCACGACGAGGCCGTTGGCATCGGAAAGGTAGGTCGAGCCGGAGGGCAGCGAGGCGAACGACAAATTCGCCGCCGGCGCGAGGAGATAGAGGTTGGCCACGTGTTTCTCCGAAGGAGCAAATCAGGTGCGCGGCGCGATGCGCGCGTACGGCTTATGTCGTGAAAGCTGCGGCGGTGGCGGGCGCGGCCCGGTCGGCATTCCGGCTTGCGCGGGCGCGGCGGATTTGTTGCAGTCCGGCTCGCTACTGGAGCCACCCCGCATGTCCGTACGCCACCCGCTCACCATTTCGCATCTCGTCCGCTTCGAAATGAATGCGGACGGTTCGAAATACGCCTTCCAGATCGATACGAAACAGGGCGTCTCGATCGACCTCGAACTCGCCGCGGAACGGCTCGGGCCGATCGTGCAGTTTCTGGTCGCCAATGCGGCGGCGACCGGCCACCAGCTCTACGAGCAGACGCATGTGCACAAGGAGCAGGCCGAGAACCTGGCGGCGATTCCGACAGAGGCATTCGGGCTCGTTCCCGGCCCGACGCCCGACAAGATGCTGCTGCTCGTCCGCCTCTACGGTTTCGATCTGGGCTTCGAGATTCCAACCGCGATGCTGGCCGAGTTCGGCGACCGGATCAGCCGCACCGCCGAAGAGATCCCGGGCAATCCGGCAAAGCCGAATTAGCTGCCGCCGGCTTTCCCGGCGTTGAAGGCCGAGACGTTACGTCGTGAAGTTCGCGCCGGTGACGATGGTCACGGGTGTCGAATAAAGCCCGGTGCCGGCCGCGTTGATGGCGGCGACCCAGTAGGTGAAGGTCGCATTGTCGAACTGCGGCGCGTCCTGCGCGGCGGTGGCGACGCCGGTGAATACCGTCGAGCCGCCGGTGGGCTGGCCGGTCTGCGTGCCGAGCTCGCGCTGCACCGTGTAGCCGGTGACGTTGTCGCCCGCCGGATTGGCGGTCCAGTTCATTCCGATCGCATGCGCAAGCACGCTGGCCGAAAACCCGGTCGGCGTCGTCGGCACGCCGCCGGTGCCGCCGCCATAGCCCACGCCGCTCGGCGCGTAGGTGTATTCGGTGACGGTCGAGATGTCCTCGAGCGCGTTGCCGAAGGTGTTGAAGCTCTGCAGCTTCAGATAGAGCGTGGCGCCGATGTATTTCACCGGCAGCGTGGTGGTGACGACCGAGTTCGGCGGCGTGTCGAGTTCGCCGAGATCGATGCGGGTGAAGAAATCGCCGGGCGAAAACGCGCTGCCCGTCGTGCCGTAGAGACCGCGCTGCAGATAGGAGAGATCGTTCGTGTAGGTGCCGGTCGCCGACACCGCGCCATAGGCCAGCAGCTCGCCGGTGCCCGGCGGCGCGGTGGTGTAGGCCGCGCTGAGGTAACAGAGCGTGCGGAACGCATCCGCGTCGGCGTCGGTCGCCGCGGTCGGCAGGACGCCCGCGCTTTCCGTGAGATCGATCGACAGCGTGTCGGTTGTGTCGAGGCCGGACGCGGCGGCCAGGCTTGCCGTCAGCGTGCCCTGATAGGCGCCCGCCGTGATGGTGCCGATGTAATCGTAGTTCGTGCCGTCGAAGCTGAGCGAGACGAGGCAGCCGCCCCAGTTCGCGCCGCCGCTCGCCGCCACCCACACCTGCGGGCTGCCGTTCGTGAGCGCGGTCGAGGGCTCGAAGATCGCCGGCGGATTGACGCTGCCGGGATCGACGTTCGGATCGAACCCGCCGCCGCTCGCCGAAACCTGGGTGACCAAAACGTCCTCCGATGTGTCGCCGCCAACGGATTGTCATCCCCACGAAAGTGGGGACGGCGCGCTGTGGGCCTGACGCTCAGCAACAGATTGTCATCCCCACGGAAGTGGGGACCCAGTAGCGAGCGTCCGCGAGCGGAATGACAGTCATTCGGCCGCAGGCGCGGCCGTGCTGGGTCCCCACTTTCGTGGGGATGACACGGAGTCGTTGTTACGGCGCGGTGCCGATGGCGCCGGGAAATTCCTCGGCGACGATGGAAAGATCGCCGGACTCGTCCTCGTCGATCGACTGGATGCGCACCGGAAACGCGGCGAGCCCGATATGCGGATCGCTGAGGCTGACGAGATCGCCGGGCTCGAGCAGCGAGAACTCGTAGCCCAGCTTGAACGCGTAGGTGTTGCGGATGTAGGCGGCGCGCTGACCGATGAGCTGGGCGACGATGCCGGCGATGCCGAGGTCGCAGATTTCGTGCGCGGTGGTGACGCTCGAATCGATCTGGCCGAACTGGTCGACCAGCGCCTGGTCCTGCCATTCCACCGGCGCCGCGGCGTACTGGTTGCCGCGGTCGTAAATCTCGATCTTGACGTGGTTCGGGCAATCGGCCGGATCGGCGCGCGTCACCTGCACGGGACCGCCGTCGCCGGTCTTGCTCGCCCCGTCGCCGCTCGACGCGCCCTGTTTCACCTTCGTGGCGATGAAATCGTCGTAGGTGAGATCGTACTGGATCGTCAGGTCCGGCGTGTAGGTGACGCCGTTCGCCGTGATGGCGCTGTCGCCCAGCGGCACGAATTTCAGCGCGCCGGCGCCCCAGAATATCCAGGTGTTGGTGAGGCTCGCCCAGCGGTCGAGCGTCTGCGAAATCTGCTCCTGCGTGTCGAGCACCGGCGAGAGGAATATCCCCTGCGCGGTGCAATAGGTCTTGTAGAAAGCGAGGCTCGTGGCGTCGATCTGCGCCGAATCGAGCCCGATGGAATATTGCGGGTTGGTGAGGAAGTCCGGAACGATGTCGGCCGGGTTGGCGTCGCCGTCCGGCGCGCCGCTGCCCACCATCGAATAGGCGAGCGGTCCCGCCACTTCGAAATTGTGGTTCGGCAGCGAGGCCGACGAGCCGAGCTTGTAGTTCGAGTTGCAGACGTAGCAGAGCGATTCGTAGGGGATCGCCTGGCTCGGATAGTTGCTCGTCAGGTACGACCACACCGCCTGCGACTCGGTGCCGGTGAACAGCGTCAGGTCGAGCTTGACGAGACCGTGGCTCGTGCCGCCCGAATAGTAATACTCGGTCTGGTCCGCCCACACCGCCTCGACGCGCAGGATCGGGCCTTCGCACAGCCCCAGCATCACCGCGGCGGTGTAGGTGTAGTTGCCGCTGCCCTTGCCGCCGCCCTTGCCGCCCGCGCCCTTGCCGGATTGCTTGTGCGCCTGGAAGTCGTTGTACCAGAAGATGTTCGGCGCGATGCGGCCTTTGCCCCACATCAGGATCACCGGCACGCCCTGCGCCGAGGTCTGGATCTGGATGCCGTAATATTCCGTCGGCGTGGTCGCCGCCGTGCCGCCGCCGGTGAGAAAGGACATGCACCGTCCCCTGTGCCAGAATCGCGCCCGCGACTCGAAAGCGGTGTTTTGCGTGTCCGAAGAACATCCGTGGTTCCGGCGCCGGACGTCCGGTTACGGCTGGACGCCCGCGAGCTGGCAGGGCGGGCTCATCACCATCGCGGGCGCGGCCGTCGTCCTCGCCATCGATATTGCGATCATCATCCGCCTTTGGGGGTGACGGTGCTGATTAAGCGCGGCGTGACGGGCAGCGATCACAAGGTAAGCCGCAAGCACCTGCCGCTGTACGTCACGGAGTTCGATTTCAGAATGAGCAACCGCGCAAAGCTAGGCGTTTCCGACGCCGAACGGGCCAACCGCATCCTGAAAGGCGCGGAAGGCAAGCGGTTGACCTATCATCCAGCTGGTTGAGAAAAAACGGCGCAATTTTCGCGAGGGCCGGAAGCGGCTGCGCGCTATCCTCGCTTTGCTTGACTCTTCCGAGTAGCCGGTTTTCGCTTGCGCCCCTTACCGACCGGCTTGTGTGGCTGGTGAGGGGTGTTCAGCATCCGTTTTAGCGCCGCTTCGCTGCGGCGCGTTATTTCTGCCTCCGAATAATTGTCGTCTGGCTTCATTCCTGCGCGGCTCCCATGCTCAAAACTGTTCACCTCAGAGGGAAAGTCCTTCCCGAAGCAGTCGAGTATACGCTCAAGAACGTGGTCTCGTTCGGCTGGATTTGGCAAGAGCGAAACGCAACGCTCCAGTTCCGGATTTCGATTCAGAAAGGCGAAATCCGCGTGGAATGCGACATGGAAGACTTCCGCGACCAGGATCCGACCGAGATTCACCGCCGCGCTTACGATCTGTGCCGCGCCTTGGTTAGCATGAACGCCTTTCGGGAAGGTGTTGGTCTGTTCGTATGGCTGGACAGGTTCACTGGACCGAGCGGTAAGGAGACAACACTTCTAGGCCATGACCGACGCCTAGGACCACTTTGCACGGCAATTCACAGCGACGATGACTTCAACAAGGTTTTCCCGCTGGTTCTGGAACATCCGGTACTGATCCGGCACCTCACCGATCTGATTATAAGCATCACAATCCCGCACGAAGCGCTAATCAACTGTGCGCGCGTCGTTGAGGGAATAAAAAATCTGATGTCACCGGACGAAACGGACGACAAGAGGGCATGGCAGGCTATGCGCGACGCGCTCAATATTGAGCGGGAATATCTCGTGCTGATCACCGAATCGTCGACAAACGCGCGTCATGGGCGTGGCGAACGGCGGGGCGGCCTGCTGCTGAGCGAAATTACCCTCCGCGCGTGGACCGTCATGAATCGGTATCTGGAATATTGGAAGCGCGGGAACGGGCGATTGCCTCTTTCAGAGTTTCCATTGTTGAAGCAACGCCGTTCTGACCAGACTCCCATGACCTGATCATATCTCGCCAGACGCCTTCGGCGTTCTCCGCCAATGCGGCCTCGTAGGCATACTCGATCATGGAAGCGAACGGTTCTTTCGGGACAATGACAAACCCTGCCTTGTCCAAGCCGTCTAAAATCTCCGCCGGGATTCCGGCTTCGCGAAACTCCGCGCGCATGGCGCACCAGTTCTAGGACCGGTCCCGTCATGGGAGACATTGGCGACCACATATCGGGACCGGTCCCGGTGCTCTTGAGTGTCAGCCTGCCACGGTAACGGTCTAAACCAGACAGGTAGCTAACTCAAGTACATAATCGCCTTCGCTAGCTTGGTCTCTCCAATTCCAACGGAGGGCTACGGTATGTCCACCGGCAAAGACCCCGAGACGATGATGTTAATCGTTCGCCCCTATTCCTTTGAATTGGCGTTTGAAATTCCACGTAAGCACTTGGCCGAGCTGGGAGAGAAAATGAGCCGTACTGGAATTCTGATGTCTGGCGATACGGCTGCTCCGAACTTGTCCGCATTGTCGGAACACTCCCCACTGATTGGCCGGCCGTTACCGCTGGTCCCGGCTCTCCGCTTCGCTTCGGCCGGGATGACAGTGCTTTTTTCGTTACTTCGCCCACAGGTCGAACAGCTTGAACGGCCGCGGTCGCCCGGACGGCAGGAAGGCGAGCTGCGTTTCGAAGAGCGGCGAGATCGAGACGCGGCCGGTTTTGTAGTAGGCGTGGAGAACGTGATCGTTCTCGATGACGATCCCGCCGTGGCTGAAACAGCGCGCCACCTGATAGACGATCACGTCGCCGGGGACGGCCGCGCGCGTCACTTCGGCGCCGAGTTTCGAGACGATGGCGAGGAAGCGCTCCTCGTCGCGGTGCAGGTGCCATTGCGGCGGATAGGGCCGCGGATCGAACGGCGGCACGAGGCCGGTATCGACGGCGGCGCGCACCAGCAGCATCGCGCAATCGACGCCGCCGCCCTTCACGTCGGCCTGGTCGCGGAACGGCGTGCCGAGCCACGACCGCGCTTCGGCGATGAAGGCGGCGCGCTGTGCCCGCTCCTGCGCCTCACACCGCGACATACGCCTGCGGAGTGTACGGATACCCCCGGAAATGCTGGATGTTGTTCACGCCCGTGCCGTTCGCCTGCACGCGCGTCTGGCAACTCGTCTGCTGCTTGTCGCAGCCCATCAGGATGTCGAAGGTGTCGCCGGCAGCGGGCGCGTCGTAGAGCGGATAGGTGAGATTCAGCCAGTTCGGCGACGAGCCGCCGGCCGAGCGCACGGTGCGCACCTGGCCCACGGCCGCGCCACTCGTCATGGTGATCTTGCCTTGCGAAAACTGCGCCGAGGTGAACCCGGCCGGCACGCTCCAGGCCAGCGCGCGCACGCTCGATCCCGTGAGCGCGCTCTGCCCGGTGAAGCTGTAGGCGGCCTCGCTCAGCGTGCAGGCGGCGTCGCAGAAGGAGTGCAGGCAGTTCGTCTGGTAGAGGTTGCGCGGCGCCTGCTGGTTCATCAGCACGTTGTCGCCCTTGGCGGTGATCGTGACGCCTTCCGCGTCGATGATCGCCTGGCTCCAGCGGCCGTTGAACAGCACCACGTAGCCGAATTGCGTGTCGCCGGGCGTCGGCATGAACACGCGGTCGATCTCCACCCGCGCGCCGTCGAGGGCGCCGTTGTGGATCTGCGTCTTGAGGTTCTGGCCGTTCAGCAGTTGCGTGTCCGCGCAGCCGAGGCGGATTTCGAGTTCGGGGACTTCGACGGTGTTCTTGGCGCCCAGGCGGTTGCGGGTGAGGAGCGGTCCGCCGTCGCGCTGCGCGAGCCAGGTGTTCGCGCCGACCGTGAGGCTCTTGTCGTAGCTCGTCCACAGCAGCGTCGTGCCGGAGAGCAGCGAGAACGTGAACAGCTCGGCGACCTGGCACGGCGCGCGGCTCGCCAGGAACGCCGGCCCGGCGCCGTTGCCGTCGACGAAGCTTTTCACGTCAGAACCGCAGGCTCGTCAGCACCACCTTCTTCAGACCGAAGAGCTGGTGGGCGAACTTTTCGAGGTCGAGGCTGTCGGCCTGGAAGCGCGCGTAGTGCAGGAACTGGAAATCGGCGGTGAGCACGTGGCCAGCCGCCGGTGCGGACGCGAACACGAGCTGCTGCTTCATCGGCGTGTCGGTCGACAGCGTGTAGCCGTAGGTCGCGTCGGCGCTCGACACCGGAACGGTCGAGTCGTCGATATAGAGGTTGAACGGCTCGGCGGGGTCGAGAAAGCCGACGTGATACGGCCCGGCGAGATAGGGCGCCACGCCCTGATAGATCACCAGGTCGAAATTCGTCGTCGTGCCGTCCGTGGTGCCGAGCCCCGTGCGGAAGCGCGCGTAGTCGTCGTCGTCGTGGAACTGGAAGCCCGTCTGGCCGCCGTCCGTCGCGTGGTGCAGGCCCTCGATCTGCTGCAGCTCGGTGTAGCTCTGGCCATTGCGGAAGCCGCTGCGCAGCACCTCGTAGGTCAGTTCCCACTCGTAGAGCGGTTCCGACCAGTAGCCCATCCGCACCTCGCCGCCCGACTGGTGCGTCTGCACGCTGACATTGTATTTCGGCCGGCGGATGCGGGAATAGGTGAGGCCGGGCAGATCGCGCGGGAAGGTGAGATAACTCGTCATGCGCGCCCCGGAAATGAATCGTCACGCGGCCACGCGGTCACGCGGTAAGAGGCACGCGGAGACGCGGAGACGCGGAGCAGGTAACGCTTACCGCAACGGCACGGAGAGCACGAAGAACGGATTGCGCGCGAACGCGCGCCTCATTCGGGTGGCCCCGGTGCCTTCGTGGCGAACCATGTTACTCCGCGTCTCCGCGCCTCCGCGTGCCTATTAGGCGCGAATCGCGCCGTTGCGGAACTGGCGGTTCAGCCACGAGAGCATCTGCGAGGACTCGCTCGTCAGCATCTGCGACAGCGTGGCGGGCTCGCGCGAATGGATCGTCGGCGAATAGTTCATGTTGACGTCGCCGCCGCCGCCCATGCCGCCGTTGCCGCGCATGCCGCTGGCGAAATTCTGCGGCACCACCATCTCGCCCTTGTGGAGCATCGCCGGCATGTCGTGCTTCAAATCCCAGGCGCCGACATCGAGCGCGATCAGGCTCGAAAAGCCCATGGTCGCGGCGACCGCTTCCGCCGCCATCGCCGCGGCGACCGGCGGATACGCCGCACAGGCCGCGTAGGCGTTGGCGCCGGCGACACCCGCCGCATCGGACACCTGGCCGAGCGCGGTCGCGCCCTGCGTCGTCTTGGTCTCGATCATCGCGGCGATCTGGGTCTCGATCCAGTTCTCCGCGATCGTCTCGCCCATCGACAGGAAGGCCTTGGCGACGCCTTCCGCGATGGTGATCATGAACTTGCCGAAGGTGTTGCCCTGGAAGATCAGCCCGTCCATCGCCGAATTGAAGCTCGACTTGATGGAGTTGCCGAGCTGCGTCCATTTCTGCGCTTCTTCGGTCGTGAGCTGGTTGGTGTTCGTCTCCGACTGTTTGGTGAATAGCTGTTCGAGGCGTTCGCGCTCCTTCAGCGCGTCCTCGTAGGCTTTCGTGCCGGTCGTCAGCGTGGCGATCAGCGCGTTCAGCCGCGCGATTTCCTCGCCGTAGATCTTCGAGGTGAGCTGCTGTTCGAGCGCGAACCGCTGGTCGGCGGTGATCTTGTGCTCGCGAAACTCCGCATCGAGCGTGCGCAGGCCGTCCGACAGCGCCGCGTTTTCGGACGACAGATATTCGGCCAGCTCCTGCCGGTCGATCGCGCGCTTCTTTTCCGCGTATTGCTGGTCGATCTGCTGGAGCTGGTTGGCGTGCTCATGGTGCGCCGCCGCGATCTCGTCGAGATCCTTGCGCTCCTCTACGACGTTCCCTTTGTCCGCCGCGGCCTTCTTGCCCGGGTAGGACAGTTCCGCCGCGAGTTTCGCGTCGGCTTCCTTCGTCGCGTTCTCTTTCCACGCGTCGAGGGATTCCTCGCCCATGCGGAGCAGGAAGTTGTTTTTGCTTTCGCCGATCGCGATCTCCTTGAGCGAAGACTCCTCGGCCATCCGGAGCATCGCGTCGGCGGCGCGCCCGATCAGCGCCACTGCTTCGGCCATGCCGGATTCGAGATCGGACAGGTCGGCGCGAAACGAAATCCCGACGGAAGCGTCGCTCATGGGCTCTCCCGGCGCAGCAGGCCCGCCTGGGCCGCGATGGTGCGCACGGCCGCAATCAGTTCGAGCGTGTCGATCGGCATGTCGTCGAACTCGGTGCGCGAAAGATCGGGGTGTGCGCGCGTCAGCGCCAGGAAGGCAATCTCCGTCAGCCGGTCGTAGGCACGCGTATCCAGATAACCCGCGAGCCCGGCGAAGTGGCCCGTCTCGCCGGTACCCGCCGCCTCGTCGCGCGCACGCAGGATCTTCGGAACGAGTTCGAACAGCGCCGGCACCACGAGGCGGTTCTGGCGCGGCGCGAGCGCGGGCACCGGCCAGTCGCGGCCGGCGAGGCGGATCGTCGGAACGTCTGTCATCGGAAACGACCTTCAGTTGAGCCGCAGCTTCCCGTTGGGGAACAGCCGCATGAGTTCGGAAAGCGCGTCGTCGTCGCGCGGGCGCGGCCTGTAGCCGAGCCAGGCGGCGGCGAGCAGGGCGAGCGGCGGATGTTTGCGCCATTCCGCGCGCATCGCCGCAAGGCGGTGCGCCGTCAACGCATCTTCCCAGTAGTCCGGCGTCGTGCCGGGAAGGAAATTCACGAACTCGGCGATGAGCGCGTCGAAATCGGGCGGCGCGACTTTGGCGGGCCCGATATGGTGCGCGCGCATCTCCACGAACCCCGTCTGACGCGCGATCACGGGCAGCGCGTCGATCAGCTCGCAGAGTGGGATCGGCTGTTCTTCGAACGCCGCGCGGTCGAGCGCCGGATGGGCGCGCGTGAGTGCCGCGAGCGCAATGTCCATCAGACGCGCATAGTCGGGCGTCGCGCCGAGTTCCAGAATCGCCGGAATGACGATCCGGTTCTGCCGCGGCGCCAGCCACGGCACGCGCCACGCGCGCCCGGCGAGAACGATGACAGGATCGGACATTGCTCCTGCCTTGTTACTCCGAGAACGCGAAGGTGCCCCAGTTGTTGGCGGCGTCGCAGAAGGCGGTGAACTCGAAATCCTGAATCGTGTAATCGGTGTTTTTGAACGGCAGCGACCATTTGCTGGCGCGGCAGGCATTGAGCTTCAGGATCAGCTTCTTCTCCACGCCGGCCACGAAGTAATCCTGCTTCGCCTGCAGCTCGAACACCGGCCCCGCGCCCATGAGCTGATTGGCGAGCGAAAGCTGCACCAGCGATGTCGCCGTGTAGCCGTAATAGAGAACGATCGCGGCGCCGTTGTCGCCGGGCGCGAAAGTATAGGTGCCGACGCCCGCGGCGCCGGGGACGTACTGGCCCTGTGCCGGCGCGGACGCGACGGGCTGCATCTGCGCGCCGCTCGCGTAGAAGACGCCGAGGTCTTCGGTGAAGGCCGCGCCGTGAACGGCCGCGTAGCTGGTGCCCGAAAGCGTCGTCGCTTCCGCGACCGCCATGTCGATCCCGGCGTTATCGGTCTCGGCCTGACCGAGCAGCAGGTTGTTGATGCTCGCGCCCTGGATGCGCGCGAACTTCGCCTTGCCGGTGACCTTCATGGCCGACGGCGCCACGTCGACGGGCATCTTGTAGGCGCCGGTCAATTCCTTGAGCGTCACCGCGATGTCGATTTCGAGGTCCTGCAGCACGCCGAGGAACGACGGCTTCGCGTTGGCGATGTCGGTGCGCTTGCCGATGCACGTTCCGGCGCCGAAATTCAGTTGCATGGGTTTTTATCCTTCATGGATTGACCAGAATCTCGATCGGGATCACCGCTTCGGACTGGCCCGAAAGCCCTTCGGCGATGGCGATCTCGCCCGCGATGCCCGCGTGTTGCACGAGGCCGCCCAGCGTCTGCCGGAATTTGCCCGTGGGCTCTGCGGCCGGCGCGAGCGCAGCCGTGACGGCGTCGAGCTGCGCGTTCATCTGGCTCGACACGGGCTCGGTCGGATCGGTCTCTTCGCAATAGACGAAGAGACGCGCGGCGAGCGTTACCACGGGCGGCATTCCGACGCGGGCATTCCATTTCTCGCCGAGCTCGACCTGGAGCAGCGCGGGCTGCGTCGCCTGGTCGACGTCGGAATATTCCCTGACGCGCCGCGTCGCCGTCACAAATCCCGCGGCACCGGCAGCCAGCGCGAACAGCGCGGCGTAGATCGCCTCGCGGGAGAATTGCGGTTCGCTCATGCGAGGCCTTCCCGCGCGACCTTGCGCATAACGTCGAGAAACGCCGGCGCGAATTCCGCGAGCGCCGAACGCAGGTAACTGCGCTCCGGGATCGTCACGACGTGCGCGGCCGCATGCTTCGCAAAGACCATCCTGCCGCCATAGGCGAAGGCGAGGGCTTTGGCTTCGTCCGGCGCGATTTCGGGCACATTGATGCGTCCGCCATATTCGTGGATGCGCGCATAAGGCACAGAGCCGTCGGAAAACACGCGCGCGCCGGTGCCGTCCGCGTCGGTCTCCGCGCGGACGCTGTCGCGAAGCGCGCCCGACCGCGCCTGGAGTACCGCGCCGGACAGTTTCGTTTGAACCAGCGCCAGAAGCCCTGCCGCGGCGCCTTCGACCGCTTCGCCCACGCCGGCCCGCAGGCGCGCCTGCAATCCTTCCAGCTTCGCGACCGCTGTCGCCGCATCGACCGCGGCGGTGATCATATCGGCAGCACGTGCCGGTAGGGCTGGAGCAGCGAGACGACGAGCGGGGTGAAACGCGTGGGGTCGAAGCTGACGGTTTCGTTGCCGCCGAGGCTGTGGGTCCGCTCGCCGATGCGCTGAAGATATCTGAAGCGCTCGCTGACGAGTTCGATGCAGGCGTCGGCCAGATCGGCGGGGACGAATCCATAGGTAATACGGACGGCCGCGCCGTTGTCGCCGGCGTTGAACGTATAGGAGCCGGGCGCGTTCGGCGTCAGCTGATACTGTCCGGCCTGGGGTGCGCCCGTCACCGCGACGAGTGGTGTCCCGTCGGCGTAGGTGACCCCGCCATCACTCGCCCAGTCGCCGTAAGGTTCGAGCACGGTGGCGCCCGAATTGGCTACCGTCTGCGCTTCGGCGGTCACCTGGTAGCCGGCGCGATAGACGATCTCCACATTCAGCGCGCGGCGGACGAAGCAATGGCCTGCAAGCGAGAGCGTCTGCGCGCGGCCGGGCGGCACACCGTCCCACGGCTCGAGCGCCCAGCCCGCAGCACCGGGTGCAGCGCGCGGGAGAATCGTTTCGCGGCCGATCGCGAGCGAGGCGAGGGAGACAACGGGCCATTGCCGCAGCACCAGCGTCGTTCCGCCCGTGCCGTCGCGCAGTTCCGTGACGCTGCGCGGCAGGAGCAACCCGCGGCGGAGATACGATTGAATCTGCCGGCTGGTCCGGGTGATGAGGCTCGCGAGCACCGCATCGGAGTTGGCGTCGCTCCGTCCGAGCCACGCCTTGACGTCCGCAAGCGTGCAGAGGTCGTAAATCGCCATTCCGGTATTCCACGAAAAAATTACCTGTCATTCCCGGCGCGCGTGTTCCGCGCAACCGGGAATGACAGTTTTGTTTGCACGTCCGTGCGAACGCTTACCCGTTGGCGATGTTGGTGATGACGCCGAGCGCGAAGGGCGCGTAGACCGCCAGCACTTCCTCGGCATAGATGCCGTATTCGCGCCGGCGCGTCCGAAGCGGCCAGTCGATGCGGTAGTAGTCGCGCCGCGTGATCACTTCGGCGACGTTCGGAACCTCGTTCGACTGGTACCATTCGGGCAGCTTCTCGCAATGCGCGTAGAGCGTGCCGGGCGGCAGATCGGGATGGGCGACCACGGGAATGGTGTCGCCGCCGCCGGGCCCGCTTTCCATGCCGCCGCCGGTGTAGGGGTTGTAGTAATAGCGAATCTGTCCGCCGGCCGAGATCGCGTACGGCTGGCCCGGCGTCGCGCTCACGTCGTAGCGCAGCAGCGGTCCGCTCGCATTCGACAGCACCTTGTTGGTGATGTTCTGCTGTTCCTGCGAGGAGACGAAGATCGCGGTGGGGCCGATGCGGTAGGCGTCCCACATGGTCTTGAGCAGCGTATCGATCTCTTCGATGGAGCCGCGCCCCGACGAAGTGAGCGGCGTTCCGGTCCCGGCCGTGCCGGTCTGCTGGGGCGCCCAGACGCCCGAGCGGAAGGCGTTGACGAGATAGCCGTCGAACGCGAGCGCGGGATTGGTGGACGCATCGGCCGTCACCGTGGCCACGGCCTGGCGGCCGCCGGCGAGCGGCGCCGCGAACGTCGCGCTGTT
The DNA here is from genome assembly GCA_050728995.1 of Rhizomicrobium sp. Taxonomy (GTDB): domain Bacteria; phylum Pseudomonadota; class Alphaproteobacteria; order Micropepsales; family Micropepsaceae; genus Rhizomicrobium. The sequence continues at coordinate 43,075 of JBOHKH010000017.1, read as the reverse complement.
GATGGTGGTGATCGCCTGGAGCGTCTCCGATCCCGCGGCGCCCACGAACCACGCATAGGCGACGGCGCCCTGCAGGGGTGTCACGGTTGCGGCGAGCATGGTCGAGCCGAGCGTGATCGCCTGCGTTGCGTTGGCCGAGCGGTTCGAATTGCCGCCGTTCAACGTGTAGGTGTTGCCGTCCTGGCCGGTGATGGTCTTCTGCGTCGTGAAGCCGCCGGCCGCGCTGCCCTTCGAGTTCAGCCAGCCTTCCGCGGTGAGCGCGACGACGATCACCGACCAGGTGCCCGACGGCAGAGTCGAATTGGTATTCGCGGGCGCGGTGAGCACGGGTGCGGGCGGCGTGCCGAGCGCGAGCGACGCGTTGCCGGCCAGGAGGCCCGTTTCTTCCTTGCGCATCGTCTTCTGCAGCAGGCGCATCGAGACGGTGGCGTTCAGATCTTCGAAACCCTTGCCCGCGGCTTCCGCTTCGAAGGTGAGATAATCTTCCTCGCCGAGCGTCACATAGGGCGCGCTCATGCTCTGCGTGGTATAGCTCATCGCGCCCGAACGCTGGCCTTCGGGAATCCAGCCCATCGCGTCGAAGCCCGAGCCGATGACGTTCTGCACGACCTTCCAGTTGCAGGCCGTGCCGTAGCCTGCGGGACGGCCGACGCGAGGCGTCATGTTCCGCAGCTTGGTGATCGTGGGATAGAGATTCTTCGCCGGCGCCTGCAGGTCGTAATAGGCGAGCCCTTGCGCGGTCGTGACGGCCTTGGCGAGATCGGCGGACGAACTCTTCAGCGCCGCCTTCATCAGCGCCACGGTTTCCTGGGTGACGGTCATGCGTGTGGTTCCTTTTGTTTGGTTACGGAAATGCGATCGCCGCAATGGCGAGCAAAAGAGCTGCGGCGGATTTAGCGCGGGCTGGGATTGGCGAGGCTGAACTTCATCAGCGCGAGCGCGCGTTCGCGCGGCGGCAGCGTTTCGAGATGAGCGCGGAACGCCGCAACCGGATCGCCGCCCGCCTGGGTCTTCGCCGGCGTTCCCTCCTCGCCCTTGAAGACGGTGCGCGTGCCGCGCAGGACGGGACCGCCCTGGGCAGGCTGCGCTTCGAGCGCCTCGATCCGCGTCTCCTGGCGTTCGAGCAAACCCACAATCGTCTTGAGTGTTTGCGCGATCGGCGACAGCGCCTGTTTCACGACTTTCTCCGTCTCGTCGTCGTCGACATTGTCGTCGCCCGAATCACCGCTCGGCGGACAGGCCGCGCCGAGCGCGACGGCCGTGTCGTGCATCGCCTGCACGCGCGCGAGATCCTCCCGGGAATGCCGCGCGCCGGCTTTGCCGAGCGGGGCCTCGCGGAATTTGCGCAGCTCCGTCGAGCCGTCCCCTTTCACCACCTGGAAAGTCGCCGTCGGAATGCAGGGATTGTCGACGAGGCTCACCTCGACCGGCTGGGGCGTGTAGCGGGTAAGCGAGGGATTTTCGCCGTCGGGCCAGCGCTTCAGATATTTGCCGCCCATCGAGAAACCGGTGTAGACGCCTTCCAGCACCTTCTTCCATTCGCCGTCGTCCACCACCCTGCCGCAGCATTCGATGCGCTTGCCTTCGTCGTCGAAGGCGAGGCTTTCGAGCTTGCCGGCAGCCACCTGGCCGTGCATCGCGCGCAGGTTCCCGGCGCTTTTGCCATCGCTCGCCTTGGCGATCTCCGCGGACCACGCCTCGAATTCGGGACGCGCGCTTTGGTAGTCCATGATCTCGCCCGCCCGGTCGGGAATTTCTTCCGCGACGGTGCCATAGACGAGCCGCTTCTCGACATCGACCTTGGTCAGGGGAATGAACAGCCGGAAATCCATGTGTTATCTCCTTGAGGAAAGATGATCGGCATTTGCACCGTCGGCACGTTGCGGCTACGGTCGCGCCGCTACGAAACCGGGGACTTCACGATGCTGCGCAAGCTGCTTCTTTCGTCTGCGTTCGCACTTGCCTGCGTTGCGCCCATGGGCGCCGCACACGCGAAAGGCTACGCCGTGCTCTACAGTTTCTGCTCGCAGGAGAACTGCACCGACGGGCTCTGGCCTTACGCGGGCGTGATCGAAGACGCGAACGGCAATCTCTTCGGCACGACCGGTGCGGGCGGGATCGCGAGTTGCCGCCTCTATGGTTGCGGGACGGTGTTCAAGCTCGCGCCCGACGGCACCGAAACGGTGCTGCACGCCTTCAGCGCGAGCGAGGACGGCAGCGGGCCCTATGGCGGCGTGATCGCAGACGCCGCGGGCAATCTTTACGGCACCACCGCGACCGGCGGCAGCTCGGGCTGCGGCGGCATCGACTACGGCTGCGGCACGCTGTTCCAGGTTCAACCCGACGGCAAGGAAAAGGTTGTCTACGCTTTCGGCGGCAACAACGACGGCGCGTATCCGCTCGCGGGCGTCGTCGCGGACAGGAAAGGCAACTTCTACGGGACGACGTCGGACGGCGGCGGCGGAACGCAATGCATCGTGCAGTTCGGCGGCTGCGGAACGGTCTTCCGGGTCACTCCCCGGGGCAGGGAAAAGGTGCTGTATGCCTTCACCGGCGGCAGCGACGGCGCGAACCCGCAGGCCGCGCTCGTCATCGACAGGGCCGGCAATCTTTTCGGCACCGCGGCCTATGGCGGCAACACGTCCGCCTGCAACCAGGGAGACTCGCCCGGCTGCGGCACGGTGTTCGAAGTCATGGCCGACGGGACGGAAAAGACGCTCTACGCATTCGACGGCGGAAATGACGGCTGGGCGCCCGTCGCCAGCCTGATCGAAGACAAGGACGGCAATCTTTACGGCGCCACGCAGGCGGGCGGCAGCACGACCGCCTGCAACGGCGTCGGCTGCGGCATCGTGTTCGAAATCGCCCCGGATGGCACCGAAAACATTCTCTACGACTTCACCGGCGGCGGCGACGGCGCGCATCCTTCGGCCGGGCTCGTGCGCGACAGCACAGGCAACCTTTACGGCACGACACAGGCGGGCGGTACAAGCGGCGAGGGCACCGTGTTCAAGCTCGCGTCCGGCGGCAAGCTGAGCGTGCTGAACACCTTCAACGGCGCGGGCGATGCGCCCGTCGCGAACCTGCTGGCCGGCGCGCACCGGACGCTTTACGGCACCACCGAATTCGGTTCGAGCGGTACCGTGTTCAAGGTAAAGAAGTAATTATAACGCATGGTCTGATAACAGACAATAAGACATGTTGTTATTTGTCTTGCGCGGCGGGTAGCGGCGCGAGGCCGCGGGCGGCGCGCACTTCGTTGACCGTGCGGATGCCCGCCGCGACGTCGGAGGCGTCGATCTCGCACGCGGTTTTCGGATCGGTCTCGCGGTCGTCGATCGGGACCATCTCGATATCGCTCCAGCCCATGCGGTCGAACAGGATGCGGAACAGCCGGCGGAAGTAATTGAGCACAGGCATCAGCCCTTCCGCGATCGCCGCGTCGTGCGCGGTGTCCGCGGTGGCGCGGTTCATCATCGACACGAAAGGCTGCGGACTGATCGAGAAGGCGAAGCAGACGATGCGGGCGAGAAATTCGTCGAACGGATCGGTGAGCTGGGGCGGCCTCAGCGCCTTGAAGTCGGTGCCGTTCGCCACCCAGAAGCCGTGCCGGCGCGATAGCACGTTTCCGGCGAAGCGCGAGTCCCAGTAGTTCTGATATTCCTTGAGCTGTTCACTCGTCGTGCCGGGAGGCGCGATCAGCAGCCCGTCGCCGAGATTGCCGTCGGTGTAGAAGGCGAGCTGGTGCGCCCCGCGCCGGATCAGCGTGTTGGCGGTCAAAATCACCTGCTCGACGGGCGGATAGCCGTAGACATGGCCAGGCCTGCGGTTGCGCGGGAAGTAAAGAAGTTCGTCGCGGCTGAAATCGGCCGCCGGAACGCCGTGCAGAATCTGCTGGTAGGCCACGTCGGGCGCGCGTGGCGTACGGCCCCAGGCGTCGATGCGCGGCGCGATCGTCGCGCCGTCGAGAATTTCGAAGGCGCAGATGCGGCCCTTGCGATCGGGCCTGAGCCAGACCGACGCCGCATCGGTGACGAACAGTTCTTCGGCGAGCGTGCGGATCCAGCCGGAAAGATCGTGCTCGCGGTCGGGCTCGGCAAAGAACGTCCTGGCCGCGGCGATCTCGCCCGCAAATGCGCTCGCCGCGGGATGGGTGCCGTCGGCGCGTCTGCGCGGGCGGACATCCCACTCCTGTCCTTCGATCTGGTCCTTGCGCGTCTCGATGACGAGGCGCAACAGATCGCAATTGTCGGCGAGCGCGTGCAGCGTCGCAAACGAGACGGTCTCGTCCTGCCGCGGCTGGTAGTTGAGATTGTAGCCCGTCGGATAATCGAAGGCGCGCCCGCCGGTGCCTTCCGGCGCCATGGGCGTTGCGGGCTGCATCGGCCCGAACCAGGTGGCGGGCGCCACGCCGGTGATGGCGTAGCGCACCGCCTGGCCGGCGCGCGCGATCAGGCCGGGGGGAACTGCCACGACGCGCGCACCGGGATCGGAAAGATTGGGCATCGCGATGCCTCTACAATTTGTATCCCGCGGCACGCGCCATGGCGAACCACGGCTCCATCGGGTTGTTGTGCAGCATGAGTTCGGTCAGGGCCCAGACGGCCGCATCGGCGCGGTCGGGCGAGCCTTCGCCGACATAACCTTCGGGCGTGAACGCGACCAACTGGTCTTCGAGCGCAGAAAACGCGCCCGCGTGCTTCACGCGGTTCTGCTCGTAGAGCGCCACGATCGGTTCGGCGCGCACGATCTTGCCGCGGCTTGCCGTCACCATCTTGACGCGCGTGCCGACGTGGGCCGCCGCGAGCACGCTTTCCACCATCGCGCCGCCGAAATTCGCTTCCGCGACCACGCAGTCCGCCTTGTGCGCCGAGGCGGCTTCGGCGACGCGCCGGCCCCAGCCCGCGGGCGACAGCGCGCAGGTGAAATCGGCGAGCACATAACCTTGTCCGTCGATGCCTTTTCCCGCCGCGATAATGCCGACCGAGCAGCGGTCGTCCGCGCCGCGCGTGCCCGAGGGATCGACGCCCACCACCACGCGCGTCATCTGGGGCGGCGCGACGCCTGGCGCGAGCCGCGCCGCCTCGATCATCGCGCGGGTCCACAAGGCGCCCGCCACGTCCTCGAGCAGCTCCGCGTCGATTTCCTGGCGGCCGAAGCGCGTGCCTTCGTAGCGGCGAAGGATTTCGGAGAAGAAGGCAGGCGCGAGATTGGCGCGGTTGTCGTAGCTGGTGCCGCGCGTCGTCACGGTATCGCTGCGCGCGATGATGGCTTTCAGCGCCGCCAGCGCGCGCGGCGTCGTGGTAATTACCTGCTGCGGCGCGCGGCCAAGGCGCAGGCCGAGCTGCAGGTTGTTCCACGCGGCTTCGAGATATTTCCACTTCGCGAGTTCGTCGCACCAGGCGGTGTCGTGCTGCGGACCGCGCAGCGTGTCCGGCTTCTCGGCGCTGTAGAGCGTGGCCATGGCCCCGTTCGGCCAGGTGAGGCGGCGTTTCGAGGGTTCGAACGCGGGCCGGTCGCGCGGCGGCGAGATCGCGAGCAGCCCGCTTTCGCCCTCGATCATCACATCGCGTGCATCGGCGGCGGTCGAAGCCACCAGCGCGATGCGCCGGCCTATCCCGCCTGCCACACGCGCGCGAATCCATTCCGCGCCGGCGCGCGTCTTGCCGGCGCCGCGGCCGCCCATGTAGAGCCACGTGGTCCACTGGCCTTGCGGCGGCAACTGTTCGGGGCGCGCCCACAGCGTCCAGTCGTGCTCGAGTACCGAAAGCTGGCCGCCGGAGCGCGACTTGAGAAAGGCGGCAAGCGTCGCCGGTTCGCGGCCGAGCAGGCTTGAGCGCGAGCCGGGCACGAAGCTTTCCCCTGGGCTGCCAAACAAAAACCCGGCGGCTCGAAAGAGCGCCGGGCGCACAAATGCAACATGGCGAAACGGATAGGGCGTTTGATCAAACGCGTCAAGCGGAAAAAATGCCGAACAAACAAATTATTTCGTAAGCGGAACGTTACGTCACCGTGCCGCTACCCGGGATTTCCGCCCTTCGCCGTGGTGCCGTAAAGCTTGCCGAGCATATAGCATGCATGCGGCATAAATCAGCCGTCTTCGTACCCCACTCGTGCTCCTTCAACACCGCGATAATCTGCTCTTCGCCAAACCGTGAACGCTTCATCGTCTGGTCCTTCCCTAAAGGCCCAGACGCCAGTTCAAACCGGATTAAACCGCGGGGGCAACATCATAAGTCGCCTTATGGAAATCCTGTCCCGATACGAAGGCATTCTGGAACTCCTTGAGCCCAACGGCGGGGCAGACAACAGTTAGCCGCGCGTGATATGATCCTCCCAAAGCGGGAGGGGCAATCGCTCGCCGCGACCGGACGAGGAATGCTGGCACTCGCAAGCAACATGCGCGCCCATCTAAGCGGAACGCTGCTGTTCGCCCTTGCCGCGTGTGCCCCGCTGTATCCGAAGCCGTCCGCTATAGTCATCGCATTTAATGCGGACGGCACAGTTTTTTGGAACGGTTCGCCAGTCTCATGCCCAGAATTCAATGAGAAGATGCGCGCCGTTTTTGACAAATATGCCGGTAAAACGAAGCCAAAAAAGCCCTTGCCAGAAATGACATGCGGCAGAGACGGCCAATTTAGGACACCCGCTTCCTCAAAGTAGGACACCGAGGGCAAAATTCGGACAGCACCGATCAAACGCGTCAAGCGGAAAAAACGCCGAACAAACAAAATATTTCGTACACGGAACGTTACGCCACCGTCACTCCCGCGACGGCAGGCGGAAATCGTGCGGCAGGAGGGGCTCGAAGGTGCGCGCGGCGACGAGCGCGGCCGCTTCGGCGATGGCGGGCGCCATCAGCCGGTCGCGCTCGAAGCGCGGCACCCGCGCGCGCAAGCTTGCGTGGGCGCGTTCGAGCGGCGGCGAGGAGCGCAGCGGGCGGTGGAATTCGATTCCTTCCGCCGCGGCGAGGAGTTCGACGCCGAGAATGTTCGCGGTGTTGGCATTCATCCGGGAAAGCCTTCGCGCGGCAAAGGTCGCCATGGAAACAAAGTCTTCCTGGTTCGCCGAGGTCGGCAGCGAATCGACGGAGGCCGGATGGGCGAGCGACTTGTTCTCCGAGGCGAGCGACGCCGCAGTGACGTGGGCGATCATGAATCCGGAATTGACGCCGCTGTGTTCGGTCAGAAACGGCGGCAGGCCGCTCAACGCCGGATCGATCAGCAGCGCGATGCGGCGCTCGGCGAGCGCGCCCGTCTCCGCGATCGCGAGCGCCAGCGTATCGGCGGCGAGCGCCACCGGCTCGGCATGAAAATTCCCGCCGGACAGCGTGTCGCCGTTCTCGAACACCAGCGGATTGTCGGTGGCGGCGTTGGCCTCGACCGCGAGCACGCGCGCGGTCTCGCGCAGGATCTCGAGACAGGGTCCCATCACCTGCGGCTGGCAGCGGATGGAATAGGGATCCTGCACGCGCGCGCAGTCTTTGTGGCTGGCGCGGATTTCGCTGTCCTTCATCAGCGCGCGCAGCACGCGCGCGGCTTCGATCTGTCCCGCGTGTCCGCGCACCGCATGGATGCGCGCGTCGAAGGGCGTGTCGCTCCCCTTCACCGCATCGGTCGAGAGCGCACCCGTCACGAGAGCCGTTTCGAGATTGGCTTCGGCGGCGAAGAGGTTCGCCAGCGCCAGCGCGGTCGACACCTGCGTGCCGTTGAGGAGCGCCAGACCTTCCTTCGCTTCGAGTTCGAGCGGGGCGAAGCCTTTCGCCGCGAGCGCCTCGCGCGCTGTTAGCGAACGGCCGGCAAGGCGCGCGCGGCCTTCGCCGATGAGCGCGGCCGCGAGATGGGCGAGCGGCGCCAGATCGCCCGACGCACCGACCGAGCCTTGCGCGGGAATTTCGGGCAGCACATCGGCGTTGAACATTTCGATCAGCCGCTCGACGAGCATGCGGCGCACGCCCGAATACCCGCGCGCGAGGCTCGCAATCTTGAGCGCGAGCGTGAGCCGAACCACCGCGTCCGGAAGCGCTTCGCCCACGCCCGCGGCATGGGAGAGCACGAGATTGCGCTGCAGCGTCTTGATCTCGCCGGGCGCGATGGCCGTCTGCGCGAGCTTACCGAAACCGGTGTTGACGCCGTAAAGCACGCGACCCGAGGCCAGTGCCTCCTCGACGGTCGTCCGCGCCCGCTCGATGCCGGACCACGCGCTCTCGGCGAGCGCAATGCGTGCCGGCTGTTCGAGCACGCGTCGCCACAGCGCAAGTGGCGCCCGGCCCGGATCGATCGACAGCGTGGTCATGCCCTTCCATGCCGCGCGATCGCGCCACTCCGCAAGGGGTCGCCTTGCATTCGCGGGCCCGCACTTTTAGGTTCCGCCGCCCGAGGCGCAGCTGTAGCTCAGTTGGTTAGAGCATCGGATTGTGGATCCGAAGGTCGGTGGTTCGAGCCCACCCAGCTGTACCATCCCGCCCGAAGCCAAATTCCCCGAGCCCGCCCATGAAATCGCTCCTCCTCGCCACGTGTCTTCTTGCCGCCGCGGCGCCGGCTTACGCGCTCGCGCCCGAAGCGACGTGGAAAGCCGATCTCGCCGACACCAACAAGGCGTACGCGGTGGTGCCGCACGCGATCCTGAAAATCCAGGATGCGGCCTATCTCGGCGAAGGCAACAGCGCCAGCCTCGTGGGCGAGCGTGGCGTGCCCGGAAGCTACAAATGGGAGCCGGGCGAGAAGGCCGGCGCGGTGCTGGTCGCGGCGTTCAGGGACGGCAAGCCGGTGCTCGAGAAGGACGGCAAGCCGCTCGCAAAGCCCTTGGCCGATGTCGTCGTCGACAAGGGCGTGGACGTCGAGGCCTATCCCACGCAGGTCGAAGCTGGCGTGCCCGGCATCCGCGTCTTCGTCTACAACCAGCACGATCCGGCGCTGAAAGCGTTCAAGGGCGTCGATTACTTTTCCTACAACCCCGCGTTTATCGTGACGGCGAAGTTCACGCCCGATCCGAAGCTGCCGCCGCAAAGCTTCGTCACTTCGCGCAAGACGAGCAAACAGTTCTATCGCGCGGGCGTCGCGCGGTTCACGCTCGAGGGAAAGAATTTCTCGCTGCCGTTCTATACCGACTCGAACGATCCGAAGAAGATCACTTCGATGTCGGCGTTCTTCACCGACGGGCTGACCGGCAAGGGCGCCTATGCCGCCGGGCGCTATGTCGATTCGCCGGACCTCAAACACTTCCCGCCCAAGAGCTTCCCGATCGATTTCAACTACGCCTACAATCCCAACTGCGCGCGCTCGGCGTTCTTCACCTGTCCGGTAGCCTTCGATCACCTGGCGCTCGCGGTGACCGCCGGCGAGAAGGATCCGCACCTGCATCATTGAGGGATTTTCTCCCCGGGATTAACGGAGAAAAATCTCACGACGTTTCTGTTACAAAACGCCGTCATGGCGTGCCAACGCGCGCCAGCGATGCCAGAGAGGTCGTTGCAGTTTTGAACCCTTCAAGTTTGTTGAATCGGGTGACTGGTGCGGCCCATAACAAAACCGCATATGAGCCATGAAACCAGGCGCCATCTCAAAACAAGGCAGCGGTTTCGATGCCTGGCGGGGAAGGTGGTCGTCGAGTGAGGCATCTTTCATTTGACCGGTTCGTGACGGCAGATAGGTTCGGGCGGCAAAGTAAGACCTCACACGGAGGTCCCAAATGAGGCCTTTTGTTCTAGCTGTTGCAGTCACGTTCGGCCTGTTCGCGGGTGCTGCCTCCGCCGAAGCGCAACCCGCCCCGAAGCTTACCGAGACGTCGGTAACGACGAAGGGATTGGTGGCAGACTTCTACCGCCCCGCAGGCGCCAAAGGCCAATTGCCCGCTATTATTATTCTTGGTGGTTCGGAAGGTGGCTTGGGTCCGGCACCAGCCCGCGACGGCAAGGTGATAGCCCGGCGCGGCTACGCAGTGTTGCAGTTGGCGTATTTCGACGCGCCGGGTTTGCCCAAGGACCTGGGCCTCATTCCGTTGGAATACTTCAAGACCGCCATCGACTGGCTGCGCGCTCAGCCCGGCATCGATCCGGCTCGCATCGGCATCGTAGGAACATCTATCGGGGGCATGGTTGCGCTGATGGTCGCCTCTCACTATCCCGAGATCAAGGCAGTGGTGGCGGCCGTGCCCTCCAGTGTCGTTTGGCCGGGCATTGTCCATACCCCCGGCGCCCCGCCTTCAACGTTCACGCTCGGGGGCAAGCCCCTGCCCGACCTGCCCTTCGGCGGCCCCTTCACCACGGTTTACAATCTCTACGCCAAGGGCTTGCGGGCTCTGGATCAGCACAAGGATGCGATCATCCCTGTGGAACGGATCAATGGCCCCGTGATGGTAATCTGCGGCAAGTCCGACAAGCTATGGCCGTCCTGCCCGATGTCGGACCAAGTGGCTGCGCGACTGAAGGCCGAACATTTCACACATCCGGTCCAGCTCTTGGAATACCCTGACGCCGGGCATTATTGCTTTGGTAAGCCCATGGTTCCCGGCAGCCCCGACTTCGCCGGCCTTGCCGAAGAGGGAGGCTCGCCAGGGGGAAATAACGCGGCTCGGCAAGATAGCTGGAAGCGGGCGATGGCCTTTTTGGATAGCTCCCTGAAGCACTAAACTTCGGCCGCTGCGAAAATGTTCAAGGCCTGATGGGGAGGAGTCGGAGCGCGGCCGCTATTTCGGCAGTAGCGTACTTTTCAGCTTCTCCCACTCCCGCAGCGTGGCGGCGAGCGCACTAGAGAGTATCTGGTAGCTCGCTTCCGCGTCGGGCGAAGGATCGGCATCGGCGCCGTCGACGGCGTGTTCGAGATTTTGCAAATCCGTCTCGAGCGTCTCAAGGCTGTCGGCGCGGCGCGGCGGCCGGACCGCCACGTTTTCCGAATCGTGCGTGATGCCGGAGATGTCCAGAATCCGCGCCGCCAATTGCACCGAACGCGGGTCCCTGTGCCGCCGCACGGATTTCAAACGTTTGTTTGCATCGGCGAGCGCCGCGGCCGCTTCGCCCCATGTATTCGTGACCTCGGTCGCAAGCGCGAACTCGCGGGCGTAGGCGGCAGCGGGAAGTTTGAGGCGCGGGTCGGGGCTTACCGTCAACGGTTGCGTCCGCGTTGTGCCTCCGGCGGTGAGTGCGACGCTGTAACGGCCGGGCGGCGCCCACACGCCGCCGAAGTCATGCGCGCCGGCGGCAAGCGAAGCGGGCGCGGATTCGTGCAGGTCCCACACAAAGCGGTGCATGCCGGGCGTGGCGGCAAGCACGGGTTTTGCCGGCGCCCATTCGGGCGCGTATTCGAGCTTCGCGGCATCGGGGGCGGTGTGTTTGTCCGTGCTGCCGAAGCGGCGAACTTCCTTGTTACTTTCGTCGCGAATGACGAGTGTGACCGGGCCTTTGGTTCCCGCCGGCAATGCGTAGTCGATCATGGCGCCGGCGGGAGGGTTTTCCGCCATCGGCTCGTCTTTCGGGAATGGCGTGCCGGTAAAAGCTGCGGGACGGAAGCGGATCGCATCGGCCGGCTTGAACAGCGTGACCCGATCCGCTCGCGCGTCGCGCAGCTGCCGCAGTGCCGTCACATCGTCCATGATGTAAAAGCCGCGGCCGTGCGTCGCGATCACGAGGTCGTCGCCATGAACGGTAATATCGCGCACCGATGTCATGGGAAGGTTCTGTTGCAGCGGCTGCCAGTCGGCACCTGCGTCGAACGAAACAAACATGCCGCGCTCCGTGCCGGCATAGAGAAGGCCGCGGCAGGACGGATCCTCACGCACCGCATTGACGAAGGCATCGCGCGGCAGACCGGCCACCATGGGAGCCCAGCTCCGCCCGCCGTCGCTCGTGTGGTATATGTACGGCGCGTCGTCCTCGAGCCGGTGCCGGTCCACCGCGATGTACGCGGCATTGGCATCGCACTGCGACGGTTCGATGCCGCCCACTTTCGACCATGGCGTGAGCGCTGCCGGCGTGACATTTGTCCAGTGCGCACCGCCGTCGGTGGTGCGCCAGACGAGCCCGTCATCGGTGCCCACCCAGAGCACGGACGCGGCGAGCGGCGAAGGCGCGATCGTATAGATCACACCGCGATGTTTGGTGAGATGGTCGTCGTCGGCCGCGGTCGCGGGATCGAGATTGGGGGGCGCGGCGGAATCGTCGCGCGTCAAATCCGGACTGATGGCTGCCCAATGCCGGCCGCCGTCGGCGGTGCGAAAGAGGCGCTGATTGGCGAAATACAGCGTGCGCGGCCCGGTTCGCGAGAAGGCAAGCGGCAGCGTCCAGGCTTTGCGCCATTCCGCGGCGGGAAATGCGAGCGTCGGATCGACATCGCGCGTCTGCATCGTGCGCAGGTCGAGTTTTTCGACGCGGCCGCCATAGACGATGTCGGGATCGTCGGGATCGGGCGCGATCATGTCGCTTTCGCCGCCCGCGGTGACCTCGCGAAAGTTTTCCATGGTGATGCCGTCGCGCGATTCCGTGCGGCTCGGCAGCGCCACCGCGCCCGAATCCTGCTGCGCGCCGTAGACCCAGTAGGGGAATCGGTTGTCGGTCGAGACGTGATACATCTGCGCGGTCGGCTGGTTATACCAGCTGCTCCAGGTGACGCCGCCGTCGAGTGTGATCTGAGTGCCCTGGTCGGAGCCGAGAATGCGGCGGTCGGTATTTGCCGGATCGATCCACAGCGCATGGAAATCGTCGCCGGTCGGATCGCCCTTGAGCGCGATGAAATGCCGCCCGCCGTCGTCGGAGCGCAGAACGATCGTGTCCATCACATAGACACGGCCGGGATTCTTCGGATCGACGGTGATGCCCGAAAAATACCAGCCGCGATTCCAGATTCGCTTGTCGCCCGAGACGTGGCTCCAATGCGCGCCCGCATCGTCGGAACGGTAGAGACCCGCTTCGCCGGGCGGCCCGTCGGCAAGCACGTAGAGGCGGTCGGGCCGGCTCGGCGCGGGCGCGATGCCCATGCGGCCCGGATGCGCGGGAAGGCCGTTGCCGGCGAGAGCGCGCCAGTGATCGCCGCCGTCCTTTGAAACAAACAAACCGCTGCCTGGTCCGTTCGACGACGGATAGACGCTCCACGGCGGCCGTCGCGTCTGCCACAGCGCGGCATAGATCGTCCGCGGATCGCCGGGCCTGAAGGCGAGGTCGATCGCGCCGGTGTTGACATCCCTGAACAGCACGCGAGTCCAGTGCTTTCCGCCATCGTTCGAACGGAAGACGCCGCGTTCCGCGTTCGGGCCGTACGCGTGTCCGAGCGCCGCGACATAGACGAGGTCGGGATTGTGCGGGTCCACCAGGATGCGGCCGATCTGGCGCGTATCGGCAAGACCGATGAACGACCAGTCTTTGCCCGCGTCCGTGGATTTGTAGAGCCCGTCGCCGTGGGCGATGTCGGAGCGCATGTCGGCTTCGCCCGAGCCGACATAGATGGTCGAGGGCCGCGACGGCGCGAGCGCAATGGCGCCGATCGAGCCCATGGGCTCGCCGTCGAAGATCGGGCGCCAGGTGCGGCCCGCATCGCCGGTCGCCCACACCCCACCGTCCACCGCGCCGAAGTAATAATGGCGATCGTCGCCGGCAATGCCGGCGACCGTCAGCACGCGCCCGCCACGAAACGGCCCAATGAGCCGCCAGTGCAGGTCGTGGTAGAGGGAGGGCGAGACCGCGGCCTGCGCGGCCGTTATCGCAGCAAGCAGCACTGCCGCCAACGATGCGAGAGTCACACACGGGGCGACGGCGCGAATGTGTCTCACGGCAGATCCTGGCCGGCGTCGGGGGCGTCCGCGGCGTGGAGATCGGCCGGCGTGATGGCGACGGGCTTCTCGCCGGTGCGCACGAGCGCCGCGTTGAGTCTGGCGAGTGCACCGGATTTGAGCCCGGCCCAATTGCGTTTCAGCGTGTCGAGCTTTGCCGTCGTATCGGCTACGAACGACTGCTGTGCCGCCGTGGGCGCCACGTCGGCGGATTCGAGCGCGTCTTCGATGCTGGCGAGATTGCCCGCAACGGACTGGAAGCTCGGCTGGCCGGGCGCAGGCGTTGCGCGCAGCGGTGCTGCGAGCGCCAGGAGCGCCGCGGACGTCTTTCCGCTTTTCGGGACGCGGGCGTCGAGCGCTTTGCGGATGGCCGTCTGTTCGCGAAAGCCGGCGCTCGCCGCGGTCAGCGCCGAGGCAATTTTTTGCGAGAGCGCAAGAGAGGCGGCGAGATCGGACTGGCGCGCGTGGACGCGCGGGTCTTCGCCGATCGCGAGCGGCGCGCTCTCTTTGGTTCCGTTCGCGGTCAGCGTCACGGTGTAGTTGCCGGGCAGCGCAAACGGCCCTTGCGGATCGAGCGGCACGCCGCGGCCCCACACCGCCGCGATGCCGTAGTCGTAGGTAATCGCATCGGGGCGCGGATAGCGCAGATTCCAGATGAAACGATGCATGCCGGGGTCTGACGACAATCGAGCGGGCGCTATGACCCAGGCCTTGGCGAAATAGAGCTCCGCCTTGAGGGCTTCCGGTTTGTCGGTACTCGAGAAACGGCGCACCAGCGCGCCGCGACTGTCGCGGATTTCGAGGGTGACCGGCCCTTTGGTAGCCGCCCCGAGCCAGTAATCGATCGCGGCGCCTTCGGGCGGATTTTCGCCCACGGGCGTTTCGGGCGGCAGCGGCGTGTCGCGGTTGTTGTTCAGGCGCACGCGCAGCGCCCGTGCCGGCGCGAAGAGATGCGCGGATTGTTGCGAAAGAGCCGGCGAAACCTCGCGCAAGGGCGAAAGGTCGTCCAGCACCCAGATGGCGCGGCCTTCGGTTGCCGCAATCAGATCGTTGTCATGCACGAGCAGATCGGTGACCCAGGCGGTGGGAAGGTTTTCCTGCAAGGGACTCCAGCTCGCGCCGTCGTCGAACGAAACAAACACGCCCGCGTCGGTGCCGGCATAGAGGAGTCCGCGCTTCACCGGGTCCGCGCGCACCACGTTGACGAAATCGTCGCGCGGCAGACCGGTATCGATCGTCTGCCAGTGTTTTCCGTAATCGCGCGTGACGAAAACATGCGGCGCGAAATCGTCGAGACGATGGGCATCGACTGCGGCATAGGCCGTGCCGTCCGCGAGCGCCGAGACGTCGATGTTTCTGACCTTCGCCCACAGTGGAAGGCGCGGCGGCGTCACGTTCGCCCAATGGGCGCCGCCGTCGCGCGTTAGCTGGATCAACCCGTCGTCGGTGCCGACCCAGATTTCGTCGGCGTGGCGCGGCGAGGGCGCGATCGCGGCAATGCTGCCGTAGCCGCACGCTTTTGCGGCCGCGAGCGCCGGAGTGCCGCCGCAGTTCTTCGCGTTCGGCGTCTTGCCGGTGAGATCGAGACTGATCACCTGCCAGCTCGTCCCGCGGTTGCGCGAACGGAAGAGAACCTGGGCACCGAGATAAAGCGACGCGGGACCTGTCGCGGACCCCATGAGCGGCGTCATCCACAGATAGTGATATTTCACCAGCGTCGGGCGCTTGCCGTAGTTCGACTCGGGCCACGGCGTGACATCGGCGACATTGCCCGTCGCCGCATTCCATTTGCTCACATGCCCGCCAAGCCCCGAGCCATACACGATGTTCGGATCGGCGGGATCGGGAATGTCGTAATCGCGCTCGTCGCCGCCCACCGGATGCCAGTCGCGGAAGGTGAGCTCGCCGTAATCGCTGCGGCTCGCGATGGCCACCGTGCCGCTGTCCTGCTGGCCCCCATAGACCCAGTACGGAAAGCGGTTGTCGGCGGCGATATGATAGAACTGCCCGGTCGGCTCGTTGTACCAGCTGCTCCAGGTCGCCCCGCCGTCGACGCTCACCACGGCGCCCTGGTCCGAGCCCGTGATCATGTGATCGGGATGGAGCGGATTGATCCAGATGTGATGATAATCGTCGCCGCCCGGCGAGCCCTTGATGATGGTGCAGTGTTTGCCACCGTGGTCGCACCGGCGGATCGACTGGCCGACGGTGTAAACGACGTCGGGATCGTTTGGCGCGACGGTGAGCCGGCTCGCATACCAGCTGTCGAACGCGTTCGAGGCGTTGACGCGCGTCCAGTGCGTGCCGCCGTCGTCGGAGCGCCACAGCCCGCCGGCGGTCTTCGAATCGATATCGGCGTAGACGCGCGTGCCGCGCGGGGTGTGCGTCACGCCAAGGCCGATTCGGCCGAGCGGGCCGCCCGGCCAGCCGCCGCCCGAAAGCCTGTGCCAGGTCTGGCCGCCATCCGTCGATTTGTAGATCGCGCTGCCGGGCCCGGCGACCGGCGTAAAATAGCTCTGCCAGGGATATTGCTCCGCCTGCCATGAGGAGGCGAAAATCACTTTCAGGTCTTTGGGATCGCTCGCGAGATCGACGACGCCGGTGCGGTCGTCGATCGTCAGCACGTGCGACCAGTGCTTGCCGCCGTCGCTCGAGCGGTAAATCCCGCGATCCGGCGACGGTCCGAAAAAATGACCCTGCGCCGCCACGAGCACATCGTCGGCATTTTTGGGATCGACCCAGATGCGTCCGATATAGCGCGTGCCCGCAAGACCGAGCGACGTCCAGTGCCTGCCGCCGTCGCTCGACCGGAACACGCCCTGGCCCGCTTCGATGTCGTAGCGCGGTTCGGGCTGGCCGGTGCCGACATAGATCACGTTCGGACTGGAGGGCGCGACCGCGAGCGCACCGATCGAGGCCGCGGGGCCGTTCTGGAAGAGCGCTTCCCACGTGCGGCCCGCATCGTAGGTCGCCCACACGCCGCCGCCGGCGCTGCCGAAGTAGAAGGTGTCGGGCTTCGTGGCGACGCCATCCACGACCGTCGCCCAGCCGCCCCGGAAGGGGCCGAGCAGACGCCAGTGCAGTCCGCCGTACAACGCGGGATCGACGCGCGCTGCCGCGGCGCCAAACCCCAATCCGCACAGCGCCACCGCCACGCCCAGAAACCGCTTCGCCCGCACTCGGCAAGTCCTCGAAGTTCAGACCGCGCGCACGCTACCCAACCGGATTTGCGGAATCCAGCAATCCCGCTCAATTCCGCGTGTGGTGCGGCGTCGTGGCTTTCGGGGTGTGTGGGCAGGAGCAGAATATCCGGATGCCAATCCCGATTCTCACCATGGCGGGCCACCGAGGGCCACCCAGCGCCGCGCTCCAGTGGGAGGCGCGTTATTGGGTCAAAGCGCTTCCGTTATTTGGTCCATGGCCATGAAGAGGGTTCGCGGCTCCGCGGGGGATCGCCGGAACCCGTGCCACCGATAAAACGCTGCCGCATCGTCGTCCATCGCGTGAACCAGTACGCGCGCCGATCTCCCGTGATACATTCGGCGAACGCTTGAGCGCGTCCTTTTGACAACTGAATCCCGGCGCACCGGGTCGCGCGAAGGCCGCTGCTTGGGCGTGGCGGATGCGTTCATGTTGTTGTCACTTCGTACACCCCAGTGTTTTGGCCGTGTAGACATCGTGCAGAGGGGTGTCAAATTGCGCGAACAAGGCCCCCCGATCCACTGGAGGAGACCGCCTACAAATGCCGACGCCTCTCGTATTCCGTTCGATGACCTCGAAGAAATGTTTTCTGACGATCAGTCAGTCTGATCCGTAGAGATCGTGGAATCTTAAGCAGCGCGCGATCCGCCACCGGAATATGTTCTGAAATCAGCATCCCGCCCGAGTCAGTGAAGGATATTAAGCAACTGTCAAAAAGAGCATCAAGCGTGGCATCCAGCAACAGGCCATTTTCAGGATCGAGACGTTCCTCGTTGCTGCAGTCGCGCCACGGCTTTATGTGAGACGCGCGCAGCGCCTGCGAAACGGTTAGGCCGGTGACCGCGCAGGCGCGTTGGCAAATGCTCATCACCGCGTCGCGAAACTTTCCCTGTCCCAATCTCGCCTCTATTTCGCGCCTTCGGGTTGTCTCAGAAATACCCGCTCGTGTGATAATGTCATTCAGGTCGTTTGCTAACGACGGGAAAGCAGCCGCTTCTAGCTCTTTCTTTTGAGATAATCCGTCCGAGAAAAAGACGCACTCAGCGGATCGGGATATTTCGGCAGCGCCCTCATCGAGAACGCCGTTGGCCATGGCGTGGCCGATGCACCCTCGGTCAAGCTGCCATCTGCTTCCATCCGGTGTCCGAAAGCGGAATGGCACTTGGCGGGAACGCAATTCGTGAGAAATGCGTCGAATAAGATCCTCAAACCACAATTGTCGAGCACTTCCGTTCTTCACCTTCAGGCGCCCGAGGTTACCAATAGGTCGCGTGTCAATTTTTGTCAGGGGCCGCTTTTTCTCAACATCACCTTCAATGTACGGTGGAACGTTGAAGGGAATTTCGGTTAGCTGCTTCGACATTTCTTGGATTCCTGCGGCCCACTTGGTGATCACATCTTGACCCAACAACGCGCCCCTAAGCAATGACATTCCAGCGTTTCGGCGAAGCGGCGGCCATTCGTTGTCGGATGCCAAACCACTCGACCTTCGCAACCGTTCGCTCGTCGAAATTGTCTTGACGCTTTTCCGCAGGCCGGTCCGCCGCAGCCCGCGCATGAGCGCTAGCCAAACTGGACCGTTGATATCTCTCAATCGGCGCAGTCCGCGGCCCGCAAGTGCAGATCGATCGGCAAGAAATCTGAGGATCTGCCGATCCTCCCTCGGTTAAAGCGGCGCGCCGTTCTTGTAGACCGCGCCAAACTCCGTCTCGAGAAAGCCCCAATCCACACTCCGCGCCAGCGTCACCAGCGGATGCTTCAGATCGATGATTTGACCCAGCCGAGACCGAAACAGGTCGTGCACTCCTGTCTCCCGGCGCTCTCGTGGCTTCACTAGATCTCCGCAGCGATTCGCTTCAGGGCCAGAGAATCACAAATCCATTTTGCAAGGAGTCGCCCGCCGATACCCCAAAAACCGGCAAAATCGATTACTCCCTCTCTGCCGTGTCCAATTTCAAATCAACAGCTTCGGGATTCTTCACGGACGACTTATTAGCTTATTCTATTGCCAGATCACTACGGATCATGATCGATCCGCGTGTTCAGTGCCAATGGCTTACGGGCCGCAACTGCCAGTGGGCCGTGGACTGGCGGACCGTTACCATTCCAAGGGCGTCAGCACCCTCACTCTGAATCTCTCAGCGTCTAATAGTGACTAAAACATTGCTGTCGTTTTCTCAATTCCGCTCGTTGCTGTCGGCGGATTGGGCGCGAAGCGACGCCCCGAACATTTGCAGCCCGATGAGATGCGCCGCCACGGCGCGGATTTCGCCGCCGCCGCCCGCCGGTTCGAGCAAGGGTTCCAGCACCGCGATTTCGGTGAGGCCTTTCGCCTTCAGACGCCCGTTCACCGTTGCGAGTTCGCCTTTCGACAGCGCGGCGAAATCGTTCTCGACATCGCGCAGTTCGTGCTCGAGGGCGGCGACGCGGGCGAGCTGATAGGCGGTCGGACGGTCTTCGGTCGACATGATCGCGCCGTAGACATGATCCATGTGCTCGCGCAGGCGCTCCTCGCCGGTGATCGCGCCGCCTTGCTTGGTCGCTACGATCTTTTTGCGCAGCGCGTCGGCATCGCCGGCGAGCTTGCCGAGATCGCCGCGCAGCGGATCGCTTTCGGGCAGGCCCGCGGCCGCCCGGTTCGCGCCCTGGCGCACTTCGACGATCTTGCCGGCGAGCACGCTCATGCGGTCGAAGAGGGCCGAAACGTGCTCGGCCGCGTCGTGCTGCGCCTTGCGGTCGGCAAGCGTGAACTTCGCGCGCCGGTCGAGCACGATCGACAGCGGCATGGTGTAGGTGCTGGCGCCCTTGGTGAGCCTGACCGTGTAGGTTCCGGGCATCACGCGCGGACCCCGCGCCGCGTTGAAAACAAGAGTGGCGCCGGGCGGGGTGTGGGGCGCGTCCTCGCGCATCGACCACACGACGCGGTTCAAGCCCTTGCGGTTCGAAGCCGGTAGCGTGGTCAGAACCTTGCCGCTCGAATCGAGGATCTCGAGTGTGATCCGGCCGATCACCTGACGGGCCTTCTGGTAGTAGTTGATGGTGACGCCGTCGGGCGGATCCTGGCCGGAATAAGCGGCGTCGCCGTTCGCCCAGCCGCCATTGCCTTCGATACGTTGCTGCTCGGCGCGCACCGGAATGAGCTCAGCCTGGCGCGTCAGCATGGCGGGGGAAACCGCGCGCAGGGGTGCGATGTCGTCCACGATCCAGATGCCGCGGCCGTGGGTCGCGAGCACGAGATCGTCGTCGCGCGTCTGGAAGGCGATGTCGCGCACCGGGACATGGGGAAAATTGTCGGGCGCGAATTCCGCCCAGCTCCTGCCGGCGTCGAGCGAAACGAACAGCCCGAACTCGGTGCCGACGTAGAGGATGTTCGGCGATTTCGGATCTTCCTTCACCACGTGGGCGTAGCCGCGCACGTTCGCCGTTTCGGGTGTTATGAGTGGCTCCCACGAGGCGCCCCAATTGCGCGTGCGATAAATGTAGGGTGCCATGTCGCCGAAAGTGTGCCGGTCCACCGCGATGTAGGCGGTGGCGGGATCGTAGCGGCTTGCCTCGACCCAGCTGATCCAGCTGCCGGACGGCAGGCCCGGAATATTGCGCGCGGTGTTGGTCCAGTGCTTGCCGGCGTCTTTCGTCAGTTGAACGTTGCCGTCGTCGGTACCGACCCAGATCACATGATCGTTTTTCGGGCTTTCCGAGATCGAAAAGATCGTCGTGTGCATCTCCGCTTCGGAATTGTCCACGGTGATGCCGCCCGATTCCTCCTGCTTCTGCATCTCGGGATCGTTGGTCGTGAGATCGGGCGAGATGCGCTGCCAGTTCACGCCGTGGTCGCGGGAGCGGAACAAAAACTGCGCGCCGATATAGAGCGTCGCCTTGTCCGTGGGCGACAGCGCGATCGGCGTGTTCCAGTTGAAGCGGAGTTTCTCGTTGTAATTCGCTTTCGGCTGGATATCGCGCTGCTCGAGGGTCTTGCGGTTCACGCGGCTGATATTGCCGCCCTGGTATTCGCCATAGACGTAGTCGGGATCGGTCGGATCGGAGAACGCGAAGAAGCCGTCGCCGCCCAGGAGGTTTTCCCAGCGGCTGTTGGTAATGCCGCCGGGATAGGCGCTGTCGCCGACCCAGACGGAATTGTCCTGCAATCCGCCATAGACCTGGAACGGATCGCGGTCGTCCACGCTCACGTGATAGAACTGGCTGATCGGCAGGTTGGCGCCCTTCCACCATTTCACGCCGCCGTCGTAGGACAGCCACAAGCCGCCGTCGTCACCGCCGATCACCACTTTGGGATTCTGCGGATCGATCCACACATCGTGCCAGTCGCCATGGCCGTTTTGGCCGCTCGCATCGGTGAAGCTCTTGCCGCCGTCGTCCGACACGATGAGGCCGAGATTCATCTTGAACAGGCGGTCGGGATTGGTCGGATCGACCACGATGCGGGCGAAGTAGAACGGCCGCCATACCATGTTGCGGCTTCGGTCGCGCTCTTGCCAGCTCGCGCCGCCGTCATTGGAGACGTAAAGCGCCGAGCGCACATCCTCGATGAAGGCATAGACGCGGTGCGCATCCGACGGCGCGTAGACGACTTCCACGCGCCCCCACGGGGTCGCCGGCAGGCCCTTGTTTGTTTGTGCGGTCATCGCCGTCCAGCTGCGTCCGCCGTCGGTCGAATGAAAGAGACCGCTTCCCGAGAACGCGGTCGGCCCGTCGCCGCCCGAGCGGAACGTCCAGCCCTTGCGCCGGAAATCCCAAAGACCCGCGTAGAGCTCGTCGGGATTTTGCGGGTTGAGCGTGACGGAGGAACACCCCGTGGAAAGATTGGGGCCCTTGAGAACCAGCGACCACGTCGCGCCGCCGTCGGACGTCCTGTAAAGGCCGCGGTCGGCGCTGTCGCTCCACAATTTGCCCGGCACACACGCATAGACGGTGTTGCTGTCCTTGGGATCGACGACGATGCGGGTAATCCGCTCGGAATTGGGCAGACCCACGTTCGTCCAGGTCTCGCCGCCGTCCGTCGACTTGTAGATGCCGTCGCCGATGGAAACGGAATTGCGCGTCCAGCTTTCGCCCGTGCCCACCCACACGACTTTCGGATTGCCGGGATCGAGCGCGATGGCGCCGATGGACTGCACGGGCTCGCGGTCGAAAACGGGCTTGAACGTCGTACCGCCGTCCTGCGATTTCCACACCCCGCCCGACGCCGCGCCGACGAACAGCGTGATCTTGCCGTCCTTTTCGCGGCGGCCGGCGATCGCGGCGATACGTCCGCTCATCGTGGCCGAGCCGATGTTGCGGATGCCGAGACCGGAGATGGTCGAGCCTTCGACGCTCGTCTGCGCCGTGGCGACGGGCGCCGCGAGGACAAGCGCGGAAACGAGAAGCGCGGGAAATGTGCGCACGGGGAGTCTCCGTTGGCGGGCGCGGCTCATTTCGAAGCCGGAGCCGGCGTTGCGGGCATCGCGAAGAGGGCGGGCGAGACAAGCACGTTGGCGGTGCCCGAGGCGATGGTAATCACCTGCTTGTCGGAGTCTGCCGCGTTGGGCGGGCCCGAAGCGATGGAGAACGGAAAATAGACGCCGTTCACGCGCTCGTAGTCGCCGAGATCATAGACCGTTTCCTGCTCCGCGCCGCGAATGGTGCGATTTTCGTCGATGCGGATTTCGAGGAAGACGTCCGGATCGAGATAGTCGGTGAACACGGTGCCGTCGGGTCTGGAGACGCGCAGCTTGTAGGTGTTGGTGCCGTCGATGTCCTCGCGGCCGAGATAATCGACCTTTGCGCCTTTTGCAGCCGCCGACTGCAGGTTGCCGTCGATCAACGCCTCGTCGGCCAGCGCACGCGCTTCGTCCGCGCCCATGCGCTCGGCGTCCTTGCGTCCCTCGAAGGGATTGACGCGCCAGCCGTTCTTCCCGTCATAGGCCTGGATGAGCGTGAGGCCCTCGAGCGACGCGTCCACGCGCACCGCGCAGGTGTCGGTCGCCGGATCGAGGCGTTCGCGCGTCTCGCTGAAGGCGAGCTTGAAATCGCCCGGAAAGCGCAGCTCGCCTTTCGCCACATAGGTGTGAATGGCGGCGAGCGCCGTGGCACCGCCGCGCGCGGCGAGATTCTTTGCGACGAGGTCTTCGGCGGTCTGCGCACGCGCGGATACCGCGAGCGCGCACAGCACCAGCGGCCCGAAGGCCGCGCATTTTCGCCACTGCAAGGTGTTCCCCTTCGACTTCGCCCGACCGGCCCCATGACCCGCGCGCGCAAGTTGCAAGGGTCGCCCATGCGAAACGGCGCGTCAATGCGCCCGTCGGTGGACGTTGCAGCCGCCGCCGGCGTTTGCAGCCCGATTCGGAGTTTCGGCCGCATGTGCTGCGTGCATGGCAGTTGCGAATTTGCCCGAGGCTGGAGTTTGTCCCCAAATGTGAGGTTGCCACGGACCGAACCTGCGCGATTGATGGGTAGTCGGCCGATTCGGAACCGACCGCGCGCTGCCAGACGCCGCAGCAATCGAGACCGCGCGGACAGGGAGGCGACCCGTGATCGAGGTGAGTGCATGGCCGCCCCGCTGACATCCTTTCGCATGTTTACCGCGCCGATTGCGTCGGTTGGCGGTACGCCGATTACGCTCTCGAGCGTCCTGATCGCGCTTGTCATCGTGATCGTGGCGTTCGGGCTGTCGGGCCTTACGGTCCGCCTGCTCGCGCGGTTGCGAAACCGCGTTTCCAGCCGCAGCGCCGCTCTGTACATCCTCGAGAAGTTCGTCGGCTATGGCGTGGCGTTTGTCGGTCTGCTGCTGGCCCTGTCGTCGCTTGGCATCAACCTGTCGTCGATCGCCGTCTTTGCCGGTGCGATCGGCGTTGGCCTCGGGCTCGGCCTGCAGGGCGTGGTGAAGGAATTCGTTTCCGGAATCGTGCTCCTGTTCGACAACATCCTGAATGTCGGCGACTATGTAGAGCTCGGCGACGGTGTCCGCGGCGTCATATACGAAATCGGCGCGCGCGCGACGCACGTTCGCAGCAACGACAATCTCGATATCTTCGTCCCCAACTCCCGGCTGATCGAGGAGCGGTTTACCAACTGGACGCTGCGCGGACAGACAAGGCGGATACACATCCCGTTTTCGGTCGCTTACGGCGTCGACAAGGCAAAGGTGCGCGACGTTGTGCTGGAGGCGGCGCGCAACGTGGACTTCACGACACCCGAAACGCAGACCCGCCGCACGCAGGTCTGGCTCACCGGGTTCGGCGACAGCGCCCTCAGCTTCGAACTCGTGGTGTGGCCCCGCCTCGAGGCGGTGAAGCGTCCTGCCGCGATGCAGGCCGCCTACACCTGGGCGATCGACGATGCGCTGCGCGCCGCCGGCATCGAAATTCCGTTTCCGCAACGCGACGTTCGGGTGCGCAGCATTCTCGAACGCGAGGGCGATGCCGCCTGGCGTGCGCTCGGCGTCCACGAGATTGCGCGCGCACCCAAGGAGATGCAGCGCGTTGAGCCCTCGACCAACGATGCCGCCGAGGATCTCATGCGTCCCGAAGAACCACCTCCGCCCCCGCCGACGAAACCAGGCTGATCATTCTTCGCGCCTGCCGTTGCTGCGGCACGTCGTAAGCCGCTAGTACTGAGAATCGAGGTTAGGTGCCAGACGTCGCTGCGTCGTCATGCTTCGACAGGCTCGGCATGAGGGCAGAAAATTGCACCGCACTGGGCTTGTCGAAGGGTGAGCCCGAGTTGCTCATTGACAAAAGCGGCTGCTTGGTTCTCGTCCCCGTTGCGGGGGATTCGAGCAGGGGAAATCAGGGAATGGAAATGGGCAGGCGCGCCGCTGGCGCATTGGCGGTGTTGCTGAGTCTGGGAGTCGGGCGGGGCGCGCTCGCGCAGACGCAGCCGCAGATCGAGCAGGTCGTCGTCACCGCGACTCGGATCCCGGAAGCGAACGACCGCGTGCCGGCCGATACCACGGTGGTATCCGGCTCGGAACTGCGCGCGCGCGACGCCTGGGATCTGCAGACGAGCCTCGCGCTCGTGCCCGGCGTCGAAGCGCCGGCGGGCGGCGATGCGGGACCGTCAAGCTCCGTGCCGTCCTTCTGGGGACTGCACGAATTCGATGCGTTTCTGCTGGTGACCGACGGGATCCCCTGGGGCGGCGCGTTCAATCCGGCGATCTCCACGCTCGACCTGACGGACGTCGAACGGATCGAGGTGCTGAAAGGCGCGGCGCCCGTGATGTACGGAGCAACCTCCTTCGTCGGCGTGGTGCAGGTGCTGCACTATCCGGCGGGGCAGGCGGCCCAGCAGCTCGATCTCGGCGTGGGCACCTACGGTTCGGCGCGCGGCGATCTTTCGCTGGCGCTGCCCGGCAGCGACACCTTCCGCAATTCGCTGGCGCTCGACGGCGAGAGTCTCGGCTTTGCGGACAGGCGCGAGGATGTGTCCGACGGACCGTTTCTCTATCGCGCAGAGCAGGACATCGGCACCGGCACGCTGCGGTTCGACACCGACCTCACTTTCGTGCACGACGCGCCGCCAAGCCCGATCCTGCGCATCGGCACGGGGCTCAGCCCGCTCATTCCCGACAACGCGAATTTCAATCCGTCGAACGCGGAGATCGCCGAGAACAAATACCAGGGCGACATCGGCTGGACAGAGCCGACCAGCCTCGGTACCTGGGACACGCTCGCCTCCTACGCCCATTCCGACATCGTTTACATCGCCGGATTTCTGCATCCCGATCTGAGCGGTACCGTCGATACGCAGGATCAGCACCGTCTGCTCGAGGATGGGTATTTCGACACGCACGTCACCAACACCGATTTCGCCAACCTGACGCTGATCGCGGGCGCCGATTTTCTCTACGGTTTCGGGCACCAGGGCACCTTCAACGACAACAGCGCCTATACCGTGCCGCTCGACGGCTCGGTGCTGCCGCCGCCGGCAAGCCAGGCCGCCGCCAACGAGATCGGCGGCGTCCACGATCAGCGCGAATTCCTCGGCCAGTATCTGCAGGCCGACTGGAAGCCCGACGACCGGCTCGACGTACTCGCGGGAGTCCGTCTCAACGAAACCTTCGAACATCAGTATTCGTCCGACTATTTGCTGACGCCGCCCGCGTCCTTCGCCTCGCAGACTTCTGTGCGCGATCTCGTGAAGCCCGCGGGCACCATCGGCGCGAGTTACAAGGCCTGGGGCGACGGAATGGGCAACGAGGCGGTGCTCTATGCGGACTACCGCAACGCGTTCAAGCCGTCGGCGCAGGATTTCGGGCCGGACTACCAGCCCACGGTGCTGTTGCCGGAAACCGCGCAGAGCTACGAGGCGGGCGTCAAGGGCACGCTGCTCTCCGGCGCACTCAGCTACGACGCGGAAGCGTTCCTGCAGAACTTCCAGAATCTCGTGGTGCCTCTGCCGACCGGCTTTCTCACCAATGCCGCGCACGAGCAGCTGAAGGGCGTCGAACTCGAGACGCGCTACAATTTCACAACCGATCTCGGAGTGGCCGCGAACATCGCCTGGCACGACGACCGCTTCGGCCAATACGAGTTCTTCGACGGCGTGAAAAGCGTCGACGTCGCCGGGCGCGAACTGACTCTTTCGCCGCACATTCTCGCTTCCGGCGGCATCCTCTACACCCCGCCGCAGGGCTTCAACGGCACTCTCGTCGTCGATTATGTCGGCCGGCGCTATCTCGACGAGGAAAACACGGCGCCGGTGTCGGGCTATGCCACGCTCGCGGCCACCCTCGGCTACCGCTTCGGCCGTTATCTGGTCTCTGCCGAGGGAACGAATCTCACCAATGCGCGCCCGCCCGTCAGCGCCAGCGAATTCGGCAGCCAGTCCTTTTATCTGCTCAATGCCAGGATGCTGTGGCTGAGGCTCGGGTATTCGCTGTAGATTATCCCTGGTCGTCGTTCGCGCGAAAAACCTGTCATTCCCGTTCCCCTTTTCGGGGGCAAAACGCGCTAATATCTTCCCGATTCCGGCAGCCGGGCTCAGGCCGTTCATGCTTGCATCGCTGAACATTCGCGACCTCGTGCTCATCGAAGACGTGTCGCTCGCGTTTTCGAACGGGCTCAACGCGCTCACCGGCGAGACCGGCGCGGGCAAATCGATCCTGCTCGACGCATTGGGGCTGGCGACCGGTGCGCGCACCGGAACGCGCTCGAGCGTCAGGAACGGCGAACAGCAAGGCTCGGCCACGGCGGTGTTCGAACTGCCGCCGCGGCACGACGCCATGGGCCTGATCGAAGCGAACGGTTTTGCGGCGGACGGCGAAATCATCCTGCGGCGTACGCTCGCCGTGGAAGGCCGTACCCGCGCCTTTCTCAACGACGCGCCGATCGGAGTTGCATTCCTGCGCGACCTCGGGAGCACCCTCGTCGAGATTCACGGCCAGTCCGACGACCGCGGACTGTTCGACGGCGCCACCCATCGCAAACTGCTCGACGCCTTCGGCGATCATCTGGCACTCGCCCTGGATGTGACGAACAAATACCGCGAATGGGAAGCATTGCAGGCCGAGGCCGGCGCGCTGGCCCGCACCGCCGAGGCCACAGCGCGGGAAGCCGAATTCCTGCGCCATGCAGCCGAGGAGCTTTCCGCGCTGGTGCCCGAAAAGGGCGAAGAAACACGGCTCGCCGGCGAGCGCGCGCTGCTCCTGAACGCCAGCCGCATCGCCGAAGAGATTTCGGCCGCGCTCGCCCTCCTGGCGGGCGACAGGTCGGCGGAATCCGCGCTGGCGGGCGCGCTGAAGCGGCTTTCGCGCCTTCATCCCGAAGCACGCTTGCGCGCGAAAGGAGCGGAGAGTGCGCTCGACCAGGCATTCACCCTGACCGAGGAGGCACGCCACGACCTCGAAGGCCTGCTGTCACAACTCGATCTCGATGCGGGTCTGCTCGAACGCAAGGAAGAACGGCTGTTTGCGCTGCGCGCCGCCGCGCGGAAATACGGTGTACAGTCGGACGCGCTGGGGACGCTGCTCGAGGAGTATCATGCGAAACTCGACACGATTTCGGGCGGTGGTGCGAAACTCAAATCGCTTTCGGCGGAGGTGGCGCGCGCGCGCGACGAATTCCGCGCGGCGGCGCGCCGGCTGAGCGAAGCGCGCGAGAGGGCGGCGGAGAAGCTCGGGAATGCGGTGGCGCGCGAACTTGTCCCACTCAGGCTCGGTCATGCACGGTTTCGCGTGGCGCTCGAACCACTGGGAGAGGAGGCCGGTGCGCAAGGCGCCGAACGCGTGCGCTTCGAAGTGGCGACGGTGGAAGGCGCGAGTTTCGGTCCGCTGGCGAAAATCGCCTCGGGCGGCGAGCTTGCGCGCTTTTCGTTGGCGCTGAAAGTGGCGCTGGCCGAAGCGAGCCCGCCGGCCGCACTGGTGTTCGACGAGGTCGACCGGGGCGTCGGTGGAGCGGTCGCCGATGCGGTGGGGGTGCGTCTGCAGAGGCTGGCGCGCGGTACGCAGGTTCTTCTGGTCACGCACTCGCCGCAGGTCGCGGCGCGGGCGGAACGGCATTTCCGCATTGCCCGCGCGCGCGATCGTACGACTGTCGAGCTTCTGGGCGAGGAGGCGCGCGTGGAGGAGGTCGCGCGCATGCTGTCGGGCGCAAACGTCAGCGCCGAAGCGCGCGCCGCGGCCCGCAGGCTGCTCGCCGAAGCCCGCACACCGAAAAAAGCCAGGACGCGCGCGTGATTCGCGCCACGCTCTTGCGCCCATGAAAGCCGGGAAACCCGTCGAGAAGCTTACGATTGCCGACGCGAAAAGAGAGCTCGCGCGGCTGGCCGACGAGATCGCCCGGCACGACCGTCGCTATTATCTCGAGGACGCGCCGGCAATTCCGGACGCGGACTACGACGCGTTGCGCCGGCGCAATGCAGCGATCGAACTGCGCTTTCCCGAACTCATGCGTGCGGATTCTCCTTCCGCGCGAGTCGGCGCGAAACCGAGCGACAAATTTGCGAAGATCGTTCATCGCGTGCCGATGCTCTCGCTCGACAACGCCTTCGACGACGGCGATGTGACGGATTTTGCGGACCGCATAAGACGGTTTCTCGGGATGAAGCCGGATCAGGAGCTGGCGTTCGTCGCAGAGCCGAAGATCGACGGTCTGTCGGCGAGCCTGCGTTACGAGAACGGCGTTTTCGTCGAGGGCGCGACGCGCGGCGACGGCATCGAGGGCGAGGATGTCACGGCCAATCTGCGCACGTTGCGCGACGTCCCGCTGCGGCTGCACGGCAGGGCGGCGGACGTCGTCGAGGTGCGTGGCGAAGTCTACATGCTGCACAGGGATTTCGCGGCGTTGAACGAGCGCCAGGCGACGGAAGGCAAGTCGCCCTTCGCCAATCCGCGCAATTCGGCCGCCGGATCGCTGCGCCAGCTCGATCCGGCGATCACCGCGCGCCGGCCTCTTCATTTCTTCGCCTATGCGTGGGGCGAGACGAGCGCGCTACCGGCGGATTCCCAATGGGAGATGCTGCAGACGTTCAGGAGCTACGGTTTTCGCGTCAATCCGCTGATCCGGCGCTGCGCCACGATCGAAGAATTGCTCGCCTTCTATCGGGACATCGAAACGCAGCGCGCGGATCTCGGCTATGACATCGACGGGGTCGTCTACAAGGTCGACCGTCTCGATCTGCAGGAGCGGCTCGGTTACGTGTCGCGTTCGCCGCGCTGGGCGATCGCGCACAAATTCGCGGCGGAGCAGGCGGAAACGATCCTTCTCGATATCGATATTCAGGTGGGGCGCACCGGGACCCTGACGCCGGTTGCGAAACTCAAGCCCGTCACCGTCGGCGGCGTGGTGGTGCAGAACGCCACGCTGCACAACGAGGAGGAGATCGCGCGCAAGGATGTGCGCGTCGGCGATACGGTGGTGGTGCAGCGCGCGGGCGATGTCATTCCCCAGATCGTCCGCGTCATCCCCGAGAAGCGGCCGCGCGGGGCGAAACGCTTCGTATTTCCCGACAGCTGCCCGGTCTGCCGCAGCCACGCGGTGCGCGAGATCGACGAGAAAACCGGCGAAGCGGAGGCCGCGCGCCGCTGTACCGGCGGACTCGTCTGCGCGGCGCAGGCGGTCGAGCGGCTCCGGCATTTCGTCTCGCGCAATGCCTTCGATATCGAAGGTCTCGGCGAGAAACATATCGCGGCGTTTTACGAAGACGGAATGATCCGGGAGCCTGCCGACATTTTTCGTCTCGAGAAGCGCCATGGTTCCGGCGAAAAGGCCATTGCCGCGCGCGAAGGGTGGGGCGCGCAGAGCGCTTCGAAACTGTTCGAGGCGATCGACCGCCGCCGCGCAATCGCGCTCGATCGGCTCATCTATGCGCTCGGCATCCGCCATGTCGGCGAGACGACCGCCAAGCTGCTGGCGCGGCATTTCCATACGCTCGAAGCTTTTCTCGCAGCCATGGAAGGCGGCGAGGCGACGGAAGAACTCGATTCCATTTCCGGTATCGGCGAAACCGTTGCACAGGCGATCGCGGATTTCTTCGGCGAACCGCACAATCGCAAGGCTCTCGATCACCTCCTTCCGGAACTTGACGTGCGGCCGGTCGCCGCCGCGAAAGCCACGCACTCGCCGGTCGCCGGCAAGACCGTGGTCTTCACCGGCACGCTCGAAAAGATGACGCGACCAGAAGCGAAAGCGCGCGCCGAAGCGCTGGGCGCAAAGGTCGCGGGCTCGGTGTCGAAGAAGACCGATCTCGTGGTTGCCGGTCCCGGCGCAGGCAGCAAACTCGCGGAGGCGCAGAAGCTCGGCGTCGACATGATCGACGAAGATGCATGGCTGAAGCTGATCGGCGGGGGGTAGGCCACGCAATCCCGATCGGCAACCGTTGTGAACCCGCGTGGGCGCAGACGCGTTGAACACGGGATGGCGGGCATGGACGCGACAGCCGACACCCTGGTGATCTTCGGCGCGACGGGCGATCTTGCGCGGCGCATGCTGTTGCCGTCGCTGTATTTCCTCGACCGCGACGGTCTCCTCGACGACGGGCTCAGGATCATCGGCGCGGCGCGTTCCGCTCTCGACGACGGAGAATTCCGGTCGCGGACGCATGAAACCATTGCCGGTCGCGGAGAAAAACCGGACGCAGCGGCGTGGCGCAGATTCGAGCGGCGCCTGGCCTATTGCAGCGTGAATGCGGAGTCACGCGACGGCTACGACAGGCTCGCGCGCCAGACCGGCAAACGAAATGTCTATTATCTCTCGCTGTCGCCGCAACATTACGGGTCCGCCTGCGCCAATCTGCAGGAAGCGGGTCTCGCGACGTCCGAGAGCCGGATCGTGGTGGAAAAGCCTATCGGCCACGATCTCGCCAGCTGCCGTGCCATCAACGCGTGCCTGGCGGCGGCCTTCGACGAAAAACGGATATTCCGCGTCGATCATTACCTCGGCAAGGAAACCGTGCAGAACCTGCTGGCGCTGCGCTTCGCGAACGTCCTGTTCGAGCCGCTGTGGAACAGGTCGTGCATCGATCACGTGGAGATCACGGTCGCGGAATCCATCGGGATCGAGGGCCGCTGGGGCTATTACGATGCATATGGCGCGCTGCGCGACATGGTGCAGAATCATGTTCTGCAGCTGCTCTGTCTCGTCGCCATGGAGCCGCCCGCCCGGCTCGATCCGGACGCGGTGCGCGACGAAAAAGCGAAGGTGCTGCGCTCGCTGAAGCCCATCGGCCGCCGCGATGCCGCAGCAAGAACGGTGCGCGGACAGTACACGGCCGGTCATGAAAACGGTGAAACCGTTCCAGGTTACGCATCGGAGCCCGGTGCAAGCCGCAGCGACACGGAAACCTTCGTCGCCATCGAAGCGGAGATCGGCAACTGGCGCTGGGAGGGCGTGCCGTTCTATCTGCGAACGGGCAAGCGGCTGAAGGACCGTCACACCCAGATCGTGGTGCAGTTCCAGCCGGTGCCGCATTCGGCCTTCGGCAGCGGCGAGCTTGTTCCCAATCGACTCACCATCACGCTTCAACCGGAGGAACGCATTTCGCTGCAGCTGATGAACAAGACGCCGGGACTGACGGCGGAAGGCATGCGCCTCAGCCCGCTCGCGCTCGATCTCAGCCTGACCGAAGCATTTCGCGCGCAGCGCCGGCGCATTGCCTATGAGCGGCTTCTCCTCGACGCGCTGTCCGGCAATCCCACGCTTTTCGTGCGCGCCGACGAAGTCGAAGCGGCGTGGAGGTGGATTGACGGCATCGCGGTCGCGTGGCGCGCGCTCGGCACGGCGCCGGAATCCTATGCGTCCGGTTCGGCCGGTCCCGCGGGGGCCGATGCGCTAATCGCCCGGCGCGGCTATCGCTGGTCGGAATAGCATCTGTCCGATGCTGCCTGTTGCTCTCGCGGCGCGGGCGCACCATGATTTCGCGCCAATGTTCCGACGCAAACACGGAAACAGCTAATGGAATCGCTCAATCCCTTCACCGGAAAGGTCCTCCGGCGTTACAGCGAAACGACACAGGACGAGGTGCGAACGGCGATCGCGCGGGCCCATCAGGCGCATCTCGCCTGGCGGCGCACTGGCTTCTCCGAACGCGCGGGTCCGATGCGCAAGGCCGCCGCGCTCCTGCGCGAGCGTGCGGCGGAATACGGACGACTGATGGCGCTCGAGATGGGCAAGCCCGTCCGAGACGGAGTCGCCGAAGCCAGGAAATGCGCGACGGGCTGCGACTACTACGCGGAACACGCGGAACGGTTTCTCGCCGCCCAACCGGTGGAACTGGGAGAGCGCAAGGCGCGCGTGGTGTTCAATCCGCTGGGCGTGCTGCTCGCGGTCATGCCGTGGAATTTTCCGTTCTGGCAGCTCATCCGCTTCGCCGCGCCCGCGCTGATGGCCGGCAATGCGGGCGTCCTGAAGCATGCTGCCAGCGTACCCGGCTGCGCGCTCGCGCTCGAAGCGTTGTTCCGCGATGCGGGATTTCCCGAGCAACTATTCCGCACGCTCCTGATCGGCAACAGCGGCGTCGAGGCGGTGATTGCAAATCCGCTTGTCCGCGCCGTCTCGCTGACCGGAAGTTCGGGTGCGGGCCGCGCGGTGGCCGGCGCGGCCGGCAGGCATCTCAAGAAATGCGTGCTCGAACTGGGCGGCAGCGATCCCTATCTCGTTCTGGACGACGCCGACATCGCGTTTACGGCCGGCCAATGCGCGAAAGCGCGGCTCGTCAATGGCGGCCAAAGCTGCATCGCCGCAAAGCGCTTCATCGTGATCGAAAGCCGGCGCGCGGAATTCGAACGGGCGCTGGTTGCCGAAATGGCCAAGGCGCGCATGGGCGATCCGCTCGCGGAGGAAACAACGCTCGGTCCCATGGCGCGCCATGATTTGCGCGATTCGCTGCACGAGCAGGTGCGCAAGAGCGTCGAGCGCGGCGCGCGCTGCCTTCTGGGCGGCGAAATTCCGCCGGGCGAAGGCGCGTTTTATCCGCCGACCGTGCTTACGGATGTGCGCGCCGGCATGCCGGCGCATGACGAAGAAATGTTTGGGCCGGTGGCCGCCATCGTTTCCGCGCGCGACGAGGACGACGCGATCCGGCTCGCCAACGATTCGGAATTCGGGCTGGGCGCCGGCGTGTTCACGCGCGATCTGAACCGCGGCGAGAGACTGGCTTCCGCGGACATCGAATCGGGCCTCGTGTTCGTCAACGCGCCCGTCGAATCCAATCCCGCGCTGCCGTTCGGCGGCATCAAGGAGAGCGGCTACGGCCGCGAACTGTCGGCCTGGGGCATCCGCGAGTTCGTGAACATCAAGACGGTCGTGGTGGCTCCGCACGGCACCCGCGCCGCCTCGCAGGCGGTGCATTCGGAGTGAGCGAAAAAGTCCGGCACGGCCGGCGAATGCGGGCCGCCAACCGAAACCGGGCTCTCCGAACCGCAACGATTGACGCCGCTCCCGTGTGAGTATCTGTCCACGCTTCGACGGCGCGGCGGAACTCTCATGGCTTCTGCCGTAGTCGTGAGCGCGGGATGTGAAGCGTTCGCGAAGGGGACTCGCTTTGCCAAGGAGCGACTTTGGCACGTCGAAATAGGCTTATCTCGTCCGACAAACGGCCCAGTCCTGATCGGCGACGGCCGCTATCTGGGACTCGGCTTGATGAGACCGGTCGAACCCGCGGACGGTGTGTTCGCGTTCGCGATTACCGCCGGACTGGCGAATGATGCCCAGCCACTCGCCCTTTCACGTGCCTTGCGTCGCGCGGTGATGGCACGCGTGCAGGAGAGAATGGGACAGCGCGCTACCCTGCCGACGTTCTTCACCGGTCACGGGTCCGATGGTGCGCCATCGCGTTCCGGCCGGCACGAGCACCTTGCCTTCGTGTTCGATGGGCCGCGGCAGCGGTTGCTGATCGTCGCTCCACATATACTCGAGCGCCGTGAAGCGTCCAAAACAGAGCACGAGCAGTATCTTCCCGCACTCGCGGAATCGCTCGGGGATTTACAGGAACTGCGTGCCGGCACCGCCGGAAAGCTTGCCCTCCTTTCCGGTGTCGTGGAGCATTCGGATGATCCGCTATTTGGGAGATCGCCGGCATGGGAAAGCGTGACGCCTTATTGCGTGACCGGACATGCAAAGCTCGGCCAGGCGGCTGCGGCGCTTGAGGCCGATCTTCTCACCGAGTGCCGGCGCGCCGGACTCCCGCGACCGCGGATCGAGGTCTCTGAAAGTTTCGGAAAGCCGGATTCGGGGTTGTTCGGTCGGGCGCGGCTCACGTTTCGCGCCGCCATTGCGGGGCCGTTGATGCTTGGCCGTGATCGTCATTTCGGCGGCGGTCTGTTCGCAGCGGCCAAATAGAGCGAGAAACTGTTCGGGCAAGCGCGATGTCCGACCCCCAGCTTGAATTCCATCTTCCGGCGCCGCCCGTCGGCGGCGATACGCCGCTCATCCCGGCGCGAATGGTGAACGAGTTCGTCTATTGCCCGAGGCTCGCCTATCTCATGTGGGCGCAGAGCGATTTGGCTATCAGGTGAGCATGCGCCGCATGCTGCTGGTGCAGGCGCGCTTGCTCTCCCGGTTTCTTTTGGGCGAGTTGCCGGCGTATCCGCACTATCTGCCAAGGTGAGTTGCGCGTCATGGCCGATGAACGCCTCTTCGTCGTAACCTACGACATCTCCGAT
Source organism: Rhizomicrobium sp. (assembly GCA_050728995.1). Classification (GTDB taxonomy): domain Bacteria; phylum Pseudomonadota; class Alphaproteobacteria; order Micropepsales; family Micropepsaceae; genus Rhizomicrobium. The sequence goes on along the minus strand of JBOHKH010000017.1, from coordinate 8,022 downwards.
CAGCGCCGCTGGCGGCGCGTGTTCAAAGCCATGCATGGATATTGCGAGTGGATACAGCTTTCGGTGTTCCAGTGTCGCCTCTCGCAGCGTCGCCGCGCCGAGCTCGAGACGCGCCTGCGCGAACTGGTGAAGAACGGCGAGGATCATGTCCTCCTGATCGATGTCGGGCCGGCGGATAAGATCGCGTTGGCCATTGAGAGCATCGGCAAAACATTTTCGAAAGTGGAACGCCGGGCTACCGTCATATAGCCAAATCGGCTAGGATCGATACCGGAAATTGGAGCGAGCTTGATTAACCGTCTTTGGTATCCGCCGAATGCTTTCGAGCGCGCGTGTGCTGCGCGGAGCACCGCACCCGCTCGAGTCGCGGTAGATTGTTGGAATCGTGAAGCTCTTTGACATCGTCTATGTCATCGCCCGAGGAAACCAGCAGGGTTTGCCGTCGCTTACGGGCCACCGCTCGAAAGCGTCGCAACGTTGTGTTGGTATTCAAGGGCTTGTAGGGTGGCTACATCCGAGGCGCGAGCGCCTCGGCCTCATTGAAGCATCGGCTTCGCGTCGTTCCTCGTCGTCGCCGTGTTACATCCGAGGCGCGAGCGCCTCGGCCTCATTGAAGCGACCATCGCCCGGCGCTGATTAACGGCGGTCGGAACACATCCGAGGCGCGAGCGCCTCGGCCTCATTGAAGCCCGATATGATCGGTGACGGCCGATTCGATGGCTTTCAGCACATCCGAGGCGCGAGCGCCTCGGCCTCATTGAAGCCACATATATAAGGAGTGGGCTTGCGAAGGTCGCGAGACATCCGAGGCGCGAGCGCCTCGGCCTCATTGAAGCCGTGCCATCAATGCGGACGGGGAACACTTCGCCAGCACATCCGAGGCGCGAGCGCCTCGGCCTCATTGAAGCAAGACAACGGCCCGCCGTGTGCAGGAGATCGTGGGCACACATCCGAGGCGCGAGCGCCTCGGCCTCATTGAAGCTTGCGGTCGTTGGCCGGGCCTCGGGCACTCCCAAGGCCACATCCGAGGCGCGAGCGCCTCGGCCTCGTTGAAGCGTCGGCTTCGCGGCATTCCTCGCCGTCGCCGTGTTCACATCCGAGGCGCGAGCGCCTCGGCAGCATTTTAGCAACACGGCGCCGTCAGTCGAACTTCAGTATGTCTCCATGCGGTTGACAAAGCAACCGATACGGTTTTACATGGCGCGGGCGAGGTGTCAAGAAGCTGCGCCACGTGTCAAAACAAGTGAGGCCCGTTCCGGCGAAACAAACTGCGACCTTTCTCCCTGGTGCAGGGAGAAAAGCAGGGAAGGAAAAAATTTCGTGCGATGATTTCCTGGCGACGGAGGTCGAGAAACGAAGGGCAGCGAATTTCCCCCGGTCGGGAATAATCTCGAGAAAGGCTCACCAAGCCTCACGCTTCGACAGGCTCACCCTTCGACGGGCTCAGGGCGACGTGAAAAGCCTGCCGATCGAGAATTTTCTTTGACTGCAATAGCGGTCGATAGCACCTGGCGAGTCTCTGGCGCAGTCGTTAAAGCGCAATCGGGTGAAGTGTGCAGCACTTCACCCGTCAAATTGCACGAAATTCAAGGAATCTGGAGCACGGTCTGATTCAGCATGATCAGATCGTGCTCTAGTACTTTGGTCCGCCGAGCGCGTGGCCGTCGCGCTATTTCGACGCGTACGGATTGCGCGCGGTGCGCAGCATCAGCCGGATGGGCGCGCCGGCAAGATCGAAGCGGGCGCGCAGTTCGTTGGCGAGATAACGCAGCCAGCTTTCGGGAAGTTCTTTCAATTGCGTGCCGAACAGCGCGAACGTCGGTGGCCGCGTCTTGGGTTGGGTCATGTAGCGGATGCGGATGCGCCGGCCGCGGATGGCGGGCGGCGGATGGCGCTCGAGCGCCGGCGCGAGAAAGCGGTTCAATTCGGCGGTGGGGACGCGCGCGTTCCAGGCGCGATCGGCTGCGAAGACGGCGGGCAGAAGGCGGCCGATGCCTTCCCCGGTGCGCGCCGAAATCGCCACGAGCGGCGCGCCCGCAATCTGCGGCAGAAGCCTGTCGCGCTCTTCGCGGAGCGCCCCAATCGCGCCGGCCTTGTGGGCGACGCAATCCCATTTGTTCACCGCAAACACCGCGGCACGGCCCTCGCGCACCGCGAGATCGGCAATCGCCAGATCCTGCTTCTCGAAGGCCTGTGTCGCATCGACAAGAACAACGACGCATTCGGCGAAACGGATAGCGGTCAGCGCGCTTTCCACCGCGAGTTGTTCGAGGGGATGTCCGGCGGCGCGCGCCCGCTTTCTGAGACCCGCCGTGTCGTGAAGCAGGACCGCGCGACCGTTCGCCGTCAGCGGCGCCGCGATCGAATCGCGCGTCGTGCCGGCTTCCGGTCCCGTAAGCACGCGCTCTTCGCCGAGGAGCGCATTGAATAGCGTGGATTTGCCGACATTGGGACGGCCGACGATCGCCAGCCGCAGCGGGTGGGTTTGCTCCGCGTCCTCGTCCAAATCCGATTCGGCGGCGTAAGGGGCGAGCGCGTCGAACAGCTCGTCCATCCCCGTTCCGTGCGCCGAGGAAACGGCGATCGGCTCGCCCATTCCAAAGCGCAGCGCATCGGAAAGATCGGCCGTGCGGCCTTCGCTCTTGTTGGCGAGGAGAATGACGGGCTTGCCCGCGCGCCGGATCGCCTTGGCGAGGCGCTCGTCGTCTGCGGTGATGCCGCTACGCGCGTCGACGACCAGCAGACAGAGATCGGCCGCAGCGACCGCGCCGAACGTCTGCTTCGTCATGCTTTGCGCCAGCGCGCTCGCGCCGCCGGGGTCGAAGCCCGCAGTGTCGACAAGGCGAAAGTCGAGGCCGCCGCGGCAGATCAGAGCCTCCTGGCGGTCGCGCGTGACGCCGGGCGTATCGTGAACGATGGCGGCTTTGCGGCCCGCCAGCCGGTTGAAGAGGGTGGATTTGCCGACATTCGGCCGGCCGACGATGACGATGGCGGGCCGCATGACCGTCGCCGCTGCGCTCTTCAGCGCATGGCGACGAGCTGCGCGTCGTTCGTCAGGATGTAAAGCGTGCCGTTCGCCACCACCGGCGCAATGTAAGTACCGTCGGGAATGTCCACGCGCCCCATCAGCTCGCCCGAATAGGGCGACAGCGAAACCGCCTTGCCGCTCGATGAGACGAGGATGAGCCGGTTGGACACAAGCACCGGTCCCGACCAGACGATCATGCCGTCGCGCTGCTTGGGATGTTCCCAGCGCGGCAGCTGGTGAATCCATTTCACTTCGCCGTCCTTGCGCCGCACGCACAGCACCTGACCGGTGGTGGTGAGCACGTACACATAGTCGCCGGCGGCCCACGGCGTCTGGATTCCGGCGATATCGAGGGTCCAGACGCGCTCGCCGGTGTTGAGATTGATTGCGGCCATGGTTCCCGAGTGGCTGATCGCGAACACCATGTCGCGATCGACCACCGGGCGGCCGGCAATATCGTCGAGTTCGGTGAGTGCCGTGACATTGCCCGACTTCGTGAGCATGTCGTTCCATTCCGGGCTGCCGTTGTCGATGCGCAGCGCGTACAGCTCCCCCGACGTGTACGGCACGATCACGGTGTCGCCGGCGACCGCGGCGCTCGTGCTCGTGAGAATCCCGGCCGATTCCGAAATGCCCTGGTGGTCCCAAAGGACGCGGCCGTCGGCTTCGGCAAGCGCCACGAAATGATTGTCTTCCGACGAGACGAACACGCGTCCGCCATTCGCAACCGGCGCGTTGACGATGGGCACGCCGAGATCGGCTTTCCACAATTGCCGTCCCGTGGCCGCATCGAGCGCGAAGACATTGCCGAAGCCCGTGCTCACGAACAGCTTGCCCGAATCGTAACAGGTGCCGCCGCCGAATCCCTTGCTCGGGTCGATCGACATGTCGGGGCCGAGAAGCCCGAACAGCGTGAAATCGTCGGGTCCCCGGGGCGCGAGGTTCCTGTCCCACAGCGGATGTCCGTTGCGTGCGTCGAACGCGAACACATGCGCCTCCGCGTCGAGCACATAGATGCGCCCGTCGGCCACGACAGGCGGAGCGGTCAGCCGCGAATCGTCGTCGGATCCCTTGCCCGTATCGGTTTGCCACAGGGGCCGCAACGCTCCCGCGGCTTCGAGATGATACATCGCGTTCGCGGCGTAGCCGCCCGGTTCGGGCCAGTTCTTGTTGATGTAGGGTGGCGGCAGCTCGACGCTCGTTTTCGCGAGTGCGGGGTCGGGCTTGAGCGAATTGTCCTCCGCCATCACGGAAATGCGCTCACCCTTGAGCTTGGAAACCCTGTTCGAGCCGAACCAGCCGGACACGGTATCGCTGACGCCGTTAAGCGTATCGCAGCCGGCAAGCGCAACGAGACAGGCCGCGCAGAGGAGCGCGGCGAAAAATCGTGATTTCATCGGGTCGGAGGACCTTTGGCGGCGGGCGGAGCGGGGGCCTTCGCAGGCAAAGCCTTGGGTCGCGGCACATGGCCGTAATCGACGGCGCCGCCGCCGTCGATGAAGCGCACCATCGCCGCTGCGCGGGTGTGCAGCGATGAGGGTGCGTTCGGATCGGTCGCAAGATGCCGATAGGATTTCAGGGCAGCCGTCACGTTGCCCGCGCGCAGATCTGCGTAGGCCAGCACTTCCTGGGCGAGACTGTGCCAGGCGTTTGTGGGATCGCTCAGCGGCGCCAGCAGATTTGCGAGTTCCGGGCGGGATGCGCCGTCGGCGATGGCCCAGGCGGCGTGAAGGCGGGCGACCGCCGAGAAATAGGGATCGCCGCCGTTCGCGATCTTCTTGTACAGGCCGATCGCCGCATTGTGATCGCCCGCGCCGAACAGAGCGTCGGCCTGGGCGAGTTGCGCGAGCCGCGCGTAGCCGCCCGGCGCCGATTTCGCCAGGGCGGCGAGTTGCGGTTCCGCGGCCCGCGGCTGACCCGACTCGAGGAGTTGCGCTGCCGCCTCATAGCCTATGGACGCCTTGTTGGCTTCGCGCTGTTCGTAAACGCGGTAGAGCTGAAAACCCGCCACCCCGATAATGACGAGGGCGACCGCCGCGATGATGTGGTCGCGATACTGCTTCCAGATCTTTTCCCACTGCTCGCGGCGTACGTCTTCTTCAATTTCGCGAAAAATGTCGGCCACAGATATTGGTTCCTTTGAGCGGCGCTCACCGGCGCACGCGAATTCGCGGATCGGCTCCGGAAGACGAAGCGACGGCAATGCCTCGCGGGGCGGCGAGGCCGCGCCCGGTCCCAAGCGACGTCGGATGGTTTAGCCCGCCGCGGCTGGCCTGACAACAGACCGGAAGGACCGGCGGTGCCTCAGCCGGCGCGCTTCATCCCGTAGACGTTTTCCGCACCCGGGAAACGGCGCGCCTGCACGTCCGCGGCGTAGGCTTTCACCGCTTTTTCGATATCGGGCCCCATGGCCGCATATTGCCGCACGAAGCGCGGCGGATGCGGGTTCAACCCCAGCATGTCTTCAAGCACGAGAATCTGCCCGTCGCATTCGGCCGATGCGCCGATGCCGATTGTGGGAATGGCAACGGCGTGTGAGATCCGTGCAGCGAGCGGTTCGGCCATGCCTTCGAGCACCACCGCGAAAGCGCCGGCTTCGGCGACGGCCTGCGCATCGGCTTCGATGGCCGGCCATTCCGCTTCGGTACGTCCTTGCGTCTTGAAGCCGCCCAGCACCTGGATCATCTGCGGCGTCAGGCCGATATGCGCCATCACCGGGATTCCACGTTGTGACAGATAATGCACCGTCTCGGCCATGCGGGCGCCGCCTTCGAGCTTGACCGCCCCGCAGCCGGTTTCCTGGAGCACCCGCGCGGCATGGCGAAAGGCGATCTGCGGGCTCTCCTCGTAGGAGCCAAACGGCATGTCCACCACCACGAGCGCCCGGCGGGAGCCGCGCATCACCGCCTTGCCGTGCAGGATCATCATATCGAGCGTGACGCCGAGCGTGGTCTCCATCCCGTGCATGACCATGCCCAGAGAATCCCCGACCAGCATGACGTCGACATGCCGATCGAGAAGCCGCGCGGTGTGGGCGTGATAACAGGTGAGACAGACGACCGGCTTTGCCCCCTTGCGGCCGCGGATTTCGGGAACGGTGACGCGTCTGGTCTCGCTGACGGCCGACATGGGGGCGCTCCCGAAGCTGGTCGGCCGGACCCCGGAGCCTCCGGAATCCGGCCGAAGCACACATCCGTAGACTACACCAGGATCAGGCGGCCGTCTCCTCTTCGCCGGCCTGCGGCCGGGCGCCTTCCTCGAACACTTCGGCCGTCTCGGTCTCTTCCTCGGGCGGCTGCTCGGCCAGCACGTCCTCGCCGCGGGCCTGGCGCTCCGCCTCGTCCTCCGTGCGCGCCACGTTCACGCTGATCTGCACCCGCACTTCGGGATGCAGCACGACGGAAACCGGAAACACGCCGATGGTCTTGATTGCCTTGTCGAGCGGTACCTGCGTGCGCTCGATGCTGAAGCCGCCGGCGCTCACCGCATCCGAAATGTCGCGCGGCGACACCGAGCCGTAGAGCTGGCCGCGGTCGCCGGCCTGGCGCAGCAGAACGAAGGATTTCCCCTCGAGCTTATCGGCGACGGCCTTTGCTTCCGAGCGGCGCTCGAGGTTGCGCGCCTCGAGCTGGGTGCGCTGGCTCTCGAAATAGGTGCGGTTCTGTTCGGTCGCGCGCAACGCCTTCTTCTTGGGCAGCAGGTAGTTGCGGGCGAAGCCGTTCTTCACCTTCACCACGTCGCCCATCTGACCGAGCTTCTCGACGCGTTCGAGCAGGATCACTTGCATCGCGCGCTCCTATTTCACGAGGTAGGGAAGAAGCGCCATGTAACGCGCACGCTTGATCGCCAGCGCCAGAAGGCGCTGCTTGCGCGTCGAGACGGCGGTGATGCGCGAGGGCACGATCTTGCCGCGCTCGGAAATGAAGCGCTGAAGGAGCTTCACGTCCTTGTAGTCGATCCGGGGTGCGTTGGCGCCGGAGAACGGACATGTCTTCTTGCGGCGGAAGAACGGACGCCGCTGGCCGGTCTGACTCATCGCGCCGCCTCCTGGCTTTCGGTCTTTTCGGTCTTTTCGGCTTCGGGCTTCTTCTCGCCGCCTTCGCGTTCGCGCCGCGACTTGCTCGAATTCGACTGCTCGAACTGGTCCACTTTCACGGTCAGGCAGCGCAACACGTCTTCGTTGATCTTGAGCTGCCGCTCCAGCTCCTGAACCGCTTTCGACGGCGCGTTGATGTTGAGGAGCACATAGTGCCCCTTGCGATTTTTCTTGATGCGGTAAGCGAGCGAGCGCAGGCCCCAGTATTCCTGCTTCTCGACCTTGCCGCCTTCGCCTTCGATGATCGTCTTCAGGTGGGTCGCCAGCGCGTCCACCTGTTGCGCGCTGATATCCTGGCGCGCGATCAGGAGGTGCTCGTAAAGAGCCATCTTGTCCCTTTCCGGGCTGCGGTACGCGCGCGGGACCGGGAACGCCCGCATTCGCATCGGTTCGCAAGGAATGCCGGACCATTCCGGCACGACCCCGAAGGGCGTCCTTGCGACCGCAGCCGCCACGAAGGCGCGGCGTATAGCGGAATGCCGGGGCCGAGGCAAGAAAGTGCGACCCCGGGTAGTGTCCTAATTTGAATTTTGGAGGAGTTCGCTGCTTTTTTGGGACTTCTTGAAGCAGCGGACGCACACGCCTCCCCGCGCACCGATAAAGTTCCCGTGCTCGCCCTCACAGAAGCCGCGCTTGCACGTGTTGCAGTATCTCCAAGTTAAGCGGACACGGGCGAACACCTCGTTACATATTCGACACGGAACGGCTTGGCCGCCGTTGATCTTGTCTTGGTCCGGGTTGGTCGGGTCGTAGTTGCCAAAGTCCGCAGTTCTAGGACCTGTTGACAAACTTAAGCCAGATTTTGATTGAAGCAAGTTGGATGAAACCGAGGAAACTGTCCACGGTCTTGTCGTAACGGGTAGCCACGCGCCGTGCGTTCTTGAGTTTGTTGAAGAAG
>JBOHKH010000016.1:0-77909 GCA_050728995.1 Rhizomicrobium sp. | reverse complement strand
CCGGCCCGAACGGCCAACAGCCGCGCGAGGCACATCCAAACGGGATGACGGGGCCCGCCGGAGAGCGGCCGCGCGAAGCACAACCCGGCGGCATGGCCGGCCCGAACGGCCAACAGCCGCGCGAGGCACATCCAAACGGGATGACGGGCCCCGCCGGAGAGCGGCCGCGCGAAGCCCAACCCGGCGGCACGGCCGGCCCGAACCGCGAGCAACCGCGTCCGAATGAGCAGGGGCAGCCGCCGCCGCACCACGAAAAGAAAGAGCAGACACCCCCGAATCCTCCGCAATAGCCGGGGATGATCCGTGCGCGCGCGCCTGCTCCGCCGCGGGCGCGCGCATAAGGGGCCGATGACCTCCGCCGGGACTACTTCCGAACATTCGGACGGAATTCCCAGGCTGTTCCGGCGCCTGCTTTCGGGGCCGCAGGATTGGCTCGGCCTCTTCATCGTGGCCCAGCTGATCATCTGGACTGCTGTCCCTTGGGCTTTTGCCTGGAGCCTGCCGCTTGACGTAGTCAGCGACGGCGTCGCGTGGGGACACGAATGGCAGTGGGGCTATTACAAGCACCCGCCCCTGCCCTCCTGGCTGTCGGAACTCTTCTTCGTGGCGCTCGGCAATCTCGGGCCGTTCCTGCTCAGCCAGATCGCGGTCGCTATCACCTATGTCTTCGTATTTTTTCTGGGCCGCGCCTTGATGCCTGTGCGCTGGGCCGCCGCGGGCACGCTGCTGCTTGCCGGCGTGTACTATTTTTCGGTCCCCACGCCGGAATTCAATCACAACGTCGCGCAGATGCCGCTGTGGGCAGCGGCGAGTCTCTTCTATTACAAGGCCTGGAAGGGCGGCGGCTGGCGATGGTGGCTCGCGCTCGGCATCGCCGCCGGCCTTGGCCTGATCGCCAAATATTCGACCGGCGTGCTGCTCGCGGTCATGCTTGCGCATTTCCTGCGCACGCGCGGGGTCAAGTCCCTTGTCGCCGGCCTCGGACCGCTCCTCGCCATTCTCGCCTGCGGCGCCGTGGTAGCGCCGCATGTGGTCTGGCTCGTCCGCAGCAACTTTCCGACCTTGCATTATGCGATTGGCCGTGCGGGCAGCGAAACAACGCTGTTCGGCCGGATCGTCGTGCCTGCAAAGTTCCTGCTTTCGCAGGCCATCGACATCGCCCCTGCCTTCGTTGCAGCAGCCATCGCCGGTCTCCTTGTGTATCGGCCGGCACGGGCCGTGCGAAACGAGGATTTCCGTTTCCTTCTGTGGCTGACGCTGGGACCGCCTTTACTGACGGTTTCCCTGGCCATCGCAGCCGGTCTCGGCACGCGCGACATGTGGGGAGCGCCCATGTGGAATCTGACGGGGCTTCTCATCGCACAGGCGGCGTTTCTGTGTGGTGCAAAGCCCCGCTGGCGGCGTCTTGCGCATTCGGTGGTCGTCTTGTTCGTGCTCGGGCTTGCCGTCTGGCTGCTTTCCAACGTTTTCGTTCCGCAGATCGAGGGCAAGCCCTCCCGAATCGAATGGCCGGCTCGCGCGATGTCGCAAACATTCGCTGCGGCGTTCGCCCGGCAGGTTCATCAGCCCCTCAGAATCGTGGCGGCGAACGGCTGGATCGGGGGGCTGGTGGCCATGGAGACACGGCCGCGCCCCTCGGTCTTTATTGATGCGAGCTTTGAAAAGTCGCCGTGGATCACCCCACAGCGCCTGGCGCGACAAGGTGCGCTGGTGCTCTGGCGGGTGCGCGACGGCAATGCGCCGCCCGCCGCGCTCGCACGTTTGGCGGGCCTGCATTCCCTTGGCGTGAAATCCTTCGTTTGGCCTGCGACTCCGAATGCGCCCCCCCTTCGCATCGGCTACGCCTTCGTTCCGCCGCGCCGGCAGTCAAGGTAGCAATTCCTCAATACCCGCCGCGTAGGGTCGCGCGCATGATGAGAGGCGTGTCTCGCAGCTTGCTGTGGACGCTGGCGTTCGCCGTCGCGCTTTCGCTCGCCGCGTCCGTTGTCCCGTTCCATCCGGCGGTCGCCAAAGCCGGGCCACAGGCGGGCGAGAGCGGCGCGTCCGCGAGCGAGCCGGCCTATCGGCTCGGCACCGGCGACAAGGTGCGGGTCATCGTGTTCGGCGAGGACGATCTGGGCGGCGAATTCCAGATCGACGATGGCGGCTTCGTCCGTCTGCCACTGATCGGGCAACTCCAGGCGGCGGGCTTGTCGCCGGGCGAGCTGGAGCAGCGCATCGCTGCGGCGCTTGCCGACGGCTATCTCGTTTCGCCCCGGGTCAGCGTAGAGGTGACGGAATACCGTCCGTTCTACATCATAGGAGAAGTCAACAAGCCCGGTCAGTACGCGTATGTGAATGACATGGGCGCGCCCAACGCGATCGCCGTCGCCGGCGGCTATACGCTGAAGGCAAGCGACTCCTGGATCTATGTGCGCCGCGACGGACAGGATGACGAGGTGCGCCTGCCCGCCGACGCCACCACGAAAATCCACCCGGGCGACGTGGTTCGAGTGCCGCAGACCGCGTTCTGGGCCGCGATCACATTTGCGGGGCCGCTTTCCGCGATCATCAGCACGCGCTGGTACCTGCCGCAGCCTCCGCAATAGCCGAAACGCGCCCGATAACGGCTCGCTTGTCGCCGGGAAGGGTAGCGGCTATGTCTGCCCCGCCGCCATTCCCCCCGGTTCCATGCGCCACCTGTTGCTGCCCGAAAACACGAACATCAATTTCGTAGGCGCCCGTTACTATGCTTTTGCGGTCGATGGCCTGCTCGTCCTCTTGTCGATAATTTCCATTGCGGTACAGGGCTTCAACCTCGGTATCGACTTCACCGGCGGCGTGCTGCTCGAGGTCAAGGCGGCCCAGGTCATCGATATCGGGCACGTGCGGGCGCAGGTGGGCGGGCTCGGCTTCGGCGAATCCGAATTGCAGTATTTTGGCGGTGGCGAATGCGAGCATCCGGCAAACAGCTGTCTGCTCATTCGCGTTCAGCCGAAGAAGGGTCAATCCGGCGAGGACGCCGCAAACGAGATCCGGGCAAAACTCGGCCGGGGTTACACCTATCGCCGTGCAGAAGTCGTCGGTCCGAAGGTATCGCACGAACTGTTCCAGGCCGGCGTGTGGGCAACCATTCTCGCCGTTATCGCGATTGCGGCATGGGTCGCCGTGCGATTCGAGTGGCAATACGGCGTCGGCGCCATTGTGGCCACGGGTCACGACGTTTTTGTGACGGCGGGGCTCTTCTCGGTTTTCCGCATGGATTTTTCGCTTACGTCCGTGGCCGCCCTGCTCACGCTGGCGGGCTATTCGATCAACGACACGGTCGTGGTGTTCGACAGGATTCGCGAGAACCGCCGGAAGTACAAGCGCATGCCGCTCGGCGAACTCATAAACCTTTCGACCAATCAGATGCTGGTGCGAACGATTCTGACGAGTGCCGCCACGGCGGTTTCGATCGTTCCCCTGCTTCTTTTCGGAGGGCCCACCCTCTTCGATTTCACGGCCGCCATTCTCTTCGGAATTCTGGTCGGCACCTTCTCCTCGACCTACGTGGCCGCGGCGCTGCTCCTCTATCTGCCGAAACTCGCAGGTACGCGCGAGGAGGGCGACGGAACCGCGGTGGCCGCGCGACCGAAATCAGAACGGGTTGATTGAGGGCTGGCGCGTATAGGTCAGGTAGCCGGCGTTGACGCCGGCACGCAAGCCGACGCCCGTTCGCATCGGCGCCAGCGTAATCCCGTCGGCGCGTTGATAGTTCACGCCGATCCCGGCGATGAAATAGTAGCTGCCTTCTATGCCCGGAAATTTCTGGAACAGCCGCTCGGCACTGCGCAGGTTGTAGACGAGGGTGAAACATTTCGAGGCGTTCGCGCCCACGTCGAAGCCGATCGAAGGACCCTGCCAGTACACCTTCACCGGCGCCCGCCCCTTGCGGATCAGCCAGCCCGAGCCGTAGCGCAGCCCGACGACGAACGCGCCCGACCCCTCATCGCCCTTGATGTAGGCGTCGGGAAGTCCCTGTTCGGCAAAGATTCGCTCCACGGCTTTGGCAACCGCCGCCGTCGTGGTGCCGAAGAAATCGGACGCCGCATGGACGATCTCGTTCTGCGTGAAGGTGTCGTCGTTCTGAGCTGCCGCCGGGGCCGCGGCGAAGAGCGAAACGGCCGCCGCAAACATTGCCGCAGAGACAAGGCGCAATACGTTCATCAGATCCTCCCGGGACGCAGGGCGTTACGCTATGAGATAGGGGCGGGGGCGGCAGAACCGCCCGCGCGATTCGCAGTCGAACCGCTGTTGGTGACGGAAAGAAGGCAGAATGCCGGACGAAGAAGGCCATGATGCCGGCGAGCGGCGCCTCGGCGCCTGGGGCTGGTTCGCCATATTCGCCCTGCTCGCGATTCTCGCCGCCGCGATCTGGTACTGCATCCACGCGTGGCGCGAGATGGCGGGTGTGGGTATCTCGCCGGCCGGCTGGATTTTTCTCGGGCTCGGCGCGGTGCTGACGATTATGGTCGGCGGCGGCCTGATGGCGCTGCTGTTCTACTCGAGCCGCAAAGGCAAGGACTTTTGAACGTCGGCGATCAGACGCGCCCGCGCGCGACAAAAAACGGATTCGCGAACTTTTCCTCCACCTTGCCGTACACGAACGGCCCACCGTCCAGCGTAAGGACGCTTCCACCCGCCGCGGAAAGAACGGCGTGACCGGCCGCGGTGTCCCACTCCATGGTCCGCCCGAGCCGCGGATAGAGATCGGCTTCCCCTGTCGCGACCAGGCAGAATTTCAGCGACGAACCGGCGCTCACGAATTCCCTGACCGGAAAGCGCGTGAGAAAGGCCTCCGTGTTTGAGTCGCGATGCGAACGGCTGGCCACTGCCACGAGCCCGTCGGCCGGAGGCGGTCGCGCCGCAATCGGGTGCGCTTGCGAATAATCGGGAGCAATGCCTTCTTCCGTTCCAAGCTCGAACGCGCCCGCCGCGCCGTCGGAGAGAAAAAGACGCCCCTTTGCCGGCGCGAACACGCAGCCGCGCACCGGACATCCATTCGAAATCTCTGCGATGTTGACCGTGAATTCGCCGTTGCGGCTGAGAAATTCCTTGGTGCCATCGAGCGGATCCACAAGGAAGAACCGGTTTCCGATCTCCGTCGAAACGCCTGCGGCAACAGCTTCCTCGGCAATCACGGGTACGCCGGGAAAGACCTGCCGCAACTGCGCGAGGATAAATGTCTCCGCTTCTTCGTCGGCATCCGTGACGGGCGATTGATCGTCCTTGCGGCGAACTGCGACGGCTTCCGCCGCATAATGGCGCAGGAGTATTTCACCGGCGCGCCAGGAGATGCGGGCGAGTTCGAGCGCGGCTTCGCCCGGTCGGGAACGGGGGATCGGATTCACCTTAAGCCTTCCTTAAGCGCTATGACTGAGCGTCACGAATTGCCAACCAAGACGGCCGGGGAAACGAATTCATTGATGAGCGATCTGGAACTTGCGGCGCTGCTCGTATCGCGCGTGTGCCACGACCTTGTGAGCCCAGTGGGCGCAGTGGTCAACGGACTGGAAGTGCTCGAGGAGGAGCGCGACGCCGCCATGCGCGCGGACGCGCTCAAACTGGTGGCTTCGAGTGCCGCACAGGCCGCAGCCCGCCTCAAGTTCGCGCGGATCGCTTTCGGCGCGGCGGGATCGGCCGGCGCGGAGCTGGATTTGAGCGAAGTCGGACGGACCGTATGTGCGCTTCTCGCGGGCAGCAAGGTCGAGATCGCCTGGGACGTGGCGGCCGTCAACTGGCCCAAGGACTGGGCGAAACTCCTGATGAACTCGGCGCTGCTTGCTTCCGAATGTCTGCCGCGTGGCGGGCGGGTACGCGTGAAGACTTCGTCGGATACCGCCGCACCGGGATTTGCCATCCGCGCAACCGGCGCGTCCGCGCGGGTGCATGAGGAAGTCGGAAAAGCCCTGGACGGCGAACCGGCCGGCCCGCTCGATGGTCGCAGCATCCAGCCTTACCTTACCTACAGGCTGGCGCGCCTCCTCGACACCAGGCTTGCGGTCGTTTCGAGCGTCGGCGCCGTCGATATCTCGGCCGGCCCGCAGAGCCCCTGAAGCGAATTCCGTTCGGGTTTCTCCCGACGGCCCGCAATCTCGGCGGACCGCCGTCGGGAACTTCACGCGCTTGTGTACGCTAAGATTGCGGCGCCACAGGCGCAGGGCTTGATATGATCGAGCCCGGGAGAAGTGTCTTCGGGAGCATCCGTTCGCGCGCATAGAGCAGCGAAAGGCGGATTTTCCGAAGCGAACGGAACGGGATGGTCTTGGAAATCGACCTCGTCTGCGACAGCGATCGGAACGCGCGAGGAACACAACTGCGGCGCCCGGCATGCGCGCCGCGGATTGCGACCGGGGGCGTCTGCGGCAGCGAGCCTCTGGACCGGACGGTAAAAGCATGATTACCATATGTGACAAAGAGCGGGGTTGGCCGCCTCCCGGGCGGCGTGTTGGGGAAGGGCGAGTTTTGGGACGTTGCAAGATCGCCCGGCGCGGCTGCGCCGGGTTTCCTTTTGTCTGGCTGAAGTAGAACGATGGACCAACCGCTACACGATCTCAGACCCTTCAGGGTCGGCCATGCTCCCGCCCATCGCGTCTTCAGCGTCGGGTTCGTGGTGCTCCTGCATGTGGTGGCGATCTGGGCGCTTGCAACGGGTCTGATCCAAAACCTCGCTTCCAAGCTGCCCCAGGAGTTGAAGGCGGAGGTGATCCCACCCAAGGAACAGAACAAGCCGCCGCCGCCGCCGCCGCCGCCGCAGCTGCAGAAGCCGCCACCGCCTTTCGTGCCGCCGCCCGAGATCACGATCGAAAACAACGCGCCGACGAACACGATCACGGTGCAATCCAAGATCCCCACGCCGCCGCCGCCGCCGCGTGTCGTCGCGCCGCCGAAGCCGGCTGGAATTACGGCGCCCGTGCTCATTTCCTCGCGCGGCAACGATTGTACGAGGGACTATCCTGCCATTGCCGTTCGCCTGAATCAGACCGGGACTACGCTTGTTGCCGTGCACGTAGGGGCGGATGGCGATGTCAAAAGCGCAGACATCGCGAATTCGAGCGGTCACGACTCTTTGGATTCGGCCGCAGTCCGATGTGTGGAAAGCCGTTATCACTTCAAACCAGCCATGCAGAACGGCGCACCTGTCCCCCAAACGGTGGACATTAGGGTCGTGTGGCGATTGCAGGGGTAAGCGTAAAAACAAGAATGCTCTTGAGAGCTAATCCAAACGGAGTGACGAAGACATGATCTCGAGACATCTGGCGATCGCTTGTGCCGTCGCCTTCCTGACGGCGGCGGGAACGGGCTCCGGCTTCGCCCAGCAGAACGCAAATCCGCCTGCGGCCACGCAGCCGGCGGGCAATCCTGCACCGGCAGCACAGCCTGGTGCGGCTCCCGCAAATGCACCGGCGGCAACACCGGCGCCTGCGCCGGCCGCGAAATCGCCGGTCGCCAATGCGGCGCTCCCGGCCTCCGGGATAGGCGGCGCCAACAATCCTTACGGCCTTTATGCCTTCGTCAAGAACGGCGACTTCGTCATCCGCGCCGTGGTGGCGATCCTCGCGATCATGTCGATCGGCACCTGGTACATTTTCTTCATGAAGTTCTGGGAGCAGTCGCGGGTGCTCAACCATTCGCGGGTCGTGGAGCGTCGTTTCTGGAGCTCGGCGAACCTCAACGAGGGCATCGACAAGCTGCCGAAGAACAGCCTGTTCCGCAGCGTGGCCGAAAGCGGCGTGCGAGCCTCCTCCGGCCAGGGCACGGGCCTCGTCAATCTCAACGACTGGATCGGCATGTCGCTCAACCGCCAGCTCGAAGAGGCCAATTCGCGCCTGCAGGGGGGCGTCGCCTTTCTTGCGTCCGTCGGCTCGGTCGCACCGTTCATCGGACTGTTCGGGACTGTCTGGGGCATCCTGAAAGCGCTGATCTCGATCGGCGTGGCGGGCCAGGCTTCGATCGACAAGGTTGCGGGTCCCGTGGGTGAAGCGCTCATCGCCACCGCCATCGGCCTCTTCGTCGCGGTGCCTGCGGTGCTCTGCTACAACTATCTGGTCCGCCGCAACAAGGTCATCAACGAGCGGCTGCGCAGCTTCGCGAGCGACCTTCAGACATACCTCATCACCAACAAGAAATAGCGGAAAGGAATTTCGGCCCGCCCGGAGAACGTCCCATGTCCATCAGCGTCCACAATGCCGATACCGACGAACCGGACCTGAACACCACCATCAACACCACGCCGCTCGTCGACGTGATGCTGGTGCTCCTGATCATTTTCTTGATCACCGTACCCGTGGTCGTTCACAACGTTCCGGTTACGCTGCCGAATGCAAGAAACATCCCGACGACGACCAAGCCGGAAAACATCGTCATTGCCGTCGACAAGGACGAAAACGTATACTGGGACAACCTGCCGGTCGACGTGAGCGCGTTGAAGGACCGTTTCGCTGCCGCGCTCAGAGCCGCGCTGGCCAAAGGCGTGCCGCTTCCGGAAGTTCATATCCGCGGCGACCGCGACGCGCGCTTCGAGGCGATCGGCAAGGTCATTCTCGCCTGTCAGCAGGCGGGCATCCAGAAAGTCGGATTCATCACCGAACCGCGCAACGAAGCCCCGTAGCTTCGGGCCGCGGAGCATTCTCTCAAGGGTTATTCGCCATGGCAATGAATGTCGGACAGGCAGGTGGCGACCAGGAAGTGATGGTGGACATGAACACCACGCCCCTGATCGACGTCATGCTCGTTCTTCTCGTCATGTTGATCATCACCATTCCTATCCAGACCCACGCGGTGAAGCTCAACATGCCGAATCCCAACACGCCGCCGCCGACGACCCAGCCGGTGGTGCACACGCTCGGCATCGATTTCGACGGTACGATCAGTTGGGACGGCAAGACCGTTCCCGGTATCGATGCGCTCGGCGTCTATTTCAAGGAAATCGCCGACGAGCCCGTCCAGGACGAAGTTCATGTGAGCCCCAACCGGCTGGCGAAATACGACACCGTGGCCAAGGTCCTCGCCGAAGCTTCGCGCGATGGAGTCACCAAGATCGGATTTACGGGCGAAGAAAAGTACATGCAGTAGTGCGCCGGGCCGCAGTCGCGCGATCGTGACAGGCGGCCTTGTGCGTCCGGAAAACGGACAGCTGCGTTCACGACATGGCGAGAGAGGTCTTTCATGCGTTCCAGCACTTTGCGCGGTTTTGCCCTGGCGTTGCTGTTGGCAACGGGGTTCGTCTCGGCGGCAGCGGTCCTGACACCCATCGCAGCGGAAGCAGCCGGTGTTCGCCCGCAGGTGGGAAAGCCGCTCCAGTCCGCGATTGCGCTCGCCAACAGGGGGAATTCGAGCGCGGCGCTCGCCCAGGTGCGTCAGGCCGAATCGGTTGGCGGCCTTACGGCATCGGAACGACAGGCGATCGACCAGACCAAACAGTTCATCGCCGCCAAAACGGGCAATTTCAGCGGCGGCGGCGGAAGCGCCACCGCTGCGGCCGCGAAGTTCGCGGCGGACTACAACGCCGGCCGCTACACCGCGGTAACGGGCGAAGACGTGCAACTCCTCAAGAAATACGGGGGTTTCACCGCGCAGGACCAGATCATCGTGGCGCAGGCCTATTATCTGTCCGGACGCTCGGAAGAGGCCATCGCCTACCTCAAGCCTCTGGTTTCCGGATCGCACCCGGGCGAAGATGCGCTGCATCTGATGTACAGCGCGGCCTACAAGGCCGACGATTCGGCCGCCATGCGGTTCGCGCTCGAACGCCTCGTGAGCGACTATCCGAAGCCGGAATACTGGGCCGATCTCCTGCAGGTCGCTGAAGCTGCCAAGGGCCTGAAAGACCCTCAGACGCTTAACCTCTATCGACTTCGGCTGCGCACCGGCACCATGAAGAGCGCGGACGATTACATGACATCGGCCGAAATGGCACTGGAATTCGGTTCGGCCGCGGAAGCCGCCGACATCGTACAAAAAGGCCTCGACGCCAAAGTGCTTTCGGGCGACCGCGTGATGAAGCTTCTCAACACCGCAAAGGCGCAGGCCGCCGCGGATGACGCGAATTTCCCGAAAGCCGCAGCGGCCGCCGCAAAGGCGAAGTCGGGCGACAACGCGGTCAAACTCGGCGAGGAAATGGCCGGCGCCGGCAAAGGCCAGGACGCCATCAACGAGATTCGGCAGGGTATTCAGAAGGGCGTGACAGACAAGGAGAACGCTCAGATCCAGCTCGGAATCGCCTATCTCGATGCCAAGCAGAAAGATGCCGCCATAGGCGCTTTCAACTCGGTCCCCAAATCGGACGCGAACGATTCGATGATCGCCCATCTCTGGTCGATCTACGCCAGCACCGGCCACTGAGGGGTCAAGCCCCAGCGAACCGTCCTCGAGCGCCGGCCACCTCACATCTGCGTCGTCCAGCCTTCGATGGCTTCTCCGGTTACTTCAATGAAACCGGGACCGACAAGGTTGCCCGCAACGGCACCTATAGCGGGACCAATGAGCTGAAATTCTACGACCTCGACGGAAATCTGCGGAACGACGTGACGGGCACATCCTCGGCCGTTCTGATTACGCCCTGATCGAATCTCGTCCTGTCATGGCCGCTCTTGCTGGTGGCCATGACAATCCGGGTGAAGCTTCGATTTGCATCACATCTGCATCGTCCAGCCTTCGACGGCCATGGCGGCCTGGCGGACGGCTTCGCCGAGGGTTGGGTGGGCGTGACTGGTACGGGCGATGTCTTCGGACGCCGCACCGAATTCGATGGCGAGCGCGGCTTCGGCGATCAGATCGCCCGCTTCCGCGCCCAGGATATGGACGCCGAGAAGGCGATCGGTCTTTGCATCCGCGAGCATTTTCACGAAGCCGTCGGTTGCGGCGAGCGTTTTCGCGCGGGCGTTCGCGGTAAAGGGAAATTTCCCGGTCTTGTAGGCGATGCCCGCCGCCTTCAGGTCCTCTTCGGTCTTGCCCACGCTCGCCACCTGCGGCGCCGTGTAGACAACCGCCGGAATCGCGTCGTAGTTCACATGACCGGCCCGGCCCGCGATGTGCTCGATGCACGCCACCGCTTCGTCTTCCGCCTTGTGGGCGAGCATCGCGCCTTCGCGGACGTCGCCGATGGCGCGGATGCCGTCGACGTTTGTGCGGAACCGGTGGTCGGTGACAATGCGGCCGCGGGAATCGCGCGCCACGCCCACCGCATCGAGACCGAGCCCGTCGGCGAACGGCCGCCGCCCGATGGCGACGAGCACCACGTCGGCGTCGAGCGTCTGACGTTCGCCCTTTCCGTTTTCCACCTGGACGCGCAGAGATCCGTCCGTCCGCTCCACGCCCGCGACCTTGCTCGACAGTAGAAATTTCACACCCTGCCGCTGCAGGATGCGCTGGAACTGTGTGGCGATCTCGCCGTCGAGACCGGGCGTGATGCGGTCCAGAAATTCGACGACCGTCACCTCGCTGCCGAGCCTGCGCCACACCGAGCCGAGTTCGAGACCAATGTAGCCGGCGCCGACCACGACCAGGCGCTTCGGTACACTTTCCAGTGCGAGCGCGCCGGTCGAGGAAACGATCTGCGTCTCGTCGATGGTCACGCCGGGGAGCGGCGCCACGTCCGATCCGGTGGCGATCACGATATGCTTCGCGGCAAGCGTGCGCACGCCCTCGCGCAGTTTGACCTCGATCCGGCCGGGCGCTGCAATGTGCGCCTCGCCGACAATCGCTTCGGACCTGTTCTTCTTGAGCAGGAATTCGACGCCGCGCGTCAGTTCGCCCACGACCTTCGTCTTGTGTGCCATCATGGCGGGAAGATCGAGGCCGACGCTTGCCCGGATTCCGAGTTTGCCGAAATCTTTCGCCGCAAGCTCGTACATCTCGCTTGTATAAAGCAGCGCCTTGGACGGAATGCAGCCGATGTTGAGGCAGGTGCCGCCGAAACTGCCGCGCCTGTCCACGCAGGCCGACGAAAGCCCAAGCTGGCCCGCGCGGATCGCGGCGTTGTATCCGCCCGGCCCTCCGCCGATGACGACGACGTCGAACGGATCAGGCATGGGCGCCTATCCACCCACCCGTCATGGCGCGCAAAAACGGGCCATGACAGCGAAAGAGGTGTTCACACATCCAGCAACAGCCGCTGCGGATCTTCGAGGTTTTCCTTCACGCGCACGAGAAACGTGACGGCCTCGCGACCTTCCACGAGCCGGTGGTCGTAGGATAGCGCGAGATACATCATCGGGCGGATTTCCACGCGGTTGTCGATCGCCACGGGCCGCGGCTGGATCTTGTGCATGCCGAGAATGCCCGATTGGGGGGCATTCAGGATCGGGGTGGACATCAGCGAACCAAACACGCCCCCATTGGAGATCGTGAAGGTGCCGCCTTGCAGCTCCTCGAGCTTGAGGCGACCGTCGCGGGCGCGCGCGCCGAAATCGGCAATTACGGCTTCGATCTGCGGAAGGCTGAGCCGGTCGGCATCGCGCACGACGGGCACGATCAACCCGCGCTCCGTCGCCACCGCCACGCCGATGTCGTAGTAGTTCTTGTAAATGATGTCGTCGCCTTCGATCTCGCCGTTCACGCCCGGAAACTCCTTCAGCGCGGCGATACAGGCCTTGACGAAAAAGCCCATGAAGCCGAGCCGCACGTGATGCTTCTTCTCGAACGTCTCCTTGTACTCGCCCCGGAGCGCCATCACCTGGCTCATATCCACTTCGTTGAAGGTGGTGAGCTGGGCCGCGGTGTTCTGCGACTCCTTGAGACGGAGCGCCATGGTGCGCCTGAGCCGCGTCATAGGTACGCGCTCTTCGCGCTCGGCACGCGGTCGCGGGCCCGTGGGCACCACGGCAACCGGCGTCGCCGCGCGTTCGGCGGCGCGGGCTTCGAGCGCCGCCAGCATGTCGCCTTTCGTCACGCGGCCGTCCTTGCCGCTGCCCGCCACCTCGGACGGACTTAGTCCGGTTTCTTCCGCGATGCGCCGCACGGACGGCATCACCGCAGTGGATTCCGCCGGTTCTGCAGGTTGCGGCGCAGGCGCTTTTGCTGCCGATGGCGGCTTCGGAGCCGGTTTTGCGGAAGGGGCCGGAGCGGGCGCAGCAGGTTTCTTCGGCGCGGCACCTTCGGCGATTGCGCCGAGCAGCGCGCCCACCTGCACCGTCGCGCCCGCCTGTGCCGCGATGGATTCGATCGCGCCGTCGGCCGGCGCCGGCACTTCGACGGTCACCTTGTCGGTCTCGAGTTCGAGGAGCGGCTCGTCGCGCGCAACCGCTTCGCCCTCTTTCTTGAACCAGCGCGCCACCGTCGCCTCGGTGACGGACTCGCCCATCGCCGGAACCTTGATCTCGATGGTCATGCGTGTGGCCCCATATTGCGCTGTATCCGTCCCATACTCATACTGCCATCGCCTCGTTGAGGAACGCGTCGAGTTCGGCGGCGTGCTGGTTGAGGAGCCCGGTCGCCGTGGCGGCGCAGGGCGAGCGGCCGATGTAGCGGGGCCATTCGCTGCGGCCGCTCTCGGCGAGTGCCGCGTGGATTCGCGGCGACACAAAAACAAACGCGCCCTGGTTCTGCGGCTCTTCCTGGCACCAGACGATCTCGGCCTTCGGAAAGCGCGCGAGTTCGCCCGCGAGCGCATTGTGCGGAAACGGATAGAGCTGTTCGACGCGCAGCAGCTGGATATTGTTCTTTCCCCGTTTTTCGCGCGCTTCGAGAAGATCGTAATAGACCTTGCCCGAGCACAGGATCACGCGCGCGATCTCGTTGTCGCTCGCGAGCGCAACCGTCGAGCCCGGATCGGATTGCGCGTCATCCCACAGCACGCGATGAAAGCCCGAGCCCGTCGCCATGTCTGCGAGATCGGAGACTACGCGCTTGTGGCGCAGCAGCGATTTCGGCGTCATCAGCACCAGCGGTTTGCGGAAGGGGCGATGCACCTGCCGGCGCAGGATGTGAAAGTAGTTGGCGGGCGTCGTGCAGTTCGCGACCTGGATGTTGTCCTGTGCGCTGAGCTGGAGAAAGCGCTCGAGTCGTGCCGAAGAATGCTCCGGTCCCTGTCCCTCGTAGCCATGCGGCAGAAGCAGCACGAGTCCGCACATGCGCAGCCATTTCATTTCGCCCGAAGCGATGAACTGGTCGATGACCACCTGCGCACCGTTCGCGAAGTCTCCGAACTGGGCTTCCCACAAGACCAGCGCGCGCGGCTCGGCAGAGCTGAATCCGTATTCGAAGCCAAGCACCGCCTGTTCGGAAAGAAGCGAGTCGATCACCTCGAATTCCGGCTGGCCGTCGCGCACATGCGCAAGCGGCACGTAACGCGCTTCGGTCTCCTGATCGACCAGCACCGCATGGCGTTGCGAAAAGGTGCCGCGCGAAGAATCCTGCCCCGAGAGCCGGACCGGGCAGCCTTCGTCCAGTAGCGTGCCGAAGGCGAGCGCCTCGGCCGTGGCCCAGTCGATGCCGCGACCGCTCTCGACGATCCGCTCCCGCTGTTCGAGATGCCGCAATATCGTCTTGTGCAGGTGAAAGCCGTCCGGCACGGAGGTGAGCGCGCGGCCGACCAGTTTGAGCTTTTCGGGCGGCACGGCGGTTTCGCCACGGCGGTCGCCTTCGGGCGCAGTGGCAAATCCCGTCCAGCGCCCGTCAAGCCAGTCGGCGCGGTCGGGACGGTGCGTTTTCGCCGCTTCGAATTCGGAATCGAGCCGCCGGGCGAACTCGTGCTGCATCGTCTGTACGTCGGCCTCGCTCGCCTCGCCCTGGCCGACCAGCCGCTTCGCGTAGAGCGCAAGCGTGCTCGGATGGTTCTTGATGGCCCGGTACATCAGGGGCTGCGTGAAGGACGGCTCGTCGGTCTCGTTGTGACCGAAGCGCCGGTAGCAGAACATGTCGATGACGACGTCCTTGTCGAACAGCTGCCGAAATTCCGTGGCGATGCGCGCGCAATGCACGACAGCTTCGGGATCGTCGCCGTTCACATGGAAGATCGGCGCCTGCACCATCAATGCTACATCGGAAGGGTAGGGCGAGGAG
This sequence comes from Rhizomicrobium sp., assembly GCA_050728995.1. Taxonomy (GTDB): domain Bacteria; phylum Pseudomonadota; class Alphaproteobacteria; order Micropepsales; family Micropepsaceae; genus Rhizomicrobium. The sequence continues at coordinate 62,885 of JBOHKH010000016.1, read as the reverse complement.
CGTGCATAGGCGGGTGCGGTGGTGAAACCGATCTGGTTGTTGACTATGAAATGGATCGTGCCGTCGGTGCGGAACCCCTTGGTACCCGACATGGCGAAGCATTCCGCCACCACGCCCTGGCCCGCAAACGCGGCGTCGCCATGGATCAGCAGCGGCAGCACGCTGGCACGCGATTGCCCCTCCTCCAGCTGGTGCTGCTTGGCGCGCGCCTTGCCGAGCACGACCGGATCCACCGCTTCGAGATGCGACGGGTTGGCCGAAAGCGACAGATGGACGCGCCGGCCGTCGAACTCGCGGTCCGACGAGGCGCCGAGATGGTATTTCACGTCGCCCGAGCCCTCGATGTCGCTCGGGTTGACGCTCCCGCCCTGGAATTCATGGAAGATTTGCCGGTAGGGCTTGCCCATGACATTGGCCAGCACGTTGAGCCGCCCGCGATGTGACATGCCGAGCACGATCTCGCTCACGCCGAGCTGTCCGCCGCGCTTGATGATCTGCTCCAGTGCCGGGATCATCGCTTCGCCGCCGTCCAGCCCGAAGCGCTTGGTGCCGATGAACCGCAGCGCGCAGAATTTCTCGAACCCTTCCGCTTCGACGAGCTTGTTCAGGATCGAGCGTCTGCCTTCGGGCGTGAACACGATCTCCTTGTCGGGGCCCTCGATCCGCCGCTGCAGCCAGTCCTTCTGCCCGGGATCGCTGATATGCACGAACTGGTAGCCGATGCGGCCGCAATAAGTCCGCTTCAGGATCTCCACCATCTGCCTGAGCGTGGCGGTCTCGAGCCCAAGTACACCGCTGATGGTGATCGGCCGGTCGAGATCGGAATCGTGAAAACCGTAGAAGGCGGGATCGAGCTGGGCGAGCGGCGGTCTTTGCGCGAGATCCAACGGATCGAGATCGGCGGCGAGATGGCCGATCACCCGATAGGCGCGCACGAGCTGAATCGCGCGGATCGAATCGCGCGAGGCGGCTTTGGCATCCGCCCCCGCGGGCGAGGTCTCCTCTGGTGGCCACAAGCCCGTCAGAGCGCCGAGAAGATCGCCGTCGGCGCGCGGCAGCCTTGGTCTTAGATGTGAGGCGGCGGTGACGGGGGGCTGGGGCGCGTAAGGCCCAGGCTTACCAAGCTCGGTGAAAAACGCCCGCCATCCCGGATCGACACTTTCGGGATTCTCGCGCCAGCGCGCGTACAGATCGTCGAGAAACGCCGCATTCGCGCCGGAGAGGAACGAAGTCGTCTCCAGGACGGCGTTCGAGGCGCGAAGGTTCCCGCGGCCGGTTTGCGTGGTCATTTCAGTGTCACCTCACCGGTCCTCCATTCTCTTTTCGCACCATGGCCGGGCCATCCCCGATTCAGCCGGGCGACGGCCACGGCGAGATAAACGGGCGTACCGCGCGTCGGAGTGCAGTTGTAATGGGGCTGTGACATACGGGGTAAACGAGAGCGAATTCAAATCCATCGGGTTTCCGTTAATATGGGGTTTCCCGGTGTCGATTCCGAGGCGAAAGCGAAGGATGACGACAAAGCGGCTTTACTCGCTGGACGTGCTGCGCGGGGTGGCGGCGCTCGCGATCATTTTCTGGCATTGGCAGCATTTCTTCGCCATCCGCGGAACCTGGCAGGCGGTGTGGTCGCGATCCATGGAGCCGCTGTATCCCGCGTTCAAACCGCTTTACGAAGAAGGCTGGGTCGCTGTCGACATTTTCTTCGCGGTCTCGGGATTCGTCTTCTTCTGGCTTTATCTCGAACCGGTGCGTCGCCGCGAAATCGGCGCCGGGAAGTTCGCGCTTCAGCGGATCTCGCGACTTTACCCCCTCTACATCGCGACACTGCTGATCGCATCGGCGACGCAGCTTGCCTTCCACCAGGCGACCGGGAACTGGTTCATCTTCGACGCCAATGATTGGTCGCATTTCGTGAAGAGCGTTCTGCTCGTGCAGCAGTGGTTGCCGCCCGACGAGATGCAATCCTTTAACGGGCCCGCCTGGGCCGTATCGATCGAGGTGCTGCTCTACATCGTCTTTTTCATCGGCGTACGGCTGCGCCTGCGCGGGCCGCTTGCAGCGACATGCCTCGCGCTCGTGGGAGCCTTCGTCTTTTTCCGCGATGGCCAGATCGGCCGCGGGTTGATGGGCTTCTTTTGGGGCGGCGCGACGTACTACGCGGTGCGGGCCCTCGCGGCGCGCCGTCACGCGCGATCCATCGCTCGCGGCGTCATGCTTGCCGCGCTCGCTGCGTGGGCGATCGCGATTGCCGATGTCTATCTCGGATTTCATCGGTCGCTGTTCGCAATGCTGCCGCTGCCGCTCGGGCAATTCCTGATCGGTTACGAATATCCGGTCTTTCTGTTCGCCTTCATCCTGCTGGTCGTGCCGCTGACGCTCGCCGCGCTCGCGCTGCACGAGGAGTTGTTCGGCGGCGCATGGTCACGATTCACGCTACTCGGCGACATCAGCTATTCGACCTATCTGATCCATTTCCCGATGCAGCTTGCGCTTGCGCTTCTGGCGCTGCGTCTGGGCTGGATACCGGCCGATTTCATGCACGGCTACGCGATGGTTCTGTTCTACGTGGTGCTGATCGGGCTTGGCGCGCTCTCGTACACGTTCTTCGAGCGGCCGGTACAGTCCTTCCTGCGTGGCAGAAGTCTCATGCTTCGACAGACTCAGCACGAGGGTTAACCCAACCTCACCCCGAGCCTGTCGACGGGCGCCCGCCCAACATCTCCGCCATGGTCGTGCCGAGGGCGGCCGGGTTGGGAGATACGCGGATGCCGGCGGATTGCATCGCTTCGATTTTCGACTCCGCGCCGCCTGAGCCGCCGGAAATGATTGCGCCGGCATGCCCCATGCGGCGGCCGGGCGGTGCGGTGACGCCCGCGATGAATCCAACCATCGGCTTCTTCGTTTTCGACCGGCGAATGAAATCCGCCGCGTCCTCTTCGGCCGAGCCGCCGATCTCGCCGATCATGATGATCGCTTGGGTCTCGGGATCGGCGAGAAACATCTCGAGCACCTCGATGTGCTCGGTGCCTTTCACCGGATCGCCACCGATGCCGACACAGCTCGATTGGCCGAGTCCCGCCGCAGTCGTCTGGGCGACCGCTTCATAGGTGAGCGTGCCGGACCGCGAAACGATGCCAACTTTCCCGCGGCGATGGATGTGTCCCGGCATGATGCCGATCTTGCATTCGCCAGGCGTGATGACACCTGGGCAATTGGGCCCGATCAGCCGTGTTTTCGAGCCGCAAAGCGCGCGCTTCACCGTCACCATGTCGAGCACGGGGATACCTTCGGTGATGCAGACGACGAGCGGGATTTCGGCATCGGTCGCTTCGAGGATTGCGTCGGCGGCAAAAGCCGGCGGCACGTAGATCACGCTCGCGTTGCAGTCCGTGGAGCGCCGCGCTTCGCGCACCGTATCGAACACCGGCAGCCCGAGATGCGTCGTGCCGCCTTTGCCGGGCGAAACCCCGCCCACCATCTTCGTGCCGTAAGCTATCGCCTGCTCCGAATGAAACGTCCCCTGCCTGCCGGTGAATCCCTGGCAGATGACGCGCGTATTCCTGTCGACGAGAATGGACATGATGGCCTCACCCCGAGCCTGCCGAAGCGTGAGGGCCTCATGCTTCGACAGGCTCAGCATGAAGCCTTGGTTCTCACACGAGCTTTGGTTCGAGTCTCTTGCACGCCTCGATCAGGCCGCGTACGGCGTCGGCGGACTTGGCGAGGGCTGCGCGTTCGTCATCGGTGAGATCGAGTTCGACGATGCGTTCGACACCTTTCTCGCCGATCACCACCGGCACGCCGACATAGAGACCGTTGATGCCGTAAGAACCGTCGACGTAAGCAGCGCAGGGCAGCACACGCTTGCGGTCTTTCAGGTAGCTCTCCGCCATCGCGATCGCAGCCGTCGCCGGTGCGTAATAGGCAGACCCGGTCTTGAGCAGGCCGATGATTTCCGCGCCGCCGTCGCGCGTGCGCTGCACGATGCGGTCGAGCTTCTGCTGGGTGATCCATTTCATCTTGACGAGTTCGGGCAGCGGAATGCCGGCGACCGTGGAAAAGCGCGGTACCGGCACCATCGTGTCCCCGTGGCCGCCGAGCACGAACGCCGACACGTCTTCGACGCTCACTTTCATCTCTTCGGCGAGAAAATGACGGAAGCGCGCGCTGTCGAGCACGCCGGCCATGCCGACGACTTTATGGTGCGGCAGGCCGGAAAGCCGCCGAAGCGCCCACACCATCGCGTCCAGCGGATTGGTGATGCAGATGACGAACGCGTCCGGCGCGTGGGCCCGGATGCCTTCGCCCACCGCCCCCATCACCTTGAGATTGATGCCGAGGAGATCGTCGCGGCTCATGCCTGGCTTGCGCGGCACGCCTGCGGTGACGATCACCACGTCGGCGCCGCCGATATCGGCATAGGAATTCGTGCCCGTGAGCCGTATGTCGCAACCTGCGATCGGTCCGGCCTGCGCGAGATCGAGGCTCTTGCCCTGCGGTAATCCTTCCACGACGTCGAACAGCACGACATCGCCCAGTTCCCTGATCGCCACGAGATGCGCGAGCGTGCCGCCGATCTGGCCGCCGCCAATCAAGGCGATTTTTCTGCGCGGCATGGAGAGGTCCTTTCGGGGAGAGGCGTCGGCTAGGTAGCGCCCTGACCGCCCGCAGGCAAGCCGTGCGATCAGGCGATGCGCAGGCGCGCGCGCCGCGCGAAAAGCGCGAGTGGCACGCAGACGAGACACAGAGCGGCGGCGACGATCGCACCATTGAGGTCCGAAGCCGCGAAAAGGACGAGCAGCGCACCATCGATAATCACCGCGAGCGCGGGTAGCCACGGCGAGAGCAGCGCCCGGAACGGCCGCCGCAGATCCGGCTCGCGCCGCCTGAGTGCGAAAAAAGAGAGATCGGTAATCACTGCTGATGCCTCGCTCAGCGTACCGATCAGCCCGAATACCAGCCGAAAGCCACCCGTTGTGGCGAGAATCAGGGAGAGCACGGCGGTAAGAGCAAATCCAAAATAGGGGCTGCCGCCTCCGTTGACCGCCTGCAGTGCGGAAGGCAGGAGCCGGTCGCGCGACAGCGCGAACAGGATGCGCGGCGCAACCATGATGTTGGCGTTGGCGCAGCTCGTTACCGTCACCATTCCGCCGACGAGAAACAGAAGCGACACGGCCGTTCCGCCCACGCGGCTCAGGACGACCATGAAAGGAAGACTCGATGCCGCCGTTCCCGCCGTCCCGAGCGCGGCGAGAAGCGCCGCATTGACAAGCACGTACAATCCGCCCGCGATCAGGATTCCAATAAGCAGTGCACGAGGGATGCTCCTCTCCGGCGCAACATTTTCCTCGGAGAAGAACACCGGGGTCGCCCAGCCCGCATAAGCGCCGACGATCAGCTGATAGCCGCCGACATAGGCAAAAAGCCCTGCCGCTGCGAAATGGACGGGAAAGCCGGGCCGGGAGATCCCGCCACGTATTGCCACCCAAAAGGCGGCGCCCACGAAGGCCGTGAGCAACAGTGCTTTGGCAAAACTCGTCACCGCCTGCACGAAGCGGCCTTCGCGGAGCCCAACCGCGTTCAGGCCGTAAAGTGCACATTGCAGGACGACCGCTACGGCAGCCGTGTGCGCCGACGCGGCGGGCCACAGAAGGCCCAGAAAATCTGCGAAAACCACCGAAGCGGCCGCGATGCCCGCAATATGGGAAGCGAAAACCGTCCAGCCGACGACGAGGCCTGCGACATCGCCAAGCCCGCGTCGTGCATAGACATACATGCCGCCCGCCTGCGGCAGCGCCGTGCCCATTTCGGCGAGAAGGTTGGCGCCAAGCAGCGCATGCAGCGCGCCGAACGACCACAGCGCGATGATTATGCCCGAATCGTGGAGCGATCCGGCGATCGCGGACGGCGAGCGCAGGATGCCCGAGCCGATCATCTCGCCAATACCCACGGCCACGCCAAAGCCCGCGCCCAAAAGGCGGAGCAGGTGTCCGCGAGAAGGTGTGTGGATCACCACCCTGTTTCACCCTTCCCCATTGGGAGGGTTGAAGATCGTGCGCGCGTTTTCCCGCGAACGATTTTCATGGAGAGGCGATCGCTTCCGCAAACAGCGTTTTGAATATTGCGGGGCGGCGCGGACATCACCCCTTCCCGAATTTCCTCCGCCTCATCCGCTGCGAAAATTTCGGCCTCCCCTCAAAAGGGGAGGTAACTTGTTACGCGGGGCCTGCGGTTCCGCTCTCGCGCTCGATGCGTTCGCCGATGCGGGCGGATTTGCCGCGTCGTCCGCGCAGGTAATAGAGCTTCGCGCGCCGAACCTTGCCCTTGCGCACTACCTGCACGGAATCGACGAGCGGGCTATAGATGGGGAACACGCGTTCGACGCCTTCGCCGTAGGAGAGCTTGCGCACGGTGAAGCTTTCGTTGATGCCGTCGCCGGCGCGGCTGATGCACACGCCCTCGAACGCCTGCAGGCGCTCGCGCGTCTTCATCTGCTTGGTCTTTTCGTCGAAGGTCGCGTCGACAACCTTGACATTGACTTTGACTGTGTCTCCCGGCCGGAAATCCGGCAGCGCCTTCTTGCCGCGCAGGGCGCTCATCTGCTCGGCCTCGAGCTGTTTCAAGAGGTTCATGTCCGTCTCCATCGGCGGGTCGCGCGGGAAGGGGCGCCCTATAGCCTACCCGCGCGGTCTTTCATAGAGGGCCCACAGGTCGGGCCGGCGCGTTTTGGTCAGTGCTTCGGCCTGTTCCCGGCGCCACCGTGCGATAGCCTCGTGATGGCCTGACAGCAGAACGGGCGGGATGTCCCGGCCCTCGAAGCTCGATGGCCGCGTATAGTGCGGGTATTCAAGGATCGTTTGCTCGAAGCTTTCCTGCTCGCTCGAGGCTTCGCAGCCGAGCGCGCCTGGAAGGAGGCGGACACAGGACTCGATCAGCGCCATGGCGGCGATTTCGCCGCCGGCCAGCACGAAATCGCCGAGCGATATCTCTTCGATGGCGCGAGCCTCGAGCACGCGCTGGTCGAGCCCTTCGAACCGCGCGCACAGAAGCAGGAGGCCGGGCGATGCGGCGAGCGCGCGGACGCGCGCCTGGTCGAGCCGGGCGCCGCGCGGGGAGAGATAGATGGCCGTCGCGCCGGGATTGCCCGCTCGTGCGGCGTCGAGCGCAGCGGCCGCGACGTCGGCCCGCATCACCATGCCCGGACCGCCGCCCGCCGGCGTGTCGTCCACGCTGCGATGGCGGCCGATCCCGTGGTCACGGATGTCGCCGACCTCGAGCGACCAAAGCCCGCGTTCGCGTGCCTGCCCGATCAGCGACGCATTGAGCGGTCCCGGAAACATCGCCGGGAACAACGTCAGCACCGTCGCCTTCCATGCTTCGACGTGCTCGACATGAGAGCGATTTTTTGCCTCACCCTGAGCTTGACGGAGGGTCATTCGATTCCCCGCTTTGCCTCCGCTTCGGAGTCTTCGGGCTCGGCGACGGTCACGACGTTGCCCGCAAGATCGACGTGGGGAACGAAATCCCTGGTGAACGGCAGAAGCAGCGTGCCGCCTCCGCCCCGCTCGATTTCGATCACGTCGCCAGCGCCGAAATTGTGGACGGCCCGGATTTCGCCGACGACGCGTCCTTCGCCGTCCTGCGCGCGCAGGCCGATCAGGTCCGCGTGATAAAATTCGTTCTCCGCTGCCGGTGAAAGTGCGGCGCGCGCCACGAAGAGCTTCGTATCGGCGAGCGCCTCTGCGGCCGAGCGATCGTCGACGCCGTTGAATCGCACGACAGCCGTGTCGGACTTCGCCGTTCGCGCTGCGGCGACCTTCAGCACGTGTCCGCGCTCCGTTCGCAAGGGGCCGTAAGCCGCGATCCGCTCCGGCGTCTCGGTGAACGTCTTGACGCGAACCTCGCCCGTGAGGCCCTGCGCGCCAATGACGACACCGAGGAGAATTTCGCCCCTCATGCGAGCGAACGCCAGAAAGTTTACGCCTGCGGTGCCGATGCGCCCGCTGCCGCGGCGCGTTCCTGCGCCTTCTTCTTTGGCTTCGCCCTTTCGGGGTTCTGCTTTTTCAGCGGCTGCACGAGCCCCGCATCGGAAAGGAAGCGATGCACGCGATCGCTCGCCGTCGCGCCCTTTCCCACCCAGGTCTTCGCCTTGTCCAGATCGAGTTTCAGCCGGTCTGCATGATCGCGTGGCAGGATCGGATTATAATATCCGATCTTCTCGATGAACCGGCCGTCGCGCGGCGAATGGGAATCCGCGACCACGATCGCATAATGCGGGCGCTTCTTGGTGCCGCCCCGGGACAGTCTGATCTTCAGTGCCATTGACGTTCCTTCCTTCCGATTCTGCCCGAACTAACAAAATACCAACACGGGAGATGTTCACCGACCTCCCGGCATGAAGCCCGGCGGGAGCTGCGGCATGCCGCCCATGCCGCCGAAAAGACCACGCTTCCCGAGCTTGCCCATGCGCTTCATCATGTCGGCCATCTGGCGATGCATCTTGAGGAGCTTGTTGATCTCGGAGACTTCGACGCCCGCGCCCTTCGCGATACGCTTGCGCCGCGAACCATTGAGCACATCGGGCTTCGCACGCTCTTTGTTCGTCATCGACTGGATGATTGCTTCCTGCCGCTTGAGCAGCCTGTCGTCAAAGCCGGCCTGCGCGAGTTGTTCCTTCACCTTGCCTACGCCCGGAAGCATCGCCAGCACACCCTGCATCCCGCCGAGCTTGCGCATCTGGCGGAGCTGTTCGGCGAGATCGTCCATGTCGAACTCGCCCTTTTTCATCTTGCGGGCGAGCTTTTCGGCCTTCTCGCGATCGACCGTCTCGGCGGCTTTTTCGACGAGGCTCACCACATCGCCCATATCGAGAAGGCGCGCGGCAACGCGATCGGGATGGAAGGCTTCGAGCGCGTCGAGCTTTTCCCCGACGCCGAGGAACTTGATCGGCGCGCCGGTGACCGCGCGCATCGAAAGCGCGGCGCCACCGCGCGCGTCGCCGTCGGCTCGCGTCAAGATGATGCCGCTGATACGCACGCGCTCGTTGAACGCCCTGGCGATGTTGACCGCGTCCTGGCCCGTGAGACTGTCGGCCACGAGCAGTGTCTCGTGCGGCTTCACCGCATCGCGCACCTGCGCCACCTCGGCCATGAGGCCTTCGTCGATGTGCTGTCGGCCGGCGGTGTCGAGGATCAGCGCATCGTAAGCGCCGACGCGGGCGGCGGCGAGCGCGCGGCGCGCGATATCGACGGGAAGCTGGTTCGCGACGATCGGCAGCGTGGGCACACCTGTCTGCTCGCCGAGGATTTTCAGCTGCTCCATCGCTGCGGGCCGGCGCACGTCGAGCGAAGCCATCAGCACGCGCTTCTTGTCGCGGTTCTGCAGGAGCAGCCCGAGCTTGGCCGACGTCGTGGTCTTGCCGGAGCCCTGCAAACCGACCATCAGGATGGGTGCGGGCGGGCTGCCGAGATCGAGGCTTTCATTGGCATTGCCAAGCGTCTCAACGAGCGCATCGTGGACGATCTTGACGACCTGCTGACCGGGCGTGACCGAGCGGGTGACGGATTCGCCCGTCGCGCGCGGACGCACCCTGTCGATGAAATCCCGAACTACGGGAAGCGCTACGTCGGCATCGAGCAACGCCGCGCGGACCTCGACGAGCGCCTGTTCGACATCGGCTTCGCTGAGCGCGCCGCGACCCTTGAGCCCGTCGAAAACACCGCCGAGGCGGTCCTGAAGCGATTCAAACATCTCGATCCCAAAGCACAAGCGCCCCAGGGGGCGCATCCGCGCTGCCTGGGGGCGATCCCGGGCCGCGCCCGGGACCGGAAGGCCGAATGCCTTTCCGGATCGCGCGGGGATTTAGGCTTCGACCGGCTGGAAGTCAAACCGCGGGCATCCCGGGTGCGCGGCCGGTGTTCTCACCCTATAAGCGTTGCCATGACGGCCTTCTACAAGATGCACGGGCTGGGCAACGATTTCGTTGTTTTCGACGCGCGCGAGAGCCGCATCGCGCTCGATGAAGCGCTTGCGCGCCTGATCGCCGACCGCCGGCACGGCGTCGGTTGCGACCAGGTGATCGTGATCGAGCGGGCGAAGAGCGGCGCCGATGTCTTCATGCGGATTTTCAACGCCGACGGCGACGAGGTCGAATCCTGCGGCAACGCGGCGCGCTGCGTGGCACAGCTCCTTATGGCGGAAAAGGGCGAGGACTGCGTGCGCATCGAGACGCGCGGCGGTCCGCTCGCCTGTCGCGACGGCGGGGCCGGAATGATCGCTGTGGACATGGGACAGCCGAAATTCGGCTGGCGTGACATTCCATTGTCCCGCGAACTGGCGACGGACACGCTTTCCGTGCGCGCGGGCGGTCAGGACTGGATTGCCGCGGCCGTTTCCGTGGGCAATCCGCATTGCGTGATTTTCACCGACCGTGCCGACCAGATTCCGCTCGCGGAGCTGGGCCCTCAGATCGAGCATCACCAACTGTTTCCGGCGCGTACGAACGTGGAATTCGCATCTGTGATTGCGCCCGGTCGCCTGCGCATGCGGGTATGGGAACGGGGCGTAGGCATTACACAGGCCTGCGGCACCGGCGCCTGCGCGACGCTTGCTGCCGCGCACCGCCGCGGGCTATCTCCGCGTGCCGCTTCTGTGGTGCTGGACGGCGGCGTACTCGACGTTGCGTGGCGTCCCGAGGACGATCATATCCTGATGACCGGTCCGGCAAGCCTTGCATTCACGGGAGATATTGACCTGACGGTACTGGAGAACCGCGCGTGAGCGGGCCCGAAGTCGTGACATTCGGCTGCCGGGTGAACGCCTACGAATCCGAAGTCATTCGAACGCGTGCACTGGAAGCGGGCCTCAGTGACGCGGTGATCTTCAACACCTGCGCGGTAACGGCCGAGGCCGTGCGCCAGTCGCGCCAGGCGATCCGAAGCCGCCGCCGCGCCAACGCCACCGCCAGGATCATCGTGACGGGTTGCGCTGCGCAGATCGAGCCGGAAACCTACGCGGCCATGCCGGAAGTCGACCTGGTGCTCGGCAACCGGGAAAAACTCGAAGCCGCGAGCTACCGCGATTTCGGAGTCGCGGCCGCCGAACGCGTGCGCGTCAACGACATTCATTCCGTCAGGCAAACTGCGGCGCAGTTCGTCGATGGCTTCGAAGGCCGTACCCGTGCATTCCTGCAGATTCAGAACGGCTGCGACCATCGTTGCACCTTCTGCATCATTCCCTTCGGTCGCGGCCCCTCCCGCAGCGTGCCGATGGGCGCCGTAATCGCAGAAGCGCGAAGGCTTGCGCGACACGGTTACAAGGAAATCGTGCTGACGGGCGTCGACCTCACCGCGTATGGCGCGGATCTGCCGGGACTGCCTTCACTCGGCATCCTTGTCCGCAAGATCCTGCGGCTCGTACCGGAGATCGCGCGCCTGCGCCTGTCCTCGCTCGATTCCGTGGAGGCCGACCGCGAGCTTCTGCGTGCAATTGCCGAAGAGGAGCGGCTGATGCCGCATTTCCACCTTTCGGCGCAGGCGGGGGACGATCTGATCCTCAAGCGCATGAAGCGCCGCCACTCGCGGCAGGACACGATCGAATTTTGCAACGAGGTGAAGCGGCTCAGACCGGAGGCGGCATTCGGCGCCGATCTTATCGCGGGCTTTCCGACGGAAACCGAAGCCATGTTCGCGAACACGCTCGCTCTCGTGGATGAGGCGGGGCTGACGTTCCTGCATGTTTTTCCCTTCAGCGCACGCCAGGCTACGCCAGCGTCGCGGATGCCGCAGGTCTCCCGCGCCATCGTGAAAGAGCGTGCGGCGCGCCTGCGCGCCAAGGGCTCGCAAAGGCTTCGCGCGCGGTTCGATGATCTCGTGGGCAGCAGACAAATTTTGCATGTCGAGGAACGGGGCCGCGGTCGTACCCCCTGCTATGCCCCGGTTCGTTTCGACGGACCGGCCGGCCCTGGCGATCTTCTGCCCGTGCGCATAACCGGCGCAGGACACGACCAGTTGACGGCGGTCCCGTTTTCATGAGCGTCGAATCCGAAGCGCCCAGGGCCGGCTTTCTGGCGCGGCTGAAGTCGGGGTTGTCGCGCAGCGCCAACGCGCTCGGGTCTGGCCTCACGGGAATCTTTACCAAGAAAAAGCTGGACGCCGAGACGCTCGCCGAACTGGAAGAAGCTCTGGTACGAGCCGATATCGGAACGATCCGCTCCGCGAATATTGCCGCGGCCGTGGCAAGAGGGCGCTACGACGCCGAAATCTCCGAAGCCGAATTGCGCAGCATTCTCGCGCGCGAAATCGCGGCGCTGCTCAAGCCGGCGGAGGCGCCACTCGTGATCGACAGGACGAAAAAGCCGTTTGTTGTCCTGGTTGCGGGCGTGAACGGAACGGGAAAAACGACCACAATCGGCAAGCTCGCGCGCCGCCTGCGGAGCGAGGATTTGAAGGTGATGCTGGCAGCGGGTGACACGTTTCGCGCCGCAGCCATCGAACAGTTGCAAATCTGGGGTACCCGGACAGGTGCGGAAGTGTTCGCTCGCAATGCCGGCGCGGACGCCGCCGGATTGGCGTTCGACGCGGTCCTTCGTGCGCGCGAGGCAGGCGCCGATGTGCTTCTCGTCGACACGGCCGGTCGACTGCAGAACAAGGCCGGGCTGATGGCCGAACTCGAAAAAATCGTGCGGGTCATCCGCAAACTCGATCCGGAAGCGCCACATTCGGTGCTCCTGGTGCTCGACGCGACAACCGGGCAAAACGCCATTTCGCAGGTCGAGGTTTTCAAGGCCGCGGTGCCGCTGACGGGTCTGGTGATGACCAAGCTGGACGGAACGGCCAAGGGCGGAATTCTGGTCGCGCTGGCCGACCGTTTCGAACTGCCGGTACCGTTCGTCGGCGTCGGTGAAGGCGAAGACGATCTCCAGGAATTCCGCGCTGCGACTTTTGCCGCGGCACTGACAGGAACCGCATGAGCGCGCTGGACAAATCCTCCTATTTCAGCCGTCTGGCGCTCGATCTCGGGCCGCTCGTCGTATTCTTCGGCACTTACGAAGCGTTCGGGATATTCGTCGCGACGGGCTGCTTCATGGTGTCCGTGCTCGCGGCTTTGGGATTCGGCTATGTGCGCGAGCACCGGCTGGCTCCGATGCCGCTCTTCACCGCCGTTCTCGTCCTCGTTTTCGGCGGACTCACGCTTTATCTGCGCAACGCCGATTTCATCAAGATGAAGCCGACCGTTCTCTACGCGCTGTTCGGCCTGCTGCTGCTCGGCGGAATGCTTTTCAAGCAACTGCTCATCAAGCATGTGTTCTCGCACGCGTTCCAGCTTAGCGATGCCGGCTGGCGCAGTCTCACCTGGCGCTGGGCGGTCTTTTTTTTCCTGCTGGCTGCACTCAACGAATTCGTCTGGCGCGACTTCTCGACGTCCACCTGGGTTTACTTCAAAGTGTGGCTGGTGCTGCCGCTTATCTTCGTCTTCGCACTTGCCCAAAGCCCTCTCATCCTGAAGCACGAAATCCGCTCCGGCGCCGAGGAATAGCAAGACCAAGGCCCGCGCCACCACAATCTGCGCTGCACCGGCGAAGGGCATTCGTCGCGTCACGCACGAAAATCTTGTCGCGCGCAGTCGAGGCGATTAGAGTTCCTTCCGGATCGCCAGCCCGGAGTGCGCGATCCGGGTTTGGTGCCACTGCGCGTGCGCATTCAAGAAGAAGAAAATGCCACGGTCTTGAGGGGGTGCATGGCTTCGAAGGGACACGGCAGGAACGGTGGCGTCGAACTGACCGGAACGCCGGCGCACCTCATGCGGCGCTGCAATCAGTTCTATGGCGATCTTTTTGTGCGCGAGACAGGCGACCGCGATCTCACCAAGCAGCAATATCTCGTGCTATGCGCGCTCGAACAGCACGAGGGAGGAGTCAGTCAGACCGCAATCGTGAACGCGACGGGAATCGATCGCTCCACGCTTGCGGAAATGGTGCGACGCATGCTCGAGCGGGGATTTCTGACGCGCAAACGCACCGAGGAGGACGCCCGCGCCAATGCCGTGGCGATCACGCCCTCGGGAAGGCGCATTCTCCGGGCTGCGCGCCTCGCGGCCGAACGCGCGGAGCGGGCGCTTCTGGAACCGCTGGCGCCCCCCGACCGCAGCCGATTTGTGAAGTGCCTCGCCACGATTGCCCAGGCAGCCGATCAATACGCTGCGGGAGGAGCGGCTCGGGCCCTGCGCAAGCCCGCCGGCCGACGTCCTAGCTATCACCGCCCCGAGCGCGCCTGATCGCCGGCAGGATCACGTTATCGAGCGTTTCGGCGGTGAGCGGGCCCGCATAGCGCAGACGAACGATGCCGCGCGGATCGATCACGAAAGTCTCGGGAACTCCATAGATTCCCCATTCGATTCCGGCGCGCCCAGTGCCGTCGAGATCGATCCGGCTGAACGGATTTCCGAATTGGCTCAGAAATTCGCGGGCGGCTTCGGGTTTGTCTTTGTAAACCATCCCGTAAAGCACGATTCCGGGGGTCTGCGAAAGCTCGGCGAGCGCAGGCGCCTCGGCGCGACACGGCACGCACCACGACGCCCAAACGTTCAGAATCGTAACGTGTCCGGCCCGCAAATCGGCCGAATCGAACGCCTTCGCCCGTGAGTCCAGCGCGGGAAGCCTTATCGCCGGTGCCGATCGGCCAATGAGTGCCGAGGGCAGTTCGTCCGGGGGCGGCCCGCTAAGCGAATGAAAGAACAAGTACAGGAGCCCGGCAAAGACAAAGCCGGGAAGCAGGTAAAGCAGCCGCCTCACTGCCGCTCTCCGCAATCGATGTCCGCAAGCAGCGCCTTGGCGCGAAAATAGGAACGCAGGGTCGAAGCGATCACCGCTGCCAACGCAAACAGCGTAATCCCGTAAGCGGGCCAGACATAGGCGGCGTAGCCGCCCATTTGCAGGAAATGCATCATTTGCCCTGCGCGCCCGAAAGCCGCGTGCGAATGCTGCGCCGAATGATGGCGGTGCGAATGCGAACGATCCAAAGACTTCCGAACAGGAGTGTGTAGCCGGCGGCCATAATGAAGAGCGGCCACAGGAAAACCGGTGCGATCGTGGGACCGCCTGCGCGAAAGATGCTTTCACCCTGGTGCAGCGTGTTCCACCACTCCACCGAAAACACGATGATGGGCAGATTCACCGCGCCAACGATCGCCAGAACGGCCGCAGCGCGGGCGGCGCGAACTTCGTCCTCGATCGCGTTCCAAAGGGCGATGTATCCGAGGTACAGGAACAGCAACAGAAGGAAAGAGGTGAGTCGCGCATCCCAAACCCACCAGGTGCCCCAGGTCGGCTTCCCCCACAGCGAGCCGGTGACCAATGCCAGCGCGGTGAAGACTGCGCCGAGCGGTGCCGCCTCGCGCGCGGCGACGTCGGCCAGCGGGTGGCGGTTGACCATGGCGACGAGCGATGCAGCCGCCATGATCGCGTAAATCATCATGGCGGTCCACGCGGCCGGCACATGGACATACATGATCCGCACCGTGTCGCCCTGGAAGCGTTCAGGCGGCACGACGAACAGCGCAAAATACACCCCGACGCCCATGAGAATGCCTGCGGCAAGAGCGATCCAGACGAGAATTGTCCCGCTGAAATCCATGAAGCGCCTGGGATTGGCGAGAGCGAACATCCGTGCGCCTGCTAGACCTTTTCACGCATGGAGATGGAGCCTGAGGCCCGCGGCGGCCGCGAACGGCGAGAGCAGCACGGCGGCAATTGAAAACGCGGCGAGAAGCAGCAGAGCGGCATTCGGGACATCGTCGATCGCGGCTTTGACGCTTCCTGCGCCGAAAATTACGACCGGCGCAAGAAGCGGCAGGACGAGCAGCGGCAAAATCAGGCCGCCGCGCCGGATCGATACGGTGAGGCCTGCGCCGATTGCCCCAATTGCGCTCACGGCCGGCGATCCCAGCGCCAGCGATGCGACGAGAATTCCGAAGCCGCGAGCCGGGAGGTCGAAAAGCAATGCCATCACGGGCGCGAGCACCGTGAGAGGCAACCCGGTGGTGAGCCAATGCGCCGAGATCTTTGCGAACGCAATCGATTCCAGCGACAGAGGGCCGAGCGACAGGAGGTCGAGGCTGCCGTCGGCGAAATCCGCCTGGAACAGCCTGTCGAGCGACAGGAGGGCGGCGAGGACAGCGGCGACCCATAATATCCCTGCCGCAACCGCAGCAAGCAGCCGCAGCTGCGGGCCGATCCCAAGCGGAACGAGAGTGGCCGTAGCGGCAAAGAAGGCAAGCGCGAGAAAGGTGCCTCCACCCGCACGCGTCGCAAGCCGCAGATCCCGGATCACCAAAGCGACGAGGCTCATGCAAGCTCGATCGACGGGGTTCCCGTTCCGATCGGCTCGTGGGTGGCGGCGAGAACGACACCGCCACCGGCGCAATGGTTTGCCACAAGATCGCGAACCAGAGCCCTGCCGTGAAGGTCGAGCGCGGAGAACGGTTCGTCGAGCAGCCAAAGCGGGCGCCCCATGAGGATCAGGCGGGCGAATGCGATGCGACGCTGCTGTCCGGCGGACAGATACTGCGCCGGTACATCGCGCAAATCCGCAAGGCCGCTCCGCTCAAGCGCCTCGTCAATACGGTCGTCTCGCCTGAAATAGCGCGCGTGAAATTCCAGATGTTCGGCAGGAGTAAGCTGGGGCTTGATGGCATTCTGGTGCCCGACCCAGCCGACGAACGAGCCGCGCTCGTCTGCGCTCACAATCGTACGGCCATCGTTCAGCCGGACGACAATGCTTCCGGATGCGGGTTCGAGAAGACCCGCTATGGCGCGCAGGAGCGATGTCTTGCCGGCGCCATTGCGCCCGCCGATCGCGAGGCTGCAGCCCGCGGCGGCCCGAAAATCCAGACCGCGCTGCACCACGCGCTCGCCGCGGACAAGCGCGACATCCTGAACCTGCAGTTCGGAGAGCGACCCCACTTCATCAATACATATGCTGTCCACCGTTGATGGACAGCGTTGAACCGGTCACAAAGCCTGCCTCGTCGGCAACAAGGAAAAGCACGCCGCGCGCAATCTCCTCCACGCGGCCCAGCCGCCCCACCGGTATGCGCGCCACGATTTTCTCGAGCACTGAGGCGGGAACGGCCGCGACCATGTCGGTGTCGATGTAACCGGGGGCGATCGCATTGACCGTGACGCCTTTTGCGGCGCCCTCCTGCGCCAGAGCCTTTGTGAAGCCGTGGATGCCCGACTTGGCCGCCGCATAATTCACCTGACCATACTGGCCCGCCTGCCCGTTGATCGAGCCAATGTTGACCACCCGGCCAAAACCCCGCTCGACCATGCCGTCCCAAACCGCTTTGCACATGTTGAAGCACCCACCGAGATTGGTATCGAGCACCTCGTCCCACTGGGTGCGGTTCATCTTTCGCATGGTCGAATCCCGGGTAATCCCGGCGTTGTTGACGAGCACATCCACCGGCCCGAGCTCGGCCGATATCCTGGCCACCGCGCCGGTGCATTGCACGGAATCGGCAACATCGCATTTGTAGGCGGGTATGCCCGTCCTGCCACCGAATTCCCTGGCGCGATCGTCCCGCCCCGCGTAGACCGCGGCAACCCCGTATCCTGCTTCCTTCAGCATCATCGAAATCGCTTCGCCGATGCCTCTCGTGCCGCCAGTGACGACCGCAACCCGGTTCATTTTGTCCTCCCGTGTCCTGTTTTCGCTCCAAGGCGCCCATCATAGACTGCGGGGCGGGCATTGTTCCATGCGGGGCAAGGGGCGCCATCCAGGTCGGCGCAACCTGGAGGGTTTTCCGGAGCCGCGCATTTGTGCCTCAGGGAAAGCGCTGGACAGCCCGGACAAGTGGTGTTGTGCTGCCCTGTCCGGTCATGCCCGGGCCAATTCCAAGCGGTCGAATCGTGACAAACAGCAATCCAGACGCGCCGGACCCGGTGGTTATCAAGAAATACGCCAACCGGCGGCTCTATAACACAAAATCATCGAGCTACGTGACGCTCGATCACCTCTGCGAGATGGTCAAGGCGGGAACGGACTTCGAAGTTCGCGACGCGCGAACAGGCGACGATATTACCCGATCGGTGCTGACGCAGATCATTTTCGAGGAGGAGGCGAAGGGCCAAAATCTCCTCCCCATCCGTTTTCTTCGCCAGCTGATCCGCTTTTACGGCGACAGCCTGCAGGCCCTGCTTCCCGGCTATCTCGAGCTGTCGATGGAAAGCTTCACACGACAGCAGGGGGACATGCGGCACCGCATGGCCGAAGCGTTTGGGGGTGGGAGTCAGGCCTTCGAGGCGATGGCGCGGCAGAACCTCGCGCTTTACGAACGAACCATGCGGATGTTCTCGCCGTTCGCCGCGATGGCGCGGGAAACCGAGTCCGCTTCGCATGCCGGAAACGGCTCCGCGTCCGCGAAGCCCGCGTCCTCGGACGAGGTGAACGAGCTCAAGAACGAGATCGAACAGATGCGGCGGCAACTGGCCGAGCTCGCCGACCGCCGGGACGGCCGCAAACAGGCCGGTTGAAGCTTTTCTCCGTCAGGCATCCTTCCAGGGCGGCATGCTTGTGGGCTCGCCGAAATAATGACCTTGGAAGTAATCGACACCGAGTTGCGAAAGGAGCGCAGCTTCTTCCTCCGAGCCGACCCATTCGGCCACGGTCTCGAGATGAAAATGTCTGGCCAGATCGACGAGAGTACGAACAAAAATCTGGTTCTCCCGCGAACCGGGGAGCCCCTGGATAAATGTCCCGTCGATCTTGACCATGTCGACTCGCAACATTTGCAAGTTGCGAAACGAGGTAAAGCCGGCGCCGAAATCATCGATGGCCACCTTGCAGCCGATGTCGCGCAACTTGGACACAAAGCGCGTGCCTTCCTCGAAGTCGCTGAGCGCCGCGGTTTCTGTCAACTCGACAACGATCCTGCGTGCAACGCTGTCGTTCACACGAACATAGTGAATGAACGACATCAGCCAGGACGGATCGCGTGCGGTCGTGCCGGACACGTTCACCGCAAGCGAAACGTCGGGGCGTTCATGGAGTTTCGCAACCGCCATTTCGAGCGCCCTGCGATCCACGTGACGCACAAGGCCAAGCTGCTCGGCCGCGGGAATGAACTGTCCGGCCGAAGCGACGGAGCCGTCCGGGCGAACCATCCGCAGCAGACATTCGTAATGCGAAATACTGCGGTTTGTGGCGCGGACGATGGGTTGATAGGCGAAGATGAGCCGATCAGAGCCCAGCGCGTCGGCGACCTCGTCGGCGATCGTCATGAGCTTCAGCCGCGCACGCTCGCGCTGCGGCGACTGGCGATAGGTGCAGAACCCGTCCCGGCCGCCGTTCCGCGCCTCGTCGAGCGCCTCTTCCGCCCTGAGCATTGCCTCCTGGCCCGAGGAAGCGTTTGAGGGCAGCCACACGGCACCAACGCTGATTGTCGCGGCCACGGTTCCACGCCGTGTCGCGATCATGTCGCAGCGCACCGCCTCGCGCAGACGCTCCGCCATGACGACCAGTTCGCCTTCGGCGCAGCAAGCCAGAACGACGCCGAATTTGTTGCCGGCCGTCCTGCCCACAACGTCTCCGTCGCGCAGAACGGCCGACAGCCGTTCGCCGACCGCGACAATCACTTCGTCCGCGGCGCCAAAACCATAGGCGTCGTTGATCGCTGCGAGCCGGTCGATCACGGTGACAAGATAGGCGCAATTTCCCCCGCCCGTGCGCGCCACTTCGATGGCGCGCGCAAGATCGGAACGCAGGCTGGTTCGGTTGAGGTGTCCGGTCAGTTCATCGCGCGTGGCGAGATACGCAAGCCTGTGGGCCTCTCGCTTGCGCTCGGTGATTATGCGCAGAAAGCCTGCAAGACGTTCGGTGCGCCCCCCCGAGCCAGGTATGCGCACGCCGCGCATTTCGAGCCAGGCGGATCCCATCGCCGTCGGGGCTTCGAACTCGACTTCGAAAAAGCTGTTGTGGCGGCCGGTTTCCCGCACGATCGCCTCGACCCGCTCTCGTCCGGCATCATTCATCCAGGCGAGGAGGGCTGTGCCTGAACCCATCCTGTCCGGACGGCTGTGGAGCGCCAGGATATCTACGGCGCCGTCCCAATCGATCCGGTCATCGTTGACCGCCCAATCGAAAGCTGCGTCTCCCGCGCCGCGCGCGGCGAGCCGGAAGCGCTCGAGTTCGCCGATCGCGGAAAGCGCGCGGACGGGGGCGACGGAATCCCTGCGCAGTAGCTGTTTCGGCATGGTTCCCTGTCCCGGCGCGTTCGGGCTGTGGGGCATGATGGGTGTTACTTTGTTAAAAATTCGCCAAAGCCTGATTGCCCAAGGGGTTGCGCAGCAGGAGAAATATCCCTTTCAGCGGCTAATGCAGGAGGTTGGTTTTGGGTCCTGCCAGGAACGCGGCACCGAGGATCCTTCCATAGCCGCCTTCCTGGAGAAGCACCGCCGCGCCATCGTGCGGTGCGCTGATCTGATCACTGCGCGGCAGGTCGAGCGAAAGCGCCTGCCCTTTCCAGAGTCCAACCGGCCGCACATCGCGTACCACGTTCCTGTAGGCGAGATTGCGCCCCTGATTTTCTCCTGCAAGCACATGAACCGACGCCCGGCTCAGAATATGAAAAAGCCAAACCGTGGCTTCCGCGTGTTGTCGTTTGCTGGCCGCGCCGATCACAATATGCAGTGTGTCGCCGGTCGCCGAGAGTGTGATCGGAACGGAGCGCATATCGCCAGCCCGCGCTGAGATGGCGGCTTCCACCTGTGCTTCGCGGCTTCCTACGACATCGGTGACACCGTCCACGATCATTTGGGGCGTGTAGATACCCCCGCGGCCCATCGCCGCGGCATACGCCTTCTGCCGGCGTGTATTCCCTTCGCTGGCGAGAGTGTCCTTCCAGCCGAGCATGTCCCAGTAGGTCACGGGCAGAGTCATGGCGATGACGTCTTTGCGGTCGGCCAGACGCGCGAGGAACGCGTCGGCCGGCGGGCAAGAGCTGCAGCCCTGGCTGGTAAACAGCTCGACCACAACGGGCCGGCGAGGACCCGCGTCGGCGGGAAGAGCCACGACCGACAGGAAAGCCGCCAGACAGAGCCAGATGGCTTGAATATGCCGCCTCATTCTCCGGACAATAGGTCTGTCGCCCAAGATTCCTCCAGTCACTTCGACTTGAGAAGGATCAAGGACCGGGCGCATTGCGAACGGCCGGTCCGGGACCGGCTCTATCGCCGGCCCGCCCGGCTGGAACGCGCGCCGCGGCCGAGGAGGTTTCTCAGCACGTGGTTCAGAATTCCACCGTTCCGAAAATACGCGGCCTCGTCGGCCGTATCGATGCGCAGGACAAGAGGCACCTCCTGCACGACGCCGTCGACGCGGGTGACCTGCGCGGTCATCCGCTGACCCGGCGAGAGGCCGCTGGCAAAACCGCGAATGTCGATCGCCTCCCGTCCGGTAAGTGCGAGGTCCTCGCGGGACTTGCCATCGGTAAACACAAGGGGAGCAATCCCCATGCCGATCAGGTTGGAGCGGTGGATACGCTCGAAGCTTTCGGCGATGACGGCGCGTATGCCAAGGAGCCGCGGGCCCTTGGCCGCCCAGTCGCGCGACGAGCCGGTTCCGTATTCCTTTCCGGCGACGACGACCAGCGGAACGCGTTCGCCGCGGTAGCGCATCGCCGCATCAAAGATCGACATCTCTTCGCCCGAAGGATTTTTGGCCGAATAGTGGATGGTATTTCCGCCTTCGCGCCCGCCCATCATTTCGTTTCGGATGCGTACATTCGCGAAAGTTCCGCGGACCATCACTTCGTGATTGCCGCGCCGGGAACCGTAGGAATTGAAATCCTCGTACGCGACACCACGGTCGAGCAGATAACGCCCAGCCGGGCTGTCCTTCTTGATGGCACCTGCCGGACTGATGTGATCGGTCGTAATCGAATCGCCGAAAAGCGCGAGAACCCGTGCTCCGACGATGTCGACCGTTGATGGCGGCGCGGCCGTCATGCCTTCGAAATAGGGGGGGTGCTTCACGTAGGTCGAATGCTCATCCCATGCATAGGTCTGTCCCTTGCGGACGCGGACTTTTTTCCATTCGGGCCCGCCGTCGAAAACATTGGCGTACCGTTTGCGGAAACTCGCCGTGGTCACCGCATGGCGCATCGCCGCGGAAATGTCCTGCGGCGAGGGCCAGATGTCGCGCAGGTACACGGCCTCGCCGGATCTGTCGTATCCGATCGGCTCCGTCGTCAGATCGACGCGGAGCGAACCGGCGAGCGCATAAGCAACGACGAGCATCGGCGATGCAAGATAGTTCGCGCGGACCTGGGGATGCACCCGCGCTTCGAAATTGCGATTGCCAGAGAGCACCGCGGTCACGACGAGATCGCCTTCCGTGACGGCCTCGCCCACAGGCTCGAGCAGCGGTCCCGAATTGCCGATGCAGGTCGTGCAACCGTAGCCGACGAGCCGAAATCCGAGCCGATCGAGAGACACGCGGAGACCGGATTTCTCGAGGTAATCGGTCACCACCTGACTGCCCGGTGCGAGCGAGGTCTTCACCCACGGCTTGACCGTCAGCCCGCGCCCGACTGCGTTCTTTGCAAGGAGCCCGGCTCCGATCATCACGCTTGGATTGGATGTATTCGTACACGACGTGATCGCTGCGATCACCACATCGCCGTGGCCCAACGTGTAGTCTGCGCCGGCGGCCGCCACGCGCTTGTCGATACCGTCCTCTATGTGGAAAGTTTCGGCCAATGCGGCTGCGAACGCTCGCGCTGCCGCGGTAAGCGGGACGCGATCCTGCGGGCGCTTCGGTCCGGCCAGGCTCGGTTCTACATCCGCAAGATCGAGCGCAAGCGTGTCGGTAAAGACCGGCTCCCGTGCAGTGCGCTTCCGGAACAGGCCCTGGGCGCGCGCGTAACTCTCCACGAGCGCGGCGCGCGAAGCGGTGCGCCCCGTTGCCTTGAGATACCGGATAGTCTCCGAATCGATTGGGAAGAATCCGCAGGTTGCGCCGTATTCGGGTGCCATGTTGGCGATCGTCGCGCGGTCCTCCAGCGACATTTCATCGAGACCGGGTCCGCAGAATTCCACGAACTTCCCCACAACGCCCTTCTTGCGCAGCATCTCCGTGACAGTGAGCACGAGATCGGTCGCCGTCACGCCGGCGCGCAGCTTGCCCGAGATACGGAAGCCTATGACTTCGGGAATAAGCATCGAGATCGGCTGACCGAGCATCGCCGCTTCGGCCTCGATTCCGCCGACGCCCCAGCCGAGCACGGAAAGCGCATTGATCATCGTCGTGTGACTGTCCGTTCCCACGAGCGTGTCGGGGAATGCATAGTTAAGGGCATGTCGCGACCGCTCATCCTTCACCCGCTTCGTCCACACCGTCTGCGCCAGGTATTCCAGATTTACCTGGTGGCAGATCCCCGTACCGGGCGGCACGACGCGGAAATTCCCAAACGCCTGCTGGCCCCAGCGCAAAAACGCGTATCGCTCGCGGTTGCGGCGATATTCGATGGCGACGTTCTTGCGAAAGGAATCCCGGTGGCCAAAGTTGTCCACCATCACCGAATGGTCGATCACGAGATCGACCTGGGCGAGTGGATTGATCGCTTCGGGATCGCCCCCCAGCGTCTGCATCGCATCGCGCATGGCGGCGAGATCGACCACGGCGGGGACGCCCGTCAGGTCCTGCATCAGGACGCGCGCCGGCCGGAAGGCGATTTCGGGACCGGACTGCCTGGTTTTCGCCCAATCGGCGAGAGCGCGAATGTCGCCTTCGGTCACCGTCACGCCGTCTTCGTGTCGCAGGAGATTTTCCAGCAGAACCTTGAGCGAGAACGGCAGACGCGACGTATCGCCCAATCCGTTCTTCTCTGCGGCTTTGAGGCTGAAATACGCGTAGGATTTTTGGCCGACCTTCAGCGCCTTTCGCGATCGGAAACTGTTCGGATGGCTCACGGGAAACACTCGATCGGTGCTGCGGCGCGTTGTAGGAAGAATTGCGCCTCATGTCATGCATTTTGTTTCTGTGCCAGGCGCGGGAGTGATAAAAGGACGCATTCATGGAATCCGGGTGGTCTGGACCTGATTCTGACCGGCCGCGGGGTGGAGGCGGCCGAAGCGTATGCGATCGGCCTGGCCAATCGTCTCGTACCGAAAAGACAGGCACGCGCCGCTGCCGAACGGCTCGCAAAGGATCTCGCGGCATTTCCGCAAACCTGTCTGAGGAACGACAGGTTGTCCGTGTACGAACAGCAGGGCAGCGAACCCGAAATCGCGCTCGCCCGGGAATTTGCGCTCGGCCTTGAGACCTTCAAGAGCGGCGAGCCGGGTGCGGGAGCTCGTCGCTTCGCAAATTCCCCGCATCCCGGCGGCCGCGAAGAGCGCTAACGCCCGCTCTGCTTCATAAAATCGCCCCATTCGGCGCTCAGAGACCGGCGAGGCATCGGCGCGGCCGATGCAAAGCAAACAGTTTGCGGGCGTATGATCAGGAGTTCCGTAGGCCTTTTCGCGGCGACCGTTTTTTTGATGGGCCTGTCGGGCGCGCAGGCGGGAGTAGGCGCAACCGCCGTGGAGGCGCGCCTGTCGTCCGACCGTTTGGGGCACATCGAACCGGGCCGCTACCTGGCGGGTGATCGCATCGGCTTCGTGCTCGATGCGGACGGTCCCGATTATCTGCTTCGCTTCGACAGTTCTCCGGAAGTTTTTGTGCTGCACACGGACAGTGCGGCGCTCGGCGGACACGTACTCCAGTATGATTCAGGCGAAACGGCCGTGCACGTCTCGGGGTGGGGCGGCATCACACTTTACACGGATTCCGATCCTCGCGGTCTGCCCGCCATGCGGACGGGCGATTCTGCACGTCCCGCACCCGCCCCGGTGACGGTATCCGATCTGCAAAATGCGGCACAGCAGGATGCCCAACATTGGGCTTACGCGCAGCGGCTGAATCTCGCTGTCTCCGCCGACTGGAATGCTCTGGCACAGGATGCCGCGGCCTGTACGGTCGCCATGGAGGCCATGGACAACGTCGCGCGCGGCCTCGAGCGTTTTGAAGCCTCCGCACCCGCTCATGGAAAGCTGTTGCGCAGGGTCCGCCAGATCAGCCTCGAGATGGCCGGCCGGCCCGCTGTCGCCCTGGACGGCAAAAAGCTGATCGTTACCTTCGATCCGAACCGCGGCTATAAGGGCCGCGCCTCTTCGCGCGCGATCGCCCACGCCCTGCGGGCGATCCTTTCCGCCCCGCAAAAGCAGAGTTGAGAGAGGGACTGGGGAGATTCCTTTTGGCGTGGAGCCGCGCTAATGTCGTGCACCCGTCGCGCCGAAACCCGCTTTGCCGGCGCATGCGCCCCGGTTCTCGAAGAACGGACCACCATGACGCCGCAGGAAGCTCAAGCATTGCGCTCCGACGACCCGAACGCTGCCGCCGCGGAGCGCGACGAAGAGCGGGCCGCGGCCGCGCGCGTGAAATCGGCGCAAATCCGGCTGGAACGGAGTGCGCCCGAGGTGGCGGAATTCTGCGAGACGCTTTACAGCAGCGCGCCCCCCGAGGATGTCACCCGGTTTTCGGCCGAGACACTGGCGACGCTCGCACGCGAGGTGTTTGCGCGTTCGAATCTGCGTCCTGCACGCACAACGCTCGTCGAAATACTCGAGATTCCGTCCGAAGAGCACGGCGCCCTCGGCGAAACGGTCTTTCTCGCCGTCAACGACGACATGCCGTTTCTGTTCGACTCGCTTATGGGCGAACTCGGCGCCCGCAACATCCGCGCACACGCCCTGTTTCATCCCATCGTTCGGCTTAAGCGCGATGCGAAGGGCGCGCGCGCGGCTTCCGGCATTGCGGTCCGCGAAAGTCTCATCGTTGTCGTGCTCGATCCGATACTCGATGAGCGCGCCAAACAGGCGCTGCTCGACGGCGCGCGCAACGTCTTCGCGCAAGTCGCGCTCGCCGTGCGCGACTGGCGGCGCATGCTCGACCAGCTCGAGCGCACGATCGAAAATCTCCGGCGAAATCCGCCGCACGCTCCGGACGAGCTTCTGGACGAGAGCATCGCTTTCCTCGAATGGCTTGGCGACAATCATCTCACCTTCCTCGGCTGTCGCGACTATGCCTACAGCGATGTCGATGGCGGCCGGCTCGAACCCATCCCGGAAAGCGGGCTCGGCGTCCTTTCCGACCTCGCGACGCGTGTTGTAGGGCGCGGCCCAGAGCACGCGAATCTTCCACCCGAAGTAAGGGCGTTCCTGCGCCAGCCCGATCCCCTGATCATCACCAAGGCCAACGAGCGCTCGGTCGTGCATCGTCGCGTCTACATGGATTATGTGGGCGTGAAATTGTTCGACGAAAGCAGGCGGCTTTCGGGCGAGCGCCGGTTCGTCGGGCTTTTCACGTCGGGCGCCTACAGCAGACGCCCCGGCGATATTCCACTGCTGCGCCTGAAAATAGCGAATATCCTGCGCCGCGCCGGCCTTCCCCCCGACAGCCACGACGGCAAGGCTCTCGCGCACATTCTCGACACCTATCCGCGCGAGGAGCTTTTTCAGGCGAGCGAAGATGAAATTTTCGCCACCGCTCTCGGCGTTCTGCGCCTGGGCGAGCGTCCGCGCGTGCGCGTATTCCTGCGCTTCGATCGGTTCGACCGTTTCGTCTCGGCGCTCGTGTACCTTCCGCGCGACCGCTACGATGCACGCGCCCGCGAACGCATTCATGGACTTCTCGCGAAGGCCTTCGACGGGCGCATGTCGGCTGCAACGCCCGCGATCGACGAGACCCAGCTCGCCCGCATCCACTTCATCATCGGCCGCAACAAGGGTGCGCGGCCGGACGTGCAGGTGCACGAGCTCGAAGCCGAAATCCGCGCGGCGATCCGCACCTGGGGCGATGGCTTTGCGCAGAGCCTCATCCGGAAGCACGGGGAAACGGAAGGTCTCAGACTGCTGCGGCGGCATGCCGGTGCTTTCCCGCCGCGCTATCGCGATGTGTTCGCGCCCGACGAAGCAGTGAGCGATCTGGGCGAATTCGAACAGATGAAAAAGGGCGGCGGCACGGTCCGGGCGCGCGCCTACCGCGCAGCCTCCGACGCAACTTCGACCCTGCGGCTGAAGTTCTACGTGATGGGGCGCATGCTCCCGCTCTCGGCCTGTCTGCCCGTGTTCGAAAATCTCGGCTTCAGGGTCATTGCAGAAGATTCTTACGCCGTCTCGCTTGGACGTGCGAACCCCTCCGAGGCCGTTATTCTCGATTTCCAGATGGAATGCGCGGATGGTTCCGGCCTTGCCGAACAGAGGTGGGCGGGACTGACCGACGCGATTCACGCCATCTTATCCGGCACGGCGGAGAACGACGGTTTCAACCGGCTCGTCCTGTCGGCAGCGCTGCCATGGCAGGACGTGATCGTGCTCCGCGCGGCCGCCAAATTCCTGCGCCAGGCAGGCTTCGCCTTCAGCCAGGATTACATTGAGCAGGCGCTCGCCCGGAACGCACACATTGCGGCCCTGCTCGTCGAGCTTTTCCGCGCACTGCACGACCCCGAAGGAAAGGAGCGCGAGGCCCGGGCCGACGCGCTTCGCGCGCGTCTCGATCTCGCGCTCCACGACGTTCCGGCGCTCGACGACGACCGGATCATCCGGCGCCTGCGCAATATCGTGGACTGTATCCTGCGTACCAACTTCTTTCAGCCCGTTTCCGACGGCACGAACCCGTCGCACTTCTGCATGAAGCTCGACAGTCACAAGCTGACAGAACTGCCGGCGCCGCGGCCGCTCTACGAGATTTTCGTCTATTCGCCCGACGTCGAGGGCGTACATCTGCGTTTCGGAAAGGTGGCGCGCGGCGGAATACGATGGTCCGACCGGCGCGAGGATTTCCGTACCGAAGTGCTGGGCCTCGTCAAAGCCCAGCAGGTGAAGAACGCGGTCATCGTGCCGGTCGGGGCAAAGGGCGGGTTCTTTCCAAAGCGGATTTCGATTCAAACAAGTCGCGAAGAGTCTCAGGCGCTGGGCATTGCCGCCTACCGTACCTTGATCCACGCGCTTCTGGACATCACCGACAATATCGGACCGGACGGCGGGATCGTCCCGCCCGCTTCGACGGTGCGCTACGACGACGACGATCCCTATCTGGTCGTCGCAGCGGACAAAGGCACCGCCAGCTTTTCCGATATCGCGAACGGCATCGCGCAGGCGCGCGGCTTCTGGCTCGGCGACGCCTTCGCATCCGGCGGCAGTCACGGCTACGACCACAAGAAGATGGGAATTACCGCCAGGGGCGCCTGGGAGGCGGTCAAGCGCCATTTCCGCGAAATGGGTCGCGATATCCAGGGCGAGCCGTTCACCTGTATCGGCGTGGGCGACATGTCGGGCGACGTGTTCGGCAACGGCATGTTGCTGTCCAAACAGACGAAACTGTTCGCGGCATTCGATCATCGCCATATTTTCATCGATCCCGATCCGGACCCGGCGCTGAGCTGGGCGGAGCGCAAGCGCATGTTCGATCTGCCGCGCTCGACCTGGGACGATTACAACCGCGCACGCCTTTCGAAGGGCGGCAGCATCTATTCGCGGAAGAGCAAGGAGATTGTTCTTTCACCGGAAGTGCAGGCACTCACCGGAATCGGAAGCGAACGCGCTTCTCCCAACGATGTGATTCGCGCGCTCCTGAAGACGCCTGTGGATCTGCTGTGGTTCGGCGGAATCGGAACCTTCATCAAGGCGGCGAGTCAGAGCAATCTCGACGTGGGCGACCGCGCGAACGATGCCGTACGCGTGGACGCCAGCGAGGTCGGTGCGCGCGTGATCGGAGAAGGCGCCAATCTCGGCGTGACCCAGCTCGGCCGTGTCGAGTACGCGCAGAAGGGCGGCCGCATCAACACCGACGCAATCGACAATTCCGCGGGCGTCGACACGTCCGACCACGAAGTCAACATCAAGATCCTGTTTAGCGGTCCCTTGCGGCGCGGAGGCGTGTCCGAGGACGAGCGCGACCGGCTGCTCAACGACATGACCGAGGATGTGGCCGCCCACGTGCTGCGCGACAATTACGATCAGACGCTCGCGATTTCGGTGGCGGAGTCGCGAAGCGCGCGCGACCTCGACTCGCACGGTCGGTTCATTCGCGATCTCGTGCGCCGCGGACGGCTCGACCGTGCGGTGGAATTTCTTCCCGACGAGGACGAGTTGCACCGCCGCGCGCTCGCGGGCCGCGGCCTCACGCGGCCGGAGCTTGCGGTGCTGCTTGCCTATGCGAAACTCGATCTCGACGCGCAGATCGTGGCAAGCGACCTGCCGGACCAGCCCTTTTTCGCCTCCGAACTCGCAGCCTATTTTCCCGCGACTGCGGTGGAGCGGCTTCCCGGCGAACTCATACACCACCGGCTACGCCGCGAGATCGTCGCCACCGTGCTTTCCAACCGGATCGTCAATCTGGCAGGGCCGGTGTTCGTCCATCGTCTCGAGGAAATATCGAGCGCGCCCGCGGCCCGGATCGCGCGGGCGTTCGTGCTGGCGGAGGGCGCCTTCGGACTCTCGGCGCTGAAGGCGCGCATCGATTCGCTCGACGGGGAAGTCCCCGCGGCCGTGCAGACGGGCGCCCATGACGAAATCCAGGATCTG
This sequence comes from Rhizomicrobium sp., assembly GCA_050728995.1. Classification (GTDB taxonomy): domain Bacteria; phylum Pseudomonadota; class Alphaproteobacteria; order Micropepsales; family Micropepsaceae; genus Rhizomicrobium. Next base: position 33,259 of record JBOHKH010000016.1, on the reverse strand, counting down.
CTGCGGCGGCTTGGCCTCTGGTTCCTCATCAATGTTCCGGCGCGGGCCGATCTCGGCGACACGATCACGAGCTATCGCGCGGGCGTCGACGCGTTGCGCGGGACGTTTTCGACGCTCGTTTCTCCGTACGAAGCCCAGGCGACGGAGAGCCGGATTGCCGAGCTTGAAAAGACGGGTATGCCGTTCGCGCTGTCAGAAGACATTGCCGTGCTGCCTCTCCTGGGCGGCGCTCCCGAGATCGTGCTGCTCGCCGAAGCGCGCGCGCTCCCCGTCGATCTCGTCGCCGGCGCCTATTTTGCGATCGGCGCAGCCGCAGGCCTCGACCGCCTGCGTGGTCTGGCGGCCCGGATTGCCGGTCGCGAACACTGGGACCGATTGGCAGTGAGACGCGTCGTGGACGACCTGTTTGCCAGTCAGCGGGCGCTGGCGGCCGAGGCTCTGGCGGGCTCGCCTGCGCGGGAGCCCGCGACGCGCGCGCAAGGCGCGGATTCGGTCCGGCACTGGGAAGCCGCGCATTCCGATGTGCTATCGCGCACGCGCAGCTTCCTCGCCGAACTGGAGCGGAGCGGCGATCTCTCGATCGCCAAGCTCACGCTCGCCAATTCCCAGATCCGCACGCTCGCCGAACGATGAGACGCAAGACCCTGCTCGTGCGCAAGGCCCGCTTCCTGCAATGGATGGTCGTGGGCGTACTGTGCGCGTCAATCGCGGCCTGCGCTACCGGCCCGCGCGTCGCCATCCAGCAGCCCGCCCCCAAAGTGGCGCTCCCGCACACGCCGCCGCCCGGCGAACCCGCCGATCTTGCCGGACTTCAATCGGCGCAGCTCGTTGTGGCATTCGGTGCGCCCGCGTTCGTGCGCAAGGATGGAGCCGTCGAGACGTGGCGCTACGACGGTCCCGGCTGTAAGGCGTTCTTCTTTCTCTATCCCTACGGCAACGTCCTCCTCGTGCGGCACGTCGAAACATTGCCGCGCGGACGCGATATGGCAGCGGACCGCCAATGCCTCGATTCGCTGCGCACGCACACGCCTGCGCCGGCATCGTGAGAGCCGGATTCAGACCGGTCCTGGCGTTTTCGCTTTGAACCGGCACAACTCCCGCACGACGCAATCCGGGCATTTGGGTCTGCGCGCCACGCAGACATAGCGGCCGTGCAGAACCAGCCAGTGGTGGGCGTGCAGGCGATATTTCTCCGCCACGATCTTTTCGAGCTTCTGCTCCACGGCGAGCGGCGTACTGCCGGGCGCAAGCCCGGTGCGATTGGCGACGCGAAAGATGTGCGTGTCAACGGCAATGGTCGGCTCGCCAAACGCCACATTGAGTACAACATTCGCGGTCTTGCGTCCGACACCCGGCAACGCTTCGAGCGCGTCGCGGGTTTTGGGCACGCGCCCGTCATGCTCTTCCACGAGCTGCCGCGAAAGCGCCATCAGGTTTTTCGCCTTGTTGCGGAAAAGGCCGATGCTGCGGATGTGCGCGAGAAGACCTTCCTCGCCGAGTGCAAGGAGCTTTTGCGGCGTATCGGCGGACCTGAAAAGCGCTGCGGTCGCGCGATTGACGCCCTTGTCGGTCGCTTGCGCCGACAAAACGACGGCGACAAGCAAGGTAAACGGGTTGGTGTAGTCGAGCTCTGTCCTGGGCGAGGGAGTGGCGGACTTCAGCCGTTCGAAAAAGCGTTCGGCTTCGTGCCGCGTAAATGGTTTTGCCATCGCCTGCCCCGCCCGATCGGCCTGGTCGCCCGCCAGATCGGCCCTCTCGCAATCTACGGCCCGCGCGGAACATCCATTCCGCGGCACCCGTTATAACATAGAGGTCGCGAGACCCTACCTGCCGGAGACGACGCACGGCCATGGAAAGTGCGACAGGCGCAGTTCTCTACCGCGTGACGCTGAGACCCAATCCGCCGATGAGTCGTGCAGCGCTCCTGTCCGTGCTGTTCGTCGTCGCGGCCATCGATCTCGCATTTGCGATCTGGTTCCTGCTGCGCGGCGCCTGGCCCATAACGCCGTTCATGGGCGCCGATGTCGCGCTTCTCGCCTGGGCTTTCTTCGCGAGCCGCAAAGCAGCCCGGCGATACGAGGACGTATCTCTGACGACAAACAGGCTGCGGATCGAGCGCCACGAACCGCGCGGTCCCGCAACCCCCGTTGAATTCAATCCCTATTGGGTGCGGGTCGAACTCAAGGAGCCGATGGAGACCGGGACGGGCGTCACGCTCCGAAGCCACGGACGCGCCGTCCAGATCGGGACGTTTCTCGCGCCGCCGCAGAAGCTCTCGGTGGCCAGCGCGCTCAGGGCCGCCCTGCAGCGGGCGCGCGAACCGCGGTTCGATTGACTACTCCGCCAATCCCAACACATCCGCCATGGAGTAGAGTCCCGGCGCGCGGGCCTGCCCCCACTTTGCGGCGGCGACCGCACCGCGGGCGAAGATCGAACGATCTTCCGCAACGTGAGCCAACACGAGGCGTTCGTGAGGACCCGCGAGGATCACCTGGTGTTCGCCTACCACGGTGCCGCCCCGCAGCGACGCATATGCCACCTGCGCATCGCTCCGCGCGTCCGCGATGGCACGGCCGAGCAGGATCGCGGTTCCGGAGGGCGCGTCCTTTTTCGTGCGGTGATGCATGTCAAGAACCGAAACATCGTAGTCCGGCAGCGCGCGCGCCGCGCGCCGGGCAAGCGCGGCCAGAAGCGTCACGCCGAGACTCATGTTGCCGGACTTCACGATCGCGGTGCGCTTGGCGGCTGCGGTGATCCCGGCTTCCTGGGCCTCCGAAAATCCCGTCGTTCCAAGCACATGGACGATGCGCGCATCTGCTGCGAGCGCGGCGAGCGACACCGATACGGCCGGTGCTGTGAAATCGACCAGCGCGTCGGCCGCAGCAAGCGCTTGCGCCGCATCCTCCGACAGCGCAACGCCTCCGGGAGGACATCCGGCAAGCGAGGCGGCATCGCTGCCGAGTTCGGCGTGAGAAGGCGCTTCGAGTGCGCCCACGAGCACACAGGCGCTGTCGGCAAGGATGGTGCGAACGAGCTCGCGCCCCATCCGTCCGGCGGCGCCCGCGACGACAATACGTAGAGCGCCGGTCGCCGCGCTCACCCGGTTACTGCTGCTCCGGCTGGCGCGGTTTGTCAGGATCGGCCTCCTTCGGCGAACCGGCGCGTGCCACCGTGACCATCGCAGGCCGGAGCAGGCGGTCGGCGATCCGGTACCCGGTCTGCACGACGTTGACGATAGCGCCTGCGGGCTTTCCCTCGGCCGGGACCTCTGCAATCGCCTGGTGCAGATGTGGATCGAACTTGCCCTCGGCCGCATCGATCGCGCGAACGCCGTGGCGCTCGAGGATTGCCTCGAGTTCGCGTTCCGTCGCTTCGATACCGTCGAGAACAGCCTTGATCGCAGGATCAGCAGCCGCTTTCGCATCCTCCGGGACGTGATCGAGCGCACGCCTGAGGTTGTCGCGCACCGTGAGCATGTCGCGGGCAAAGCGCGTCACCGCGTACTGGCTCGCCTCGAGGCGCTCGCGTTCGGCACGCCGCCGCGTGTTCTCCGCGTCGGCGAGCGCACGCAGATGCTTCTCCTTGAGGTCGGCAATTTCGGCCTCAAGGGAACGGTCGTCCACTGCCGCCTCGCCGTCCGTCGCGGCCGGGGTACCCCCCGGATTTTCGTTGTCGTTGTCAGCTATCAAGACGCGTTCTCCTGGATCCTCAGGCGAGCAGTCTGCCCACGACCTTCGCCGTGTGATCCACCATGGGAATGATACGGGCATAGTTCAAACGCGTGGGGCCGAGCACCCCGATGACGCCGACGACACGGCCTTGCGTGTTCAGGTAAGGCGCAGCGACGATCGAAGAGCCGGAAAGGCTGAAGAGCCGGTTTTCAGACCCGATGAAGATGCGCACGCCATCGCCCTTGGCCGCCAGTTCGAGCAGCCGGATCAGATCGTTCTTGCGCTCGATGTCATCGAAGAGCGTGCGCACCCGTTCCAGATCGGCCTGGGCCTCGACTCGGTCGAGCAGATGGGCGGCGCCCCGTACGATCAGGACTTTCTCCTCCGCGGCCGGCGCGGCCCCCGAAGGCTCCGCGAGCACCGCCAATCCCTCCGCAACGATCTTCGCGGTAAGTGCGTTCAATTCGGCCCGCCTGGTTTCGAGATCGGCGGCGATTTCGGCCCGCGCGGCATCGAGCGTGCGGCCCCTGAGCCGCGCATTCAGGTAGTTCGAGGCTTCGCCGAGCGCCGAAACCGGCAGGCCGAGCGGGGTTTCGATCAGGCGGTTTTCGACCTGTCCATCTTCAGAGACGATGACGACCATCGCGCGGCCCGGCGCGACGGGAACAAACTCCACGTGTTTCAGCGCGCTGTCCTGCTTGGGCGCGACGACGAGGCCGGCGCAATGCGAGAGCCCCGACAGCATCAAGGTGGCTTCGGTGAGCACGTCTTCGACGCCGCGGCCCGCGCTCGTCACGCGCGCCTCGATGGTGCGGCGTTCCTCGGGCGACAGATCGCCGATTTCGAGCAGGCCGTCCACGAACAGCCTCAAGCCCTTTTCGGTCGGCACGCGGCCGGCGCTGGTGTGCGGCGCGGACAGAAGCCCCAACGCTTCGAGGTCCGCCATCACGTTGCGGATCGAGGCAGGCGACAGCGAATGCGGCAGGCGCTGAGACAGCGTGCGCGAGCCAACCGGTTCCCCCGAGGCGAGGAACGCGTCGACCAGATACCGGAAAACCTCGCGCGGACGCTCGCCCAGATCACTGACCAGCAATCGCGCCTGATTTGCGTCGATCGGACCCGGCTCCATCTTCAAGCCTATGAAATTCCTGTTCTTTTCTCGCCAACGAACGGCGCGCGTTGCGCCCTCCGCGCGGCAAGGCTAGGTAGCGGCCGCCACTTCAAACTTCAAGGGATGTCATGCGAGCGAGCGGGCGTGCGGTCGATGAAATGCGCAAGATCAGTCTCGAAGCCGGTGCAGCGCGGCACGCGGAAGGCTCCTGTCTCGCGCGGTTCGGCCATACGCACGTGCTCGTCACGGCAAGCGTGCTCGACCAAATTCCACCATTTCTCCGCGGAACCGGAAAGGGCTGGGTCACCGCGGAATACGGGATGCTGCCGCGTTCCACCCACGAGCGGACCCGACGCGAGGCCGCGGTCGGCAAACAATCCGGGCGCACATTGGAAATCCAGCGTCTCGTCGGACGCTCGCTGCGCGCGGTAGTCGACCTTACGGCGCTCGGCGAGCGGCAGATCGTGATCGATTGCGATGTGCTCCAGGCCGACGGCGGCACGCGCACGGCGTCCGTCACGGGCGGCTTCGTCGCGCTCGCCCAGTGCACTGCGTTCCTGGAACAGACCGGCATGCTGACAAAGCGCGCCATCCGCGATCACGTCGCGGCGGTTTCCTGCGGCATCAGACAGGGCGCGGTCCTGCTCGACCTCGATTACAACGAGGATTCGGGCGCCGATACCGACGCGAATTTCGTGTTGACGGGCTCGGGCGGTCTCGTGGAAGTGCAGGCGACTGCCGAAGCCGCGCCGTTCACCGACGACGAGTTCGGCGAACTGCTGCGGCTTGCGCGCAAGGGCGTCGCGGAGCTGATCGAATTGCAAAAGCGGGCGCTCGCATGAGACATCCGCGGACGCTCGTCATAGCCAGTCACAATGCCGGCAAGGTTGGGGAGATCGCCGCGCTGCTTGCCCCGCTCGGGGTCGAAACCAGGACCGCGGCCGGATTGGGACTTGCCGAACCCGAAGAAACCGGGGCCACCTTCGCCGAAAATGCGCGGTTGAAGGCTGCGGCGGCGGCCGATGCGTTGGGGCTCGCCGCACTCGCCGACGATTCGGGCCTTGTGGTGCCGGCACTCGGCGGCGCACCGGGCATTTACTCCGCGCGCTGGGCCGGGCCCGAAAAGGATTTCTCGCGCGCCATGATGCGCCTGGAGACGGAACTGAAAGGATGCGGCGCGACGGATGGCCCCGAGGCATCCTTCGTTTGCGCGCTCGCATTCGCCGTGCCGGGTGAACAGATCGAAATTTTCGAAGGCGAGGTGCACGGACGGCTCCGTTTTCCGCCGAAGGGCACACGGGGCTTCGGTTACGATCCGATCTTCGTGGCGAACGGCATGGAACAAACATTCGGCGAGATCGATCCTGTGTTGAAACACACGATCAGCCATCGCGCGCGCGCCTTTGCAAAGCTGATGGATCGTCTGTCTGGCGGCTCTGCGTCGGCATGAGCGCTTTCGGCATCTACGTGCATTGGCCGTACTGCACGGCGAAATGCCCCTATTGCGACTTCAATTCCCATGTGCGCGCGGAACGGGACGAAGATGCCTGGCAGCGCGCGATCGCGCGCGAACTCGAGTTTGTGGCGCAGGAACTCGCTCCCGCGCACACGCCGGTGACATCCGTTTTTTTCGGTGGCGGCACGCCGTCGCTGATGAACGGGCGCGCTGTGGGCGCCATTCTCGAGACGATCGCAAGTCGCTGGAGTATTGCGCGAGACGCCGAAATCACGCTCGAATCCAATCCGGCGAGTGCGGATGCCGCGCGGTTTCGCGATTACAGATGCGCGGGCGTCAACCGGCTTTCGCTGGGCGTGCAGTCGCTCGACGACAGCGCACTCGCCTTTCTTGGCCGCCGCCACAGTGCGGCCGAAGCGCGCGCGGCTGCGCACCTCGCGGCGGGCGTTTTCGAAAATATCTCCGTCGATCTGATCTACAGCCGTCCGGGGCAGAGCGTCGCGGAATGGCGCCGCGAGCTTCGCGACGCGCTCGCGCTCGGCAGCGAGCATCTCTCGCTCTATCAGCTCACCATCGAAGAAGCGACGCCGTTTGCCGCGCTCGAACGTGCGGGCATGCTGGTTCAGAACGACAATGACCGCGCCGCCGATCTCTATGAAGCAACGCAGGAGGCGATGGAAGCGGCGGGCCTGCCGGCTTACGAAATCTCCAATCACGCGATTGCGGGGCGCGAATGCCGCCATAATCTCCTTTATTGGCGCTACGGAAGTTTTGTCGGCGTCGGTCCCGGCGCGCATGGCCGCATCGCGAAAAGTGGCACCCCGGTCGCGACCGTGTGCGAACGCCTGCCGGAGCGCTGGCTCGCGCTGGTCGCGGAAAGAGGCCATGGATTTTCTTCCGCCGAACGTGTCCCGCCGGCAGACGCCGCGCGCGAACATCTGCTGATGAGCTTTCGACTCGCGGAAGGCCTGGATATGGATGCCTATCGGGTTCGCTGGAACATCGCCTTCGATGAAGCGGTTCTCGACGACCTCGAGGGGAACGGATTGCTCGTGCGGCGCGGCGCGCGGATCTTTGCAACGCGGGCCGGACGCCTCGTCCTCAACCGCGTGACGTCCGTACTCGCCGACGCGAGCAGACCCGTCAAGAAGCCGGCGGCTCGAATGTCCTTGGCGCCGGGCTGATAACAACGGGACTGGCGCCCGGCTCGATCTTGAGGACGGCGAGACCCTGTTCCGACGAGCCGTCGGCGGCGAAGCGGAAGATTCCGTCGATGCCGGAAAATCCGTTGGGATCGGTCAGCGCTTCTGGCGTGAAGCGGTGATAGGCGGGGCCGGACGAGAGCAGCGAAACGAGCGAGACGGCATCGTAGGCGAGCGCGGCGAGCGGCGGCGCGTCGCTCGCATACACATCGCGGTAGCGGGTCTCGAATGCGCGCTCGGCTTCGGGGTCGGGCGCCGCGTACCAGGCGCCCGCCAGATCCGGTTCCTGCGTGGTCTGCGGATCGTCCCACACTCCGGTTCCCAGGTACTGCACCTTTTGGCTGCCTTCGCCATCGGTGGCGAGCGTGGCCGCGAGATCGCGCAGCAGCGTTCCACCTTGCGCGATCAAAATCGCATCGGGGCGTGCCGCCGTTATGGCCTGTGCCGGCGCGGCGATCGCGTTCGGGTCGGGGATGTAGGTCTCAAGGTCGGTGACGTGCGCGCCGGATGCCGCAACGCTCTGCCGGAACACCTGGAGCACACGCGTGCCGTAGGCCGTGCGCGGAACGAGCGCGGCAATCGCGCTATGCCCCTGCGCGACCGCATAGGAGACAATCCGCCGGATCTGGTTTTCCGGCTGGAAGCTCAGGAGATAGACGCCGTTGCCGCTGACGGCGCGGTCGGTCGAAAACGCGATGACCGGCACCCCGTGATCGCGCGCGAGAGGTGCAACGACGGAGACGGACGGTCCGAAAAGCGGCCCCACGATGATTTCCGCGCCCTCGGCGAGGAGCTTCCGCGCGCCGGCGGCGGCTTCCGTGCCGCCCGATCCCTCGTCGGCCGACATCAGGAGAATGTTGCGCCGGCCCGAATCGTACAGCGCCATCTCCGCCGCTTTCATCATGCAGTCCGCAAGATCGCGCGTCGCGGACGAGCCGTTCGAGAACGGCAGAAGAATGCCGACGCGGACCGGAACGCTGCCCCCCGGAATGTTGCCGAGCCTCAGGAATCCCGGTTGTTCGCCGGTCAACGGATGCCCGGGTTGATATTGCGAGACCGCTGGCGGCCGCGGCGGCGGCGGCGGAAGGGGCCGGGGCGGCGGCGTGGTCATGCAGCCGGCGAGTGCGACTGTCGCCATGATCCCGGAAATGGCGCAGATTTGTCGGGCCACGCGGGCGACCGGGGACATTCTTACATGCTGCCGGCCGCGACTCATCGGTTCCCGCGCAAGAAATGACATGAGCGACGCTACGCCGGGGAAGCCCCCATCGCCAAGTCCGTTCGCGCCGGGACTCTACCTGACGGCCACCCCGATCGGCCATGCGCGCGACATCACGCTTCGCGCGCTCGACGTGCTCCGCGCCTGCGATGCCATCGCCGCGGAAGACACCCGCATGACGGCGCGGCTCCTGGCCATCCACGCGATCTCGCGGCCGCTGCTATCGTACAACGAGCACTCCGCTCCGCGCACGCGGCCCGCGATTCTCGCGCGGCTTGCGAACGGCGCGCGCATTGCGCTGGTCAGCGACGCGGGAACGCCGCTCGTTTCCGATCCCGGCTACAAGCTCGTGCGCGAGGCGCTTGCCGCAGGAATTGCCGTGCACGCGATCCCGGGCGCCTCGGCCGCGCTGGCGGCTCTCGTCGTCTCGGGCCTGCCGACGGACCGCTTTCATTTTGCGGGTTTTCTTCCCGCCGCACGCGCCGCGCGGCGACGAGCGCTCGATGGTCTGAAGCCGCTCCGCGCCACACTCGTATTTTTCGAGGCGCCGCAAAGGCTGGCCGAAAGTCTCGGCGACATGCGCGATGTCCTCGGATGCCGTCCCGCGGCCGTGGCGCGCGAGATGACGAAGCTGCACGAGGAGGTGCGCCGCGACAGGCTGGACGCGCTGGCGGAGAGCTACGCGGATGCGCCGCCACGCGGCGAAGTCACCGTACTCGTCGAGGCCGCGCCGCCCGATGCACCGGATTTCGATCGCACGGACCGGCTGCTCGAACGCGCGCTGCCCTTCATGCCGCTGCGCGCGGCTTCGGACCTCGTCGCCGAGGCGCTGAACATGTCGCGGCGCGAAGTTTACGCGCGGGCGCTCGCCATGAAAAAGGATCACGGCGCATGACATCCGGCCTGTCGTTCGAGCGGCGCAGCGATGCCGAGCGCCGCGGGCGGCGCGGCGAAACGCTCGCGATGCTCCTTCTGATGGCGAAGGGCTACCGGATTCTCGCGCGGCGCCTTCGCACCCATGCGGGCGAAATCGATCTCGTGGCGCGCAGCCCGCGCGGCGTTCTCTGTTTCGTCGAGGTCAAGACGCGCGGATCGCTCGGGCAGGCGCGCGAAGCGCTTCTGCCGCGCCAGCGCGACCGCATCGCCCGCGCCGCCGAACTCTACCTGGCGCGGCTCCGCGGGCCGCCGCCCCGCGGCGTGCGCTTCGATGTTATCGTCCTTTCCGCCGGGCGGCTCTGGCCGACGCATCTCAAGGATGCGTGGCGTCCCGGCGGCGGCTAGGGCAGGCTTTCGTCATGTCCCTTCCTCCCGACGATCCGGAAAACTATTTGCGCCGGCTGGGCGAATCCCGCGAGGCTCCGCACGACATTGCACGCGCGGCGCTCATGCTGTCGGCGCTCGATCACAGGGGCCGGGATCTGAAACCCTACGTCGCGCATCTCGGCGAGATTGCCGGGCAGGCACGGCTCGAAGCGAGGCTTTGCGTCAACGCCGAACAGGCGGCGCGCTCGCTTGCGGCGCTGCTCGCGGGCCGCTTCGGCTATGACGGCGATCGCGTGACCTACGACGACCCGCAAAACGCCGATCTGATCGCGGTGATCGAGCGGCGGCGCGGCATGCCGGTGGCGCTCGGAATCCTCTATTTGCACGCTGGCCGCGCGGCGGGCTTCGAGGCGGCGGGGCTCAATTCGCCCGGGCATTTTCTCCTGCGCATCCGCGTGCATGGGGCCGACGCGCTGATCGATCCGTTCAACGGCGGTGCGGCGCTCGAGCGGGAATCGCTCGGCACGCCACCCTCGATGCGCGAACTGGCGATGGAAGACCGCGATCCGGTCGAAGCGGTGGGAGACATCGACATTCTCCTGCGTCTCGAAAACAATCTGAAGCTCAGGGCCGCACGGGCCGGCGAATTCCGGCGCGCCCTCGAGATTGCGCAACGCATGGCGCTGATTGCGCCCGGAAAGGCCGATCTGTGGCTGGACCTCGCGCAGTTTCACGAGGAGCTGGGCGAGCTCGGCGCAGCGCGCGACGCGCTCGGAACCTGCCTTGCGCTGGCAAAGCCGGGCACGGCGCTTCACAATGAAGCGACGCTCGCTCTCGAAGCCTTGAAGCGGCGATTGAATTAGCGGGAGCCGTTAGCATGAATCCGATGACGCAAATTATACACCTACGTCGGAAATGATCCGACGGACAACACAGACCCAACAGGTGAGTTCTTATGGCCGTGGGAACAACCCGTAACAGTGACCGGGGGAACGCCGCAACAGCGCGCCCATTACGCCGCAGTCGTAGCCAGGGTCTTAGCAACTCCGGGGGGCCAGCAGCTAAACGCACAAATCGTTGGACCGTGGTACTGGCACGGCAGCCCCGAGGAAATAAAGCTCCAGCCCGGCATCCAATATGGCACCGGGGCCGTCTTTAGCTACAGCGCTTGGGCAGGTAAATACGAACCCACTGGCGAGATAGATATTGATCCCAGCTTCCATCCGCTAATCGCGACCACGAAAGGTGCCATACCTGCAACGGATGAACGTGTTGTCGGCCGTGAAATCGGTCACGCTGCTACTGGCACACAGGACACTGGGCCTGCGCAAATGGGTAACGTAATTCAAAACGAAAACCCAATCGTCAGAGCGTTGGGCCAACCTGCAAGAACGCAATATGCGCCACCCAGCACGCCCAAGGGGGGAAACCATTTCACCAATCCGTCGAGTAGCAGCACTCCCGATTTTTCGCAGCATCCGAGCTTTAGCCAGTGTGCAAAAGCGGGGATAAGCTGTGGCTCTGGGATAGAGATTTGGGGCCAATGATCAACCAAAGCTCGAACCCGCCATGCGTTGGCCGTCTACCCGTGATGACGTTGACTGCTGCGGTTCTGGCAGTGTTTTTGATCTCCTGCGACAACAGCACAGCTGGTAAAACGCCTGATGCCGTTCGTTTTGCGCACCCACAGAGAGATGCGGCACGAGCAATAGCAAACGGTGATTTTTCCTTGCGTGGTGTATACCGGATCGCGATTTACGTGCCGGGAATCCAAGGGGACTACGAAGTTTTGCGGAAAAAATTTCGCATAGTTCCGATAGCTGGAACGTCGGACGTGATCATCAAGAATGATCCGAACTCATTTAACAATCGGGCTAAGCGCTATGCGGCTGAGTACAACAAGCGCATTTTTGCTGCCCTTGGTTGCAGCGTTACCGCACCGATGGACAAATGCACGCACTACCCTCGTTAACTCGCCCATGTGACATCAGAGCGGGATTTTGCCAATGGATCGCAACGCGAGCTTTGCTAAAATCCGTCTGATCTTGTTGCGGGAATGGGACCCCATCGGCATCACGCACGGCCGCGATTACGACGAGGCGAGCGACGACGAATACGACAGCTACGCGCGCGAGATCGCCGCCATGCTGACGCGCGGAGCATCGCTCGAGGACGTGTTCGCGTACTTGAAATAGGGTGAGACCGAGCACATGCAGTTGCCGTTCTCAGAGGTCAAGGCGTTCCGATCCGCGCAGTTGATCGCGCAGAAGAGACTGGCTGACTAGCGCGGATCCAGCGCATCGGCTACACGGTATCCGCCTCTGAATCGCACCGAAATCGACACTGGAATCGACGTTGGCGCGCGCGATACGTTCTGAACCGCCGTCTCCCATCTCTCTTTAGCCGCTAAAAAAGAACGATCGATCGCGCGATCGACGCGCCGATCGGCGGCAACACCGCGCGTCGGCCACCACGGAATCCGCGCTCGAAACCTTCCATCAAGGCCTTCCTTAGCCGCTGTTTTTTGGGCGGCGCAGCCGCGCATCCCTGCCTTGTGAATCGTCCCCGCGAGGCCCAAAATGCGCGTCGGGAAAAATTTTTGGCCGACACGGGGGCGTGCCTTCTTCGAGCATCCGCAAGCCGTTCTCGCGTCTAGGAAAATGCCTCCGGGCTACGACGGAGGCATGTCGGGCTCGGCTATTTATGCAGAACGCCGAAAGCCGGCGCAGTGCACGACGTGAACCAATGACACTCTGCGTCGCCATCCAGATGGACCCGATCGAACGGATCGATATATCTGGCGATTCGACCTTTGCGCTCGCGCTGGAAGCGCAGCGCCGGGGACACAGCCTTTTCTATTACGGACCGCGCGATCTCTCGCTCAGGGACGGCGTCGTCGGCGCGCGGGTGCGCACGCTCGCCGTGCGCGCCGAGCCCGGCAACCACTTTACGCTCGGAACCTCGGCGCTCACCGACCTCGCGCGCATGCAGGTGGTGCTGATGCGCCAGGACCCGCCCTTCGACATGGCGTACATCACGGCGACGCACATTCTCGAGCGCCTCGCGCCCACGACGCTCGTGGTCAACGATCCGTTCCACGTCCGCAACGCGCCTGAGAAACTGTTCGTGACGCTGTTCGGCGATCTGATGCCGCCGACGCTGATCACCGGCGACCGCGAAGAGATCAGGCGATTCCGCGGCGAGCATCGCGACATCGTGCTGAAGCCGCTCTACGGCAATGGCGGCGCGGGGGTCTTCCGGGTGAAAGAAGACGACGAGAATCTCGGCGCGCTGCTCGACATGTTCACGCAATTCTATCGCGAACCGGTAATGGTGCAGCGCTACATCCCCGAGGTGCGCAAGGGCGACAAGCGCATCATTCTGGTGGACGGCGAATTCGTCGGCGCCTTCAACCGCGTGCCTGCCGCGGGCGAAGCGCGTTCGAACCTGCATGTCGGCGGCCGCGCCGAACCGTCCGCGCTGACGGACCGCGAAAAGACGATCTGCGAACGCCTCGGTCCCGAACTGAAGAAACAGGGACTCGTCTTCGCCGGCCTCGACGTGATCGGCGATTATCTGACCGAAGTGAACGTCACCTCGCCCACCGGCATCATTGAGGTGCGCAGGTTCGGCGGGGGCGATATCGCGCATGCCATCTGGGACGCCATCGAGCGCCGCCTCGCCGCGTGAGTTTCGTTTCCGGGTTCCCTTCCCATCCTTCGTTGTCGGTCCCGCGGGTAGCGGCAATCCGGAAACGACATGCGCGCGCGTCACCCGCGAGCCTCTCTCACCCCTCCACGATTCGCCCGGCGATCCGCACTTGCGGACCCGGCGCCGGAATATTCCCTGAGTTTGCCGCTTCGGCCCGGGGAGCGCTGCGCCCTTCGCGTTCGACGGCGAGCCGCGCCTTGCGTTCCGCTTCCTCGCAGTCGGCTTCGTACGCGCGCACGCATTTTGTGAACAGGCGATCGCAAAGCGCCTGGTGGGTTTCCTGACCGGGTTCCGGATACGTGTAAGCGTCGGGCGCGTGGGGATCGGTCCCGGGCGCCTCGCGCTCCGAGGAGTCCCATTCGCCGGTCTCGGTCCACTCCCAGCGCGGCTCGGGCGATTGCGCGGCGGAATTTCCCTGAGATTGCACACCCTCGCTTTCGGCTGCATTGCGCCGAGCTTCCGCTTCGTCGAGGAAGCCCATCACCGTCCTGATCGCGTCGGAGCGCCCGCGGCCCGCAGCGCTGACGAGCTCGCGCACCATCAGGCTCATCATCGTGCGGGGCCTGGTGGCCCGGAAGGCGGAGGGCTCCGCCTGAACGGCCGCTTCGATGCCCTCGCAGAACTGGCGCCGCAGCGACTTGCGCCGCCGCCGCGGGGCCGCGTGCGCGGCGCCTTCGGCCAACGTGCTGTTGACCGGATCGGTTTGCTTCTCCGTGGGGGCCAATGCTCTCTCCTTCGTCTGGAATGCAGGAGAGCAGCATAGACTACGTTGGTTTTAGATACAACCGTAACGGATAGTGACCGAACATTCCCTCGCCGCCGGATATTCCCGAGATCGCGCAAGCCTCACGCGGTGACGGGTTCGAGCAGGCGCCTGACACGGGCCGGAAAGCGGGCGCGGTGGCCCCGCTCGGGCAGGAGCTCGTAGAGAAGGCGCGCCGCACCGCAATCCCCGGAAGCCGCAGCCCAGACCAGCGCCTGCGCGAAGGCGTCGAGGCGCGTTTCCGCCGTGCCGAAGTACAGGGCGGCGGGACCGGAAAGCAGCGCGCTCTCGAGCGCCGCCTGGAATTCCTTTTCCACGGCGCGGCGCGGGCCCGGCCGGCCGCCCGGATTGCCAGACCGGCCCTTCTGAAACCGCGTTGCGACCGGCGGCTTTCCGTAACCTGTCTCGTGATGCATCGATTTTTCCTTTCGCCATGGAAGGGCTATAAACCGATACGGTACAGATTGCAACCGCGCTGGCTCCGCGCAAACATCCTCCCCGCGCCGGAGGTCGAAATGTGCTCGCGAGGGGGTCTGCGCCCAGGCGCTGAACCATGCGACGGAGCGGCAGAGCGGCGCCGTGCGCGCAATCGATCCCGCAGCACGCCCGCATCCATTCGAACTGTCGGACGCAGTCGCTCGATTGTGCGTTCCGAGCCCAGATAGGGCGCAGATTTCATTCCCGAATGAACCGCGCTTCGCAGTCCGGTTAAAAGCCCCGCAGCGAGCCGAGCGTGGGCAGGGATGCACGGTTGCCTTCCGGCTGGTGTCAGGCGCCAGACGCCGCATTTTTGAATCCTGAGGCGCTCGGGATTCATAGCAGGGGCAGTGCAGAGTTTCACCGGCCCGCGCAACTTCCCGTTTGCAGGCGCGCGCGGCGCGTGTTTTTTTTGGCCGATCGAAGCGATTCGGGCACGCAAACGCCGCAACCTATGTCCGAATTTCATAACTCTTTCCTTGGTCGCTCCTTTCTGCGCTCCGTCTGGGGCGCAGAATACGAAGCCTTCAAAGACTCTCAGGAAGAAGCACGGCTCCGCGAAACGCTGCGCCTGTGGTCGGAGCGTAAGGATCTGAAAGAGACCTCGGCCGAAGCGGCCTTCCTGCAAACCTTTTTTGTCGAGCTCTGGGGCTACACGCAGGCAGGCCAGCAGGAGAAGAAACTCGGTTTCAATTTGCATCCGAAATACGCGGTGAAAGGCGCAGGCGAGAGAGGCGGGACGGGCGAAGCCGACCTGGCCATCGGTTGGTTCGATAATCCACACCTGCCGGATGCCCCGCAGGTGCTTTGCGAGTTCAAAGACATTCGCTCCGCTCTCGACGCGCCGCAAAAGCGCAAGGGCAACACGCGACCGCCGGTCAAGCAGTGCCTCGATTACCTGAGCGCAAGCCGCCGCAGTTTCTTCGGTAACGAGGCGGTGCTGCCCACATGGGGCATCGTCACCGACATGAACGAGTTCCGGCTGTACTGGTATGATCGCGCCCCGCAACAATACCTAACGTTCGTCATCCGGCCGCAGGAGCTGTTTCAGGGCGCGGGCCTGCTCGCGCAAACCGAAGAGGCGCGCTTCGACCGCTTCCTTTTCTTGAAGCTGTTTCAGCGCGAAACGCTGCTCTCCAGGGGTGGCAAACCGCTGCTGGTTGGGCTCATTGCACAACAATGGGTGCGCCAGCGGGAACTGGAAAACGAGTTCTACGGCGAATATCGCCGTTTTCGCGAGCGGCTCTATCGCGCCCTTGTGGAGTGGAATCCAAACTTCCCGCACACCAAGGGTCGCCTGGTGCGGCTGGCGCAGAAAATTCTCGACCGCTGCATTTTCATTTTCTACTGCGAGGATATGGGCCGTGCGCTCGGCTTCCCGCCCCAGCTGTTACGCGATTTTCTCGTCCATGAAAGCAGGGACAACTACTTCGACCCGAAGGCAAACTCCATTTGGACAAGGCTGCTGGGGCTGTTCCGCGCCATGAACGACGGCAGCGCCTTCGGCGACCACAAACTCAATCAGTTCAACGGCGGCCTGTTTGCAGCCGATCCAGATCTCGAAAGCCTGGTCGTTCCAAACAGTATCTTCTGCCAGCCGAAGCAGGGCGAGAACGAAGCCGCACTCTACACATACCGGGAAACGCTGCTTTATCTGTCCGCTTACTATAACTACGCATCCGGATGGGAAGACGCGCTCGCGCGAGCACCCTCGCAGGACGCGCCGAAGCGCGATCACAAAAGCCTCGGACTCTACACGCTCGGCCGCATTTTCGAGCAATCCATCACCGAGCTGGAAATTCTGGAAGCAGAAGCGGAGAACCGTCCCTCTCTCAACAAGTTGGCCAAGCGCAAGCGCGACGGCGTCTACTATACGCCTGAATGGGTGGTGGAGCGCATTGTCGAAGAAACGCTTGGAACCCGCATCGCCGAACTGAAGCATGAGTGTGGCTGGTCGGAAAATGAACTGCCGTCCAGAGCCGTGTTGGACGCGTTCGAGGGGCGGCTGAAGGCGATTACCATTGTCGATCCGGCCTGCGGCTCGGGCGCTTTCCTCATCGCGTCCTTGCGGCACCTGCTGCGAGAGTGGCACGCGGTGCAAGCGATTCGGCGCGACCTGCTGAAAGACCGGTTCGCGCGCGATGACGATACGCTGGTGCGCGAAATTCTGCGCGCGAACATCTATGGTGTGGACATCAACCCGGCGGCAGTGGAGATCGCGCAACTGGCCCTGTGGCTGCACACGGCCCGCAGCGACAAACCGCTATCATCGCTGGATCACACGATCCGGGATGGCAACAGTCTGATCGACGGCAATTTCTACAAAGGCATGGCCAATCTCGCTTTCTACAACCGGGAAGAAAGGGAACGTATCCACACTTTCGACTGGGACACCCAGTTCCCGGAAACCGGCGGGAAGTTCGATGTCGTGGTCGGCAACCCGCCCTATGTGAAGTTGCAAAACTTCCGCCGTGTGCACGCCGATATGGCGGAGTTTATTCGCGACGGCCGGCCAGACCTGCACATCCCGGGATACGCGAGTGCACAGAGCGGCAATTTCGATCTCTACCTGCCGTTCATCGAAAAGGGCCTCCAGCTGCTGAAGGAAAACGGACGGCTGGGTTACATCGCGCCGAGCCTGTGGACGGTGAACGAGTACGGCGAAGGGCTGCGCGATTTGATCGAACGCACGCGCCAGCTGGAACGCTGGCTGGATTTCAGGTCGTACCAGGTGTTCGAGGAAGCCACGACCTACACGGCGCTTCAATTCTATACAAAATACCCAAACGACGCGGTGAAGGTGGCGTTTTCGCCAGAAGGGCCGCCACCGGAACGGCCGTGGGCCGATCCGGATTGCGCGCTGCCGTACGAGAAGCTTGCCTTCGGGGAACGCTGGCTACTTCTGACGGGCCGGGAACGGGCGCTGGTTGATAAGTTGTGTGCGACCTGCACGCGGCTGGATGATCCCGACAACACGGAAAGCATATTCGTCGGCATTCAGACCAGTGCCGACCACATTTATCACCTGACCAGGCAAGGGCCGAATCGATACATCTGCGCACCTAAAGGCGAACACGCGCCGCCGCCCTACGAAGTCGAGCTTGAAGACGCGCTGATGAAGCCGCTCGTTTCAGGCGCGGACGCGAAGCGGTATGTCGAGCCGAGGCCAGACACTTATCTGCTATTTCCGTACAGCGTCGATGACGATGGCGCGCATATCATCCCCAAAGAGATCTTTGAGCAGGATTATCCGAAGACATGGAAGTATCTCTGCTCTTATGAGCGGGTGTTGCGTCGCCGGGAGGCGGAGCTGACTTCGAGCGGTGACTTCAAGCGCGACCAAGCCGGCGAGGTCGTGAAGGCGCCGTTCAATGACGATGAATGGTATCGTTTCGGCCGCCACCAGAATCTTGATAAACAGGAAATCGCAAAGCTGATCGTTCCACGCTTGGTCACGACGATCTATTGCTCCGTCGATCACTTGGGCGGCGTCTACCTGGATAATGTGGATGTCGGTGGAGTCGCACCCTCGGCTGCTATCGACGCTTACTTTCTCGCGGGCGTGTTGAACGCACCGGTTGCTGGATACGTGTTCCGCCGAATATCGAAGCCGTTTCGCGGCGACTACCGCTCTGCGAATAAGCAGTTCATCGCGCCACTTCCGATTCCGTATGCCACGCCTGAGGAACAGGCTGAGGTGGCAGCGCGTGCCAAGCGCCTGCAGGCACTTTACACCAAACGGCGCGATGTGCTCGAAAGCATCGCCAGACGCCTCAGGGCCGTGCCGGTGAAGCGCCGGCCGGAGTCATTCCTGTTTTCCGATCTTGCGGCGGCCAAAGTGCGGGGGGACGGGGTGCCCAAGACTCTGAGTGCGGAAGAACAGCACGCCCGTGCCAACGCGCGGCGCGAAGAAGCCTTGCAGGCGCGCTATGCCGCCGTCAGCGAGCGTCTGCGCCCGGGCTCCGCGCTGGATGCTACGTTCGCAAAAGGGGAGCTGAGATTTCTCGCCGACGGCCTGCCGGTCGTCGACCGGATCTTCCTGGCCGACGCGGATGGGTTCTTCATCGCCGCCCAATGGAAGCTGGTTGCCAGCACCTTTTCTGTCCCGGAAACAAAGGCGGGAGAGCGCTTATGCAGCGAGCTCCGCAAGTTGATCGACACTGACAATGCCGCCTTGCGCGAACAGGTCATCTCATTGCAAGCCGAGCTTTCGGAAACCGAAGGGTCCATTGCCGCCGAAGAAGGCGCCATCAACGTGGCTCTGTATCGTCTCTATGCCCTGACCAAGGCCGAAATCGCGCTGGTCGAAGAGGATCACGCATCCGGCTTGAGCTAACCTAAACTGTGGGTAACTTCGCGCTCCACTCGCTGGCGGCGTCCGATTGCGGCAGACTTTGCGGCGAACGAACGATTCGCGAGATCGGTCCTTGAGCGCTGTGCCGTCCAGTCTGTTTGCCGAAAACGAGATGGGCCCAAAACCCAAGGCGTATGTTCCGAACCCGCAGCACGTCCGCAATCGGCTGCGGGGGCTTCTGGAAGAAATGCGCGACGCCGAGCGTTGGCCGTGGGAAGGCTCCGTACTCAAACTTTATCGCGACATCGTTCCACCGCAGCTCTATGCGGCGCTGCCCGATGCCGAAGAGGCCGCACGCTGGCGCGCAGAGATTGAAGCGGAAGCAGCGCGGCTCGATTCTGCAGATTAGCCGGGCCACCATCCGCACGGTGTGCGAGCGGCGCTGCGAAATTTCAGTCCACCAAAGACCGGTCTTTGGCACCGCGCAGAAGCCGGCGCTTCGTGTCACGCGTAGCCAAGAACTACTGCACCGCGCCGAAGCGCTGGCTGTAGCGGGACTCGATGCCTGCGACGGGCATATGGATGAACACGTCGGTGGTGCCGAACTGGCGGTCGATCACCGCGCCGTCGCCGATGCGCGCACCCGCGCGCAGATAGCCTTTCACGAGCGGCGGCAGGGCGCGACGCGCTTCGCGCACATCGATGGCCTCGCGCGGCATCCGGTTCATGGGAATGCGCAGTGCGGGGTGGGCGCGCACGCGGTTCGGTCCGGTCATCGCGTGGTAATGATGGAGATAGGAGAGCGGCAGCGCGAGCGCATCGGCATCGGTGCCGTGCAGCGAGGCGCAGCCGAACATCACGTCGATGGAAAAGCGCGCCACGCAGAGCATCACGGCGCGCCACAGAAGCTGCATGGCGACCGGACGTGCACGGTAGGCCTTGAGCACGCAGGAGCGGCCGAGCTCGAGAAGCCGCGCGCCGTCATTGCCCGCCGCGAGCATCGGCGCGATGTCGTATTCGCCCGACGTGTAGAAGCCGCCCGCGCGCCTCGCGTCCGCATTGCGCATGATGCGGTAGGTGCCGACGACGGCAGGCTGCCCCTCGTCATCGGTGACGCCGCGATCGACCACGAGAATGTGATCGCAGAAGGCGTCGAAGCGGTCGAAATCGCGGCCCTGCTCGCGCATGGCGGGGTTCGGGATGGCGGTCATCTCTTCGTAGAACACGCGGTAGCGCAGACGCTGGGCAGCTTCCACCTCGTGCCCGGTCTCGGCGAGACGGACTTCGAGTGCGCCGGCGGTCGCGAGGACCGGCCACTGTTCGAGCACGCCCTCGAACATTCCCGGTTCGTGAATGTTGACCAAACCCTGCCACCTTCGAAGGTGGAGATACGCCCGCGGCGCCCGCGGTGCCCTCCACCGCAACCTGCCCGATGTTACCCCAAAGGGCCCTCCCGGGGCAAATGGGGTGCGTCTTTCGGGCGCGCGCGCGCACCTCACTTGTCATCGCACCCCTTGCTTGCGTACCCACCCCGATTGTCATCCCCGCGGAAGCGGGGAACCAGAGGATGGAGTCGGCGCTGGATCGACCGGTGCTCCTCCATCGCGTATCCGGTCTCTGGATTCCCGTCCCCCGGTCCCCGCATAGCGCGGCCGGAGGACAAGCTTCACGCGCGGGAATGACTATTTTAAGTTGGAGTGACGGCTTCCGCGGGAATGACGCTCAGCCTCACCCGTTCTGCAGGGCGGCGACGCGCGGCGGGCGCTGACGGCTCGATAACAGCAGAAACAGCACGATCGCCGGGACGCCGATCGCGCCGGCGCAAACGAAGAAGATCTGATAGGCGCGCATCAGTCCCTCATGCGCGGCCACGCTTTCCACGAAAATGCCGGTGGTCCCTTTGAGGATTTTGCCGACCCAGGCATAGGTGGAGCTCAACAGCGCGTATTGCGTGGCGGTGTAGCCGAGGCTGGTGAGACTCGACATGTAGGCAACGAGCGCCACGCCGGCGAAGCCGGTGCTGAAGTTGTCGCCCGCCATGACCGAGGCGAACAGCCAGGCTGCAGGAGTCTTCTGCGCGAGCAGCGCAAAGGCTGCGAACGCGAGCGCCTGCAGAATACCGCCGATGATAAGCGCGCGCATGTAACCGAGCCTGAGCGACGCTGCGCCGCCTGCCGCGATCCCGAGCAGCGAGGCCACAACGCCGACCGTGCCGCGCACGACGCCGACATAGCTCTTGGTCAGGCCGATGTCGTGATAGAACGGATTGGCCATCGGTCCCGTGACGAAATCGGGCAGGCGATAAAGGCTGATCGCGGCGAGCATCAGCACCGCGAGCCAGCCATAGCTGCGGAAGAACACTTCGAACGGTCCCCAGATCGCGTCGAGTATGCCGCGTGCGGAGGTGAGGGGCGAACGACGGCTCTTCTCTTCGAGCACCGCGTCGGCCCTTGCCGGTTCGACGGCAAAAAACGTTGCGCCGATGCCGATGAGCATGGCCGCTGCACAAGCCGCATAAGAGACCTGCCAGCCGAACTTCGCGGCGGCGATCAGGATGAGCGCATCCGTCGCGAGCAGCGCAATGCGGTAGCCGAACTGGGCGGCCGAAGTGAGAAGTCCGAGTTCTTCGCCGCTCGCGGCACTTTCGATGCGCCAGGCGTCGATCACGATATCCTGTGTCGCAGAGGCAAACGCGACGACGAGCGCCATTGCGGCGAGGAACCCCAGTCCCTTCTCGCGTCCCTCGATCGCCATCGCGCAAAGGGCAAGGCCTACAATCACCTGCGCGAGCAGCATCCAGCTACGACGGCGCCCAAGCCTGCCCAGCAGCGGCGGCGACACGCGATCGATCAGCGGCGCCCATAGAAACTTGAGCGAATAGGCAAGCCCGACCCACGAAATAAATCCGATAGCCGCAAGCGAGGTGCCGAGATCGCGCAGCCAATAGCCGAAAGTGGCGCCGGTGAGCAGAAACGGCAGGCCCGAGGAGAAGCCGAGCGCCAGCATGGCGAGCACGCGCGGCTGTGCGTACGCCGCAAGGCGGCTACGCGCGGAAGCCGTCATTCGGCGGCGGCGCGCGCGCGGTCCGGAAAAAATCTCGCAATCATGGCGTCGAGCTCCGCGGGCGCGATGGGCTTGGCAAGAAAACCATTCATGCCCGCCTCGTGGCAAGCTTCGCGGCCGGCGTCGAGAACGTCGGCGGTGAGCGCCACGATCGGGATCGGCTCGCGTCCCGATTGCGCTTCGGCCGCGCGAATACGGCGCGCCGCCTCGATCCCGTCGAGCCCCGGCATGTGCACGTCGGTGATGAGCAGGTCGAAACGTTCGTGCCCCATCGCCGCGATGGCCGCTTCCCCCGACATGACTTCCGTGACGGCATGGCCGCGCCGCCGCAACAGTTCGCGCGTGAGGAGGATGTTGAGCGGATTGTCCTCGGCGACGAGGATGCGCAGGCGCGGCGCGCGGCTTGCAACCTGCGGCGTTCCCCTCGCCGATCCGGCGCCGGTCCTCGCGGCTGTCTCCGGTTCGGCCGTTGCAAGACCGCAAATCCGTTCCGCGAGCGATGACTGCCGCACCGGCTTCACCAGATAACTCTCGAATCCGCCGGCGCGCAGCGTCTCGATCTCGCCACGCGCCGCAGGCGTGAGAAGGACGATGCAGCGCGCGCCGGGCGAGGGCGGGGCGGCCAGTTCGATGGTTCCACCTGCGCCCGCGTCGACGAGAAGCGCGTCGAACGGCGTCGAAACCTCTTCGCCGAACGTGATGGCCGTCCCTCCGGCAGCGCGGATTTGAGCGAACAGCGTGTCGCGCAACGCGGTATTGCGGCTGGCGACGGCGATGGCGAGGCCCCGCAGCCTTGTGGCCTGAGAGGCATCCGCGTCGCGCAGAACGGGCGCGGGGATCGCGAACCAGAATGTGCTGCCTTCGCGTTCGCGCGACTCGACGCCGATCTCCCCGCCCATCGCTTCGACCAGCCGTTTGGAAATGGTGAGCCCGAGACCGGAGCCGCCGAAGCGCCGGCCGTGGGTCGAGTCGGCCTGCACGAACTCGCGGAAAATTTCCTCGCGCATCGCGTCGGCCACGCCGATGCCGGTGTCGCAAATGCGGAAGCGCAGGAAGCGACGGTCGCGCTTTAGCTCCGTGCCGACTTCGACGCGCACGCCGCCTTCTTCGGTGAACTTCACCGCGTTGCCGACGAGATTGGTGAGAATCTGCCGCACGCGCGCGGCATCCGCGCGGACGAGCGCCGGCGTGTCGGGCGCGAGGCTGGCGGCGATCTCGATGCCTTTTTCCTGCGCGCGCGTGGCCAGCAGTTCGACCACGCCTTCCACGATCGCGCGGACATCCAACTCGCCCTGCTCGAGTTCGACCGTGCCGGATTCGATACGGGAGAAATCGAGGATTTCATCGATGAGGCTGAGCAGCGCCTCTCCCGACTCGCGGATCGCCTGCGCGTAGGTCGTCTGGTCGGGTGAAAGACGGGTTTCGAGCAGCAGGCTCGCCATGCCCATCACGCCGTTCATCGGCGTGCGGATTTCGTGGCTCATGCCCGCGAGAAAGAGCGACTTGGCGCGGTTGGCGGCCTCGGCCCTGTCGCGCGCTTCGATCAGCGCCTCCTCGAGCGCCTTGCGCTCGGTGATGTCGCGCCCGACGCTCTGCACTTCGATCAGCCGGCCGGCAGGATCGCGGATGGCGTAGTCTTCGAAGGAGATCCAGCGCCAGCCGTAGGCGGTGCGCACATTCTGGTCGTAGCACAAGCGCCGGGTACCGGTGTCGGCGGAGGCGAAGGCCGCGAAGTCCGGTGCACGGCTTCCCGGAAGCGCTTCGGGCGCGAAGGCGCGGCCGAGCGCTTCGTCGGACCTGAGCCCGAACAGGCGGAAGAACGCGTCGTTGCCGAACGTGAGAACGCTGTCGGGCGCGCGGCGGCAGATTGCGTCGCCCTGAGTATCCACAAGACCGCGATAGCGCGCTTCGCTCGCATTCACGCGCGCATGCACGGCCGAGACCGTGGCGAGCGAGGACTCGAGCTTTTCCGTGAGACTTTGCAGGCCCGCACCGCTCGTCTCGAGCGTGCGCACGCGTGCGCGTGCGCGGGCGAGCGCGAACAGCAGCGAGAAGACGGCGAGCGCGGCCGCGGCGCCGGCGAGAATAATGAGGAACGGGTTCGCGGGGCCGCTGCCGAGAATATCCCAGGCCGCGACACCGGCTGCCACGACGCCGCAGGCAGCCGCAAAAGTGCCCATTTCGCCCCGGACCGGCATCGCCTCACTCCCGCTTCGGAGCAATTCAACACGTGGGAAATTGCGAAAGACTTAAGCAAGGACGGCCGCTCGGTCCGCGCTCCTGCGCGCGCCTGGAACCTGCGGCAGGCAACGTTATGACAAACAAAGGCTAATCGGACTTCACCCGGGCGAGAATTCGGGCCGCCGATTTTGCGTTCGAACGGAGCCTTGGCGAAGCTGAGGCGCCGGGATGGGTCAAGAAGGGGAATACATGCGCAACTCTGTTTCATTGCTCGCATGCGCGAGTGCGGCGGCGCTTTGCGTTGCGGGCGCAAGCCAGGCCGTCGCGGGATCGAAGATCGTCACCTTCGATCCCCAGGGATCGGAAGGCACCTATGCCTATGCCATCAACGATACCGGCGCGATCACCGGCTATTACATGGACAGTGCCGGGAACCTGCACGGGTTCCTGCGGGCGAAGGGCGCGATCGCGAGTTTCGATGTGCCCGGCGCCAGCGAGACCTACCCGAACAGCATCAATGGCCTGGGCGCGATCGCGGGCTACTTCCAGGGCAAGAGCTATGACGAAGGCTTTGTACGCGCCACCGATGGGACGATCGCGACCTTCTACGATACGGGCGCCACGACACCTTCCGGCATCAACGACAAAGGCGCGGTGACCGGCAGCTGGCAGGATGCAAGCAACGTGTGGCACGCATTCGTTCGCTCTCCGAAAGGGACGATCACCAGCTTCGATCCCGCCGGCTCGATCGCGAGCTATCCCCTGGGCATCAACGACCGCGGCACCATCGCCGGCGAATATCTCGACAGCAACGATGTGTATCACGGCTTCGTGCGCGCAAGCGACGGCACGATCACGAGCTTCGACCCGCAGGGATCGGTCTACACTTCGCCCTTCGGCCTCGACGACAGGGGTGCGGTCGTCGGATGCTACGCGGATTCCAAGGACGTGTTTCACGGCTTCGTCCGCAAGAAAGGCGGCACCATCGCGAGCTTCGATGTCTCGGGGGCGACCGGCACCTTCGCGGACAGCATCGACGAAAGAGGCGCGGTCGCCGGTTATTACACCGTGTTCGGCGGCGGGTATCATGGATTCGTGCGCTCGGCGACGGGCACGATCACGACCTTCGATCCGCCCGACTCGACCTTTACGCGCCCCGAAGGGATGGCCGGCCACGGCGAGGCTGCGGGGTATTATTCGGACACGAGCGGCGTCTATCACGGTTTCCTGCGGCGGTGAGACAATCGCGCTCTTCCGAATTGGCGCTGTTTGTGCTTTGGTAGTTGCGAGGTTTGGGACGATCTGCTGTCAGGGGCGAAGGGGGGGGTATCATGCGTGGAACGGACCTGGCGGTGCGCCTTGGCGCGGCCGCGGCGATACTCTGCAGCATCGGTTGTGTCGCACACGCCCAGACGAAGCCGCCGGCGGAGGCCTTTGCGGTCCTGCCGGCCGAACCTCCGCGGCTGTCGCCCGACGGATCGCATTTCGCGCTGATCCGCGGGATCGACGGCCGCCCCGCCGTCGCCATCTACAAGGTCGATGCGCCGCAGGAGCCGCCGGAGATCGTCGCCTCCGACAAGTGGCTGATCGCGGGCCTTCGCTGGGTGAAAAACGACGCCCTGTTCGTCTACGACAAGAAGAACATGAAGCTCGGCGTGTACGACCGGTTTAGGGAGGACATGCTTCGCCCGATGGGCGACGCCGCTTCGGTCCTGATCAAAGAAAACAAGCTCGTGCAAATGTCCGCCTGGACGCAGATTGCGGACGTGGACCTGAAGGACCCCGATACCGTCTTCGGCACGTTCGAGAATTCCGTTTACCGGCTGAATATCCGCACCGGCGGACGGCCCCAATTGTACATCAAGAAGTACGAGGGGCCGCAGCACGAAGGGACGGAAAAGTGGTTCCTCGACGGGCACGGCAATCCGCTCGCCCGCGTCGATACGATCCGCGATCCGGAATCCTACGACACGCCGCTTTGGCACAACACGCTCAAAGTCTTCGACAAGGGCACCTGGCGCGCGCTCGCAACCTACGACGTCACCGTGGACCAGAACGACGGCGTGGAAGGGGTGAGCGAAGACGGAAAGTCCATCATCCGCATTGCGCCCCATCCCGAAGGAACGGCATCGCTCGACAGCATCGACATTGCGACAGGCAAGGAAACGACCCTGTTCCAGGACCCGACCTACGATGTCGCCACAACGCTGCACGACGCCTGGACGGGCAGCGTGATCGGCTACGTCGTCGACGAGGACATGCCGGCGTACCGGTATTTCGATCCGAAGCGCGAGGCGCTGCAGAAAGGCCTCGAACAGGCCTTCCCCGGCCTTTCGGTGCATGCCGTTTCGACCGATCTGGCCTTCGACAAGGCGATCGTGGAGACGGTCGGACCGAGGACGCCTCCAAGTTATTATCTGTTCGATCGCACGACGCACCGCGCCACGGCCATCGCGGCGAGCTATCCCGATCTGACCGCGGACGAACTGGGCCAGGTGAAGGCGTATGGCTACGCGGCGCGCGACGGCTTGCACATCCCGGCCTATCTGACGCTTCCGCCCGGGCGCGCGGCGCACAACCTTCCGCTCGTCGTCTTGCCGCATGGCGGTCCGGACTCGCGCGACGATATGGAGTTCGATTTCCTCAGCCAGTTCCTCGCCAATCGCGGCTATGCCGTGCTGCGTCCCGAGTTCCGGGGCTCGGCGGGATACGGGCGCCCGTTCACCGTCGCCGGCCTGCATCAATGGGGTCTCAAGATGCAGGACGACATTTCGGACGGCGTGAAGAAGGCGATTGCCGACGGAATTGCCGATCCGAAGCGCGTCTGCATCTTCGGCGCGAGCTATGGCGGGTATGCGGCGCTGGCGGGGGCGACACTGACGCCGGACCTTTACGCCTGCGCGATTTCCTACGCAGGCATCTCCAATCTCGAGGACTTGCTGGGCTATACGAAGCAGGCGTTCGGGGTCGACAACACGGACGGCAGCTTCACGGTGACCCGCATCGGCGACGCGTTCAAGGATTCCGCGCGGCTCAATGCAACCTCGCCGGCCCTGCACGCCGACCGCGTGAAGGGACCGGTCCTGCTTCTGCATTCGGACCACGACGTGACGGTGCCCATCGAACAGAGCCAGATGATGGCGGCGGCGCTTCAGAAGGCGGGCAAAAAGTTCGAGTTCGTCCGCCTGCCCGGCGACGATCATTACCTGTCGCTGAAAGAGACGCGGGTGCGCCTCTTGCAGGAAGTTGAGAAATTCCTCGCCGCGAACATCGGCACGTAGCGAGATCGGGCCAAACCCAAACGCGAAGGGGCGCCGCTTTCGCGACGCCCCTTCCGGAGCCGTTCCCCATGCCAACAAGGAACGACGCTAGTCGTCGGCCGCGGCCGGTTCCAATTCCTTCTTCTCGGTCATCAGGCTGTGACCGATCAGCCCGGCGTTCTGGCGGACCTGCGCCTCGATGCGCCGGGCGGCTTCCGGGTTGTCCACGAGATACTGCTTGGCGTTCTCGCGGCCCTGGCCGATGCGCACGCCGTCATAGGAGAACCAGGCGCCCGATTTCTCGACGATGCCGGCGCGCACGCCGAGATCGATCAGCTCGCCCACCTTGGAGATTCCCGCGCCGTAGATGATGTCGAACTCCACTTCCTTGAACGGCGGAGCGACCTTGTTCTTCACCACTTTCACGCGCGTCTGGTTGCCGATCACCTCGTCGCGATCCTTGATGGCGCCGATGCGGCGGATGTCGAGGCGCACGGAGGCGTAGAATTTGAGCGCGTTGCCGCCGCTGGTCGTCTCCGGATTGCCGAACATCACGCCGATCTTCATGCGGATCTGGTTGATGAAGACGACGAGACAGTTCGATTTGGAGATCGAGCCGGTGAGCTTGCGCAGGGCCTGGCTCATCAGCCGCGCCTGCAGGCCCGGCAACTGGTCGCCCATCTCGCCTTCGAGCTCGGCTTTCGGCGTCAGCGCGGCGACCGAATCGATCACCACGATGTCGACGCCGCCCGAGCGCACCAGCGTGTCAGCGATTTCGAGCGCCTGTTCGCCCGTATCGGGCTGGGAGATCAGCATCTCGTCGATGTCGACGCCGAGCTTGCGCGCATAGATGGGATCGAGCGCGTGCTCCGCATCGATATAGGCGGCGATCCCGCCCTTCTTCTGCGTCTCGGCCACGGCGTGAAGCGCGAGCGTGGTCTTGCCCGAGGATTCGGGCCCGTAGATTTCGATGACGCGGCCCCTCGGCAGGCCGCCGATGCCGAGCGCGATGTCGAGGCCGAGCGAGCCGGTCGAGATCGTGTCCGCCTCCACCACCTCGCGCTGGCCGAGCTTCATCACCGAACCCTTGCCGAACGCCCGGTCGATCTGCGACAGCGCCGCTTCCAGCGCGCGCTTCCTGTCGCTCTTGTCCTCCCGGCCGACCACCCGCAAAACCGCTTCCTTCGTCATCGCTTCGTCTCCTTATTTCACAGCGCCCCCCGAATCCCAAGGGGTTCCAGAGCGGGCCACTGTGCACGTTTTGTTCTGTTCCGCAAGACGCCGGCTAAGCTATTGGTATCGAAATGTTTTCCGGCGTGTGTTCTGCGACCGTTCGAGTGAATCCGGGGTAGTGCCTCAGTTTGAATTTTTGGGGAGCGGTGGCCGCGCAAGATAGGCCGCCGTCACGGCGTCGAGGTATGCGGCCAACGGATGATTATCGCAGTAGGAACGTATTTCGACTTTAATCGATTCAAGGTCCAATCCGGCAAGCGATCTCTCCGGCAAATTGAGAACGGCCGACTCGATGTTTAGTCCGCTCATATATCCTTCCGCCCAAGCCACGTAAGCGTCTTCCACCACCACAGGATTCGCCCGATACTGCTCGGCGAATTCGGCGCACGAGTGCATTCCTAAGCCGAAGCCTTGGGCTTGCGGAGCCGGAACGCTGGCGATTGCCATGGCGGAAACCGCCATCGTCAAAACTGAGAGCATTATTTCTTTCCCCGAATCTCCACCCATGCTATGCTTACCGCTAAGCAACGCAGGAGTCGATATGTCTATAGGAAAAGGCCACTCGCCACACCATTCCGCATGGATTGCCCACTATCGCGACGAACAGGCGAAGTTACTGCGCTCTATAGAGGCGATGGAAAGCAAGACGATGGGGGTCGGCGATCCTGTCACCATCCCGCACGCCATCAACGAGGCCACTCACCGGATGATCGCGGAATTGAAAAGAGGAATTGCCGAATGGGAACTGGCCATAGAAGAATTTGAGAAGGTCCGCCGCGATGCCTAAAGGCCCCCAAGGTCAGAAACGACCAGCAGATGCCAACGCCCGCGCCGTCATGGTGGGCAGAATCGCGACCGGCGAAATCGAGGAGACTCCGGAGCCGGTCAAAAGCGCAGCCGCCGAACTCGGGAGCCGGGGCGGGAAAGCGCGGGCAAAGGCGCTCTCTGCGGGAAAGCGCAAGAAAATCGCGCAGGACGCTGCGCGGAAACGCTGGCAAACCTAATTCTTCGTCCTAGGGCCGCGTAACCGCTTCTGGCTCGCCTTCACGCGCGCGGCAACCTCTTTGATCGGAGCTTCGAGCGCAAGCTTTTCGGGAAGCGTGGCACCCTCGTCGATCATCGTCTGCCGCACGCGACGAGCAACCGCCAAATTCTTGTCTATAGCCTTTTGCTGCCCCCTTACGCCCTCTCGCTCGATAACATCGGCCGCGAGATTCATTTGGAAATCGTGCGCAGAAAGCTCTAACGCGCCGGCACGATCTAGAAGATTTTCGCCTTCGGACAACCCTTTCGATGCATTCACTTCGCGGCGAGATTTCCCGTAAAGCCCGCGATATCGCTGATCGTGAAAAACCCCCTGCATATTGTTGCTAACGCCGGCAAGCTGGGCCTGCTTGCTAACCCGACGCACGGAAACCTTCGCTTTGTCGCGAAGTTCCAAGCGCTTCTCGTCCTCTCGATGCTGGTCCTCAAGCTCCATTCGGCGCGTCTGTACCGCGAAATAAGCCTGCGCCGCCGCAATTTCTGGCTTTCCCGGGTCGCCGTTCATGGCAATGAGGTAGCAGGCGGGACGGCTCAAGAAGAAGTCTGCTATGTCTCGTGTCGCGTCACTTCCTAGGCTGACCATTTTGCCGGTTCCGACAAAATGCTTGGCTGGGTCAAGTTCATTCTGCCTACATGCCTCTTTAGCTCTTTCGATTGCTTCTTCGAATCGCCGCCATGTCTCGTATCCCAAGACCGGCATAATCTCTCTGGCCAGCCAATAATCTCGCCCGGAAGACGTGGCTTTCCGCCGCTTTTCCAATTCTTCCATCGTGCGCTTCTGCATGGGGACGAGATCATCGCTCACAGAATTTTCTCCGCGTATGTGGTGACTTGCGGCCTTCTATCACATCTCATACGTTATGCCACATACATCTTGTGGATAGGAGGGATGTTTATGTCGGATCGCAGGCGAATTGAAGAGCGAATAAGGAAAAAAGAACATGAAATTCAAGCACTTGAGTCGAACATCCGTGAAGCGAAAGCGTATGTCCAAGCGCTGTTGGATGTTCTAAAGATGTTCCCGAAGGAAGTGGGTCAGGAGTTTAGGGAATCCCAAACCGCGCCCTCCAGTTTGCGGGCCGGGAGCAACGTTTTTCAAGCCCGGGCCGCTATTCTGGCTGCGGGCCAACCGTTGCATGTGTCTAATATTCTTCAGAAAATCGGAAAGCACTCCGACAAGCAAGCGCGAATCTCCCTTTCTAGCCAGCTAGCTAGCTACGTCCGGAAGGGCGAAGTGTTTACCCGCCCTTCCCCGAATACGTTCGGGCTGACGGAGCTAGGACATTCCGCCCGGAGTGCGGAGCCGCCACCGGATTTCGGAAGCGAGGAAAACTCGGCATAACTGAAAATAATGCTTGACGCTAAGTACAAAAGTTCATATCTTAGGGGCATGAACAAGCTGCCCCTCGCCAAGCGCGCCCAAATCCTCTCCATGCTGGTAGAGGGTTCCTCGATGCGGTCGGTCTCCCGGGTTGCCGGGGTGTCCGTCAACACGGTCGCGAAGCTTCAGGCTGAGGCTGGGGAAGCCGCGGAAACCTTCCACAATCAGACGGTTCGGAACCTTCAGACGGCACAACTCCAGTGCGACGAGATTTGGGCCTTCTGCTACGCCAAGGCCCGGACCGTTCGCCAGATGCCAGACGACAAGTTCATTCCCGGCGCGGGCGATATCCGGACCTTCACGGCCTTGGACCGCGACAGCAAGCTCATGGTGAGCTGGTTCAGCGGCGACCGGGACATTGATACAGCTTCGCAGTTCCTTCGCGATACTTCCGACAGGATCATAACGCCGGTTCAGGTCACCACGGATGGCTGGCAGGGGTATCGGGACTTAATTTCGGAAATCTTCCCATGGGAAACGTCCTACGGGCAGGTGCAGAAGGTGTTCAGCAACACGCCGGAGAAAGGCCCCGCGCGCCGCTATAGCCCAGGCATGTGCTGCGCGTCCGAACGCAAGGCGATCTTCGGCAACCCGGAACACGGCAAAATCTGCACGTCGCACGTCGAGCGGCAAAACCTGAATATCCGCATGGGCGTCCGCCGGTTCACCCGCCTCACCAACGCCTTTTCGAAGAAGGTGGAAGCCCACGCGGATTCGCTGGCGCTCTACTTTTTTCACTACAATTTCTGCCGCAACCACAAGACGCTCGGCATGACCCCGGCACAGGCCGCGCGCCTGACCGATGAACGCCTGAGCATGGAAGACCTTGTGAAGCTTATGGACGCCCGGGCCGCGAAACCGAGTCGACCCGCGACCTACAAAAAGCAGCCTGCGGAGGCCGAAAATTCAAACTGAGACACTACCGAATCCGGGGCACGCGATGATATCTTTAACAGACCCACCGCTAAGGGTAGCGCCCCGTCATTGAATCGGAGGCTCAGCGTCTTATCTTTTGCGAAATGGATACTGGTAGCTCAATGGACAGAGCCCCTCTTTGACTAAGAGGAAGATGTGGGTTCGACTCCCACCCGGTAATTCCGAAGCCCCAGCCCGCTAGCTGGGGCTTCGGCCTTTTGGTGCAACGCACCGATTGTGGAAACCACGTACAAGGCCGGCAGTAGGCCAAAGCGACTGCTAGCGTTCGATACTAATCCCTTCAAAAGAGCGCTTGTCGGCGAATGACGGCTCACCGCTTGGGGTGGGTTTGGGTCTGTAAAGGTGTGTGGAGGAAATCAGATGAAAGTAAATACAATCAGCCGCTTACCGGCCAAAATGGCCCCTTAGGAAATCAATTCAGACCAAGGCGATTTAGACCTCCGGGTGGAGAGGCAGCGGGAAATCCACGGTATCGGCATGGGCGTCCTGTCCGACGGCACCGCATTCCTTCACCAGCGTGGGTTGGCGGATTTGTGCGGCGTTAAAAACGCCCACATCGGAACCATCAGTTCGGAATGGACTTCGACGCAACCGCCGCCAAGAATTGTGAAGGTCAAGGAATTGCTCGACGCAAGAATCGATGTGCCAGAGCTTCCGCACATCGAGGTTATGTATGGTGCAAGGCGAATCCTAGCGTACCCTGACGAGGTATGCCTAGCGATCCTAGAATACTACGCCTTCGAGGCGGGGGCTATACGCGTTGCCCCCGTCACAGAAGGAACCGCCGGCGGAGTAGAACACGAAACAATAGGTGCCGGCTCTTGCAGCCGCGGTGCCGCAGAGAACGGCAGCCGCGCTCAGCATCAGAGTAAGCGTCCGGTGATCTACGCGGCCACGGCGAGCGGAGCGGCGGCCCAGTTCCAGGGGAGCAGATCGGCGATGTGGTTTATCGGGTGATCTGCAATGCGGGCGATCACGTCGCTCAGATATGCCT
>JBOHKH010000015.1:0-78367 GCA_050728995.1 Rhizomicrobium sp. | reverse complement strand
TCCTTCAGAACCCCGATAATCTGCTCTTCCGTAAACCTTGATCGCTTCATCGTCCGGTCCTTCCCTAAAGGGCCAGACTCCAGTTCAGCCTGGATTAAACGGCGGGGGCAACGTCATACGTCGCAAAGAAACATGGTGGAGAAACGGCTGGCCCACGGTACATGAACGTCCGGCTTTTCTATGCCCTCGACGCGATGGAGCGCGTTACAGGAACGGCAGTAACGACCATAAATTGGCCTGTCGATGATCGATGTGAGGTCCGTCGGGATAAGGCCAAAGACGATGACATTCGCGAGTACATGGCAACGTTTATGGCCGCGTATAAGTCGGGCAGCAAGGACGCTTTGAGCGTGCAAATTCTTGCCTCTGACGTGCACAAGAGGCTCGTCCGAGAACGAGACGAATTTGTAAGAACGAAGATTCGAAGACGTGAGGATTATGACGGACCGCCGAATTCGGTCGAGTTCTTGTCACTAGAGAATTTTAAGAGGCGGCATCATTTTGAGGTCAACCCGTTCGCACATGGCGTAACCGAAATCGTTCTCTACAATGTAGGCATGCAGTACATTCGCTCCGACCCATATACAGGGATGGCGATGCTTTACCACTACCTGTACGTGGCTGAGCACAAGCACAGGCGACTGGTTCTTTGGTTTCCGAACATCACCCATACAATGTGGAGACACGCGGCACGGAGGCCAAATAGAAAAGACATCAGAATGTTTCGTGTCGCCGCGGATGCGATAGCGTTCCGTGACGCGTTGGTGAAACGGGGCGATTTGTGACAAGTTTAGGCTGCGCTTCGCAGAGTCTTATTGGCAGTTTCGGACTTCTGGAAAAAAAGCAAATGCTCTCCGCCCATCTTGTTAGCGCGCCGGTTGACTGCCCTCCGTTCAGTACTAGCTACAAGACGAAAGTCAGCTCGCTCTGCGAGGTCGATGGTCATGGTTGCCAAGTCTACCACTTCTCCGCGGACGACCGGATTGCCAACCATTAAGAAAGCATATTTCCCATGCCGCAGCACTCGATAGGCTTCTTCGAGCATGTGAGCGTACGATTCACGGAATCGCTGCACCACGTCGCGAGCCTGCCGTCGACCTCCCGTGAGTGCGCGATCGAGCGCTTTAGGGTCGTGTCCAAGCCATTTTAAGCTAAGCGCGCCGTACTCGGCGTATGGGATGGAGCCGATATAGGGCGGGTGCGTGACGATCAGATCCAC
This sequence comes from Rhizomicrobium sp., assembly GCA_050728995.1. Lineage (GTDB taxonomy): Bacteria > Pseudomonadota > Alphaproteobacteria > Micropepsales > Micropepsaceae > Rhizomicrobium. The sequence goes on along the minus strand of JBOHKH010000015.1, from coordinate 77,148 downwards.
GGAATTTGGGTGCACGCCCGTTTCGATGGCCGTACCATGCTTAGCTGCGACTTTGCTCCAATCTGCCGGGTCCTCTGAAAGCATTGCGATCATAGAGCAAACGCGCTCTAGTGCGCGCAAGAAGGGTTTACCTGGGCGGGGCTTCTTGGGCGCCTTTCTGTCGAACATGATGTTGGGATAGCCGGAGTGCGCATTGCTGGACTTGCGCAAAACGTCACTGAATACGACCAGAGCGACGTTTCGAAGCCTCGCGTCATCCAGTTTCTCAATCTCGGATTCTATAACGACAAGGTCTTGGAGGACTTTGGGCTGAAACCACTTACAAAACCACGGATCAGACAGTCTCTTGTTCTTATCGCGGCGAAGGGCGGAATTTATCTCGGCGGAGAGTGACGTAAATAGCGAGGGCATATCGTCGTTGCCCAAGCCAGCGACAACCTCAGACATTTGACGCTGCAGATTAACGAGAGCCTGCCGGGGTACCGGCGCAATTTTCGTTTGAGCAATGAGAACAGCTAGCGGATTGAGGTCGATTCCGAGCGCGCGCCGGTCAGCGAGGGCAGCCTCAACGAGAACTGTTCCCGAGCCGCAATACGGATCAAGGATAAAGTCTTTCGGCTCGCTGAGCATTCGGATGACGCGAGCCGCTATCTGGGGGATAAACTTTCCCGAATAACGATGTATGTTGTGGGTCAGCGCCTGAGTATCTGACTCCGCGTAATCCCAAGCCTCGTCGATTATCGCACGATTTAGCCAGCTTTCGTCCGCGTTTTTCCTCTGCGCCGCCTTCATGGGGAACCCGCTCTGAGGGCACCCTCGAACACAGCTTCGTGCATTTCGATGATACGTATATAGCTAAAACGGTCGCTTGGTATTGGCGCTGGGACACCCGATCGAAACACCAGTGTTGGATAGAGCCTCAACTTGCGCACCGGTTTGAGTTGGGGGAAATCGCGTTCGTCGGCGAATTTTTCAAGTGCCGTCCAGAAACGGTCAATATGCTCGCCAAGCAGCGAAATCAATTTCAGACGATCACCGTCGTCATATCCAACTTTGGCTTCAGCGATGATAAGTTTAGTGCCCTTCAAAGCGACTAGGTCGGGGATAAGTTCCCCCAAACTATGCCGGCGAGGATCGGGGCTTCGATCACATGCCACAGTCGGATCGACAATATTCAAAGGGTGCAAATCGTGATCGGAACCGCCCGGATATTCTCCCGCTATGAGCGTCCATTCCCAGGAACGCAGGACGTTGCGCATTGCAACGTGAATGTAACCCTCCGTCCATTTCATCATCGTCTCCGTTTACGCCGGAACAGCAGGATGCATTCCTCCTGAATGATGCGCTCCTGCCAAGGCACTTGGGAGTTGCTGTTGTTCGTCTTCAATTTATGCCTGAGAGCATCGACGTATGAAAAATCGGTGTTTTCGAAGAGCTCGCGTACAATAGAGTCCGTGGGGATCACATCGTCGCCAAGTTTTTTGTTTCCAATAATGAAGGCGACGTTGCCACCGTCCTTAACCCAGCAGGAGAGTCTGCGGGCCACTTCATAGATATCATCGAAGAACTGCATCATTCCCAAGCGTCGAGACTGATACTTTGCATCACCGAGCCCATGAGTCGCATCAAAGAAGAGCTTGCATTTCGAAGACACTCGCGTCGCATGGTGACCAGACTTATCGGTAACTTCGGGCAAATATTCTGACCCGATGGTCTTATCTCGGGTTTCGTAAGGATCGTGCTTTATGAACGCAACGAGCGAGCGATAGGACAGGAGGTGCGTGCGTAGATAGCTCAGGGCTTCGACCCCATACGGTGGAGACGTGATTACGTGGTCGATCGAAGCGGGCGACAGGTTCGCATCAAGGACCGAAGCCTCGATGAGTTTGATTGACGAAGGTTTACCAATCAGCCCTGCGTGACTTCGAACACTGAGCGCTACATCGTCTGCCATGCGGCTTAGATGTTCGGATACGAGTTTCCTCACATCGACGTTTGTACGAGGCTTTTTGCTGTATTCCGCCCTCACTACATCAACGTCGACATTCCCGATGCTGCGCATTTTAGACGAGAGGGCAAGAAGCACGGCATCTCTCTCAAAACCGTCGAGCGTCAATCCGTACTCAACGGCAATAGACGTGCCGAGGAGCGCTTCCGGCGTAAACCAGCGCTTAACGTTCGTGAAAATTGGTATGGGGTTTCCTCGACGGGCGAGAACATCGTCCACGCCAATTTCGGTGATCGCGCGACCCTTCAAGAGTTTTGATATGCGGTCGCGGAAAAAATCGGAAAACGCATGAGCCAGGTTGCTCAAGATTTGAGGATTGTCAGGGAAAGCGGACTTCGTGCGAGTTATCAAACACGAAAGGGGGCATATCTCAATGCCGACAAAAGGGATGCCTAAGAGACGGCATTCTACGGCCGTCGTGCCGCTGCCAACGAAAGGATCACACACGACTGAAGCCGAATTAGCACCGAAGTGGTTTAGCAAAGCCCGCACGACATGCGGCGGAAAGCGGCCAACGTAACGATGCCATCCATGAGTTCCGTAGTTGGAATTCCACGAGACAGAAGTATGTTTGGGCCTCTCAAGGACGTGTTGCGAGGTGTACCCAAGGTTATCAATGGACTCAACAAGCGACAGGCGCCGTTTGAATGTATCGGCATCGAGGGATTGGGCCGCCTCAAATTGAAGGGCAAGAAGTCTTTCATGGAATGCCTCCTGATCGGGAGGTCCATTGCGAACATAAGCGGATGGCAAGACGGATACAGTACTATCGGCAATGCGAAATTCCTTGCGGGCAGTCCTTTTCAATTCATCCGCTCGGTCTCGGAACGAGTTGGAAACCCGCACACCAATCTCTGCATTATTCTTGATGCGAGGAATTGAGCTCACATTTGTTTCGTGCTCCAGTACATTCCCAAAGCCAATTTCCGTAAGACGTTCGGCGGCCAGAGGAGATGGACGCGTGCTGCCGGTCTCCCATCGGTAGAGCGTGATCGAAGAGACACCTAATTGGTGTGCTAGGGCGGCCCGGCTTAGGCCCTTTGATTCGCGGAATTCCTTTACGCGGTGCGGAAAAGGCGTCGCAACTTCGCTGGGTTGGGCTAGTTTGGGTTTCAGCATCGCGAATCACCTGCAGTGTCCGATAACAGATGCGATAGCGGCAATGCCTGTAGGCCGCAAGGACTTGATGAATTCGGACGAAACCCCAAGGGTGAGTGTTGTCGACGGGCAACGACCGGGCGTATCGCGGGCGTTTAGTGTACAGTGGCGAGAAGTAACTCGGGTGTGCAGTGCGCAAAGTCCTGTGGATATCCCGCGTACGAATCAAAAGAGCCAAACCCGATTGGCCCCACTTCGATAAATACTGCCGCCACGTGATCTTGCCCTAGCTTGCCGTGCAAAGTCGATGCGCCGCTCCTCGCTCATGTTGGCGGGGCGATGTGGAACGAATAATGGTCGACTGCGTGCCTTGTCGGTGAGCCGCGCGCGCACCGAAGCGCCCATGTTCTTGGGAGGCTCGTCGCGCGGCGTCATGCGGCACCTTCAAGATAAGGACGCATGACATTGCCCACGCGGTCGATGAGCGCATAACGCCAGATGTCGTCGGCGGTCGCGCGCTTCTTGCGCAGCGCGACGCGCAGCGCCTCAAGGGCAACATCGAGGCCAACCTTGCTGCGATATTTGAAGCAATCGGCAATTGTCTTGGCGGGAACGGTGATGGGGACAGATACGCCGTCTATGACGTGACGCTCCACGCCCGAGGTGAGCGCCTGCCCGCTCGCGCGAACGATCCGCAGCGCCACAGGCGGGTTCTTGGGTGTCCATGCCTTGGACGGTTGCAGCATCCACACCTCGTGCGGCGTCTGGGCGGTGAGAGCGTGGAATTGCAGCGCAGAAATCAGAGCAATGACGCCCTTGGGTGCGGCCTCGACAGCTTCGGCAAGACTATGGGCTGCCGATAGTTCGGCACCGGCAAGCTGATAGAAACCGCGTGCCGGGTGAATAAGGACGCCTTCGTCGCGCAGCCGGCGCAGATAAACGCGCGGCACGCCCGCGGCGTCGAAGTCTTTGGCGCGAGCGACGCCCTTGCGGCGTACCACGGCAATGGCCCGGTCGCGGTGGGAAAGTATGGTCATACAGGTTGTTACAATTCCTAGCACTTGATTCGCAAGGGGCTAGGAAATGTAACATTGACGGGCCTTACAGAGCCAGCTCGCGATTGCCCCATTTGGCAAAATACCGCCGCCAAGTGATCTTGCCTTCGCACGCCGCGACGAAATCCACACGCTGCTCGTTGCTCATGCCGGCCGGCCTTTCAGGCTAAATAAGCGGTCGGATCGTCTCGCGCGCCCCGTGCCACGGAGCGATGGCGCGCCATAGCGACCGTGCAAATTCCGCGACACGGAGCCAGCTACAAATTTTGCGGCTTTCCGACCACGTCACTCAACAGCCGGGATGCACACGCGGTGCGAGGAACGCACGCAGCCCCGCGCGTGAACAAAGATCGGCAGCTGGCCCATGCTGCCCTTACCGGCTCCGGGTGCGGCCTCCACCCGAAGCCTCGCACCGCCGGTCGGGTTCAGGGTGGTCGATATCATCGGAATTCCGGCTCTCGATCATGCGTTGGATTCGTTCGTAAAGCGCTTCCGATTTTTCGGCGTGATCGACGTTCGGCGCGCACAACGATGGCGTCCAACGATTCGGCATCGGTCTTGGCTTTAGTGTTTGGGCCGGGCGACGTCACGCGCAGAGCATTGCCGGTATTGTGGTGCCCGAGGTCGGACTTGAACCGACATGCCCTTGCGGGCGCTGGATTTTGAGTCCAGTGCGTCTACCGTTCCACCACTCGGGCAGCCCCGCAGCTATAGCGGGACAGACGGTTTTCGCCAATGGAAGTCCGCAAGCTCCTCATTCTCCTCGGCGCGGTGCTGATCGCGGCCGGTGTCCTGTGGCCGTGGCTCGGCCGCATCGGGCTGGGGCGGCTGCCGGGCGATATCGTCGTCAACCGGTCCGGCGTGCAGTTCTATTTCCCGATCGTCACCTGCATCGTGATCAGCGTCATCCTCACGCTTCTCTTTTGGCTGTTGCGGAAGTAAGAGCGCGGGCACGATGACGCTCCGCCCCATCGCCCGCGCGCTTCTCTCCGTCTCGGACAAGACGGGCCTGGTTCCGTTTGCCCGCGCGCTTGCCGGGCGCGGCGTCGCCCTCGTGTCGACCGGCGGCACCGCAAAATCGCTGCGCGAGGCGGGACTTCCGGTGCGCGAGGTCTCCGACGCGACCGGCTTTCCCGAGATCATGGACGGACGCGTCAAGACGCTCCATCCGCGCATTCACGGCGGGCTGCTCGGCCTGCGCGACAAACCCGATCATGCCTCGGCGATGCGCGCCCACGGCATCGAAGGCATCGATCTCCTCGTCTGCAATCTCTACCCGTTCGAAGCCACGGTGGCGAAGGGCGCGGGCTTCGGCGAAACCATCGAAAACATCGACATCGGCGGCCCGGCGATGATCCGCGCGGGCGCGAAGAATCATGACTGGGTCAGCGTCGTCGTCGACCCCGAGGATTACGATGCGGTGCTCGCCGAGATGTGGGCGCACGACGGCGCGACGCGCGCGGAGTTCCGGCGCGCGCTCGCACAGACCGCCTTCGCGCGCACGGCGGCGTACGATGCGGCCGTGTCGAACTGGCTGGCCGCCCAGGTGCAAACGGAGGCAAGTCCGCCGCCGCGCCGGCGCGCGATCGCAGGGCGGCTCCGGCAGGCGCTGCGCTACGGCGAAAATCCGCACCAGCAGGGGGCGTTCTACACCACCGGCGAAAAACGCTTCGGCGTCGCGACGGCCGAGCAGTTGCAGGGCAAGGAGCTGTCGTACAACAACATCAACGACACCGACGCGGCGTACGAACTCGTCGCCGAATTCGACGCCCGCGCACATGCGGCCTGCGTCGTCGTCAAGCACGCGAACCCGTGCGGCGCAGCGCTCGCGCAAACCCCGCGCGAAGCCTACCGGAAGGCCCTCGCCTGCGATCCGGTCAGCGCCTTTGGCGGCATTGTCGCGTTCAACCGCACGCTCGATGCCGCGACGGCGGAGGAGATCGCGAAGCTGTTCACGGAAGTGATTATCGCGCCCGATGCCGACGCGGAGGCGCGCGCCATTCTTTCGGCGAAGAAGAACCTCCGGCTGCTCATCGCAGGCGGCCTGCCCGATCCCGGCGCCGGCGGGTTCGCGTTCCGCAGCGTCTCGGGAGGCTTCCTCGTCCAGTCGCGAGACTCCGCGCGTGTCGATCGCGGCGAACTGAAAATCGTCACGCAGCGAAAACCCGCGGAGCACGAGATCGCCGACATGCTGTTCGCCTTCACGGTCGCCAAACACGTGAAATCGAACGCGATCGTCTATGCGAAGGATCTGCAGACGGCCGGCATCGGCGCGGGCCAGATGAGCCGGGTGGATTCCGCACGGATGGCGGCCATGAAAGCGCGCGAAGCCGCCGCTGCCGCACATCTGGCCGAGCCGCTCACCAAGGGGTCCGCCGCGGCATCGGATGCGTTCTTCCCGTTCCCCGATGGCCTGCTCGCCACAGCCGAAGCGGGTGCGACGGCCGTCATTCAGCCCGGCGGCTCGCTGCGCGACGATTCCGTGATCGCGGCCGCCGACGCGGCCGGACTCGCAATGGCGTTCACCGGGCTCCGCCACTTCCGGCATTGAGGCGCGCGATGGCTGCCGCGTGCGAACAAGTAATTACTTGTCGTTCCTGCGCGCGCGCCCCCGCGCCCCGCGCGGGATTACCGGATCAGGTCCGTGTCAGCGCGGCTGCTGCGTCTGTTGCGGCGGCGATGCGCCTGCGCCGTTTTCGCGCGATTGGCGCCGCGCACGTTTCTCGGCGTGCATCTGCCTGATTTTCTGCTGAAGCAGGCTGCCCTCTTTTTCGCTCAGGCGGCCGGCGTGGATTTCGTCGCTAATGATTTGCTTTATGCCATGGTGACGCCAGACCGACCGATGCGCGGGCATCTGCTGCGGCGCCATCTGTTGATAATACCCTTGCGGCTGGTTGGGGCCGCTTTGGGATGCGGGCTGGGCCATGGCGGCGCCGGCGCCGAGAAGCGCGCTCGCCCCAGCTGCCAGGGCTGCAATACCGAATTTCATCGTCGATCCTTTCCTGAGTGGGCGCGCCCGTGCGGCTTTGCCCGCCAGGCTCCCCACGATTGTACGCCTGCGTTGAATGCCCTCTGAAGCTCTCGTTCATCTGTCATTCACCATCCGGACATGTTGTCGGACCGCCGCCTACGCCCGCTTCCGGGCGGGGCCGCCTCTGAGCGCCACAAGCTCATCGAGCGCTTCCTGGACACGGAAGAGAACGCCGCTCGGGTGACAAAGGGTGGCGGCGCGCACGGCTTCTGCCATCGACCAGCCCTCGCCGCAGAATTTCTCGAGGATGATCCAGTCGCGCGTCTTGAGGCGGGAGCGCAGCCGTTCGAGCCGGCGCGCCGCATCGATCTGGCGCTCGGTGACCGCGAGACCCGTACCGGCGCCGCCCGAGCCCGGCGTCATTTCGCTGCTGTCGCGGCCGGCTGCGAGGCACAATTCGCAGAGCGCCCGGAACTCGTCGCCCGCTGCGTATTGCTCGTCGCCGATGCGCCCCCGTGCATGCGCGAGCGTCAAGGGATGCTCGCCGATGTTGCGGAAGCGCTGCTCGCGGCCCGTGCGCGCCGATACGAATTCGCGCACGTAAACGTCGCGCGGACCCGGCTTGGGCGCCGGCATTCCGGGCACCGCGCCTTGCGCCCGCGGCTTTCGCGAACGGCCGTTCACGCGGATTCTCCGGGAAGGCCCGAGGCTTTTCCTGCGGCCCAGCGCGCGCCGTCGCGAAATGCGCGACCGATCTCCTGCATGCGGCTGAACGCATCCTCGATGGCGTTCACGTTTCCGCTCGCGAACGCACGCGCGTAGCGCGCGTGCGCATCGCGATAGACACGGCAACACTCCAGAAGAGCTCGCGGCGAGGCGCTCATCTCTGGTTCTCCGTTGCCGTGCGCCGCGCGGCGCAATCGGGACACACCTCGCCCGGCAACAGCCGGATGGCCCGGGCGCGATGGGGCAGGCGCGCGATGCGGCCCCGCTCCTCGAGCTGGCGCAGGAGCCGAAGCACGCCGGCTTTCGAACCGAGACCCAGTGCACGGCGCAAATCTTCGAGGCTCGGCATGGCGCGCGTCCGCGCCTCGTGACCTTGGATGGCGTCGAGACAGGCACGCTGCTTCGCGCTCAGTCCCACAGGGGCGGCGATCGCACCGTCTTGAGGTGATTCCATAGGAGACTCCTTCGGCGATGTCCGGTCGCCAATATAACCTTTACGGTTTACGTGTCAACTGTATTGGTTCTTGAATATAACGAACCGGTAGCGTTCACTCCGCCCATGAACAACATCAGCAAGCTCCGCCACGCCCGGGGCATGTCGCAGCAACAGCTCGCCGACAAGCTCGATACCACCGCGGTCTCGATCGGCCGCTACGAGCGCGAGGACCAGCGCCTGTCGCTGCCGCTCCTGCGCCGCTTCGCCAGGATCTTCGACGTCACCATCGGCGAAGTCGCGGGCGAAACGCGGCTGACACCCGATTATCTCTCGGTTCCGGTGTTCGATCTGCGCGCAGCGGCCGGCGCGGGTTCGCTCGCCGAGGACAACGAGCCCGCGGGCCATCTCATGTTCCGCGAACAATGGCTGCACCGCATGGCGAGCGACATCCACCGCCTGTTCGTGCTCGAAATATCGGGCGATTCCATGTGGGATACGCTGCACGACGGCGATCACGCGCTCGTCGATCCGTCGCAGACCAATCCGCGCCGCGAAGGGCTTTACGTGATCCGCATCGACGACATGCTGCAGGTCAAGCGCATCTCCATGCATCCGGTGACGAAGCTTCTGACCGTCAAGTCCGACAATCCCGCCTACCGCACCTTCGACAACATCAAACCCGGCGAAATCGTCATCATGGGACGCGTGGTGTGGATCGGCCGGAGCCTCGGTTAGGCGGGGCGGCGTGGTTAACGCCCCGTTAACCCGCGGCCCCGGAATTCACGGTTTTTCAAGCGGATTGCGCAAATTGTCCAGCGCCGCCTGGAACCCGCCGGCTGCCCCCGGACTCCCTTCCACGTGAAGCCCGCGATACGGAGACGGCGGATGGGGAAACTGGCGAGGGATGTGAAATCCCAGATGAAGTTCGTCTACGGTCCCGACGGTGCGACGCTGACGCTGCCGGATTTGCCGGCCCCCAATACCAGGCGCTGGGTCAGCCGCAGGAAGGCGGAGGTGGTCGCTGCGGTCAAAGGCGGGCTGCTCACCCTTGACGACGCCTGCGAACGCTATGCTCTGAGCGTCGAAGAATTTCTCGAATGGCAGCACGCCATCGAGCTCCACGGCCTCGACGGGCTGCGCGCGACGCACGCCCAGAAATACCGCGACCTCGACGCCCACGCGCATTAGAGCACGATCTGATCATGCTGAATCAGACCGTGCTCCAGATTCCTTGAATTTCGCGCAATTTGACGGGTGAAGTGCTGCACACTTCACCCGATTGCGCTTCAAGTGCCGGTGAGTTCCAGTCCAATCAGCTCCCTCCACCGCTTCGCGGTCCCCCTCCCCCACGCGTTGCGCGAAGGAGAGGAAAGTTTCACGTTGGTCCACGCCTAGATCTTTCCTCCCCCGGGCGAGCGAAGCCGAGCTGGGAAAGGTGCCGACCCCGGATTAAAGTCCGGGGGAAACGGAGGGCGCGCGCGCCCCTTCCCCGCCCGCGATACCCCCGGTCGGAAAACGCCCTCCGCGTTCGCGCGTTTCCTTGGCCGAAAGGTGCATTGGGATGCATTTCCGCACGGCCTGCGGATTCCTGAAACAGGGTTTCTCGGCCTTCATCGAAGACAATGCGCTAAGTCATGGCGCCTCGATCGCGTTTTACGTCGTCACCGGCTTCGTGCCGGCCCTGGTGATCGGGATCAGCCTGCTGCGCACGGTGTTCGGACACACCATGGTGCGCGGCTACGTCGTCGAAGCGCTGCATCTGCTGATGGGACGCGAGGGACATATCATCCTCGCCATCGCGGCCAAGGCGGCAGCGGGCGGAACGCTCGGTCTGAAAACCGAAATCGTCGGCGCCGTCGTTCTCGTGATCACCGCCTCGGGCGCCTTCGGAGAAATCCAGTCGGCGCTGAACGCGATCTGGAAGGCCAGTCCGGAGGGCATTTCGCTCGGAAGCTTCCTGCGCGCGCGGCTCCTCAGTCTGGCGCTCGTGATTGGTCTCGGCGCGCTTCTGCTGGGCTCGATGATTGCCACGGCCGTCGTGGCGCAGTGGCAGTTCGGGGCCTCGCTCGGCAGCCCTATCCTCACGGCGCTCGTCAATATCCTGCTCAGCTTCGTCCTGATCTCGATGATCTTCGCCGCCATCTACAAGCTTCTGCCCGACATCGATCTCCAATGGAGCGATGTGGCGGTGGGGGCGGTGGGCACCGCTGTGCTCTACGAACTCGGCCAGCTCCTCATCGGACTTTATCTGCACAGTGCCGGCGCCTCGGCCGCCTATTCGGCAGCCGGCGGACTGATCGTGGTGCTCCTCTGGATTTATTATTCGGCGCAGGTGTTCCTGCTCGGCGCGGAGTTCACGAAAATTTATGCGACGCGGCGCGGCAGCCGCCGTCTCGCCCGGCAGAAAATCCCGGCGTTGTGCGATTAGCCGATTGGCATTTTCGCGGCACGTGTGGAATATGCGGAACGTTTGGAAAGTGCGCGGCATTGCTCGCGCGGGCATTCGCGGAAGGAGAACGACATGAAGGGACGACCCGGAAAGCGGCGCGCCAGCAAGGGCGCCAGGAAATCGACCCGCAAGGCCGGCCGAAGCAAATCGGCCCGCAGCAAGGCTGCCCGGAGCAAGTCCGCCCGCACGAAGCGAACAAAGCGCGCGGGAACGCGGAAGACGACGAAAGCCGCGGCGAGAAAAAAGACGGCGCGCAGATCCGCAGGCAGCAGCCGGCGCAAGACGGCGGCAAAGAAGTCCGGCGCGAGAAAGTCGACGGCCCGGAAGGCGACGCGTCGTCCGGGCGCGCGCAAGGAAGTCTTCGGCGAGGGCAATTACACCGCGTCGCGCGAATTCCGGCGCGAGCAGACCGGTTTCGTCCGCCGCAATCGCAACCGGATTCCGAAACTGGGCGAGAACGCCAAACAGGCTCTCGAAGGCCCCGAGGGTGCGGCTCTCGAACAGGCGGAAGACGAAGCGCGCGCCCACAGCCATTCGCCCGACGAGGATCACTGAAGGCCGACAGCACGGCGCGCTCGCGTTCCGCGGGCGCCTGAGCGGCGCGATCCGCTCTGCACGGGGAGGTCCCAGGATGCGCGTCGTGGTGGCTCGCCTTTTGCTCGGACCGCTGTTGCTCGCTTGCGCGCCAGCGGCGGCGCTCGCCGCCCCGGGCGGGCAATGCAAATCCCAAAGCGTCTTTGCCGTCGTCGTGCATGGCGGCGAGATCACCAAACCCGTCAAGGACAACGGACGGCTTGCCGCCATGCGCGCGGCGCTCGTTCGCGCGCGCGCCGCCCTCGCGAACGGCGCGGCGAGCCTCGATGTCGTCGAGACGATCGTGGCCGGCTTTGAAGATTCGGGCCTGTTCAATGCCGGGCGCGGCGCCATCGCCAATGCTGCCGGCACGGTCGAGACGGATGCCGCGATCATGGACGGCCGCGATTTGCGCGCCGGCGCCGTCGCTTCGATGCTGACGCTGAAGAATCCCGTTCGCGCGGCGCGGCTCGTGATGGAGAAAACGCCCCACGTGCTGATGGTCGGCGACCGCGGGGAAGCCTCAGTGAAACGCCTCGGCGCCCAGTCGGTGCCGTCCAGCTATTTCCTCCGCAATCGCGAAGAGCCCGCGGCTTCGGAGCACGGCACGGTCGGCGCGGTCGCGCTCGACCGCTGCGGACACATCGCGGCAGCCACCTCGACCGGCGGCTACAACGCCAAGATTCCCGGCCGCGTCGGCGACTCGCCCATCGTGGGCGCGGGCGTCTATGCCGACGATCATACCGCCGGCTTCTCCTCGACCGGCCACGGCGAATATTTCATCCGGTTCTCCATCGCCAAGGACGTCGCCGATCGGATGGCCTACGCGCATCAATCGATGGACGAGGCGATGAAAGCCGACATCAAGGACAGGCTCGGTGCGTTCAAGGATGCCGACGGCGCGCTGATCGGAATCGACTCCCATGGCCATGTCGCGATGATCTGGAACAGCGTCGGTCTGTTCCGCGGCTATGCGACCGACAGCGAACTGCCCGTGGTGGCCGAATACCAGGGCCCGACCGACAGCCGAAGATAACGGCGCGGTTCACCAAAATTTCCGATTGCGATATTCCTCTGCGATATTCCTCATTGCCGGTCCTTCGAACGATGAGGTCCGCTGTGTCCGCGCTTTTTTCCTGACGAAAGAACACAGCCGCGCCGCATCGAGCTGCTGTCCCGCCGATTTGCGCGCGGTCACTCCATCTTCAGCGCGCCAGAGCCCGGCTCGACGCGGTTCTCGATGGCGCCGAGTCCGTCGATCTCGACGCGCACCACATCGCCCGGCTTGAGCCAGATCTGCGGCGTCCTCGCCATGCCGACACCCGAGGGCGTGCCGGTGAAGATGAGGTCTCCCGGTTCCAGCGTCATCGCCTGGCTCAAATGTTCGATCTGGGCCTCGCAGTCGAACAGCATCTGCCTGGTGTTCGAGGCCTGCCGCTCCTCGCCGTTGACGAACGAGCGAATGCCGAGCGCGTGCGCGTTCACGTCGCCTGCGGTGGTGATCCAGGGACCGAACGGCGCGTGGCTGTCGAACGACTTGCCGATCGTCCATTGCGGCGTGCGCTTCTGCCAATCGCGCACGCTCACATCGTTGCCGACGCAATAGCCGAAGATCACCTCGCCGGCGCGCGCGCGCGGCACGTTCTTGCAGCGCCGGCCGATCACCACCACGAGTTCGGCTTCGTAATCGAGAGCCTGCGAGACAGCGGGCAATTCGATCGGATCGAAAGGGCCGTTGGCGGCCGTCGGCATTTTCGCGAAGAACGTCGGATGGGTCGGCTGTTGCGCGCCCGTTTCGGCGATGTGATCGAGATAATTCAGGCCGATCGCGAGAATCTTGCCGGGCCTCAGGATGGGCGCGCGCAGTTTGACCGAGGCGAGCGCCTGGTCCGGCCGGCCGGCCACCGCCTGTTCGAGGCGCGGCTTCACCGTTTTCCATTCGCGCATCAGCGCGATCATGTCGGCCGGTGCGCCGGAGACATGCCGCGAGATGTCGACGATTCCCTCGCCGACAACCGCGCCAAGCCGCGGTCCCGCCGCGGCAACGTAGGTGACAAGCCGCATGCCGATGCTCCGGGTAAGTGCGTCCTCCCCGATATGGCCGGAACGGCGGCAGAAGTCACCCGCCTGCGAGAGACTTCAGGAGGCCAGAGCCCTGCGCGCGCGCACGCGCGCTGCGGGCAGCGCGATGGTGGCGCATGTTCCTTCGCCCGGCGCGCTGTCGAGCGTAATCGTCCCGCCATGCGCCTCGACGAGACCCTTGACGATCGGAAGTCCGAGACCGGTGCCCTTTTCGCCCGAGATTGCTTCCTGCGCGCCCTGCGCGAACTTTTCGAAGACGTGCGCGAGGTCTTCGGCCGACATGCCGGCGCCGGTGTCGCGCACGCCGAACTGAACGCCGCCGTTGGAATCGGCGCGGGCGAAGCAGACGATCGCGCCGCCCTGCGGCGTGAACTTGACGGCATTCGCGACGAGATTGAGCAGGCTTTGCTTCAGCGCGCGCTCGTCGGCGAGGACGAGCGGCAGGCCGGGTGAAATCTCGCGTTGGAGACGACAGCCCGCGGCTTCGGCCTTGGGCGCGACCAGCGCGAGCGCTTCCGCGATCAACGCGTCGAGCTCGAATTCCTGCTCGTGAAGCTGCAGGCGCCCGGATTCGATCTTGGCGAGATCGAGAATGTCGTTGATCAGCGCGAGCAAATGGTGGCCCGCATCGCGCACGAAGCCGATATATTCCATCTGGCGCGGGCCGTCGCTCTCGAACACACGCGACGTCAGAAGATCCGAAAAGCCGATGATGGCGTTGAGCGGCGTGCGCAGCTCGTGGCTCATGCTGGCCAGGAACTCCGATTTCGCAAAATTCGCGCGTTCCGCGCGTTCGACTGCGCCCGTCGCTTCGGCGAGTTGGGATTCCAGGCGCTCGACATGGGCGCGCTGGCGCTCGGCGGCGCGCTTGTCCACGAATTCGACGGCAATGCCTTCCGGCGTGTGGCGCACCACGCGCCCCGCCGTCTCGCCGAACGCGACGATCTCGCCGATAGGAGGCCTTGCGTCGGTCTGGAACTGAGCGCCGGCCAGGCCCACATCGAGCACCTGACAATCCGCTCGCGTGCCGTCGCCCGCCACGAAGTGTGTCAGCGTCGGCACCACTTTGGTGCGGTCGCCAGTCCTCGGCTTCTGCCCCGCCGCAGCGTCGTGAAGACCTGCAAGCTGTTCGCGCGTGCGCTCGCGCCTGGCCTCGCTCGCCCGGAATGCAACGCCGAGTCTCAGCCGGTCGCGCTGTACAACTTTTCCTTCGAAGCGTCCGAACCCGTCCACATAAAGAACCACATGGGTACCGATGGGCGCGGAGCCGGCGCATTTGATGCCCGCGCCGTCCGGAGACAGATCGAGGATCGTGCAGTCCTCCTCCCGTCCGGAATCGCGAACGAGGAGCTTTCCCTTGAGCCGGACGCGGTAGCGGGTCTGACGGCGCCTGTCGCGGACGGAACTGCGGGATTGTATGATAACCGGCATGCTTCGCCTTGCCTCTGGACGCTGCCGCAAGGATGCAGAACCCCGCTTAACAACACCCTTACGCCCGGCTTTGATGTTCGGCGCGGTCGGCGCGTGCCATTCCGGCGCAAGCGGGAACTCCGTCCGCCGGTCGCGAAGGAGACCACCGCCCGGTCGTCACGTCTTGCTTCATCCGCATGAAAACGGGTTCCTGCCGGAGTTCATGCTCCGGGCGCGCGTCGCGCGGACCGGGGCGCGGAAATGACAGGTTGGGTTCGGTCGCGCCTGAGCCGGTCTCTTACTTGTCTGCCCGCTCGTCGATATCGAGCGGGACCGCGATAGTGCAGCGAACGCCGTCACGCAGGAATTCGTGGCTGACGCGCGCGCCGGGAATTCCCCTGGTGATGAGGCGGCTGCCGAAGCCGGGTCGTGCGGGACTTGTTACCTTCGGGCCGCCCCGTTCGGTCCAACTGACCTCGATCGCATCGCCGATGTTGCCCGGCACCTTGCGCCAATGCAGTTCGATCCGGCCTTTCGCGTCCGACAGCGCGCCATATTTGGCGGCGTTGGTCGCGAGTTCGTGGAACACCAGACCGAATGGCGTCGCGATGCCGGGCGGCAGCGCCACGGGCTCGCCGGCAAGCTCGAGCCGGCCCGGATCGTCTCCCACATGCGGCGCGACCTGGTGTTCGATCAGTTCGCGCAGTCCCGCGCCCTGCCAGGACGAATCCACCAGCAGCTTCAGCGCATTCCCGAGGGCGTTGATCCGCCCGTCGAGCTTGCGCTCGAATTCCTCGGCCGAGGCGCTGCTGCGCCGTGTCTGATGGACGATTCCCTGCACCACGGTGAGCAGGTTCTTGACGCGGTGGGTGAGTTCGTCGACGAGAAGGTGCTGGCGGGCTTCGAGCATCTTGTTGTACGTGATGTCGCGCGTGCTTTCGAGCACGCAGCGCCGTCCCTCGATCGTTCCGAGCTCGATTTGGCTTTCCACGCGCAGGGCCCGGCCGTTCTTGGCGATGTGGCGCAACTCTCCCTTCCAGATTCCCTTTTCGAGGAGTTCCTGCCGGAGTGCCCCGAACGACGATCCCGGCACTTCTGTGCGCAGCAGCTCGTCCTTCCTGCGTCCGATCGCCTCCGCGTTCGTATAGCCGTACAATTCCTCGCTGCCGCGGTTCCATTGCACAATTCCGTCGTCGAGATCCCACACGAAGATGGGAGCCCGCGAGAGTTCGACGAGCCGGATTTTCTGCTCGAGCTGCTCCGCGCTCCGGCGCAGCGCGTCTTCCGTTTCGCGCCGCTGCGTGATGTCGAGGAACGTCGCGACGACTCCGTCGATCCTGTTTTCTACCGTGCGATAGGGGCGGAAGCGCACGAGGAACCACAGACCGTCCTTGCTGCGGACCTCACGCTCGACCGGAGCGAGGTTGCGAAGCACGCGACGCGCGTCGTCTGCGAACTCTTCGTATTCGAGGCGGTGCGTGAAATCGGTGATCGGCCTCTCGATGTCGCCCTGCGTGACGTTGAAAATATCGGTCAGGGGCGGAGTCAGACGCTTGATCCTGAGTTCCGGATCGAGGAACAGCGTTCCGACGTCGGATGCCGCCATCAGGTTCAGGACATCGCTGTGCGCGCGCGAGACCGTCTCGAGCTTCAGCTTCAGTTCGCTGTTGACCGTCTGCAACTCTTCGTTGATCGACTGAAGCTCTTCCTTGCTGGTCTCGAGCTCCTCCGCCGTCGAACGGTATTCTTCGTTGATCGACTGCAGCTCCTCGTTGGCCGCGCGGAGTTCTTCGTTGGCGGATTCGGAGTCCTCGCGCGTGTTGCGGAGCGCCGACTGCATGAGTTCGAGTTCCTGCTGCAGGCGCCGCACGTCCTCGCCGGCCGCCGTCTCGCGCGTCGCGCCGGGCGCGAACGGTTCATCGGCCTCGCTTTCGATGAAGAAAATCAGCGCCCGTTGGGCGTTCCGTTCGCGCCCGCCCTGCGGCACCGGCTTCACATGGACGTAGGTCCGGTGCGCAGTTCCGTTGAACTGCACGAACAGCGGCGCGGAAAGAACCGATTTTCCCGTTTCTAAGGCGCGATGAAGCGCTGCGCGCAATTCGAGCCTCAGTTCGGGCCTCGCCAGATCGACGATATCGACGCTCAGTGCTCCGCCCGCGGGTTGAAGATAGCGGCCGGCGTTCTCGGAAAGGTGGATGACGTGCCAGTCGCCGTCCACCACGACACTGGGCGGCGCCGCCGTCTCGAGCGCCTGCCGGTGAAGCATCTGGGCAGGTTGCGGAGGGCGCTCGCGATGATCGGCCCCGGGGAGCGGCGCGAGCGCGGGGGTGGAGGGCAGAAGGCGCGGCAGAGCGGGAAGCTGGTCCTGCGAACGCCCGGTCGACTGAAATATTCGGGCGTCGCGGTTGACGGTGCGGAAATAGCCGGCGGGGAGGTCCGCCGTCTCCGAAGAGCCGAGAAACAGGTAGCCGCCGGGATTCAGGCCGTAATGCAGCGTGGTCAGCACCTGTTGCTGCATTTCCCGCTCAAGATAGATCAGAAGATTCCGGCACGAGACGAGATCGAGACGCGAGAAGGGGGGATCCTTCAGAATGCTGTGGCTGGCGAAGAGCACCTTGTCGCGCAGTTCGCGTTTGACGCGATAGAATTCCCCGTCGTCGGTGAAGAACCGGTGCAGGCGCTCTTCGTTCATGTCCGCCGCTATGGCCGCGGGATAGCGCCCCTCGCGCGCGATGGCGAGCGCGGCGGAGTCGAGATCGGAGGCGAAGATCTGAATGTCCGGCCGGATGTCGCGGCGCGCGGCTTCCTCCATCAGCAATATCGCGATCGAGTACGCCTCTTCGCCGGTCGCGCATCCCGCCACCCAGATCCGGATCGGGCCGGCATCCGGATCGCCGAACAATTTCGGAATAACATGTTTCGCCAATGCGTCGAACGCGTCGGGATCGCGGAAAAACGTGGTGACGGAAATCAGGAGATCGCTTAGCAGCGCCACCGATTCCTGCGGATTGGCGCGCAGATAGTCGAAATAGCCCTGGAACGTGTCCGCGCGCGCCACCTGCATGCGGCGCAGGATGCGGCGATGCACAGTCGTGCGCTTGTAATGATTGAAGTCGTGACCGGTACGACTGCGCAGATACGCCAGGATGCGCCGCAGCGTCTCCTCGGCATCCCCCGGCCCGCGATCGAACGCGCGTTCGCGCGCGCTGCGCACGAGTTCGACGATGCGCTGCGACAGATCGCGCAGCGGCAGGACGAAATCGGCGATGTCGGTCGCGATG
This sequence comes from Rhizomicrobium sp., assembly GCA_050728995.1. Taxonomy (GTDB): domain Bacteria; phylum Pseudomonadota; class Alphaproteobacteria; order Micropepsales; family Micropepsaceae; genus Rhizomicrobium. The sequence continues at coordinate 59,059 of JBOHKH010000015.1, read as the reverse complement.
GCGCTGCGCGGCATGGACGGATATTCGGCTTCCTCGGGATCCTGGACGAGCACGATGCCGCCCGCCTCCTTGATCGCTTTCACGCCCACCGCTCCGTCGGAGCCCGCGCCGGTCAGGATGACCGCACAGCTGTCGCCTTCCTGGTCTGCGAGCGAGCGGAAGAAGATATCGATGGGACAGCGTCGCCCGCGCGGCTCATCGAAGGGCACCGCCGCGATCTCGTGATCGGAGATGCGCAACTGCCGGTCGGGCGCGATGACGTACACATGGTTCGGCTCGAGTTTCGAGGCTCCGGTCACCTGCTCGACGGGATAGGCGCTATGGGCCGCCAGGATGGCCGGCAGTTCGCTGCGCGCACCGGGATCGAGATGGACGATGACGACGAAACTCGCACCGAGTTCGCCGGGAAGCGCCTCGAACAGCGTCCGTAGCGCACCGACGCCGCCCGCGGACGCGCCAATACCCACGACCGGCACTCTTGCACCTGCCGGAGTCGCTTCCGGACCGTCTACGCGCCCATCTTCCATCATCGAGGAACCCAGCGACCGGGAATGTTACCGCGAGTGTCGTGGATCGGTTCCCGGTCTGTTTACTATACGCCGCGGCGGGTGTATTGCGAATGTTCTTTGCCGGGCTGGCAGGAGTGCGTCGGGATGGACGAGAAACTCAGCCGGGCCGAGGGCTACAGGGTGCGCGCCGAAGAGGTTCGCGTCACCGCGGATTCGATGAAGAACGCGGAAACGCGGCGAATCCTGCGCGGCGTTGCCGACGAATACGAGTACATGGCGGCCCAGATCGAGCGCATGGACCTCGACAACGCCCCCCGCCTGCAACGGCGCAAAGCGCGCCGATGACGCCAGCCGCCGTCCATCTGCCGCCGCTACGCGATCCAGAGACCGTGTTTTCTGTGCCAGTCCTCGATGGAGAGTTTCGGATACTCCGGGAATCTTGAATCGCCGCGGCCGAAATCCGGCTTCACCCAGCGCGGCTTGTACTTCAGCATGAGATGGACCTTCGATGGCGGCGTCGGCAATTCCGTATCGACCGCCGAAGCGAAGGGATGCACGAGGTCCGGATACGCCGGATCGAACACCCACAGCGCAGTGGCGCACGTCGCGCAGTAATGACGTTCGCCTTTGCTTGTGTGGCAGCGCCCGTCATCGCCCATGATGCGCGCGTGATAGATGCCGATCGCCTTTCGCCCGCGCACCTTGAGCGTTCGCGCATCGCCCATGATGTTGATGGCGAAGCCGCCGCCGCCGGCCGTCTTGCGGCAGATCGAGCAGTAGCAAAGCTGATAGGGACAGGGCGTGTGGCTCGCCACGCCAAAATGCACGGCGCCGCAGCGGCATGAGCCGTCCAACTTCAGGGGCATGGGCCTTTCTCCGCGGGATCGACGATCGCCGAGTCAGTATTCCGGCGCGGGATGGGCCGCAATCTCCCGCGCACGCAGCGAGCGGCGCGCGAAGAACGAAACGATAAGGCCGAACAGGAGCATCGCAAGCAGATTGCCCACGAAATGCGCGGGCGTGAAATGCGGAAACCGGTGGTGGGGAGACGCCGCGGAAAGCGGCACGACGACGTAGTTCATGGCTATGAATATCCCGACGCCGTAGACGAGACCGCCGGCGATCCAGCGGCGCAGCAGGAGGGAAAGGTAGCGCGCGGCCAGTACGTAAACGGCCGCGATGACGAGCGAAATCGCCCATTGCAGGATAAGGCCGAGCACCGCCGCAGGCGCACCGCCGAAAAACGAGGCGCGCCCGAGAAGCCCGCTCGCGATCGCATGGAGAATGATGACAGGGCTGAGCAGATTGATCAGGCACGCGGAGCCGATGTCGATCGTCCCCGCCACGAATCCGCCGAGCACGATCGCGGTCCACTCGGATTTGTCCGGAACGCTCATGCGAATTTCCTTCCCGTCACAGCGTCAGTGTAGCACGAGGACAAGGCCCGCACCGGACGGGCATCGGACGCGGGATTTGCGACAGCCCAGACACACCTCGGGGCCGGTCCGGGATTTTCTTTCGACACCCATCCCGGATCGTCATCACCCGGCGCGCGGATCGCGCGTCCGGGTAAGCCAATTTTCGGCAGAGCCGGTTCACGAATGTCGATCGGGCGGCGATTTCACGTCTACATCCTGGCCGGTCGGCCGCGGGGCACGCTCTACATCGGTGTCACGAATGATCTGTTTCGGCGGGTTGCCGAACACGTCGCGAAACTCGTCTATTTCGAAGAACGGGCGACGGCGCTCGATGCCATCCACCGCGAAAAGCGGCTGAAGACGTGGACCAGACTCTGGAAAATGAATCTCATCCGCGCCACCAATCCAGACCGGGACGATCTTGCGGCGCACTGGTATCGGGATGCGATGACGGCCGCCGACATGGATTGCTGGCTGACAAAGATCGCTCCAGATCAAGTTGGATCATCCGGACGCGCTACCCGCGCGCCGGATGATGACGGAAAAGGATGATAATGCGTTCGGCAGCGCCTCGTAACGGGTGCCCGCGTCGCGCGAATTCTCGCAAATGTTGGTAAACGGCTTTCGCGGCCCCCACGAATCTTCTCTCCCTTCTTTCGTCCGCACGGGATAGGCTACGTTTTCCGCCCCTCCAGTCGCTCCCCTGCATGGTCGCACGCACGCTCCCCAACCTGCCCGAAGACCTGTCGTCGCTGCGAACGCTTGCGCTCGATCTGCGCTGGACGTGGAATCACGAAGCCGATGCGCTGTGGGAAGAAGTCGATCGCGATCTGTGGGCGCGCACGCGCAATCCGTGGATCGTGCTGCAGAACGCAGCGCCCGGTCACCTGCAGCGACTCGCCTCCGACGGCGCCTTTCGCCGCCGTCTCGGCGAATTCACCGCCGCGCGGGAGTCGTATTACGGCGAGCGCGGCTGGTTTGCGGCCGCGGGTCACACGGCACGGCTGGGGAAGATCGCTTACTTCAGCATGGAATTCGGGCTCGGCGCCGCGCTGCCGCTCTATGCCGGCGGGCTTGGCGTGCTCGCCGGCGATTTTCTCAAGACGGCAAGCGATCTCGCCATTCCCGCGATCGGCGTCGGCTTGCTCTATCAGGAGGGCTATTTCCGCCAGATCGTCGATGCCGACGGCTTCCAGCAGGAACTCTATCCCTACAACGAACCGGCCACGCTGCCGATCGAGCCGGTGGTGCTCGACGACGGCGGCTGGCTGAGCATTCCGCTCGAATTCCCCGGACGCATCGTGCTCCTGCGCGTCTGGCAGGCGAGCGTCGGCCGCGTGAAGTTATACCTGCTCGACAGCAACGATCCGCTGAACAGTCCCGTCGACCGCGGTATCACCGCCAAGCTGTACGGCGGCGGCTCGGAAATCCGCCTGATGCAGGAAATCGCCCTCGGCATCGGCGGCTGGCGCGCGGTCGAAAAGCTCCATCCCGACGTGGAGATCTGTCACATCAACGAAGGCCACGCCGCATTCGCCATCATCGAGCGCGCGCACAATTTTGCACGGCGCGAGAACCTCGAATTCTGGGAGGCGCTGTGGGCCACGCGCGCCGGAAACGTGTTTACGACCCACACGCCGGTCGCTGCCGGCTTCGACGCGTTTCCCTCCCGTCTCCTGCGAACGTATCTGCCATATGGCGACGGCCACCGGGCGAACGGCGTCAGTCTCGAAGCGCTGATCGGGCTCGGCCGCACCGATCCGACCGATGCGAACGAACCGTTCAATATGGCGTGGCTCGGCCAGCGCGGCTCGGCCGCCTGCCTCGGCGTCAGCCGCCTGCATGGCGAGTTCAGCCGCCAGATATTTCAGCCGCTGTTTCCGCGCTGGCCAACCTGCGAAGTCCCGGTCGGCCATATCACCAACGGCGTGCACATGCCGACCTGGGATTCCCAGAATGCCGACCGCATCTGGACGGCCGCCTGCGGCAAGAACCGCTGGCGCGGAATGCCGGACGGGCTGGGCAAGTCGATCGCGGAAACCGACGACGAACGTCTTTGGACGATGCGCGGACAGGCCCGCCAAAAGCTCGTCCGCTATGTGCGCGCGCATCTTGCGACCCAGCTTCGGGAACGCGGCGTCGCCACGGACGCGATCCGCCAGGCCGAAAACGTCCTCGACCCCAACGTGCTGACGCTCGCCTTCGCGCGCCGCTTCACCGAATACAAGCGTCCCAATCTCCTCTTGCGCGATACCGCGCGGCTCGAGCGCCTGCTGCTCGACCGCGAACGCCCGGTCCAGATCGTGGTGGCCGGGAAAGCCCATCCCGCCGACACCGAAGGTAAAGCGATGATCCGCGCCTGGGTCGAGCTCGCGCGCCGGCCCCATTTGCGCCCGCGCGTGGTGTTCATCGAGGACTACGACATCCGCCTCGCGAGGCAACTCGTCCAGGGTGCCGATGTCTGGATCAACACGCCGCGCCGTCCCTGGGAAGCCTGCGGCACGAGCGGCATGAAAGTGCTCGTCAATGGCGGCCTCAACTGCTCGATTCTGGACGGCTGGTGGGCCGAAGCGCACGAGCCGGACCTCGGCTGGTCCATCGGCGACGAACGCGGCGGCGAAGCCGCCGTCGTTGACAGGCGCGACGGGGCAAGCCTGTTCGACACGCTCGAAAGCGAGATCGTCCCGGAATTCTACGACCGCGATGCCGACGGGCTGCCGCGCGCCTGGCTTTCGCGGATCCGGCGCAGCATGTCGGTCCTCACGCCCGCGTTTGCGAGCACCCGCATGATGCGCGACTATGTCGAGAAGGCCTATCTGCCGCTGGCCGACGCGTTCCGCGCCCGCACCGGCCAGGGCGCGGCGCTCGCCCGGCAGCTGCACGAATGGGCGCAATCCTTGCGGAACCGCTGGCCTGGTCTGCATCTCGGACAACCAACCGCCGTCGAAAGCGGAGAGCGGCTCCGCTTCTCGGTTCCGGTGTTTCTCGGAGACGTTCAGCCTGACTTCATTCGTGTGGAACTGTTTGCAGACGAAGAAGACGGCAGGGCCGCGGAGGTCATCGCGCTCCATCGCGAGCAGGCCATTCCGGGGGCTGCGCATGGTTACGTCTATGCCGGAGAGGTGGCGGGCTCGCGCGCCGCCGACGATTACACGCTACGCCTCGTGCCCCACCACGACGACGCGTTCGTTCCCGCGGAACTGCCGTTGATCAGCTGGCAGCGCTAGGCGGTTTTGCGATCGCGCGGAGGCACGCGCATCGCCGTCGTCCGCTGCGGCGGCCGGGAGACCGGCACGCCCGGGACGAGCACCAGCGTCGGCTTTCGCCAGGTCTGCGGGGTTTCGGCGTGCAGAACCGCTTCGGCCTGGAACCAGAACTCCCGGTCCCTGCCCTGCGGCCGGCCCGCGGCTTCCCAGAGAAGATAGCTTCGGACGCGAACGTCGTATTCGGAGGCCATGGCCCACTCCCGGAGCCCCGGTCCGCACGGTTCTGATCCGCTACGCCCGCGAGGCTTATACACCAATCATTGCGGTTAAAACAAGCAGACGGCAAGCAATGCGAGCATCACTACCCCGGCCGCCAGCTTTACAAATAATATTCCGATGCGGAATACCAGCGCGAAAAGGAGGAACGGCACCAGAAAGGCGAGAAAAAGGCTCAGGCCGACGATGCTGAAGACCGCGGCCCAGAAAAACGCGAACATGCCGAACAGCAACGTGAGCATCGCAACCTCCCGGCCGGCGGGCCAACGCTTCACATAGGTTGCTGGCGCGCCCTTGCCAAGGGCATTCCCCCCCGGTGCGGAGCCTGTCCTGGTGGCGGCCTTCGGACGCGCGTGGGGAGGGCCCGGCTCTAATGGATTTCGCCGGAGGACTCGAAATGCTGCGGGCGCTCGTAAACGAGGGTGCGATCCTGCCAGACCTCGAACGTCTTGTAGTCGCTGAGCTTCATTGCATGTGCGAGCACTTTGGCGTGCGTCTCGTTCGCGCACAGCGCCGAGAACGTGCACGCCAGCGATCCGTCAGTGTCGAGGTAGCAGATTTCAAAGCTCGGCATGGTTTCCTCCTGGGTCGGATCCATGCCCCCGCCGCAGAACTGTTTTGTGCCCTCTTGCGTGCATTTTGTCGAGACCTTTCGGGTGTAAGCGCGATTAAATTTTCGTGCTGAAAGATTCTTCCGTGCGATGCAAAGATTCTTACTTGCTGATGCATGCGGAGAATTGCGGATACGGACAACGCGCGTTGTCGCACGTGGTTGCAAAAGTTTCGTGACGGCGAAACGCGTCGCGAATGCACGCCTTGGTTTTCGGTGCTGCAAGGGCTATCCCATCGGCGGGGGAAAACGGGCAGGATCGCCGATGCCATCCGCAGGCCAGGACGACGTGCTGCAGGCGCTCGACCGGATATCCGATCCGGTGAGCGGCAAGACATTGGTGGCGGGCGGGTTCGTCGAAGGACTCGTCGTCAAGGACGGTCATGTCAGCTTTGCAATCGAGGTGCCCGCGCAGCGTGCACAGGCGGCGGAACCATTGCGAAAGCAAGCCGAAGCCGCGGTTGCCGGCCTGCCGGGCGTGCTTTCCGTAACCGCCGTTCTCACCGCCCATCGCGAGCGGAGCGGCGTATCACCGCCGCGCGCGGCCGAACCGAGGACTTCCGGGATCCCGGGCGTTGCGGCGATTATCGCAGTCGCGAGTGGAAAAGGCGGCGTCGGCAAGTCGACCGTGGCCGTCAATCTCGCGCTCGCCCTCGCGCGCCTCGGCTTGCACAGCGGCCTTCTCGACGCGGACATCTACGGCCCGTCCGTGCCGCGGCTTCTCGACATCCGCGAGAAGCCGCAGTCGCGTGACGGGAAAGTGCTCCAGCCGATCGAGAAATTCGGCATCAAGACGATGTCGATCGGCTTTCTGGTGCGCGAAGACGAGCCGATGGTGTGGCGCGGCCCCATGGTGGCCAGCGCGCTTTCGCAGCTGCTCGCCGATGTGGCATGGGCGCCGCTCGACGTGCTGGTCATCGACATGCCGCCCGGCACCGGCGACGCGCAGCTCACCATCGCGCAGCGCGTGCCGCTCAAGGGTGCCGTCATCGTTTCCACGCCGCAGGATCTCGCCCTCATCGATGCGCGCAAGGGCCTGGCAATGTTCCGGAAGACCAACGTGCCGATCCTCGGCATCGTCGAAAACATGAGCGTATTCGTCTGCCCGCATTGCGGACGGGAGAGTCACATCTTCAGCCATGGCGGCGCGCGCAAGGTGGCCGAAAGCCTCGGCGCGCCATTCCTCGGCGAAATCCCGCTCGTGCCGCTCATCCGCGAAACCTCCGACGCGGGAACGCCCGTCGTCGCCGCGGCGCCGCAAAGCGCCGAAGCCCACGCCTTCGTGGCTCTCGCGGAAAATGTCGCGAAGGGGCTCGCGGCGCCGACACGCCCCGCGCCGCGGATCGTGATGGAATAACAGTCGGATGTCATTCCCGCGCACGCGGGAACCCGGAACACCGAGATCGAAGAAGGGTCGCGCCGGTCGTCACTTCGTTCTTCAGCGGCATGAAAACGGGTTCCTGCTGGAGTTTATGCTCCGGCCGCGTTTCGCGCGGACCGGGGGCGCAGGAATGACAGGTTGGGTTTGGGTGCCTGCCGAAACCTGTGCGGTGGCCGCGCCGCGTGCGGACGGGACGCGGACATGACAAGTTGTTTTGATATACTCTCTGCCCCTCGCAAATCTCACGCGGTATACGCGAGCCCGAGTCCCGGCTGCGGCCAATCGATTTCGAGAAGCTTGCCCGCGCCGGATGCGGTCACGTAAGCCGTCTTCATGTCGCGGCCGCCCCAGCAGATGTTGGTCACGAGCGGGTCGGCGATGGATAGATGCTGCATCTCTCTCGCGCCGGGCCCGAACGTCGCGATTCCGCCCGCAAGCAGAGTCGCCACGCAAACGGCCCCGTCCGCCTGCACGCCAAGCGAATCGAACCAGGCAAAGCCCGGATACGCGCCGACGAACGCGGCCGGTGCAGCGCCTTTGAGTTTCTGCGCCGTCCCAAAGCCCGAGAGCGGCAGGCCCCACAGCCGGGCCGTGACGGTTTCTGCGTAATAAACCGTCTTGCCGTCGGGCGAGAGGCCGACGCCGTTCGGCGTTATCAGTTCGCGAAGCACGCGTACGATCGCCGATCCGTCCGCTCGTGCGTAATACAGAGCCCCGTGGCTGCGGTACTCCGCGGTGGCAGCGCCGTGATCGGTGAACCAGAAACTGCCGCTGGCGTCGAAGACGAGATCGTTCGGCGCCGTCAGCCGCCGCCCGTCACACTGCTCGTAGAGAGTCTCGACCCGTCCGGTCGAAAGCGAGACTCGTTCGATGCGGCCGCCCTGATGGGAAGGCGGCGCATGGCCCGGAACGAGCACTTCGCCGCGCCGATGGAATTCGAAGCTGCCGCCATTGTTGCAAACATAAAGCGCGCCATCGGGTCCGATGGCGAGGCCGTTCGGGCCGCCGCCCGGCGAGGCCACCGTTTGTTTCGTTCCGTCCGACCGTACTCGGGTCACACGGCCGGCCGCCATTTCGACGACGAGAACCGAACCGTCTCCGAGCGCCACGGGACCTTCCGGAAACTCGAGCCCGGTGGCGATTTCGCGGATCGGCACGTTTGCTCTCCTCTTGCGCTTTGCGTCAGGCCGCCGGACGCACGCGTTCGAGGGTGAGAAAGGCGTAGCGCAAGCCGTCCTCGGCCTCATGCATCTCGCGCGCCGTTTCCCGCCACTCGGCGCAGGCCACCACCGGAAATTGTGCGTCGCCCGGATAACCCGCTTCGAGTTTCGTCAGGCGAAGCACATCGGCGAACGGGAGCGCCACGCGATAGATGTCGGCGCCGCCGATGACGGCGATTTCATCCGCCTGTTCCTCTTGCGCGCGCGACAGTGCCGAGGACAGCGAATGGACGACGTCCGCTCCGGGCGCTGCATAATGGCTGTTGCGGGTGACCACGATGTTGAGCCGCCCCGGCAGCGGTTTCTTGGGCAGGCTCTCCCATGTTTTCCGCCCCATGATGCAGGGCTTTCCCATGGTCAATTGACGAAACCGTTGCATGTCTTCCGGGATGTGCCAGGGGATTTGGCCGTTCGCGCCGATGACGCGGTTGGAAGCCATGGCGGCAACAAGCGCGACGCGGCTCATGCGCTTGCCAATTGCGCGAGCGCTTCGCCGGCGAGGCGATAGACATGCCAGTCGTCCACGCGTTGCGCGCGTACGCTTTCGTAGAAATCCATCGCCGGCCGGTTCCAGGTGAGCACCGCCCATTCGATCCGCGCCGCGCCGTGCTTTGCCGCCGTGCCGGCGAGATGTGCCATGAGCGCGCGGCCGATTCCGCTGCGCCGCAGCTCGGGACGCACGTAGAAATCCTCGAGATAGATGCCGCGGGCGCCGGCAAAGCTCGAATAGGTGAAGTACCAGGTCATGATCCCCGCTGGCGAATCCTCCAGATACGCGAGATCGCAACGAATGGCAGGTGCTTCTCCAAGCATGTCGCGCGCAACCGTTTCCTCCGTCAGGCGGAAACGGGGACCGAGACGCTCGTAGATGGCGAGATCGCGCAGAAGCGCGACGATGGCGTTCTCGTCGCCCTCTCGCGCGGCGCGGACGACCGGCGCGCTCATACCGCAACCGCCGCAGCGATGTGCGGATGCGCCTGGTAATTCTCCAGGCGGAAATCCTCGTAACAGTACGCGAGAATGTCCTTCGCCGACGGATCGAGCCGCATCCGCGGCAACGGATAGGGCGTGCGCGCGAGCTGTTCGCGCGCCTGCGCGAGATGGTTCAGATAAAGATGCGCATCGCCGAGAGTGTGCACGAAGTGGCCGGGAGCAAGATCGGTCGCCTGCGCCACCATCATGGTGAAAAGCGCGTAGGAGGCGATGTTGAACGGCACGCCGAGAAAGATGTCGGCGGAGCGTTGGTAGAGCTGACAGGAGAGCCGTCCCTCGGCGACGTAAAACTGAAACAGGCAGTGGCAGGGCGGCAGCGCCATGCGTGGAATGTCGGCCGGGTTCCACGCCGTCACGATGAGGCGGCGCGAGTCGGGATTGCGGCGGATTTCTTCGACGACACTCGAAATCTGGTCGATCGCGGTGCCGTGCGGATTGGGCCAGGAGCGCCATTGCGCGCCATAGACGGGCCCGAGATCGCCGGATGTGTCCGCCCATTCGTTCCAGATCGTGACGCCGTGTTCCTGCAGCCAGCGCACGTTGGTGTCGCCGCGCAAGAACCACAGAAGCTCGTAAACGATGGATTTCATATGCAGCTTTTTCGTTGTGACGAGCGGAAAACCTTCCGCGAGATCGAAGCGCATCTGATGTCCGAATATCGACAGCGTGCCCGTGCCGGTGCGATCGTGCTTCTCCACGCCGCGGGCGAGCGCCGCTTCCATCAATTCGAGATATTGGCGCATCAGCGAACCGATCCGTCGCCGCTCCGAGTCCCGGCGACCATTTGAGACCAATTCGCCATCGCCGCGCTACAGGTTAAGTCGCCTGCCCCCCCACTTCTCCACGCCATAGATTTTGCGGTATTGGTCCCTTGGGGATCGGATGGTGTCACGGCACATCTCCGCCGCCCGTCGGTTTGACACCGCCCGAACCGCTCGACGCTGCGAAAGCCCCAGGGATATCCGGCGTCGAATTACCCGCTTCAAATCTTAACCGGAGGTGCTTATATTCCACCCGTTCGGGCTTGCCCGGACTATGGCGATAAACGACTGCGTAATAAGCGGACCGGACCCGGGGGCGGTACCCGGCGCCTCCACCACAGCGATTGCCAGGCGATCGCTGCGGCGGGGGCGAAACAGGATCGACGGACGTGTAAAGGCTGTTCCTTCGCTCGGTATGGTATCCGCCGTTATCGGGCCGATCGTACAGGTGCCAACGATAACGAAATGGCCCTCGCTGCCTAATTAGGCAAGCGCGGTTTCGGGGAGCACCGGGCAACAGAAGCTCCCCACTTTACCTTTCCGATTCCGGTTTTCGAAAGTGCGAGCGGCCCGTCAATCCGGCACCGGGCCGCGCGTCCCGTATCGTGCAAAAAAATTGCGCAATGCTGCCGATTGACTCGCACATGCGCGCGCTTAGTCTCTCCCCGTTGCGGCAAGCGGGTTCCATGACGAAGGACTTTATCGGATACAAGGCACTGACGGATGCGGCGCTGCGCGGCGTCGTGCGGGGCGCGCTCAAGCACGTGGAAAAGCAGGGCCTCGTCGGCTCTCATCATTTCCGGCTGTCGTTTCGTACGCATTTTCCGGGCGTCGAGATTCCCGATTTTCTTCTCGAGCAATATCCCGAGGAAATGACGATCATTCTTCAGCACCAGTTCTGGGGGCTGAAAGTGCGCGAGGAGCATTTCGAGGTCACGCTGTCGTTTCGCAAGGTTCCGGCGACGCTGACGATTCCGTTCGGCGCGCTCACGGCGTTCGTCGACCCGGGCGTCCAGTTCGGGTTGAATTTCCAGACCGAACCGGACGAGCCGCCGGCCCAGCAGCAGAAGCAGCGTCCGGCCATCGGAGCTGCGAAAGGCGGCGAAGCATCGCCGGAAAAGCCCCCAGCGCCTGGCGAGGTGGTCAGCCTCGATTCCTTCCGCAAGAAATAACCCCGGCCCGCTGGAGACGAAATGACGGAGACGCGCGTGGAAACGGATTCGTTCGGCGCCATCGAAGTGCCGGCCAGCCGCTATTGGGGCGCCCAGACAGAGCGTTCACGGCGGAATTTCCGGATCGGCACCGAACGCATGCCGTTGCCGCTGATCCGCGCGCTCGGACTCGTCAAGCGCGCCGCGGCGCTGACCAACATGGCGCTGGGCGAGATCGACCGCGAGCGCGGCAACGCAATCGCCGCCGCCGCCCGGGAGGTGATCGACGGCAAGCTGGACGACGAGTTTCCGCTGGTCGTCTGGCAGACCGGCTCCGGCACGCAGACCAACATGAATGCGAACGAAGTGATCGCCAACCGCGCCATTGAAATGCTGGGCGGCAAGCGCGGCTCGAAATCGCCGATACATCCCAACGACCACGTCAACCGAAGCCAGTCTTCCAACGACTCTTTTCCGACCGCCATGCATATCGCCGCGGCGCTCGAGATCCGCCATGTGCTGATGCCCGGACTTGCGCGGCTTCGGACGGCGCTGGAGGAGAAGGCGAAAAGCTTCTCGGAGATCGTCAAGATCGGGCGCACGCATCTTCAGGATGCGACGCCGGTATCGCTCGGTCAGGAATTTTCGGGATATACGACGCAGGTCGCTTACGGCATCGCGCGCGTCGAGGCGGCTCTCCCCCGGATTTATCAGCTCGCGCAGGGCGGCACGGCCGTCGGAACGGGGCTGAATTGCCCGCCAGGATTCGCCGAACGCTTCGCGCAGGAAGTCGCGGCGATGACGGACCTTCCTTTCGTCAGCGCGCCCAACAAGTTCGAGGCGCTTGCCGCGCACGACGCGATCGTCGAACTCTCAGGCGCGCTCAACACGCTTTCGGCCTCGCTGTTCAAGATCGCGCAGGACATTCGCCTGATGGGATCGGGACCGCGCTCCGGAATCGGCGAATTGCGCCTGCCGGAAAACGAGCCCGGCTCTTCGATCATGCCGGGCAAGGTGAACCCGACCCAGTGCGAAGCGCTCACCATGGTGTGCGCGCAGGCGATGGGCAATCACACCGCGATCACCATCGCGGGCTGCCAGGGCAATTTCGAGCTCAACGTCTTCAAGCCGGTGCTGATCTACGACCTTCTGCAGTCGATCCGGCTCCTCGGCGATGCGGCGGCGAGCTTTTCGGAGCACTGCATCGAAGGCATCGAGCCCGACTGTGCGCGCATCGCCGATCTGCTCGAACGCTCGCTGATGCTGGTGACCGCGCTTGCGCCGAAAATCGGCTACGACAACGCGGCGAAAGTCGCCAAAACGGCGCACACGAACGGCACCACGTTGCGCGAAGAAGCCGTGAGGCTCGGTTTCGTCAGCGCGGAGGAATTCGACCGCCTGGTCCGGCCCGAGGAGATGATCCATCCGAAAGCAGGCGCCTCCGGCGGTGACTGAGGGCCCCCGCGCGACGCGTCTGAAGAAGCGCTCGTTCAGCATTGCCGGTCACCGGACCAGCGTGGCGCTCGAACAGGAATTCTGGGCCGTTCTCGAAGAAGAGGCGCGGCGCTCCGGTCGGAGCCTCTCCGCCTTCGTTGGGCGCGTCGATGCCAATCGCGCAAGCCGCCCGCTCGCCAGCGCGCTGCGTCTCAGGGCGCTTGCCGGCGCCTCTTCGGGGCGATCTGTCGAAAGCAATTGAACCGCCAACCGGGCCAGGACGCCAAATCGATGAACCACGAAGTCGCGAAGATCACGAAGGAACAAATCTCGCGCGTTTCCGCGCGAATGGCCAGAAGTCGTGCGCCAGCAGTAGCTGAGCCTGCATTTCGCGCACTACAATTTCGTGCGCCTGCACATGAGCCTTCGGATTACCCCTGCCATGGCGGCGGGGGTTTCTGATAGGCTGTGGACGTTGGAAGAATTGGTGGATCAAACCTCCAAATGCTGATCGCCTTAGAAGTGCTCATCTTGGCCCTGTGCGCGGTGCTGTTGACGTCAGACACACCCATCGGCAACGCCGTTCGCGCCTTGTTGATTGATGCTCCCGCCAAAGCGAGCTGGGATGCCACCCCTCTGAAACTCATTGTCCGGCTGATCGTCATCGTTGCGTTGGCCGCCTTTGTTATCTACGCGCCGGAATGGATTATGTTGTTCGGGTTCGGCGATCTAATGATTTATCTCGACGTTGGCATAATCTTGCTTCTGATCAGCGCGGCCGACCACGGAAGATCATCGTTTACAAGCGTGGCCAGATTTGCTGGCAATATAGCTCGAGGCCTCGTCGCTCGATGGAATCGGCGCCGGGGACGCAGCCGTGTTTCGCATTTACGCAAACCTAAGGCGCCATCGTCCAACGATGATGAAGCCGGATATGGGTGGGCCCTTGCATGACATCCGCCTAGGCCAGCGGTCCCAGTCCAAATTAGGGGAATTATCACCTTGACATAGCACGCCCCAACCCATAGATTATGGGGACGAAAGAGACAGTGCCATGGTCAAAGTGCTCTTGAGCAGCAAGATTTTCCATGACGAAACCGCCGCCCGCGAGTGGCTTGAGAGGCGGATTTGGAAAGATGGGCGCGTTTGCCCCCATTGCGGCGCTCTCGACGCGTCCACGCTCCTAAAGGGCAAGAGCACCCGTCCGGGCCTGTACCAGTGCAACGCCTGCCGCGAGCCTTTTACGGTCACCGTGGGCACGCTTTACGAGCGCAGCAAAATTCCCCTGCATAAGTGGCTTGCCGCGACTCAGCTTCACATGTCGAGCAAGAAGGGCATGTCCGCCCTTCAGATTGGCCGAATGCTCGGCATCAGCCCTAAGTCGAGTTGGTTCCTGATGCACCGCATTCGCGAAAGTCTGCGCGAGACGGACCTTGCCATTCTGGGCGGCGAAGGCAAAACCGTCGAAAAGGATGAGACGTTCGTCGGCGGCCTGGAAAAGAACAAGCATCGCAAGAACCGCAAGCACGTCGGAACCGGCGGCGCTGGCAAGGAAGCGGTTTTCTCGCTTGTCGAGCGTGGGGCTCGCGTTCGGTCGCGTCGTGTCCCGTCGGTGAGCGCGAAAAATCCCCGCCCAATCCTGTTTGAGCAAGTGCACTGCGACAGTATGCTGATGACGGATCAGACCGCGCCATCAAAACAGTTGGGCTGCGAATGGGGCAATCATCAATCGGTCAATCATTCGATTGGCGAGTATGTGCGCGGCGTTGCGCACACGAATACGATTGAAGGTTATTTTTCTGTCCTGAAGCGCGGTATCGTGGGTACATATCATCACGTTAGCCCGCAACATCTGAAGCGCTACTTTGCGGGATTTGACTATCGCTATAACGAGCGTTCCGCTCTTGAAGTGGATGACAGGCTCCGCATGGAAAAGAGCATTCCGGGGATCGTCGGAAGGCGTTTGACGTATCGGCGGACCTGTCGCGAAGGCGAACCAGTCAGGGCATAAGAAATACCACGGACCTGAGCGCCGCAAGCCGAAGGGGTGACAAGCATGACTGGCAGGAGCATCATCGCATTTGCGATTGGCTGCGTTCTGGCCGGTGCAGCGTGTTTTGTGTTGGGGGTAAGAGAAACACGAAAATCCGACTTCACCGATCTGAATATTCTAAATGACAGTACCCAGGCGATGCTCGCGTTCAATCGTGTCCAAGACGAGCGTCACTGGGAGCATCTTCTCAAAAACAACTGTATCCGGCAGGCTGCGAAGGCAATTGATGTAGCGCAGGACAAGGATGCAGAACTGCTTGCAAGGCTTCTGAGGGGGCAAATAGACAAGGACGTATTGATTTACATACAGAAGCGTGATCCCGCAGTCATTGGCGAATTAAAAACCTTCAAGAGCAAATACGGTAATAGCTGGTACGAGGAAGAGTGCGGGCATTAGCGCTGCCGTTTCGGCTTTGCCGGTTTGTGGATGGGCTTCACCGCGACAGCGACATCTACCGCACGCTCGAAACGCTCCCGCGCGTCCGGCCGAACGTCATCGCCGGGTTCAGTGGACCGTGCCGATTGCGTCCCGCGCGACTCTTTCGATTGCCGCTTCTTCATCGCCTCTAAACTCCGCGAAGGCCGCAAGCCTGTTCAAAGCCTGTTGCCTCACCCTGTTTGATACCGAATGCCAACGTTCTACCAGCACCGCCACAGAACACGGAACGTTCACTTCATGCAGCGCGCGCATGTTCACAAGAACCGCCTCATAAACCCGATTGTCTCCCGTGCCAAGATAAATGCCGACCGGCGGGCGGTCAGGCGCACGCAGCACAAAATCGGCGGGTGAATCCGCAAGCGCCGGATGGATGGCTTCACCTTCTTCGATCTTCGCTTTTTCTCCGACGACTCTTTGCAGCTCGCGTTTCGCATCTTCGCGGAAGGTGCTCGCAACGCGATTCCGTCATCAAAGGAAAATTGCGGACGCGCAGCGAAAACGAGACGAAGCGGAGCGCCGCGCCCGGAACGTCTTCTTCGCGCAAATTGTCGATGTAGAAATTGCGCTCTTGGTCATCGAACACAACGGCGTGCTCGTCCAGCAGCGTGCTCAACGCTTCGCGGCGCGTCTCCGAACGGAAATCGACGCCAGCGCCTTCAAGAATCGCCAGCGTTGTGCCGCTTTCTTCGATGCGTTTGAACGGCGAACGTTCGGAATCGACAACGTAGAAACAGATCTTATCGCCGTCATGCCCGAGGAAACCCGCGCTCACGGTGAATCCCGCAGGTACTTTTCGTACCAGCAAGTCATCGCAGAACGCTTTGCAAAGGGCCTCTCTCAAAACGGTTCGCCTTGTCTGCGCGTCTGTGCGACGCGATAAAACTCGTGCGCTTTGTATTCGGCGCTACCTTCGGTAGTCGTATCAAATTCTCGACGGCGATGGAATCCGCTCCCGCCAGGAAGGCGAAAACAATCGCGTGTGCGGAACGCATCTGCATCGCCCGGAGAAAAGATCGGCGCACGGCGCGTGGCAATGCCAACCCGGATGCGTGCCGTGAAATTCGTAACGTGCGAGCAACGCCAAACTCCGTTCCGAGTCTTCCGCGAGCCATGCCGCGAATTCCTGAATGCCGTAATTGAAGGCGATGAAGAGTCGGTAAAACGTCCCGTCATCGGCGGCGAGCTTGTCAACGCGCCAGCGCCAGTTCCGGCCGAACGTGACGGGATAGTTACTGCCGATGGGGAAGGCGTTCTTCGGCATCTTGCTTGTGCCGGTAACGAGCTTCCACGCGCCCTTGCTGGTAACGCGCTTCGGCTTCAGGATGGCCGCCCGGACTCTCACGGGCCGCGAGGCTACCATATCTTGCGGCTGTTACGTCAAGGTGATAATTCCCCAAATCAGAACACGACCCGCAAATGACCTTTGTGTTCTTCGTGTCTTCGTGGTGATATTCTCGAAACGTTCGCTGACTTGCCAAATCCGGGTCCGCAAATGGGTGAAATCGTCAATCTGCGCCGCGCGAAGAAAACGAAGGTGCGCGAGGAGACGCAAAAACGGGCCGAAGCCAACCGCGCGAAGCACGGCACGCCAAAGCCTGTGCGCGACGCCGCCGCGTCCGAAAAGACACGCGCCGCCCGCGCCGCCGACGCGCACCGATTGGACAAGAACGACGGTAATTAGGCCGCGATGCCGGCGAGCCTCGCCGAAATCTCCCACAGCCGTTTCGCCGCGGAATCGTCCTGCGCGTCGCGCGTCGGCACGGCCGGCCGGCACTTGTAGAAATATTCGCCGCTGGTGTTCGCGACCTCCGGCGAGGCGGCGAGCCACACGATCGTCTTCGCGCCCTCCTCCGGCGAAATCGCAAAGCTCTTGGCGGCGCGGATGCCGAGCGACAGCATGCCGCCCGACTCGTCGCCGAACCGCGTCGCCACGAAGCCCGGATGGAGGCAGTTCGCCGTCACGCCGGTTCCGGCGAGCCGCCGCGCCAGCTCGCGCGTGAACAGGATGTTGCAGAGCTTGGAACGGCCATAGGCGCCGTAGCCGCTGAAACCCCGCGCCGACTGCAGATCGTCGAAATCGAGATGCGCGGCCTTGTGCGCGTCGGACGCCGTCGAGACCACGCGCGCGCCCGCCTTGAGGAACGGACGCAGGAGATTGGTGATCACGAAGTACGACAGGTGATTGAGGGCGAACGTTTTTTCCAGGCCGTCTTCGGTGACGGTCCTGGAATTGAACAGCGCGCCGGCATTGTTGGCGAGCACGTCGATCTCGGGTTCGGCTTCGGCGATTTCGCCGGCCACGCGCTTCATCTGGGATAGCTGCGAGAGGTCGGCGTAAAACGCGCGGTGCGCGCGTCCGCCTGCGACGGCGCGCAGATGCGCGAGCATTGCTTCCCCGCGGGCGCGGTCGCGCGCGACGAAAGCGACGCGAAAGCCCTTCGCCGCGAGGCGGTCCGCGGCGACTTCGCCGATGCCGGAGGTGGCACCCGTAATGACGACGACTTTCTCGGCCATTCGAGGCTCCCGCGATCAGCCGACGAGTTCGAGTTCGCTGAAGAAGAAGCGGATTTCGTGCATCGCGGTTTCCGCCGCGTCGGAACCATGCACGGAATTGGCCTCGATCGATTCCGCGAAATCCTTGCGGATGGTACCGCGCTCCGCTTTCGACGGATCGGTTGCGCCCATCACTTCGCGGTTGCGGGCCACGGCGTTGTCGCCTTCGAGAACCTGCACCACCACCGGACCGGAACTCATGAATTCGACGAGGCCGCGGAAGAACGGCCGTTCCTTGTGCACGTTGTAGAACGCCTCGGCATCGCCGATCGAAAGCCGCATCCGCTTCTGCGCGACGATCCGCAAACCGGCCTTTTCGAGCCGCGCTGCGATTTCGCCGGTCAGATTGCGCCGTGTGGCGTCCGGCTTGATGATCGACAGCGTTCGCTCTATGGCCATTTGTCTCTCCGTCTGTTCTGCAAATCGCGCGCCTTATAGAAGCCGTCCCCCGGCGCCGCAAGCCGTGCTAAGGAGCCCGCGCCGAACCCGTTCTGCAGACATGCTCGCCATCGAAAACATCACCTACCGGATTGCCGGACGCGAAATCCTGCGCGGCGCGAGCGCGCGCCTGTCCGCAGGCCGGCGCACCGGCCTTGTCGGCCGCAACGGCGCGGGAAAATCGACACTCTTAAGACTCATTCTGGACGAAGCGGCGCCTGACGAAGGAGAGATATTGCGGCCCGCGGGCTGGCGTGTCGGCGCGGTGGCGCAGGAAGCGCCGGGCAGCGATGCGACGCTTCTCGATACCGTGCTCCTGGCCGATCGCGAACGCCTGCATTTGCTGGCCCAATCGGAAACCGAAACCGATGCCGGACGGCTTGGCGACATCCATGCGCGGCTCGAATCCATCGGCGCGTGGTCTGCGCCGGCGCGTGCGGCGGCCATTCTTGCGGGCCTCGGCTTTTCGGCGGCCGATCAGCAAAGGCCCTGCGGAGAATTTTCCGGCGGCTGGCGCATGCGGGTTGCGCTCGCCTCCATCCTGTTTTCCGCGCCCGATGTCCTGCTTCTCGACGAACCCACGAACTATCTCGATCTCGAAGGCGTGCTCTGGCTCGAAGATTATCTCGGACGCTACCGCGGCACCGTCGTCATCGTCAGCCATGACCGCGATCTGCTCGACGCGACTGCAGAGTTCATTCTCCACCTCGAAGGTGGAAAGCTCACGCTCTACAGCGGGAACTACGAAACCTTCGTCCAAACGCGCGAGGCGCGGCGTGCGCTCGATGCGGCCACGACCAAGAAACGCGAAACCGAGCGCCGGCACATGCAGGCTTTCGTCGACCGCTTCCGGTACAAACAGAGCAAGGCCCGCCAGGCGCAGAGCCGTCTCAAGATGCTGGCGCGGCTGGAGCCGCTCGAAATTCCGGTCGACGACACCATCGCGCCCATTCGCCTGCCCGCCGCATCGCCCGCCACTCCGCCGCTTCTGGCGTTCGACCGAATCGTTCTGGGCTACGAACCCGCTCGCCCGGTCCTTTCCCAGGTCTCGCTGCGCATCGATCCCGGCGAGCGGATTGCCCTTCTCGGCCGCAACGGCAACGGGAAGTCCACGTTCGCCAGACTTCTCGCGGGTAAGCTCGCGCCGTTCTCGGGAAACGTGGTTCGCGCGCCACGCTTCCGGCCCGGCTACTTCGCGCAACATCAGCTGGAAGAACTCGATGGCGCGCTTGCGCCGCGCGATGCGCTCGCGCGTCTGCGTCCGCGTCTTTCCGAACGCGAGTTGCGCACGCTTCTCGGCGGCTTCGGTCTCTCCGGCGACAAGGCGCTGACGCGGATCGCGGACTTGTCGGGCGGAGAACGCGCGCGCCTGATGCTGGTGCTCGCCACGCTCGACGCTCCCAACCTTCTCATCCTCGACGAGCCCACGAATCATCTCGATATCGACGCGCGCGAGGAATTGCTCGCGGCGCTCAACGACTACGAAGGCGCAGTGGTGCTGGTGAGCCACGATCGCCGCCTGCTCGAAGCGACGGTGGACAGACTGCTTCTGGTGGCGAACGGAACTGTGAGCGAGTTCGACGGCGACCTGGGCGATTACCGCGGTCAGGTTCTTTCACCGCCGATCGAAGAAACCGCGGGCTCCCGCTCCGAAAACCGGCGTGGCCAGCGCCGGGAATCGGCCGCGCGCCGACTTGCGCTGAAGCCGCTCAGGGACGCGGCGATTGCCGCGGAACGGAAGATTGCCGAATTGATGCGGGAAATTGGCGACATCGACGCGGCGCTAGCGCGAGGCGATGTTTTCGCCCGCGACCCCGACGGGGCAGCCCGCCTCGCCCGCCGCCGCGCGAGCGCCGCCCGCGCGCTCTCGGACGCCGAAAACCACTGGCTCGAAGCCGCGCACGCTTATGAAGATGCGATGGCGGAAGCCGATGCGGACTCCACATGAGATTACATCAAATCGGCGGCCATTCTCCGAATACTCCCCGGCAAAACGATTCTGGACGGCGTCATGGCCGTGGCTATACTGACTCCGCTCTTATGACAGTTCGTTGGAGAAACGAGGATCATGGCAAAGAACACAAAGCGGCAATGGATTTCTAAGGCTCGGGTTGGAGCAGCGCGTGCCGCTTTGACGTTGGTGTTTGTTCCGGCACTGGGCCTGGGCGTTGCCCAGTCGGCGCAGCCGCGCGGCGTCACCGTGCTTTATAACTTCGCAGGATCGTCGGACGGGGGAGATCCCGATGCGGGTCTGATCCGTGACTCTGCGGGGAATCTCTATGGTACCGGCGATTACGGTGGGGCCGCGTTTGCCGGAGTTGTTTTCAAAGTTGCGCGCAATGGAACGGAAACGGTGCTGTACAGCTTCAGTGGCGGTGCCGATGGAGCACAACCTTTTGCCACGTTGGTGCGCGACAAAGCGGGCAATCTATACGGCACGACGACTATGGGAGGCAGTGCGAATGCAGGAGTAGTGTTCCAGATCGATGCCGGCGGTACCGAAACCATATTACACAATTTCATCGGAGGAACGGACGGCACGGATCCGACGGGAGGTTTGCTGGAGGACAGGGCGGGCAATTTCTATGGCACCACCTCGCAAGGTGGAACATCAGACGCGGGAGTGCTGTTCAAAATAAGCGCGAAGGGGAAGTACAGCATTCTGCACACATTCACCGGTGCGGCTGATGACGGGAAGTATCCCACCTACACCAGCCTTCTGATGGATTCGACCGGAACCCTCTATGGCGTGACTGAAGAGGGCGGCACGACCGACAACGGTATTTTGTACAAGTTCAGCAAGACGGGAACACTAACCATCCTGCACAGCTTCACGGGAGGAACGACCGACGGATGCAACGTTCTGGGAACTCCGTTCATCGACAAAAGCGGAGACTTTTACGGCACTACATCGTCTTGCGGCACTTCGAGCCTGGGCACGGTCTGGAAGGTGAGCGCGAACGGGAATGAGAGCGTGCTGCACAGTTTTGCCGGTGGCGCAGCCGATGGTGAGTACCCGCTGGCCGGCGTGATCGTGGATGCACGCGGTAACGTCTACGGAAATACGGAGACAGGTGGCGCGTCCAACGTCGGGACGGTGTACAAGATCAGCCCGACTGGAAAATTTACACTCCTGCATAGCTTCACCGGGGCCGATGGCAAGTATCCGTACGGCGGCCTTGTCCAAAACCGTAAGGGCAGCCTCTTCGGGACAGCCCTGAATGGTGGCGCGATCGGATACGGCACAGTCTGGAAGATGAATAAGTAGTTCGCGTGACCAGGCCCCCTTCGGTGGGCGATATTCGTCGGTTTGCCGGATACAACTCTGCTCCATGGTGATGTGCATCGCACCATCGTGAACAGCCGGTTGAGGTACGAACAAATCAAAGGCGAGACAGGTGACACACCGTCGCCGTAAAAACCCGGCACTGTCGGCAACGCCTACTGCGGCGTGACCTCCTACGGTGGTACCGCCGGCGGCGGAACGTTGTACATGATCAACCCCTGAGCACCCTCAGGCTCGCCCCTTTCAGAGTTGCGTCCGAAGATAGCTTCAGCTCTGTAAGTCGGGTCGCTTGGCGAACAGGGGCTGGATTTCGGGCGCAAGCGTCTTCAGGAGTTGCACGGCCAGCGCGCTGGTGAAGTGGAATTGGGCCGCCGCGCGGCCGGGCACATAGGCCGTGATGGTGCCGAAGAAACGGTCGCCGAGGTAGAAAACGAATGTTGCGGTGCGGTCGACCACGCGCGACGAAATGAGGCTGCGGCCGGGACCGAAGGTGTCGTAGCGGTTGTCGCCGGTGCCTGTCTTGCCACCGAGCAGAAGCGGCTTTCCGTCCGCATCGGTGTAGGCGCTCTGGAAGCCCTTGCCGGTGCCTTCCGTGACGACGTCGCCCAGCGCATGGCGCACGGTCGATGCGAGTTGCGGCGACAGCAGCCGCACAGGCTTTTCGGTGCCGCCCCTGAGGTCGGTTTCGTAAGGCGTGCCGGCCGCAAATTTCAGGCTACGGATGTCGATGGTCGGCTGGCGGACGCCGTTATTGACGATGATTCCCATGAGTTCGGCGAGCGCATCGGGCCGATCTCCGGAACTGCCGATCGCGGTGGCAAGCGACGGCACGAGATGTGCGAACGGATAGCCCAGCTTGCGCCAGTCCGCGCCGAGCTTCCGGAATGCATCCTGTTCCACGAGCACGCGGATGCGCCAATCCTGGCGGCGCGGATTATGCGTCTTGAACAGCCAGCGATAGACGTCCTGCCTGAGCTTCACGCTCGCCTGGAAGACTTCGTCGCGCGAGGCGTTGGGGTGCTTGTCCAGATAGCCGGCCAACCACAATTCGAGCGGGTGGACGTGGCTCAGATAGCCGCGATCCGTCAGCGAGAACCGGTCGACGCCGTATTCCGCGTACATCTTGTCCAGCGGCTCGTAGAGGATGACATGGCCGTGCATCTGCCGGCGCAGGAACGCGGCGAGTGCCGCGATACCGGCGTTGGGACGCAACGAACGGAAAACGACGGTCAGGCGCTTGGCGTAAGGACCTGCCTTTCCGGCGACGAGCGCCAGCCGGCCCCGGGAATCCCGGCCGCGGAAGGCGTCATAGAATTTTTGCAGAAATGCGCGGCCCTCCTGATCGGCGAAGCGCTCGAGGAACCTGTGTCGCGCCGCCATGTCGGGATGCGGTCCCAGCGCGCCCCGCTGAAGATGATATTCCGCCACATACCAGCGCACGACGTCGCGCATGATACGGACGAACGCAAGATTGATGGAATTCGCGAAGGCCGCCTCTACCGTCGGCCGTTCGTAATCTTCCCACTTAGCGAAATTGTGAAACACGTGTTCGCCGCCGCCGGTGAGAAAGGTTTCGTCGGGGCTTGCGGAATATTTCCGCTGCATCGCCGCATCGAGCATCGCCTTGAGGCTCCGGTCGCCGGTGGTGGCGAGATAGCCGAGCGCCCATTGCGACAGGGGATCGCGGGCCGCGCCCTCCAGCGTCTTCAGCGAATGCGCAGGAAGTGCCGCGTAACGCGCGTGCAGACGCGACACGATCTCGAGGTAGGTAACAAGCGTGCGCAGCTTGGCAGTCGAGCCCAGTTGCAGCTTGGTGCCGGAATTGAGATCGAACGGCTCGTTCAGGCTGTCCGCGTGCACGCGCACGAAATTGTGTCCGTGACCGTGCTCGTACAGCACGATGCTGTAGTTGACGCGCGCCGGATTGCCGCCGCCGAGCAGCTGCTTGCCGACGAGACCGAGCGCTTTCACCTGATCGGGATCGCGCAAACGCATCAGGAAATCGGCGACGCGGTGCTGGGCGGCCGCGTCGAGCGTCGTGCTCGCGCTCACATCGACATGCTCGAGATCGTAAAGGCTGGGAATTCCGGTATCGCGCAGCAGCTCCGTACGAATGGCATCGGCGCCTTTGTGGTCGACGAACGAAAACACCGCCGGAGCGGGCGCGCGCAGCCGGTACACGAGCGGCGCACGCAGCGCCGCCTCTGCCAGCGCGCGGCCGATCACGCCGTTGGCCGCGAGACGGCGCAGATTGCGGTCGGTGAAGGCGGCGAGCGCCCTTTGGTGGTTCATGAGGTAATAGGCCGGCCGCCGCTCGGCGAGCAGAAGGCTGAGTACCTGCTTGTAAACTTCCGCCTTGCGCAGAAGATTATCCGGAGCGGGGTCCGCAAGCAGTTTGTTTGCCGTGTCGAAATCGGTGCCGTACCAGACGCGCAATCCGTCGGCGACCCCGATGACCTCGCCATAGCCCCGGCGCGAGCCGAGCTGCGTCGAATCGAGATAGTCCGTGACGATCTGCCGGCGCGCCGGCAGCGTATCGGGACCTCGGAGATAGGCGCGAATGGTCGCCGCCTCCATCTGCCGCAGCTTTTCCAGCACGCCCGTCGTGCGGCCTTCCGGCGAGTGACGGAATTTTTCGATTTGCGTGGCCAGCGTGCTCGCGCCGCCGCTGCGCAGACGGCGGTTGACCAGACCGCCGATCCAGCCGGTGCCGGCCTGCAGAAACCGCTTCCATTCGATCGCCGGATTGCGGCGCGGATAGCGCGTCTCGAGCAGATAGCGGTCTTCGATGAACAGCAGCGTGCGAACGACGATGGGCGGCACCGAACGGAAATCACTGTAGGAGCGCTCGGGATAATCGGAGGCGTAAATCGTCGCGCCGCTGCGGTCGCTCAGGTGGAGGCCCGCGTGCTGCTTTTCGCGATAGATCGCATAGCCCTGTGCCGCTTCTTCCTGCCGCAGCGCCGGGGACTGGCGGGCCTGTCGCGTGATTTCGAAATGCCGCGCGCGCAGCCGCTGAAGAATTTGCGGCAATCCGGAATAGCCGAGACGCGCGTCATAAGGACCGCCGCGCGGAAATCGCACGCTGTCGCTCGGACCGGCCCCGAGCGCGTAGGTCAGACGGGCAGCTTCGCGCGAGAAGAAGTCTGCTTCCGCTGAGGAGGTGCGCATCTCTCTGAGCGCCCAGGAGCCCGCGACGGCCGCCGCCGCGACGACAGCTGCGAGGAACAACAGCCGTACCAGAATCCAGGCGAGTCGAAGCCGCTGTGCAAAGGAATAGCCGCCCGAAGCGTGAATGTGCGGTGTTGCAAGGGCTTGGTGGGTCAAGACTCATCCCTTCGTGCGACCACACCTGTTTAAGGCGCCGCCGATGCTCCGGGTTCCCGCATCGTACTAACTAACATTTGATGGCGGCAAAGCCGACCCGACTTTTTGGGACCGCGTCTTCCGTTCGCTCTCGTTCTTGCCCGACGGTTCTGTTAGCAAACCGCAATGACAGGCAGGGCGGCTCGCCCCGTAATCACGCGAACGGCGGCCCGGACAGACACCCTCTCAGGCGCTCACGACACCTCCGCCGCCTCGCCCGGATGAGCCCCCGCGCGCTGCGGAAGGATGAGGATACAGGCGATGATGAACACGGCGATGACGAGCGAGGCGAGCGGGCGGCTGAGATTCATGCCGCCCATGGCGATGGGCTTGTCCAGAAAATCGCCGACGGTGGCCCCCAGCGGACGGGTGAGGATGAACGCCGCCCAGAACAGAAGGACGTGAGAGATGTCGGTCAGATAATAAAGCGCTGCGACGATTGCGAGAGCCGCAAGAAAAACCAGCACCCCACCGCCGTAGCCGAGTCCCGAATCGGCCGCCCAATCGCCAAGGGCGGTCCCCAGGGTCTGCGAGAAGGTGATTGTCGCCCAGTAGAAAGCCTCCACTTTCGGCGTGCTCACGGTACGCACCGAGACCGAGCCCATCGTGAAATACCAAAGCGCGAGCGTCGCCATCACGCAGCAAAACAGGATCGTGCTGCCGCCGGCATAGCCGAGCCCGACGGACCGGTCGGCAAAATCCGCCATGGTGGTCCCCGCCGTGGTCGAAGCGACGATCGTCGCCCAGTAGAGAAACGGATGGAATTTCTTTGCGGAGATCTGCAGGCCCACGAGAACCACGAGCGGCACGAGGAAAATCATCGTGCCGATGAGATAACCGAGGTTCCAGGTCATCGTGACGGTGTCGCCGCCTGTCTCGCCAAGCGTGGTTGCCGCGATCTTGATGATCCAGAACGTCAGCGTGACGGCCGGGACCTTGGTATAGGCAATCGACGGCGATGACGAATTGTTCACGGTTTCCCGCCTGAGGTGGGTGGAGCGCGCGCGACCAGTCAGCGATGAGCGACAAATCGCGGCAGCCGCTCCAGGAGAGCGACGGTCGCGTTCTTGTACGTCGTCCGCGCGAACGCACTATAGCCGCACTTGGCCGCCACGCGAAGCGATGCTGCGTTATCCGGCTCGATCATGCAGACGGTGCGGCGTTTTTCCACGTACCGGTCGAACCAGACCAACGCCCCGCGCGCCGCTTCGGTTGCGTAGCCTTTGCCTTGCGCATCGGGCGCAAGCACCCAGCCGATCTCGGGCGCTCCCTCGAAGGAGGGCTCGACCCCGCGCCGGAATTCGCCGAATCCCACTTCGCCCACATATCGCCCGCCGACGCGCTCGCGCACCATCCAAAACCCAAATCCCATGAGTTGCCAGTGACCGGCATGACGCAGAAGCCGCGCCCATGATTCCTCGCGCGTGAAGGGCCGGCCGCCGATATAACGGACCACCCCCGCGTCGCTGTACATCGCGGCGCATTCGTCGAAATCCGCGAGCGTCGGCAGTTCGAGCGTGAGCCTTGCGGTGGCGGTCGCGCGGGGCGGACATTCCATCTTCAGGACAGGCCGACGATGTGACCCTGCCCGTTGATGAAAATCGCCTCCGCCGAGGGCTGACGCGGCAGGCCCGGCATGGTCATGATGTCGCCGCAGATCGCGACAATGAATTCCGCGCCCGCGCAAAGACGCACTTCGCGCAACGGAAGAACGTGCCCGGTGGGCGCGCCATAGGAATCCGGATCGGCCGAGTAGGAATACTGCGTTTTGGCGATGCAGACCGGCAGATGCCCGAAGCCGAGACGCTCGAGTTCGGCAAGCCTGTCCGCCGCCTGCTTCGACGGCACGACCTCGCCCGCGTGATAGATCTGAAACGCGATGGTCTCGATCTTCTGCAAGGGCTTCATCGAATCGGGATAGAGCGTGTGGAAATTGGCCGCGCCCTCGTCCAGCGCCGCGATCACCGCGTCGGCGAGATCTTCCGCGCCGGCACCGCCTTCGGCCCAGTGGCGGCACACCACCGCGCGCACGCCGAGCTTTCGCGCGCCTTCCACGATCGCGTCGAGTTCGGCCTTGGTGTCGCTCGTGAAATGGTTGATCGCGACGACGGGCGGAACGCCGAATTTGCGAATGTTTTCGATGTGGCGTTCGAGATTGGCCAACCCCTTGACGAGGGCCGCCGCGTTCTCGCCCGAAAGCTCCTTGCGTGGCACTCCGCCGTGGAATTTGAGCGCGCGCGCCGTCACCACCACCACGGCGAGGGCCGGCGACAGTCCGGCCTTGCGGCACTTGATGTCGAAGAACTTTTCGGCTCCGAGATCGGCGCCGAACCCCGCCTCCGTCACCACATAATCGGCAAGCTTCAGCCCGAGCCGCGTCGCCAGCACGGAGTTGCAGCCATGGGCGATGTTGGCGAACGGGCCGCCATGCACGAACACCGGATTGTTCTCGAGCGTCTGCACCAGATTGGGCTTGATCGCATCCTTCAGGACCGCGGTCATCGCGCCGTGCGCCTTGAGATCGCTGGCGCGTACCGGCGCGCGTGCCCGCGAAGAGGCGACGATGATGTTGGACAGCCGGCGCTGGAGGTCTTCGAGCGAGGTTGAAAGGCACAGGATCGCCATCACTTCCGAAGCGACCGTGATGTCGAAACCGTCTTCGCGCGGAAATCCGTTTGCCGTGCCGCCGAGCGAGGAAACGATCGCGCGCAGCGCCCGATCGTTCATGTCGAGACAGCGCCGCCAGGTGATCCGCCGGGAATCGATGTCGAGCGCGTTGCCCCAATAGATGTGATTGTCCACGAGCGCGGCGAGAAGATTGTTGGCCACGCCGATCGCGTGAAAATCGCCGGTGAAATGCAGATTGAGTTCGTCCATCGGGACGACCTGCGCGTAGCCGCCGCCGGCCGCCCCCCCTTTCATCCCGAAACAGGGGCCGAGGCTCGGCTCGCGCAGGCAGATCGCCGCTTTCTTGCCCCTGCGATTCAGCGCGTCGCCGAGACCTACCGTCGTCGTGGTCTTGCCCTCGCCCGCCGGCGTGGGATTGATCGCGGTCACCAGAATGAGCTTTCCGTCGGGCCGCTCGGCAAGACAGCGTTCGACGAAGTCCATCCCGATCTTCGCCTTGTGATGCCCGAACGGCTCGAGGCTCGTGGCCGGAATATCGAGCTTGGCCGCGATCTCGCGGATGGGGAGGAGCCTCGCCTCCTGCGCGATTTCCCAATCGGTTTTCGCCGGGCGCGCCGTGGTGACATTCATTTTGGGAAGCCCTTCCTGACCGCGGCGAGCCTACGCGATCCTGCCGCGTCCGCGCCAGCCGGCCTCACGCCGCGAAATTCTCGCGCAAACCCGCTTCGGTGACGATCGCATCCATGGGCCGGTCGTGCGGCTGGGGGTGAATGCTCGGCAGGCGCGAAAATTCGAAGCCTACTCCCACGGCAAGCGGCCGTCCCGGAAGCGCGGCCAGCGTCAAATCGTAATAGGCGGCGCCGTAACCCAGCCGGTAGCCCCGATCGTCGAAGCCGACGAGCGGAATGAGCAGCGCCGTGGGGAAGACCGGCTCGCGTTCGGCGGGATGTGGAATGTTCCAGACGCCTTTTTCCATCACCGCATCTTCCGTCCAGCGGCGAAACTCGAGCGGCTCTCCGCGCCCGCGCACCACGGGAAGAGCCACGCCGCCGCCCGCGCGCACGGTTGCGCGCATGAACGGCACGCAATTGAATTCCCGACGGAACGGCCAGTAGCAGGCGATCAGGTGCTGGCTGCCTGGCGCCAGGCGCGCGAGCAATGTCTGCATGATGGCTTCGCTCGCGCTGCGATGCTCGGCGGCCGGCATGTTGCGGCGCAGGTCGAGCAGCCGCGCCCGTTCGCTCTTGCGCCAGGCGCGCAGATCGTCCGGTGCAATTGGAATTGTGCCTTCTGTCATGGTTCGAGGTTGCCCCAGCTGCGCACGCCGGCGATGCGGATGGCGATGATGCAGGCGAATTTCATGCGGCGATATTGCGAATAGCGGTCCGCGAGCTGCTGCGCGGCACGATCGAACTCCTCGCCTTCGGAAAGAATTTCTGCCGTTCCGTCGAGTCTGAGCCAGCCGAGCCGCGACCAGTCTTCGTCGTAACGGTCGGCGAGAAACGCCACCCGCGGATTTTCGCGAATGTTCTTCAGCCGCTTCAGTTCGCGGCCGCTCTTCGGTTTTTCGTCGATCGCCGTGTAGAGCGTGCCTTCACCGACGGCAAAACACACCGGCACGAGATGGGGCACGCCGCGGCAATCCGCACTCGCGAGATGGCCGACAGGGCGGCGCATCAGGAAAGCAAGGTGAGACACCGCAAGCATCGCGGGCAGAATCTCACCGCCCCGGGGCTCGCTGGCAATCCCCCGGGAGGGGCGCGCGCCTCGGGCTTATGCTCGCCGGGTGGTGAAATGTAAATCGGCCATCGGCCCGTCTACCCCCTCAGATTCTTTTTCGCGATATTCACCCATTCGCGCTGGCGGCGGCGATAGTAGCCGGGGGCGCCCCGCATCGAAGCGACGATTTCGCGGAACAGCGTTTCGGCGCCGGCGGGGTCGCCCGTCTCCTGAAGGAGAAGCGCGTAACGGCAGCGCGCCTCTGCGCCGGGATAGGTCGGCAGGAGCGCCCGATATTCCGCTTTGGCCTCGTCGTTCTTGCCCTGCAGCGCGAGCGCACGCGCGTAGAGGAGGCGGGCGTCGGCGGTGAAATCGGCCGGCGAGACGCTCTTGAGGGATTCGAATGCCGCCTGCGCGCCCGCGCCGTCGCCGACCAGCAGTTTGGCGCGCGCCAGACCGTGCAGCAGCGCCGGATCTTCCGTATGCGGACCTTCCATCGCGCTCGCGTAAAGTTCGACCGCTTCCCCGTAGCGGCCGCGCTTGATGCATTCCTCGGCGAAGACGCGTTTGGATTGCGCCGAACCGATCGTCTCCACGTCGCGCTTCTTGCGCCCGTAGCTGGTGCCCGGATCGGCGATGCTCGTCGGTTCGTCGTAAAAGCGCCGCGCGGGCATGCGCGCGCGCACCACGTCCGGCAGGACGCCAATGAGGAGGTAGGCGGCGCAGCCGACCCACGGCAGAAGCGCGATCGGCACAATCCACAGCCAGTTGCGCCCGGTGCGGATCACGTGGGCCGCACAGCCGAGTTGAACGAGCAGGGTAATGAGTCCGATTCCGTAATACGGCATGTCGTCGATCCGGCCTCAGGCCTGCTTTTCCCATTTTCCGCCGGCCGATTGCCGCCAATAGGCGACATCATGACCCAAGGCGTTTGCGGCGGACCAGGCGTCGCGCGCCCTGGCAAGCGCTTCCGCGTCGCGGCCGTCGAAGAGAACGACGATCCGTTCGAAGGCCGCCGCTTCGCCGTCCCATGCGCCGGGCGGCGCGCCACCCACGAAGAACAGCACCTGGGCGCCGTTCGGATTTCCTTCCTCGGTTGCGATCAGCACCGGCTGTGCGGCCGGGTCGCCCTCGCCCTCGCGAGCGTGCGGCAGAAAGCTTTCCTCGTTCCACGTCCACAGAAATCTGTCGATGCTTTCGGCGCGGTCGGCGGACTCGGTCCGGATGAGAGCCCGTTGCCCGCGCGCCAGCGTGCGCTCGACAAGCTGCGGCAGAACGTCTTCGAGCGCCCGTTTTTCGAGATGATAGAACAGGACTTCACTCATCGGGCAGAGCCGCCGCGCTTTTCGCGGCAGGACTATTTTTCATAATTGTCGGCGATCACGCGGTTGAGCGTCCTCACGCCCCATCCCGTCGCCCAGGACGGCGCCAGTTCCTTGTGTTCGCCGTCCTGCCAGGCCACACCCGCAATATCGAGATGCGCCCAGGGAGTCTTGTTGACGAAGCGCTGCAGGAATTGCGCGGCGGTGATCGAGCCGGCCTGCGGGCCGCCGCCGATGTTCTTCATGTCGGCGATCCTGGATTTGAGCACCTTGTCGTAGGCGTCGCCGAGCGGCAACCGCCAGACGGGCTCGCCGACCTCGCGCCCGGCACTAAGAATGCGGTCGGCGAGCGCATCGTCGTTCGAGAACAGTCCCGCATGTTCGTGACCGAGCGCGATCAGGATGGCGCCGGTCAGCGTCGCAAGGTCGATCACGCAGCGCGGCTTGAACTGCGATTGCACGTACCAGAGCACGTCGGCAAGAACGAGGCGACCTTCGGCGTCGGTATTCAGCACTTCGATCGTCTGGCCCGACATCGAGCGCACCACATCGTCGGGCCGCTGGGCTTTTCCGTCCGGCATGTTCTCGACGAGACCAACCGCGCCGATCACGTTGACGCGCGCCTTGCGTGCGGCGAGCGCCTGGATCGTGCCGGCCACCGCCGCGGCGCCGCCCATGTCGCCCTTCATGCCCATCATGCCGGTGCCGGTCTTGAGCGAAAGACCGCCCGAATCGAAACAGACGCCCTTGCCCACCAGCGCAACGGGCGCGGCATCGGCGCGGCGCGCGCCGTTCCATTGCATGACGACGAGCTTGCTCTCGCGTTCGCTGCCTTGTCCCACACCGAGAAGCGCACCCATGCCGAGCTTTTTCATCTCCGCTTCGCCCAGCACGCGGAGCTCCACACCGAGTTTTTCGAGGCCGCGCGCACGCTTGGCAAACTCCTCCGGCGACAGCACGTTGGGCGGCTCGTTGACGAGATCGCGCGCGAACGACACGCCATCGGCGACCGCTTCCATCGCGGCATAGGCGCGCTTGGCAGCGGCCGCGTCGGAGGTTGCGACGGAGATTTCCTTGAGCGTCGGTTCGTGCTCGTCGCGATCTTTGGTGCGGTAGCGATTGAAGGTGTAGCTTCTGAGCCGCGCTCCCATCGCGAGATGCGCGGCAAGCGCGGCGCCGTCGAGCCTTGCGCCTTTCGGCGCCTCGAACGCAAAGGTGACGGACTTCTCGCCATTCGTGAACAGGCGCGCGACCACGCCCGCAGCAGCCTTTTCCACGATGCGCGCGTCGCAGCCTTGCGGGCGTCCAAGCCCTGCCAGGATCAGGCGCGAGGCTTTCACGCCCGATGGCGCGACGACCTCGAGGATCTGCCCCGGCTTTCCGGAAAACCGGGTGACGGACATGGCGCGCTTCAGCGAACCACCCGAAAGCGCGTCGGCCTGGGCCGCGGGACCTGCAAGCGCTCCGCCCTCGGGTACGCCAAACGCGTAGGCTCCGGCGCCGGTCAGCGACAGCGGCACGAACCTGATTTGCATGAAAGACCTCGCGGATGCTGTAAGGTGGGATTGCGGGCGATTGGTGGGGCGGTGCTAGTCTAGAGCGAATCGCAAAGCGGGCGAAAGAGCAGCCTTAAGGCGGCCTTGCCCAAAGGTCACCCTATGCCGCGTCTTGCCGTATATGTATTGCGACAGCTGAGCGGCCCGATCGCGCTTTTCCTGTTCCTGCTCACCTGCGTGATCTGGCTGTCCCAGTCGCTGCGGCTGCTCGATCTCGTCATCAACCGTGGACAATCGGCGCCGACGTTTTTCTACCTGACGCTCCTGATGCTGCCGAGCCTGCTCGTGGTCATCCTGCCGATCGCCTATTTCGCCGGCACGCTCTACGGGCTTCACAAGCTCAACGCCGACAGCGAGCTCACGGTGATGTCGGCGGCGGGATTCGGCCGTTCCCAGCTTCTCGCGCCGGTCCTCGTCGCCGCCGCCGTCGCCATGCTCGCGACGTTTCTGTGCAGCCTCTGGCTCATGCCGTTCTGCCAGAGGCTGATGCACGACAAGGAAATCGACATTCGCGCCGACATCGGCGCGGCCATTCTCAACGAAGGCCAGTTCAACACCCCTGCCAAGGGGCTTACCGTCTTCATCCGGGAGCTGTCGCCCGACGGGCGGCTTCGCGGCGTGCTGGTGCATGACGAACGCGACCGCGTCCATCCCACCACCTATCTCGCGGAAGGCGGCATGCTCGCACAGACGCCGGCGGGCGCGCGCCTCATCATGCTCGACGGCACGATCGAGCAGAGTTCGCTGGAAACGCCGTGCCGTGCGACCGCCAAGGCGAAAGACGCCGGAGCCGTGCACGGGAGCGCGCCCAAATGCGCGCCGGGCTCGAGCTTCGCGCAGCCCTCGCTGTCGGTTCTCAAGTTCCAGCGCTACGTGTTCGATCTCGACCAGTTCGGCGCGCGCCAGCAGGACGCCGAGCTGCGCACGAGCGAGCGCTATCTCGGCGAATTGTTCTGGCCGACTTCGGCGCGCCCCCTGCGGCCGGAAACCCGCAACCTCTACTTCGCCGAAGCAAACAACCGCATCGCGGCACCGCTCTACTGCCTCGCCTTCGCACTCATGGCGTTTGCCGCAGTGACGCTCGGACGCCGCGGCCGCGGCGCCTACGCCATGCGCATGGTGACCGTGTCGGTCGCCGCGGCGGCGTTGCGCATCGCGGGTTACGGCATACAGGGCCTGGCGGTCAGGCATCCGATCTTCTGTGCGCTGTTCTATCTGATCCCGATTCTCGCCGGCGCGGTCGCGCTCGCCGAGATCGCCGGATTCCGTTTCGCGGTGTTCTTCGATCGGTTCGGATTGTGGACGCACGGCGCGGAGCGCACCGCATGAGCTGGTCGTGGACGCTCTACCAGTATCTCGCCCGGCAGTTTCTCGCCGCGGTGGGCACCATGTTTGCCGCTTTCGCGTTCCTGTCGTTCTCGATCGATCTCGTCGATCTGCTCGACCGCACCGGCGACCGCCACGTTCCCGCCACGGCCGTTGTCGCCATGGCGCTGCTGCAACTCCCGGATCTGGCTTTCAAGCTCCTGCCGTTCGCCGTACTGCTCGGCGGCATTTTCGCGTTCGTGCGCCTGTCGCGCAGCCACGAGCTGCAAGCGATCCGCGCCGCGGGCGTATCCGCCTGGAACATTCTCGCAGCGCCCGTCAGCGTGGCGCTGGTGCTGGGCGTCGTGGCGGTCACGCTGTTCACGCCGATCGCCGCGCGCCTTCTCGTCCAGTATTCCGCGATGGAGGCCCGTCTGATCCGCGGCCAGGCCTCGCAACTGGCGATTTCCGAAAACGGACTGTGGCTGCGCCAGGGCGACGCCAAAGCGCAGTCGGTCATCCACGCGCTGCGGGTGTCGAACCAGGGCGTGAAGCTCGACGACGTGACGATATTTCTTTACCGCGGCGGCGACCGCTTCGACGGGCGCATCGACGCGCAGTCCGCAGTTCTCGGCAAAGGCGTTTGGCACCTTGCCGGCGCCTGGGTCAGCGGGCCTTCCGGCCGGCTTCGCCATGAGGCGCGCTACGATCTTCCGACGCGGCTCACGCCGGCGCGCATCCAGGAGAGTTTTGCCGCGCCCGACACGCTGTCGTTCTGGACCCTTCCGGGTTTCATCGAAACCGCGCGCCAGGCGGGTTTTTCGGCGACACGCTATCTCCTCTACTACGACTCGCTTCTGATGCTCCCCGCCATGTTCGCGGCGATGGTGCTGGTGGCGGCGAGCTTTTCGCTCCGCCTCGCGCGTCTGGGGGGTCTCGGACGGATCGTCCTCTTCGGCGCGCTCGCGGGATTCTGCGTGTATTTCCTCGGTGCGCTCACCCGCGCATTGGGCGAATCGGGAATACTTCCCGTCGCGCTTGCCGCGGCGGCACCGGCGACGGCCGCCATCCTTGTCGGCATGACGCTCGTGTTCCATCACGAGGATGGCTGACAATGCGACTGGGGGGGGCGCTTGCCCTGGCCGGACTGCTCCTGGCCTCGGCGGCCGCGCGCAGCGCCGACACGGGGACGGCCGGCACCACACAATCTCCCGTCTTTTCGACGCGCGCCCTTCTGGGGAGCGGCAACGGCGAAATGCTGCTCAAGGCCGACCGCATCGATTACGATCTGAACACCGGCACGGCGACTGCCGTTGGTCATGTCGAGATCGACTACAACGGGCGCACGCTGCTGGCCGACCGGGTCGTCGACGACAAGAAGAACGATGTCGTCACCGCCGCCGGCCACGTGGTGATGATGGCGCCGAACGGCGACGTCGTTTTCGCCGAGCGGGTGCGCCTCACGGACCGCATGCGCGACGGCGTCATGCAGAGCTTTTCCGCGCTGATCGGCGAGAACGGAAGACTGGCGGCGGCGAGCGCGACCCGTATCGGCGGCGTCCGCACGATCGCCCGCAACGCGGCCTACACGCCCTGCAAGATCTGCAACAAGCCGGGCCAGCGCACGCCGGACTGGGAAATCCAGGCCGGCCGGGTGATCTATGACGAAGTCCATCACCGCATCTACTACCGCGACGCCGTCGTGAAGCTCGAAGGCGTTCCCGTCTTCTACACGCCGTTCTTTTCCAATGCCGATCCGACGGTGAAGCACGAGAGCGGCTTTCTCACGCCGGACGCCGGCACCAAGCGGACCCTCGGTTATTTCGTGCGCGTGCCCTATTATATCGCCTTCAGCGATTCGCAGGACATGACGCTGGCGCCGATGGTCTCGAGCTTCGGCGGCGAGCAGCTCCAGGCGGAATATCGCCAGCGCTGGGGCAATGGCGGGATGTGGCTGCAGGCGAGCCTCGCCGACGATCCGCACGCCGGCGTCACGGAAAATCTCAGCCAGGTCTATGGTTCGCTGTTCGGCGCCGGAACCATTCCGATCGACAGCATCTGGCATTTCGGCTACACCGCTCAGCTCACCTCCTATGCGAGCTACCTCCAGCGCTACAGCATGAGCAACGCGGACCGGCTCAACAACGACGTGTACATCGAGGCTCTCGATGGACGCAGCCGCTTTGCCATCACCGGCTATTTCTTCCAGGGCCTGCGCACGACCGACGACAACAACCTGTTTCCGGTGGTCCTGCCGCTCATCGAATACAATTATGTGCCGCGCGAAGATGTGCTCGGCGGCGATTTCCGGTTCGATCTGACGACCACGGGCATCTCACGCAATATCGGCGAGGACGACCAGCGGCTCACGGGCGAAATGCGCTGGCGCTTTCCCGTGGTTACCGACGACGGGCAGCTTTTTACGCTTCAGCTCGATGCGCGCGGCGACGTGTATCACACGAGCGACGTCAACGTGCTCGGCCAGACCGGTCTTGCAAACAGCCAATACCTGACGCGCGGCGCGCCCTATGCGGCGCTCGACTGGCGCTGGCCGTTCGTATCGCCGGGCGCGTTCGGCATGACGGGCTTGGTCGTCGAGCCGATTGCGCAGCTGATCGCATCACCCTACGGCGACAATCCGGCCGGCATCGCGAACGAAACGGGCTACAGCGTCCTGCCGAGCGGACCGTCGATCACCGATTTTCAGCTCGACAGCGCGGACATTTTCGATCTGGATCGGCTGTCGTCGCACGATCTCGTGGAGAGCGGGCCCAGTACGAATGTGGGCGTCAAGACGCAGGCCCTGTTTCCCGAAGGCTCCGTCGATCTCATGCTCGGCCAGGCCTACCGGCTGAAGCCCGATCCGGTGTTTGCGCCCGATTCCGGCTATGACGGCAAGACGTCCGATCTGGTGAGCAGCCTGGTCGTCAACTTTCCGCCCCATCTCTCGCTCAGCGACCGCATCGACATCGATTCCTCGACGGGCACGCTCGAGCGCAACGAGGCGTCGGTCGATGCGAGCTACGGCCGATCCTCGCTCGAGGTGAGCTATCTCAAGCTGCCGTCCGAGGAAGTGACGCTCGGCCTTGGCGCCCGCGAAGAGGTGAAGGCGCAGATGCTGATCGGATTATGGGGCAACTGGCTCGCCTATGCCGCCGGGCAGCGCGACCTCCAGTCCAGTCACATGATCTCCGACGAACTCGGCTTCGGCTACGACGACGAGTGCCTGGGCTTCTCGCTCGCCTACGAACGCAACTTCACCGAGTTCCGCGAACTGCCGCCCTCGAGCGCGGTGGTGTTCCACTTCACGTTGAAGACAAGCGCGGTGCCGGTACAGCGCTCGGGCATTTTCCCGCAATACCTCTACGCGGCGAGCCCGCTTTGAGGATTGCGCCGGATGTGCGAATACGCGCGCGACCGGGGCCATTCGTCACTGTGAAGCCTTCGGGCGCAAGCAGCCGAAGGCGATTTCGAACGGCCGCAAGGCGGCTGAAAAGCCCGTCTCGCGAGCCCGGATCGAGCTGCGTTCCACCGAAGGTTTTGTGACCGGCGGGATCATGCGCTGGTCGGACAGGCCCAGGACC
The DNA here is from genome assembly GCA_050728995.1 of Rhizomicrobium sp. Classification (GTDB taxonomy): domain Bacteria; phylum Pseudomonadota; class Alphaproteobacteria; order Micropepsales; family Micropepsaceae; genus Rhizomicrobium. The sequence continues at coordinate 21,852 of JBOHKH010000015.1, read as the reverse complement.
TGCGTCAGACGAATTCAGGGGTGCTTCATGGCCGTTCCAGACACGCCGCCCAAGGGGTCGGCGCGCGTGCGTGTTACTGCTTCCGGACGAATTTCGGGCTGCGTCACCACGGCTCCATCGACCCGGACATCCGCGCGCCGGAATGGTGGAAACCGTGTTGAAACCGCCGTACCATCCGGTTCAATTACGAAGATGTCCCAAGGGGAGAAAATCCAATGCATCGACTCCTGTTGAGTGGGTCCGTGTCGGCCCTCGTTGCTTTTGGTATTGCTACGGGCGCGAATGCCCAGCAGGTCCGGAGGGAGGGCGCTGTTTACTTCAAGGCGCTGTGCCCGCCCGTCCCGTCGTGGGATACGGCGCGCTGCGAATCGCTGATCCTGACGGACCCGAATGGCAATCCGCTTATAAGCGCCAAGCCGCCGATTGGAGGTTTGACGCCAACAGAACTGCGCAGCGCTTACAAAATTACCACCAATGGAAAATCGAAGACGATCATCGCGATCGTGGATGCTGGCGGCTATCCCAGCGCCGGAACGGACCTCTCGGCGTATCGGTCGGAATTCCAGCTGCCGGCCTGCACGACCGATAATGGCTGTTTCGAAGTGTTCAACCAAAGGGGGCAGCAGAAGAATTACCCGCCCCCGAACGGTAACTGGCCCGTCGAGCAGGCGCTGGATATCGAAATGGCGAGCGCCATGTGCCCCAACTGCACGATCTATCTGATCGAAGGCAACAAGCCGAGCTTTCGGGACCTGGGAATTGCAGAAGATACGGCTGCCAACCTCGGAGCGCATGTGATCAGCAACAGCTATTGCGGCAACGAGGTCAGGAGAGACACTACGATCGAGCACTACTACGACCATTCCGGCGTTGCGATAACAGCCGCCGCCGGCGACGACGGCTATGCCATGTGCACCCCGGCGGACATGCCGACAGTGATCGCGGTCGGCGGCACATATCTCACCACCGACAACAACAACCGCGGATGGACCGAATCCGTCTGGAGCGGCACCGGCAGCGGCTGCAGCAAGGTGTTCCAGAAACCCGACTGGCAGACGGACTCCGGCTGTGCCAAGCGCACGAACAACGATGTGGCTGCGGTTGCCAGTCCGTCATCTGCGGTCGCAATTTATTACGACGGGGGGTGGGGAACGGTCGGGGGGACCAGCGTGGCGACGCCTTTGGTCGGTGGAATTTTCGCCAACAATGGGGGCACGGTCAACGCGGCAAGCACCATCTACGCCAACACGAAAAAGCTGTTCGACGTGACGACGGGCAGCAACGGAACCTGCTCGCCCGCGTATCTTTGCAACGGCGAAGTCGGCTACGACGGTCCGACCGGCAACGGCACGCCCGACGGCCTCAAGGCGTTCGGCGACAAATAAGCACAACGGCGCCGCGTTCCGGACAGGCAAATTGACCTGTCCGGAACCGCGCGCAACGACGTTCCCGAAGCGGCAAGACGTGCGCGGCACGGGGGCCGCCATCTGCGCCAACGGCTGCCACTTCCTCGTCTTCAGTCCGCGAGTCCGGCGACTTGCAGATGCAGCGATCCGCGCAATGCCCAGCCAGAGGGTATCTCCGTGCTCGCGAGACGTCGCGTGGCAGTTTTTCCGGGTGACTGGCTCCGTCGGCGTTGCACGGATCGCCCTCAACCACCACCACCGACCTCGGATACGCAAGACTGGGATCGTACATCGCCCTCCATGGGTCCATGAGGCTCGAGAAGCTCTGGCGGACCGCCACATCTGCCCTCGGCCATCGTGTCTTTGACGGGCGGGCGGAAATGCTTATTCTGCCCGCCGCTTGCAGCCGTTCGGGGCGGGATCGGCGGCGGGGCGAAACATCTGGATTCTCGAAAGCCTTGACCGCGCGATTCCGCAAGATCATCCGCCTGTCCGCAGCCCTGATCCTCGCGCTCGGCGCAGGCTCGGCCGCGATTGCCGCCAGGCCAACGCGCGAAGCGGCCGCCGAGCCGCCCGCCGCGACGACGACCACCGAACCCAATGCGGCCGCGCTTGCCGCCTCGGTCGTCAATCATGGCGACGGCGTCGCCGCAACCGTCAACGACAGCGTGATTTCCGACTACGATCTGCGTCAGCGCATAGCGCTCTTCATCGCGACCTCGGGCGTGCGCCCGAACGGCACGGCCCTCGAGGCCATCCGGGATCAGGTGCTCAAAGAGCTCGAAACCGAACAGATGGAGCTTCTGGAAGCAAAGAAGGACAACGTCTCGGTCACCGCCGCCGACGTGGACAAGGCGATTAGTGACATCGTGAAGAGCAACCATCTTTCGATGGACCGGCTGAAATCCGTACTCGCCCAGGGCGGCGTAGACATGGCGACGCTGCGCGCGCAGCTCAGCGTGCAGATCGCGTGGTCGAAACTCGTTCAGGACCAGCTTGGCGACCGCGTGCATGTCGCGCCGGAAGACGTCGACGCGGAGCTTGCGAAGATCAAGGCGGGCGCCAACAAGCCGCGGTATCTCGTGAGCGAAATATTCCAGTCGGTCGATTCGCCCGACGAGGACGCGAAGGTCCTCAAGGACATGACCAATCTGGACAATCAGATCCAGCTCGGCGCCCCCTTCGCCGCGGTTGCCCGGCAGTTCAGCCAGAATCCGACGGCGGCCCAGGGCGGCGATCTCGGCTGGGTCCAGGACGGCCAGGTGCCGCCCGAACTGATGAACCGCATCGAAACCATGAATGCGGGCGATGTCAGTCAGCCGATCCGGGCGCAGAGCGGCTATTACATCGTCCAACTGCGCGAAAAGGAGGAACCGGCGGGCACGAAAATCGCCGCCGCGCCGCCGCCCGCCACGCCGCCGGGCACCTTGCCGCTCGTGCGCATCCTGCTTCCGATGGGCCCGAAACCCGACAAGACTCTTCTCGCGCGCGCGCTGCAGGGGGCGGCTGTGGTGCGCGCGCACATCCGCGATTGCGAGCAGGCCCGCGATATCGCGAGCAAGGTGCCGGGTTCGGTGTTCATGAATCTCGGCACGATGAAGCTCGCCGATCTGAGCGCCGATATGCAGAACGCGATCGCCAAGGCTGGTCCGGGACAAACCACCGAACCCTTCACGTCGGCGGCGGGCGTGGAGCTGATCGTGCGCTGCGACAAGGCTCCGCCCAAAGAGTCCGTCATGGTCATTCCGACACGCGCCCAGGTCGAAGAACAGCTTTACGAGCAGCAGATGACCATTCTCGCCCGCCGCTACCTTCGCGATCTGCGGCGCGAGGCCGATGTCGAAACCCGCTGACGCGCGCGCCAAATCTCCGGTTCTGGTGACGATGGGCGAGCCGGCCGGCATCGGGCCGGAGGTCGCGGCGAAAGCCTTTCATGCGTTGCACGGCAGCCTCGGCGGGCGCGCGATCCGGCTGGTCGGCGACAGGCACGCGTTTCGCGCGCACGGAGATTTCCCGGACGCGGCTTTCTGGCCGGCGGACCAGACCGCTCCCGGCGCATCGTCCGCGCATGGCGTAATCGGAGCGATCGGGACCGCCGTTCGCGCGGCGCTGGCGCGCGAAGCCGGAGCCGTCGTCACGGCGCCGATCAACAAGGCGATGCTGCTCGAATCCGGCTTTCGCTTCGCCGGGCACACCGAATATCTCGCGGAACTGACCGGCGCACCGCGCGCGGTGATGATGCTCGCCGGCGCGGGCCTGCGCGTCGTGCCGTTCACCATCCATGTTCCGCTCGCCGATGTTCCGGCCCTGCTCACGCAAGACGCGATCGTCGACACGGCGCAGATCGCGCTCCACGCACTGGCGCGCGATTTTGCGCTGGCGCGCCCCCGCCTCGCGATCTCCGGTCTCAATCCGCATGCGGGCGAGAGCGGCAAACTCGGACGCGAAGAAGCCGACATCATCGCGCCCGCAGCCGAAACATTGCGCGCGCGCGGCCATCATGTACTCGGCCCGCTGCCGGCCGACACGATGTTTCATGAAAGCGCGCGGGCGCAATACGACGCGGCGCTTTGCATGTACCACGACCAGGCGCTGATCCCGCTGAAGACACTGGCCTTCTGGGAAGGAGTGAACGTGACGCTCGGACTGCCCATCGTGCGTACCTCGCCCGACCACGGCACCGCGCTCGGGATTGCCGGGCGCGGCATTGCCGATCCGCGCAGCATGATTGCGGCGATCCGCCTCGCTGCGGACATGGCGGATGCCCGCGGCCTCTGACGCGCTGCCGCCGCTGCGCGACGTGATCGCGGCGCACGGCCTGGCCGCGAAGAAATCGCTCGGACAGAATTTCCTGCTCGATCTCAATCTCGCGCGGAAAATCGCGCGTGCCGCCGGCCCGCTCGATGAGGCCGCGGTGTACGAAGTGGGTCCGGGTCCCGGCGGCCTGACGCGCGCGCTGCTCGGCGAAGGTGCCCGCCGCGTCATCGCGGTCGAACGCGACGCCCGTTGCGTCGTGGCGCTCGAAGAGATCGCCCGCGCCTTTCCGGGACGGCTGGAGATTATTCCCGCCGACGCGATGGCTGTGGACGAAGCGAAGATGCTCCGTGAGCGGAACATCATGCCGCCGGTGCGCATCGCCGCCAACCTGCCCTACAATGTCGGCACGGCGCTGCTCGTGAAGTGGCTCACCACCGATGTCTGGCCGCCGTTCTGGACGAGCCTTACGCTCATGTTCCAGCGCGAAGTCGCGGAGCGGCTGGTCGCCGCACCCGGATCGGCCGCCTATGGCCGCTTGTCCGTGCTGGCGCAGTGGCGCAGCGAGCCCCGCATTCTGTTCGACGTGGATCGCCGCGCGTTCACGCCCTCGCCGAACGTCACTTCGGCGCTGGTGCGAATCGAGCCGCTGGCGAGCCCGCGTGCACGGGTTTCCCGCCCCGACCTCGAACGGGTGACCGCCGCGGCATTCGGCCAGCGCCGCAAGATGCTTCGCCAGAGCCTGAAACGGCTCGCGCCCGATGCCGAAGCGCGCATCCGCGCCGCGGGCATCGATCCGCAATCGCGTCCCCAGGATCTCGACATCGCCCGCTTCGCCGCCCTCGCCCGCGCGTTTGGCGATGTTTAGCCAGAGGCGTTGGATGGCGTGCAAAGTTCGGTGACGGCATGATCTCCCAATCGCTTGTTGCCTTCGGCGCGGCCCTAAAACCCCGCGAAACGGCCACACCGGATCCGCAAGGCAGCGAAGTTCTCCTCGATGTGCGGCACGCGGGCGTCTGTCACAGCGATCTGCACATCCAGGACGGGCATTTCGATCTGGGCGGCGGCAAGAAATTGCCGCTCGATTTCATTCCGCTGCCGCACACGCCCGGTCACGAAATCGAAGGCGAGGTGGTCGCCGCCGGTCCTGACGCTGCCGGCATCCGGATCGGCGCGCGCTACGCCGTCTATCCGTGGATCGGCTGCGGCGAATGCGCGGCGTGCCGGCGCGGCGAGGAAACTCTCTGCGCGCGGCCGCGTCAGCTCGGCATTTCGCCGGGCGCGGCGGGCGGTTATGCGACACATGTTCTCGTTCCTCACCCCCGCTATCTTCTCGATTACGGCGACGCCCCGCCCGTGCTCGCCGCGGTTTCGATGTGCTCGGGGCTTACGGCATTCGCGGCGATCCGCAAACTCGGTGCGCTCTGCGCAAGCGACGACATTCTCGTCATCGGTTGCGGCGGCGTGGGCCTGATGGGAATTGCGTTCGCGCGCGCCGTGACGGGCAAAGCCCCGCTCGCCGCCGACATCGACGAAACCCGGTTTTCCACCGCGCGCGCGAGCGGCGCAGCCGCGGTGTACGATACGAAAGACTCCAAAGCCGTGAAGAACATCGTCGCCGATACGAAGGGCGGCGCGGCCGCGGCGATCGATTTCGTGGGTTCCGAAGCGAGCTTTGCCTTCGCGAACGCGAGCGTGCGCAAAGGCGGCAGGATCGTGCTCGTCGGGTTGTTCGGCGGCGCCATGACGATGCCGTTGCCGATGTTCCCCTTGCGCGCGCTGTCGCTCGTCGGCTCCTATGTCGGCACGCTCGCCGAAGCCCACGAGATGATGAAACTCCTTCGCACCGGCAAGCCCGCTCCGATGCCGATCCAAACGCGCCCTCTGGCAGAAGCGTCGGCGACGCTCGACGACCTCCGCCGCGGCCGCATCGCCGGCCGCGCGGTGCTGGTGCCGTAACGTCACCTGATGCCGGGTTGAAGCGCTTTTCGTCCTACCCTATCAGCCCGCAATCCTCGTTCGCTGCTACGCAGCTTCGGAGAACACATCGTCCTGCAAGGCTCACCCGCACACCGCTGCCTGCACTCACGGCGTGATTTCGAACACCGTGCCGTAGCCGTACGTGCCGCCGAATTGCGTCGTGCCGTAAAGATTGCCGGAGCTGTCTGCGACGAGACCGGCCACCGGATTGGCGCCTTTGTTGCCGTTGCCGAAGGAATGGAGAATGGTCTCCGTGCCGTCTGGCGCGATCTCGAACACCGTACCGCACCCATAGGTGCCGTTGCAGGCATTCCTGCCCCCGCCGTACTCTGTTGTGCCGTAGAGATTGCCGCTGTTATCCGAGATCAGGCCGCCTTCCGGATTGGCGCCGTCTCCGTGCTTTCCGGAGAAGAAGTGCAGCACGGTCTCCCTACCCCCGGGGGCAATCTCAAATACGATTCCGCAGCCGCGATCGGCCGCGCAACCCGGATTGCCTCCGTAGTAGGTGACACCAAACAGATCTCCGGACGCATTCATGATCACACCGGCCAGGGGTTCGCTGCCGTCCTTTGGCGAATCCTTGAAGGTGTGGAGCACCGTTTCGACACCCTTCGGAGTGAGTTCGTAAGCGTTGCCCGATTCTTTGGAACCGCCATGGGCATTTGTCCCATAGAAGTTGCCATTCGTATCCATGATCACACCGGCCGCGGGAAAGTTGCCTTTGCGACCGAGCTTGAAGGAATGGAGGAGCGTCACGGTGCCCCGCGGGGTCATCTCGAAGACGGTACCGTCACGATTCTTGCCGCCGCCGCTCGTCGTGCCAAAGAGTTGGCGCTTTGCGTCCCGGATCAGAGTGCCTTGCGCAATACAGCCATCATCCGGCGGCCCGGCGAAGTCATGTACCGTCTTTTCTTGTCCGCTTGGGCTAACCTCGAAAACGACGCCGCAACCGTTGCTGCCGCCACCGAAAGTTCCTCCATAGAGATCGCCTTTCTGGTCCATTGTCAGACCCCCCGGCCCAAAACCGCCGATCCCTTCGCTGAAGATATAAAGAACCGTTTCGGTCCCATCAGGAGCCAGCTTGAACACCGTGCCCGCGGTGTAGAAGTTGAGCAAATCGGTTGCCCCGTAGAGATTGCCCTCCTTGTCTATGACAAGACTGCCAGGGCCCGGTTCACCGCCGTCGTTTTCGCCGGTAAAGGAATAGAGCACCTTGAAGGAGGTTGCGTGCGCGGCATTGACATGCGCGAATATGGCGGCAGCGAGGATGCCCCCCAGGATGCCCATGATCGCTGTTCGCAGAGTTTTTCCCATGGCACGTCCGCTCAGTTTGACCGTTTGTACGCGTAACGCAAACTTGGAGTGTTACGTCCCGACCCCTTCCGGAAACCTGGCGGGAGCGCCGTCGCGGCCGAACTTTACGCCGCCGCGCGCCGCGCGGAAAGCCGCGCCTTTGACGAAGACGCAGTCGCGAACGAGCGGATCGGCGGCACCGACGAGTTCGATGGCGGTCTCGAACGCGCCGCCTTCGTCGCGCACGTTCGGGCTGGAAAGAACGACGCTGCGGTGCCCCGGCGCCGCTTCGCCCGTCCGCGCGAAACGGGCGAGAATGGCCGTTCCGCAGCGGGAATTCGCCTGCAGTTCTCCTGTCGCAATCAGCGAAAAGCCGCTGGCGAGGAATTCGGAGCGGTCGCTCGCGATAGAGAGAACAAAGCCGCCGTTTTCGGCGAGTGGAACGAGCAGCCGCGAGACGCCCGGGCCGTGTCCCTCGATCGCGAAGCTCGGAATGGGGTCGCCTATGCGTTGCATCAGTCGCACCGAACTCGCGAGGGCGTAATCGCGCGCCCCAAGCCGAAGCCGCGCCCGCTGCGTTGCCGCGAGATAGTCGAGCACATTGTTCATCGCCTGCGAACAATCGGCGGCCGCATCGTCGGAGGCGCCGGCGGCTTCGAGCGACAGATGATCGGGACGGATCGTCCACCACCTGTCGCCATTTCGCGCCTTGAGCGGATGCTACGGCTCGTTGTTGCCGCAGCAAACGTACACGGCCACCGACCGCGCGCTTCCCACAGCGAAGCGCTCGATCAGGACATCACCGGTATGTTGAGCAAGTTCGGCGCCGGAAAGCGCAGCGCGTGTGCGCTTGTTTCTTCCTCATCCCGAGCTTGTCGAGGGCCGACAGGTTCATGCTTCGACAGGCTCATGCTTCGACAGGCTCAGCATGAGGAGGACGCGTATTTGCACACGCTCCGGGCTGCTTTGTCGGGGGCGATACAGATCTCGCTCGTACCGGGCACGTCGAAGCACGCGAGGCCGTTTGTCCCGATCGGGACTACGGGATCAATCGCCCGAGCACGAAAAACAGCGCAGCGCCTGCCATCACCACCGCGGCGCGCAAGCCCTGGCCGCTGGCGAAGAAAGCGTGCGGCTCTGCTTCGTTTCCGAAACTGCCGTGGGTTGCGTGCAGCCGCGTCATCGGATCGAACGGATTGTCCTCGCGCGTGGACGACACCGGCATGCGCGTTTCCTGGCCTTCGACCGCCGTGCGTAAGCTATCTTTCAGAACGAGCCGTGCGCGTGCCGTAACGCCGGCTAGCGACCGGTCTGCAATCCGCGCACGAAATCCGACAGCCCGCTCTGGCGGGCGCGCCGAAGGCGTTCGGCGGCGAGAATGGCGACGATGCCCTGAAGCGCGCGGTCGAGATCGTCGTTGACGATCACGTAGTCGTATTCGGCCCAGTGGCTGATCTCGCCGGCGGCCTTCGCCATGCGTTTGGCGACCACGTCGGCGGCATCCTGCGCGCGCTCTTTCAGGCGCCGCTCGAGTTCGCGTTGCGAGGGCGGCAGGACGAAGATGCTGACGAGATCCTCGCGGGCCCTCTCCTTCAGCTGCTGGGTGCCCTGCCAGTCGATGTCGAACAGCACATCGCGTCCGCGCGCCAGCGCATCGGCAACCGGCGCCCTCGGCGTGCCGTAGCAATGGTCGAAGACGGTGGCGTGCTCGAGAAATTCTCGGCTGCGCGCGGCGGCCGCAAAGGTCTCGCCGTCCACGAAGCGATAATCCACGCCCTCGCGCTCGCCCGCGCGTCTGGGGCGCGTCGTCATGGAGACCGAGAGGGAAACATTGGGATCGCCTTCGAGGAGCCGGCGCGACAACGTCGTCTTGCCGGCACCGGAGGGCGATGACAGCACGAGCATCAGCCCGCGGCGCGCGATCGTCGTCATTCCACGTTCTGCGCCTGCTCGCGAAACTGATCCACGGCGGCCTTGATCGCGAGACCGGTGCGCGTGAGCGCGACATCGGCGGACTTGGCGCACAGGGTATTGGCTTCGCGGTTGAGTTCCTGGGAGAGAAAATCGAGCTTGCGTCCCACAGCCTCGCCCGACGACATCAGCGCGTGCGCCTCCTCGATATGCGCCGCGAGGCGGTCGAGTTCCTCGCGAACGTCGGCCCGCGCGGCTAGGAGCGCAACCTCCTGCGCGAGGCGATCCTCGCCCGGCTGCTGCGAAGAACCTTCGAGAAGATCGGCGAGTTGCGCCTGCAGCCGGTCGCGAATGGCTTTCGGCTGCGTTGCCGCGAGACGGCGCGCGTCGCCGATCAGGCGGACGATTTCATCGGCCGTCCGGGCGAGCACGGACGCGAGCTTCGCGCCTTCGCTTGCCCGCGCGCGCGCCAGTGCGTCGAAGGCGAGCGACAGGCTTTCGAGAAGGGCCGCGTCGCGCGCCGCCCGCGCCGGCGCATCGGCCGCAAGAGTCTCTTCCTGCACCAGCACGCCCTTGAGCGCGAGCAGTCCGTCCACGCGCGCGGGCGCAAGGCCCGTTTCGGCGGCGATTTTGGCGGCAAGCCTGACAGCCTGCGCGAGCGCGGCGGTGTCGATCTTCAGGCCGCGCGAAGCATCGGACGATTCGAGCGCCAGCGTCGCCTGGATGTTGCCGCGGCGGAAGCGGTCGGCGGCCAGCATGCGCACCGCCGGCTCCATGCCGTCCAACCCCGGCGGCGTCCGCAGCCGCAGATCGAGGCCGCGGCCGTTCACGCTGCGCACTTCCCAGCGCCAGCGCAGGGTATCGAAAGCGCCCTGCGCATCGGCAAATCCGGTCATGCTGACAAGCGCCATCCGCGTCTCCCGAACAGGCCCCGGAGAATAGTCGGGACGCCCGCGCAGGCAAGCGGGGCCGGAATCGCGCACGCGGAGCCGCGGAGGCGCGAAGTCGACCGCGTTCATCACAAAGGCACGAAGGACCGAACCGTTGCGGGCGACCGCCGGATCATGAGTAACAACGGGAACAGGCCATTCCTCCGCGACCTCCGCGTGCCCTCGTCACGGTTTGGGGTGGAGGGTGGCGTTTTCGATCTGCCGCCAGCGCGCGACGTTGCGATCCTGCTCGGCCTTCGTCGCCGCGAAAGCGTGACCGCCGGTTCCGTTCGCCACGAAATAGAGATCGTTCGAGATTTCCGGGTTCAGCACCGCCGAAATCGAATCCTTGCCGGGATTGCAGATCGGCGTCGGCGGGAGTCCGGCGATCTGGTAGGTATTAAACGGCGTAACGGACGCAAGTTCGCTCGCGCGCAGACCGTGGCCGAGCGGGTAGCCGCGGCTCAATCCGTAGATCACCGTGGGATCGGATTCGAGCTTCATGCCGAGCCTGAGCCGGTTGATGAAGACCGCGGCGATGTGGCGGCGCTCTTCCGGAATCGCGGTTTCCTTCTCCACGATGGAGGCGAGCGTCACCGCGTCGCCGGGCGAGGCGAACGGCAGATCGGGTGCGCGCGCGGCCCAGGCTTCGGCGACGAAGCGTGTCTGCGCCGCGTGCATGCGCGCGAGAATCGTTCGGCGCTGCGTGCCTTTCGTGAAGAGATAGGTTTCGGGAAGCAGGCTGCCTTCCGCGGGCGCGCTCTGAAACGGTCCGGCGAGCGCCCGGTTCGCATTGACGAGACCCGCGATCATCTGGCTCGTCAGGCCCTCGGCCGCTGTGAGCTTGTGCTCGATCACCCGGCCGGAAACGAGCAGATCGGCCACACCCAGCATGCTGAGGTGCGAGGCGATCGAATATTCGCCGGCTTTCAGGCGCGCGCCTTCTCGGCGCAGCCGTACGCCGACGGCAAATATGGCGGCGCTGCGTACAACGCCGGCACGCTCCAGCTGCCCGGCAATTCGCATCAGGCCCTGGTGTGCGGCGATATCGACGACCGTTGCCGGCGCGCCATTGCGGGCGGCCGGACCGGGCTCCGCAAAATCGCTGCGTTCCCATGCCCAGGCGCCGGTCACGATCGCCGCAATCAGCAACAGGATGGCCGGAAGGCGCGACATACCGTCAACTCATCTCCCGCCCGCTCGATCGCTCAGAAAACCGCCGGGGCGCGAGGATCGCAAGCGACTGCCCTGACGTCCCGGCATGCTGGCGCTTCACGAAGCGGCGATCCTACTGAATGGCGGAGAATACCAGCGAGGCGTTGGTGCCGCCGAATCCGAAGGAATTGGACAGCACGTTCGAGACCGCGCGCCGCTTCGCCTTGTGTGGCACCAGATCGAGCGGCGTTTCCACCGACGGATTGTCGAGATTGATCGTCGGAGGAACGATTGCGTCGCGGATGGCGAGAACCGAAAAGATGGCTTCCACGGCGCCGGCGGCGCCGAGCAGATGTCCGATGGAGGATTTCGTCGAAGACATGGCGGCGTGGGCGGCGGCATTGCCGAACAGGCGTTCCACCGCGCGCAGTTCGATTTCGTCACCGAGCGGCGTCGAGGTGCCGTGCGCATTGATATAGTCGATATCCGCGGGTGCAAGGCGGGCGCGTTCGAGCGCCATCTTCATTGCACGGAAGCCGCCGTCGCCGCTTTCTTCGGGCGCGGTGATGTGATGGGCGTCGCCGGAAAACCCGTAGCCTCGCACCTCCGCGTAGATGCGCGCGCCGCGCGCGCGCGCCTGCTCGTACTCTTCGAGCATGACCATGCCGGCGCCCTCGCCCATTACGAAACCGTCGCGGTCCCTGTCGTAAGGCCGTGAAGCCTTCTGCGGGCGATCGTTGAAGGCGGTGGAGAGCGCGCGGCAGGCGGCAAAACCCGCCATGCCGAGACGCGAAATCGCGCCCTCGGCGCCGCCTGCCAGCATCCGGTCCGCGTCGCCGAGCGCGATCAGCCGCGCGGCATCGCCGATGGCATGGGACCCTGTCGCGCACGCGGTCGCGACGGCGCTGTTCGGACCCTTGTAGCCGAAGCGGATCGACGCATAGCCCGAGGCGAGATTGACGAGCCGTCCGGGAATGAAGAACGGACTGATCCGGCGCGGTCCCTTCTCGTGCAGAAGAATTGCCGCCTCCTCGATGCCCGGCAAACCGCCAATTCCGGAGCCGATATACACGCCGGTGCGGGCGCGTTCGTCGGCGTCCTTCGGCACGAATCCGGAATCGTCCACCGCCTGCTGCGCGGCGGCGAGCGCAAAGAGGATGAAATCGTCGACCCGCCGCTGCTCGCGGGAATCGACCCAGGCATCGGGGTTGAAACTTCCGTTCGAGCCGTCGCCGCGCTCCACCGTACAGGCGATGCGCGCCGGCAGATCGTCGGCCCTGAAACGGGTGATGGGCCGCGCGCCGGACTCTCCGGCAAGCAGGCGCGACCAGGTTTCCGCAACACCGCAGGCCAAAGGCGTCACGAGCCCCAGCCCGGTGATGACTACCCTTCGCATGCCGGCGGCGGCCGCTCCGTTCACCTAGCCCTGCGATTTCTCGATGTATTTGACGGCGTCGCCGACCGTGACGATCGACTCCGCGGCGTCGTCGGGAATCTCGATGCCGAACTCTTCTTCGAAGGCCATGACAAGCTCGACCGTGTCGAGGCTGTCCGCCCCCAGGTCCTCGATGAATGACGCGTTGTCCGTGACCTTGTCGGCATCGACGTTGAGATGCTCGACAACGATCTTCTTCACGCGCTCGGCCGTGTCGCTCATAGTGTTTTTCAAAACCTCTCGTTTGTTGTTCTTCGCCGTGCCGTCGATGGAAAGTCCGGCCCGGCGGGCCCGCAAGCCTGTCGGATTGCTTCGGGTCCGGATCGGCGCTTGGTAACACAAAGCCGGAAGCCCCGCTACACCACCCTATCCCATTGATGCCGTGGGCTAAAGCATCGCCATCCCGCCATTGACGTGCAGCGTCTGGCCGGTCACGTATCCACCCTGTTCGCTTGCAAGATAGACGACCGCCGCCGCCACATCGCCCGCGCCGCCCATCCGTCCGGCGGGTATGCGGGCGAGAATGGCAGATTTCTGCCCCTCGTCCAGCACGTCGGTCATGGCGGTCGCAATGAAGCCGGGGGCAATGCAATTCGCCGTGATGTTGCGGCTCGCCACCTCGGCCGCGAGCGACCGCGTCATCCCCGCCAGTCCGGCTTTCGCCGCCGCATAATTTCCCTGGCCCGGATTGCCGGTCGAACCGACCACCGAGGTGATCGAAACGATGCGGCCCCAGCGGCTCTTCATCATGCCGCGCAGCACGGCGCGGGAAAGTCGGAAGGCGGCCGTCAGGTTGACCGCGATCACCTCGTCCCACTCGGAATCTTTCATGCGCAGAAACAGATTGTCGCGCGTGATGCCCGCATTGTTGACGAGAATGTCGATCCGGCCGGCCTCTGCTTCGGCGGTCCTCGGCAGGGCGTCCACAGCGGCGGCGTCGTGCAGATCGCAGGCAATCGCATGCGCGCGCGACCCGAGTTCGTCCTTCAGCGCTTCGAGCGCATCGGCTCGCGTGCCGGACAGCACGACGCGCGCGCCCTGCCCGTGGAGCGCGCGGGCGATCTCCCGGCCGATGCCGCCGCTCGCACCGGTAACGAGTGCAACCCGGCCCGAAAGATCGAAGAGCGTGCTCACAGCGTTCTCACAAACGCTTCGATATCGCCCGGCGTATCGAGCGATACGGGCGTCAGTTCGCCGTCGATGCGCTTCACCATTCCGGTCAGCACCCTGTTGCCGCCCGCCTCCACCGTCTTGTCCACACCGAGGCTCCTGAATGCCAGCACGCTTTCGCGCCAGCGCACCCGCGACGTCACCTGTTCGACGAGGAGGCGGCGGATCGTGTCGGGCTCGCTTACTTCCGCCGCCGTGACGTTGGAGACGATCGGAACCGCGGGAGGTCGGATCGTCACGTGGGCGAGCGCTTCGCGCACGCTCTCTGCCGCCGGCTGCATCAGCAGACAATGAAAGGGCGCGCTTACCGACAGCGGAATGACCCGGCGCGCACCCTTGCCCTTCGCAAAATCTCCACCGCGCTCGACGGCGTCCTTCGTTCCGGAGATCACCACCTGTCCGGGCGCGTTGTCGTTGGCGACCACGCACACCCCGCCCTGCGCGGCGGATTCGAGCGCGGCCGCTTCGGCGTCCGGCACATCGATCCCGATCAGGGCGCTCATCGCGCCTTCGCCCGCGGCCACGGCCTGCTGCATCGCGAGACCGCGGGTGCGCAACAGACGCGCCGCGTCGGCAAGCCGGAACGAGCCCGCTGCGGCGAGCGCGCTGAATTCGCCGAGCGAATGACCGGCTGCAAGACGCACGCGGCGGGAAAACTCGAAACCCGCTTCGCGCTCGAGCACGCGCACCACCGCGAGACTCGCCGCCATGATCGCGGGCTGCGCATTTTCGGTGAGGACGAGGTCGGATTCGGGGCCTTCCCACACAAGCCTGGAGAGCTTCTGCTTCAGCGCCTCGTCGACTTCTTCGAACACCTCGCGCGCCGCTGCAAAAGCGTCGGCGAGCGCGCGCCCCATGCCGACGCTCTGGCTGCCCTGGCCGGGAAAAAGAAAAGCGATGGTCATTTGCGAATCGCGATTGTTGCCGTGACAAATCAAGTCCGACGCCGCGTGTCAAGGCGAACCCGTTATTTCATATGTACAAATGATGAGCAACAAACGAACAGAAGGACTCACATGAAATGAACCAAGGAACCTCATGTCGTCGCATTCCGTTTTTTTAACGGCGGGGCCCGGGTTCAGACAACCCGGCCAAACAAGAACCGAAGATCCGGAAAGGAGACCCGTCATGTCTCGCAAGGGAGCATGGAAATTATCAACTTGCCTCGCAGCAGGGGCGGCTGCACTGGCATTAAGCGCGGCGACTACACCGACATTCGCTCGAGGACCGAGTTCGAGCTCTGCGGGTGGGTCGGCGAGGAGCTCGTTGGGTCGCGGCGGCGCCCGTGAGGAAAGTTCTCACGGCTTCGCGGCGGGAACCGCTTCGATGAGAGTGATCAATGTGCCTGCGTCGTCCTTCATCATCCCTGGCGGCAGCAGCCCCGCCTCGTTCACGAACTCGCGCAGCAGCAGCATGGGTCTGATTTCGTCGCATCAAACCCTCTCGCGCTCGGAACCCACGAGTTCTCACGCCGGCTCGTCCACCGCCGACATCACAAGACGGGAGTCGTCGCACTCGATCGTATCGCCGTCCGTGAACGGCACATCCACCGTCTCGAGCGTGGGACACGTCCAGCGCATCCAGGATCCCGTCGCTCCGACGATGGTCGGCGTGCACCCGACCGCAGCGGGCATTCAGCGCATGCAGGATCCGGTCTATCCGACGGCTCTCCACGTGGCTCCTACAAGCACACGTTCGAGCGCGCAGACGCACACCCAACAGCTGATACAGGATCCCGTCGCTCCGACGACCGTCGACGTGCGCCCGGCCGCAGCGGGCGTTCAACGCATGCAGGACCCGGTCTATCCGACGGCTCTCCACGTGGCTCCTGCAAGCACACGTTCGAGCGCGGAGACGCACACCCAACAGCTGATCCAGGATCCCGTCGCTCCGACGATGGTCGGCGTGCGCCCGGCCGCAGCGGGCGTTCAGCGCATGCAGGATCCGGTCTATCCGACGGCTCTCCACGTGGCTCCTGCAAGCACACGTTCGAGCGCGCAGACGCACACCCAACAGCTGATCCAAGACCCCGTCGCTCCGACGATGGTCGGCGTGCGCCCGGCCGCAGCGGGCGTTCAGCGCATGCAGGATCCGGTCTATCCGACGGCTCTCCACGTGGCTCCTGCAAGCACACGTTCGAGCGCATCGAGCACCGGCCGGTAGTAATGCCGGACCCGGCGCTTCTCGGGAGGCGATGACCCAGCCGCGCAGCGGCAGGCAGCCTCTCGAGGTGCGCGTTGTCTCACATCCAGGCGGTGCCGCGCTCGTCGCGGTACCGCCTTTTGCATGGATGGCGTGCGGGTGCGATGTCGAGAACGGAGAATCGGCTTGAAGTCCGAACTCCGCGGGTTCATGGTTTCCTGCCCCCGCCCGTGAAGGGCGCTGGGCGTCAAGACGGGCCCGCCCGCCGGGCCGGTCGGCCTGGAGGCCAAAGTCCCGGGCCGTAACATCGAGGGCGCCGCTTCGCGCGGCGCCTTTCGTCTTTATCCGATCCCGGCCGATTGCCGCACGCGTCGACATCCGCAGATCAGCCGAACGGAGACCGTCCCAGCTCTGCCAGGGGCCGCGATGGACTGCGGCGACTGTTCTTTCACCTCAATAGCGACAGGCATCCGCTGGTCACCGCCGGGCCAGCCCGGCGCGCGGCCACCCTTTCCTCATTTCCGACAGGCCGTCCTCGTTCTGGCAGAGGTCAGGACGTTGTTCGCGGCCGTCAGGGTCCGTCTGAAGCACGCACCGCTGCTGTCGGCTGCCGCATAATGCGCGGTGCTCGCCATGTCCTCGTTGCCGAGAAAGCCGCCTCCGCCGGAGTACAACAGCGTGTCCGTCGTATCGATGCTGTCCTCCAACCTCGATTTCGCCCTGGTGCCGCCCGTCGATGTCGTCGTGCGATCGAGGAAGTCCTGGCCGATATTCGTAGTAACCGCGACATCCCCGTTCTCGATCGGGTGCTGCTTGTAATCCATCGTCAGGGGGTAGGCGTACCTGCTGACCTGCGTGGTGGTGCTGCCGGAGATGGCCAGCGAAGTCTTCACGGCCGTATCGGTGCGCTGGGCGATGTCCTGCTCGTAGACCGAATTGGTGATCTTGAATTTCTGGTCGTTGTCGAAATGCCCGTGCTGCGCGACAGTGTATTGCTCGCTGCCGGCCGACGTCACGACCGTGCCCGAAATGACGAAATTGCGCGGCGACCTGGTTTTGACCCTTCCGGAGATGACGCCGTTTTGCGACTGGATGGTGTTTGTCACCACCGGCGAAGGCTCGCCTGTCAGCGTGTTCTCGGTAATGCTTCCGGTCACCTGCGCTCCGCCATGGTCGAGATAAAGCATCAGTGCTCCCGCCACGGAGAAATAACCGTTTGCGCCGTACACCGAGAGCGCGATCTGGTGCGCGCTCGAGCCGTTGGAGAGGACGCCGGCGAACGGCGTCAGCGGCACGCGAAACGGCTTGAAGTCGAGCGTCTGCACGCCGGGGACGGGCGCCCATAGATAGGGGTCGATGCCGCCCGTGAAGATCCAGGGATAAACCGGCGCCACGCCTGCCGGCGCACCATCCACCGTGATCTCGCCTTCACGCAGTGAACCGCCGCCGCAACTCTGCAATTCGCTCGTCAGGTCGTTCGGTACGCAAGTGTACCAGAACTCATCGTTCGACTGACCCTGGAGATAAACTTCGAGATCGGCGGCTGCAATGTTTGTCGGCAGCGTCTGGTCGATCGCGACGGTGTCGGCGCCGGTATTGAGCGCCACCGTGCCGCCGCCGTCCGCCGCGAGCGGAATGATCACGTCGGGGACCACCGGCGCCGTCTGGCCGTTCGGCACCGGGTAGAACAGGAGCTTCGCGCTGCTCGTGATGATGCTGGTGTCCTGATCGTTGGTGTAATTGGCGATGATCACAAAACCGCTATTTGCGCTCTCAAGCAGCGTTGTGTAATCCGTGACGTCGCGCTCGAAATGCCAGGACGGTGCAAGGTTCGGCGTTGGCTCGGCGGTGGTGCCGAACCACAGCGGCACTCCCCCGATCCAGATCGTGCCGCTGCGATCGTATTGGATTCCCTTGTCGAGCGAGACATCGACACTCAACACGATCGTGGAATAGGGGCCCGGACAGTCGACAGGCGGCTTGTACAGGAAATAGACGTTGTTCGCGCCGAATTGCGCCTTCCGATAAAGCTTCACCACGCAGGGCGTCTCGTCGGGATGCGCGACCGGCGGATCGATGACCGCCACATTCCCGGATCCATTCTTGAACGGGACATGCGCGTTGAACGACATGTCGCCCAGCGGCGCGGCGAACGTGGCGCCGGCTGCGAAGACGGTGAGAGCGCCGGCAACAAGTGCATCACGAAGTTTCATGGCAATCCTCCCCGCTCGCGCACGATCGGATCGTCGCACAGGAATAAATCGACGAAAAGGGGGCAGCGGCCCGATCCGCCTCTCTCTCCGCCGCCGATCGGTTTTGTCCTGGCGGCCGTCGCCCTCCGGCCCGGATACTTCGCCCGCGCTCGCCGCGCGGCGAGTTCAGGGATGAAGGCGGCGGTGGCGTATCGTTCGCCCCGAAAGACTCGCCGCATCGCTTGCGGCACACGGCCAGCGAAACCGCCGGCGCGATGGCGCCCGCATTCCAGCCCAAACGGGATTCTCGGCCCGATCGATTTTGGTCACCGCATCCGGGGTGTTGTAAGACGAGCGTGTCGAACGTGACGGGACGGGCGCGCGATTGTCGCAAGATCAGGCAATGACACAGGCAATGGCACAGGCAATGCCACAGGCAATGGCACTGGCGCTTCGCGACTGAACGGACACTTTCGCGCGAGCCGGGCGGCAGCGTCCGAGCCCAACCCGATGAAGGTACGCACCATGGCGAATTCCGGTATTGCGCCGCGCGGGACGGTCTGCACGCCCACCTGGACGTCGAGCGCCAAGGACATGGTGACGACGGCGCTGGGCACGGGCCGCCTCTGGGTCACGCTGGGCTACGGCATCGTCAACGAAATCTACTGGCCGGCGACGGGAACACCGCAGATACGGGATCTCGGATTCATCGTTTCCGCGCCCGGCGGCTGGTACGAGCTCAAGCGGGTCGCCCGCTACACCTTCTCGGTCGCCGACGATCACATTCCGTTGCCGCAGATCGTCCACGAGGGAGACGGGTACCGGCTCGCGCTCGAAGTTGTGCCGGACCCGCGCCGCGATGCGGTGCTGATCTCGTTTCGACTGGCGGGCGAGGGCTTGCGGCTCTATGCGCTTCTTGCACCGCACCTCGCGGACAGCGGCCTGAACAACAACGCCTGCGCGGGCGCAGACCTCGTCGCGTGGAAAAACGATGCCGCGCTCTGCCTCGCGAGCGATTGCGGATTTTCGCGCGGAAGCGCCGGCCATGTCGGCGTTTCCGACGGCTGGCAGGATTTCGCGCGAAACGGTCGCATGACCTGGACATATGCCGAAGCTCTCGACGGCAATGTCGCGCTGCTCGGCGAGCTTGCGGCCAACGAAGGAGCGCTCGCGCTCGGCTTCTCCGAAACGCGCGAAGGCGCGCGCACCCTTGCGCGCTCGAGCCTGAGCGAGGGCATCGCGCCGATCCGCGATCGTTTCATCCGGGGATGGAGCGACTGGGGCGAGCGCCTCGTCGTGCCCGCGGCGAGCCCTTCCGTCGAAAGGGAAGCCCGGATTTCCGCGGTGGTCCTCAAGGTGCACGAGGACCGCACTTATCCCGGCTCCATGGTTGCGAGCCTCAGCGTGCCGTGGGGCAATGCGAGCGACAGTTCGGGCGGCTATCACCTCGTGTGGACGCGCGACTGCGTCAATGCGGGACTCGCGCTGATCGCCGCGGGTCTCGTCCATGACGCGCGCCGAACACTGTCCTGGCTGATCGCGACCCAGACGCCGGACGGCATCTGGTCGCAGAACAGTTTCCCCGACGGGCGCCCTTATTGGACGGGCGTCCAGCTGGATGAAATTTCGTTCCCCATTCTGCTCGCGGCCAAGCTGAAGGAATCCGACGGACTTGCAGGACTGGGCGGCGTAGAACGCATGGTCGGACGTGCGGTCCGCTACGTTGCGAACAACGGCCCGATCACGGCGCAGGACCGCTGGGAGGAAAATGCGGGGCTGAGCCCGTACACACTCGCCAGCGTGGTCGTGGCGCTGATTGCCGCGGCCGATTTTCTCGGCGGCGACGATGCGAATTACCTGCTCTCGCTCGCCGATTGCTGGAACGGGCGGATCGAGGAATGGACCTATGTCGAACCGGGTCCGCTCGGCGCGGCGCACGGCCTCGATGGTTATTACGTCCGCATCGGCCCTGCGCCCAGCCAGGGCGGGCTCAAGGGTTGCGTCGATCTGCGCAACCGTTCGGGCGTCACCGTACCGGCGGCGGAACTGGTCGGCACCGAGTTCCTGCATCTGGTCCGGCTGGGGCTGAGACAGGCGAACGATGCGCGCATCCGCAACACGCTTCGGGTGACGGATGCGCTGCTCAGAGTTGAAACGCCGTTCGGCGTTGCCTTTCACCGCTACAACGGCGATGGCTATGGCGAGCACGCCGACGGCAGCCCCTACGACGGCACCGGCATCGGGCGCGCGTGGCCGCTTCTGGCAGGCGAGCGCGGTCATTACGAGCTGCAGCTGGGTCGCGATCCCTTGCCCTGGCTCGAGACGATGACGCGCATGACGGGACCGCAGGGGCTTATTCCCGAACAGGTCTGGGACAGTCCGCCGATACCCGCGCGTGCTCTCGAAGCGGGCAAGCCATCCGGCAGCGCAATGCCGCTCGTCTGGGCCCACGCCGAATTTCTGAAGCTGCTCCACGCGCGCGCAACGAAGCGCCCCATCGAACGCCTGGACTGCGTCGAGGCGCACCTGTCGCGCCGGCAGGGCGGGCGCGGCGCCTGGCACTGGCGTCCCGACACGCCATTCGATGTTCTTCCCGCTCAACGCGATCTTCTGTTCGACCTGCCGACAGCCTTCACGCTGCATTGCGGCTTCGACGGCTGGCAGTCGGTCGAAGACAGATCGTCGACGCCGCTGGCTTTCGGCCGGCACGGCGTCCGCATAGCGCCGGACGGGCGCTGGAAACGTATCGACTTCACCTTCTATTTTCCGGACGAGACGCGCTGGGAAGGCCACGATTACAGCGTGCGACTCGCGCTCGCGTGAACCGGGTTCGAGTTGGTGGCGCGAGGGGTCGCAGCCACCGATAAACCCGGCCCGGATCCGTGGCGTGGGGTAGTTGGCTACTTTGAAAATTTAGGCGGCTTCGGCTGTTTTGGTTGCTTGGGCTCCGCCGGGTTTTTCGGCTTTTTTGGCTTGGCGACCTGCTTAGGTTGCTTTGGTTTTGGAAGTGCCATTTCCCGTCCTTACCGCGAAGTCTGCTCGACCAATTCTCTAGCGACCACACAGTATCAGAAACTCCGGCCGAACGCACGCATGGCGGCACGGCGACGCTTGCCCAAAGCGTGCCGGTCAAGGAGGAGTTCCGGGGCCGGATCGTTTGGGAAGGCGTTGTGCATGTCTTCGACCTTGCCGGGCACCCGAAGGCGAAGCGCGCCTATGCGTGGACGCGGGAGCTACCGGACGGAAAGGTGCGGACCTATGCCGTCCTGCATCTGCCCCCCGTCACCGGTCCCGTGGACGCGGTCAGGGCGGCTATAGTGGCGGAAGCGAAAAGAGAGGGCGATGGCAATGGCCAAGACTAGGTCCTGTTGACAAAGGAATTCTCAGCCAAGCGGCGATGTGATTCAAGACTGCCTCTTGAGGGAGGCAGAAGTGATTCGCGGATTGATGAGCGATGCGGAATGGGAGTTTTTCGAGCCGTTTGT